>NZ_QOHF01000041.1 GCF_003319115.1 Geodermatophilus sp. TF02-6 | reverse complement strand
CGGGCTCGACGCCGATCGGGGACGGCACGTGGCCGCGGTGGCCGGGAGGAGCGGGGCCCGCAGGGTCCCCGACGAGCGGCCGGACGGGCTCGACGCCGATCGGGGACGGCACGTGGCCGCGGTGGCCGGGAGGAGCGGGGCCCGCAGGGTCCCCGACGAGCGGCCGGACGGGCTCGACGCCGATCGGGGACGGCACGTGGCCGCGGTGGCCGGGAGGAGCGGGGCCCGCAGGGTCCCCGACGAGCGGCCGGACGGGCTCGACGCCGATCGGGGACGGCACGTGGCCGCGGTGCGGTCCGGAGGACCGCCATGTCACAGCACCTCGGTGGCGCCGATGACGCGGTCGATGACGCCGTACAGCTCGGCGTGCGTGTTGGGGATCGACAGGTAGAGCAGCGCCGGCGCCGGTCGGCCGACGTCGATGAGCACCAGGGCGGCACGCTCGCCGGTCGCGTCGTAGCCGGCGACGTCCCAGGACAGGTCGAACTCGAGCAGGTGCGCGGCGGCGCCGTCGACGGTGAGCGCCTCGTCCCGCAGGACCCGGCGTTCGTTGGGGCCCGGGTAGTAGTTGGCGCGCACGCTGTCGGCGACCTGGCCGAGGGTGGCCTGCAGGGTGTCCGGCCCGCCGTAGCCGAACTGCGGTGCGAGCGGGCCGGAGGTGCACTGGGCGATGAAGGTGCCGCCGTCCGGCGTGAGGTCCTGGGTGGTGAAGTACTGCCCGGCCACCGCGGTGGTCTCGAGCACCGTCCCGAGGGAGTACTCGTACCAGCCGTCGCCGAGGAACGGGTAGGAGATGCCCGACGCCTCATCGACGATCCGCACCGTGCCGGGCGGGAAGGTCGGCCCCGCGGCGGACGACGGCACGGGGACGGCGGCCTCGTCGTCCAGCCCGCCGGTCGGCCGGCCGACGAGCAGGCCGATGACGACCACGAGCACCAGGCCGAGCACCGACAGACCGACCACCCACGCGGTGCGCGGGGAGGACGGCGCGGGGCCGGCCGGGGGCCGGGGCGGCTCGGGACGGACCGGAGCCGGCGCCGGCACGGTCTGCACCCGGACCCCCGGGCCGGCCGGCGTCGTCACGTCCGACCAGCGCGCGCCGTCCCACCAGCGCACCGTCCCCGGGGCGCCGTCCGGATCGGGGTACCAGCCCGGCGCCGGTGCGGGGTGGACGGGCTCGCTCACGGCAGCACTCTAGGTCGCAGGTCCCCTCGACCCGCCTCAGGACGCCGTCGGGGCGAGCGGGGCTCACGCGCCCTCGTTCGGCTGGCCCTCCTCCCGCATCCGCCGGACGAGGGCCGGGTCGAGCGGGCCCTCACCGACGGCCGCGTCGACCTGCGTCTCGG
Organism: Geodermatophilus sp. TF02-6; assembly: GCF_003319115.1. Lineage (GTDB taxonomy): Bacteria > Actinomycetota > Actinomycetes > Mycobacteriales > Geodermatophilaceae > Geodermatophilus. Next base: position 16,061 of record NZ_QOHF01000041.1, on the reverse strand, counting down.
CGGCGGCGCCGTGCTCGTGCGCCCACGCTGCGGCGCGGGCCTCCGCCGCGGCCCCGTCGCCGGTGGTGTGCGCGTCGCCGACGACCCGGCGCCGCACGACGTAGGCCACCAGGACCAGGGCCCAGGCCAGCAGGCTGAGCGCGATCTGCGAGCGGGTGTCGTCGCGGAACGCCATCGACACCAGGACGGCCACGATCGCGGCCGCGGTGAGCACGGTGAGCAGCGGGTAGAACCACATCTTGACCCGGAGCCGCTCCGGCGGGGTCCTGCGCCGCAGCACCAGCTGGGACAGGCAGATGAGCAGGTACACGAAGAGGATGACCGCGCCGGAGGAGTTGAGCAGGAAGAGGAACACCGTGTCCGGGGACACGTAGGCCGCGACCACGCAGGCGAAGCCCACCACGGTGGAGGACAGGATCGCCCACATCGGGACGCCGCGCTGGTTGATCGCCAGCATCCGGCCCGGCGCCTCCCGTCGGGCGGCCAGCACGAACAGCATGCGAGATGCGGTGTAGAGGCCGGAGTTCAGGCAGGACAGCACCGCGGTGAGGACGACGGCGTTCATGATCTCCGCCGCGGCCGGGATCCCCAACTCCTCCATCGCCGAGACGTAGGGGGAGGCCCCGAGCCGGGTGGAGTTCCACGGCAGGATGGTGGCCAGCAGGAAGATCGACCCGACGAAGAAGACGATGATCCGGAAGACCACGGAGTTCGTGGCCCGGACGATCGCCCGCTCCGGCTCGGCCGACTCGGCCGCCGCGATGGTGGCGATCTCGGCGCCGACCATCGAGAAGATGACGATGACGATGCCGGAGAACAGGGCTCCGACGCCGTGGGGCAGGAAGCCGCCGTGGTCGGTCAGGTTCGAGAAGTCCAGATCGCGGCCGGGCCACAGGCCGAGCACGAACAGCGTCCCGAGGGCGATGAAGACGACGATAGTGGCGACCTTGATCGCGGCGAACCAGTACTCGAACTCGCCGTAGGAGGTCACCGAGAACAGGTTGGTCGCCGTCATCAGGAGCATGAGGCCCAGCGCCATGACCCACAGCGGCACCCCGGGCAGCCAGCGCTGCAGGATGCCGGCGCCGGCCACCGCCTCGAAGCCGACGACGATCACCCAGAAGTACCAGTACAGCCAGCCCACGCTGAACCCGGCCCAGCCGCCGAGGGCCCGGCGGGCGTAGTCGGCGAAGGAGCCGGTGGACGGGTTGGCCACCGCCATCTCGCCGAGCATCCGCATCACCATGACGATGAGGACGCCGGTGAGCGCGTAGGTGATGAACGCCCCGGGGCCGACCTCCCCGATGACCGCCCCGGAGCCGACGAACAGGCCCGCCCCGATGACGCCGCCGATGGCGATCATCGCGAGGTGGCGCTGCTTGAGGCCCTTCTTGAGGTGCCCGCCGTCGGGTGCTCCGTGCGCCATGACCGACTCCCTCGGCTGGTGGCCAACCAGACGTGTGCCGCGGCTGTGCTGCGCGACAGCATCCCGGAAACCCGTCGGCGCGGCCACTCCGCGGCCCCGACGGCCCCGGGTTCGGGCGGCCGTGGTGTGGGCACTACCCGGACGCCGTGCCGACGGCGACACTCGGCGGGCCCCTGTCGTCCCGGGCGGCCGGCCAACAACCCCCAGGAGCCCGTCGTGACCGACCTGCTTGCCGCCCCGTCCACGCTGCCGCAGGAGCGGCGGCTCGTCACCGAGGTGCCCGGCCCCCGGTCCCGGGAGCTCATGGGCCGGCGGAACGCCGCGGTGTCCGCCGGCGTGAGCACCACCCTCCCGGTGTTCGTCGAGCGCGCCGGCGGCGGCGTGCTGGTCGACGTCGACGGCAACTCGTTCATCGACCTCGGCGCCGGGATCGCCGTGGTGAGCGTGGGCAACGCCGCCCCGGCCGTGGTGGAGGCGGTGCAGCAGCAGGTCGCCGCCTTCACCCACACCTGCTTCATGGTCACGCCCTACGAGGGCTACGTCGCCGTGTGCGAGGAGCTCGCCCGGCTGACCCCCGGCGACCACGAGAAGCGCTCGGCGCTGTTCAACACCGGGGCCGAGGCGGTCGAGAACGCGGTGAAGATCGCCCGGCACGCGACCGGTCGGCAGGCCGTGGTGGCCTTCGACCACGCCTACCACGGGCGCACGAACCTCACCATGGCGCTCACCGCGAAGAACATGCCGTACAAGCACCGCTTCGGGCCGTTCGCGCCCGAGGTGTACCGCGCGCCCATGTCCTACCCGTTCCGGGACGCCCCCGGCACCACCGGCGCCGAGGCCGCGTCGCGCGCCATCGCCCAGATCGAGGCGCAGGTCGGCACCGCGAACGTGGCCGCCGTCCTCATCGAGCCGATCCAGGGCGAGGGCGGATTCGTCGTCCCGGCGTCGGGCTTCCTCCCGGCGTTGGCCGACTGGTGCCGGCAGGCCGGCGCGGTGTTCGTCGCCGACGAGGTGCAGACCGGTTTCTGCCGCACCGGCGACTGGTTCGCCTGCGAGCACGAGGGCGTGGTGCCCGACCTGATCGCCACCGCGAAGGGCATCGCCGGCGGGATGCCCCTGGGCGCGGTCACCGGCCGCGCGGAGGTCATGGACGCCGTCCACGGGGGTGGCCTGGGCGGCACGTACGGCGGTAACCCGGTCGCCTGCGCGGCGGCGCTGGCCGCCATCGGGACGATGCGCGCGCAGGACCTCGCCGGCGCCGCCCGCGCCATCGGCGACACGATGCTGCCCCGGCTGCGGGCGCTGGCCGAGCGCACCCCGGCGATCGGGGACGTGCGCGGTCGCGGCGCCATGGTCGCCGTCGAGCTGGTCCGCCCGGGCACCACCGAGCCGGACGCCGAGCTGGCCGGGCGCGTCGCGCGGGCCTGCCACGCCGCCGGGGTCGTCGTCCTCACCGCCGGCACGTACGGCAACGTGCTGCGTTTCCTGCCGCCGCTGGTCATCGGGCAGGACCTGCTCGACGAGGCGCTCGACGTGCTCGACGAGGCCTTCGCCGCGCCGATGCCGCCCCTGACCTCGAGGCCGCCGGCCTCCCCGGCCTGAGACGGGCTCAGCCGGCGCGGCCGAGGGCGGCCAGCTCGCGCCACAGGTGCGCCGCGGCCTCGGCGCCGCGGTGCAGCATGGGTAGCAGCACCCGCTCGTTCGGCGAGTGGATGCGGTCGGTGGGCAGGCCGGCGCCGAGGAAGACCAGCGGTGCGCCGAGGACGTCGACCAGGTCGGCCTCGGGGCCGCTGCCGCCCTCGCGGGTGAACAGCACGTCGGCCGGGTCGCGGTCGTTCGCCTGCCCGATGGCGGCGAGCAGGGCGGCCATCGCCGGGGAGTCCAGGTCGCTGGCGCACGGGGAGACCCCGCCGGCCGGCACGTGGACGTCGGCCTCGATGCCCTCGGGCGTGTTCGCGGCCACCCAGTCGCGGACCATGGGGCCGACGTCGGCCAGGCGCTGGTCGGCCACCAGCCGGAAGGTGACCTTCGCGTGCGCCTCGGCCGGGATGATCGTCTTGTGCCCGGGGCCGGTGTAGCCGCCCCACATGCCGTTGACCTCGGCGGTGGGCCGGGCGCCGATCCGCTCCAGGGTGGTGAAGCCGGCCTCGCCGGTGGCGGCGCGGGAGGCGGCCGGACCGGCCAGCCAGGCGGCCTCGTCGAAGGGCACCCGGGCCATGAGCGCGCGCTCGCGGTCGGTCAGCGGCCGCACCCGGTCGTAGAAGCCGGGCAGGGTGACCCGGCCGTGCTCGTCGTGCAGGCCGGCGATCAGCGCGGCCATGGCGTGCAGCGGGTTGGGCACGGCCCCGCCGAAGGAGCCCGAGTGCAGGTCGACGGCGGGTCCGCGCAGGGTGATCTCGGCGTCGGCCAGGCCGCGCATGGCGACGACGGCGCTGGGGACGTCGGGAGCGGCCATGCCGGTGTCGCTGACCACGACGACGTCGCAGCGCAGCCGGTCGGCCCGCTCGCGCAGCAGCGCGGCGAAGTGCGGTGAGCCGGACTCCTCCTCCCCCTCGACGAGCACCTTCACGGTGACCGCCGGGGTGTCGCGGCCGGTGGCGGCCAGGTGCGCGCGGATGCCGAGCAGGTGCATCGCCACGTTGCCCTTGTCGTCGATGGCGCCGCGGGCGTGCAGCTCCGGGCCGTCGGGGCCCTCGACCCGGGTGGGCTCGAAGGGCGGGTGCGTCCACAGCTCGAGCGGGTCGACCGGCTGGACGTCGGAGTGGCCGTAGACGAGGGCCACCGGCGCGCCGTCGTCCGCCGACGGCCACTCCGCGTAGACGGCGGGGGCGCCCGGGGTCGGCCAGACCTCCACCACCGGGAAGCCGGTACGGCGCAGCGCGGCGGCCAGCCATTCGGCGCTGGCGGCGACGTCGGGCGCGTGCGCCGGGTCGGCGGAGATCGACGGGATGCGCAACCACGCGTCGAGGTCGGTGTGCAGGTCGCCTGCGTGGGCGGTGACGAACGCGCGTTCCGGGCTGCTCACGACCGCCGACGGTAGCGTCACCGCCATGGCGGGACAGCTGCTGCGCGTGGACGTCGGCGACCTCACCTTCGACGTCCGGGCCGACGGTCCGGACGACGGCCGGCCGGTGCTGCTGCTGCACGGCTTCCCGGAGACCTCGCAGTCCTGGGCCGCGGTGACCCCCCGGCTGACCGAGGCGGGGCTGCGCACCTACGCCGTCGACCAGCTCGGCTACTCCCCCGGCGCCCGGCCGGCCGAGGTCGGCGCCTACGCGCTGCCGAGCCTGGCGCAGGTCACCGCCGACCTGATGACGGCGATGGACGTGCCCCGCGCCGACGTCGTCGGCCACGACTGGGGCGCCAACGTGGCCTGGGCGCTGACCGCCTGGCACTCCGACCGGGTGCGCTCGCTGACCGCCGTGTCGGTGCCGCACCCGACGGCGTTCACCGCCGCCTGGCGCGCAGACCCCGAGCAGCAGGAGCGCTCGGCCTACATCCGGTTGTTCTGGCAGACGGGCAAGGCCGAGGAGGTACTGCTCGCCGACGACGCCCGGAGGCTGCGGCGCATGTTCGGCGACGCTGTGCCGGTCGAGGCGGTCGACCAGTACGTGACCGTACTGCTGGCGCCGGGCGCGCTGACCGCCGCGCTGAACTGGTACCGGGCGATGAGCTCGAGCATCCCGGTCGACCCGGTGGCGGTGCCGACGACCTACGTGTGGAGCGACGGGGACGTCGCCGTCGGCCGGACCGCGGCGGAGGGCTGCGCGGACTGCGTCACCGGCGACTACCGGTTCGTCGAGCTGGCCGGGGTCAGCCACTGGATCCCCGAGCAGGCCCCCGACCGGCTGGCCGTCGCGGTCCTCGACCGCATCGCGTCGACATGAACGTGCGGCTGCGCGTCCCCACGGCCGAGGACGCCGACGCCTGGGCGGGCCTGTTCGACGACCCGGCGGTCATGCGCCACGTCGGGACGGGCGAGGTGCGCGACCGCGCGTGGTACGCGGCGTTCGTGCGCCGGCAGCGGGAGCTGGCCGCGGCCACGGGCCGGGCTCCCTCCGGCGCCGTCGTCCACCAGTACGGGAGGACGCTGGCCGGCTGACCCGACCCCGGCCGCGGTCAGCGGGCCGTGCCGGTGACCAGGGCGAGCAGGCCGGCCTCGTCGAGCAGGTCGACCGGGCGGACGGTCACGCCGGCGGCGACGTGGTGGAACCCGGCGCTGACCCGCTCCACCGGCACACCGGTCAACCGCGACCAGCCCAGCCGGTAGGCGGCCAGTTGCACCCCGGCCGCGGCCAGTTCCGCCCCGGACGGCGGTGGGCCGGTCTTCCAGTCGACGACCTCGTAGCCGCCGTTCCCGTCGGCGAAGACCGCGTCGATCCGGCCGCGCAGGGTCAGCGGGCCCAGCGGCGTCTCGAAGGCCACCTCGACGTCGAGCGGCTGCCGCTCGGCCCACTCGCTGGCCAGGAAGGCCCACTGCAGCTCGGCCAGCGCGCTGTCGGGGGCGGCGAACTCGTCGCCGGAGCCGGGTAGCTCGTCGAGGTCGAGCAGCCGGGCGGCGCCGAAGCGCTCCTCCAGCCAGGCGTGGAAGGCGGTGCCGCGGCGGGCCTGCTGGGCGGGCGCGGCCGGCAGCGGGCGGCGCAGCCGACGGGCCAGCTCGGCCGGGTCCCGCCGCAGGGCCACCAGCTCCGACACCGACAGGTGCGAGGGCAGCGGGACGTCGACCGTCGGCCGGGCGGCCGCGGCACGCTCGCGCAGCAGCAGGTCCGCATCGCGCACCCACTGGTCGACCAGCGGGTCGGGGTCGCCGAGACGGGTGTCGGGCTCCAGCGGGTGCGGCGCGGCGCCGGCGACGAGCTCGGCGGCGGCGGTGAGCGCGCGGCGGCGTGCGGCCGAGAGCGGGTCGGCCGGCCACACGCCCACCGGCCACTCGGCCAGCGCCGGGTTCTGCGCGCCGTCCTCCGGGGCCGGCGCCCAGTGCACGACCGTCCCGGCGCCGGCCGCGCAGGCCTCCCGCACGGCGTGCAGTAAGGACGACGGCCCGCACGGCTTGAGCCCGTCGCGCCACCAGCTGCCCGAGCAGACCAGCAGGTGCCGGGCGCGGGTGACGGCGACGTAGCCGAGCCGGATCTCCTCGCCGGTGCCGAAGCGCTTCCACTGCTCGACGTACTCCTCCAGCGTCTGCTCCACCACCTTGTGGTCACCGGAGCCGGGCGCCGGCAGCCGCCACCGGGGCAGCTCCTCGCGGTCGACGGTGCGCAGGTCGACCGGCACCGCGCCCGGGTCCTTGACCCAGGAGTCGCTGATCCCCGGCCGGGCGGGGAACTGGTCGACGGTCAGGCCGGGCACCGCGACGACGTCCCACTCCAGGCCCTTGGCCGAGTGCGCGGTGAGCAGCTGCACCGCCTCCGGGTTGACCGCCACCTCGCCGGGCTCCAGGCCGCGCTCGCGCTCCTCGGCGTCGCGCAGGTAGCCGAGGAAGGCCGGCAGCGAGGGCAGCTCGGCCAGCTCGGTGAAGTCCGCGGCGACCGCGTGCAGCGCGTCGAGGTGGGCGCGGGCGCCGGCCGGGCTGACCTCCGGCGCGCTGGCCAGCTCGGTTTCCAGGCCCAGGGTGCGGGCGACCTCGTCGACCAGGTCGGGCAGCGACTCCCCGAGCCGGGTGCGCAGCTGGGCCAGCTCGTCACCGAGCCGCCGCAGCCGGCGGTACCCCTCGGCCGAGTACGCGTCGGCGTCGCCGAGGTCGTCGAGGGCCTCGACGATGCTGCCCCGCTCCCGCGCGGGCTGCTCGCCGTCCTCGTCGTCCCGGGCCGGGCGGCGGCCGTGCACCAGCCCGCGGGCGCGGGCCTCCAGCGCGGCCAGGTCGCGGGGGCCGATCCGCCAGCGCGCCCCGGTCAGCAGCCGGCCCAGCGCGTCGCCGGCGGTCGGGTCGACCAGCACGGTCAGGGTGGCGACGACGTCGGAGACCTCGGGCACCTCGAGCAGCCCGCCGAGGCCGACGACCTCCACCGGCACCCCCCTCTCGCGCAGCGCGGCGGCGATACCGGGCAGCTGCCTACGGGTGCGGGCGAGGACGGCGACCGTCGGAGGGCGGTGCACCTCGTCGTCCTCCGGACGACACCGCGGCCACGTACCGTCCCCCGGCTGGGCTGAGCCGCTCCGGCCGCTCGTCGGTAGAAGGACCGCCTTCTCCCCACCCCTCGCAAGCTCGGGGCGGGACCCGGAAGGCGGCCGGGGGCCCTGCAGGGGGCCTACGGGCCCCACTCCTCCCGACCACACCGGGTCGGTGCCGTGCCAGCAGGCGGCCAACCGGTCGGCCAGCGCCGCGGTCTCCTCGGCGACGGTGCCGTACAGCCCGACGGTGACCGCGCCCCGGCCGGCGGTGGGCGCCGGGGCGAGGTCGGGTAGGGGCACCTCCGGCGGCGGCAGCAGGGCCGACACGGCGTTGGCCACGGCGAGCACCGCCTCGTCGTTGCGCCAGCTGGTGGCCAGGGTCAGCCGCTGCGCCGGCCGGGCCCGGACGCCGGGGAAGGTGCGGGCGAAGCGCTCGATGGTGCCGGCCGAGGCGCCCCGCCAGCCGTAGATGGACTGGCGGGGGTCGCCGACGGCGAGGACCGGGTGTCCGCTCTCCCGGCCGAAGAGGGCCTCGAGCATGCGCAGCTGCCCGACGCTGGTGTCCTGGTACTCGTCGAGGAGCACCGCCTTCCAGCGGGTCCGCTCGCGGCGGCCGACCTCGGGCGCGGTGACGGCGATCCGCGCGGCGTGCGCCACCTGGTCGGCGTGGTCGATGGAGCCCATGGCCCGCTTGCGTGCCTCGAAGGCCTCGACCAGCGGCAGCAGCGCCACCCGCGCCCGCTGCCGGGCGAGCACGTCGAGGACGTCTTTGTACGGACCCTTCTTCGTCGGGGCGTCGGGGTAGGAGGCGACCTGCGCCTCGAGCCGGGCGGTCCAGGCCCGCAGCGCGGCGGGGTGGACGTCGTGCTCGCCCAGCTCCGCGGCGAGGGCCAGCACGTCCTCGATGGTGGTGAGCAGCGACAGCGGCACGTCGTCCATGTCGCCGGTGTAGGCGGCCACCACCTGGGCGGCCTGTCCCCAGCACAGCGCCGGGCCGAGGACGCCGGCCCCCGGCTCCACGCCGATCCGCAGGCCGTGTTCGGCGACCAGCGCGGCGGCGTACCCGTGGTAGGTGGCGACCGTCGGCTGGGCGACCTGCAGCCGCTCGCGCAGGTCGGTCTCGGTGTCGGGGTGGCGGGCCAGCGCACCGAGCCGCAGCCGGATGCGCTCGGCCAGCTCGCCGGCCGCCTTGCGGGTGAAGGTCAGCCCCAGGACCGCCTCGGGGTCGACCACCCGGTTGGCGACCAGCCAGGAGACCCGGGCGGCCATCGTCTCGGTCTTGCCCGACCCCGCGCCGGCGACGACGACCAGCGGCCGGTCGGCCGGGGCGGCGACCACCCGGGCCTGCTCCTCCGACGGCGCGTGGGACAGCCCGCAGCGTGCGGCCACCTCGGCCGGGGTCAGCAGCCGCCGGGGGCCGGACTCCGGAGCGGGGTCGCCGCCGAGGAGGTCGTCGTCGTCGTCGTCGAAGGAGAGCTGTTCAAGGACCCCTGGAAGGACCCCCGGAAGGACCCCGTCCTCCTCCCCGCTCGCAAGCTGGCGGCGAGCCTCTGAACGGGGCCACGCTCCGCTCGCGAGCTCGCGAGGGAACCCGGGGGGCCACTCGGGATGAGGGCTCACCCGGTGACCTGCCGGCCGCGCTCGTGCAGCGGACAACTGCCGCGCGCCGGGCAGCGCTGGCAGTGGGCGCCGCTGCGCACCTCGAAGATCGCCGCACCCATGCCCTCCCCCACGGCGGCGACGAGCCGGCCGGCGGCCGTCTCCGCCAGGGCGACGTCGGCGGGCAGCGGCTCCTGGTGCTGCTCCTTGGCCCTGCTGCCGGCGCCCACCTGCAGCAGCGCGGCGCCGCCGGGGACGGTGCCGTGAGCGGGAAAGGCGCCCGCCGCGACGGCCACCTGGTAGGCGGCCAGCTGCCCGTGCTCGGCGACGTCCCGGGGCGCGGTCCGGCCGGTCTTGAGGTCGACCACGACCAGCCGGCCGTCGACGTCGCGCTCGAGCCGGTCGACCTGGCCGCGCAGCCGGGCGCGGCCGACGACGACGTCGAAGTCCTCCTCGGCGGCGACCAGCTCCCGCCGGTTGGCCGCCTGCCAGCGCAGGAACCGGTCGAGCATGTCCTGGGCGGCGGCCCGCTGGCGCTGGTCGGACCAGCCCGGACCGAGGGCGAGGCGGTCGAGCTCCTCGCCCAGCGCCGCCGGCGCCTCGGCCGGGGGCAGCCCCTCGGCGACCCGCTGGGCGACCGCGTGCACCGCCGAGCCGACGGTGCGGGTCGCGTCGGGTGCGGCCTCGGCCCCGACCGCGCCGAGTGCCCAGCGCAGCGGGCAGCGCTGGAAGGTCTCGATCGCCGACGGGCGCACCCGCACCGTCGCGTCCGGGGGCACCAGCGGGGCGTCGTCCGACAGCGGGGCCAGGCCCCACCACTGCCGGGGTGCCGCCCCCGGCACGCTGTCGGCGGCCAGCCGGCGCAGCACCGCCGCCGCCGCCGAGCGGCGGGCGGGCGGGGTGTGCGGGTCGGTCACGGCGCGGCGCAGGTCGGCCACCAGCCCGGGCAGGGTGAGCGAGCGCGGCAGCTCCGTCAGCGGGCGGCCCTCGTCCGGCGGCGGGGACACCAGGTCGAGGAAACGCGAGGCGCTCGCCCCGGCCTCGGCGCCGTCCAGCGCGCCCTGCACGGCGGTGACCACCAGCCGGCGGCGGGCGCGGGTGCAGGCGACGTAGAACAGCCGCCGCTCCTCGGCGAGCAGCAGCGTGCGCCGGTCCACGGCGGCGCTGTCGATGCCGGCGGCCAGCTCGACGAGGTCCTCGGTGCCGAGCAGCGAGCCCCGCTCGCGCAGGTCCGGCCACACCCCCTCCTGCACGCCGGCCACGCAGACGAGGTCCCACTCCAGCCCCTTGGCCGCGTGCGCGGTGAGCAGCCGCACCGCCCCGTCCGCGGCCCGGGTCGCGCCGAGGTCGCCGGGCAGCTCCTGCCCCGACAGGTGCTCGACGAACGCCCGGACGTCGGCCGAGGGCAGCCGGTCGACGAAGCCGGCGGCGGCGTCGAAGAGCGCGACGACGGCGTCGAGGTCGCGGTCGGCGACCGCCCCGGCGGCTCCGCCGGCGGCGCTGGCCCGGGCCCACCGGCCGGCCAGGCCGCTGCGCTGCCACATCGCCCACAGCACGTCCTCGGCCGTGCCGCCCCGGGCCAGCGCGAGCCGGCCGGCGGCGAGGACGCCGGCGACCCGGTGCGCCGGTCGGGCCAGGTGCTCGGGCAGGGTCTCCAGGAGCGGCTCGTCGGTGACCGCGGTCGCCAGGGGCGCGCCGCGCTCGGCGTCGTCGACGCCCTGCCGGGCCAGGGCGACGCGGACGGCGCGGCGCAGCCGGCGCAGGTCGAGCACGGTGGCCCCGCCCAGCGGCGAGGTCAGCAGCGCCTCGGCCACCGGCTCGTCCAGGCCCGCCGGCGCGCCGTCGCGGCCGGGCAGCAGCGCGTCGAGCGCGGCGAGGAACGGGGCGACCGCCGGCTGGGCGGCCAGCGGCAGGTCGTCGGAGGTGACGGCTACGGGGACGCCGGCCGAGGTCAGCGCCCGGCGCAGCGGCCCCAGCGCCAGCGTCGTCCGGACCACGACCGCCATCTGCGACCAGGGGACGCCGTCGAGCAGGTAGGCGCGGCGCAGGACGTCGGCGAGGTAGGCGGCCTCGATGGCGGCGGACCCGAAGACGTGCACCTCCGCGGCTCCCTCGTCCGCCCCGGCCACCGGCTGCAGCCGCCGGTGCTGGGCGGGCCCGGGCAACCCCTCGGCGACCCTCCGGGTGATCCGGAGCAGCTCCGCCCCCGAGCGGCGGCACACCCCGAGGGAGAGCCGGTCGGCGCGGCGCCCGTCGGCGTGGCGGAAGCGCTCGGGGAACTCGACGACGCCGCGCGCCTCCGCGCCGCGGAAGGCGTAGATCGCCTGGTCGGGGTCGCCCACGGCGACCAGGTTCCCGCCGCGGCCGGCCAGCAGGTCGAGCAGCTCCACCTGGGCCGGGTCGGTGTCCTGGTACTCGTCGACGAACAGCCAGCGGGCGCGCTCGCGCTCGGAGCGCAGCAGCTCCGGGTCGCTCGCCAGCTCGGCGATCGCCTCGCGGACCAGCTCCGCCGGGTCGAAGCCGGACGCGTCGCCGCGGCCGGCCGTGGCGAACGCCGCCACCGCCTCGTACTGCTCCATGAAGGCCGCCGCGTGCACCCACGCCTCGACGCCGCGCGCGCGGCCCCAGGCGGCCAGCTGCTCGGGCCCCACCCCGCGCTCGGTGGCGCGCAGCAGCAGCTCGCGCAGCTCGGTGCGAAAGCCGGCTGTGGACAGCGCGGGGACGAGGGACTGCGGCCAGCGGACCGCGCCGGCCTCCTCGAGGTCACCGCGCAGCAGCTGGGCGACGACGGCGTCCTGCTCGGCGGCGGTGAGCAGCCGGGGCGGAGGGTCGCCGCGCAGCAGCGCGGCCCGGCGCAGGACGCCGTACGCGTAGGAGTGGAGGGTGCGGGCCAACGGCTCGCGGACGGCGCGCGCAACCCGGGCGGTGACGCGGGCACGCAGGTCGGCGGCGGCCCTGCGGCTGAAGGTCAGGACGAGGACCTGCTCGGGGTCGACGCCGCGGTCGATGCGGGCCGCGACGGCCTCGACGATCGTCGTCGTCTTGCCCGTGCCGGGGCCGGCGAGCACGAGCAACGGGCCGCCGGGGTGGTCGACGACGGCCTGCTGCGTGGGGTCCAGCTGCGGGGCGGGGGCGGTCGGCTCCGGACCGCTCGGCACGAGCCGGTAGACCGGCGCGGTCGAGCCCGCGCCACCATCGAGAGCAGCCGCCCGCCCACCCCGCTGCACCACGGGCCTGATGAGACCACGGCCCGCTGACAGCACCGGGACCCGGGCCGCGCGTTCCGAAGCGCCTTGCGTGTGAGTCGCGTGCACCGGTGGTAACGCAGGCGGGGTCGGGAGACCTGACCGCATGGCTTGCTCCCGGCTGTTGGCGTTGTCCGAGACCTGCTCCCTGCCATGATCGTCGCGGCTCCGCCGCTCGCCGGAAGGGCGCTGCGCGTCACCGCGTGATGGGCCTGCGGCCCGCCCCTCCCCGACCGGCTCCACCGCAGGGATCGGCAGTTGTCGGGAGCGGGAGGAAGTGCAAGCACGATCCTCGAGCTGGCCGTGATCCCGGTGCAGCAGCATGTCCTCGCTGGGCTGCGGCTCGGGTGTGACGGTCGCCCGCCTACGGTGCGCCCAGGTGACCCCGCCGGTCAGTGACGAGCGCGAGCGGGAACTGCAGGCCGCCCCGGCCCGCCCCCGCGCCTCCCGGGTCCTGCCGCCCAGGCCGGTCGCGCACGCCACCGGCGTCGGCTGGCTGTGGGGGCGCATGCAGCTGCCCGACGGCAGCTGGCTCGGCCTGGCCACCCTCTTCACCGGCATCGTCTTCGACGGGGCGCAGCTGCACTGGTACTCGGCGCACGAGCTTCGGATCGTGGCTTGACCGCGAGCACCGGATCAGCCCTCGGCCGCCACGCCAGAACAGCAGCGCAACTTCCTCCACGACACCCCGAGTCACACCCGATGACGGCCACCCACCTTCCACTGCCATGACGACGCATCCCCACCGTGCCGCAGCCGACATCGCCGCCGCCGTGCGGGCCGTGCCGCCGCGTCGCCGGGCCGTGGTCACCGTCGCCACCATCTGGGCGCACAGCCTCACCGCATCCCGGATTCGGCTGCCTCGGTGGCCGCGCTGGCTGGTTGCGGCCGCCAGCTACCCGCTGTGGCTTCTGCTCGCTGTCGTGTACCGACGGACCACCGTCCTCCTCCGCTCGGCCATCCCAGGCCGGCTCGGCGGTGCCGCCCTGACCCTTCGAACACCGCCATCCCGCCAGCCGACCGGCTCTGCTCCTGGTAGTCCTCGGCCTTCTGATCGCCGCGGTCGGCGCCGACATCACACTGACCGCGAGCGCTCCCGACGTCCTCGACTGGGCGCCGGTCGCCGGACTGGTGGCCTCGTCCTCGCCGTGCTGCTGGTGGTGTGGTCCCTGGTGGCGCGGGCGCCGGTGCGCGACGCGGTCCGCACACTGCGCGGCCGCCGGCACGCCACACCCCATGCCGCCGCCGACGTCGAGATCGGCAACGTCGCCGCCCATCCCCGCGGGGAGCAGCTGGGCACCCAGCTGATGACCCGCCTGCTCGCCGAGCTGGACCGCGACGGCCTCAGCGCCCAACTCGACGCCAGCAGCGTCGCGGTGGCCGCCTGGTACAGCGACCTGGGCTTCCTCTGCGCTCCCCGGTATCCGCACTTCCTGCACATGTACCGACCACCCGCCCCGGGGTCCCGACCACCCGCCCCGGGGACCGGAGGGCATCAGGGCCGCCCGTCGCCACCTCGCCGACGTGCACATGGCCCAACTGGTGAGCCCGGTAGGCGCGCCCCACGGCTGTCATGCCAGGGACGGGCGCAGCAGCGGCCCGCTACCTGCGCTGCGGATCGTCGACCTTCCCGCCGAGTGGTGGACCGAAGCGGACAGCGGGGGCCCCTGATCGCCTCTTGGTCGACCGCCGAGCTGTCGACCCTCATCCCCGGCCGAGGATCACGGGCGACAGAGCTGACCGGGACTGGCCCACCGCCCGGCGACGCTGCCGCTGCCGCTGCATCACAAGATCGTCACGGTTCGTCACTCCCACCGCACGATCGGTGCGTGCACCAGGGTCCCCTGTGGTCTCCTCCGCTGGCTCACGAGACGGGGGACTCCCATGGGTGCGGTCAAGCGGTCGGTCGTCATCGCGGTACTGGCGATGGCGGTTGGGGTGACGAGTGAGGGCGCGTTCGTCGCCGAGCCGAGGGTGGCGTTCGCCGCTCCGCCCGGTGTCGAAGAGCCCAACCGGGCCGCTGAGGAGGCGGCAGAGCCGGTCCCGGTGGACGGCGACGCCCCCGCGGACAGCTCACCGGAGCCCTCGGCGGAGCCGTCGCCGGAGGTGCTGGCCGATCCGGTGTTCACCGCGGACACCCCGCTCAGCAGCAGCCTGATCGACCTGTCGGAGCCTGCGCCGGTGGGTGATCTTTCCGGGCCGGTGGCGCCGGAGACGGAGTTCGACCGGGCGCTGGCCGAGGCGCGTGGCTCCGGGCAGCCGGTCGAGCTGGCGTCGGAGACGACCGAGACCACGATCTCCCGGGTGCACCCCGACGGGATGGTGCACGTCGAGAGCGGCGCCGGGCCGATGCGGACGCAGGTCGACGGTGAGTGGGTCGACGTGGACACCACCTTGGAGCTGACCGAGGCCGGGGTGCGGCCAGTCGCGGTGACCGGGGAGATCGCCTTCTCCGCCGGTGGGGAGGTGCCGATGGCGGTGCTCGGCGACGGCGAGGGCACCGAGGTCAGCCTGGCCTGGCCCAGCGAGCTGCCCGAGCCGGAGCTGGCAGGGGCGACCGCGACGTACCGGGAGGTGCTGCCGGATGTGGACCTGGTGCTGACCGCCACCCGGACCGGGTTCGAGCAGCACCTGGTGGTCAACTCCCGCCCCGACCGGGCCACGCTGGCCGCGCTGCGCGAGCTGGAGTTCCCGCTGGCCACCGAGGGCGCCAGCGTCGAGGAGGGCGACGGCGGGCAGCTGCAGGTCATCGACACCGACGGGGAGGTGATCGGCGGTGCCGGCGCGCCGCTGATGTGGGACGCCCGCACCGACCCCGCGTCCGGCGAGCCGGTGAAGGTCGACGAGATCGGGCTGGAGCTGGCCGAGCCGACGGCAGCCGGCGCGGACGCCACGCTGGTGCTGACCCCGCCGCAGGAGTTCCTCACCGACCCGACCACGGTCTACCCGGTCACCATCGACCCGACGCAGGCGCTCGGGCTGATCGGTGCCACGTTCGTGCAGAACAACATCGCCAACACGCCGCAAGCCGGGCAGCCGGAGCTCCGCGTCGGCACGTACAACGGCGGTGCGCAGAAGAACCGGTCCCTGCTGCAGTTCGACGTCAGCCAGGTGGAGAACAGAGTCCTGCAGTCCGCCACGCTGTCCCTGTTCGAGTTCCACTCCTCGTCCTGCTCGCCTCGGTGGGTGGACATCCGCAACGCCGGGGACTTCGACCCCTACACCGTCACCTGGAACACCCAGCCCTGGATCGACTGGAGTCCGCAGGGCATCCTGGCCAACGCCAACGTCGCCTTCGGGTACAACTCGACCTGCCCGGCCAACTGGGTCAACTTCAACCTCACCGGCTGGCTCGCACCGTGGTCCGACGCCCGCAACAACCGCAATCCGTGGATGAACCTGGCGGTGACCGCGGGCAGCGAGACCGACTCCGCCGCGTGGAAGAAGTTCAACTCGGCCAGCGCCGGCGGCAACATCCCGGTGCTCACCTTCACCTATGACGGGAACTGCGACCAGTTCTCCGGTCTCTACGTCTGCGGCGCCGTCAAGGACAAGGAGGGTTATTCACGGGGTTGATCGACAGCGGATTCCGCGGCGCGTTTGAATGAGGGGCGGTCCGCCTCTTGATAGGATGGGTTTGCAGACTCAACCACAAAAAACGGACCGCCGGTTTGTATCAT
>NZ_QOHF01000040.1 GCF_003319115.1 Geodermatophilus sp. TF02-6 | reverse complement strand
TGCCGTCCCCGACATGCGCTGAGCCTCCACCCGTGCCCCGATCGGGAGACCCTGCGGGCCTCCGCGACCGGTCCACCCCGCGGCCAGCTGCCGTCCCCGACATGCGCTGAGCCTCCACCCGTGCCCCGATCGGGAGACCCTGCGGGCCTCCGCGACCGGTCCACCCCGCGGCCAGGGGCCGTCCCCGACGTACCACGCCGCAGGCCGACCCTCGCCAGGCTCCTGTCGGCGCAGGGACGACGGTGACTACGCCCGGGCGCCGGTGGGCGGGCCCTCGTCGTCCGACGGGGGTGGGACCCGGCAGGCCGACTCCAGCCACAGCGCGGCGCCCACCAGCGCGGCGGCGCAGGCCACGCCGAGGACGGAGGTGAGGGTGTCGCCGGCGGCGGCCTGCAGGCGGGCGACCGCCGGGGCCACGTAGAGCAGCACTCCCACCCAGATCCCCACGAACGCCGCCCCGACGTAGGCGCTGGCCTGGGCCAGCACCGCCAGCCGGGCGACGAGCATCGGCTCGACCGGTCGGACCGGCGCGGTGCCGCGCTCGGCCGGTGGACGGCGGTCGCGCTGGGCGGCCAGCCGGGCGCGCAGGGTGCGCGCGCCCAGCAGCTCGGCCACCGCCAGGACGGCGATCGGCACCGGCAGCCACCAGCGCAGCTGCGGCAGCGACCCGTAGGTGGCCCGCACCAGCAGCCAGGCCGCCACGGCCAGGCCAGCGGCGAGGACGACGAGGTCGCGGCGGCGCACCGGTGTCACCGGTCCACCCCCCTCGCGCTCGGTGACCGGGTGCTCCGGGCCGCCGCGTCCCTGCGTGCGCTCGGGGCTCCGCTCACCGGAGGTGCTCCCAGCGGACGACGGCCGCGACGTCCTCGGCCGGCAGCGCGGCCAGCAGGTCGACCACCCGGCCGTGCCCGGACAGCACCGCGGTCGGGTCGAGGTCGGCCCACGGCACGAGCACGAACGCCCGCTCGTGGGCGCGCGGGTGCGGCAGCGTGAGGGCGGGGTCGGCGGAGAGCACCGGCTGCCCGTCGTCCCCGGTGACGGTGACGACGTCGACGTCGAGGGTGCGCGCCCCCCAGCGCACGTCCCGGGTGCGCCCGGCGGCCTGCTCCAGCTCGTGCGCGCGGGCCAGCCAGCCTCCGGCGTCGCGCGGGCCGCGGACCACCACCACCGCGTTGAGGTAGGACGGCTGCTCGACCGGCCCCCACGGCGGGGTCTCGTACAGCGTCGAGCGGGCCACCAGCACGCCGTCGTCCCGGAGAGCCGTGACCGCGCCGCGCAGCGCGGCTGCCCGGTCACCGAGGTTGGCGCCGAGCGACAGGACGGCGCGAGTCATGTCCGCTCCCGCCGGATGGCGACCGTGACGTCGTCGACGGGCACCCCGAGGTCGGCCTCGGGCTTGTGCACGGTGATCTCGGCGGCGTCGACCCGCGGGTCGGCCAGGCAGACGTCGGCCAGCCGCTGGGCGAGGGTCTCCAGCAGGTCGACCGGCTCGCCGGTGAGGACGGCGTGCAGCCGCCGGGCCAACCGGGCGTAGTCGACCGTCTCGGCCAGGTCGTCGCCCGCGGCGGCCGCGGCGGTGTCCAGCTCGAGGACGGCGTCGACGCGGAAGGTCTGCCCCCGCTCCCGCTCGACCGAGTGGACCCCGTGGTGGGCGTGCGCGGTGAGCCCGCGGACGGCGATGCGGTCGGGGCGGCGGGGTGGGCGGGGACTAGGCACGGCCGCTCCCCTCGCGGCGGACCGCCTGCACGGCGGCGACGGTGCGGACGGCGTCGACGGAGGCCGCCGCGTCGTGCACCCGCACCCCCCACGCGCCGGCCTCGGCGGCGAGCACGGTGGTGGCCAGGGTGGCCGCGTCCCGCTGCTCGGCCGGGCGCTGCTCCCCGTCGGTGTCGGCCAGCAGCCGGCCGAGGAACGACTTGCGGGAGGCCCCGACCAGCACGGGCAGGCCGAGGCCGACGACCCGGTCGAGGCCGGCCAGCAGCCGCCAGTTGTGCTCGGCCCGCTTGGCGAAGCCCAGCCCCGGGTCGAGGACCAGCTGCTCGGGGGCGACGCCCGCGGTGACGACGTCCTCGACCCGGGCGGTGAGCTCCGCGCAGACCTCGGTGACGACGTCCCCGTAGCGGGCCGCGGCGTACATCTCCCGGCTGTGCCCGCGCCAGTGCATGAGCACCCAGGGGACGCCGGCCTCGGCGACCAACCGGGCCATCCCCTCGTCGGCCAGGCCCCCGCTGACGTCGTTGACCAGCGTGGCCCCGGCCTGCAGGGCGGCCTCGGCGACCTCGGCGCGGGTGGTGTCCACGCTGACCCGCACGCCCGCGGCGGCGAGCTCGGCGACCACCGGCAGCACCCGCCGGCACTCCTCGGACGAGTCGATCCGATCGGCGCCGGGGCGGGTGGACTCCCCGCCGACGTCCACGTAGTCCGCCCCGGCGGCGTGCATCGCCAGGCCGTGGGCGATCGCCGAGGAGGGGTCGGTGAAGCAGCCGCCGTCCGAGAAGGAGTCGGGGGTGACGTTGAGGACGCCCATCACGACGCAGTGGGCGGGACGCACCAGCGTGGTGTTCACCGGCCCAGGACGAGGCTCATCGCCTCGCTGCGGGTCGCCGGGTTGTCCCGGAAGATGCCGCGCACGGCCGAGGTGACCGTCGTCGAGCCGGGCTTGCGCACCCCGCGCATCGCCATGCACAGGTGCTCGGCCTCGATGACGACGAGCACGCCGCGGGGCTTGAGGACGTCGGCCAGCGCGTCGGCGATCTGGCTGGTCATCCGCTCCTGCACCTGCGGGCGCCGGGCGTAGACCTCGACCAGCCGGGCCAGCTTGGACAGCCCGGTGACCCGGCCGTCGTCGCCGGGGATGTAGCCGACGTGCGCCCTGCCGTGGAAGGGCACCAGGTGGTGCTCGCAGGTCGAGTACATCGGGATGTCCTTGACCAGGACCATCTCGTCGTGGTCCTCGGCGAAGGTGGTGGCCAGCACCTCGGCCGGGTCCTGCCAGAGCCCGGCGAAGGTCTCGGTGTACGCGCGGGCCACCCGCGCCGGGGTCTCCTGCAGGCCGGGGCGGTCCGGGTCCTCGCCGACCGCGAGCAGGATCTCCCGCACCGCGGCCTCCACCCGGGCGCGGTCGACCCCCCGCCGCGGCCTGCTCGACGGCAGGTCCTCGAACTGGGGGGCGACCTCGCTCATCGTTGGGCAGGAGCGCCGACGTCCCCCACCGGGTTCGGCCGGTCCGGCTGCACGTGGCCGTTGCCGCTCTGCGCGGCGCGCTCGGCGGGGGTGAGCACCGGCGGCTGGTCCGACGGGGTGCGCTTGCCGAAGCCGTTGTACGGGGCCAGCGAGGGCCGCTTGGTGACCGGGGCGCAGATGCGCGCCATGTCCTCCTTGGAGAGGGTCTCCTTCTCGATCAGCTCGAGGACGAGCGTGTCGAGGACGGACCGGTACTCGACCAGAATCTCCCAGGCCTCGTCGTGGGCGGCCTCGATGAGCGCGCGGACCTCGGCGTCGATGTCGGCGGCGACGGCCTCGGAGTAGTCCGGGTGCGAACGCATGTCGCGGCCCAGGAACGGCTCGGAGTCGTTGCTGCCGTACTTGACCGCGCCCAGCTTGGCGCTCATGCCGTACTGGGTGACCATCGACCGCGCCAGCGAGGTCGCCTTCTCGATGTCGTTGCCCGCACCCGTGGTGGGCTCGTGGAAGACCAGCTCCTCGGCCGCCCGGCCGCCGAGCGCGTAGGCGAGGGTGTCGATCATCTCCGACCGGGTCTGGGTGTACTTGTCCTCGGTCGGCAGCACCAGGGTGTGCCCCAGCGAGCGGCCGCGGGGCAGGATCGTCACCTTGTGCACCGGGTCCAGGTTGGGCAGCGCGTGCGCCACCAGGGCGTGGCCGCCCTCGTGGTAGGCGGTGACCTTCTTCTCCTTCTCGCTCATCGCCCGGGTCTTGCGCTCGGGGCCGGCGATGACGCGGTCGATCGCCTCCTCGAGGGTGGCGTCGGTGATCACCTGCCCGTTGGTGCGGGCGGTGAGCAGCGCGGCCTCGTTGAGCACGTTGGCGAGGTCCGCGCCGGTGAAGCCGGGCGTGCGGCGGGCGACGATCTCCAGGTCGACGTCCGGCGCGAGCGGCTTGCCCTTGGCGTGGACGGCGAGGATCGCCTTGCGGCCCTCGAGGTCGGGGCGGTCGACGGCGATCTGGCGGTCGAAGCGGCCGGGGCGCAGCAGCGCCGGGTCGAGGATGTCCGGCCGGTTGGTGGCGGCGATCATGATGACGCCACCCTTCACGTCGAAGCCGTCCATCTCGACGAGCATCTGGTTGAGCGTCTGCTCGCGCTCGTCGTGCCCGCCGCCCATGCCGGCGCCGCGGTGCCGGCCGACGGCGTCGATCTCGTCGACGAAGATGATCGCCGGCGCGTTGTTCTTGGCCTGCTCGAACAGGTCGCGCACCCGGCTGGCGCCGACGCCGACGAACATCTCCACGAAGTCCGACCCGGAGATCGAGAAGAACGGCACGCCGGCCTCGCCGGCGACGGCGCGGGCCAGCAGGGTCTTGCCGGTGCCGGGCGGGCCGAACAGCAGCACCCCCTTGGGGATCTTCGCGCCGACCGCCTGGAACTTGACCGGGTTGGCCAGGAAGTCCTTGATCTCCTGCAGCTCCTCGACGGCCTCGTCGGCGCCGGCGACGTCGGCGAACGTCGTCTTCGGGGTGTCCTTGCTGACCACCTTGGCCTTGGACTTGCCGAAGGCCATGACGCCGCGGCCACCGCCCTGCATGGAGTTGAACAGCCAGAACAGCAGCAGCAGCAGGACCACGAAGGGCAGGAAGCTGATCAGGATGCTGACCAGCACGCTGTCCTGGGTGACGTTGGTGTTGAAGTCGACGCCGTCGCCGTTGCCGTTCAGACCGGAGACGAGGTCGAAGACGTCGTCGGACGCGCCGAGCGGGTAGGACGCGGTGACCTTGTCGCTGCCCTCGACCGGGTTCTTCAGGTCGAGGTCGAGGGTCTGCTCCTTGTCGTTGATCGTGACCCTGTCGGCGTTGCCGTCGGTGATCTGCGCGATCGCGGTCGCGGTGCTGACCTCGTGGTAGCCACCGTTGCCACGGAACAGCGAGGAGAACGCCAACGCCAGGAGGACGACGAGGACGACCCAGAACCACACGGAGCGGAAGATCTTCTTGCGTTCCATTCAACGATGCCGGGTGGCCGGGGCTCCGGCCTGCCCGTCCACCCTCCTGATCGTCCGGGGGACGCTTCCTGCGACCCGGGCGGGCACCCTGGCGCTCGGTGCAGCGTCGGTGCGACCGACGGTACACCGGGGAGTCTGGACGACAGCTGTGCACGACCCGGGAACGGGCTGGAGGGGTGACCCCTGTCGTCGCCCGGTCGAGGTGGGTCAGCAGCAGCTCCGCCCGAACCGGGAACGCACGTGGCCGCGGTGCCGACGGAAGCCGCCCTGCGGGGGTCGTGCTGCGGCGCGGGGCCGGAGGCTCCCCGACGCAGTGCGACGGGTGGGCTCAGCGGCAGTGGGGGACGGCACCTGGTCGCGGTGCGGTCCGGTAGGACCGCAGTGTCACAGCGTCACCGGTACACCTCGGGCTTGAGCGTGGCGATGTAGGGCAGGTCGCGGTAGCGCTCGGCGTAGTCCAGCCCGTAGCCGACGACGAACTCGTTGGGGATGTCGAAACCGACGTAGCGCACCGGCACGTCGACCTTCACCGCGTCGGGCTTGCGCAGCAGCGCGCAGACCTCGAGGGAGGCCGGACGCCGGCTGCCGAGGTTCTTGAGCAGCCAGGACAGCGTCAGCCCGGAGTCGATGATGTCCTCGATCACCAGCACGTGCCGGTCGCTGATGTCGCGGTCGAGGTCCTTGAGGATGCGGACGACGCCGGAGGAGCTGGTGGCCGAGCCGTAGGAGGAGACGGCCATGAACTCCATCTGGGTGGGCAGCCGCAGCGCCCGCGCGAAGTCGCTCATGAACAGCACGGCGCCCTTGAGGACGCCGACCAGCAGGACCTCCCTGCCGGCGTAGTCCTCCGCCACCTGCTCGGCCAGCTCGGCGATCTTGGCCTGGATCTGTTCCTCGCACAGCAGCACGTGGTCGATGTCGGGACCGTAGCCGTGGTCGTTGCCGAGCTCTGCGGGCACGCTGGCGGGCTCGCTCACGGTCTGGACTCCTCGCGGGTGTCGGGTGCGTTCCCGGGACGGGGGCCCCGCGGGTCAGGGGGCGACAGCACCAGCCTGCCAGACGTCCGGACGACCCCTGCACCGCCGGGGAGGTCCACCCGTCCCTGGCCCCGCCACCGGGTGAGCAGCGCGTCGACCGCGGTCAGGTGGACGGCCTGCAGGTCGGGCGTCCCGGCTCCGCGCAGCCAGCCGCGCAGCACCCGGCGGCGCAGCGCGGCGGGCAGGGCGGCGAGCGGCTCGGCGGGCAGGCCGTCCGCTCCGGCCAGCCGGGAGAGCTCCGCGGTGGCCAGCGCGTCGAGGGTGTCGAGGTCCTCCCGCAGCATTGCGGCCGTGCGGGCCAGCGCCGGGGCGACACCGCCGCCGAGGACCTCCTCCAGCAGCGGCAGCACCTCGCCGCGCAGCCGCGCCCGGGTGTAGGCCGGGTCGGTGTTCCACGGGTCCTCCCACACCGGCAGGCCCTGGTCGGCGCAGGCGGCGCGGGTGGTCTCCCGGCGGACGCCGAGCAGCGGCCGCCACCAGGTGACTCCGCCGTCCGGGCGCTCGTCGACCATGCCGGCGACGCTGCGCGGCCCGGAGCCGCGGCCGAGCCCGAGCAGCACCGTCTCGGCCTGGTCGTCGAGCGTGTGGCCGAGCGCGACCCGGGCGCCGAGGTCCGTTGCCGCCCGGGCGAGAGCGGCGTACCGGGCGGCCCGGGCGGCCGCCTCCGGTCCGCCGTCCGGCCCGACCCGCACGGTCAGCACGCGCACCGGGTCCAGGCCCAGCCCGGACAGCAGCGCGGCGGTGGCCGCCGCCCGCTCGGCGGAGCCGGGTTGCAGGCCGTGGTCGACGGTCAGCGCCCCGGCCCGGACGCCGGTCCGCGGTGCCTCGAAGGCGACCGCGGCGGCCAGGGCGAGGGAGTCCGCTCCCCCGCTGACGGCCACCAGGACCGGCGCGGCCGAGGTGGCCAGGCCCGGGCGGACGGCGCTGCGGACGCGGGCCACCGCGGCGGGAGGGCCCGCCACCGGCCGGGTCTCAGGCGGGGATGGCCGGGCGGCCGTGCACCCGCTCGACCCAGCGGGCGGGGTCGGTGAGCTCCTCGATGCGCGGCAGGGTCTCCGGGCCCGACCACACCCGGTTGAAGCCCTCCATGCCGACGAGGTCGACCACCCCGCCGACGAAGTACCGGCCGTCGGCGTACTGCTTCATCTTCTGCTCCAGGCCCAGCAGCCGGCGCAGCACCCGGTCCAGCGGGCCGCGGCCCTTGCGCCGCTGGGCGAACCGTTTGCGCAGGGTCCGCACCGAGGGGACGACGTCCGGGCCGACGCCGTCCATCACGTACTCGGCGTGCCCCTCCACCAGGCTCATCACCGCGGTGACCCGGTCGAGGACCGCCCGCTGCGCGGGGTCCTGGATCAGCGCCATGAGCCCGCTGTCGTCACCGTCGGTGCCGCGGACGGCGTTGCCGATGCTGCGCAGCACGTCGCGCAGCCGCTCGCGCAGGACGTCGGGGTCGAGGTCGGTGGCCTCGACGAAGTCGGTGATCTGCCTCTCCAGGTACCCCTTGAGCCAGGGCACCGCGGTGAACTGCAGCTGGTGGGTCACCTCGTGCAGGCACACCCAGAGCCGGAAGTCGCCGGGGTCGACCCCGAGCCGGCGCTCGGCGTCGACGACGTTGGGAGCCACGAGCAGCAGCCGGCCGCCGGTGCCGAACACCTCGTACTGGCCGAGCACGCGGGAGGCGAGGAACGCCAGCACGCCGCCGGCCTGCACGCCGGTGGCGCGGGAGCCGATCGCGGTGACCAGCGGGCCGGGACGGGACTCCTGCCGGGCGGCCAGGGCATCGACCAGCGGGTCGAGCAGGGCCGCCATCCCGGCGGTGTTGGCGTCGATCCAGCCGGGCCGGTCGACGACGGCGACCTCCGGGGCCGGCCCGCCGGGGACCGGCGCCAGCCCGGTCAGCCGCTCGACGTGGGCCACGGCGCTGGCGGCCGCCTCGTGCAGTTCCCGGACGACGGCGGCGGCCTCCTCCCGCGTGGTCTGCGGGCCGGGACCGACCAGGCGGCGGGCCGTGCG
This sequence comes from Geodermatophilus sp. TF02-6, assembly GCF_003319115.1. Classification (GTDB taxonomy): domain Bacteria; phylum Actinomycetota; class Actinomycetes; order Mycobacteriales; family Geodermatophilaceae; genus Geodermatophilus. The sequence continues at coordinate 10,268 of NZ_QOHF01000040.1, read as the reverse complement.
TCCGGCGAGGTCCCAGTCGACCATCGGGGCGGGGCTGCTCATCGCCTCACGGTACGCGGAAAAGGGACCACCCTTCCCCCCACGTCTCTAGAAGGACCCCTCTGCCCCCCACTGCTCGCAGGCTCGCAGCGGGACCCTGCAGAGGGGCCGGCGGGACCCTGGAGGGTGGCCGTTCCACGACGTCACCAGGGCCGTCAGCGGCAGCCGCAGGCGGCCAGCGCGGCGGCGACGTCGTCCAGGGCGCCCTGGGCGGCCTGCTCGGTGCCGGGCGCGGCGTCGGCGACGACGGCGAAGACCAGCAGCCGCCCGTCGGCGGTGACCACGGTGCCGGCCAGGCCGTGGACGCCGAGCAGGGTGCCGGTCTTGGCGCGCACGGCACCCGGGGCGCCCGGCGGGTCGGCGTCGCCGCGGTCGGCCAGCGTCCCGTCGTAGCCGGCCACGGGCAGCCCGGACAGCACGGCGGAGGCGTCGGGGAGCGAGCCGTCGGCGGCGCCGGCGAGCAGGTCGGCGAGCAGGGACACCGGCACCCGGTCGTCGAGGGACAGCCCGCTGCCGTCGGACAGCGCCACCCCGGTGACGTCCAGACCGGCGTCGGACAGCGCGCCGGTCACCGCCTGCGCGGACCCCTCGAAGGTGACCGGCAGGCCGCGGGCGAGGGCCACGTGCCGGGCCAGCGACTCGGTCAGCACGTTGTCCGAGCCGGTCAGCGCCTGCTCGGCCAGCCGGGCGACCGGGGCCGAGCGCACCGCGCCCAGGGTCGGCGCGCCGTCGGGCGCCGAGCCGAGGGCGACGGTCGCGCGGGGGACGCCGAGGGCGGCGGCCAGGGCGGCACCGGCGTCCAGTCCGGGCTGGCCGCTGCGTGCCTCCTCGCCGGGACGGACCCGGGCGCCGTCGACCGCGGTCGCGGTGATCGGGGCGGCGTAGCTCGACGGCGCGTCGCCGGGCCCCCAGCCGGGGGCGGTGAGCGGGCCGCTGAACAGCGAGCTGTCGACGACGACGCGGGTGACCGTGGTGCCGGCCGGGAGGCTGCCGCGCACCTGGGCGGCGAGGTCGTCGAGGGTGGGCGCTCCGGGGTAGGTCAGCGACGGCGCCGTCCGCGACAGGGTCGGGTCGCCGCCGCCGACCAGCACCACCTCGTCGGGGGTGGCGCCGGCGACGACCGTCGTCTCGAGGGTGGCCGCGGGGCCGAGGGTGGTCAGGGCCGCGACGGCGGTGAGCAGCTTCGCGGTGGAGGCGGGCGTGACCGGGTCGTCGGCGTCCTGGTCCAGCAGCACCCCGCCGGAGGCGACGTCGACGACCTCGGCGGCGACGCCGGGACCGAGGGCTGGCGCGGCCAGCAGCGGCGCGAGCTCACCGGAGAGCACGGGGGCGTCGGGGACGGGCGCCTGCGACCCCAGCGCGGCGAGGACGGGCGCGGCCGCCGGGACGTCGGGCAGGCGGGCCTCGGCCTCGCCGGCGTCGTCCCCACCGCCGGTCGGGACGACGAACCAGACGCCGACGGCGAGCACGAGCACGACGGCGAGGGCGCCCAGGACGAGACGGCGACGGAACCTGGAGTACTTCGGCGTGACGGTCGTCGACCCGCTCGACGCGATGCTGCCCACCCCCCGGAACGACCTGCGACCGTCAGCCGCGGTCCGGTGGGCCACACTACGACCCGTGCAGTTCGACGTGACGATCGAGATCCCGAAGGGCCAGCGGAACAAGTACGAGCTGGACCACGCCACCGGACGCATCCGCCTGGACCGGATGCTGTTCACCTCGACCCGCTACCCGGCCGACTACGGGTACATCGAGAACACCCTGGGCATGGACGACGACCCGCTCGACGCCCTGGTCCTCCTCGAGGAGCCGACCTTCCCCGGCTGCCTCATCACCTGCCGGGCCATCGGCATGTTCCGGATGACCGATGAGAAGGGCGGGGACGACAAGGTCCTCTGCGTGCCGGCGACGGATCCGCGGCAGGCCCACCTGACCGACATCGGCGACGTCTCGGAGTTCGACCGGCTGGAGATCCAGCACTTCTTCGAGACCTACAAGGACCTCGAGCCGGGGAAGTCGGTCGAGGGCGCCGAGTGGGTCGGCCGCGAGGAGGCGGAGGAGGAGATCAAGGCCTCCCTGGACCGGGCCCAGGAGGACGGGCACCACTGAGGAGGACCCCCCTCCTCCCCATCCCTCGCACGCTCGGGGCGGGACCCGGGAGGGGGGCCGCCCTCGCGGGTGCACCGCCGTCGGTGCGACCGGAGGGGGTCCCGGACGCTGTGACGGTTCGTCACCGGTGCACAGCGGGTCGTGAGACCAGCGCCAGCTCCTCCCCAGGAACGGCCCGGATGGTGGCGGCACGGCCACTCCGGGCCGCCACCGACGAGGAGGACCTCCCATGGGGAACACCGCACGCTGGAAGCGCATCGGCGGGGCCGCCGGCCTGGTCGCCGCCGGCGCGATCGCCGGGGGCGTGCTCGCCGGCACGCTCACCGCGAGCGCCGACGAGGGCACGACCCCTCCGGGCCCGGGGTACGCGGTGAGCGACCCGTCGCAGCCCCAGCGGCCCGACGAGCAGCTGCTCACCGGCGACACGAAGACCGAGGTGGAGGCCGCCGTCCTGGCCGCGTACCCCGGCGCCACGATCGAGCGCACCGAGACCGACTCCGGCGGCGTCTACGAGTCGCACATCGTGACCGCCGACGGCGAGCGGATCATCGTGCTCGTCGGTGCGGACTTCACCGTGACCGGGACCGACAGCGGCGGGCCGGGCGGGGGCGGCGGGCCGCGCGGCGGCTCCTCGGCCGAGGAGTCCGGCGCCGCCTGACCCGGTCCGCCGCGGCCCTCGTCAGTCCTTGCGGGCCACCAGTGCGGTCCAGCACCCCGCGGCGCGGGTCTCCTGTCCGACCAGGTGCAGGTCGGCGTCCCGGCAGGCCGCCGACAGGGTCAGCGGCGTGGGCCGGTCGCCGTCGGCCGGGTGGTGGGAGACCGCGCGCAGCGGACGGCTGTCGACGAACCGGGCGGTCATCTCGCAGACGTAGAACCGCCCACCGGGCCGCAGCACCCGGGCTGCCTCGCGGACGGCGTCGCGCCAGGCGGGGGTGTGGTGCAGCAGGTGGTAGTCGAAGACCGCGTCGTAGGAGGCGTCGGGGGCAGCCAGCCGGGCGGCGTCGCCCGGCTCGACCCGGACCCGCTCGCCCAGGTCGGCCACCGCCTGCCGGCAGGCGTCCACGCTGGCGGCGTGCAGCTCGACGCCGTCCGCCCGCGCGGCCTGGAACGTGTCGAGGGCCAGGCGCAGCCCGGTGCCGCGGCGTCCCGTACCGATCTCGAGGACGTGCCCGCCGGGGACCGGGCCGCCGAGCCGGCGCAGGACGGGCGCCTCCACGCGCTGCTGTACCGCCGCGCGCAGGCGGGAGTCGACCCACAGCCGATTGGCGTCGACGTAGGTCCGCGGGACGGGGCGGGGCTGGGCGGTGGGCCTCACGGCGGTCCTCCGGGCTCGAGGGCTGCTCGACCGGGCGGCTCGTCGAGCTCCTCCGCGGTGCCCGCCGCGGACGCCGGCCAACCACCGCCGGCCTCCGACGGCAGCGTGCCGTCCCGGCGGACGGGCCCCGTGCGCGACCCTCCGGCGAGCGCAGGCAGGTGCAGCGCGGTGGCTTCGCGGCGGCCGCCGACGCCGGGGCGGCGCTGCAGGCCTCGCTTCCGGCCACCGGCATGGGCGTCCCGTTCGAGGTGCCGACGATGACCGGGTTGTGCCGCGGCGAGGTCGTGGGCCTGCGCTGGGGTGACGTCGACCTGGCCAGAGGGGCCCTCTGGGTTGGTCAGTAGGTGAGGCCGTGGCCGTAGTCGAAGAGCGCGTCGTCGCCGTAGCCGGGGACGTCGGACTGGTTGTCCTCGATCGCCTGGCGGGTCGCGGCCAGGGCGAAGGGCATCTTCCCGCCCGGGGCGGAGCGACCGGAGAGAACGTCCATCCGGGCTTGGTCGGTGATCCCGAAGGACGCCACGATCGCGCCTGCGTCGCGCAGGCCGCTGTCCTCATCGAGCACGAACGGCTGGCGGAAGTAGACGTCCAGGACGACCTTGCCCGGGTTCCCGACCTCCCGCACGACATCCTGCACGGTGTCCAGTGACGGCGTGACCTCCCATGACTCCGCGCCCGCCATGCCGGTGAAGTCCAGCACGCTGCTCTCCCAGGGGAACGAACCGCCGTGCAACAGGGTGTCGTCGGTGCAGTGATCACCGTCGTACGCCACGCACGCATCCGCCGCTCCGTAGGGACTGTGGCCGTCGAGGCCGCGCACGCCGGGGAAGACGATCGGGGAGATCTTGTCCGGGCGCATCCCGCTGGCCGGGTTGGCGCTGCGGTAGAGCGCGGTCCCGCGGGTCCGCGCCGTGAGCGTCACCAGCACGACGTCGGCGTCCGTCGCGCTCGGCCGCTGCGTGCCCTCACCCACGTTGCCGTCCACCACCTCGAACCCGTAGGAGGCCACCACCTGCGGGTCGATCGTGCCCAGGACGTAGACCTTCGATCCCTGCGCCAGCGGCAGCACGCCGGAGTTCTGCAGCAGCACCACCGAGCGGCGTTGCAGGTCCAGGCACACCTCCGCGTGCTCGGGCCGGCCGAACGCCGCCTCCGCCGCCTCCTCGTCGACGTACGGGTCCTCGAACAGCCCCAGTCGGAACATCGGCTCGAGCAGCCGGCGCGCCGCCAGGTCCACCCGCTCGGAGGAGACGAGGCCGGCTTCGACGAGCGAGGTGATCGCCGAGACGTCGTGGAAGCCGGAGAGGGTGTCCGAGCCGGAGTTCACCGCGGTGGCGACCCGCTCGGGGACCGTCTTCTCCTCCAGACCCCAGGCCCGGTCGGTGATGATGCCGGTGTCGGAGTTGACGTAGCCGGCGAAGCCCAGCCCGTCGCGCAGCAGGCCGTTGATGACCTGGTCGCTGAACGCCATACCGATCTGCTCCAGCTCCACCCCCTCGTGCGTCACGTCCATGGGCACGCCGTAGTAGGGCATGACCGAGGCCGCGCCGGCCCGGATCGCCGCCTCGAACGGCCGCAGGTGCTCGGCGAAGCGCCCGCCCGGGTAGACCTGGGTCTTGCCGAAGGAGTAGTGCGGATCCAGGCCGAGCTCCTGGGGGCCGCCCCCCGGGAAGTGCTTGATCGTCAGCAGCACGTCGGAGTCCGGAGACAGGGCCACGCCGTCCTCGACCTGCGTGCCCTGCAGGGTGCCGATGAGGGTGCGGACGATGTCGGAGGTCAGGTCGGCGTCCTGGCTGAAGCACTCATGGGTGCGGTACCACCGCGGCTCGGTGATGAGGTCGACCGCGTAGCCGTACATGCCCCGCAGCCCGATCGCGCGCCACTGCGCACCCATGACCCTCGCGAACGCCTCGATGACCGAGGTGTCGCCGTCGGCGCCCAGCAGCGCCGCGGCCAGCCCCGCCTCCTTGGGGAAGGCGGTGAAGACCCCGGCGGCCTCGTTGATGCCCGGCCGGGCTTCGGGGTCGATGTGGTTGCGCGCGTTGGACTTGAACAGCGCGGGTATGCCGAGCCGGCTGCCCTCCGCGTGCTCCTGCACGGAGTTGAGGAACCTGGCCGCCTGGATCGGGTTGATCGTCGACCCGGCGAGGAAGACGTGGCTGTCGTCGCCCTGCGTCTCCTCACCGGTCGGCACGACCTGGTTGCGGAAGATGAACCGGCGCATGTACTGGTCGTCGAGGTAGTCGCGCGCGTAGGTCGCCATCTCCCCGCCGAACCGGGCGTTGAGGGTGTCGATGAGCATGAGCCCGGCCTTCTCCTCCAGCGTCATCCGCGAGGCCAGATCTGCCGTCCGCTCCCTGGCCGGCAGTCGCCAGTCCTCGTACGGCGCGAGCTCACCGTCGCCGTCGAGGTCGCGGAAGGTCAGGCCGTCGACCTCGAGCGTGGGCTTGACGCGGGCGCCGAGGCGAGGCTGCTCGAGGTGCAGTTCGGACATGGCGGACTCCTTGTCCGGCAGTGGCGCTGACAGCCCCAGCTGGCCCGGCGCTTTCACGGCGCGACCGCCTGACGGCGTGTTGCTCTCGGAAGAGGGCGCTGCTGACCAGGGAAGATGCGTCTTGTCCAGGGACGTACCACCCGGGATCGGGCAGCACCTTCCAGGCGGAACAGCGTAGCCGGTTCTCTCCCAGGCTTCAGGTCGACACGACCGACACCGCCGGGGTCGCTCAGGGCGGTGGGGTACTGCTGACCGAGACCGTGGCGGTGGCCAGTCTGGATCGGGCGCTGGCGGAGGCGTCGGCGCCATGGCGTGAGCCGCTGGCGGTGCACGATCCGGCGAAGGTGATCCCCGGCATCCCGGCCGTTCAACTTCCGCGGACCGCGCGGGTGCCGACCATCCTGTGCCCCAACCCCCAGACGCACCAGGATCCATCCGGTCGCTTCTTCAGGGTCATGAAGCAGACCCCGCGGACGAGAAACGACTCAAACACCTGCGAGCTCTGGGCGACCTCCGGCACGAAGCGGACGTAGGCCACCTCACCAGTCGGGTCGTCGACGGCGTAGTAGATGCGTGACGCGATGGACCGGCCCGCCAGCAGTTCTTCCGCCCAGGCGTAGTCCCCGAATGCAGCCGGCGACCACGTCAGACCGTGAAGGGCAGCGAGGTACCGATCGCGATCGAATACCGCGGTCCACCAGGCGAAGGCCACGTGCAGCGGATTGGTGACGTCTGGGGCGTCGGCATAGCCCTGCAGCGGGCTCTCTTCCACCGGGACCGTGACGTAGGCGGGCACGTCGCTCGCGACTGCGACACCATCGAGCATCGACTGATGCAGCAGGTTGGCGAAGGTGGGGACCAGGACGGCAACGCCGGCCAGTACGTCCTGCGGGGTCATCGGTGGCCGACGCATCCGCCGCGCCTCCCGCTCCACCGCGGCCTGACAGGCACGGGCGTCCTGGGCCGTTAGCTCGAGAAGGAACAGATCGGGATCGGCGACGGTAACCCCGTGCGGCACGCAGGACACCTCGGGGAAGTCCCTGACGTTGGCGGTCACCAGCGTCTCCGCGCCGGCGGCGATGGCTGCGGCAAGCACGTGCCGGTCCTTCGGATGGCAGTTGAGCTCCGGCTCCAGGACCTCGAATCCGTGAACGGCCGCTTCGGGAAAGGCGTCGCGCATGGCGGCTAGCCGACGGGCAGCGCCGTCACGTGGTACGCCGAGCTTCTCGGTGAGCGCCCGCCCCGTCTCGGCGAGGATCCGTTCGGACCACCTGGGTTCGAAGAGCCCCTCTTCGGCGAAGGTGAGGAGGAGGCTGGAGAGCCGCTGAGGGACCAGAACGCAGGCGTCCAGGAGGACGAGCGGCGTCACCTGGTGGTGACGAACTCGTCAGGGACATCGGGCTCCAGGGTTTTTGCCAAGGCTTCCAGACCGGCTCGGCGACGCTCAGCCCGCGACGCGATGAATTCATCGAGGGCGGCCCGAGAGACCCGGCGGTGCACACCGGGCTGCTCGTAGGGGATGAGGCCGGACTCCAGCATCTTCACGAGCGTCGGACGGCTGACCTCGAGCAAGTTTGCCGCCTGCTGGGTGGTCAGCATCTCGTCCACCGGCACGACGTCGACACGTTGGCCCGCGGCGACATAGGCCAAGAGCTTGCTCAGCACCGACCGGACCTCGTCGGTCAGTGCGACCGTCTCCGCGCCGATAGTGATCGTCGTCGCGCTCCGCAGCTCCTCAGCGAGGCGAGCCGCATCATCGGACGCGATGTCCTTTGGCGACAGCCGAGCAACCGTACGAGCCACCAAGCCAGACTACGGGCAAACGAAAGGAACGCAAGCCTCGGTTGGGACAGTAGCGCCTCGTCACCCTGCCCCGAAGGTGGGGCGAACCCCGAGGCGCTCGGACGAGCGAGGGGCACACCCACCTCACTATCACTCGCTCGCTGCCGACGCTACGGCCCCGCACAGGCGTCGTTCCCAATCCGTTCCCAGCCGGCACCGAAACGGTCTCTTGAGTGGGGCCTACTACCGCGAATACGCTGGTCAGATGCGAGCCGCCTGTCGGAATCGAACCGACGACCTTCTCATTACGAGTGAGATGCTCTACCGACTGAGCTAAGGCGGCGGACGTGCGGTGCACAGCCTACGTGACCGCGCCGCACGGACCGCACAGCGGGCCGGCCCCGTCCAGGGCACCGCCCCGAGCGGAGCGAGGGGTGGGGAGGACGGGGTCCTTCCTCAGGTGGGCAGCCGCAGCGCGACAGTGAGCGCCTCGACGGCGACCTGCGGCTTCACGTTCTGCTCGAGCGCGACCCGGCAGGCCAGGACGGCGTCGATGCGGCGCAGCGCCCCCTCCTGCCCGATCCGCTCCGCCAGCGCCTCGGCGTCCGCCCGGCGGTCGGGGTGGGCCAGCGTCGGCGGTCGGGTGTCCCCGGCGTCCCGGTGCGCGGCGAGGACGAGCGCGTCCCGGTACAGGGCGGCGAGGTCGACCAGCGCCCGGTCGAGGGAGTCGCGGCCCAGCCGGGTGGCCCGCGACCTCTGCCGCTTCTCCAGCTCCTTGAGCTGCCCGGCGCCGCGGCTGGCGGCGGCCACGCCGGGCCCGCGGGCGCCGACGCCCAGGCTCTGCTTGAGCGCCTCGGTCTCCGCGCCGTCGAGCTCGGCCGCCGCCCGGTCGGACTCCTCCTTGGCCGCCCCCACCAGGTCGTCGGCGGCGCTCAGGCAGGCGGCCAGCGACACCAGCGCCAGCGGGACGTCCAGCACCGCCTTGCGGGCCAGCCGGGCGTCCTCGTCGCGGGCGAGGTGCCGGGCGCGCCCGACGTGCCCGCCGGCGGCCGCGGCCGACCAGGCGGCCAGGGCCGGGTCGACGCCGTCGCGGTGGACCAGCACGTCGGCGACCGCATCGACCGACGGGGTGCGCAGGCCGACCACCCGGCAGCGCGAGCGGATGGTCACCGACACGTCGTCGGGGTGCAGGCTGGGCGCGCAGAGCAGGAAGACGGTGCGGGTCGGCGGCTCCTCGAGCATCTTCAGCACGGTGTTGGCCGCCTGCTCGGTCATCCGGTCGGCGTCCTCGACCAGCACCACCTGCCAACGGCCCTGGGACGGCGCCCGCCCGGCGATGCGCACCAGCTCCCGCACCTCGGCCACGCCGATCGACAGCCCCTCGGGGACGACGGTCTGCACGTCGGCGTGGGTGCCGGCGAGGACCGTCCGGCAGGCGTGGCAGGCGCCCACGTCGGGGTGCTCGCCGCCGTCCCGGCACTGCAGCGCCGCGGCGAAGGCGCGGGCGGCCACCGACCGGCCGGAGCCCGGCGGGCCGGTGAACAGCCAGGCGTGGGTCATCACGGCGGGGTCGGCGACCGCGGCGCGCAGCGTCTCCACGACCGCGGACTGGCCGACGACCTGCTCCCAGACGCTCATGCCGGCACGCCCAGCAGCGCGCCGACCCGGGCGCGGACGTCGGCGGCGAGCTCGTCGACCGGGCGGGTGGCGTCCAGGACGAGGTAGCGCTCGCAAGCGGCGGCGGCCAGCGCCCGGAAGGTCTCGCGCACCCGCTGGTGGAAGTCCAGCGACTCCGACTCGAGCCGGTCGGCGGCTGCCCGCCCACGGGCGCGGGCCAGGCCCAGCTCGGGGGGCAGGTCGAGCAGCACGGTGAGGTCGGGCCGCAGCCCCCCGGTGGCCCAGCGGGAGAGGGCCGCGACGTCGTCCATCGGGATGGTGCGCCCGGCGCCCTGGTAGGCCAGCGAGCTGTCGACGTAGCGGTCGGTGACCACGACCTCGCCCGCCTCCAGCGCCGGGTGCAGGACGGCGTGCGCGTGCTGGGCGCGGTCGGCGGCGTACAGCAGCGCCTCGGCGCGCGGGGCCAGGCCGGTGTGCGCGCGGTCGAGGACGATCGCGCGGACGGCGGCGCCGACCGGGGTGCCGCCCGGTTCGACGGTGGCCCGGACCGGGCGGCCCCGGGCGGCCAGCCACTCGCACAGCAGCCGCACCTGGGTGGACTTCCCGGCCCCCTCGCCGCCCTCGAACGCGACGAACAGCCCGTTCCGTGCGTTGGCGGCCCCGGTGGGCAGGTCGAGCGGACCGTCGTCGGGCACGGGGATCGCGAGCTCCCGTCGTTGCGGAGGAGGGCTGGTGCGCACCGCCACGCTACCGGGCGGGACCGACGGTCCCGGGCGGGCGCGCGCCCTAGTACTACAGGGCTACAACCTGGAGCCTGAGTCGTCGTCGGAAGTGATGGCGGCGTGCGTCGGCTTGGTGCTCGCGACGATAGGTCGACCATCGTAGAGCCGTGTGGATCCGCCGTTTTCGCTG
>NZ_QOHF01000039.1 GCF_003319115.1 Geodermatophilus sp. TF02-6 | reverse complement strand
CGGGCACGACCGGAGACCAACAGTGGAAGAGCCGGACAGACCGGCCGCTCACCCGCGCCCAGATCAAGCCATCAAGATCGAATCACGAGCCGACGGAGCCGACCAAGATCGACGGTGGATCGAGGCTCAGTCGCGGTGGCGCACGATGTTGATCACCGTGCCGTCCGGCGCCCGGACGAAGAACCGGCGCACACCCCACGGCTCCGTGGTCAGCGGGTGCACGATCTCGTAGCCGAGTTCCTGCGCTTCTGCGTAGGCACCGTCCACGTCCTCCGTGTGCACGGAGATGACCGGGTCCTCGGGTGCCGCGGCGTCGCGCGTCACGAGTTGGACGTTCGCACCGGTGTCCGGAGAGGTGTAGCGGGCCACCCAGCCCATGTTGAACTCCTCGGTGCGGAGGCCCAGGTAGTCGGTGTAGAAGCTCTTCGCCGCCTCGACGTCCGCCACCCGGAGGTCGGCGATGATGCGTGTGGCGCGCATGCGGTCCTCCTGCCGGAACGGGGATGCGCGTGATGTCGCCCGCAGGCGCGGGCCTGTCCACGCGCCGGGCCCAGCCCTCACCCAGCCTTCGTACCAGTCGCTGACGACAGCCTTCGTGGTGCTGTGCGCCTCACCGAGCGGCGTCGCCTTCGACGAGGAGCTCGGCTCACCCAGGAGGCCGTCGCCGACCGGTTCCACGAGGCGCATTGCCGGACCGGCAGCGGTGGCGCTCATCTCCGCCGCAGCGGTGACGCTCGCCGACAGCGCACGTGGACGGACGCCGCACGGGCGCGCATCATTGGCAGTCGCCGGGCGAGAGTGCCAACCCGGCCCGTCGTGACGAGGAGTACCCCGACCGTGCCCACGTACCAGTACGCCTGCACCAACCCCGCCGGCAAGCACGAGTTCGAGGTGGTGCAGTCCTTCACCGACGCCCCGGTGAGCGAGTGCCTCGAGTGCGGCAGCCCGGTGCGCAAGGTCTACGGGTCGGTGGGCGTGGTGTTCAAGGGCTCGGGCTTCTACCGCACCGACAGCCGGTCCGCCGCGCCGAAGGAGTCGTCGAGCGGCTCCTCCGACGGGGGGAAGAAGGACGCCGCGCCGGCCGCCTCCACCAGCAGCTCCTCCGGCGGCTCGTCGTCCGGCGGGTCGTCGGCCGGGAACTCGTCCTCGGGCAGCTCGTCCTCCGGCAGCGCCGCGGCCGCCGGCTGACCCGCGGCGGGTTCCACAGGCGCCCGCTCTCTCCACAACCCGTGCGGAGCCGCCCCGCCGGCGCCCCCGGACCGCCAGCGTGGACGCATGGTCCGCCTCCGCCGTCCGCGCCGGCCGCTGCACACCGCGCGGCAGGTCTTCGCCGCCCTCCTCGCCGCCGCCGCACTGCTCCTGGCGCTGCGCCCCGACCCCGCGCCGGCCCGTGCGCCGGAGACCGTGCCGGTGGTCGTCGCCGCCGCCGACCTCCCGCCGGGCGCCGTCCTCACCGCGGGTGACCTGACCGTGGCCCGCTATCCGCCGGGGCTGCGCCCGGGTGGCGTGGCCGCCGACCCCGCCGCGCTCGCGGGTCAGGTGCTGGCCGGCGGCGTCCGTGCCGGGGAACCGGTCACCGACGCCGGGCTGGTCGGTGCCGGGCTGACCGCGCAGCTGCGCGACGGGCAGGTGGCCGCGCCGGTCCGGCCGGCCGACCTCGCGGTCAGCGCGCTCGTGCGCCCCGGCGACCGGGTCGACGTCCTGGCCACGCCGCCGGGGGCCGGGCGGGCGGAGGTGGTGGCCGCGGGCGCGCTCGTCCTCGCCGCGCCGGGTCCCGACGACGCCGACGACGGCCTGCTGCTGCTCGCGGTGGACGCCGGCACCGCCGCGCAGCTGGCCGCCGCGGCCACGACCGCGACCCTGACGCTCAGCCTGCCCCCGCCGTCGTGAGCGGGTCGCGGTCCGGCCGGCGCCGCGTGTGGCCGCATGTGCCCGTGCACGAGGGCTTCCAGGACTTCCTGTGGAGCGGCGTGCCCGTGGCGAGGACCCGTCCGGCCCGGGGACGGCGACGCTGCCCGAACGGCGGTGAGTCAGTCGCTGCCCCAGTGCGGGGGACGGTCCTCCAGGTAGCGGCGGTCGTCGCCGCGGACGTCCTCGGCGCGCTCCCCCCAGCCGACGTCGCGGTCGTCGGGTGCGCGCTCGGCGGGGGTGGCGGTCGGGGCGGGGCGCGGGGGTTCGGCGAGCGGCCGGCCCAGCCCCTCGAGGACCTCCGCGGCCGGCAGCGCGGCCAGCGCCGCGCCGGGGACCGCGAGCTTGCTGCCCCGGGTCCCGGACCCGACGACGACCAGCTCGGCCGCGGCGACGGCCGGGTCGACGAGCACCGGCCAGGACGGCGGCAGCCCGAGCGGAGTGATCCCGCCGTAGGCCATGCCGCTCTCGGCGACGGCGACGTCCTGCGGCGCGAAGGAGGCCTTGCGGGCCCCCAGGTGACGGCGCACCAGGCCGTTGACGTCGGCGCGGGTGGTCGCCGGCACGACGCAGGCGGCCAGCACCGTCTGCCCGGCGCGGCGGGCGGCGACGACCACGCAGTTGGCCGAGAGCTCCGGCGGCACCCCGTAGGCCTCGGTGAATGCGGCGGTGTCGGCGAGGTCGGCGTCGATCTCGGCGACCCAGGCCGGTCCGGCCAGGCCGCCCAGGGCCGCGGCCACCGGGGCGGCGAGCAGCTCGGGCCGCTCGGCGGCGGAGGTCCAGGTGAGCGTGCCGAGCCGCGGAGCGGTGGAGGGAGAGGAGGCCACGAGCCCGATCCTGCCCCGGTGGCCGGATCGCTGCGGCGCCTGGCTGGTCCTCGGCTGGTCGGCCCGGAGCCCAGCCCGCGAGGATGGGGCCATGATCGGCCAGCTGCACTCCGTCGTCCTCGACGCGCCCGACGCCCACGCGCTCGCCACCTTCTACGCCGACCTGCTGGGGATGGAGGTCAGCAAGGGCTCGCCAGGTGACGACTGGGTGGTCGTCACCGGCCAGGGCTACCGGCTGGCCTTCCAGCAGGCCCCGGACCTGCAGCCGCCGGAGTGGCCCGACCCCGACCGACCGCAGCAGTTCCACCTCGACATCCGGGTGGCCGACGTCGAGGAGGCCGAGCCGCGGGTGCTCGCGCTGGGGGCGCGCAAGCTGTCCGGGGGCGGCGGTGACTTCCGCGTCTACGCCGACCCGGTGGGGCACCCCTTCTGCCTGGTGTGGGACGCGTGAGCGCCGAGCTGCCGGCGGTGGGCCTGTCCGCCGCCAGCCGGTTCGTCGCCGCGGCGGGGTTCGAGGTCGGCGAGGTCAGCGGCACCCGGGTGACCGGCTCGGTCGAGGTCGGGCCCGACCAGCACACCCCCTGGGGCGTGGTGCACGGCGGCCTGTACTGCACCGTCGTCGAGTCGGCGGCCAGCATCGGGGCCAGCGCGGCGGTGGCCGGGGCCGGGCAGTTCGCCGTCGGCGTCAACAACAACACCGACTTCATCCGCAGCACGACCGAGGGCCGGCTCGACGTCGTCGCCGAGCCGGTGCAGCAGGGCCGGAGCCAGCAGCTGTGGCAGGTGCTGCTGACCCGGGCCGACGGCAAGCTCGTCGCCCGCGGCCAGGTGCGGCTGCAGAACGTGCCGCTGCCCGGCGCCTGACCGCACCGTCGACCCCGGCGAGCGCACCGGGCGCGGCCGGCGGCGGCTCAGTAGGCCCGGCCGACGACGGCCAACGCCCCCGGCTCGTCGTCGCTGCCGGGCAGGCCGCCGTCCGGCCCGACCAGGCAGCGCACGGTCACGCCCTGCTCGGCCAGCCGGGCCTCGCCCTCGGGTCCCAGCCGCGCCCACGGCAGCCGCGCCCAGCCGTCCCGCGCGGCGACCAGGGCCTCGTCGGCCGTACCCACGTCCGCGGTGCGGTCGGCGAGCCGGACGCGGGCCTCGGCGAGCAGCCGGTCCTGGTCCTCGTGCAGAGCGCGGGCCACCTCGGCTCCGACGTCGGTCAGGCCGACCGGCGCGCTCTCGCCGGGGATGCGGCGGACCACGGTGGCCCGGCCCCCGGCCAGGTCCCGCGGCCCGAGGTCGACGCGTACCGGCACGCCCTTGAGCTCCCAGTCGACCGCGCGCCGCCCGAACGGCACGTCGGCCCGGTCGTCCAGCTCGGTCCGCACCCCGTGGGCCCGCAGCTGCGCGACGAGCGTCCGGGCGGCCCGGTCCACGCCCTCCCCCGCGCGGGCCTCCACGACCACCACCTGCACCGGCGCGAGGCGTGGTGGCAGGCGCAGGCCCGCGTCGTCGCCGTGGCTCATGACCAGGCCGCCGACCAGGCGGGTGGAGGACCCCCACGACGTCGTCCACGCGTACCGGCGTTCGCCGTCGGCCGCGAGGAAGTCGATGTCGAAGGCCCGGGCGAAGTTCTGCCCGAGCTCGTGGCTGGTCCCCATCTGCAGGGCCTTGCCGTCGCACATCATCGCCTCGCAGGTCAGCGTGTTCACCGCGCCGGCGAAGCGCTCCCTGCGGGTCTTGCGCCCCGGGACGACCGGGACGGCGAGCACCTCGGTCATGACGTCGGCGTAGACGTCCCGCAGGATCCGCCGGGCGTAGTCGGCGGCCTCTGCCTCGGTGGCGTGCGCGGTGTGGCCCTCCTGCCAGAGGAACTCGGTGGTGCGGAGGAACACCCGGGGCCGCAGCTCCCACCGGACGACGTTGGCCCACTGGTTGAGCAGCAGCGGCAGGTCGCGGTGGCTCTGCACCCACCTGCCCATGTACTCGCCGATGACGGTCTCGCTCGTGGGCCGGACGACCGCGGGGACCTCCAGCTCCCTGCCGCCGGCGTGCGTGACCACCGCCAGCTCGGGGCTGAAGCCCTCCACGTGCTCGGCCTCGCGCCGCAGGTACGGCTCGGGGATGAGCAGCGGGAAGTAGGCGTTGCGCGCGCCGGCGGCCTTGATCCGCCCGTCGACCTCGGCCTGCACCCGCTCCCAGATCGCGAACCCGTAGGGGCGGATGACCATCGTCCCGCGGACGGGACCGTTCTCGGCCAGCTCGGCCTTGGCGACGACGTCCTGGTACCACCGCGGGAAGTCGGTGGACTGGCTCGTCAGCACGGTAGGTCGGGCCACGCCGGCACCCTGGCACAGCCGGCCGGCCGAGCGCCGCTCAGTTGCCGGGCACCTGTGCGGGGTCGAGGGTCACCGGGAAGAAGGCGCGGGGGTCCTGCAGCGTGGCCGGGGGCAGGGCCGCCGACCGGGGCACCACGCGGTCCCAGCGGGCCGGACGCCGGTGCGGCAGCAGCTCCCGTCCCTGGAAGAGGTACTCCCCCACGACCTCGCCGAGCAGCAGCCCCGCACCGTGCTCGATGGGCAGCCCGACCCGGTCCCCGGGACGCACCTCGTCGAGGAAGGCCGACAGCTGGCGCAGGTCCTTGGCCGGGCGCCGGCCGGAGAGCTCCTTGGCCAGCGCCCGCAGCTCGGCCGGGGACAGCCCGGTGGCGTCGACGTCGATGCCGGACTGGGTGCCCAGCCCGACGACGCCGGCGGCGAGGCAGGCGCCCAGCTCGCTGTGCGCGCGGGGGCGCACCACCCACACCCGCACCCCCTCCGGCGGGGGCGGCGGCGCGACGTCGTCCGGCTCGGGCCACACGTAGGGCAGGTCGTCGGGCTCCGGGCCGAAGACGGGCGTGAACCGCGGTCGGTAGAAGTCCGGCTCCTTGGCCAGCAGGTTCGACCGGTGCGACCGGTGCAGCTCCTCGTCACCCACCCACGAGGGCAGCAGGCCGGCCCGGGCCAGCTCGTCTTGGCCGGTCCCGACGACGTCCGGGGCGAACTCGGCGATCAGGGTGTGCGTGGTGTCGGCGAAGCCGCGCTCGCGCCACACCCGGACCACGGCCAGGCCGTAGGCCACCAGGGCCGGCGTCCGCCCCCGCCACATCCGCACGACCGGGTGCGAGGCCCAGCCGTAGTCGGGCAGCTCCAGGGCCCGCAGCACCTGCAGGGTCTCGACCCGCTGCTTGCCCAGGCGGGGCGAGTCCAGCAACCGGGCGCTTTCCTCGAAGTCGGCGACGGGGAGGAAGGTCTGCACCGGCCCGATCCTCGCCGAGGGCCCCGCTCCCCGCGCGACCGACCCCCACCCGCTCAGCCGCCGGGACCCTCCTGCGCCGACCACCCCGGCGCCGGGTCCTGCGCGTCGAGTTCGGCGAGGGCCGTCTCCCACCGTGCGCGTCGGGCGGCGTCGTCCTGGTCCCACCAGGCCGGCCTCCGCTCCCCCAGACCCGTCTTCGCCAGCCGCACGCGGGCGCGTGCGGCGGCCACGGCCGCGTCGTCCCCGCTGCGGCCGGCAGCCCGGACGGCGGAGCGCGCCACCCCGAGGTGGTGCAGCAGCCGCGCCCTCACCTGCTCGGGCAGCGCCGGGTCGGTCGCCCGCCAGCGTCGGCCGTCGACGACCAGCCAGCGGCCGTCGTCGGTCAGATGGCCTCCCTGCAGGGCCCGGCGCGAGCTCGCGAGCGCTGGGGGGCAGGGAGGTCCTTTCGCTCGCGCCTCACGCGGCCAGTCGGCGGACCAGCTCGGGCAGCACCGTCCCGAGCGGGGCGTCGATCCGGACGTCGACCTTCGCGTCCCCCCGCGTCGGACCCAGGTTGACCAGCCCGACCGGGATGCCCAGCTTCTCCGCCCGCAGCACGAACCGGTAGCCGCTCATCACCGTCAACGACGAGCCGAGCACGAGCAGGGCGCCGGCGTCCTCGACCAGGGCGAAGCTGATGTCGACCCGGTCCCGCGGCACCGTCTCGCCGAAGAAGACGACGTCGGGCTTGAGCGGACCGCACCCGCACGCCAGGCAGTCGACCATGACGAACCCGTCGAGGACCTCGTCGGGCAGCTCGGCGTCCCCGTCCGGGTTGACCTCGTCGACGTGCGGCCCGAAGTGCGGGTTGACCGCCCGCAGCCGCCGGTCGAGCTCGCCGCGGTCGGCGACGTCGCCGCAGGCCAGGCAGACCGTGCGGTCCAGACCGCCGTGCAGCTCGACGACGTCGCGCGCGCCGGCGGCCTGGTGCAGCCCGTCGACGTTCTGCGTGATCACCCCGGTCACCACGCCGGCCGCCTGCAGGTCGGCGACGGCGCGGTGCCCGTCGTTGGGCCGCGCCGCGCGGATCCGCCGCCACCCGACGAAGCTGCGCGCCCAGTAGCGGTGCCGGCCGCGGGGGTCGCGGAGGAACGTCTGGTACGTCATCGGCGTGTGCCGGCGCAGCGCCCCGGTGGCACCGCGGTAGTCGGGGATGCCGGAGTCGGTGGACAGGCCGGCGCCGGAGAGGACGACGACGTCGCCGTCGCCGACCAGCTCGGCGAGCGCGGCGACGTCCGCCGGGTCGGCGGTGGCCGGGTCGACGGCCGCGGGTACTGCTGCGGTCACCCGGCCATGGTGCCCCGCGAGCGCTGCCCACGCCGCCGCTCAGGCGGTCGCGAGTTCCCGGTCCAGCCGGCCCAGCAGGTCCTCGTACACCCGGCGCAGGCCCCGGGGCGCGAAGGTGCGCTCGAAGAACCCGCCCACGCCGCCGGCGCCGTTCCAGGTGGTGCGCACCCGGACGGTGGTGAGCCCGGCGTCGGCCGGGTGCACCGTCCAGGTGGTCACCATCGAGGAGCGGGTGTCGGTCTCCACCAGGGTGTCGGCGTCGGGCTGGGTGACCGCGACGAGCTGGTCGCGCACCCGCCTGGCGGTGGCGGCGAACCGCCAGGCGACGCGGGTGCCCGCGCCCTGGCCGCCGGCCTCGACCCGGTAGTCGCTGAACTGCTCGGGCAGCACCCGGCGACGGACCCCGGTGTAGTCGGCGAGGGCGGACCGCACCCGGTCCGCCGGCGCCCGCACGAGGTGTTCGGCAGTGGCGACGACCTGTCCCATGCGCTCCATCCTGCCGCCGTCACCATCGCTCCCGCCGCCAGGTCTGCCAGTTGCCGCACGGCTGGGAGGACCGCGGCCCGACCCCGGCGCAGGGCGGACGCTCGGCCGGCCAGGCCGGCTCGCCGTCCTCGTCGGGGACCTGGAGCTCGTCGCGCAGCATCCAGCCGCCCAGGAACACCTCGCAGTCGCAGCCGCCGCGGGCCTCCAGCCGGCGCTCCAGGCCGGTCGCCCGCGGCAGGCGCAGGTCGCGCCAGCGACGCGCCCAGCGCAGCGTGCAGTCGCAGCCGAACGCGGCGAGCACGCGCTCGACGTAGCAGAGCACGCACTCGGCCGGCGCCGGGGCGGTGAGCTCCGTGGCGAGCGCCGTCAGGTGCTCCTCGAGCTCGGCGGGTGTCCTGATCTCCACGGGGCCTCCTCGGTCGGTGGGAGGCCAGGCTCACGGGGACGGCCGACGGTCTCGGGAGCGCCGTCCACAGCGGCCGGCGCCGTCCACAGGACGGCGGGCTACGCCTGCGACTCCTCCGCGTTGAGGTAGGTGCAGCGGAAGCGGGCCCCGGACATCGCCTCGGTGAAGCGGGCCTCCCAGGCGGGGTCGGACGCCGGGAAGGTGGTGTAGACCCGCTCCTCGAGGACCACGAGCAGTCCGTCGAGCCCGGTGTAGCAGCGCCGCAGGAGCACGCGGGTGACGCCGTCGACCTCGTCGTGCGCCGGTGCCCAACGGGCCTGCGCCACCGCGGTGGCCAGCTCCGCGCGGCGGCGGGCGGGGAGTCGTCGAGGGCCGGTGCGCGTCGACCACGTGCCCAGGGCATACAGCAGCAGGCCGGCGAGCAGGACGAAGAGCACCAGCTCGGTCAGCGCGACCACCATGGGCCGACGGTAGCCAGCCGGGAGCGCCGTGGGAGGGAGCCGGACGCGGCCAGCTAACCTCGTCGGGTACGCCCCGGTCGGCCCGCGCCGACGAGCCCCCGTAGCTCAGGGGATAGAGCATCGGTTTCCTAAACCGTGTGTCGCAGGTTCGAATCCTGCCGGGGGCACTGGCGCACCTGCTGATCAGCGCGCCGGAGGACGGACGGAGCGGGCCGGTCAGGCGACCGTGGGCGAGCGGCCGCCGATCTCCCGGGTGCGCTCCTCGCGGAGGACGCGCAGGTGGAAGGCGGCCCAGGTGCGGAAGGGCCGCCAGGCCTCGGAGACCTCGGCGAGGGTGGGGTCGGGGTCGTAGCGTTCGGTGATCTCGGCCTCGAGGCGACGCTCGTGCCGGGGCAGCGCGTCGGG
This sequence comes from Geodermatophilus sp. TF02-6, assembly GCF_003319115.1. Taxonomy (GTDB): domain Bacteria; phylum Actinomycetota; class Actinomycetes; order Mycobacteriales; family Geodermatophilaceae; genus Geodermatophilus. The sequence goes on along the minus strand of NZ_QOHF01000039.1, from coordinate 15,111 downwards.
GGCGTTGGCGCCGCGGACGACGACGAGCTCGGCGGCGAACGGGCCGAGGCCCTTGACCTCCTGGACCGTCTGCACAGCCTGCTCGGGGTCGAGCGAGCGCAGGGTCGCGCCGTCGAGGCGCCCGTCGAGGGCGGCATCGGCGACGGCGTGCAGGTACTCGGTCTTGCGGCCGGGCAGGTCGAGGTCCGACCGGCGCAGCACACGGGGAGAGGGGAAGGCGCCGTGCTCCCCGTGGCGGGCGATGAGGTCGTCGCGCAGCCGCGCGGCCTGGACGATGCGCAGGCGCTGGGAGAGCACCGCCCAGGCGGCGGCCTCGTAGGGGGAGTGGAACCCGCAGGGCCGCAGGCCGGGCAGCCGGGCTCGGGCGTCGGCGAGGACCGGGTCGCGATCGGCGACGTCGGGCCAGCCCCGGGCGTCGACGTCCAGGCTGAGGAAGCGGCCGACCTGGGTGACGGCGGAGCCCAGGTCGCCGTCGCCCGCGACCGTGATCTGGGCGGTGGCGCCGTGCTGGGTCACGGTCGCCTCGGCGCTGGACCAGTCCGCCTCGACCCGGAAGACCGTGGACAGCCGCTGGTCGTCGTCCCGGGCCGGGAGCGCGGCGGGGGCGAAGCCCTCCCAGAACGCCCGGCTGGTCGCCAGCGACCACGGGCCGAGCACCTCCACGCTGACCTCGTGCCGCCTCACCGCTGCTCCTCCTCGAGTCGAGCCCGGTCACAGCTGGTCACGGCGCAGCCCCGGGCGGGCCCCGTGGAACGCAGCCGCGCGGTCGAGGTCGCGGACCCGCGGGGCGATGGAGTCCGGTCCGGTGACGGCCATGGGCTCACCCTCTCGTGTCAGGACACCGACATCCACGGTGCTGCCGAGGGCACCGGCCGATGGGGCGCGGTGCGCGCGTACCGGTGCACCCATGGGTGTACGCAACGCGGCGGTCGCGGCCGCCGACCGGTGGACCGACCCCGACGACGGCATCCGCTACCCCGCCGGTGAGGTCCACGCGTGGGAGCGCGGGCGCAACGAGACGGTCTGCGGGCTGTCGCTGAGCAGGTCCCGGCTGGCCCGGTCCCCCACGTCGGCTGGGAGGACGTGCAGCCGGAGTCGGGCCGGCACGCGGACGCCGTCCGGGCCGTGTGCCGCCGCTGCCGGGCAGCCCTCGGCGCCCGCCGGGACGAGCGAGGATGGACGCGGATCAACCCCCGTCCCTGACCGGCAGGGCATCCCGGACGGGCGCCTGAGCGCTGGGCGGCCGGGGACGGGACGTCCGGCGACGGGAGCCTACCGGCCCCTCCCCGTCGGGGCGTGGTCCTCGTGGTCGGACGATCCGCCGGGCCACTGGGGCTGGTCGACCCCTCCGGGGTCGGTCGCGGTCGGCAGGGGCTGCGGGGTCGGCAGGACCGGCTCGGGGACCGGCACCGGTACGGGGACGAGTTCCGGGACCGGGATCGTCACGACGGGCGGGGTGATCGTCACGGGCGGCGGCGTCCTCCCTGCCGTCGGCCCCGACGTCTCCGGCGTCGGGGCAGGGACGACCACCGGTGGCTCGGGGGTCGTCGCGGGAACCGGAGCGACGGCGGACCCCGACGCTTCGGCCACCACCGAGGACGACGACGAGCCCGCTGCCGACGACCCGGCCACCGCCGAGGACGACGACGTGTCTGCCGGCGACGACCCGACCACCGCCGAGGACGAGCTCGGCGTTGCGGAGACAGCCGCCGTCGTCGAGGTCGGTGGAGCCGGCGCGGGCACCGACGGGGACCTCGGAGCCACCGGGGCGGCCGACGACGGGGCGGCCGACGAGGGCGACGAGGGCGATGGCGACCCCGGCAGCGACGACCCGGCCGTCGCGGACGCACTGGGCGACGGAGCCGCCGCCTCGACCGCGTGCGCGGAGCCGCCGACGGCCCCCGGTGGACCGCCGCCGGGGCCGGTCGACTCCGTCGGGTCGGCGCTGGCCGTGGCCGCGGCTGGCCGTTGCCCCCCGCCGCCGTCGCCATCGTGGACGAGGGCCCAGGTGATCGCCCCGCACGCGAGCAGGGCCGCCGCCGCCGTCGCCGTCATGCGTCGTCGGAGCCGGGTGTAGCGGGCCGACACGACCACCGTCGGACGCCGGGCGTCGTCCGGCTCGCTCACGGCCGGGCCGTCCTCGGGAACCCCACCAGCACCGAGGTGCGCGTGTCGGGCGGGTCGTGCACGACGCGGGGAACAGGAACGGGCAAGGTCATCACGGGTCGTTCGCCTCCTGGCAGGCGTTCGATCCAGGGGCCGGGGGGAGGGTGGCCGCCCACCCCCCGGCCGCGCGCTGTCTGGTGACGGGCCACCCAAACGGTCCGCTGCCGTTCCGTCGTCGTCAAGGCCCTCGCCACCGACCTGGCACGAGGCGATCACCCGCGCTCGACCGGCCCGGACGGCGCGGCGGTGCGCCGGCTGCGGTTCCCCGGCACCCGGTCCGGCCGACCGGCGACGCCGCGGCCGACAGGTCGTGATCACCCGGCGAGGTGAAACCCACCGGGGCTCCGAGGCGTTACCGTCTCTGAACGCATGTCGAGCCCCGGCAACGACGCGGGGCGAGCGGAGGGGGTACCCCAGCATGGAGACCACCGTGGTCGACGTCCCCGACCGGGGGCGCTTCGAGGTGCGGCTCGGCGACCGGGTCGTCGGCCTGGCCAGCTACCACGTCGAGAACGGCACGATGGCCCTCCCGCACACCGAGGTCGACCCCTCCGTCGGCGGTCGGGGCATCGGCTCGGCCCTGATCGCCGGGGTGCTCGCCGCCGCCCGCGAGCGCGGCCTGCACGTGCTCCCCTACTGCTCCTTCATCCGCCACTACATCCAGCGCCACCCCGAGGAGCTCGACCTCGTCGCCGAGGCCGACCGGCCGCACTTCGGGCTGGCGACCGCTCGCGCCTGACCCGCGGCCCGACCGCTGGCCTGCGGGTCGGCGCCCGGCTGCCTACCCTGGCGCGGGTGCCGACCGCGCTGCTCTGGTTCCGCCGCGACCTCCGGCTGGCCGACCACGCGGCGGTGCTCGCCGCCGTCGACGCGGCCGGCCCCGACGGCGCCGTCCTGCCGCTGTTCGTCTTCGACCCCCGGCTGTGGGAGCCCTCCGGCGCGCCCCGCCGGCAGTTCCTCCTCGACTGCCTCGCCGACCTCGGCGCGGCGGTCGACGGTGCGCTGGTGCTGCGCTCGGGGGACCCCGCCCGCGTCGTGCCGGAGCTCGCGCGCGAGGTCGGGGCGACCAGCGTGCACGTCTCGGGCGACGCCGGCCCGTACGGCCGGCAGCGCGACGCCGCCGTCGAGCGGGCGCTCGGCGAGGTGCCGTTCGTGCGCACCGGGTCGCCCTACGCGGTGACCCCGGGCCGCGTCCTGAAGGAGGACGGCACGCCGTTCCGCGTCTTCTCCCCGTTCGCCCGGGCCTGGCGGGCGCACGGCTGGCGCGCTCCCGCGCCGCGGCCGCGGTCGGTGCCCTGGTGCACCGGCGTCGGCTCGGCGGACCCACCTCCGGCCCCGGACCTGGACGGCGTCCGGCTGCCCCCGGCCGGTGAGGCCCCCGCCCGCGCCGCGTGGCAGCGCTTCCGGGACGAGCGGCTGACCGGCTACCGGGACGCCCGCAACAGCCCGGGTACCGACGGCACGAGCCGGCTGTCGGCCTACCTGAAGTACGGCTGCCTGCACCCGCGCACGCTGCTGGCCGACCTGGCCGAGGTCGAGGGCGGGTCCGCGGCGGGCTACGTCAACGAGCTGGCCTGGCGGGAGTTCTACGCCGACGTCCTCTGGCACCGGCCGGAGTCGGCCCGCGAGCCGCTGGACGCGCGGATGCGGGCGATGACCTACGACACCGGGCCGGACGCCGACGAGCGCTTCGCCGCCTGGGCGGAGGGTCGCACCGGCTACCCGATCGTGGACGCCGGCATGCGCCAGCTGCTCGGTGAGGCCTACGTGCACAACCGGGTGCGGATGGTCGTGGCCTCGTTCCTGGTCAAGGACCTGCACATCGACTGGCGCCGCGGCGCCCGGTACTTCCTGCAGCACCTCGTCGACGGCGACCTGGCCAGCAACAACCACGGCTGGCAGTGGGTCGCCGGCACCGGCACCGACGCCTCCCCGTACTACCGCGTCTTCAACCCCACCCGCCAGGGCAGGGAGTTCGACCCGGATGGCGCGTACGTGCGCCGCTGGGTGCCCGAGCTGCGCGAGGTCCCGGCGCGCTTCGTGCACGAGCCCTGGCTGGCGCCGGACGGCGTCCCGGCGGGCTACCCCGAGCCGGTCGTCGACCACGCCGAGGAGCGCCGGGTGGCCCTGGAGCGCTACGAACGGGTCCGCGACCGTGCCTGAGGGCCACACGCTCTACCGGCTGGCCCGCGACCAGTCGCTGGCCTTCGCCGGGCGCCCGGTGCACGTGACCAGCCCGCAGGGCCGCTTCGCCGCCGGCGCGGCGCTGCTCGACGGGCGGGTGCTCGACGAGGTGACCTCCTGGGGCAAGCACCTGTTCGCCTGCTTCGGCGCGGACACCCTGCACGTGCACCTGGGCCTCTACGGCAGCTACACCTCGGGCACCGGCACGCCGCCGCCCCCGCGCGGCGCGGTGCGGATGCGCTGGGAGGGCGATGGCCCCGGCGGCCCGGACGGCCTCGGCGTCTGGACCGACCTGCGCGGCCCGACCGCCTGCGAGGTGCTCACCACGCCGGAGGTCGAGCGCCTGGTGGCCCGCCTCGGCCCCGACCCGCTGCGGCCGCGCAGCGACGGCACGCTCGCCCACCGCCGGATCGCCGGCAGCCGCACCGCGATCGGCGCGCTGCTCATGGACCAGTCGGTGCTGGCCGGTGTCGGCAACGTCTACCGCGCCGAGATCCTCTTCCGGCACGGCGTCTCGCCGTTCCGCCCCGGCCGGGAGGTCGACGCCGAGCTGTGGGACCGGATGTGGCGCGACCTGGTCGTGCTCATGCGCGCCGGCGTCCGCATGGGCCGCATCGTCACCACCCGGCCGGAGCACCGCACCCGCCGGGGCGGCGCCGTCCGCCGGGAGGACGCGCACTACGTCTACCGCCGGACCGGGCTGCCCTGCCGGATCTGCGGCACCGCCGTCCGCACCGAGGTGATGGCCGGGCGCAACGTCTACTGGTGCCCGGTCTGCCAGAGCGCGTGAGGTCCTACAGGGCGCCCTTGGCCGAGTCCCCAGCCGGCACCGCGGTGAGCACGCGGATCTCCGCCGGGCCGGTCATCCTGCCCTCCAGCTGCCGGCCCAGTTCGGCGAACGCCTGGGCCTGCATGTGCTCCTGCAGCGCCTCGGGACTCGCCCAGCGCTCGATCACCACCAGCGCGCCGTCGGCCTCGTGCAGGGCGTACAGCTCGCAGCCCGGTTCGTCGTGGACCGCGGGGATGGCGCTGACGAGCGCCTCCCGGACGGCGTCGGCGTGCTCGGGCTGCGGGGTGATCGTGGCGACGACGACGACGGACACGGGATGCCTCCTGATCGAGGGGAACGGTGCGCGAGGCCTGGTGTTTGCCCACCCCGGCGCGTGAGGATGCCTGTCGTGTCGGTCGACGAGGACCCCGCTCCCCCGCCCTCCGCCCCGCCGCTGCGGGTTGCCGTCGTCGGCGCCGGCCCGGCCGGCATCTACGCCGCCGAGGCGCTGACCCGTCAGGACGACGTGCCGGTCGCCGTCGACCTGGTCGACCGGCTGCCCACCCCGTTCGGCCTGGTGCGGCACGGCATCGCCCCCGACCACCCGAAGATGCGGGCCATCCGCGACACCCTGCACCGGGCGCTGGACCACCCGTCGGTGCGGTTCGTGGGCAACGTCGAGGTCGGCCGGGACCTCTCCTGCTCCGACCTGCACGAGGCGGTCGACGCCGTGATCTACACCTACGGCGCGGCGCTGGACCGGCAGCTGGCCATCCCCGGGGAGGAGCTGCCCGGCAGCCTGGCCGCGACCGAGCTGGTCGCCTGGTACACCGGCCACCCCGACGCCGACCGGTCCCTGGTCGAGGCGGCGCTCGCCCGGGCGCGGTCGGTCGTGGTCGTCGGCGTGGGCAACGTGGCGCTGGACGTGGCCCGCGTGCTGGCCCGCACCGCCGCCGAGCTCGAGCCCACCGACATGCCGCAGCACGTGCTCGACGTGCTGGCCGCCGCCCCGGTCGAGGAGGTCGCGGTCCTGGGCCGGCGCGGCCCGGCGCAGGCCACCTTCACCACCCAGGAGCTGCGCGAGCTCGACGAGCTGGCCGGGGCGACCGTGCTGGTCGACCCAGCCGACCTGGAGCTGGACGCCGCCGCCGAGGAGCGCGCCGCCGCCGACCGCGTGGTGAGCCGCAACCTCGCTGTCCTGCGGGAGTGGGCGCAGCACGCGCCGCAGCCGGGCCGCATCCCCCTGCGGCTGCGCTTCTTCACCCGCCCGGTGCGGCTGCTCGGCGAGGACCGGGTGACCGGCGTGGAGGTCGAGCGCACCGTCGTCGACGCCCACGGCCGCGCCTCGGGCACCGGAGAGACCAGCGTGCTCCCGGCCGACCTGGTCGTGCGCTCGGTCGGCTACCGCGGCAGCGGGCTGCCCCAGCTCCCGCTGGACGAGCGCAGCGGCACGGTGCCCAACGAGCTCGGCCGGGTGCTGCGCGAGGGCCGGCCGGCGCCGGGCGAGTACGTCGCCGGCTGGATCAAGCGGGGGCCCACCGGCGTCGTGGGCACCAACAAGCACGACGCCCGCGAGACGGTGGCCGCGCTGCTCGCGGACGTCGCGGCCGGCGTCGTCCGCCCGGGCGGGGGCGGCGTCGACGACCTGGTCTCCGGGCTGCGCGCCCACGGCGCGGACCCGGTGCTGCTCGAGGACTGGCGGGCCATCGACGCCGCCGAGGTGGCGCTGGGTGCCACCCGCGGCCGGGCGCGGACGACGCTGCACGAGTGGGACGCGCTGCTGGCCGCGGTGCGCGAGGCCGCCGCACGGGTGACCGCCGAGCGGTGAGTCCGCGTCGCCGGTCCCACACGGCGGTGATCGGCCGGGCGGTCCGACCTCAGGCCAGCGCGCGCAGCAGCTCCCGGGCGGTCTCGGCGGTGCCGGCGGCGACGAACCGGACGAGCCGCGCGGTGTCCGGCAGCAACTGCAGCGGCTCGCCGTCCGGGGTCAGCGCGACCCCGCCGGCGGCGGCCAGCACCACCAGCCCGCCGGCGACGTCGTGCCGGACGTCGTCGCCCTCGCGGACCACGTCGCAGCCCCACCCGGCGGCGGTGGCCAGCACGGCCGGGGAGCCGGCGCCGAGACCCCGCCGATGGACGACGACCGCCTCGGCCGTGCCGTCGTCGCGCCACTGCCGCCGCAGCAGTGCCGCGCACCCCTCGCCGACCAGCAGCCGCAGCATCGGGTCGGTCAGCGCGGGCGCCAGCGCGGCCGGCGGCAGCCCGAGCACGCCGGCGGCGGAGCGCACCGCCCGCCCGGCCGCGGCGGCCTCAGCCACTGTTGCGCAGGGCCGTGGCGATGCCGTTGATGGTCAGCTGGATGTTGCGGCGGACCAGCTCGTCGTCGGGGCCCTCCCCGTGATCGACGCTGCGGCGCCGGTGCAGCATCTCCACCTGCAGGTGGTGCAGCGGCTCCAGGTAGGGGAACCGGTTGCGGATCGACCGGGCCAGGGACGGGTTGTCGGCCAGCAGCCGGTCGTCCCCGGTGACCGCCAGCAGCATCCGGCAGCTGCGCTCGTGCTCGGCGGTGATCTGGTCGAACACCCGGTGCCGCAGCGCCTCGTCGGGCACCAGCCCGGCGTAGCGGGCGGCCAGGTCGAGGTCGGTCTTGGCCAGCACCATCCCCATGTTGGACAGCATCGTGCGCAACCAGGGCCAGCGGCGGTGCAGCTCCCGCAGCTGGGCCAGCCGCGCGGGGTCGCCGTCCACCCACGACTCCAGCGCGGTGCCGGTGCCGTACCAGCCGGGCAGCATGATGCGCGCCTGCGACCAGCTGAACACCCACGGGATCGCCCGCAGGTCGCCGATCGAGTTCCCGGCCTTGCGCGACGGCGGCCGGCTGCCGATGTTGAGCTCGGCCAGCTCGCCGATCGGGGTGGCCGCGCGGAACCAGTCCACGAAGCCCGGCGTCTCGTGCACCAGCGCCCGGTAGGCCCGCTGGGCGCGACCGGCCAGGTCGTCGAGGAGCGCGTAGACCGACTCGGCGTCGTCCCCCAGCCCCTCGACGTCGAGCAGGCTGGCCTCCAGCGTGGCGGCGACCATCGCCTCCAGGTTGCGCCGCGCACGGTCGGGCTCGGCGTACTTGGCGGCGATGACCTCGCCCTGCTCGGTGATCCGCAGCGCGCCCGCGACCGCGCCGGGCGGCTGCGCCCGGATCGCGTCGTAGCTGGGGCCGCCGCCGCGGCCGACGGTGCCGCCGCGGCCGTGGAACAGCCGCAGCCGCACGCCGTGCGCCCGGGCGACCTCGACCAGCGCCAGCTCGGCCCGGTACAGCGCCCAGTTGGCGGCGAGGTAGCCGCCGTCCTTGTTGCTGTCGGAGTAGCCGAGCATGACCTCCTGCACGTCGCCGCGGTCGGCCAGCAGCGCCCGGTACAGCGGCTGCTCGAGGACGGCGGTCATCGTGTCCGCGGCGCGCTGCAGGTCGTCGATGGTCTCGAACAGCGGGGAGATGCCGACCGGGCAGGTGGGGCCGTCGTCGCCGTCGGGGTCGAGCAGGCCGACCTCCTTGAGCAGGACGGCGACCTCGAGGACGTCGCTGACCGACTCGCACATGCTGATGACGTAGTTGGGGACCGCCCGCGGGCCGAGCTCGCCGACCTGCTCGGCGGCCGCGACCAGCAGGTCGAGCTCGCCGCGGGCCAGGTCGGACAGCTGCGCGTCCGGCCGGACCAGCGGGCGACGCATGCGCAGCTCGCCGACCAGCAGGGCCACCCGCTCCTCCTCGTCCAGCGCGGCGTAGTCGGGGCAGACCCCGGCCCAGGCCAGCAGCTCGGCGAGCACCTCCTCGTGGACGCCCGCGTTCTGCCGCATGTCCAGGCCGCACAGGTGGAAGCCGAAGTCCTCCACGCTCTCCCGGAGCCGGGCCAGCCGGTCGTCGGCCAGCGCGCCCGCCCCGTGCGTGCGCAGCGAGGCGTCGATCGTGGCGAGGTCGGCCAGCAGCTCGTCGGGGTCGGCGTAGGGCTCGAGCTCGGCGTGCGGCGGCTGCCCCGGCACGGACCCGAGCACCCGCTGCGCGGTGGCGGCCAGCCGGGCGTGGACGCCGTGCAGGGCGCGCCGGTAGGGCTCGTCGGCGCGGAACGGCGAGTCGTCGCGGGAGGCCTCGGCCAGGTGCCGCAGCTGCGGCGTCGGGGTGATCAGCCGGTCGGACATCGACAGCTCGTCGGCCAGCGCCAGCAGCTCATCGAGGTGGCGGGCCAGCGCCGTCTCGGCCTGCCGGCTGCTGGCCAGGCGGACGGCGTCGGCGGTGACGAACGGGTTGCCGTCGCGGTCCCCGCCGATCCAGGAGCCGGGCAGCAGCATGGGCGTGCGCAGCAGCCGGGCCGACGGCCACAGCTCCCGCACCGCGCGGCGCAGCTCGGCGTTGATCGCCGGGACCACCTCGAACAGGGACAGCTCGTAGTAGCGCAGCGCCTCGTCGATCTCGTCGGCCAGCCGCAGCCGCGACAGCCGCAGCAGCGCCGTCTGCCAGAGGGTGAGCACCGCCCGGTACAGCGCGGCCGACCACTCGGGGTCCTGCGCCTCGTCGGGGACGGAGCGGTCGCGGCCGCGGACCAGCTCGGTGATCTCCCGCTGCACGCGCAGGACGGTCCGGCGCCGCACCTCGGTGGGGTGCGCGGTGACCACCGGGCAGACCAGGGCGCCGGTGAGCTCGCGGGCGACGACGTCGGGGTCGAGGTGGGCGGCGTCGAGCAGCCGGAGGGTGGCGGCCAGGCTGCCCCTCTGCGGCGGCGAGCCCTCCCGCCGGTGGAAGCGGCGCCGCCGCTCGTGGTGGAGGTCCTCGGCGAGGTTGGCCAGCAGCGAGAAGTGGCTGAACGCGCGGATGACGTGGTTGGCCGAGCGGACGTCGAGGCCGGCGAGGCGCTCGGCCAGCTCGGCGCGGTCGACCTCCGAGCGGCGCACCCGGAACGCCGCCACGCGGGTGGACTCCACGAGGTCGAGGACGTCGTCCCCGGTCTGCTCGCCGATCACCTCGCCGAGGACCCGGCCCAGCAGCCGGATGTCCTCGCGCAGCGGGGCGTCGGTGGCGTCCTCCTCGCTCGCCCCGGAGGACCGCAGATCGGCGACGTCGACGGTGGCTTCTGACACGCGGCGAGTATGGGTCGTCCGTGTGACGAAGGCGTGTCGTGGCGCGGGGTGGGGACGCCGACGGCCCCGGCGGCCGCCCCCGAGAGGGTGGGCCGCCGGGGCCGCGGGTGTCCGGGTCAGTCCTGCGCGGTCCGGCGGCGCCGGCCCAGGAGCAGCAGCACACCACCGCCGACGAGGGCGCCGGCACCCAGCAGGGCCGGGACCATCGGCTCGGCGCCGGTGAAGGCCAGCGTGCCGCCGGTGCCGGGCGTGCTCGCGGCGGCCACCGTGGCCGTGCCCACCGTGGCCGTGCCGTCCGCGGCCGTGCCCACCGTGGCCACGCCGTCCGCGGCCACGGTCACGTCCATGCGCAGGAACCGCTCGGTGCCGTCGGGGGCGATCCCGGAGGCGACGAGCGAGTGCTGCCCGGGCGCCAGGTCGGTCGGGACGGTCACCGGCTTGCTGAAGTCCCCGTCGGCGTCGGTGACGACGGTGCCCAGCACGATCGGGTCGGAGTAGATGACGATCGTCGCGGTCGAGAACGGCAGGAAGCCGGTGCCGATGACGGTGATCTCCTGACCCGGAGCGGCCGTCGTGATCAGGCCCTCGTCGGTGGTCAGGGTCAGGTCCGTCGTCGGCGCCTCGACCGGCACGACCGGGGACGCCGCGGTGGCGGTCCGGCCGCTGTGCGCCTCGGGCCCGGTGACGTCGTCGCCGGACACCGCGACGACGGTGGCCGTGTAGGCGGTGCCGGCCGTCGCGCCGAACAGGCAGGTGAGCCCGGTCGTGGTGCAGGTCTGCCCCCCCGGCGAGAGGGTGACCACGTAGTGGTCGACCGCCGCACCGGAGGACGGTGCCTGCCAGCTCACCTCGACCTGGGCCCGCTCGGCCGTCGCGGTGACACCGCGGGGGGCACCCGGCGCGTTCGGGGCGGGCACGGTCAGGTCCCGGGAGTTGCTCGCCGCGCTGTGCTCGACGCCGGCGACCGCCCGGACGACGAAGGTGAGGGGCTGGCCCGGGACGGGTCCGGTCACCGTCCCCGCGAGCGAGGAGCCGCTGCCGGTGACCGTCAGCGCCGTCCACGTCCGGCCGCCGTCGGTGCTGTACTCGTAGCCGCTGGCGCCCACCCCGTTGTCGGGGCCGGGCGAGATGGCCAGCACGACCGAGTCCTCACCGGCCCGGGTGACCGAGTCCAGCGCCGGGACGGGCGGGGCGGTGCAGGTGGTCGGCTCGGCGACGACCGTGCCGTAGTCGTGGGGGTACTCGGGGGTGCCGTTGAAGGACGCCGTCAGCGCGGGGGCCACGTAGTTGGCACCGCCGCCGCCGCCGGTACCCCGGAAGGAACCGGTGTCGTGCCGGTTGGAAGCGCCGCCGCCGCCACCCTGGTAGCCGCCGCCACCACCGCCTGCGTCGGTGGCCGCGATCCCGCCGACCATCCCCGTGGCGGCCTCGCCGTTGCCCGCGTGGGTGAAGAACGCAGCGGTGGTCGCGGTGCCGCCGGCGCCGGGGGCGGCGCTGGTCCCGCCCTCGCCACCCGTGGCGGAGGCGGGACCGATGGTGATGTCCGTGGCGGTGCCACCGGCTTCGCCGCCGTCGCCCCCTTCGCTCCCGCTGTAGCCGGCGCCACCGCTGCCGGCTCCGACCAGCAGTGGAGCGGCGGAGACGCTGCCGCCGTCGCGGACGATGGAGGCCCCGCCACCGCCGGCGCCGCCCGAGGGCGCGTCCCCGCCCGAGAGCTGCTCGCCACTGCGACCGCCGGAGGACGCGACGCCGTCCTGTCGGTCCTCCCCGCGCGCCCCGGCCTGCACGAAGAACTGCTGGCCCCCGGCCACCGCCGTGCTGGCCACCACCCCGCCGGCGTAGCCGCTGCGGACGAAGCCGCCGTCGCCGTCGTCGGCACCGCCGCCGCGGCCGCCGACCACCGTCCACCGGATGGCGCAGACGTCGAACGGGACGGTGTAGACCACGTCGCCGTCGTCCGGCGTCCACTGCTCGAACGCGCCGGGCGCGGCTGCGGCCGTCCCCGGCACGGTGACCAGCGCGCCCAGCCCGAGGGCGGCGCCCGCCACCCCGCCGGCGAGCACGCGGGACACCCGCCTCGTCGTCTGCCCGTACATGTCGCTGTTCGTCCCCTCCATCCGGCCCGGATGCGCGTGCCGCATCCGCCGCACCTCCTGTCTAGCTGGCGAGAAGTGGGCCGCTCGACCGGACACGACCACAACTCCTGCCCAAGTCCCGGGCAGCTCTTGGGTACCGGGGAGCAGGTGACCACGACGGGGTCGTGGACCGGCCGGCCGTTCACCGCCCGGCCCGGGGTGACCGACCCGCCGGCATCGGTCCACCGCGGGCCGCGGCCTGGCCCCCGTGTTCACGGGCGGACTGCCGGCTCCCTCCGTGGATCGCCGGCCCTACCGCGCCGGCAATCCACGGAGAGAGCCGGCACAGGGCGCCCCGCGACGAGCTCAGCCGCCGAGTTCGCGCAGCGCCCGCGCGGCGAGCTCGTCACCGTCGGCCGCGCCGAGCCGCAGGTGCTCCACCGCCCCGTCCAGGTCGCCGCGGTCGGCCAGCAGCACGGCCAGGTCGTGGTGGCAGCGGGTGTCGCCGGCGGCGATCCCCGCCCGGTAGGCCTCCTCGGCCGCCTCCTCGTCGCCCAGCACCTCGGTGTAGAAGTTGCCCAGCGGCAGCCAGGCCTGGGCCTCCCCCCGCTTCGCGCCGCGCTCGAGCACGAACCGCGCCTCCGCGGTCCGGCCGGTCGTGCGCAGCAGGTCGGCCAGCCCCACCCGAGCCCCGGGGAAGCGGTCGACGCCGGCGCGCAGGGCGGGCTCCAGCGCCGGGTCGCCCGTCGCGTCCCACCGCCAGCAGGCGACCACGGCGGCCGCGACGTCGTCCCCGGCGGCGGCCAGCTCGGCGGCCACCGTGAGCGCCTGCTCGGGCTCGCCCTGCTCGCGCAGCAGGAAGGCCAGCTGCAGCGCGCCCTCGGTGTCCCCCGCCGACCCGACGCCGCGGTAGGCGCGCACGGCCCCGGCCAGGTCGCCGAGCCGCTCGAGCACGATCCCGAGGTCGAGCCAGGCGTCGAGCTCCCCGCCGGTCAGCGCCCGCTCGTAGGCGTCGACCGCCTCCTCGACCCGGCCGCGGGCGGCGAGGACGTTGCCCAGGTTGAACCAGCCGAGGGCCGCACCGAGCTCGGCCGCGCGGCGGAAGCAGCGCTCGGCGTCCCGCTCGCGCCCGGCATCGGCCAGGTCGCAGCCCAGCTCGATGACGGCGTCGGCGTCCCGGCAGGCGCGCAGCCGCCGGAGGCGCCCGTCGAGGTCCTCCCGCATGCGGTGATGATCACCGGACGCCGATGGCGGCGTCGTCCCCCGTCCGTGGCCCCTCACCCCAGTGGGGAGGCCGGCGACCCCGTCCAGGGTCCCGCCGGCCCCCTGCAGGTGGAAGGACCCCCTCCTCCCACCCCTCGTAGAAGGACCCCGTCCTCCCCACCCCTCGCAGGCTCGGGGCGGGACCCGGGACGGGGCCGGCGGTGCCCAGGAGGGAGCCGGGCGCGAGCTCGCGAGTGGCGGGGGCCAGGGGGTCCTTCTTCAGGCGCGCTCGGCGCGCAGCGCCTCCCGGATGCGGGTGCGCCCGCCGGTCCGCAGCAGCGCACCGGCGTAGACCCGCCCGCCCAGCCGGACCACCAGCGCGATCGTCGCGAGCATGAGGACGACGGCCAGCGCCACCTCCCACCCCGCGGCCTCGCCCGCCGCCTGCCGCACCGGCATCACCAGCGGCGAGAGGCCCGGCACGTAGGAGGTCACCGTGGCCAGCGTGCTGCCCGGGTCGCCGGCGGCCTGGATGGCCACGACGAACCCGGCGACGAGCAGCAGCGTGGTGGGGGTGAGCACGCTGCCGAGGTCCTCCTGCCGGCTGACCAGCGACGCGGCGACCGCGAACACCGAGGCGTAGAAGGCGTAGCCGAGGACGAACCACGCGACCACGGTGAGCACGGTGCTGACCAGCTCCCCGGGCACGCTCACCACGTCGAGCGCGAGCGCGGCGCCGACCCCCACCACGCCGATGACGACGATCTGCCCGAGCCCCAGCAGGCCGAGCCCGATGATCTTGCCGGCGAGCAGCTGCCACGGGCGCATGGTGGCCAGCAGCAGCTCCACCACCCGGCTGGCCTTCTCCTCGACCACGCCCTGGGCGACGAACTGGGCGAAGAGGATGAGCAGGCCGTAGAGGACGGCGACGCCGATGACCGCCACGACCACCCGCTGCCCGTCGTCGGCCGCGTCGCCGAGCGGGGTGACCGTGACCTCGGGCAGCGACTGCAGGTCGGCGCCGGCCTCCAGCAGCCGGTCGGAGACGGCGACCCCGTTGACGGCGCTGCCGACGACCGCCTCCAGCGTCGGGTCCCGGTCGCCCACCAGCAGCTGCGGCGCCGGGCCGGTGCCGTCGACGAGCGCGCCGTCGACGTCCCCGTCCTCGACCGCGGCGCGGGCGGCGGCCTCGTCGGCGTACTGCACGACCTCGACGTCGACGCCGACCGCCTCGCCCTGCGCCTCGACGGCGGTCCCGAGCCGGCTCGCGTCGCCCACGATGCCCAGCCGCGCCTGGTCGGCACCGGAGCCGACGGCCACCTGGAAGGCCATCACGCCCAGCAGCAGGACGAGGATGACGACCGAGCTGACGATGAAGTTCCTGTCCCGGACGCGGCTGGAGACCTCGCGCCCGGCGACCAGCCGGACCAGGGCGGCGGAACCCGGGGCGCGCGGCTCGGGCGCGCTCACTGGTGCACCATCCATCCGTCACCGATCTTGGTTGGGTCGGTGATGCGCCCGAGGTGCCGCCTCGTCATCGCCCTGCTCGCTCGACACCGTTGATGTCCAGCGTGAGATCTGCGAGACGGG
>NZ_QOHF01000038.1 GCF_003319115.1 Geodermatophilus sp. TF02-6 | reverse complement strand
GGACCGCACCGCGGCCACGTGCCGTCCCCGGCCGCCGTGGAGCCCCACACTCCCGTCCCTGCTCGGGGGAGCCTCCGACCCCCCACTCCCAGGGACCGCACCGCGGCCACGTGCCGTCCCCGGCCGCCGTGGAGCCCCACACTCCCGTCCCTGCTCGGGGGAGCCTCCGACCCCCACTCCCAGGGACCGCACCGCGGCCACGTGCCGTCCCCCAGCAGCGCTGAGCTCCTACCGGCCCTCCTCGCGGAGGCATCCGACCCCACTCGCCACGACGGGGCCCGACGGTCACGCAATACGGTGGGGTGCGTGAGCGAGCCGACGCCCCCGCACATGACCCCGGAGCAGTTCCGGCAGCACGGCCACGAGGTCGTCGACTGGATCGCCGACTACTGGACCCGCATCAGCTCCTTCCCGGTCCGCTCCCCCCTCGCCCCCGGCGACGTCCGCGAGGCCCTCCCCGCATCCGTGCCCGCGGACGGCGAGCCGTTCTCCGCCGTCCTCGCCGACCTCGACCGCGTGGTGCTGCCCGGCGTCACCCACTGGCAGCACCCCGGTTTCCTCGGCTACTTCCCGGCCAACACCTCCGGCCCGTCGGTGCTCGGCGACCTGGTGTCGGCGGGGCTCGGCGTCCAGGGCATGTCCTGGGTGACCAGCCCGGCCGCCACCGAGCTCGAGCAGCACGTCCTCGACTGGTTCGTCGACCTGCTCGGCCTCCCGGCCGCCTTCCGCTCGACCGGCCCGGGCGGCGGCGTGGTGCAGGACTCCAGCTCCGGCGCCAACCTGGTCGCCCTGCTGGCCGCGCTGCACCGGGCCAGCGGCGGCGGCACCGTGCGCTCCGGCGTCCGCCCGGACGAGTACACCGTCTACGTCTCCTCCGAGACCCACTCCTCGATGGAGAAGGCCGCGCGCATCGCCGGCCTGGGCACCGACGCCGTCCGCATCGTCGAGGTGGACGGCGACCTGGCGATGCGCCCGGCGTCGCTGAAGGCGCGGCTGGAGCGCGACACCGCCCGCGGCCTGCGCCCGGTGCTGGTCTGCGCCACCGTGGGGACGACGTCGACGACGGCGGTCGACCCGCTGGCCGAGCTCGGCCCGATCTGCCGGGACTCCGGGATCTGGCTGCACGTCGACGCCGCCTACGCGGGGGTGAGCGCCATGGCGCCCGAGCTGCGGGCGGCGCAGGCCGGCGTCGAGTGGGCCGACAGCTACACCACCGACGCGCACAAGTGGCTGCTCACCGGCTTCGACGCCACCCTGTTCTGGGTCGCCGACCGGGCCGCGCTGACCGGGGCGCTGGCCATCCTGCCGGAGTACCTGCGCAACGCCGCCACCGACGCCGGCGCGGTCGTCGACTACCGCGACTGGCAGATCGAGCTCGGCCGCCGCTTCCGGGCGCTCAAGCTGTGGTTCGTGCTGCGCTGGTACGGCGCCGAGGGGCTGCGCGCGCACATCCGCTCCGGGGTCGCGCTGGCGCAGGAGCTGGCCGGCTGGGCGGAGGCCGACGAGCGCTTCGATGTCGTCGTCCCGCACCCGCTGTCGCTGGTGTGCCTGCGCCCGCGCTGGGCCGATGGCGTGGACCCCGACGTGGCCACCATGACGCTGCTGGAGCGGCTGAACGACGGCGGCGAGGTGTTCCTGACCCACACCACCGTGCGCGGGCAGGTGGTTCTGCGGGTGGCGATCGGCGCGCCGACGACCACGCGGACGCACGTCGAGCGGCTCTGGACGCTGCTGTGCGAGGGCCACGACTGGCTGGCCGCCGACTTCGCCGAGTCCGCCGCCGAGCGGGCCCGCGCCGAGGCCGAGCGCCGGGCCGCGGGCCGGGCCGGCGCGGTCCCACCCCCGGCCGCTCAGGACGAGACCGCCGCGCAGGTCGAGGCCGCCGCGCAGGTCGAGGCCGCCGCGCAGGTCGAGGCCGCGGACAAAGACCAGCCCGCGGACAAAGACCAGCCCGCGGACAAAGACCAGCCCGCGGACGAAGACCAGCCCGCGGACCGGGACGGGGCCGCCGCGCAGACCGGGGAGGGCGAGCAGGCGGCCGGGGACGACCGCCCCGAATCCGGCGACGACCTGCCGTCGGTCGCCGAGACCGCAGCCGCGCTGGACGAGTCCGACGCCGTCCGAGAGCCGGCCGACGTCGTCCTGGGGACCACCGGACCCGTGCCGGACGGGGTCGACGCCGCGGGCCGCGACACCTGACCGGCGCCGGCGGGCAGTCGACGCCCGGCGGGGGGACGGCGGCTCCCGCCGGGCGTCAGTCCCCGAGGGTGCGGATGAGGCCCTCCTGGGCGACGGTGGCCATGTGGGTGCCGTCGGCCGCCCACAGCTGGCCGAAGCACAGCGCCCGGCCGGCGGAGGCGGCGGGGCTGTCGGTCTGGTAGAGGAACCACTCGTCGGCCCGGACCGGCGCGTGGAACCACACCGCGTGGTCGAGGCTGGCGCCCGCGTAGCGGCCACCCCATCCCCCGCCGACCCGCGCCAGCCCCGCCGACAGCAGGGTCAGGTCGCTGGCGAAGGTCAGCGCCGCCGCGTGCACGCCCGGCTCGTCGGGCAGCCGCCCGGCCACCCGCATCCACACCCGGGTCTGCGTGTGCGGTGGGGCCTTGGGCTCGGGGGCGAACGGGTCCTCGATGAGGCGCTGCTCGACGGCCCGGCTGATCTCCAGGGCGGCTCGGGCTCTGTCGCGATGGCTGGCGGCGACGTCGGCCAGCGAGGGCAGCGCGTCCGGCGGCGGGACGTCGGGCATGGACTGCGCGTGGGCGACCACCGGCTCCTCGGCCCGGTGGTAGTCGGCGGTCAGCGCGAAGATCGCGACGTCCTCGTCCCCGCGCCGCTGGCAGGCGATGACCCGGCGGGTGGAGAACGAGCGGCCGTCCCGGATTCGCTCGACGGTGTAGCGGATCTCCTCCCGGGGGTCGCCGGGCCGCAGGAAGTAGGAGTGCAGCGAGTGCACCGGGCGCTCCGACGGTGTGGTCAGCCCCGCCGCCATGAGCGCCTGACCGGCCACCTGCCCGCCGAAGATGCGCTGCAGCGAGGTGGTCGGCGTGGTGCCGACGAACACGTCCCGGTCGCGCTCCTCGAGGTCGAGCACCGCCATGAGCGACGCCGCCTGGTCCTCCCGCACCGGGACCGTCGTCCGTTCGGTCACGAGTCGGTTCCGACCTCGTGCACCCGGATGAGGTTGGTCGAACCCGCGGTGTTGGGCGGGCTGCCGGCCACCACGACCACCCGGTCGCCCTCCCGGAGCCGGCCGATGGCCAGGAGCGAGAAGTCCACCTGCCGCACCATGTCGTCGGTGTGCGAGACCTCGGGCACGATGAAGGTCTCCACGCCCCAGGACAGCGCCAGCTGGCTGCGCACCCGCCCGTCGACGGTGAACGCCAGCAGCGGCTGGCGGGGGTGCAGCGCGGCCAGGCGCCGGGCGGTGTCGCCGGTCTGGGTGAAGGTGGCCAGGGCCTTGACGTCGAGCGTCTCGCCGACGTCCTTGGCCGCGCGCACGATCGCACCCGACCGGGAGCGGGAGCGCCGCTGCAGCTCCGGGGCCTGGGCGTGGTCGCTCTCGACCGCGTCGATGATCCGCTCCATCGTGCGCACCGCGGCGATCGGGTACTTCCCGACCGAGGTCTCCCCCGACAGCATGACGGCGTCGGCACCGTCGAGGACGGCGTTGGCGACGTCGGAGGCCTCGGCGCGGGTCGGCCGCGACGAGCTGATCATCGACTCGAGCATCTGGGTGGCGACGATGACCGGCTTGTTGCGCTCCCGCGCCGCCTGCACCGCCCGCTTCTGCACCAGCGGCACCTGCTCCAGCGGCAGCTCCACGCCCAGGTCGCCGCGGGCCACCATGATCCCGTCGAACGCCTCGACGATCGCCTCGAGGTTGTCCACCGCCTCGGGCTTCTCCAGCTTGGCGACGACCGGGACGACGATGTCCTCCTGCCGCATCACGTCGCGCACCAGCTCGACGTCCTCGGGCCGGCGGACGAAGGACAGCGCGATGAAGTCGACCGACAGGTGCAGCGCGAAGCGCAGGTCGTCGGCGTCCTTGTCCGACAGCGCGGGCACGCTGACGGCGACCCCCGGCAGGGACAGGCCCTTGTTGTTCGACACCTCCCCGCCCTCGACGACCAGGCACCACACGTCCGGGCCTTCCACGTCGACGACCGACAGCGCCAGCTTGCCGTCGTCGACCAGCAGCCGGTCCCCCACCTTGACGTCGGCGGCCAGCCCCTTGTAGGTGGTCGACACCCGCTCGGCGGTGCCCTCGACGTCCTCGACGGTGATGCAGACCCGGCTGCCGGTCGCCCACTGGACCGGGCCGTCGGCGAAGGTCCCCAGGCGGATCTTGGGGCCCTGCAGGTCGGCGAGCACGGCGACCGCGCGGCCGGTGCGGTCAGAGGCCTCGCGGACCATGCGGTAGGCCTTCTCGTGGTCGGCGTGCGCCCCGTGGCTGAAGTTCAGCCGGGCGACGTCCATGCCGGACTCGACGAGGGCGGTGACCTGCTCGGGCGAGCCGGTCGCCGGCCCGAGCGTGCACACGATCTTGGCGCGACGCGTCATGCCGTGAACGCTAGTGGGGTCCTCCGCCCGTCGCCGGCAGGGGAGCCTGTGAGGCTCGCCCGCGCGGCCGCCCTTCCGCGACGATCATGGAGTCCGGGAAGCGACACACCGACGCCGACCGGCGTGTCGCTTCCCGGACTTCATGATCGCGGTGGGGGTAGGGGGGCCGAGACGGGGTCCTCCTACCGCAACGCCACCGCGGTGGGCGTGATCGGCCGCGGCAGCATCGACGCCCCGGTCAGCCAGCCGTCGACGGCACCGGCCGCCGCGCGGCCCTCGGCGATCGCCCAGACGATCAGCGACTGGCCGCGGCCGATGTCCCCGGCGACGAAGACACCGGGGACGGTGGACATGAACTCGCCGTCGCGCGCGACGTTGCCGCGCCCGTCGATCTCCACGCCCAGGGCGTCGAGCAGGCCCTCGCGCTGCGCGCCGGTGAAGCCCATGGCGAGGAACACCAGGTCGGCCGGCAGCTCGCGCTCGGTGCCCTCGACCTTCTGGAAGCGACCGTCGACCTGCTCCACCTCGTGGAGGAGCAGCGCTCGCACGTGGCCGTGGGCGGGGCCCTCCTCATGACCCAGGAAGCGCTCGGTGTTGACGCTGTAGAGCCGCTCCCCGCCCTCCTCGTGGGCGCTGGAGACCCGCATGATCATCGGGTAGGTGGGCCACGGGTTGCCGGCCGCCCGGCGGTCCGGCGGAGCCGACATGATCTCCAGCTGGGTGACCGACGCCGCGCCCTGCCGGTGGGCGGTGCCCAGGCAGTCGGCGCCGGTGTCACCGCCGCCGATGATCACGACGTGGTTGCCCCGGGCGTCGATCGGCGGGGCGTCGAGCTCGCCGAGGGCCTGCCGATTGCCGTACGGCAGGTACTCCATCGCCAGGTGGATGCCGGTGAGCTCCCGGCCCGGGGCGGACAGGTCACGGCCGACGGTGGCGCCACCGGCCAGGACGACGGCGTCGTACTCGGTCCGCAGCTGCTCGGCGGACAGGTCGTGCTCCCCGGTGCCGCCGACCTCGACGCCGGTGACGAACCGGGTCCCCTCGGCGCGCATCTGGTCCAGCCGCCGGTCGAGCACGGCCTTCTCCATCTTGAACTCGGGGATGCCGTAGCGCAGCAGCCCGCCGACGCGGTCGGCGCGCTCGTAGACGGTGACCTCGTGGCCGGCGCGGGTGAGCTGCTGGGCGGCGGCCAGCCCGGCGGGGCCGGAGCCGACGACGGCGACCTTCCGGCCGGTCCGCTCCGCCGGGGGGACCGGCTCGACCAGGCCCCGCGTGAACGCCTGGTCGATGATCTCCCACTCGATCTGCTTGATCGTGACCGGCGCCTCCTGCAGGTTCAGCACGCAGGAGCCCTCGCAGGGTGCGGGGCACAGCTTCCCGGTGAACTCCGGGAAGTTGTTGGTGGCGTGCAGCCGCTCGATGGCCTCGGTCCAGTCGTCGCGGCGGACGAGGTCGTTCCACTCCGGGATGAGGTTGCCCAGCGGGCAGCCGTGGTGGCAGAACGGGATGCCGCAGTCCATGCAGCGGGCGGCCTGCTGGCGCACCGCGGACACGGGGAAGACGGTGTCCTCGCCGGTGGTCCGGGAGAGGTAGACGTCCTTCCAGTCCAGGATCCGGACGTCGACCGGGCGCCGCGGCGGCAGCGCCCGCTCGTGCTTGAGGAAACCGGTCGAGTCAGCCACCTGTGGCCTCCAGGGATCGTGCAGTACCGCCGACCAGATCGGCGATGTGGTCGCGACAACGGGCCGGAAGCGACCGGATCGCCGATCTGGTCGCGGCGAGGCGCGGGTCAGCCACGGGCCGCCTCCATGAGGGCGCGGTCGACGTCCGTTCCGGCAGCCTCGGCGGCGCGCCGGGCCTCCAGCGCGCGCCGGTAGTCGCGCGGCATGATCACGCTGAACCGCTCCGACCAGCGGCCCCAGTCGGCCAGCAGCGCGGCGGCCACCGGGGACCCGGTGTCCGCGGCGTAGCGGACCAGGACGTCGCGCAGCCACTGCGCGGACTCGCCGTCCAGCGGATCGATGTCGACCATCTCGGGATTGACCCGGTGGCGGGGCAGGTCGAGCACGTAGCCGATGCCGCCGGACATGCCGGCGGCGATGTTGCGCCCGGCCGGGCCGAGGATCACCGCGCGCCCTCCGGTCATGTACTCCAGCGCGTGGTCGCCGACGCCCTCGACGACGGCCAGCGCGCCGGAGTTGCGCACGCAGAACCGCTCGCCGACCCGGCCGCGCAGGAAGAGCTCCCCCGACGTGGCGCCGTAGCCGATGACGTTGCCGGCGACGACGTTGTCCTCGGCGGCGAAGGGAGCCTCGCGCGCGGGCCGGACGACGATCCGCCCGCCGGACAGGCCCTTGCCGACGTAGTCGTTGGCATCGCCGAACAGCCGCATGGTCACGCCGCGCGGCACGAAGGCGCCGAACGACTGACCGGCCGACCCGGTGAAGGTCAGGTCGATGGTGCCGTCGGGCAGGCCCTCGCCGCCGAAGCGGCGGGTGACCATCGAGCCGAGCATGGTGCCGACGGTGCGGTTGACGTTGCGCACCGGCAGCTCGAGGCTGACCGGCCGAGCGTCGAGCAGCGCGCCCTCGCACAGCTGGATCAGCGTCTGGTCCAGGGCGACGTCCAGGCCGTGGTCCTGCCCGCGCACCCGGTGCCGGGCGGCGCCGTCGGGCAGCTCGGGCACGGCGAGCACTGGGGTGAGGTCGAGCCCGGCGGCCTTCCAGTGCTCGACCGCCGTGCGGGTGTCGAGCAGCTCGGCGTGGCCGATCGCCTCGTCCAGCGAGCGGAAGCCCAGCTCGGCCAGGTACTGGCGGACCTGCTCGGCGAGGAACTCGAAGAAGGTCACCACGAACTCCGGCCGCCCGGTGAACCGCTTGCGCAGCTGCGGGTTCTGCGTGGCGACGCCGACCGGGCAGGTGTCGAGGTGGCAGACGCGCATCATCACGCAGCCGGAGACGACCAGCGGAGCGGTGGCGAAGCCGTACTCCTCGGCGCCCAGCAGCGCGGCGATGACCACGTCGCGGCCGGTTTTCATCTGCCCGTCGGCCTGCACGACGATGCGGTCGCGCAGGCCGTTGGCCAGCAGCGTCTGCTGCGTCTCGGCCAGGCCCAGCTCCCACGGGGAGCCGGCGTGCTTGAGCGAGGTCAGGGGCGCCGCGCCGGTCCCGCCGTCGTGCCCGGAGATGAGGACGACGTCGGCGTGGGCCTTGCTCACCCCGGCCGCGACCGTGCCGACCCCGACCTCGCTGACCAGCTTGACGTGGATCCGCGCCTCGGTGTTGGCGTTCTTCAGGTCGTGGATGAGCTGCTTGAGGTCCTCGATCGAGTAGATGTCGTGGTGCGGCGGCGGGCTGATCAGGCCGACCCCCGGCGTGGAGTGCCGGGTGCGGGCCACCCACGGGTAGACCTTGGCGCCGGGCAGCTGGCCGCCCTCGCCGGGCTTGGCCCCCTGCGCCATCTTGATCTGGATGTCGTCGGCGTTGACCAGGTACTCGCTGGTGACGCCGAACCGGCCACTGGCCACCTGCTTGATCGCCGAGCGGCGCAGGTCGCCGTTCGGGTCGGGCTGGAACCGATCGGGGTCCTCGCCCCCCTCCCCGGTGTTGGACTTGCCGCCGATCCGGTTCATGGCGATGGCGAGGGTCTCGTGCGCCTCCTGCGAGATGGAGCCGTAGCTCATCGCGCCGGTCTGGAACCGCTTGACGATCTCGCTGGCCGGCTCGACCTCGTCGATCGGCACGGGGGGGCGCACGCCGGTGCGGATGGTGAACAGCCCGCGCAGGGTGGCGGCCTCCTCCGACAGCCGGTCGACGGTGTCGGTGTAGCGCTGGAACACCTCGTACTGCCGCGAGCGGGTGGCGTGCTGCAGGAGGAACACCGTCTCCGGGTTGAACAGGTGCACCTCGCCCTCGCGGCGCCACTGGTACTCGCCGCCGGTCTCCAGCCGCCGGTGCGCCCGCTCGGTCGGGTTCTCCGGGTAGGCGCGGCGGTGGCGCATGGCCACCTCCTCGGCCAGGACGTCGATGCCGACCCCGCCCAGGGGCGAGGAGGTGCCGGTGAAGTACTCGTCGACGAGCTCCTGGGACAGGCCGACGGCCTCGAAGATCTGCGCCATCGTGTACGAGCCGACGGTGCTGATGCCCATCTTGCTCATGACCTTGAGCACGCCCTTGCCCAGCGCCTTGACCACGTTGCGCACGGCCTGATCGGCCTCCACGCCGACGAGGTCGCCGTCGCGGACGAGGTCCTCGATCGACTCGAAGGCCAGGTAGGGGTTGACCGCGGCCGCGCCGTAGCCCAGCAGCAGCGCGACGTGGTGCACCTCGCGGCAGTCGCCGGACTCGACGACCAGCCCGACCTCCATGCGGGTCTTCTCCCGCACCAGGTGGTGGTGGACGGCGGCGGTCATCAGCAGCGACGGGATCGGCGCGCGCCTCTCGTCGCAGTCGCGGTCGGAGAGCACGATGATCCGCGCGCCGGCGGCAATCGCCCTGCTCACCTTGCTGCGCAGCTCCTCGATGGCCCGCGCCAGCGCCGTGCCGCCGCCGGTGACGTCGAAGTGGCCGGTGATCCGCACGGCGGCGAAGCCGGGCAGGTCGCCGTCGTCGTCGATGTGCAGGATCTTGGCCAGCTCGTCGTTGTCGATGACCGGGTAGGGCAGGAACACCTGCCGGCAGGACGCCGGGGTGGCGTGCAGCAGGTTCTGCTCCGGCCCGAAGGTGCGCCCGAGGCTGGTCACCAGCTCCTCGCGGATGGCGTCCAGCGGCGGGTTGGTCACCTGGGCGAACAGCTGGCCGAAGTAGTCGTAGAGCGGCCGGGAGCGGTCCGACAGCGCCGCGACCGGGGTGTCGGTACCCATCGAGCCGATCGGCTCGGCCCCCGTCGAGGCCATCGGCGTGAGCAGGACGCGCAGGTCCTCCTCGGTGTAGCCGAACAGCAGCTGCCGGCGGACGACGGACTCGTGACTGGGCCGGGCGCGGCGTCGCTCGGGCAGCTGCGGCAGGTGCACCAGGCCGGCGTGCAGCCAGTCCTCGTAGGGCTGCTCGGCGGCGAGCGCGCCCTTGACCTCCTCGTCGGACACGATCTTCCCGGCCGCGGTGTCGACGAGGAACATCCGGCCCGGCTGCAGCCGGCCCTTGGCGACCACCTCGGAGTCGGGGATCTCCAGGACGCCGACCTCGCTGGCCAGCACGACCCGGTCGTCCCGGGTGTGCCACCACCGGCCCGGACGCAGCCCGTTGCGGTCGAGGACGGCGCCGATGAGCGTGCCGTCGGTGAACGCGACCGCGGCCGGCCCGTCCCACGGCTCCATGATCGAGGCATGGAACCGGTAGAAGGCCCTCCTCGCCGGGTCCATCTCGTCGTGGTTCTCCCACGCCTCCGGGATCATCATGAGCACCGCGTGCGGCAGCGACCGGCCGGACAGGTGCAGCAGCTCGAGCACCTCGTCGAAGGTCGCCGAGTCGCTGAAGTCGCTGGCCACGAGCGGGAAGACCCGCTCCAGCCCCAGTTCCGCGGCCGAGCCGGCGGGGCCGTCGAACAGCGCCGTCTCCAACTTGGCCTCGCGGGCCCGCATCCGGTTCCGGTTGCCCTTGATGGTGTTGATCTCGCCGTTGTGCGCGATCACGCGGAACGGGTGGGCCAGCGGCCAGCTGGGGAAGGTGTTGGTGGAGAACCGGCTGTGCACCAGCGCGATCGCCGACTCGTAGCGCTCGTCGCGCAAGTCGGGGAAGAACGCGGGCAGCTGGTCGGTGGTCAGCATGCCCTTGTACGTGAGGGTCCGCGAGGACAGCGAGGCGATGTAGAGGGAGCTGCCCGCCCGGGTCGCGGCCCGCTCGGCGCGCTTGCGCAGCACGAACGCGCGCCGCTCCAGCCGGGTGACGCCGTGGCAGACGATGCCGCCGCCGAAGGCGGCCGTGTCGGCGCGGGCACCGATGGTCTCGGCGACGAACAGCTGGGCGAAGTGCGGCATGACCGCCCGGGCGGTGGGCCCGACGTTGGCGCCGTCGGGGTCGACCGGCAGCTCGCGCCAGCCGAGGACGGTCAGGCCCTCCTCGGCGGCGATGCGGGCGACGTCCTCGACCCTCGCGGCGCGCTCGGCCTCGTCGACGGGGAGGAAGGCGACGCCGACGGCGTACTCGCCCAGCGGCGGCAGGTCGAAGTCGACCTCGGCGCGCAGCAGCTCGTCGGGGACCTGGGTGAGGATCCCGGCGCCGTCCCCGGAGTTGGGCTCGGAGCCGGCCGCGCCGCGGTGGTCGAGGTTGTGCAGCGCGGTCAGGCCGGAGGCGACGATGTCCCGGGACCGGCGTCCCTGGACGTCGGCGACGAAGGCGACACCGCAGGAGTCGGAGTCGTTGGCCGGGTCGTACAGACCCGCGGGGGGCGGGACGGCCGAGAACGGGATGGCCGGGGCGGCCGGGGCCGGGGCGGCCGTGCCGCCGGTCGCGGAGGGCGCCGCGCCAGGGGCCGTCGACGCAGCGGCGGGGGCGGGGATCTGGGACATGTCACTCCCGTCGTCGGCGCGCCGTCCGCACGCCGCCGGCGGCGACGGGTGCGGACGGGGGCGGAGGAGCCCGGGCCTGTGGTCAGTGGGCAAGGGGGGCGGCACTGCGGGAGAGCCGGCGCGCGGTGGCGGTCCGTGGACCGTTCCCGCCTCGGGCTCGCGAGCCTCGGGAGGTGGTGCCCCGGGGCTGTCGTCCGCGGGGCGGCGCTGGCCCGGTTCCGACGCGTGGGACCCCGCCAGGATCACTGGGAGGTCTGGCAGAAGGGTACACACGCGGAACACCGGCCTCATCCCGTCGGACCCGCCGACGGTGTGTCCCGCTCAACCGCCCGCGTGTCGTCCGCGGTCGTCGTCACCGGGGGGCTCGGTCTCCCCCGTCTCCCCGGCGCCGCCCGCCACCGCCGCAGCGGCCGCCGGGCCGTCGGGGGTCTGCCGTCCGCGGGTGAGGACCTCGCGCGGGCGGCCGCGCTGCCAGACCAGGTAGGCCACCGCCAGCAGCCCCACGACCACCGTGGTGAATACGTTGAGGCGGACGCCCGCGAAGGTCTCCGCCGGGTCGGTGCGCAGCAGCTCGATCCACAGCCGGCCGGCGCAGTAGCTGGCGACGTAGAGCGCGAAGGCGCGGCCGTGGCCCAGCCGGAACCGCCGGTCGGCCCAGACCACGAGGGCCGCGGCGGCGAGGTCCCACAGCAGCTCGTAGAGGAAGGTCGGGTGGAAGGTGCCGAGGACCACCGGCTCGCCGTCGGGCCCCACGACCGCCCGGGTGCCGTCCCACCGGTACACGGTCAGTGCCCAGGGCAGGTCGGTGGCGCGCCCGTAGAGCTCGTTGTTGAACCAGTTGCCCAGCCGCCCGATCGCCTGGGCGACCAGCAGCCCGGGGGCGACGGCGTCGCCGAAGGCCGGCAGGGGGATGCCCCGGCGGCGGCAGGCGATCCAGGCGCCGACCCCGCCCA
Source organism: Geodermatophilus sp. TF02-6 (assembly GCF_003319115.1). Taxonomy (GTDB): domain Bacteria; phylum Actinomycetota; class Actinomycetes; order Mycobacteriales; family Geodermatophilaceae; genus Geodermatophilus. Next base: position 12,977 of record NZ_QOHF01000038.1, on the reverse strand, counting down.
GGGCGATGGCGCCCCAGATGCCCAGGCCGCCCTCCCAGATGGCGAACGCGCGCAGCGGGTCGCCGTCCTCCCCGAAGTAGGGGCGCGGGCTGGTGACCACGTGGTAGAGCCGCCCGCCCACGATGCCGAAGGGCACCGCCCAGACGGCGATGTCGAGGACGTCGCCGGGTGCGCCGCCGCGGGCGACCCAGCGCCGCTCGGTGATCCAGATCGCGGCGACGATGCCGGCGATGATGCACAGCGCGTAGGCGCGGATCGGCAGCGGCCCGAGCTGCCAGACCGCCTGGGTCGGGCTCGGGATCGCGGCGAGCGCGCTCACGCGGGCATCCCTCCGCGGACCCCCTCGGCCAGCTGTGCGGACAGCGCGCGGACGCCGGCCGGCCCGGCGCCGTCGAGCAGTTGGCGGACGTACGCCGAGCCGACGATGACGCCGTCGGCGAAGGAGGCGACCTCGGCCGCCTGCTCCGCGTTCGACACCCCCAGGCCGACGCACACCGAGAGGTCCGGGGCCACGGCGCGGGTGCGGGTGACCAGCGCCTCCGCGGTGTCGCTGACCGCGGCGCGGGTGCCGGTGGTGCCCATCGTGGAGGCGGCGTAGACGAACCCGCGGCAGGCCGCGGTGGTGGAGCGCAGCCGGGCGTCGGTGGACGACGGCGCGACGAGGAACACCCGGTCGAGGTCGGCGGCCTCGGCGGCGGCCAGCCACTCCCCCGCCTCCTCGGGGATGAGGTCGGGGGTGATGGCCCCGGCTCCCCCGGCGGCCGCGAGGTCGGTGGCGAACCGCTGCACGCCGTAGCGCTCGACCGGGTTCCAGTAGCTCATCACCACCGGCACCGCGCCCGCGGCGGCGACCGCCTCGACCGCGCGCAGCACGTCGCGCATGCCGACGCCGGCGCGCACCGCCGGGTCGACGGCCTGCTGGATCACCGGGCCGTCCATGCCGGGGTCGCTGTAGGGGACGCCGACCTCGATCACGTCCGCGCCGGTCTCGACGGCGCCGACCATGGCCGCGATCGAGGCGTCGACGTCGGGGTAGCCGACCGGCAGGTAGGCGATCAGCGCCGCCCGCCCCTCGGCCCTCGCCGCGCCGATGGTCGTGGCCAGGAGGCTCACGCGGTCCCCCCCGCGTCCTGCCCGGCCACGGCCTGGTCGTTGCTGACCGCGCCCTCGGTGGGCTGCTGGTCGGTGTCCAGGCCTGGTCCGGGGTCGGCGCCGCGGCCGGCCTCCACGGCGCGATCGTCCTCGTCGGTCGGCGCGCCGTGCTCGCCGAGGCCGAACCAGCGAGAGGCGGTCTCGACGTCCTTGTCCCCGCGGCCGGAGAGGTTGACCAGCAGCAGCGCCTGCCGGTCCTCCACCCGCCCAGCCAGCTCGCGCCCGAGCTCCATCGCCCCCGCCAGCGCGTGCGCGGACTCGATGGCCGGGATGATGCCCTCGGTGCGGCACAGCAGCGCGAAGGCCTCCATCGCCTCGGCGTCGGTCACCGCCCGGTACTCGGCGCGGCCGATGTCGTGCAGGTGGGAGTGCTCGGGGCCGACGCCGGGGTAGTCCAGGCCGGCGCTGATCGAGTGCGACTCGATCGTCTGGCCGTTCTCGTCCTGCAGCAGGTAGGAGCGGGCGCCGTGCAGCACCCCCGGCGTCCCGCCGGTGATGGTGGCGGCGTGCCGGCCGGTGTCCACGCCGTCGCCGCCGGCCTCCAGGCCGACCAGCCGTACGCCCTCGTCCGGGACGAAGGCGGTGAAGACGCCGATCGCGTTGGAGCCGCCGCCCACGCAGGCCAGGACGGCGTCGGGCAGCCGGCCCTCCCGCTCGAGCACCTGGGCGCGGGCCTCGTCGCCGATGACCCGCTGGAAGTCGCGGACCATCTCCGGGAACGGGTGCGGGCCGGCGACGGTGCCGAAGACGTAGTTGGTGGTCTCGACGTTGGTGACCCAGTCGCGGAAGGCCTCGTTGATCGCGTCCTTGAGCGTGCGCGAGCCGGTGGTGACCGGGATCACCTCGGCGCCGAGCAGCCGCATGCGGGCGACGTTGAGCGCCTGCCGGCGGGTGTCCTCCTCGCCCATGTAGACGGTGCAGGACAGCCCCATGAGCGCCGCGGCGGTCGCGGTGGCCACGCCGTGCTGCCCGGCTCCGGTCTCGGCGATGACCCGCTGCTTGCCGATCCGCTTGGTGAGCAGCGCCTGACCCAACACGTTGTTGATCTTGTGCGAGCCGGTGTGGTTGAGGTCCTCCCGCTTGAGCAGCACCCGGGCACCGCCGGCGTGCTCGGCGAACCGCGGCACCTCGGTGATCGGGCTGGGCCGACCGGTGTAGTCGCGCTGCAGCCGGGCGAACTCCTCGAGGAAGGCCGGGTCGACGCGCATCGCCCGGTAGGCCTCGGTCAGCTCGTCGAGGGCGGCGATGAGCGCCTCGGGCACGAACCGGCCGCCGAAGACCCCGAAGTGCCCGGTGGCGTCCGGCCAGCTCGGACGCGCCGGCTCGAGGCGGTCCATCGGCGGGGAGACGGCGCTGGTCGTCATGGGGCCAGTGTCCCGCGTCGCCGCCCGGCCGGGGGCGGTGGGGTGGGTGGGTCGTGGTCGGCGCAGGGTGGGCGGCGTCGTGGTCGCGGTGGGCGCGTGGGCGGCGTCGAGGCCGTGGCGGCTCAGCGGCTGGCGCGCGGGGTTGCCGGGTGCGCTCCCGCCGTCACCAGGTCGGCGACCGCCTGCCGGGCGTCACCGGCGGTGACCAGCCCCTCCCCCACGAGGACGGCGTCGGCACCGGCCGCGGCGTAGCCGATCAGGTCGTGCGGACCGCGGACGCCGGACTCGGCCACCTTGACCACCTCCGACGGCAGCCCCGGCGCGATCCGCTCGAAGGTGGACCGGTCCACCTCCAGGGTGGTCAGGTCGCGGGCGTTGACGCCGATCACCGCGGCGCCGGCGGCCAGGGCCCGGTCGGCCTCGGCCTCGGTGTGCACCTCGACCAGCGCCGTCATGCCCAGCGACTCGACCCGCTCCAGCAGGCCGACCAGGGCGTTCTGCTCCAGCGCGGCGACGATCAGCAGGACGACGTCGGCGCCGTGGGCCCGCGCCTCGTGCACCTGGTAGCTGGTGACGACGAAGTCCTTGCACAGGATCGGCACGTCGACCGCGGCGCGGACGGCGGCGAGGTCGGCGTGCGAGCCGTCGAATCGGCGCCGCTCGGTCAGCACGCTGACCACCCGGGCCCCGCCGTCGGCGTACTGCCGGGCCAGGTCCGCCGGGTCCGGGATGTCGGCGAGCGCCCCCTTCGACGGGCTCTGCCGCTTCACCTCGGCGATCACCCCCACCCCGGGAGCGCGCAGCGCGGCCAGGGCGTCGAGCGCCGGGCGGGCGTCGCGTGCGGCGGCCTTGACCTCGGCCAGCGGGGTGACCGCCTCGCGCGCGGCCAGGTCCTCACGGACGCCGGCGACGATCTCGTCGAGCACGGACACGAGTCCTCCCCGCAGATGATCGTCCTCGCCCACCGGGCCGCACACACCCGTCGGGCACGGCCCCGGTCGGGACCCGATCCGTGGAGCCACTCTAGTGGCGGCGCGGCCCCGGGTGGTCCGCGGGGCCACCGACTCCGCCGCTCAGGAGCGGGGGACGTCCCGTCGCCGCCCGGTCACCGCGGCTCGGTCGCACCCGGTGCCGGCTCGGTGGGGTCCTCGCCGCGGTCGAGGGCGCGCCACGCCTCGAGCGCGCGGTCCTCCCCGGTCCGCGGTCGGGCCGGTGCGGCTGCGGAGGCGGTCCCCGCCGGCCGCTCGTGACGGCGGCCCAGGCCCGGCCACGCCCGCCCGCGGAGCACGGTGAGCAGCCCGGCCGCCACCGCCAGCACCCCGGCGATGAGGGCGAGCACCGGCCAGCCGGCGTGCACCCGGGTGTCCAGCGTGCTGCCCGGCGTCGCGCCTCCGAGGACCCCCGGCGCGGCGACGTGCAGGTCGGTGACCAGCGGACGCAGGCCCGACCAGCCGAGCACGCCGCCGGCGACGGCCGCCAGCAGGCCGACCGCGACCCGCCCGGCGCCGCGGACGGCGACCAGCGCGACGGCGGCCGCGAGGAGCAGCAGCCCGCTCGCCGGCACCAACGGCGCCAGGGCCCCTCCGGTGAGCTGGTCGGTGACCGGGGGCAGCGGCGCCGGGCGCTGCGCGGTGGCGGTCACCCAGGTCTGGCCGCCGGTGGACAGCGCCAACCCGCCGGCCGCCGCGGTCCCGGCCACCGCCGCGGACGGCTCCCGCCGGCGCCGAGAGGCCGCGACGGCCGGGGCAGGGCCGCTCACGGCAGTTCGCGCATCCCCTCGGCCGTGGCGATCGCCGAGAGCACCGCCCGCGCCTTGTGCCGGGTCTCGGCCTCCTCGGTGACCGGGTCGCTGTCGGCGACGACGCCCGCGCCGGCCTGCACGTAGGCCCGCCCCTGGTGCAGCACCGCCGTCCGGATGGCGATGGCCATGTCCAGGTCGCCGCCGGCGTCGACGTAGCCGACGGTGCCGGCGTAGAGCGCGCGCCGGGTCGGCTCCAGCGACTCGATGATCTCCATCGCGCGCGGCTTGGGCGCCCCGGACACGGTGCCGGCGGGGAACGTCGCGTCGAACACGTCCAGGGCGTCCCACTCCGGCGCCACCTCGCCGGCGACCGTGGAGACCAGGTGCATGACGTGGCTGTAGTGCTCGATCCGCATGAAGTCGGGCACCTCGACCGTGCCCGGCACACACACCCGGCCCAGGTCGTTGCGGGCCAGGTCGACCAGCATCACGTGCTCGGCGCGTTCCTTGGGGTCGGCCAGCAGCCCCTCGGCCAGCCGGGCGTCCTCCTCCGGTGTCGCCCCCCGCGGACGGGTGCCGGCCGGTGGGTGGACGACGGCGGAGGTGCCGGTCACCGTCACCAGCGCCTCCGGTGAGGAGCCGACGACGTCGAACGGCGTCTCCCGCCCGGCGAAGCGCAGCAGGTACATGTACGGCGAGGGGTTGGTCGCCCGCAGCACCCGGTAGAGGTCGAGCGCGTCGACCGCGGTCGGCACCTCGAAGCGCTGCGAGAGCACGACCTGGAAGGCGTCCCCGGCGCGGATGTGCTGGCGCACCCGATCGACGCCGTCGGTGAAGACGCCGGGCGCCATGTTGCTGACCACCGGCGGCGGTCCGGCCGCAGCGAAGGAGGCCACGCCGGAGGGCGCGGCCTTCGTCAGCTCGGCGGCCATCGCGTCCAGCCGGGTCACCGCGTCGTCGTAACCGCCCGCCCCGCGCACCGCGTTGGCGATCAGCAGCACCGTGCCGTCGGTGTGGTCGAGCACCGCCAGGTCGGTGACCAGCACGAGGGCGAGCTCGGGCATGCCCAGGTCGTCGGCGCTGGTCACGGGCAGCCGCTCCAGCCGCCGGACCACGTCGTAGCCGAGGTAGCCGACCAGGCCGCCGGTCAGCGGGGGCAGGTCGGGGCGGCGCGGGGAGCGCAGCCGGCGGGCGAGGGTCCGGACGGCGGCCAGCGGGTCGGCCGGCAGGTCGCCGGTGAGGCCGGGCAGCTCCTCGCCCAGCCACTGGGTGGCGCCGCCGGTCTCGGTGAGCACGCCGGCGCTGCGGACCCCGACGAAGCTGTACCGGGACCACTGCTTGCCCTGCTCGGCCGACTCCAGCAGCACGGTGCCGGGCCGGTTGCCGGCCAGCTTGCGGTAGACGCCGACCGCGGTCTCCCCGTCGGCCAGCAGCCGGCGGGTGACCGGGACCAGCGGCTGGTCGAGGGCAGCGAACTCCTCCCGCGACGGCTCGGTCCGCCCCAGCGGCGGCGTCTCACCGAGCCGCACGGGACACCTCCAGCCCGCGGGAGAAGCAGCTGCGCGCGCCGGTGTGGCAGGCCGGGCCCTCCTGGTCGACGAGCACGAGCAGCGCGTCGCCGTCGCAGTCCAGTCGCACCTCGCGGACCCACTGGCGGTGCCCGGAGGTCTCCCCCTTGACCCAGTGCTCGCCGCGGCTGCGCGACCAGTAGGTCGCCCGGCCGGTGGCGAGGGTGCGGCGCAGCGCCTCGTCGTCCATCCAGGCGACCATGAGCACCTCGCCGGTGTCGTGCTGCTGGACGACGGCGGCGACCAGGCCCGCGGGGTCGCGGCGCAGCAGCGCGGCGACGGCGGGGTCCAGAGCGGGCTCGACGGCGGGCTCGACGGCGGGCATGGTCCCGATTCTCCCCGCCGCCGCGCCCGTCCGGGTCACCGGCTCGGCGCAGCTCCCGCGCCGGGGTCGCCGGTGGACCACTCCCGCACCGACCGGCTGACCGCCAGGCCGAGCGCGACCGCCGGTGCGGTGGCGAAGCAGAGCACCCCGGGCAGCAGCGCCGCGGACGGGTCGGGGCCAACGGCATCGTCCAGCAAGACCAGCAGCCGGACGGCCCAGTAGCCGGCCAGGACCAGCTGCAGCCCCAGGGCGGCGACCAGCATCCACCGTGCGGCCGGGGTGCGCCGGTTGAGGGCCACGACCCCGCCGACGACCAGCGCGACCACCGACCCGACCTGCACCGCGGCGACGACCGTGGCCTCGGTCGCCAGGGCCTGCCCGTCGGCGGGGAAGCCGGGCTCCCCGGCGGCGAGGGCGACCAGCGAGCCGAGCAGGAAGACGTAGGCCGAGGCGAGCGCCACCACCGCGGCCTGCACGAACGCCAGCACCGCGGCGGCCACGAGCTGCCCGGGCCGCCGTGGCGCGGCCGGCCCGGGCAGCCAGGGCACGCCGTAGGGCCCCGCAGCCCACGGGTGGCCGTGGGGGGCGTAGACCGGCCAGCCGGAGGAGATCCCAGCGGGAGGGCCCCAGGAGGGCGGGGCGGTCGCCGGCCGCCCCGGGTAGGGGTCGCCGGGCTCGGTCGGCGTCGTCGGGTCCGACCACGGGCTGGGCGGGGTGCTCACAGCGCGGCCGCCAGGGCCCGGCCGGTTCCCGTCACAGTGCCGCCGCCAGCGCGCGGCCGGCGACCCGGCCAGAGAAGAGGCAGCCGCCGAGGAAGGTGCCCTCCAGCGAGCGGTAGCCGTGCATCCCGCCGCCGCCGAACCCGGCCACCTCGCCCGCGGCGTAGAGGCCGGGGAAGACCTCGCCGCCGGGCTGGAGGACGCGGCCGGAGAGGTCGGTCTCCAGCCCGCCGAGCGTCTTGCGGGTGATCAGGTTGAGCCGCACCGCGACCAGCGGCCCGGCCTCGGGGTCGAGCAGCCGGTGTGGCGGGGCGACGCGGATGAGCTTGTCGCCGAGGTAGCTGCGGGCGCCGCGGATGGCGGTGAGCTGCAGGTCCTTGGTGAAGGGGTGGGCGACCTCGCGGTCGCGGGCGACGACCTCGGCCTCCACGGTGGCGAGGTCGAGCTCCGGGGTGCCGCCGGTGATCCGGTTCATGCCGGCCACCAGCTCGGGGAGGGTCCAGGCGACGACGAAGTCCTCCCCCTTGTCGAGGAAGGCCTGCACCGGGGCGGCCACGCCGGCCCTGACTCGGCCCAGCAGCAGCCTGACGTCCCGGCCGGTGAGGTCGGGGTTCTGCTCGGAGCCCGAGAGCGCGAACTCCTTCTCGACGATCTTGTGGGTGGCGACGAACCAGGTGTGCTCGTACCCGGTCTGCCCGATGTGGGCCAGGGTGCCGAGGGTGTCGAAGCCGGGGAACAGCGGCACGGGCAGCCGACGGCCGGTGGCGTCGAGCCACAGGGACGACGGACCGGGCAGGATCCGGATGCCGTGCCGCTCCCACACCGGCGAGTGGTTGGCGATGCCCTCGGTGTAGTGCCACATCCGGTCGCTGTTGATGACACTCGCGCCCGTGGCCCGAGCGACCTGCAGCATCCGGCCGTCGACGTGCGCCGGGACGCCGGACAGCAGCCGCCGCGGTGGCGAGCCCAGCCTGGCCGGCCAGTTCCGGCGGACCAGGTCGGGGTCGCCGCCGATGCCGCCGGAGGTGACGACGACGGCCTGTGCGCCGATCTCGAAGTCGCCGACCTCGACCCGCGAGCTGGCCTGGCCGCGGCCGACGCCACTGGACTCCAGGACGGCGCCGCGCACGCCGGTGACCGCCCCGCCGCTGACGACGAGCTCGTCGACCCGGTGGCGGAAGCGCAGCTGCAGCAGGCCGCGGTCGGCGGCGGCCCGCACCCGGCGGGCGAAGGGCTCGACCAGGCCCGGGCCGGTACCCCAGACGATGTGGAACCGGGGCACGGAGTTGCCGTGGCCGGTGGCGGTGTAGCCGCCGCGCTCGGCCCAGCCGACGACCGGGAAGAAGCCGACGCCCTGCCGGCGCAGCCACGCCCGCTCCTCCCCGGCGGCGAACTGCAGGTAGGCCTCGGCCCACCGGCGGGGCCAGTGGTCCTCCGCGCGGTCGAACGCGGCGGAGCCGAACCAGTCCTGGCGGGCCAGCTCCAGCGAGTCGCGCACCCGCAGCCGGCGCTGCTCCGGGGAGTCGACCAGGAACAGCCCGCCGAACGACCACCAGGCCTGTCCGCCCAGGGACTGCTCGGGCTCCTGGTCGACGAGCACGACCCGCCGGCCGGCGTCGGCCAGCTCGGCGGCGGCGACCAGCCCGGCCAGCCCCGCCCCCACCACGACGACGTCCGTGTCGCTCACGGGCGGCACGCTAGCGGGCGCCCAGCGTCCGGCGTGGCCGGTCGGGCGGTCGCGTCGCCCGGCCGGGTCGGGCCCGCCCCGGATGGGGCGGCGGAGGCCGACCCCGCCCGACGGTGTCCCGGCGACCCCGGCCTCCGGGACACGATGTCGGTGCCGCGGGCCGGACTCCCCTGGACCCCTGCGCCCCCCACCGATGAGAGTCGGCGTCGGCCATGGTCTCCCTCTCCGACACCCACCACCGGCGGCGCGCGGTCGCGCGGCCCGGCCGGCCGACCAGCTGAGGAGCTCGCGATGGGCGCGATCAAGGTGCACGAGTTCACCACCGTCGACGGGGTGGTCGACACACCCCTGTGGACGGTGGACTACGGGTTCCCCGAGGACCTGTCGGTCTCCATCGGTGCGCTCACGGCCTCGTCGTCCGGCATCCTCCTCGGCCGCACCACCTTCGGGATGTTCGCGCCGGCCTGGTCCACCCGGACCGTGGAGGAGGACCCGGGCGCCCCGTTCTTCAACGAGACCCGCAAGTACGTGGTCTCCTCGACCCTCTCCGACCCCGAAGCCGTGTGGTCGAACTCGACCGTGCTCGGCGGGTACGACGCCGACCGCATCCGGGCGCTCAAGGACGAGGTGGACGGGGACCTCTACGTGAGCGGCAGCGCCACGCTGGTGCGGGCGATGCTCGCCGACGGCCTGGTCGACGAGCTGCACCTGTACGTGTACCCGCTCGCCGTCGGGACGGGCATCCGGCTGTTCCCCGACGGCGCGGTGCGCACGCCGCTGTCGCTGCTCGGTGCCGAGAGCCTGAGCAACGGGGTGGCGCACCTGACCTACGGGCCGGCGCCGGCCGCCGGCTGAGCGCTCCGGCTCGGCGGGCCCGGTCGGCGCCGCGCCGCCCGGCGGGGACGCGTCCACTCCCGGACCGGGCGGCGCGGGGCGAGCGCCAGGCAGCCGACCGGCCCGGCCAGCAGGAGCGCGGCCTCGCCCACGGCCCGTCCCTCACCGAGATAGCCGAAGAGCCCGACCAGCCCGACGACGGCCAGCAGCGGAAGCACCGCGGCGGTGGTGAGCACCAGCCAGCCACGCCCCCGCCCCAGCCAGACCAGCGCCGCACCGGCTCCCGCCCAGACGGCCAGTAGCAGCGGCGGCACCAGGTACCAGTGCCAGCCGGGCTCGACGTCCCACAGCAGGTAGCCCAGGTAGAGGACCTCGGCGGCGACGAGCAGCCCGAACACGGCGGCGAACGGGGCCAGCAGCGGCCGCTCCCGCCGCGCCGGCAGGGAGGAGACCGTCGGCTGGCGGGCTGCCGCTCGGGGTGAGCGCCGCGTCGCCGCCCGGCTGCGCGAGGAGGACGACGGCACGGCGCGAGCCTAGGTCGCCCACCTGGGGGTCAGCTGGGAGCGGCGCTCACCCGACGGGCCCGCTCGCGGGGCGGCCGGCCGGCGATCCAGCGGCGCACCCGCGGGGTCGCCGCCAGCACCGCCGCGAGCACCGGGAGGACCAGCATCAGCAGCGCCCAGCCCGGGCCGCCGGCGTCCTCGGTCGACGAGGCGGCCCAGACCACCCCGGCGGTGAGCAGCGCGACCGGGAGGACGGCGAGCACGAGCGGCAGCCAGCCGCGCCGGGCCAGCAGCCACAGGGCGGCGCAGATCTGCAGCACCGGGGCGAGGATGAGCAGGTAGGTCCACGGGTCGGGGCCGGTGTCGGCGCTCAGCCCGCCCAGCGCGACGGCGATCACCGCGACGAACGCCGGGGGCAGGGCCCCGACGATGCCCGCGACGGCGGCCGCCAGGGCGGCCACGGGGATCCGCGGGTCCGCGGGCGGGACGGCGTCCGTCGGTCGGCGGGCGGAGCGCGGCACCCCCGCAGGCTAGGGCGCCGGGGGCCGCACCGGTGGACCACCCCGCCGCGGGGCCTTGCGCGCCGCCACCCACCGCCGGGTGGTCGGGGACAGCGCCAGGCAGGCAGCGAGGGGTGACACGGCGAAGTGCAGACCGATGCCGAGGAGGCCCACCGCGTCCTCGCCCCATCCGGCGGCGAGAGCCCGCACGGCCTCGAAGACCAGCCAGCCGACCACCACGGCAGCGGGGAGCGATGAGACCACGAGGAGCAGCCACCCGCGCCGGGACAGCAGCAGGACGGCGCCGGCGAGGCTCAGCAGTGCGGCGACGAAGAGCGCCGGCACGGTGGGATCGTCACCGTACTGGCCGTCATCGCCGTCCAAGGCGTGGCCCACGAGGCCGGCTGCGGCCAGGATCAGGGCGCCGAGGATGCCCAGGCTGCCGGCGATCAGTGCGGACGCGGGCATGCGGGCGGGAGGCGGGTCTGCTCCGTGCGGACCCGGACCGTCCGGTACGAGAGGATGTCGGGGGAACACGCCGCCCGACGCTAGGGACGGCGCGGCCGCTCCGGGGCCGGGTCGGCGGATCTGTGGACAGACGCGGCCCCTGTGGACGGCGGGGCCTCAGGCCGCCGGTGCGGGCTCGCCGGCCGCGGAGCGCCGCCAGGAGGCGTGCAGCCGCGCGTAGGGGCCCTCGGCGTCGACCAGCTCGGCGTGCGTGCCGCGCTGCACCACCCGGCCGGCGTCGACGACGAGCACCTCGTCGGCCCGCTCGGCGGTGGACAGGCGGTGCGCGATGGTCAGCGTCGTCCGCCCGTCGGTCAACCGGTCGAGGGCGTGGGTGAGCCGCCGCTCGGTCGCCGGGTCGACGGCGCTGGTGGCCTCGTCGAGCACGAGCAGGTCGGGGTCGGCGACGTAGGCGCGGGCGACGGCGACCAGCTGCCGCTCCCCGGCCGACAGCGACTCCCCGCGCTGGCCGACCCGGGTGGCCACCCCCTCGGCCAGGCCCGCCACCCACGCGGACAGGCCCAGCTCGGCGAGGGCGGCGTGCACCTGCGCGTCGGTCAGCCCCGGGCGGCCGTAGCGCACGTTGTCGGCGATGCTGGCGTCGAACAGGTAGCCGTCCTGCGGCACCATGACCACCCGCTGCCGCAGCGAGGCGAAGGCGACCCGGTCCAGCGGCACCCAGCCGGCCGCGTCGGAGCCGAGCCGCACCCGCCCGGCGGTGGGGTCCATGAGCCGGGTGACCAGCTTGGCGAACGTCGTCTTGCCCGACCCGGTCTCGCCGACCACCGCCACCCGCCGGCGCGGCGCGATGGCCAGGTCGACGTCGTCGAGCGCGGCGCGGGCCCCGGGCGCGTAGCGGAAGGTGACGTGCGCGAAGCGCACCCCGAGCGGGCCGGGCGGCAGCTCGAGCGCCGACGCCGGGTCCACGACCGCCGGGTCGCGGACGTCGGGTTCGGTCTGGAGCACGTCGAGGACGCGGCGGAACCCGGCGATGGCGTTCTGCGCCTCGTTGAGCACCTCGCTGGCGGTCTGCACCGGCGCGACGAACAGCGTCACGAGGAAGAGGAACGCCACCAGCGTGCCGGCGGTGAGGTCGCCGCCCACGCCGAGGAGCACGCCGACGACGACCACCGCGGCGTTGGCGACGGCGGCGACCACCTCGCCGCTGACGAAGACCGCCGCGGTGACCTGCTGAGCGCGCACCTGCGCCCGGTAGTGCCGGCCGATGGCCCGGTCGATCCGCGCCGCGGTGCGCTCCCGGACGCCGTAGGCGCGCACGGTCGGCGCTCCCACGACCGACTCGGAGACCGCGGCGAGCACCTCGCCCACCCGCTCGCGGACCACGCCGTAGACCACGGCCAGCCGCGCGGCGAACCAGCGCACCGCGAACCCCAGCGGCACGAAGCAGACCAGCACCACCAGGGTCAGCTGCCAGGAGTAGACCGCCATGACCACGGTCGCCACCAGCAGCTGACCGAGGCTCACCACGCCGAGCACGCCGCCCCACTGCATGAAGGTCGACAGCTGGTCGACGTCGCTGGTCACCCGGGAGACCAGCGAGCCGCGGCGCTGGGCCTGCTGGTGCAGCACCGACAGGTCGTGCACGTGGCGGAAGGCCCGCGAGCGCAGCCCGGCCAGCGCGGTCTCCGTCGTCCGGAACAGCCGGACGTTCATCCGGTACACCGCGACGGCGGTCAGCAGGACGACGGCGGCGCAGACGAGCACCAGGTGCCGGACCAGGTCGAGGTCCGGGCTGCCGGGGCCGGCCAGCCCGCGGTCGATCACCTGCTGGACGGCGATCGGGACGACGACCCGCCCGGCGGTGGCGACGAGGGCCAGGAGGAACGTCAGCGGCAGGCCGCGGCGGAACTCGGGCATCATCGCCAGGCCGCGGCGCAGGGTGGCGAAGGCGCCCTCCTCGCGGTGCTCGGCGAGCCCGGTGGTGGTGCCGCTCACTGGTGCACCATCCATCCGTCACCGATCTTGGTTGGGTCGGTGATGCGCCCGAGGTGCCGCCTCGTCATCGCCCTGCTCGCTCGACACCGTTGATGTCCAGCGTGAGATCTGCGAGACGGGG
>NZ_QOHF01000037.1 GCF_003319115.1 Geodermatophilus sp. TF02-6 | reverse complement strand
ACACCACCGACCAGCCCACCACCGAGGAGGTGAACGCCCCGACCATCCCGGCGCTCAGCGCCTGACCAACCCAGCAAAGATCACGCGGTGCAATCGCCTTCGATACACCACGTCAGCGGACTTGACCGCTGAGACAACACAATCGCGAAGTCCACATGGCGGCTGCTGCTGCGCGCCGGCAACACCCTGTCGGCGGCGGCGCTGGCCCGGCTGAAGGCCACTCTGCGCGCCGACGACCCGACCGATGAGATCGGCGCCGCCTGGGGCGTCAAAGAGCAGCTGCGCCGGCTGCTGGCCAGCAGCTCGCCGGCCGAGGTCGAGGAGCAGAAGATGCGGCTCAGGGCGTTCGTGTTGGCCGTGAACATGCCTGAGACCGACCGGCTCTGGGCCACCATCGACGCCTGGTGGGAGGCCATCGAGGTGTCCATCGTCACCGGTGTCACCAACGCCCGCACCGAGGCGCCAACACCGGTACCAAGCAGATCAAGCGGACCGGCCGCGGCTACTGGAACCCTACCCACTGCCGCACTCGTATCCTGCTCGCCAGCGCCGCCCGGATGGCAGCGTGAACACCCCTCTCAGCGGGATCGTTCACCAGGAACCGGGAAGAGCCAGTTCGTAGCGAACGGTCAGCCCGCTCTGGCTTCGACGACGCCCATCATTCCGCCGTCCTCGTGGTCGTTGATGTGGCAGTGATAGACGGTGCGTCCGGCGAAGTCCTCGAACGGGATGCGGACGGTGACCTCCCCACCCGCGGGGACGTCCACGACGTCCAGGTAGACGATCGGTCCCACAGCCCGGCCGTCCGTCGAGATGTGCTGCATGGGCCACACGTGTAGATGGAACGGGTGGTTCATGCCCGAGTGGTTCCGGATGGTCCACTCCTCCACCGTCCCCAGGTGGACGACCTGGTCGGTGCGGTCCGGGTCGAACGGTCGGCCGTCGATGGAGGCAAATACCCCGCTCTCGCCCGTGCCGTGGGCGGCGCCGTCATCGGTGCCCCTGCTGCCGCCCTCGCCCATGGCCAGGACCAGTTGGCGCCGGGCTGCAGGCTGCGCCCCGCGCAGGTCCGGGTGCTCCGGATACGGCGGCACCGGCGGCAGGGCAGGGACGGGGCTGCCGCTGACCTGGAAGGTCGCGAGCGCTCCCGGAGCCCCCGAGGGGGCACCGCCCTCCCTGCTCCGCATGCGGCTGATGGCCAGCCCCTCAAGCGCGCTGACCCCCGGCACGGCGCTGACCAGCACATCGGCCCGACTGCTGGGGAAGAGCACGATCTCCTCGACCCTGCGGGGCTCGGGGAGCCGCCCGATGTCGGTGGCCAGCAGGTCCAGCCGCTGGCCGTCCAGCCGCAGCCGGAGATAGCGGGACGTGCAGGCGTTGACGATCCGCCACCGCTCCCGTTCTCCGGGACGTGCGGTCAGCGTCGGCCGGAGCTGCCCGTCGACCAGGATGAGCTGCCCCTCGCGACCCATCATCCGTTCCTTGTCGGAGACCTGCTGCGGGTGCCCGGAGGCGTCAAGGGTGGTGTCCGAGATGACCAGGACGCGGTCCCGGGACACCGGGACCTCCTCGAGGTCCTCGACCACGATGCCGCCGTACAGGCCGCTCCAGATCTGGTCGGCCACCAGGTGGTGCTCGTGCGGGTGGTACCAAAACGGCCCCGGTGGGTGGTCGTCGGGCAGCTGGTACTCGTAATCGAAGGACTCCCCCGGGTGCACGTGCACGAAGGTGTTGTCCCCGTTGCCGGCCGGGGAGACGTGCAGCCCGTGCGTGTGCAGGTTGGTCGGGACGGCCAGCCGGTTGGTCAGCCGGACCTGCAGTCGGTCGCCGGGGCGCACCCGGATCGTGGGCCCGGGAACCGTCCCGTTGTAGGTCAGCATCACCGCGGGTCGACCGCCGACCGTCAGGGAGGTCTCGGCGACCTCAAGCTCCACCCGCAGGAAACCGTTCGCGCTCCGGATCGTCTCCGGCTCGGCCAGCGCCGCATCCACCCCGGTCGCGCCGGATGTCTGCGCCCACGCCCACGCCGGTCTACCGAGGGAGGCACCGAGCAGGCCCACGGCCCCGAGCTGCAGGACGCGCCGGCGGTTGATCTCGGGTATCAAAGACCTTCTTGCGACGCCGGCAGCTGCCGGGGGTGAGTCGAGCGCCGGGCCCCCGTGATCCAACTCGGTGGCGTCGCGTGTGACGCCGTCCCTGTGCATGCGGGCCGCCGTCGACCTGTCTGGGTCAGTGCCCGGTGAGTCGGGACCTGTCATGACCGCGTCCTTTCTGCTCCTCCGGCAGAAGCCGACACCGGTGGAGCACTCGTGTTGATGCGCCCGTGGCTCGGGGCCAGACGTCGCAGGACGGCTCGAAGCGGCCCCTACCACCTGGTGGAGCCGGCGGCGCGCGGGGAGCTCAACGAAGAACGGCAGCCCGCAATTTAATCGGGCTACGCCGTCCGCGAGGTGTGACGCCGCACACTAACCAGCGTCCACGCACCAACACAACGAACGCTGACGGATCACTTCGGTCACCCACTCCGCTGTGCAGCGCGGTGATGGTGAAGTTCTTCCCAACGGGTCGATGCATCGCCCGACGCCACTCGCCAAGCGCAGAGCTTCAGCCGACGGCCCCATCCCCGAGGATGCCCCTGTCCAAGCCATGGCTCAGGCGTTGGAGCGACGGACGGCAGGTGTCCCAGGGTGACCCGTTGGCGGTGTCTCGTGGCGGCATCACCTCACCGCGCGTCCCGCAGATCACCGGGCAGCCAGCACAAAGGCGGAGAGCCGGGTGGCGGCTGAACGGGGTGCGCACCCCGGGTCTGACAGACCCGCCGTGGCCGCCTCGGACCGGTGCGGGCGCTACTACGAGGCACGACAGGCGCTCAAAGAGGTTTGGGATGCTGTGGTGCGGAGTAGTTCCGGGAGTGACACGACGCGCAGTCGTGCTGATGACATCCGGAGGAAACATGTCTGAGCAGCAGGAACACACTCCTGGAGCGGTTGTCCGGATCAGCGAGATCGTGGGCAGTTCGCCCAACTCCTTCAGTGACGCCGTACGCACCGCCGTCCAAGCAGCGGCGCAAACCGTCCGAAACATCCGCGGCGTCGAGGTGATCAGCAGCAACGCCGACGTCGATGAGAACGGCAACCTCACCATGTACAAGGTGAACTGCAAGATCGCCTTTGTTGTGGAGCGGTAGCCCCACCCATGCCGCTGATTGAGGGAGCCGTCGACCACGCGAGCACGCGGCCGGTGTCCCCATCGACCAGCGCGCTCATCCCTCCCTGCACGCCGATGGGCCCTGCACGTCCTCATGCCTCCCCATGCCTGCGTGTGGCCGGGACGCCTCCGGACTCCCGGGTATGCCGTGCTGGGGTAACAGTGAGGTTGCGACCTTCTCGGCCTCGGTGACCTGCTGCACAACGATGATCGACGCCTTGGAGAGTGCCGCGGCGAAGCCCCAGTGGCCCGGTGCGGTGCGCCCAGTCAGGCGTCGTGTCCGGGCGGGGCGATGTGGCCCATGCGCATCGGCGGTCCACTACCGGTTGAGCGCGTCCAAGTCCTGCCTTCAGACCGCATCGATGAAGTCCCGCACCCGTTGCTCGTCGGTCCCGGCGACCGCGCCCGTTCTCCCGCCCGGTGACTCGGTTGCCGAGGGCAGCGCTGCCGGCTGGGGTCACCGCTGCCTGTTCTCGCGCCACCACGACCACACTGTCTCGGCCGTGCTGGTGCGCTCGGCGACGGTGAGGCACTGGTCCTGGCGCCGCAGAAGCACTGTCACGTCCGGCTCGCCCCGCGCGGCGCAGTCGGCCGCGATGATGTTGAGTACGCGGCTGAGGGACGCCGAGGTGGGCATGCTCAGGGCGGGGTGCTGCGCGCCCGTCAAGGCAAAGAGGTCCTCGTAGTAGACCGTCTGGCCGTTCCGAGCGGCCGCTACCAGCGCGGCATGGACGTCCGCCGCAGCACGATCGAGTCGGGCTGCTGGACTGTCGGTCATCGGGTCGCCTCGCCGTCATCCGCCTGACGCGCCGGCCGGAGCCACAAGACTTCCCAAACTCTTGGCCCCGTGATTGTCACAGAACCATGACATCTCTAGGGTGTCTGCGTCCGGCCGGTCGTGTCATCCCCACCAGGGGAAGCCTGCGCCGGATGCCGCCGAGTCGCACCCGCCCCGGTGGGGCGAGCCGGGGACCCAACCCGTATCACTGGGGTGAGTCCCATCCGCCGAGCCAGGCTCGGCGGTGGGTAGGGCCTGATCCCCGCCCGAACCCGTCAGCTAACCCGGTAGGCGGCCCTGGGAGAACGGAGAGCCACCGCATGGTGCGCCCCTGGGCCCGTCCAGCGCCCCCAAACAACCGCAGTCTGAGACACCGCGTCGTCCGGCTGCTCATCTAGGTCGCCGCAGCCGCCGCACACCCTCTTCCGCCGGCGCCACACGGCGTCTGACCGGACTGCACCCACCTGATCGGTCGGCCGGCCCTCAGGTGGGTGCCGCGCGCCCGGCTGAGGGCAGCGGCTGCGTGACCAGGCCATTGGACCAGGCCTGGTGCCGCTGCTTGATCCCCCATCCGCCATCGGCGGCCGTCGGTGATGACGGCTGCCGGTGAACCCATTCGTGAATCCATCCTTGGAGTTCTTTCATGCCTACTGCCTCCTACCCGACCACGCCGGTCGCCGCTGATTCCTGGACCGAGGAAGGGGCCACACCGGTGGGCCGGCTGCCGCGGCTGCGTCCGGGTCGGCACCGCCGGCTGCACCGTGCGCTGGCCATCGGCGCGTGCTCGCTGGTCTTCGCCTGCGTCGGCCAGTCGGTCGCCCAGGCCGAGGCCCCCTGGGGCCCGGGCCGCGACCGGTCCGGGTACGCCGAAGCCCCACCACCGGCACCGGCACCGGCACCGGCGACCAGCGTGTCCACCGGCGAGTACGCCCACCCGTGCCCGGCGTGCCGCCTCACGCAGGGTTACAGCTCCGGTGCCCACAACGGCATCGACCTGGCCGCCTCCATCGGCACCCCGGTGTACGCCGCCGCGGCGGGCACGGTCACCGCTGCCGGTCCCCGCGACCCTGGGGGCTTCGGCCAGGCCGTCTATGTCAACAACGACGACGGCACCATCGCCTGGTACGGGCACATCGACACCTGGGTGGTCAACGTCGGTGACCACGTCGCCGCCGGCCAGCAGATCGCCACCGTCGGCAACCGCGGCAACGCCAACGGCTCCCACCTACACTTCGAGATCCACGCTCCAGGCGCTATCGACCCCGCCTCCTGGCTGCGTCAACGCGGCGTCAACATCTGACCAGCCTGTGCCGAGCCGCCGTCACGGCGCCCTGCAGCAGCTGTCTGCTCAGGGTGCCGTGGCGCGTCGGGCGGCAGGCACGGCGACGACACGAGGCACTGAACGCCGAGACCAACGCTGATGATCCGAAGGCGACGACCTGACCGACACCTGCTCATGGCTCGGTGATGGTCAGGCCGGCGGCAGCGGCGCCGCGACGGGCAACCACATCGGCGACTCGTTGGCAGGCGGAATCGCCGGGACCGGTGGGGAGCACGACCAAGCCCTGGCCTTGGTGCTCGATGTGGGTGGGGATCGCCTCGGTGGTAGTGACGGCGTAGTGGCCGTCCGGGCCGCAGGTGAAGGTGAAGCGGGCGATCACCGAGTCGTGGGTGGCCAGCAGATCTTGCTCGGCGATGTGGTTGCCCAGTCCGTGGGCCACCCACTCGCCGTTGACCTGCTCGAAGGGCTGCACGACATGGGCGTGGTGGCCGATCACCAGGTCGACGTCGGGGGAGGCCAGCAGCGCCTGGGCGATGGCGGCCTGGGCCGCGGTGGGGTCGGTGGTGTACTCGGTACAGCAGTGCACGCTGGCGATGACCACCTCGGCGCCCGCGGCGGGGGGGCAAGGGGTTTCAGCTCATCGGGGACGGAAAGCTCCACGCGGAGCAGGCCCATGACGGTCAAAGCCCCGCCCGACAAGCGGTCGGGGCCTCAACCCCCCGAGTCTCCCGACCTTGCCGGGGCGGTCCACGTGCGAGGTAAGAGAAGTCGAGTGTCGTCATCGGCATCGTTGGTGACGCCTGCGCCAGGTGTCTCTCAGACCGTTGTCCTATGGGCGGGGATCGGCGAGCAGCGCGGTGATGAGGGTGTCGCCGACCCAGCGCTCGAACTCGTCCATCGAGTAGCCGCCCGGGTGCACGAGCGTCTCGTAGGCGCTCGGGCTGGCGATGACGAGCGTCGTGTCGATGGCGCGGTCTAGGGTCAGTCCCGGCCGCAGGCTGCCCTCGTCGATGCCCTCGAGCAGGCCGGCCATGCTGCGTCGCCGCAGCCGCTCGAGCTCGGCATGGTCCTCGGCGACGCCGGGGTCGATGGCGGCGCCGTCCCGGACGAGCCGCCAGGCAAGCCCCATCCGTTCGGCGATCTCCCGGACGATCCTGGCCACCTGCCGCATGCGCGCCTGCGGGTCGGCCAGCGACTCGGGATCGAGCAGGCGCTGCAGCTGCGGCACCCAGGTCCCCTCGGTGACGGCCGTCGGCGAGCCGGTCATCGTGTACTCCACGTAGGCGCGCAGCAGCCGACGCTTGCTGCCCCAGGCGGTGTAGAGGGTCCGCAACGAGACCCCCGCCCGCTCGGCGATCGCGGTCACGGTGGCGCCGGCATAGCCCTGCTCCGCGAAGACCTCGGCGGCAGCGAGGACGAGCCGTTCTCGAGAGCGCTGACGCATCGCCTCACCGGCCCGCTTCTGGCGGGTCTCGGCGATGCGCGCGGGTCTCGCCGGAGGAGCACTGGCCACCGACCCAGCCTAGCAGTAGCGTTTCACTATGACTCATAGCGATGCTGTAGAGTTCATCGATGAGGCCGTCCGCGACGAGGACGGCTCGTGGGCTCGCGCCCTGTCAACGCTGGAGCGCCTGGTCCACCCGGACATCACCATCACCGACCCGCCCGGCGACGCGACCGTGGACTGGGACGTACCGGTATCCATGCGCGACGGCATCCGGCTGCGCGTCAACGTGTTCAGACCGGACGACGGCGAGCGTCACCCGGTGCTGTTGTGCGCGCACCCGTACGGCAAGGACGACCTGCCCCTGCACCACAAAACCCAGCACGGCTACCGCACGCCGATCTTCTACCACCTCATGCGCAGCGCCCCCTTGACGCACTCGGCGTGGACCACGTGGGAAGGGCCCGATCCCGCGCGCTGGGTCGAGCGGGGCTACGTCGTCGTCAACGCCGACCTGCGCGGGTGGGGGACGTCCGAGGGCGAGCCCGAGATCTTCTCCGAGCAGGACGGCTCGGACATCTACGACCTCGTCGAGTGGGCGGCCCAGCAGCCGTGGTCAACCGGGCGGGTGGGGATGACCGGCGTCTCGTACCTCGCGATGAGCCAGTGGATGGGCGCCGCAGCCCGCCCGCCCCACCTGGCCGCGATCTGCCCGTGGGAGGGGTTCACCGACCTCTACCGCGACTGGGCCCGACCGGGCGGAATCCTCGAGAACGGGTTCGTCACGGTGTGGGGGACGATCCTGAAGCAGCTGGCTCACGGCAAGGTCGACCTGCGACGCGAGGTGCACGATCGACCCTCTTCGACGAGTGGTATGCCGCGTGCAACCGCGACATCGAGGCCATCGAGGTCCCGGCCCTGGTCTGCGGTAGCTTCTCCGACCACAACCTGCACTCCAGAGGCTCATTCGAGGGGTTCCGCCGCATCGGATCGGCGCAGAAGTGGCTCTACACGCACCGTCGGCCCAAGTGGCAGGCCTACTACTCGGCAGAGGGGCTGGACGCCCAAGCCCGGTTCTTCGACCACTTCCTCAAGGGCGAGGACACCGGCATCACCGAGCAGCCGCCGGTCCGCGTGGAGATCCGTGAGGACCGCACCACCGTCGCCGAGGTGCGCCACGTCACCAGCTGGCCCCCTCCGCAGACCGAGTGGCAGACCTTGCGCTGCCGCGCCGGCGGGCGGCGGGCGGCCGGTACCTTGGAGGAGGCTCGTCCGGGGATGCCGGCGGTACCGGATGACGAGGCGATCTCGCTCCACGGTCGCAGCGGCCGGGCCAGCTTCACCTACCGGTTCGCCAGCGACACCAACGTCGTCGGGCCGATGCTGCTCACCCTGACCTTGTCCATCATTGGGGCCGACGACTTCCCGGTCGTCGCCGGCATCCGCAAGTTCCGCGACGGCAAGGAGGTCCCCTTCGAGGGCTCCTACGGCTTCCAGGGCGACCTGGTCACCCACGGGATGCTCCTGGCTTCACATCGCGCCGAGGATCCCGAGCGGTCGCTGCCCTATCTGCCCCACCACCCGCACACCACACGAGAACCGCTCGCCGACGGCGAGAAGGTGACGCTGCGGATCGGCCTGCTCCCCTCGGCCACGCTCTTCCGGGCCGGCGACGAGCTGCGCCTCGACTTCCAGGGTCACTGGTTCCACGACCGCGACCCAGTGCACGGGCAGTTCCCGCTCGGCTACCACACCGACGCCAGGGGCACCTGCACACTGCACCTCGGAGTCGACGAGGGCTGCACGCTCACGATCCCGGTCCTCGGAAACGGTGAGGCGGAGCAGGTCGTCGGGTAACGACACCATCACCTTGGCCACGGGCCTGGTGTATCCCGTATTGCCCGGGGTGACGATGCGCAGCGACCGTTCCCCGCGATGAGTTCGGCCGGGCGGCAGCCGCACCAACCGGGCGTTCTCCGACCGCAGATGGCCGTGACGGTGCGGAGACGCGCAAACTCCCTCCGCGAGACCTGCCGTCCCCCTCGACCGGAGATCGCCGTCCACACCCAGACATCGTCGAGTGGTCCTACCGTGCCAGTGCGCCTGGTGGCTAGCGTTGATGCGATGAGGAGGCGGACCGCACCAGCCGTCGATCCCGTGTCGTCAGGCGACACGTCGGTCGACGACCTCATCGCCCGCGCCGCGGATCTCAAGGGCGAACTGGTGGCCTTCGCCCAGCGCCCTCGCTTTGCGAGGCGGCTGAACACGCTGCTGATCGACGCCGCCGATCGTCACGGCTACCTGGACGAGGGCACTGCCGTGAGCACCATCGACCACTTCGCGCTGCAACACCGACTCTCCGACGGGCGCACCGTCGTCGAGCGGTTCGTCGCGGAGCGACGGCCGCCGCTGGCCGACGACGAGCGGGAGATGGTGCTCGGCTGGCGCGACGTCGTCGAGGGGTGCTTCGAGGTCGACGGGCTCGATGGCGAGGCCATGAGGCTCCACAACCTCCTGGACGACGTCGTCTACCGCGTCTACTCCAACATGGGGCGCAGGGCGTTCGCCGGGCTGCGCAAGGGGATGTTCGTCATCGGCCGCATCGTGCCGGTGCACCCGGCAACCGACGCCTGGCTGGTCAGCGGGCACTTCGGCGCGTTCCCCAAGTCCGCACGCCGCGAGATCGCCCAGATCGCCGCCGACGAGATCGCCGGCCACCCGGAGCTGCTGCGCCGCAACCCGGCTCTGCTGCGGCAAGCCTGGGAGCTCCAGTCCGAGCACCGCGCGGACTTCATCGCGCAGGTCGGTGCCGACCTCGTCGTCCTGCCCCCGCACGAGGCGCAGGAGACGTTGCGCGAGCACTTCCGCTGCCTGCAGCAGAAGGCCACGGCGGATCTCGAGGGCAGAGCGGCCCGGCGTCCCGCAGCCAGCGGCCCTCCACCCGAGGAGATGGGGCGACTACCCGACGAGCTGCTGGACGCCGACAGCGTCGCACTGATCTACGACGACGTCGAAGGGCTCAACTTCTACCGAGACTTCGGCCGCTTGGACGCCCTCTTCGCCGATCCGACACCGGTCCGCGACCGCGCCACCCTCGCCCAGCTGGACGAGTACCTCCGCGACGAGTCGGTCTCGCCGCTGGCGATCCGCCGCCTGGTGCAGCGTCACCCCGACGGCGTCGACGCGGTCTTCCGCGCACTTCTCGGGAAGCCCGGCTTCTCCTGGTCCCGCGATGGGGAGAAACTGCTCCACCGCCACAAGAAGCCCTTCTTCGACCGCGAACCGGCACCCGGCATCTCGGTCATCGGGGAACGCCTCGCCGAACTCCTCCGTGCTGTCAGGTAGGTGGACCACGTCAGCAGACGGATGACCGCTGCTCGGCCGGTGACCAGTCGAGTCGAGCCGAGGGCTGTCGGTCTCCGGGCGCGACGAGCGCGCGTGGGCGTGGTGTCGAAGCACCTCCACCGGGGGTCCTCCCCGAAGGCCGGGATCTCCCCGAAGTCCAGGCTGGAGAGGCGCCGCCATCGTCGACCGCTCGACGTTCGCCGGCACCATCAGCGAGACCGGCACCACCTCCTACCGCCTCGCCCACGCCCGCACCCGACGCACCGCCAGCGGAGGGCGACGATGGCGTCATGCCGAGCGGACGGGACACCCGGTGGATCGCTGCCGAGTCCAACCGGCGCGCCGACACCTACGACACCAGCGCCATGCACCACTGGCAGGCGCCGAGCAGCCGCGCGGCTGTTCGGCCCCCAGCAGGGGTTCGTGCTCGACGTCGCCACCGGCACCGGCCTGGCCGCCACAGCCGTCACCGACCTGTCCGAGGCCGCCTCCGTGGTCGGGATCGACGTCTCCGACGGGATGCTGCGAGATCCCCGCAGGGTCAGGTGTCGTCCGACGGCAGGGGGACCGCTTCGTGCGGCGGCTCGGCCGGCTGCGTCGTGCCGGTCAGGTGACCGGCGTCGTTGAAGGTGACCAGCGTCCACCGCCGCCGGCCGCTTCCGCCGTGCTCGTACCGCCAGTGCGTGATGCCGGTGTTGAACGGCGCGAACGCCACCCGGTTGCCGGTGCCGCCGATACCGAACGCCAGGTAGAACGACGCTTCGATGACGCCACCATGACAGACCGCCACCACCGTCTCGCCCGCGTGCCGGGTGGCGATCCGGGCGAGGGCACCGCCGGCCCGAACCAGGAACCCCGCCCAGCTCTCGCCCCCCGGGGAGAACGCGCGGAACGGGTCGTCGTCCGCCATCGGCCCGTCGAACCCCCCATACCTGGTCCGCCACTCGGCGACGGTCAGCCCGTCAGCCGCGCCCGGTCGCAGTTCCTGTAGGTCGTCTTCGAACTGCACCGGCAACTCCAACGCCCGGGAGACGTACTGCGCGGTCTCCCGGGCTCGGGGCAACGTGCTGGAGTAGAGCTGGTCGACCTGCCACCCCTCGGCGCGCAACCGCTGCTCGAGCAACCGGGCCTGCTCGCGCCCACGGTCGGTCAGGCCGGCATCGCCGCGCATGCCCCCGATGACCGGCTCGACGTTCGGCACCGACTCGCCATGACGGATCAGGTGGAGATCCATGCCCCCAGGATCACGTGCAGACGCGGACGCCGGCCACTCGGTGTGACGGCGGGCTCGTCTGCCCGGTGGGCCGAGCTGGGAAGCGCTCCTGTCGTTGGCCGAGGATGCTGCCAGCTCCCCACGTCGATCGGTTGCAGGAGGGTGGCTGGTGGAGACCCATTGGCTCGTCGTCGTGGCCCGGCTCGGTATGGCGGTGCTGCTGGCCGGTGCACTCGGCATCGAGCGCGAGCTGTCGGCACAACCTGCCGGGCTGCGCACCCACGCGCTGGTCTCCCTGGGCGCCGCGCTGTTCACGCTGACCGGGACCGAGATCGTCCACGCCGACCCCACGCGGATCGCCGCGCAGGTGGTCTCCGGCATCGGCTTCCTCGGCGGTGGCGCCATCCTCCGCGAGGGGACCACGGTCCGCGGCCTGACCACCGCCGCCACCCTGTGGGCGGCAGCAGCGCTCGGGCTGGCCAGTGGCCTGGGCCTCTACGGCCCCGCGCTGCTCGCTGCCGTGATCGCCCTCGTCGTCACCGCCGGGCTCAAACGGGTCGAGGCAGCAGCGTTCCCCCGTCGGCGCGGCCAACTCGTCCTGCTCACCGTCGATGAGAGTCCCTTCAGCACCGTGCTGACCGCCGTGACCGGGGTCCTGCCGAACGCGACCGTCACCGGCGTCACCACCGAGCAGAACGGATCCCGCCGCATCGAGATGAAGGCGCAACCCGCTCCGCCCGAGGAGCTGCCCGTCCTCGCCGAGCGGCTGCTCGCCGTCCCCGGTGTCGTCGCGGTGGACCTGCACCGCTGAGCGACGAGACGGCCGACTGGAGGCCGCCCGGGATCGGTGCTGGGGCCTGCCGCAGCGGGCCCCAGCGCCGGGCTCACGGAGCCAGCAGCCGGCGCAGCCAGCGGACGCGGGCGGCCACGGTCTCCTGGGAGATCTGCGCCTGCGGCGCGAAGAGGAAGTAGCCGTGGTAGCCGCCGGGCCAGACGTGCAGCTCGGCCTGACCCCCGCCTGCCAGATGCGGGTGGCGTAGGCGACGTCCTCGTCCCGGAAGGTCTCGGCCGTGCCCACGTCGATGCTGGTCGACTACCGGGAGCAGGAGGTCACCGCCCTCGGCCGCCGCTTCGACGTCGTCCTCGACGTCCCGGGCCGGCTGACCTTCGGCGCCGCCCGCGGCCTGCTCGAGGACGACGGCGTGTTCGTCACCACCCGCGGCGTGGGCCCCGACACGCCGCGCGAGCTGGTGCCCGACCGGCTGCGGCGCGGCGGGTCCTCCTTCGCCGCGGTGCGCACCAGCGCCCGCCCGGCCGACCTGGCCCACCTCGCCGCGCTGGTCGACGGCGGCCGGCTGCGCCCCACCGTGCACCGCGCGTTCCCCCTCGACCGGGTCGACGACGCCTGCTGCTGCGCGACCGGCCCGGCCACCGGCAAGGTCGTGGTGACCGTCGGCTGATCCCGGCGGCCCCCCCTGCAGGCGGAAGGGCCCCGTCCAGGGTCCCGCCGCGGCCCCGTCCAGGGCACCGCCCCGAGCTCGCGAGGGGTGGGGAGGACGGGGTCCTTCTACGGTGGGGCAGGGGGCGGCCCCTCTGTAGGGTCCCGTCGCGAGCTTGCGAGCGGTGGGGGGCAGAGGGGTCCTTTCTCAGACCACCGCGACGTGCCCGCCGGCGGGGTGCGAGCGGACGACGACGAGCACGTCCTCGGCCTCCAGCGTGCCGATCAGCGGGTCGTCGAAGCGCAGCGTGCGCCCACCGCGGCTCACCGACAGTACGATGTCGCGCAGCTGCCGCGGGTCGAGGCCGACCTCGCCGGCGCTGACCCGCCGCTGCTTGAGGTCCAGGCCGTGCCCGCCGGTCACCAGGTCCTCGACGGTGTCGACCACCCGCGGGCTGTCGGGGGACAGGCCCAGCAGCCGGCCGGAGGTCGCCGACGTGGTGATGACGATGTTCGCACCGGACTGGCGCAGCAGGTTGGCGTTCTCCTCCTCGCGCACGCTGGTGGTGATCAGCACGTTCGGGTTGAGCTGCCGCACGGTGAGCGTGATCAGCACCGAGGCGTCGTCGCGGTTGGCGGCCACGATCACCGCCCGGGCGCGCTCGACGTGGGCGCGGCGCAGCACGTCGGTGCGCCCGGCGTCCCCCACGATGCCGTGCAGCCCGACCGAGTTGGCCTCGTCGACGGCCCGCGGTTCGGGGTCGACGACGACGATCTGCTCCAGCGGGGTGCCGGTGGCCTGCAGGGCGCGGATCGCGCTGCGGCCCTTGGTGCCGTAGCCGCACACGATGACGTGCTGGCGCACGCGGGACCTCCAGCGTCGGATGCGGAACTCCTCCCGCGAGCGCGCGGTCAGCGCCTCGAGGGTGGTTCCGATGAGGACGATCAGGAACAGGATGCGCAGCGGCGTGATGACCAGGATGTTGACCAGCCGGGCGCCGTCGGTGACCGGCGTGATGTCGCCGTACCCGGTCGTGGACAGCGTGACCGTGGAGTAGTAGACCGCGTCGAGCAGGCCGATGCCCACCTGGTCGCCGTCCCGGTAGGAGTCGCGGTCGAGCCACACGATGAGCACGGTGAACGTCAGCACCACCGCGGCGAAGACCACGCGCCGCCACACCTGGCGGGTGGGGGACTGCTCGACGTGGGCCAGCTGGACCCCGGCGTGCTCGGTCATCCCGCTGTCCACCCCGCGGACGATAGTGAGCCCGCCGGCGGCGCACCGCACCCGTCCGGGTGAGCGGACGCGCGCCGGTCAGCCGCCGCGGACGGCCGTCCGCTCCCGGGCGGCGAGCTCCCGCTTGAGCACCTTGCCCGCCGCCGACACCGGGATGGCGTCGATGAAGACCACGTCGCGCAGCCGCTTGTACGGCGTCACCCGGTCGTTGACCGCGGCCATCACCGCCTCCGCGGTGAGCGCGGCACCGGCGTCGTCGTCCCGGCGGACGACGTAGGCGACCGGCAGCTCGCCGGCCTCCTCGTCGGGCCGGCCGACCACCGCCGCGCCGGCCACCCCGGGCACGCCGAACAGGATCTCCTCCAGCTCGCGCGGGAAGACGTTGTAGCCCTTGTAGAGCAGCATGTCCTTGGTGCGGTCGACGATCGCCAGGTAGCCCTCCGCGTCGAGGACGCCGACGTCGCCGGTGTGGAACCAGCCGTCGGCGTCGATGGCCGCCGCGGTGGCCTCCGGCCGGTGCGCGTAGCCGCGCATGACCTGCGGGCCGCGGATGCACACCTCGCCCCGCTCACCCGGCGGCAGCGGCGCCCCGCCGCCGAGCGGCTGGATGCTGACCTCGGTGTCGAAGACGGGGACCCCGACGGTGCCGGCCCGGCGGGTGCCCGAGCGGAACGACGGGTTGCCCGTCGCCATCATCGTGACCTCGGTGAGCCCGTAGCCCTCGCCGATGACCGCCTGCGGCAGCAGCGCCTGCAGCCGCTCGATCAGCGGCACGGGCAGCGGGGCGGCGCCGCTGGAGATCCCGCGCACCGACGACAGGTCGGCCTCGGCGATGCCGGGCACCTGCAGCAGCGCGACGAACACCGGGGGAGCGCCGCCGATGCCGGTCACCCGGTACCGGACGGCGTCCGCGACGTAGCGCACCGGGTCGAACCGCACGTGGACGACGGTCGTCGTCCCGGCCAGGACCAGGCCGCCCAGGTAGCCGATCACGCCCATCGCGTGGAACCACGGGGTCAGGTTGATGATCCGGCCCTCGCCGAGCCGGACCGGGTGCTCGTCGGGCCCAAGGACCTGGCGCAGCGTCACGTCGCCGGCCGCGTCGAGCTCGGGCAGTGACCCCGACGTCCAGCAGGCCGACTGCAGGAGGTTGGTGACCACGTTGCGGTGGGTCAGCTCGACGCCCTTGCTGACCCCGGTCGTGCCGCCGGTGTAGGCCAGGTGGGCGAGGTCGGCGGCCGGGTCGACGCCGGCGTCCCGGTGCCGGTCGGTGGGGTCTGCGGCGAGCAGGTCGGCGAGGTCGACGTCGCCGGACTGCAGGCCGCCGAGGCGGGCGGCGAAGTCGAGGATGTGCGCCGCGCCGGTGACGACCACGGTCTGCACCGGGGTGGCCGCGAGCGCCGGGCGCGCTACCGGCAGCACCTGGTCCCAGGTGACCAGGACGCGGGCGCCGGCGTCGGTGAGCTGGGCGGCGAGGTCGGCGGCCGGCAGCAGCGGGTTGGTGGGGGAGAAGGTGGCCCCGGCCAGCAGGACCCCGTAGTAGACGGCCGGGTACTGGCGGCAGTTCGGGATGTGCGCCGCGACGACGTCGCCGCGGCCCACCCCGTGCTCGGCCAGCCAGTTGGCGACGGCGTGCGCGCGGGCGCCCAGCTCGGTGTAGGTGAGCGGGACGTCGGAGTCGACGAACGCCGTCCGGTCGCCCCAGCGGCGCACC
Organism: Geodermatophilus sp. TF02-6; assembly: GCF_003319115.1. GTDB lineage: Bacteria > Actinomycetota > Actinomycetes > Mycobacteriales > Geodermatophilaceae > Geodermatophilus. The sequence continues at coordinate 9,786 of NZ_QOHF01000037.1, read as the reverse complement.
GCGGCCCGCAGGATCGAGCCGACCGGGACCTCCGGGTGGTCCAGTGACCGCGGTAGGCCGGGCGGCCAGCTTCTCGCGCCGGGGGTGGGCGGGGCCTGCGTGGCGGTCATCCGGGTCCTTCCTGCCTGGACGAGGGGCCTCCAGCGTGGCCCACCTCACAGCCGGTGTCGACCACGGAGGGCGCGCGCCGGCCCCGGTGTCGCAGGTCAGCCGTCGGCCAGCGCCTCGGCGGGGCTGCGCACCGGACACCGCGGTCCCGGCGCCCGTCGGAGGCGGTCGTCGGCCGTCACCAACGGGACGTCGAGCGCCTCGGCCAACGCCACGTACCACGCGTCGTGCACGGTCACCGTCTCGTGCAGGTCCCACACCCGGCCGAGGAACGGCTCGAACGGGTAGCGGCGGGTCCGCAGCGTCGCTGCGCGCGCCGCTGCGCCCCGGGCGTCCTCGGGACGCAACCGCCCTCGGGCGACCATGGCCCGCAACGCGGAGGTGACCTCGGCGCCGAGGAGCGCGGGCGCGTGCAGCGAGGACTCGCGGGCGAGCACCCGGCGTGCGACGTCCCCGTCCGGCCCGGACACGGCGAGGGCGTCGGTCACCACGGAGGCGTCCAGAACGTTCACCGCGCGTCGCGGTCGGCGCGCACGAACTCGGCCGAGGACGCCGTGCCGAGGCCCTGCCCCCCGCTGCGGGCCAGCTCCCGCTCCACCTCCGCGACCACCTCGGCCGGCGTACGCGCGCGGGCGCCTTCCACCAGCTCGAGACGGAGGTACTCCTGCAGGCTCATCCCGGACTCCGCGGCCCGGCGACGGTAGGTGCGGTGCACGTCCTCGGGGACGTCCCTGATCTGGATGGTCGCCATGCATGCACTCTAGCGCTGTCAGCGCTGGATCAGCGCTCGAGCTACCACCGTTCCCGCCCCGTCCGTCACCTCGGGTGAGGATGGGGCGATGAGCGACCAGCGCACGGCCCTCGTCCTCGGCGGCGGCGGCATCACGGGCATCGCCTGGGAGATCGGCGTCCTCGCCGGCCTGGCCGAGGCGGGCACCGATCTCAGCGGCGCCGACCTCGTCGTCGGCACGTCGGCCGGCTCGGTGGTCGGCGCCCAGGTCACCAGCGGGGCGGACCTGGAGGCCCTCTACGCCCGTCAGCTCGAGCCGCCCGCGCAGGAGCGGGCGGCGCGGATGACGCGGGCGGCGCTGGCCCGCTACGGGTGGGCGCTGCTGCGCAGCCGCGGCGACGACGTCGCGTTCCGCCGCCGGGTGGGGGCGCTGGCGCTCGCCGCCGAGCGGGCGGGCCTGACGCCGTCGGAGCAGGAGCGGCTCGACGTCATCGGCTCGCGGCTGGTCGGCCGCGAGTGGCCCGACCGGCCGCTGGTGCTCACCGCCGTCGACGCGCACACCGGCGAGTTCCGCACCTTCGACCGCGACTCCGGCGTCCCGCTGCTGCAGGCGGTGGCGGCCAGCTGCGCGGTGCCCGGCGTCTACCCGCCGGTGACCGTCGACGGCTCCCGCTACGTCGACGGCGGCATGCGGTCGGCGGCCAACGCCGACCTCGCCGACGGCTGCGACCGCGTCGTCGTCCTCGCGCCGATTCCGCGCGGCGTCGGGCCGATGGCCAGCGTGGACGCGCAGGTCACCGGGATGGTCGCCCGCGTCGCCGTCGTCGCCCCGGACGCGGACAGCCGCCGGGCGATCGGGCGCAACGTGCTCGACCCCGCCGCCCGCGCCGGTTCGGCCCGCGCCGGCCGCGACCAGGCCGCCCGCGTGGCCGAGCGGGTCAGCGAGGCCTGGCGGGGCTGAGCGCGTCGGCCGCGACGGCGCCGTCCAGGCGTGCAGGGCCGTCGCAGTACCCCCTGCCCATCCCCGCTCCCGTCCGGCACCGTGTCGAACCGCAGCGCGGTGGCCGTCACCCGCTGTGCGCTCGGCGGTCCCGGCGGCGTCCCCGTCGACGGGCCGGAGCCGGCGGCGCAGCACGCCGGCCGAACCCGGGGGAGGACCCGTGCCACGCACCCACCGCCGCACCGCCGTGCTGGCCGCGGCCGTCGTCGCCGTCCCGTTGCTGCTGACCGGGCCGGCCACGGCCGCGCCACCGCAGGAGCCGGACCGGCCCGACGCCGAGGAGCTGCTGGTCATCGGCCACCGCGGCGCCGCGGGGTACCGACCCGAACACACCCTGGCCTCCTACGAGCTCGCCGCCCGGATGGGCGCCGACTACCTCGAGCCGGACGTGGTCAGCACCGCCGACGGCGTGCTGGTGACGCGGCACGAGAACGAGATCTCCGGGACGACCGACGTCGCCCGCCACCCGGAGTTCGCCGATCGGCGCACCACCGAGGTCGTCGACGGCGTCGAGGTGACCGGCTGGTTCACCGAGGACTTCACCCTGGCCGAGCTGGAGACGCTGCGGGCGGTCGAGCGGCTGCCCGAGGCGCGCGAGGAGAACACCCTCTACGACGGGCTCTACCGGGTGCCCACCCTCGACGAGGTGCTCGAGCTGCGGGAGGAGCTCAGCCGCGAGCTGGGCCGGGAGATCGGCGTCTACGTGGAGACCAAGCACCCCACCTACTTCGACGGGATCGGCCTGTCGCTGGAGGAGCCGCTGCTGGCCGACCTGGACGAGGCCGGGCTGGACCACGAGGGCGCGCCGGTGTTCCTCCAGTCGTTCGAGACGACCAACCTGCGCCAGCTCGACGAGGTCGTCGACGTGCCGCTGGTGCAGCTGGTGTCGCCGACCGGCGCGCCCTACGACCTGGTGGCCGCCGGGGACCCGCGCAACTACGCCGACCTGGTCTCCCCCGAGGGGCTGGCCGAGGTCGCCGCGTACGCCGACGGGATCGGGCCGGACAAGAACATGGTCATCCCGCGCGAGGCCGACGACACCCTCGGCGAGCCGACGTCCCTGGTCGACGACGCGCACGACGCCGGCCTGGTCGTGCACCCGTACACGTTCCGCAACGAGAACACCTTCCTGCCGGCCGACCTGCGCGAGGGCGCCGCGCCTGACGACTACGGCCGGGCGATCGACGAGCAGCTGGCGTTCTGGGCGACCGGCATCGACGGCGTGTTCACCGACAACCCCGACACCGGCGTCGTCTCCCGGGAGCTGTTCGAGGATGAGGAGGCGGCCGCCTGAGCCGCACCGGGGGAGGTCCGCGCCCGTGACCCGCACGGACCTCCCCCGGTCGGAATGCCGGCGGGCGGCATCCGCGGCGTCCCGTTCTTCGTCGTCGACCGCGAGTACGGCGTCTCCGGCGCCCGGCCGGCCGACGCGGGTGACGGAGGCTGGGAGCGCAGGTTTCCTGTACTTCCAGCCTCCGCTACCCGTCGCCCTACGGCAGGTGCCGCCGCTCGCAGCGCGGCCCCGCTCCTCGGGGCGGACCGGCACGTCCTCCCGCGCCGAGACGCGGGCCAGGAAGTCCTCCAGCGTCGGGCGCCGGGCCAGTCCGCTCGCCCCGCGGCGGAGGTACAGAGATGGGCCTCACACGACCGGGTCGGCGACCAGGGAGCCGGCATGGTGCTGCTCCCGCAGGGCCGTCTTGAGCACCTTGCCGGACGGGTTGCGCGGCAGCGCGGCGACGATCGAGTACTCCCGCGGGTTCTTGAAGCGGGCCAACCGCTCCCGGCACCAGGCGGCCAGCTCCGCCGGCGTCGGCGGGTCGGCCGGGTCGCGCGGGGCGACGACGGCCAGCGGAGCCTCGCCGTAGCGGGTGTCCGGGACGCCGATCAGCGCGACCTCGGCGACCTTGGGGTGCGCGGCCAGCACGTCCTCCACCTCGGCGCAGTACACGTTCTCGCCGCCGGTGATGATCATGTCCTTCTTGCGGTCGACGACGTAGAGGTAGCCGTCCTCGTCCTGGCGCACCAGGTCGCCGGAGTGGAACCAGCCGCCGGCGAACGCCTCCGCGGTGGCCTCGGGCTTGCCCCAGTACTCCTTCATCACCATCGGGCTGCGGTAGACGATCTCGCCCACCTCGCCCCGGGGGACGTCGTTCACGTCGTCGTCCACCACGCGGACCTCGACGCCCAGCATCGGCGTGCCGACCGAGCCGATCTTGCGCACCGAGTCCTCGCCACGCAGGAAGCAGGTGACCGGGCTGCACTCGGTCTGCCCGAAGGCGGTGACCACCTCGGCCTGCGGGAACGTGTCGATCATCGTGCGCAGCAGCGTCGTCGACGCCGGCGCCGCGCCCCAGGAGATGCGCCGCAGCGAGGACAGGTCGCGCCGGGCGACGTCGGGGACGGCGACGACCGCGGCCCACATCGCCGGCACCAGGAAGATGTTGGTGACCCGCTCCCGCTCGATGAGGTCCAGCGTGGCCACCGGGTCGAAGCCGCCGGAGCGCAGGATCACGTGGGTGCCGCCCAGCAGCAGCGGCGGCAGGCCGCCGGCCAGCCCGGCGATGTGGAACAACGGCGCGCCCGGCACCGCGACCCGGTCGCCGGGGTCCACGCCGAGGTGGGTGACCTGGCAGAAGGCGTGCAGCAGCAGGTTGCGGTGGGTCAGCACCGCGCCCTTGGGCCGGCCGGTCGTGCCGGAGGTGTACATGATGAACGCCGGCTCGGCCTCGTCGACCTCGACGTCGAGGGGGGTCGGGTCGGCCGCGGCGAGCGCCGCCTCGTAGTCGTCACCGATGGTGAGCACGGTGCGCACGCCGGGGGCCTGCTCGCGGGCCTTGGCCGCCACCTCGGCCAGCGAGGGGTCGACCACCAGCGCCGTCGCGCCGCTGTCGGCCAGCACGTAGGCGACCTCGTCGGCGACCAGCCGGAAGTTGACCGGGACGACGATCGCGCCCAGCCGCACCCCGGCGAGGTAGGCCTCCCAGACCTCGAGCGCGTTGAGCCCGAGGACGGCGACGCGGTCACCGGGGCCCACGCCGCGGTCGGCCAGCGCGCGGGCCAGCCGGGTGACCCGCTCGTCGAGCTCGGCGTAGCTGCGGCCGGTGCCCTCGAAGCGAAGCGCGACCGCGTCCGGCGTCCGCCGCGCCCACCGGGCCAGCTGGTCGCCCACCGTCATGCCGCGGCCCAGCAGCCGCGGGATCTCGACGCTCACCGGACCTCCTCGGGAGATGTGGTGCGCGTCATGCTGGCCGCGGCGACGAGGGCGGTCAACAACGCCGCGGACCCCTCGTTGACCCCCGCGGGTGACCGCTGTCACGCTGCGGCCGGACCCGCTCGACGAGGAGAGGTGCGCACCGTGGACTTCGACGACACCCCCGAGGAGGCCGACTTCCGGGCCGGCGTCCGCAAGACCCTCGAGGAGCACGCCGGCGAGCTGCTGCACGCCGGCGCGGGGGAGGACGTGGTCGACGCCCGGACGCACGAGGCCGAGATGCGCCGCACCCAGCGGGTGCTCCACGAGGCCGGCCTGATCGGGATCACCTGGCCGCGCGAGTACGGCGGGCAGGGCGGCACGCTGGTGCAGCAGGCCATCGTGCAGCAGGAGCTGGCCCGCGCCGGCGTGCCGCCGTTGGTCAACCACATCGGCCTGGGCATGTGCGGGCCCACGGTCATCGCCCACGGCAGCGACGAGCAGAGGTCCCGCTACCTGCCGCGGCTGCTGCGCGCCGACGACGTCTGGTGCCAGCTGTTCAGCGAGCCGGCGTCCGGCTCCGACCTGGCCGCGCTGCGCACCACCGCCGTCCGCGACGGCGACGACTGGGTGGTCAACGGGCAGAAGGTGTGGACGACGCTGGCGCACGTCGCCGACTTCGGCATCCTGCTCACCCGCACCGACCCCGAGAAGCCCAAGCACGCCGGGCTGACCATGTTCGTCGTCGACGTGCACGCCCCCGGGGTGACGGTGCGGCCGCTGCGGCAGATGGTCGGCTCGGCCGGGTTCAACGAGGTCTTCTTCGACGACGTGCGCATCCCCGACGCCGAGCGGCTCGGCGAGCCCGGCGAGGGCTGGCGGGTCGCGCTGACCACGCTGATGAACGAGCGGGTCGCCATCGGCGGCGCGGGCAGCGACCTGGGCCTGCCGGTGGAGACCCTCGCCGCGCACGCCCGCGAGCGGCTGCCGCGCCTCGACCCCGAGCGGCAGGTGCTCGCCCGGCAGGCGGTCGGCCGGGCGGTCGTCGCCGCGCTGGCCACCCGCTACACCGGCTACCGCCGGTTCACCGTGCTCAGCCAGGGCGGGCTGCCCGGGCCGGAGGCCAGCGCCGGCAAGCTCGCCGGTACCGCCGCGGCGAAGCTGGTGGCCGACGCCGGCGTCCGGCTGCTCGGCGACGACGCCGTCTACGCCGCCACCGCCGACGGCGACGACACCTGGCAGCGCACCCAGGGCTACGTCCCGGGCCTGGCCATCGCCGGGGGAACCGACCAGGTGCTGCGCAACATCCTCGGCGAGCGGGTGCTCGGCCTGCCGCCGGAACCGCGGCTCGACAAGGACCCGGGGGGCCGGCGGTGAACTTCGACCTCGGCCCCGACCAGCGTGACGCCGCCGGCGGCGCCCGCGACTTCTACCGCGGCTCCGCCTCGCCCGCGGCCGCCCGCGCCGCGCTGGAGGGCGGCCCGGTCGAGCCCGGACACGAGGCCCTGGCCGGGATCGGTTACCTCGGCATCACCGTGCCCGAGTCCGCTGGCGGGGCGGGCGGGTCGCTGCTCGACCTGGCCGTCGTCGCCGAGCAGGGCGGCGCGGTGCTGGCCGGGCCGTCGCTGGTGACCGCCGCCCGCGCCGCGGTGCTGCTGGCCGAGCACCCCGACCTGGCCGCGCAGCTGGCCGACGGGTCGGCGGCGTTCGCCGTGCTCGACGGCCCGGTCACCGGCTCCGCCCCGTCGATCGACGCCGCCGGCGCCACCCTCTTCCTCGGTCTGGACGACGGCGCGCTCGTCGTCGGCGAGGGGGAGGCCACCCCGGGCCGGCCGCTGGACGCCACCCGCGGCCTGGCCGGCGTGCGGCTGACCTCCCGGCGGGTGCTGGCCGAGGACGCCGGCGCGCTGTGGGCCCGCGCCCGCCAGGTGGCCGCGGTGGTGCTCGCCGCCGAGGACCTCGGCGCCGCCGACGCGGCCGTGCAGCTGGCCGTGGACTACGCGAAGGAACGCGAGGCGTTCGGCCGCCGCATCGGCTCCTATCAGGCGGTCAAGCACATGCTCGTCGACGCCTGGGTCGGCGTGGACCAGCTGCGTTCGCTGGTGTGGTGGGCCGCCTGGGCCGCCGACGCCGCCCCTGACGAGCTGCCGCTGGCCGCCTCCGCCGCGAAGGCGCACGCCGCCGAGGTGCTCGAGCGGGCCGCGGAGACCTGCGTCCAGGTGCACGGCGGCATCGGCTACACCTGGGAGCACGACGCGCACCTGTACTGGCGGCGGGCCAAGGTCGACCGGCTGCTGCTGGGCGACGCCGCCGAGCACCTGGACGCCGTCGCCCGCCTCGCCGTCGCCGGCGCCCTCGGATGAGCCCCACCCAGCTGCGCTACGAGGTCGCCGACCGCGTCGCCACGATCACCCTCGACCGCCCTGACCGGCTCAACGCCTTCACCCCGGTCATGGCCGCCGAGCTGGCCGAGGCCGCCGCGGCCGCGGACGCCGACGACGCCGTCCGGGTGGTGGTCGTGACCGGCGCCGGGCGGGCGTTCTGCGCCGGCGCCGACCTGACCGGCGGCGAGGGCACCTTCCGCGACCGGGGCGCCCGCCCCGACCCCGTCCCCCGCGGCACCGTGGACGGCGTCCCCCGGGACTGGGGCGGCATCGCCTCGCTCCCTCTCGCCGCGCTGCGCAAGCCGGTGGTCGCGGCGGTCAACGGCCCGGCGGTCGGCATCGGCGCCACGATGACCCTGCCGATGGACGTGCGGATCGCCGCCGAGGCGGCCCGTTTCGGGTTCGTCTTCGCCCGCCGCGGCATCGTGCCGGAGGCGGCGTCGACCTGGTTCCTGCCGCGGGTGGTCGGCATCAGCCAGGCCATGGAGTGGGTGGCCACCGGCCGGGTGTTCGACGCGGCCGAGGCGCTGCGCGGGCGGCTGGTCTCCCGCGTCGTCCCCGACGACGAGCTGCTGCCTGCCGCGCTCGAGCTCGCCCGGGAGGTCGCCGACAACACCTCCGGGGTGGCGGTGGCCGCGGCCCGGCAGCTGCTGTGGTCGATGCTCGGCGCGCCCTCGCCGTGGGACGCCCACCGCGCCGAGTCACGGGCGCTGGTGGAGCTCGGCGCCGGACCGGACGCCGCCGAGGGGGTCGCGTCGTTCCTCGAGCGGCGGCCGCCGCGGTTTCCCGCACGCCTGGGGGACGGCGCGGTCGCCGGCGTGCCGCGCTGGCCGGCCCCGCCCGACGACGTGACCTGACCCGTAGCGGAGTGGAACGGTCCAGGCAACCTGCACGGATCCACTCCGGTGGTGCCGGGGCTCAGGTCAGCAGTCGATGAGCCGCACCGACGGCGCGGTAGGTCGCCACCGCGCGGGTGTCCAGGGAGACGAGCTCGGCCCCGTGGTGGAGTGCGGTCACCGCGATGAGCGCGTCGTACGCCGCGCCGCCGGCGACGCCGCGGTCGGCCAGCACCTGCGGCAGCCGGCGGACCTCCTCGGCCGGGAGCGTCAGAGGCGCCGACGCCGCGATCCGATCGAGGAACTCGGCGGCGAGCTCCCGAGGCATGCGGTGGGGCGGCGGCAGCCGGGTGAGCACCGAGTACGTCTCGACCACGCAGTGCCCCACGAGTCGGGCGCCGGGCAGCGCCGCCCGGGCCAGGGGGTGGGACTCGTGCCAGGAAGCGCACGCGGCCACCAGCACACTCGTGTCGGCGGCGATCACCGTCGGGTCTGCTCGAGAGCTGCACGTACCTCGTCGGCGGTCAGCGGCGGGAGGTCCACGTCAGCCGCGGCCCGCGGGCTCCCGTCCGCCGTCTCCAACCGCATGGGCACCGGGGTCGGCTCGATCTCCAGCCGCCCGTCCACCACCTGCACCGACACCTCGTCCCCCGCCCGCAGACCGAGGGCGTCACGGAGGGCCTTCGGAACGACGAGGCGCCCGGCCCCGTCGATGGTCGCACGCATGGCAGAAAACTACCATCGGCATCTGGGGTGCCACCCGGGCGCAGGGACACCTGAGCCCGTGTGCGTCCCGGTTTGTCCACCCCGGTTCGTCGTCCTGGAGCTGACCCGCCAGCAGATGTTCAGCCTGGTCGGCCACCGCACGCCGACGGCCGGCTGACCGCGATCAGCCACGAGGTGGTCGAGCACACCTCGCGGATCAGCGAGTTCGCCGAGCAGACCGCCACCCCGACCCGGGTCGTGTACGCCGCGGCCCACCGGCGCACGACGCACCGGCTGGCCCGCCTCGACGTCCCGCCGCCGACGATCATGCGGGCGCCGGGGGAGACGCCGGGCATGTTCGCGCTGGAGTCGGCGATGGACGAGCTCGCGCACGCGGCCGGCGTCGACCCGGTCGAGCTGCGCATCCGCAACGAGCCGCCGCGCGACCCGGAGCGCGACGTCCCCTGGTCGTCGCGCTCGCTGGTCGAGTGCCTGCGCGCCGGCGCCGAGCGGTTCGGCTGGGCCGGACGGGACCCGCGGCCCGGCGTGCGCACCGACGGCCAGTGGCTGGTCGGCACCGGCGTCGCCGCGGCCACCTATCCCGCCCGGCGGCGCCCGGCCGACTGCCGCATCACCGCCTCTCCCGGCCGCTACACCGTCGAGATCGACGGCTCCGACATCGGCACCGGCGCGTGGACGGCGCTGACTCAGCTTGTCGTTTAACCTCCCGGCCCCCCGGGAGTTGCACTGCTGGGATTCGGGGTTGGCGTGAAGGCGGCCACCGCGTGATCCTTCGGAGTTGCGAAGCTTCGAAGATCGGCGGTGGCCGTGAT
>NZ_QOHF01000036.1 GCF_003319115.1 Geodermatophilus sp. TF02-6 | reverse complement strand
GACAAGCGGTTACGCGCCAAGCTCCGTTACCAGGCACTCCGGAGTCCCGCCGAACTGCCTCCGCCACGACCTGGGTAAACGCGCCGTCCCGTCACCAGGAACCGAGCTCAGCTGCGGAACTCAGGTCCTCCCGCTGCGACCGATCGACGTCCGGAGGGCCCTCTGCCAGGGATACAGACCCACGCGCTCTACGGCAGCAATCAAGCGGCACCCGAGGACCCCGCGCCACACACAGCTACGGGCTCTACCCGCACCAAGTAATCGCGGCGTCGCCGGACACTGAAGACGTTCTCATCAGCAAGTGCAGCAATCAAGATCGCGCGCCGTCACACCTAGTGCATCCAGGCCAGCAGGAAACTCGTGGTGACGGGTTCCCGGAGGACCGCCTGCACACTCAGGGGCATGGGTACCAGCGGCACCCCTGAGTACCGGGCCCGACGGCGGGCGCGCGAGCAACAACGCCGCCAACGCCAGCAGCAGAACGCAGTAGAGCCCCCCCCCCCCGTCCGGACCAGGCCGACCCTGCGGCGGACGGGCCCGAACGCCGCATCGCCGCGACGGCCTGCGGATGGTGCGGTGGACCGATCACGCCGCGCAGCCGCGGTCCGATCCCGAAGTGGTGCTCGGCCACCTGCCGGCATCGGGCCTGGGAGCAGCGCCGCGCGGCGACCTCCGGCCGGAGGGCGGTGCAGGTGGTCGAGCGGCGGATCGAGATCCGTGTCCCCCTCGAGCCGACCCGCCGGGACTGGCCGAGGTTGCTCAACGAACTCGCCAGTCAACTGGACAACGGGCGCGTCTACGACCGAGACCTGCCCGCCCTCGGCCGGGCACTGGACCCGGTCCTGCAGGCCTACCGGCGGCGGGCCCGCCGGAGCGGCGCGCCCGACCTGCCCTGACTGCCCGGAGCCGGACCTGCCGTACTGCTCCTGTACGGCACAGGCGTCGACGGTGACGTCGGGACAGTTGTCGTGGAGCGGGAAGCCAACGGGGGTGACAAAGCTGACGGGGGCGGTGACGACCCGACCGGCCTGACGTCACCCCAACCGGCGCGCCACTGGCCGTCGCGGGCGACGTGGCTCCCGGCCCTGCTGGACGGCAGGTGACCCTCCGGCCGAGCAACGCCCTACCCGGAGGACGCTCCGAGCCCGCGCGAGGGGTCCCAGGCATCCCGGTGACCTCGCGTGGCTTGCCGTTCGCCAGCCGACCGCACCCTGTCACCCGCGTCGCCATCTACTCGTTACAACGGATTGGACCGTCCTGAGTGCATGAGGTGTGTCGGCTCGTGATCTTGTCCGGTGAGGCAGCCGAGATGGGCCGCTGAAGGGCACGCAGGCGAGGTATCCGAGTACGCAGTCGATCGGGTTGTCGGTCCGGCGCTGCAGGTCTGCGACCGGGGTGACGTTGCCGGCGATCGCAAGGCTCAACCCTCACTCAGGGCTGAGCGGCACCAGTTCCTCGCGAGCCAGTAGCGCTCCGTACGCGGCGGCCGCGCGCGCATCCTCGGAGGTCAGGGTCGGGTACTGCGAGGCGATCCGTTCGGCGCTCCTGCCGGCGGCAAGGCAGTCGAGCACCACGCTGACCGGCACGCGAGTGCCGGCGATCACCGCCTGGCCACTCATCCCGGCCGGATCGGTGCTGATCAACCCCAGCCGTTCGGAGCGCACGCGCCCAGTGTGCCCGTGCCCGCCAACCCAGCCCAGCACGCCGGGCCCCGGACCGTGCGGACCTCGTCGAGCCGGACCCTCGACGCCTGCGGTGCGACCGGCGACCGCCCGAACGCCTGCGATCGCATGACACCGCCCGAGCCCCTCGACGTACCGGAGGAAGACCGGAGACACGCCGGAGCAAGCCGGGAGGACGAGGGACTCCAAGGACGCCGCCCCTCGGTGATCGAGGGCCCGGACTGCAAGAGAACCGGAGAAAAACAGGAACTTCGCCGTGCAGTGTCACCAATCGGCCGAAAATGGCGCCTTCTCCAGGTGGGGCTGCCGCGCCGAACGCCGGCGCACGAGGCCGCCGACGAGGAGGGCGACATGGGCGACGCGCGGCGACCTCGGGACCTGCTCTCCGGCGACCCGCTGCTGCTCACACCCGAGGAGGCCGCCGCGGTGCTCCGCGTCGGCCGCACCACGATCTACGCCCTGATGAAGGCCGGCGACCTGCGCTCGGTGCACATCGGCCGCAGCTGCCGGATCTCCCGGGCCGAGCTCGAGCGCTACGTCCGTCGGCTCGAGGCTCCCGCGCCGAGCGCTCCGGCTCACCCGCGCCGACACCGGCGAACCAGCACGAACCAACGCGGCTTGTTCGAGCTCACCTCCGACCCGGTGGAACGAGCCTGACCTGTGGATTCCCAGCACCTGAGGTCAGCGCGCACCACGACACTCGACGCCAAGTCTGGACCAGCGACGCAGGGAGCGACCGATGACGGACGCCGAGGAACGAGACAGCACGACTCCGCGGCGTCGGACGGCAGGGAACAATAAGCGCGCCAGCGGCGAGTCCTCCATCTACCGAGACGAGGACGGTCGGTGGCACCGCTTCGTGTCGATGGGCAAGAAGGAGAACGGACGACGCGACCGACGCCACGTCTCGGGCGCCAAGCGCGCCGACGTGGTCGCCAAAGTCCGCGCCATCGAGGCCAAGCGGGACGCCGGTGTGATCGACGCAGCCGGCCGCGCACCCACGGTCGGTGAGTGGCTGGACCACTGGCTGGACAACATCGCGGCCCGGAAGGTCCGCGCGCGGACTCTGGAGAGCTACCGCAGCACCGTGCGGCTGCACCTCCGCCCAGGCATTGGGCACCACCGGCTCGACCGGCTGCAACCGGAACACCTGGAACGCCTCTACGGCGCGCTCTCCGACAAGGGGTTGAGCCCGGCCTCGATCCTCCGCGCCCATCGGGTGCTCTCCCGCGCTCTACGCGTCGCCTCGCAGCGCGCCAAGGTCGCCCGCAACGTCGCCACACTCGTCGATCCGCCCACGGTCAAGCGGCCGAAGACCGCCCTGCCGCTGAGCGCGCAGGAGGCCAGGAAGGTGATGGACGCCGCGCAGACGCATCGCAACGCCGCCCGGTGGACCGTGGCGCTGGCCGTCGGGCTGCGTCAGTCCGAAGCGCTCGCCCTGCGGTGGAGCGACGTCGACCTGGCCAACGGCACACTGAGCGTCCGGCGCGGGCTGCACCGGATCAGCGGGCGGGGCCTGGTCTACGAGGAGCCGAAGGCCGACCACAGCCGCCGGAACCTGGCGCTGCCGGCACAACTCGTAGATGCGTTGAAGGCGCAGAGGGCGGCCCAGCTCGAGGAGCGCATCGCCGCCGGTCCCCTCTGGGAGGACCACGACCTGGTCTTCGCCCAGCCCAACGGCCGGCCAATCGAGCGCAAGTCGGACTGGCGTGCCTGGAAGACCCTCCTGCGCCAGGCGAGCGTGCGCGAGGTCCGACTGCACGACGGGCGGCACACCACAGCGACCCTGCTGCTGTCCGAGGGCGTGCACCCTCGAGTCGTCATGGAGGTGCTCGGCCACGCACAGATGCGCACGACGACGGACACCTACAGCCACGTGATGCCGACCCTCGGCCGGGACGCCGCGAACCGCATGGGCCAGGCGCTGTGGGACTGACCGGGCACCACATCTGCTCCAATGGCCACCACGCTGGCACCACAGACGACTCAGGCCGCCCCTCCGGAGGAGGAACAGCCTGGTCAGAGGGGTGGAGCTGAGGGGACTCGAACCCCTGACCCCCACACTGCCAGTGTGGTGCGCTACCAGCTGCGCCACAGCCCCGGACCGGCCCGGTCTGGTGCGTCCGAGCCGGGAGCAACTGTACAGGGCGGTGAGGGGGTCCCGGCGCGGGGGTCAGGGCTGCTTCATCTGCGCGATGCGCAGGTGGTTGCCGAACGGATCGCGCAGGCCGAAGTCGATGCCGTAGCCCCGGTCGACCGGCTCCTCGGTGATCTCGACCCCCTTCGCGGTCAGCTCGGCGTGGGTCCGCGCGACGTCGTCGCAGGAGAAGAACAGGTGGCCACCGGCGGCGCCCTTGGTGACCATCTCGCGCACCTGCCCGGCCGTCTCGTCGCTCAGCGCCGGCGGCCCCGGCTGCTCGAGCAGCACCGCCCGGTCGGGCTGACCGGGCAGCGCGACGGTCAGCCAGCGCATCGGTCCGAACATCATGTCCGCCGTGACCTCGAAGCCGAGCTTGCCGACGTAGAAGTCGAGCGCCTGGTCCTGGTCGAGCACGTAGACCTGGGAGATGGTGATCGCGGTCAGCATGCGCGGAACGCTAGGGGCCCTCACTCCGCCGGCGCTTCTCCGAAACTGCTCGGTCGCAGCCAGGCCATCGCAAAGCAGGTGGGCACCGGCGCCAGGGGGCCGCGCCGGCGGTAGGCGCTCGGCGGTTCCCCGACGACGTCCCGGAACACCCGGCTGAACGTGCCCAGGCTGCTGAAGCCGACGTCCATGCAGATGTCGGTGACGCTGCGGTCGGTGGCGCGCAGCAGGAACATCGCCCGCTCCACCCGGCGTCGCTGCAGGTAGCGGTTGGGCGTCTCCCCGAAGGTGGCGCGGAACGTGCGGATGAAGTGGGCCTCGGACACCTGGGCGATCCGGGCCAGGGTCGGGACGTCGAGCGGCTCGGCGTAGGCGCAGTCCATCGCGTCCCGCGCCCGCAGCATCCGCCGGTTGACGTCCTCGACCGCGCGACCCACGTGCCGCATCCCACCACGGTCAGACCTCGACGCCGCGCTCCTCCAGCCACGGGATCGGGTCGATGCGCTCCCCGTCGATCCCGCCCCGGTGCACCTCGAAGTGCAGGTGCGGGCCGGTGGACTGACCGCGGTTGCCGAGCAGGGCGATGGTCTCCCCCGCCTCCACGTACTGGCCGGGCTCGACGAGGATCCGGTCCATGTGGCCGTACACGGTCACGTCGCCGTTCTCGTGCAGGATGTAGACCGCCAGCCCGAACCCGCTGGCCGCTCCTGCGCGCAGGACGACGCCGTCGGCGGCCGCATACTCCGGCGTGCGCAGCGGCGCGGCGAGGTCGATGCCGTAGTGGAAGGTGCCCCAGCGGGCGGCGAAGGTGCTGCTCAGCCGCGCTCCGGACACGGGGAGCACCGCCTTGGGCCGGGCCGCCTCCGCAGCCGCCTCCGCAGCTGCCGCCTCCGCCGCCGCCCGCTGCGCCCGCGACGCGGCGACCTCCGCCAGCCGGGCCTGCGCCTCGGCGACCGAGATCGAGGCCTGCGGCAGCAGCTCGACGTCCTCGTCGGTGGTGACCAGCTCCATCCGGGCCGCCAGGACCTCCGTCGGTTCGGCGGCGGCGTCGGGCGCCCCCGTCACGCCGGCGACACCCGCGACCACCCCGCCCGCCACGAGGGCGGCCAGCAGGAGCGGCCCGCGACGCCGTCCGGACACCAGGGCGCTCGCAGGGCGCTGAGCGCGACGCCGACCGGCCATGCACCCACCCGTCTCGAGGGGAGGACGGCCCGTTCCCGGGCCGAGAGGTCGACGGCGATCCAAACACGGCGTGACGGACTCGTGACCGGCTGTTCGGCGCGTCCTCCGCGACACGCCGCCGACGCCGTCCCACCCGCCACTCGGGTCACACCGGGGGGTGAGCGGTCCCCGGTCCGGGACGACCTGGTCTCGGCGTCGTCGACCGGGTCAGGCAGCGGGGTCAGGCAGCGGGGACCGGCTCGTCGGCAGCGGGGTGCGGCGCGCGGCGCCTCCCGGGCTCCCGGAAGCGCCGGACGGCGGCCAGGCCGCCGAGGACGCAGCCGACGCCGAGGGCCAGCAGCACCACCACCGCCGCCCGGGCCGGCAGGGCCGGGCCGGCCGTCAGCACGTGCGCGGTCCACAGGACGTCGACGTCGGGCAGCCCCTGCACCAGCAGCAGCCAGCCGAGGACGACGGCCAGCAGGCCGGTCACCCCGCCCCGGCCGCGGCGGGCGGCGAGGAGGCCGAGCGCCGCGACGGCGACGGAGGTCAGGGCCGGCAGCAGCGCGGAGACGACCGCGCCGGCGTGCGAGGAGACGCTCGCCGGTGGCTCCGGCGTGGCGGCCGCGTGGTACAGCGCGGCCGCGCTCCCGAGCAGCAGGAGGGCACCGAGCGGCCGCGGGGTGCGGGCCAGCAGCCCGGCGGCGCCACCGGCCAGCGCCAGGACGGCGCACAGCGGCCACACCGTCCACGGCGAGGGCGGCGGGCTCCAGGTGAGCTCCCCGCGCACCTGCACCGGGGTGCCGCCGTAGGCCATCGGCACCACCCACTCGGAGACCACGTGCTCGGCGGTCGGGTCGGCCGCCACCGCCGGGGGCAGCAGGTCCGGGCTCATCCAGTGCGTCCGGTGGTCGTGCCACACGTACTGCGGCTCGGTCGAGACCCGGACCCACTCCGGCGCGGCGGCCGGGTCGGCGTCGGGCGGCAGCGACGTGCGGCCGTAGCGGTCGAGGTTGATCCAGGTGGCCGGGCTGTTCGCGTTGCGCCAGACGCCGTCCGGACCGATCCGCAGGTAGGGCTCGTCGGAGTAGCCGGGCACCTCGACGTCGGTGGCCGTGGGGTTGACCACCTCGAACTCGTCGCCGAAGGAGAGCACCCGCACCGAGACGCCGGGCATCGGCGGGTCGACCGCGAGGACGCGGGCGGCGAAGTCGCTGCCCGCGCGCCCGCCCCCGACGTGCGCCGACGCCGGGCCGGCCACCCAGAGCGCGGCCAGCGCACCGAGGACGACGACCAGGACGCGCGCGGCCCCGCCCCTCACCCCCCCGCCACCAGGGTGAGGTCGCCGGCGATGTCCCGGCTGGTGTTGCCCGCGTCGAAGGCCACGTGGGCGAGGTCGTCGGAGCCGTAGAGCAGCAGCAGCGAGGAGTGCAGCCGGCCCTGCTCCTCGGCCAGCGGCACGCCCGCCGCCAGCTGTGCCCGGTCGACGGCGACCTGGTCGCCGGTCAGCCCGACGAAGCGGGTCGGCAGGTCGGCGTCGAAGCGGCGCAGGTACTCGGCGAGCACCGCGGGGGTGTCGGTCGCCGGGTCGGTGGTGACGAAGACCACCCGCACCTGCCGGGCCAGCGCCGGGTCGAGGCCGCGCAGCGCGACGGCGACGTCGGCCATCGTGGTCGGGCAGACGTCGGGGCAGTTCGTGTAGCCGAAGAACAGCAGCGTGGGCGCGCCGGCGGTGGCGGCCGCGAAGTCGTAGGGCCGCCCGTCGGTGTCGGTGAGGGTGAACGACGGCCGCTGGTAGGGGTCGGGCAGGTCGATGCCGGCGTAGCGGTCCTGCGGCCCCTCGACCGCCGCGGCGCCGCCGGGGTGCTCGTGCCCCGCGCTGTCGGCGACCGCGCTGCCGCAGCCGGCCAGCACGAGCCCGGCCGAGGCGACCAGGGCGGCCAGCCGGCCCCGACGGTGGGCAGTCACGACGCCACGGTACGACGGCCCGGCCGCTCCGCCCGGCCGGCGGCGCAGCAGCGGGACACCGGTCAGCGCACCGGGAACGTGGTGCTCGCCGTGCCGGCGGTGAACTCGTCGAGCCGGACGGTCACCGCGAGGGTCCAGGTGCCGGCGCCGGGGATCGCCATCCCGTCACCGACGTAGTGGCCCGGCCCGCCCGGCTGCAGGTCGACCTGGATCGGCCCGATCTGCTGGGCCGGCTCGGTGAGGGTCGCCCGGATGTCGACCGGTTGGGCGAGCCGGCCGGCGTCGTCGAAGTAGTACAGGTGCAGGGTGTTCGCACCGACGGCGGCCGGGTCGATCGACACCTGCACGGAGCCGTCGGCGCCCGCCGGGGTCTGCAGCGGCAGGGTGACCTCCACCGGCCGGGCGACCTGCGCGCGGGCCGGCGGAGCGCCCACCAGGACGGCCGACAGCGCCAGCACGACGACGCCGATCGACAGTTCGACCAGCACCGACCGGCGCAGCGCCGGCCGCTCGGCCGCGGCGGCCGCGGCCTGGACCTCGGCGCGAGCGCCCGCGGCCGCGGCGACGACCGGGTCCGCGCCCGGGTCGCCAGCGGCGGTGGCGGCGGCAAAGGCGTGCGCGGTCACCCGCCGCCGTGGCGCCGGCCGGGGCCGGTGGACGCCGAGGTGCTGCTGCACCCACACCCGGGAGATGCCGGCCACGGCCAGCAGCACCAGCACCAGCACCAGCTTGGCCAGCAGCAGCCATCCGTAGGTCGTCGTCACCAGGGCGGCCGGCGAGCCCACCTCCCGCACCGTCTGGACGACGCCCGTGACCACCAGCGCGGTCACCGACCCGGCGGCCAGCCGGGAGAACGGGGGCAGGGCGCGGACGAGCTCGGCCGCCGGCGCGTCCTCGCGGAGGACGCCGACCAGCAGCCCGGCCAGCCCTCCCAGCCAGATCGCCATCGCCGCCACGTGCACCGCCGCGGACGCCACGGCCAGCGCCGGCCAGGGCCCCGCGACCGGGTGGCCGACGGCGGCGACGGTGCCCACCAGGGCGACGGCGAGCGCCGCCCCGGCGAGCAGCTGCGGCCGGCCCGGCGGCGTCCCGCCCAGCCACACCGGCCGCAGGACGAGCGCCAGGGCGGCCGCCAGGACGACCCGGACCAGGGAGGCGACCCCGTTCTCGGAGGAGGCGGTGGCGCCCAGCAGCGCCGGGTCGACGATCGAGCCGAGCCCGCTGCCGGCCGCGTAGGGCCCCTGGAGCAGGAAGGCCAGCACCGCCCCGGCGGCGACGGCGACCAGCCCGGCGGTCGCCATCCGGCGCAGCCGCGGCGAGCCCCAGCCCGCCGGCCAGCCGACCAGGAGCAGGACGGGGACGCCCAGGCCGAGGGCCAGCCCGGCGAAGCCCACCCAGCGGGCGACCGGCAGGGCCGCGGCGACCACCGGGTCGGTGCCGCCCGAACCGGCGGCCGCGCCCGCGGACACCGGCGCGCCGTCGCCGACGACGAAGGAGGTGGAACCCGACACCGGGTGCGCGTCGGCCGAGACCACCCGGTAGGTGACCAGGTAGCCGTCGTCGGGCAGGCCGCTGCGCAGGGCGACGGTGACGGCGGTCCCGTCCACGGTCGGCGTGCCCGCGTCGGCCCGCTGCCCGCCCGAGGTGAGCACCCGCACGTACCCGGCGCCCAGCGAGACCTCCTCGCTGAACTCGAGGGTCACCTGCGCCGGGGCCTGCGCGAGGCGGGCGCCGTCGGCCGGCTCGCTGGACACCAGCTCCGCGTGCGCGGCGGCGGGCGGCGCCGTCACCACCCCGGCGCCCAGCCAGGCACCCAGCAGGGCGAGCAGCACCACGAGCGCCCGCCGCCCGCGGTGGGCCGAAGTGGCCACTTTGGCCCTGCTGCCCGGCGCCGTCACGCCGGCACCCGCTCCCGCCCGACCGCGGGCACGACCCGCCGGCGTCGGCCCTGCCACGCGACGGCGGCCACCAGGGCCACGCCGGCCAGCACCAGCAGGTGGGTGACGGCCCGGTCGGCGTGCACCCGGCCCGCGCGCAGGTCGGCGACGGTCAGCGCGGTGAGCAGCGCCGCGAAGGTGCCGAGGAAGGGCAGCGCCCCCGCGGCCAGGCGGGGGGCGGCGGCCACCGCGAGGAAGGCCGCGGCGATGCCGAGGTTCCAGGCGCCGCTCTCGTGCGCCATGTGCACCGGCGCGCTCATCGCCGCGGCGCCGGTGCTCAACGCGGGCCAGGCGACCCCGGCCTGCGCCACGCCGACCGCCAGCAGCGCCAGGCGCAGCGCCGTCCCGGCGAGCCGGGCGCGGGCGGCCGCCGCGACGCCGGGCAGCTCCCGGGGCAGCGCGGCCAGGACCGCCGCGGTCAGGTCGGGCACGGCCGGTGCCGGAGCCAGCCGGGTGCGCCGGGTGACCCGTTCGGCCTGCCGGGCCCACGCGGCGCAGGCGGCGCAGGCCCCCAGGTGGGCGTCGAGCGAGCCTTCGGCCAGTCCGGTCGGCTCGCCGTCGAGCCGGGCCGAGAACGCCTCGCGGTAGGTCGCGCACTGCATGATGGGGTGGTCGTCCTCCGGGCCGCGGTGGTTCCCACCCCGGGGCGGGTCCCGGTCGACGGTCGACCGGGAGGATGCAGCACGTGGAGGACCTGGAGCGGCTGGCCGCCGCCGCCGTCGACGACCCCCTGGCCGCCGCGGCGCTGGTGCGGGCCACCCAGTCCGACGTCTGGCGGCTGTGCGCGGCCCTCGGCGACCGGCAGTCCGCCGACGACCTGACCCAGGAGACCTACCTGCGGGCCTTCGGTGCCCTGCACCGCTTCGAGGGTCGCTCCTCCCTGCGGACCTGGCTGCTGGCCATCGCGCGGCGGGTCTGCGCCGACGCGGTGCGCGCGCGCCGGCGCCGCCGGCTGACCCTGGTGCGTGACGACGCCGACCTGGAGGCCCTCGACCGCGCCGACTGCGCCGACCGGGTCGGTGAGGACGCCGCCGTCGCCGACCTGCTGGCCCGGCTGGGCCCCGACCGCCGGGAGGCCTTCGTGCTGACCCAGCTGCTCGGGCTGTCCTACGCCGAGGCCGCCGAGGTGGCCGGCTGCCCGGTCGGCACCATCCGGTCGAGGGTCGCCCGGGCTCGGGCCGACCTCGTCGCGGCCCTCGGTGGGGACGACGTGGACGTGGCACGGGCCTGACCACTGCGTGAACGCGCCGGCGGAGGGGGACCTATGCTGCCCGACGGCCGTGCGACCGCCAGGAGGGCGGGTGGACGGCGTCCCCAGCCGATCCGGAGCCTCACGCCGTGCCCTTCAGCCTGACCCCCAAGGACTCCAGCTTCTACCCACTGTTCACCGCGTCTGCGGAGAACCTGGTGGCGGCCACGGACGTCCTCAGCGAGTTCATCCACGACCACGCCCGGCGCGGCGAGCTGGCCGACCGGCTCCGCGAGCTCGAGCACGCCGGCGACCAGTCCACGCACGCGATCTTCCGGCAGCTGAACACCAGCTTCGTGACGCCGTTCGACCGCGAGGACATCTACAACCTGGCCAGCGACCTCGACGACGTCATGGACTTCGTGGAAGCCGCGGCCGACCTGGTGGTCCTCACCGGCCTGGGCACCCTGCCGGCGGAGATGAGCCAGCAGAGCGCGCTGCTGCAGCGGGCCGCGCAGACCACCGCCGAGGCGATGCCGCGGCTGCGCACGATGAAGGACCTCTCCGAGTACTGGATCGAGGTCAACCGCATCGAGAACGAGGCCGACAAGCTCTACCGGCGGCTGCTGTCCCGCCTCTACAGCGGGGAGTTCGACGCGCTGGAGATCCTCAAGCTCAAGGAGGTGGCCGACCAGCTCGAGGAGGCCGCGGACGCCTTCGAGCACGTGGCGAACGTGGTCGAGACGATCGCCGTCAAGGAGTCCTGACCCGGATGGACGCGGCCTTCGTCGCCCTGGTCGTCATCGTCCTGGTGGCGTTGGCCTTCGACTACACCAACGGCTTCCACGACGCGGCCAACGCGATCGCCGTCGCCGTCTCCACCAAGGCGCTGACGCCGAGGGTGGCGCTGGGTCTGGCGGCGGTGGCGAACCTGGTCGGCGCGACGATCTCCACCAGGGTCGCGCACACGGTCGGCGAGGGCATCATCGACACCCCCGAGGGCGCCGACGGGCTGAAGATCGTGTTCGCGGCGCTGATCGGGGCGATCACCTGGAACCTGATCACCTGGTGGTTCGGGCTGCCGTCGTCCTCCTCCCACGCCCTGATCGGCGGCCTGGTCGGCGCCGCGCTGGCCGCCGCGCACACGGTGCAGTGGATGGGGGTCTTCGAGAAGGTCGTCGTCCCCATGGTCGTCTCGCCGCTGGTCGGCTTCGGCCTGGGCTACCTGTTCATGCTCGGCATCCTGTGGCTGTTCCGGAAGGCCAACGCCCACCGGGTCAACCGCAACTTCCGCTACGCGCAGATCGTCAGCTCCGCCACCATGGCGTTGGGCCATGGCATGCAGGACGCGCAGAAGACGATGGGCATCATCACCCTGGCTCTCGTCACCGCCGGCGTGATCAGCGACTTCGTCGTGCCGTTCTGGGTCATCCTCGCCGCGGCCCTGGCCATCAGCGCCGGCACCTACGCCGGCGGCTACCGCATCATGCGCACGCTCGGCCGGCGGGTCATCCAGCTCACCCCGGCCGGCGGCTTCGCCGCACAGACGGTGGCGTCCGGGGTCATGGTCGCCACCGCCACCGTCTTCGCCGTCCCGGTCTCCACGACGCACATCACCACCACCTCGATCATGGGCGTCGGCTCGACCCGGCGGCTCTCGGCGGTGCGCTGGGGCGTGGCCGGCAACATCGTGGTCGCCTGGGTCGTCACGCTGCCGGCGGCCGGCGCGGTCGCGGGCCTGGCCTACGTCCTCACCGACGCCGTCGCCGCCTGAAGAAGGACTCCTCATGGGTCCCCTCGCACGCTCGGGGACGCCGAGGAGGGAGCCGCGCGCTGGCCGGGCTCTCAGCCACGTCACCCGACGGCCGCGGAGGGGAACCGGATCGGCCGGTGCACCGTCCCGCAGGATGGGAACGGCTGTGGGCGTATCCCGATCGATCTGGTAGACATATCGCTCGTGGCGGCGACGACGGTGCTCCTCGTGGGGCGGATCCACGTCGACCTGCTGCGCGTCTGCACCGCCCGCTGTCCGGGCTGCTGACCCCGCGCGCTCCGCGCCCCCTCCCCCGCTCTTCCCGCGTCGTGCCGCGCCCTGGTGCGCGCCCGCGGCCCCTCCCCGGATCCGGAGTCCCCCCGTGAAGACCCTCGTCCTGCTCGCCCTCGTGGGCCTCGGCGCGCAGCTCGTGGACGGCAGCCTCGGCATGGCCTACGGCGTCACGTCCACCACCCTGCTGCTCGCCATCGGCACCAACCCGGCCGCCGCGTCGGCCACCGTGCACCTCGCCGAGATCGGCACGACGCTCGCGTCCGGTCTCTCCCACTGGAAGTTCGGCAACGTCGACTGGAAGGTCGTCGCCAAGGTCGGCCTGCCCGGTGCGCTCGGCGCCTTCCTCGGCGCCACCGTGCTCGCCAACCTCTCGACCGAGGTCGCCGCCCCGGTCATGGCGCTGATCCTGCTGTCCCTGGGCGTCTACCTGCTCGTCCGGTTCACCCTCCGCGGCGTCGACCGCCGCCACCTGGGCAAGCCGATGCGCAAGCGCTTCCTCGGCCCGCTCGGGCTGGTCGCCGGCTTCGTCGACGCCACCGGTGGCGGCGGCTGGGGCCCGGTGGGCACCCCTGCGCTGCTGGCCAGCGGCCGGATGGAGCCGCGCAAGGTCATCGGCTCGATCGACACCTCGGAGTTCCTGGTCGCGCTGGCCGCCAGCCTCGGCTTCCTCCTCGCGCTCGGCTCGCAGGGCATCAACCTGCTGTGGGTGCTCGGCCTGCTCGGCGGCGGTCTGGTCGCCGCGCCGCTCGCCGCCTGGCTGGTCCGGCACGTCCCGCCGCGGATGCTCGGCTCGCTCGTCGGGGGGATCATCGTGCTGACCAACACCCGCACCCTGCTCAAGAGCGACTGGATCGACGCGGCCGATCCGGTGCGCTACGCGGTCTACGCCGTCATCTACGCGATCTGGGCCGCGGCCGTCGTCCACTCCTTCCGCGAGTACCGCAAGGACCGCGCGCAGGAGTCGGCCGACGCCCTCGCCGCCGAGGCGGCCCGGCTGCAGCACGAGATCGCACTGCCGGCGGACGGCGCCGACGCCGCCGACCTGCGACGCAACCTCGCCGGTCGGCCGTCCGCCCCGCAGGACTGAGCAAGGACCCCCTGCCCCCCACCCCTCGCAAGCTCAGGGCGGGACCCTGCAGGTGGCCGGTGGGGTCCGGGACGGGGCCCTGTCCGGGAGGAGGCGATCCGAGAGAGGCCTCGCCCGGCATGTCCCCGGGCGGGGCCTCTCGCATCCTGGCCACCCGCGGTGAGCTCTTGGCCCCCGCCGCCGTCCTGGCTCACTCCGAGGCGTCCTGGCTCACGGTCCGCGGTGAGCCAGGACGCGCTGCGGTGATCCCAGCTGATCATGGCCGGCGGTGCGTGGTCAGTGGGAGGCCAGCAGCGCGGTCTCCAGCTCGGCGGGCAGGCCGGGCGCGGGCAGGCCGTGCGGCGGGGACGGGAGCTCGTCGACCCGGCAGAGCCAGGCCCAGGTGTCCGCGATCGACTCGCCCAGCGGCCGGCTGGGCAGCCCGAGCTGCCGCGCCCGGGTGGTGTCGACGTCCCACGCGGTCCGGGCCAGCCCGGCCGGCAGCCACAGCGGCAGGTGCACCCACGGCTGCACGCCCGCGGCCCGCAGGTCGGCCTCGGGCACCGGCACCCACTCGGCGTCGCCGCCGGTGATCCCCCGGCACAGCTCCAGCAGACCGCCGAGGGTGCTCATCCCCGCCGGCCCGGTGGCGTTGACCGCGCCGGCTGCGCCCCGCTCGGCCGTCCCGACCAGCCAGCCGGCGAGGTCGCGGGCGTCGACCGCGGCGATGGGCTGGTCCAGCGCGTCGGGGACGACGACCCGCCCGCCGCGGGCGATCCGCTGCAGCCACCAGCCCAGCCGGTGCACCCGGTCGTACGGGCCGACGATCAACCCGGCCCGCGCGGTGAGGAACCGGCCGGGGAGGGCCGCGCCGATCTCCCGCTCGGCGGAGGCCTTGACCGGCCCGTACTCCTCGTCGTCGGTCTGCCAGGTCGGCTCGTCGTCCTCGGGGCCGATCGGGCCCGGCGGCCAGTTCCGGTAGGCGTTGAGGCTGCTGACGAAGGCGTACCCGCGGGCCCCGGCCAGCGCGGCCGCGGCGTTCCGCGCGGCGGCTCGGGACTGGCAGGAGGTGTCGACGACGAGCTCGGGCACCCAGCCGTCCAGCGCGGTCGGGAGCGCGGCGGGGTCGTCCCGGTCGCCGTGCAGCACGCAGGCGCCGTCCGGCGGATCACCGGAGACGCCGCGGGTGAAGGTCGTCACCTCGTGGCCGCGGTCGAGGGCGGCGGTCACCACGTGCCGGCCGAGGAAGTGGGTGCCGCCGAGGACGAGCAGTCGCATGCCCGACAGCCCAGCCCAGCGACTCCCCCACCGTCCAGCCGGTTCGCGGTCGGCGTAGGCCCCCCTCCCGAGCCCCGCCCCGAGCTCGCGAGCGGTGGGAGGGTGGCCCCCTCCCGGGCCCCGCCGTGGCCCCACCCCGAGGCCGGCCCCCTGCACGGTCCCGCCGCGAGCCCTGACGGCCCCCTTGCAGGGACCCGCCGCGAGCTGGCGAGTGGCGGGGGGCAAGGGGGTCCTTCAAGGGGGCAGGGAGGTCCTTGTTCAGACCGCCCGCGTGTAGGGCAGGCCGGGTACCTGCGGCAGCGGCGTGGACCGAGCCGCGGCCAGCACCATCTGCGGCGAGCGGGGCAGGCCCTGGCGGATGCACAGCCGCAGCGCCCGCGCTCCGGTGATGACGTCGGTCTCCGGCGGGACGACGAGCAGGTCCGCGCGGCGGGTGGCGCCGGCCCAGGTCAGGCACACCACGCCGGGGTCCATGCTGCGGAACCCGCCGGTGCGCACCACCCGGCCGCCGACGACCACCTTGCGCGGCGCCGGGGACCACACGTCGAGCGGGTAGGTGAACCGCTCGATCCGCAGGCCCCGCTTGTCCAGCGCGGCGATCAGCTCGGGCAGCTCGACGGCGAGGTCGCGGCTGCGCGGGAACCACGCGCCGTCGAAGGCCTGCTCACCGGACCCCACGTCGCTGCGCAGGCTCACCCGGACGTCGATCCCCCCGCGGTGCCCCTCGGCCGCCAGCGTCTGCAGGGTCGTCCTCATCAGCGTCGCGCCTCCTCATCAGCCCGGGGCCTGGAGACACGGCCCCGAGGTCAACATAGGCAGCCACCCCGACGCGTCCCGGCGTGCCGCTGGCGGGGGGTCGCCGTCCCCGGCTCGTCATCACCGTCGGCCACGGACCGCTCACGACCTCCCGCTCCGAACGGATCCGCCTGCGCTGGCGTCAGTGCGCCAGCGCGAACACCGTGGTGCTGTCGTAGACCTCGCCGGGCCGCAGCACCGTCGACGGGAAGTCCGGGTGGTTGGGCGAGTCGGGGAAGTGCTGGGTCTCCAGCACGACCGCGTCGCTCTGGCGGTAGACGTGGCCGCCGGTGCCGACGAGCGTGCCGTCGAGGAAGTTGCCCGAGTAGAACTGCAGGCCGGGCTCGGTGGTGGAGATGGTCAGGGTCCGGCCGCTGCCCGGGTCGTGCACGACCGCCGCCTCCTCCAGGGCGTCCTCGCTGTCGGAACCCTCGCGCGCCCCGTCGTCGGTGCGGTCGAGGACCCAGTTGTGGTCGTAGCCCTGCCCGTACAGCAACTGCTGGTCGTCCTCGCGGATGCGGGCGCCGACGGCGGTGGGCTCGCGGAAGTCGAACGGGGTGCCCGCCACCGGCGCGATCTCGCCGGTCGGGATGAGCGTCTCGTCGACCGGGGTGTAGGCGCCGGCGTGGATCTGCAGCGTCTGGTCGTAGACGTCGCCGGAACCCTCACCGGCCAGGTTCCAGTAGGTGTGGTTGGTGAGGTTCACGACGGTCGGGGCGTCGGTCGTGGCCGCGTAGTGGATCGACAGGCGCGAGTCCGCGTCGAGGCTGTAGGTGACGGTCGTGGTCAGGGTGCCGGGGAAGCCCTGGTCGCCGTCCGGGCTGACCAGCTCGAGCCGCAGGGCGGCCACGTCGTCGTCGCCGACCGGGGTGGCCTGCCACACCTGGTCGTCGAAGCCCTGCGGCCCGCCGTGCAGGGTGTTCGGGCCGTCGTTGAGCGGGAGCTGGTAGGTCGTGCCGTCGAGGGTGAACCGGCCGCCGGCGATGCGGTTGCCGTAGCGGCCGATGAGGGCGCCGAAGTAGGGGTCGTCGTCGGAGACGTACCCGGCCAGGTCGGGGAAGCCGAGGACGACGTTGCCGACCTCCCCGTCGGCGTCGGGCACCTCCAGCGTCTGGATGACGCCGCCGTAGGTGAGCACGCGGACCGTCATCTCGCCGTTGGCCAGGGTCCAGCGCTCGACGGAGGTGCCCTCGGGCGTGGTGCCGAACGGCTCGACGGTCGTGCTCGCGCCGTCGTCGTCGGTCGCGCCGGCCGGGGACGCGAGGCCGGTGGCGAGCAGCCCGGCGCCGAGCGCGGCCACGACCGGCCAGCGACGCCGTCGCGCCCGAGGGGTCGACGAGGGGGACGGGAGAGCGGCGGGGCGTCCAGGCATGTGTCCAGGCATGTGTCCAGGCATGTGTCCAGGCATGGGGGACTCCGATGTCCGTGGCGGTGCACCGGCATCGTCGCGCGGTGGCACGGGACACCCTGTCCGACCACGTCCCCTCCGTCGTCGGTCGTCGTCGGCGTGCACCGGACACCGCCGGACACGCCGGGTGGACGTGCCCGCAGACGACGACCGACTGACGGAGCGCGATCAGGCCTTCGGCCGGCGGCTGCGGGCCTTGGCGCGGTCGGTCTGGTCGAGGACCACCTTGCGCACCCGGACGGCGGCGGGGGTGACCTCGACGCACTCGTCCTCGGCGCAGAACTCCAACGCCTGCTCGAGGTTGAGGACCCGCGGCGGGATGAGCCGTTCGAGCTCCTCCGCGGTCGAGGAGCGCATGTTGGTGAGCTTCTTCTCCTTGGTGATGTTGACGTCCATGTCGTCGGGGCGGGAGTTCTCGCCGACGATCATGCCCTCGTACACCTCGGTGCCGGGCTCGACCATGAGCGAGCCGCGCTCCTGCAGCGAGAACATCGCGTACGACGTCGCCACGCCGGAGCGGTCGGCGACCAGCGAGCCGGTCGGGCGGGCGCGCAGATCGCCCTGCCACGGCTCGTAGCCCTCGAGGACGTGGTGGAGGACGCCGGTGCCGCGGGTCTCGGTGAGGAACTCGGTGCGGAACCCGATGAGGCCGCGCGAGGGGACGAGGTACTCCATCCGCGCCCAGCCGGTGTCGTGGTGGACGAGGTTCGCCATGCGCCCGCGGCGGGCGGCCAGCGCCTGGGTCAGCGTGCCGACGTACTCGCCGGGGGTGTCGATGGTGACCCGCTCCACCGGCTCGTGCAGCCTGCCGTCGACCTGCTTGGTGACGACGGTCGGGCGGCCGACGGTGAGCTCGAACTCCTCCCGGCGCAGCTGCTCGACCAGGATGGCCAGCGCCAGCTCGCCGCGGCCCTGCACCTCCCAGGTGTCGGGGCGCTCGGTGGGCAGCATGCGCACGCTGACGTTGCCGACCAGCTCCTGGTCGAGCCGGTTCTTGATGAGCCGCGCGGTGAGCTTCTTGCCCGAGCGGCCGGAGATCGGCGAGGTGTTGATCCCGATGGTGATCGAGATCGACGGCTCGTCGACGGTCAGCGGCGGCAGCGGGCGCGGGTCGTTCGGGTCGGCGAGGGTGTCGCCGATCATGACGTCCTCGATGCCCGCGACGGCCACCAGGTCGCCGGGGCCGGTGCTCTCGGCCGGGGTGCGGGTGAGCCCCTCGGTCACGAGCAGCTCGGTGATCTTGACGTTGCGGACCGTGCCGTCGGTGCGGCACCAGGCGACGGCCTGCCCGTTCTTCATCGTGCCGGAGTGGATGCGCAGCAGCGCCAGCCGGCCGAGGTAGGGGGAGGCGTCGAGGTTGGTGACCTGTGCGCGCAGCGGCTCCTCGGCGTCGTAGGACGGCGCCGGGATGGTCTCGAGCAGGGTGGCCACCAGCGGGCCGAGGTCGGGGCTGTCGGGGCTGGTGCCGTCGGCCGGGCGGGTGAGCGAGGCCTGCCCGGTCTTGCCGTTGGAGTAGACGATGGGGAACTCCAGCGCCTCGGCATCCATCCCGTTGTCCTCGAGCAACTCCATGAACAGCTCGTAGGTCTCGTCGACGACCTCGGCGATGCGCGCGTCGGCGCGGTCGGTCTTGTTGACCACGAGGACCACCGGCAGCCGCTTGGCCAGCGCCTTGCGCAGCACGAAGCGGGTCTGCGGCAGCGGGCCCTCGGAGGCGTCCACGAGCAGGACGACGCCGTCCACCATGGACAGGCCGCGCTCGACCTCGCCGCCGAAGTCGGCGTGGCCGGGGGTGTCGACGATGTTGACGACGACGGGGTTGCCCTGGGCGTCGGCCAGCCGGATGGCGGTGTTCTTGGCGAGGATGGTGATGCCGCGCTCACGTTCGAGGTCCATCGAGTCCATGACGCGGTCCTGCGTGGTGTCGGCATCGGTGCCCTCGCCCTTCGCGCGGCCGAGCGCGCCGGCCTGGCGGAGGAGGGCGTCGACCAGGGTGGTCTTGCCGTGGTCGACGTGGGCGATGATCGCCACGTTGCGCAGGTCGTCGCGGGTGGGCATGCGGCAGGACACCTCAGGGGAGTTCGGGATCGCGCCGCGCGGACGCGCGCGGCGTCAGGGTCAACGACCGCACGGGTCGCGACCTTCCCCCGCTCCAGGTGCCGGCGGTCACCGGGCCTGCGCCCACGGGCCGTCGGCCACCGCGAACGTCACCCCGGCAGCGACGATCGTGACCAACGCCACCGACAGCCAGGCGGGGACGCCGAGGCCGAGGGCCAGCACGTGGGCGAGCACGAACGCCGCCAGGTAGAGCAGGCCCAGGCCCACCGCGACGGCCCAGCCCCGCCGGCGGATCCAGAGGGCGGCGGCGCCGGCTCCGCACGCGACGAGCACCGCCCCGCCCAGCGCACGGATGCCGGTGCCCTGCGCGACGCCGAAGCCGGCCGCCAACCCCACCGCCACGAGCAGGGACGACGGGCGGGTGCGGGTGAGGGTCGAGCTGGTCATGACCCCAGTCTCTCCGAACCCCGGGCGGCGGGGCGCCCCGGGCCGGTCGGCGCCGAGGTATGGGATCCCTCACCTGCGTATCGGGCCCGGAGACGCAGGTAGAGGATCCCATGCCCGACTGCCGCCGGGTCACCCGTGCTGGGCGGCCTGCACGGCCGCGGTGAGCCCGCCGGGCGAGAGGTCGGACAGCCGCTGGCCGTCGACCAGGACCGTGGGCGTGCCGGTGACGCCGTCCCTCGAGGCCTGGTCGGTGACGTGCGCGACCCAGTCGGCGTAGGTGAGGTCACGGATCGCGCGCTCGACGGCCGCGCCGCTCGCGCCGGCCTGCGCCGCGTAGCCGATCAGCTGCTCGTCGGTCAGGCCCGAGCCGCCCTCGGGCGGCTGGTGGGCGTAGAGCAGGTCGGAGAACCGCTGGAAGGCGTCGGGGCCGGCGGCGTCCACCACCGCGGCGGCGGCGTTGAGGGCGCGGGTCGAGTACCGGTCGTTGGCATCGGTGTCGAGGAAGGCCATGCCGTGGTGGTGCACCTGCACGGTGCCGGCGGCGACCAGCTGCTCGAGCGTCGTCCCGTCGGCGTCCTCGAAGGCCTTGCAGTTGGGGCACTGGTAGTCGAAGTAGAGGTCGACGGTCACCGGCGCGTCGGCCGGGCCCACGACGACGACGTCCCCACCGTCGGCGGTGTTGGCCGGCACCGCGGCCGTGGCCGAGGTCGCCGTCCGCTGGGTCTGGACGACGACCACGACGACGACGGCGACCGCGAGCAGCACGGCTGCCGCGACGCCGCCGACGACGGTCCGCCGGCGCCGCTGGGCGCGGGCCGCGTCCTCGGCGGCGCGCCGCTCCTCGATCCGGCGGCGGGCGGCGGCCCGCCTGGCGTTCTCAGGCACGGGACGGCACCTCCTCGGGCAGCGGGCGGCCACCGAGCGCCAGCCGGGACCGCGGCCACCGGGCGAGGACGAGCGCTCCGAGGAGCAGCGCGCCGTCGCGCAGCACCTCGGTGGGGTAGGCGGTGTCCGCTGCGGCCACCTCGCCCCCGCCGCCGAAGCAGCCGCAGTCGATGCGCAGCCCGCGCGCCCACGCCGAGCCCACCCGGACCAGGAACACGACGAGCAGCGCGGCCGCCGCGAGCGCCGCCGTCCGGACGAAGACCCCGGCGAGCAGCGCCAGGCCGACGGCGATCTCGACCACCGGCAGGCCGAAGGCGACCGGCGCGGCGAGGGACTCGGGCAGCAGCTGGTAGGCGCGGACCGCTCGCACCGCGGCCGCCGGGTCGGGGACCTTCAGCACGCCGGCGACGACGAACACGCCGCCCAGCACCAGCCGGGCGGCCGTGGCCGCCCACGGCACGTGGGCGAACCGCTCCTGTCTCACGGCCCCACTGTCGTCCCCGGACCACGCGGAGTTCCTGCGGACGCGCCGGGAACGAGCTGGGAGGGGACGACGGCCCCGGGCGGATCGGGGTCCTTCGTCAGGCGGTGCGCAGGACGGCCTCGATCTCGAGCTCGACGGTGATCTTGTCGCCGACGACGACGCCGCCGCCGTCCATCGGCAGATCGATGTCGACGCCGAACTCCTTGCGGGAGATCTCGGTCCGGGCGCTGAAGCCGGCGCGAGTACCGCCGTAGGCGTCGGGGCCGAAGCCGTTGACCTCGAGCCCCAGGTCGACCTGCCGGGTGATGCCCTTGACGGTCAGGTCACCGACCACCGTCCAGTCGGCGCCGTCGGTGCGGACCTCGGTGGAGCGGAAGGTCATCTCGGTGTGGTTGGCGACGTCGAAGAAGTCGGCCGAGCGGATGTGCGCGTCGCGCTGCGCCTGGCGGGTGTCGATCGAGTCCATGTCGATGCGCGCGGTGACGCTGGACCGCGTCGGGTCCTCGGCGGTGACGATCTCGCCGGAGAACTCGCGGAAGTAGCCGCGCACCTTGCTCACCATCATGTGCCGGACCGAGAAGCCGACGGTGGAGTGGGTCGGGTCGACGTCCCAGGTGCCGACGACGTAGCCGGGGATCTGGACGGCGGTGCTGGTCATGGGGACCTCCATGTGGTTGAGCGCTTGACCTCGTTCTGGTCCGCAGCGTAGTTGAGGGCTCACTTATTCCACCAGTACCCTCGGAGGCATGAGCACGCACGGGACGACGGCCGCCCAGGGAGAGCAGCCCCGCTGGCTCGACGCCGAGGAGCAGCGGGCCTGGCGTGCGTGGCTCTACAGCGCCCAGCTCCTGCTCGACCGGCTCGACCGCGAGCTCGTCCGCGAGACCGGCATCCCGCACACCTACTACGAGATCCTGGTCGCGCTGTCGGAGACCGAGGACCACATGCTGCGCATGAGCGAGCTCGCCGACCGCTGCCTGTCGTCGCGCAGCCGGCTCTCGCACGCGGTCTCT
The DNA here is from genome assembly GCF_003319115.1 of Geodermatophilus sp. TF02-6. Classification (GTDB taxonomy): domain Bacteria; phylum Actinomycetota; class Actinomycetes; order Mycobacteriales; family Geodermatophilaceae; genus Geodermatophilus. The sequence continues at coordinate 3,475 of NZ_QOHF01000036.1, read as the reverse complement.
CGGCTGGAGGAGCGCGGTTGGGTGCGCCGGCAGGTCTGCCCGGACGACGGCCGCGGCCAGCTCGCCGTCCTCACCGAGGAGGGCTTCGCGGCGCTGGAGGCCGCCGCCCCGGTGCACGTCGAGGGGGTGCGCGCCCACCTGTTCGACCAGCTCTCCCCCGAGCAGGTCGCGGCGGTGCGCGACGTCGGCGAGACGCTGCTGCGCCACCTCGGCCCCCGCTGAGAGAGGGCCCTCTGCCACGACGGCGGGTCCTCCTCCGGGTGGACGACCCGGGCGGCAGGGCTGCCTAGGGTCGGCGCGGTGGACGGCCACCTCCCCCTCGAGCGCCTGGCCGCCCGGCTGCGCTGCCACCCGCTCGGCGTGGACGCCGCTCTCGCCACGTTGGTCTGCCTGGTCACCGTCCTGCTGCCGGCGACCTCGGCGGGTGGCGGTGCGCAGACGCTGGTCGGCCTGCTGCTGACCGTTCCGCTGGCCTGGCGACGCCGGGCGCCGGTGCCGGCCGCCGCGGTGGTGATCGCCGGCGGGCTGCTGGAGCTGGCGCTCGTCGACGCGTTCCTCCCGGCCAACGTCGCCGCCCTCGTGATGGTGCACGCGCTGGCCGCCTACGCCCCGCGCTGGGCCGGGCGGGCCGGGCTGGCGGTCGGCCTGCTGGGCGCCGTGCTCGCCGCGCTGCGCTACTACTCCGCCGGCCAGTCCGTGGTGGTCAGCGCGGGTGCCATCGGGGTCACCGTGGTCGCCGCCTGGGCGCTCGGCGACCTGCGCCGGGCGCGGCTGCGCGAGCTCGACGACCTGCAGGAGCGGGCCCGGCTGCTGGAGCTCGAGCGCGACCAGGAGATGCGGCTGGCCGCCACCGCCGAGCGGGCCCGCATCGCGCGGGAGGTGCACGACGTCGTCGCCCACTCCCTGTCGGTGGTGATCGCCCAGGCCGACGGCGGGCGCTACGCCGGGCGCACCGACCCCGCCGCGGCCACCGGTGCGCTGGAGGCGATCGCCGCGACCGGCCGGCAGGCGCTGGCCGACATTCGCGGACTGCTCGGCGTGCTGCGCGAGGACGGCGGCGAGCGGTACGCGCCGCAGCCGGACGTCGCCGCGATCGCCGGCCTGGTCGGCGACGTCCGGGCCAGCGGCCTGGACGTCGACCTGCTCGTCGAGGGCACGCCGCGCGGACTGCCCGCGGGCCCGCAGCTGACCGCCTACCGCATCGTGCAGGAGTCGCTGACCAACGTGCTCAAGCACGCCGGCCCGACCGGCCGGGCAGAGGTGCGGCTGCACTGGCGGCCCGACGCGCTGGAGCTGTCCGTGCTCGACGACGGCCGCGGCGCGTCGGCGGCGGTGGCGAACCCGGACGGGCAGGGCTAGGGCCTGATCGGCATGCACGAGCGCACCCGGCTGCACGGCGGGCGGCTGGACGCCGGCCCGCGCCCGGCGGGTGGCCAGCTTCCTCGGCGTGGTGCTGCTGGCCCAGCGGGCGGTGCCGCCGGTGGTCGCGGCCGCGGGCCGGCTGGTCGGCCGGCTCGGCGGCGTCCCGGCCCGGCTCGCAGCCGGCAACGCCACGCGCAACCCCCGGCGGACGGCGGCGACGGCGACCGCGCTGCTCATCGGCGTCACCCTCACCACCGCCTTCGTCGTGGGCGCGGCCTCCACCGGGGCCACCGCCACCGCGGAGCTGGCCGCGGCCTTCCCGACCGACGTCGTGGTCCGCTCCGAGCAGCCGCTGCCACCCTCGCTGCTCGGCGAGCTCGAGGCCGTCGACGGCGTGGCGGGGGGCGCGGCGCTGACCGCGGCGACGGTCACCGGGCCCGACGGGCAGCAGGTGCGGGTCGAGGGCGTCGACGCGGCGACGGCCACCCCGGTGCTGCGCTCGACCGCCGGGCTGCGGCCGCCGGGTCCCGACCAGGTGGTGCTGCCCGAGGAGCTCGCCGAGAGCTGGTCGGTCGCCGCGGGCGACCCGGTGACGCTCACCTCCCCGACCGGTGCGGTGACGGCGACCGCGGTGCTGGTCGGCTCGAACGACACCGCGAGCGCGCTGGTCGGCGCCGAGGCGCTGCGCCGGCTGGCGCCCCACGCCGGCGTCGGCGAGCTGTGGCTGCGGCTCGACGACGGCGACGCCGACGCGCAGACCCGGGCGGTCGACGCCGTCACCGACCTGACCGGCGCCGCCGCGCCGACCGCGGCGGTGGCCGGGCTGGCCCGGGAGCGGGCGGCGATCGACTCGGTGCTCGACACCCTGCTGCTGGTCGTGACCGGCCTGATCGGCGTGGCCGTGGTCATCGCGCTGATCGGCGTGGGCAACACCCTGGCGCTGTCGGTGGTCGAGCGGCGGCAGGAGAACGGCCTGCTGCGGGCGCTCGGGCTGACCCGGGGCCAGCTGCGCGGGCTGCTGGCGTGGGAGGCGGTGCTGGTGTCGGAGGTGGCGACGGTGCTCGGCGTCGTCCTGGGCGCGGTGTACGGGGTGAGCGGGACCGCGTCGGTGCTCGGCACGGTCGGCGAGGTCGTGGTCGACGTCCCCTGGCTGCAGGTGGCCGCGATCGTCGTCGTCGCCACGGCCGCCGGGCTGCTGGCCTCGGTGCTGCCGGCCCGCCGCGCCGCCCGCACGCCCCCGTCGCCGCCCTCGCCGCCTGAAGCGGAGGGTGGGGTGCAGGTTTCCTGCACCCCACCCTCCGCTGCTCAGCGGAAGAACTTGTCGGGGGTGATCGGCAGGTCGCGGACGCGCCGGCCGGTGGCGTGCCAGTAGCCGTTGGCCACCGCGGCGGCGGCGCCGACGATGCCCAGCTCGCCGATGCCCTTGAGGCCCAGCTCGTTGACCAGCGGGTCCTCCTCGTCGAGCCAGCTGATGTCGATCTCGCCGACGTCGGCGTTGGTGGCGATGTGGTACTCGGCCAGGTCGTGGTTGGCGTAGTGGCCGAACCGCTCGTCCTGCACCGACTCCTCGTGCAGCGCCATGGACAGGCCCATGCAGAAGCCGCCGAGGAACTGCGAGCGGGCGGTCGTGGCGTTGACGATGCGCCCCGCGGCGTACACGCTGCTCGCCCGCGGCACCCGCACCTCGCCGGTGTCGGCGTCGACGCGCACCTCGACGAAGTGGGCGCCGAAGGAGTGCATCGAGTAGGCCTCGGCGTGCGGGGAGGGGCCGCCCGCCCCGCCGTCCACGATCACCCCGTCGGGCGGCAGCTGGCCGCCGTAGGCCGCCAACCGGCGGTGCAGCTCGCGGGCGGTGAGCACGATCGCCGACCCCCACGAGGCCAGCCCGGTCGACCCGCCCGCGCCGCCGGCCTGCGGCAGCGCCGAGTCGCCGATCCGCAGCTCGACGGCGTCCATGCCGACCCCGAGCGCGTCGGCGGCGATCTGAGCTTGTCGTTTAACCTCCCGGCCCCCCGGGAGTTGCACTGCTGGGATTCGGGGTTGGCGTGAAGGCGGCCACCGCGTGATCCTTCGGAGTTGCGAAGCTTCGAAGATCGGCGGTGGCCGTGATGGA
>NZ_QOHF01000035.1 GCF_003319115.1 Geodermatophilus sp. TF02-6 | reverse complement strand
CGGCCTTCAGCACAGCGCCGCCCTCACCCGCCTGGTAACCGGAGCCCTCACGCCCTCGATCGGCGTGTCATCCCATCTGCCAGCACGTTCCCGTCACCAGGCCGACAGCTTGCTGCGGAAGTCAGGCTGTCCGGCGACGACGGCGTCCACGCCGGCATCCGGCAGCGGCACGGCCTCGGCCTCGCCGACGTGCGCCGCCACCTGCGGGTGGCCGGCCCGCAGCTGCGCCAGCATCTCGTCGGACGGGACGACGGCGACCACCTCGTGCCCGGCGGCGAGCAGGACGCCGGTGAGCAGCCCGGTGCCGGCGCCCAGCTCGAGCACCCGCCGCGGGCGCTCGCCCAGCAAGCAGGCGTCGACGTCAGCCGGCCGGGACGGCGTCGGTGCCCGCCTTCCTCGCGGTCTTCCGGGTGGGCGTCTTCTTCGCGGCGGTCGCCGTCGTCTTCTTCGCGGTCGTCTTCTTGGCGGTCGTCTTCTTGGCGGTCTTCTTCGTCGCCGGGCGGGCGCGCCGGTCGGCGAGCAGCTCGACGGCCCGGTCGAGGGTGATGCTCTCGACGTCGTCGCCCTTGCGCAGGCTGGCGTTGGTCTCGCCGTCGGTCACGTACGGACCGAACCGGCCCTCGCGGACGGTGATCGCGCCCTGGGTGACCGGGTCGGGGCCGAGCTCCTTGAGCGGGGCCGCGGCCGCCCGCCGTCCCCGCTGCTTGGGCTGGGCGAACAGCGCCAGGGCCTGGTCGAGGGTGACGGTGAACAGCCGGTCCTCGGACTCCAGCGACCGGGAGTCGCTGCCCTTCTTCAGGTAGGGCCCGTAGCGGCCGTTGAGCGCCTGGACCTCCTCACCGTCCGGCGCCGTCCCGACCGTGCGGGGCAGGGTCAGCAGCCGCAGCGCGTCGTCGAGGGTGACCGTCTCCGGCGACATCGACGCGAACAGGCTCGCCGTCCGGGCAGCCTCGCTGCTGCCCTCGGGCACCACGGTGGTGACGTAGGGGCCGTACCGGCCGGCCTTGACCACGATCGGCAGCCCGGTCTGCGGGTCGGTGCCCAGCTCCCGGTCACCGCTCGGCGCGGCGAGCAGCTCGGCGACCTTCTCCTCCGTGAGCTCGTCGGGCGCGAGGTCCTCGGGCAGACTGACCCGCGGGCCGTCCTCCCCACCGGCCTGCAGGTAGGGGCCGTAGCGGCCGACCCGGACGACGACCGGCTCGCCGTCCGGCCCGGGAGCCCGCAGCGGGATGGAGTTGACCCCGCGGGCGTCGATCTCCTCCAGCTGCTGGCCGATCACCTGCTTGAGCCCGCCCGACGCGGCGATCCCGCCGGCGTGCCGGCCCTCGCCGCCGAAGTAGAACTCGGTCAGCCAGTCGACCCGCCCGAGGGCCCCGTTGGCGATCTCGTCGAGCTCGTTCTCCAGGGTCGCGGTGAAGTCGTAGTCGACCAGCGCGGCGAAGTGCTGCTCGAGCAGGTTCACCACGGCGAAGGCGGTGAAGGAGGGCACCAGCGCGGAGCCCTTCTTCCACACGTATCCGCGGTCCTGGATGGTCTGCATGATCGAGGCGTAGGTGGACGGCCGGCCGATGTTGAGGTCCTGCAGCCGGGCGACCAGGCTCGGCTCGGTGTAGCGGGACGGTGGGGTCGTGGTGTGCCCCCTGGCCTCCAGCTCCCGGGTGTCGAGCCGCTGACCGCGCTCGACGCGGGGCAGCCGCCGCTCGGCGTCGTCGCTGCCGTGGTCGTCGTCACCCGCGGCGCCCTCGTCCCGGGACTCGACGTAGGCGCGCAGGAACCCGGGAAAGGTGATGGTGCGGCCGCTGGCGGTGAACTCGACCGCCTCGTCGGTGCTGCTGCGCCCGGCCAGCCGGATGCTCACGCTCTGCCCGACCGCGTCGGCCATCTGCGAGGCGATGGTGCGCTGCCAGATCAGCTCGTAGAGCCGGAACTCGTCGCGGGCCAGCCGGCCGGCGAGCTGGCCGGGGGTGCGGAAGCTGTCGCCGGCCGGCCGGATGGCCTCGTGCGCCTCCTGGGCGCCCTTGACCTTCTTGGCGTAGCGGCGCGCCTCGGCCGGGACGAAGGCGTCGCCGTAGAGCTCACGGGCCTGGGTGCGGGCGGCGTTGACCGCCTCGTCCGACAGGTTGGTCGAGTCGGTCCGCATGTAGGTGATGTGGCCGTTCTCGTACAGCCGCTGGGCGACCCGCATCACCTGCGCCGAGGACCAGCCGAGCTTGCGCCCGGCCTCCATCTGCAGCGTGGAGGTGATGAACGGCGCGTACGGGCGGCGCCGGTAGGGCTTCTCGTCGACCCGGCTGACGGTGACCTGCCGGCCCTCCAGGCGAGCGGCCAGCCCGCGGGCGCCGGCCTCGTCGAGGTGCACGACCTCCCCGGTCACCTGCCCGGTGGCGGGGTCGAAGTCGCGTCCGGTGGCGACCCGGCTGTCGTCGATGCTGACCAGGCGGGCGCGCAGCGTGGCCGGCTCCCCCTCGTCGGCGCCGCCGTTCTGCTCGGTGACGGCGAAGGTCCCCTCGAGCGACCAGTAGTCGGCCGACCGGAACGCCATCCGCTCCCGCTCGCGCTCGACGACGATGCGGGTGGCCACCGACTGCACGCGGCCGGCCGACAGCTTGGGCAGCACCTTCTTCCACAGCACGGGGCTGACCTCGTAGCCGTAGAGCCGGTCGAGGATGCGGCGGGTCTCCTGCGCGTCGACCAGCGACTGGTCCAGCTCCCGCGGGTTGGCCACCGCCCGGGCGATCGCCTCGGGGGTGATCTCGTGGAAGACCATGCGGCGCACCGGCACCCGCGGCTTGAGGGTGTCGACCAGGTGCCACGCGATGGCCTCGCCCTCGCGGTCCTCGTCGGTGGCGAGGTAGACCTCGCTGGCGTCCTTCAGCAGCTGCTTGAGCCGGCTGACCTGCTGCTTGCGGTCGGGGCTGATGACGTAGAGCGGCTCGAAGGCGTTGTCGACGTCCACCCCGAGGCGCGCCCACGGGGCGCCCTTGTGCTCGGCCGGCACGTCGGCAGCGTTGCGCGGCAGGTCCCGGATGTGCCCGACGCTGGCCTCGACCACGTAGTCGTTGCCCAGGTAGCCGGCGATCTTCCCGGCCTTGGTCGGCGACTCCACGATGACCAGCGGCCGCCCTCCGCCGGTGCCGGCGGTCCGACGGCGGGCAGGGGTGCTGGTGCCGCCGGCGGTGCGGGCGGCGGTCCGGCTGCCGTTCGCGGTCTTCGTGGGTGCCACGGTGCTCCTGTCGGTACTGCTCGGTGCGGGCGCCGTCTTCTCGGCGCCGGACGACGCGGTCGCTGCCCGCACGCCCTCGGCGACGCCACGGTAGGCCACGACCCCGACGAGGAGCGGCGCAGCGACCCACCGTGGGCGTGCCGTCACCCGATCCAATGGCCGGGAGTCGCGCCGTGTTCCCGGCGGGAGCGGGCCCGCTCACTCCGCCGGGAACGTGCCCGCGAGCACCTCCCCGAAGGCGGTCACGGTCGGGTGGTCGCGGCCGTAGTAGTCGGAGTGCCCCATGCCCCAGTCCGTCGGGAGCTCCGTGAAGCCGAGATCGTCGTCTCCGTACCAACCATGGACGTCGTCCGGGACGAGCCGGATGGGGTCGAGCGGCGCACGAGCCCGGTAGACCTCGTCGACCTCGAGGTCGGACGCCGGACCGTCCATACCGGGGTCAGCGGCCACCACGATGGCGTCCGAGGCGAGGTCCCCGGGAGCATCCACCGCCTCGTCGATGACCACGGCTCCGTAGCTGTGTCCGTAGGTGACGACGCGGGCCGGCGGGGCGCAGCTGGCGACCCGCGCGGCAGCCAGGCCATCCAGAGTGGCGTCGAGCGCGCGGCCACCGACGTGCGCCCGGTCGCTGAAGGCCGCGTCGCGAAGTCTCGGTGGGGTCCGGTAACTCATCCACGCCACCGTGGCGACCGCCAGACCTGGCGCGGCCGCCTCCGCCGCCTCGCCGACGGCGGCGGCGTCGTCGATGAGGTCGTCCAGGTCGTCGGCGACCGTGTTGCCCGTACCGGGCACGAACACGCCGACGGCGTCGGCGGTGTCCACGTCACCGATGCTCACCGCCGCCAGGCCCTCATCGAGACCCAGCTCGAGGACCTGCGCCTGCTGACCTCCCTTCTCCAGCTCGGCGACCTGGGCGGCCACGGCGGCCGCCGTCTCGCGGGCAGTGCCACTGCACCCGGTCAACGCCCGGGCGAGGACCGTGCGGTTGGCCTGGTCCCGGACCCGGGCCGGGACGCCGGCCAGGGCGCCCAACGCCTGCGGTGCTCGTGCGACGACGACCAGCTGCTCCATCGCGGACAGCCGAGCCCACCAGGCGGCCGCCGCCTCGGGCGCCACCCCGGTCGGCACATCCGGGACCACGATGGGCCTACCGGAGGAGCCGGGGATCCCTCCGTACCCGCCGCCCGGTGCCAGCGGCGCCACGTGTCCGGGCTCCCCCACGTCCTCGGTGGCCTCAGCTGCGGCCAGGGCCGCCTGTGCGGCGCGCTGGCGTGCGATCTCCGAGAGCGCCTCGAAACGGGCCGCGGCAGCCTCCTGCTGGCCGCCGGTGAGATCCACCTGTGGGTGCGACAGCACCACGCTGTAGGGGCCGTTCCCAGTGACAGCGGCGAGTGCCATGGCCTCCTCCGCCGCCTCCTGGGCGGCGGCTGCCTCGACCACCAGCCGCTGGAGGTCCCACAGCGACGCGGCGAGGCGAGTAGTGACGACGGCGGCCATCGAGGACAGCTCCGTCAACGCTCCGGCGGCGCTCAGCGCGGCCGGGCCGGACCAGATGTGACCGGCCGACAGCACGTGGGACGCGTCGTTGAGCAGCCGGTGCCAGCCCGGCAGCCCGTCGGTGGCGTCGTCGAGGTCCGCTACTGTCCGCCGCAGAGCGGCGATGTCCCAGTCGGCGATGGTCTGCACGTCCGCCCCGCTCACCGCGGCCCTCCGGCCGGGCGCCGTGAATCGTCCAGACCCGCGGCCAGCGCGGCGTCGGCGACGCGGTACTCCGCGGCCAGGGACACCAACGCGGCGGAGATCGTGCCCACGTGCTGGGCGAGCGAGTCCAGGGACGCCGACCAAGCTCGAGCGGCGCTGCTCGCCGCCGCACCGACGTCGCCCCCCAGCGCGGCGCCGAACGCCGTGGCAGCCGACCGGCAGGTGTCGGCCCCTCGTGCCATCTCGCCGGCCAGGCCGGTCAGGTCGGTGGCGAGCGCGTCGACGGCGTCCGGTTCGACGGTGATCGTGGACACGAGGACCTCCCGGCGTCGGAGCCGGTCCCACCCCGGGACCGGCGCGGCCGGACGTTAGGCAGTCCTCGCGACAGGCACCGCGGATCCGTGCACACCCACGGCGGCTGTCCACAGATCGAGCCGGGATCCTCCGGCCGGCACCGGCCGACCGGAGGATCCCGGCGTGCGATCAGGACGAGGTGCTGGTGAGCGAGCCGACCGGTGCGGCGGCGGGACCGCCCACGACCACCGACCGCCGCTTGGCGACGACGACGGCGCCGACGATGATCGCCACGGCCACGACGGCGATGACCACCCGCACCGCGGTGTTCTGCCCCTCTCCCACCGACAGGCTCACGACCGCGGGGGCGATGAGCAGGGCCACCAGGTTCATCACCTTGATCAGCGGGTTGATCGCCGGGCCCGCGGTGTCCTTGAACGGGTCGCCGACGGTGTCGCCGATGACCGTGGCGGCGTGCGCCTCGCTGCCCTTCCCGCCGTAGGCGCCGTCCTCGACCATCTTCTTGGCGTTGTCCCAGGCGCCGCCGGAGTTGGCGAGGAAGACCGCCATGAGCGTGCCCGCGGCGATCGCCCCGACCAGGTAGGCCGCCAGCGGTCCGAAGCCGAGCCCGAAGCCGACCGCCACCGGCGCCAGGACGGCGAGCAGACCCGGGGTGGCCAGCTCGCGCAGGGAGTCCTTGGTGCAGATGTCGACGACCGCGCCGTAGTCCGGCCGCTCGCTGTAGTCCATGATCCCGGGGCGGGTCCGGAACTGCTCGCGCACCTCGAAGACCACCCGGCCGGCCGCTCGCGAGACCGCGTTGATCGCCAGCCCGGAGAAGAGGAAGACCACCGACGCCCCGATCACCGCGCCCACGATGTTGTTCGGGTTGACCAGGCTGAACGCCTGGCCCAGGTCGACGTCCTCGAGGGCGGCGCGGACCGACTCGTTGTAGGAGCCGAACAGCGCCGTCGCGGCCAGGACGGCGGTGGCGATCGCGATGCCCTTGGTGATGGCCTTGGTGGTGTTGCCGACCGCGTCGAGGTCGGTGAGCACCCGCGCGCCCTCCTCGTCGACGTCGCCGGACATCTCGGCGATCCCCTGGGCGTTGTCGCTGACCGGGCCGAAGGTGTCCATCGAGACGATCACGCCGGCCGTCGTCAGCAGGCCGCACCCGGCGAGCGCGACCGCGTAGAGCGCGGCGCCACCGCCGATGAGGAACGCGCCGTACACCGCCCCGCCGATGAGCAGCGCGGCGTAGACCGCCGACTCCAGGCCCAGGGAGATCCCGGAGAGGATCACCGTCGCCGGGCCGGTCAGCGAGCTGCGGCCGACGTCCCGGACCGGCTTGCGGCTGGTCTCGGTGAAGTAGCCGGTGAGCAGCTGGATGGCCGCGGCGAGCACGATGCCGATGAGCACGGCGACGAAGCCGAGCACCTGCGGGTTGACCACGGTGTCCGGGATGTCGGCGACGCTGGGCAGCACGGTGAAGGAGGCGACGGCGACGAGCACCAGGGACACCACCGCGGAGGTGAAGAAGCCGCGGTTGATCGGTGCCAGGCCGCTGCTGTCGCCCTTGCCGGGGTTGCTGGCCAGGATGCCGACGACCGAGGCGATCACCCCGATGGCGGCGACGGTCAGCGGGAACACCATCCCGACCGCGCCGAAGAAGACCTGGCCGAGGATCAGCGCCGCCACCAGCGTGACCGCGTAGGACTCGAACAGGTCGGCGGCCATGCCGGCGCAGTCGCCGACGTTGTCACCCACGTTGTCGGCGATGGTGGCGGCATTGCGCGGGTCGTCCTCGGGGATGCCGGCCTCGACCTTGCCGACCAGGTCCGCGCCGACGTCGGCGGCCTTGGTGAAGATGCCGCCCCCGACGCGCATGAACATGGCCAGGAGCGCGCCGCCGAAGCCGAAGCCCTCGAGGACGACGGGAGCGGTCTCGTCGAACAGCAGCAACGCCAGGGCGGCCCCGAACAGGCCGAGACCGACGGTGATCATCCCGCAGACCCCACCGGTGCGGTACGCGATGCGGAAGGACGGCCGGTAGCCCCCGGTGCGGGCGGCGGCGGCCACGCGGACGTTGCCGCGGGTGGCCAGGGTCATCCCGATGAACCCGACCATCGCCGAGAACAGGGCGCCGACGAGGAAGAACAGCGCCCGCCCGATGCGGGTGCCCCAGCCGCCGTCGGCCACCGGGAGCACGAGCAGGAGCAGGAAGACGACGACGGCGAAGACCCCGAGGGTGCGGAACTGTCTGCGCAGGTACGCCGCCGCGCCCTCCTGCACCGCCCGCGCGATGTCGCGCATCGTCGTCGTGCCCTGGTCGGCGGCCATGACGGCGCGGACGAGGTAGGCGGCGAACGCGAGGGCGGCGATCGAGACGGCGAGGACGATCGTCACGAGGACGATGTCTCCACCGGAGAGTGCGCTGTCCGGCATGTGTTTCCTCCCAGCGGTCGGCTGCTCCCCGGGGCTCACCAGGCTCCGGTCGGCGGGGCTCCGGGCGCTCGGCACGGGTCCGTGCACCTGGATGCGGCGTGAGTGTAAGGGAGGTCACAGGCTGTTCCGACAGCTCGACGGTGCGCTGTGGGCGGCGCGGTGGGTGGCGCGGAGGGCGCAGCGCGGGGTCGCCCGGAGGTGTGACAGTGGAGGGGTGGCCGAGCTCGCGAGGTCACCCAGAGATCCATCACCCGTGGGCGCACGGACGACGAGCGCCAGCGAGGAGATCGCGTGACCACGCTCCACCCGGTCCGGTCGGCTCCCCCTCCCGGCACGGACCCCGGTCCAGAGGGTGCGGTCCTGCCCGGCGCCGACCTGCTGGCCGCCGTCCTCGCCGGGACGCCGGAGGAGGAGCAACCGGTCACCCACGTGCACCGGCTGCCGGTGCGGGAGAGCCGCACCCGGCCGTGGCCGGGGTGGGTGGGCCCGCACCTGCGGGAGCGCCTCGAGGCCCAGGGGGTCCGGGCGCCGTGGCGGCACCAGGTCGAGGCCGCCCAGCTGGCCCGCGACGGCTGCTCCGTCGTCGTCGCCACCGGGACGGCGTCGGGCAAGTCGCTGGCCTACCAGCTCACCGGCCTGACCCGGCTGGCCGAGGACCCGCGGGCCTGCGTCCTCTACCTGGCGCCGACCAAGGCCCTGGCGCGCGACCAGCTCGCCTCGGTCGCGGCGCTGGCCGACCCCTCGGTGCGCCCGGCCGCCTACGACGGCGACACCCCCGCCGAGGAGCGGGAGTGGGTGCGCCGTCACTCGCGGTGGATCGTGACCAACCCGGACATGCTGCACCGCGGCGTGCTGCCGGCCCATCAGCGCTGGTCGAGCACGCTGCGCCGGGTGGCCTACGTCGTCGTCGACGAGTGCCACGCCTACCGCGGCGTCTTCGGCTCGCACGTCGGGCACGTGCTGCGCCGGCTGCGGCGGATCTGCCGCCGCTACGGCGCCGACCCGGTGTTCCTGCTGGCCTCGGCCACCGTCGCCGAGCCGGCCGCGGCGGCGACCCGCCTGGTCGGGGCCCCCGTCGTCGCCGTCACCGAGGACGGCTCGCCGCGGCCTGGCGCCACCTTCGCCCTGTGGGAGCCGCCGCTGACCGAGCGCACCGGCGAGCACGGCGCTCCGCTGCGCCGCTCGGCCGCCGCGGACGCCGCCACGCTGCTGGCCGACCTGGTCGAGCGCCACGCCCGGACGCTGGCGTTCGTCCGGTCGCGGCGCAGCGCCGAGTCGGTCGCCGAGCAGGCCCGCCGGGTGCTGAGGGACCGGGGGCGCGGCGACCTGGCCCCCCGGGTGGACTCCTACCGCGGCGGCTACCTGCCCGAGGAGCGCCGCGAGCTGGAGCGGGCGCTGTCGGCCGGGCAGCTGCTCGGGGTGGCCACCACCAACGCCCTCGAGCTGGGCATCGACATCGCCGGCCTGGACGCCGTCGTCCTGGCCGGCTACCCGGGGACGCTGGCCTCCCTGTGGCAGCAGGCCGGCCGGGCGGGGCGGGCCCAGCGGGAGTCGCTGGTGGTGTTCGTGGCCCGCGACGACCCGCTCGACCACTACCTGGCCCACCACCCGCGGGCGGTGTTCGGCCGGCCGGTGGAGGCCACGGTCACCGACCCGACCAACCCCTACGTGCTCGGTCCGCAGCTGTGCTGCGCGGCGGCGGAGCTGCCGCTGGTGCCCGCCGACCTCGCCGAGTTCGGCGGGGCGGCCGCGGAGGCGCGGGTCGAGGAGCTGGTCGCCGAGGGGCTGCTGCGCCGCCGCCCGACCGGCTGGTACTGGGCCGGGCGCGGGCGGCCGGACGTCGACATCCGGGGCAGCGGCCTCGAACCGGTGAGCATCGTCGAGGGCACCACCGGGCGGCTGCTCGGCACCGTCGACGGCGACGCCGCGCACGCCACCGTGCACACCGGCGCCCTCTACGTGCACCGCGGCGAGACCTACGTCGTCGACGAGTTCTGCATCGACGACGCCTGCGCGGTGGTGCACGCCGAGAGCCCGGAGTGGACGACGGTCGCCCGCGACGTCACCGACCTGTCCGTCGTGTCCACCGACCGCTCCTGGCAGCTGGGCCCGGTGACCGCGCACACCGGCCTGGTCGACGTGACCAACCAGGTGGTGGCCTACCAGCGGCGGCGGCTGGGCACCGGCGAGGTGCTGGCGGAGTTCCCGCTCGACCTGCCCGCCCGGCAGCTGCGCACCCGCGCGGTGTGGCTGACCCTCGACGAGCGGGCCGTGGCCCGGGCCGAGGTGGACGACGCCGCGCTGCCCGGCTCGCTGCACGCCGCCGAGCACGCGGCGATCGGCATCCTCCCGCTCATGGCCACCTGCGACCGGTGGGACCTCGGCGGGGTGTCCACCGCGCTGCACCCGGACACCGGCGCGGCCACGATCGTGGTCTACGACGGCCACCCCGGCGGCGCGGGCTTCGCCGAGCGCGGGTTCGCCGTCCTGCGCCGCTGGCTGCAGGCCACCCGCGCCACCGTGGCCAGCTGCGAGTGCGAGAGCGGCTGCCCGTCGTGCGTGCAGTCGCCCAAGTGCGGCAACGGCAACGACCCGCTGGACAAGGCCGGGGCGGTGCGGGTGCTCGACGTCGTCCTCGACGAGCTGGCCGCCGCGGAAGACCGCGAGCAGGACGATCCCACCTCACCCGGACCGGCAGCGGCGAGCACCCGCTCCCCGACCGAGGCTGCCCGCGCCGACACCGAGGAGGACCTCGTCTTCTGACCCGCCTGGGCAGCGACGCGGCCGGCCCGGGCGCGGGCAGCCGGAGGGGCAGCCCGAGGGCGTCGGACCGGGGCGCCGCCGGGTCCTCACCGGCCCAGCCGGAAGGCCACCGCGCGCACCGGGGCGCCGTCCGCCCCGGCCAGCCGCAGCGGCAGGACGCTGACCACCGGGTCGACGTCCGGCACGGCGCCCAGGTCGCGCAGGTTCTCGACGATCACGCCGCCGGCGCCGAGCACCTCCAGGTGGGCGGCGAACCCGTCCGCAGGCGCACCGCCGACGACGGTCTCGTCCAGGCTCAGCGCGTCGAGGCCGACGGTGCGCACACCGGCGGCGACCACCCGGGCGGCGGCGTCGCCGGCCAGGTAGGGGTGGTCGACGTAGGCGTCGGTGCCCCAGTGCTCGTCCCAGCCGGTGCGCAGCAACAGGATCCGCCCGGGGCCGAGGAGCGGGGCGTAGGGCTCCAGGTCCGCCCACTCGATGCGCCCGTGCGGCGGCTTGCCGCGGACGTCGGCGACGAGGGCCGGTCCGAGGAAGAGGTCCAGCGGGAGCTCGTCGATGCGCGCGCCGTCGTCGAGGAAGTGGTACGGCGCGTCGACGTGGGTGCCGGTCTGCGACCCCATCTGCACGTGCAGCAGGTTGTAGCCGTCGGCGGCCACGGTGGCGGCGGGGCGGAAGCGGGCCACCGGGTCGCCCGGGTACACCGGGGTGTCGTCGTCCACCGGGTGGGACAGGTCGACCACCTCGCGGACGGGCGTGGCTGCGGAGCCGGTCACCGGGCCTCCTCGACGTCGACGGTCACGGTGCGGGGGTCAGCGCCCAGAGGACCTCGCAGACCGTGGTCGCCGAGGGGTTGAACCAGGTGTGCGGCGTGGCGCCGGGCATGGTGAACGCGTCGCCCTCGTCCAGGTCGACCGACTGCCCGGGGAGCAGCAGCCGCAGCCGCCCGCGCAGCACGTGCACGAACTCGACCTCGCAGGCGAGGGCGTAGAGCTCCTCGCCGCCTCCGCCGCCGGGCTCGACGACGGACCGGATGACCTGCAGGTCCCGCTGTGTGCCCGCGGTGAGCAACACCTCCCGCAGGCCGCGGCCGCCGAAGTTGATCGGCGGGGCCTCGGCCGCCCGCACCAGCGAGGTCGTGGGCGGCTCGAACAGCTGGCCCACGCCGATCCCCAGCACGCCGCACACCGTGACCAGCGAGGCCACCGACGGCGAGACCTCGTCCCGCTCGAGCCGGCTGAGGAAGCCCTTGGTCAGCCCGGCCTGCGCCGCGACGGCCGCCAGCGTGAGGCCGGCCGCCTGCCGGGCGGCCCGCAGCCGGGCGCCCACCAGGGCCTCCGCCGGGTCGTGCGGCCGGGTGAGCCGCCGGACCTCGCCCGCCATACCGCCGCCCCTCGTCGTCCGACCACCCGGGGGTCATCCCAGCACGCCGGGGGGGATCCGAGAAACTTCCGTTGTCCACCAGGCAACCCGCCTCTAGCCTCGGCGCACCGCGGTGGAGATGTCCACCGCCTCAGCGGGAGGTGCGCATGAGCGGAGCGGAGGTCGCCGGGCTGGCGGCCGAGCAGCGGCGGCCCCGGGCCACCGAGGTCGAGCAGCACGGGATCGACACCATCCCGGACGCCGAGCGGACGTCGGGGCCGTTCGACCTGTTCCGGATCCAGTTCGGCGGGGCCAACACCTTCGCCACCGTCATCCTCGGCACCTTCCCGGTGCTGCTGGGCCTCGACCTGGTGCAGGCCGTGGCGGCCACCGTGGTCGGCGTGGTCGTCGGGGCGCTGATCCTGATGCCCATGGGGCTGTTCGGCCCGCGGACGGGCACGAACAACGCCGTCTCCTCCGGCGCGCACTTCGGCGTCCGGGGCCGGGTGCTGGGGTCGTTCCTGTCGCTGCTGACCGCGATCAGCTTCTACTCGATCTCGGTCTGGGTCAGCGGTGACGCCCTCGTCGGCGCCGCCACCCGGTTGTTCGGCACCGGCGACTCCGACCTGCTCCGCGGGGTGGTCTACGCCGTCCTCGGCGCCCTGGTCATCGTCGTGGTGGTCTACGGCTACCAGCTGATGCTGCTGGTCAACAAGGTCGTGGTCCTGGCCAACACGGCGCTGATGCTGCTCGGCCTGGTCGCCTACGCCACGTTGTTCGACCCCGGCTACGACCCGGGCCCCGAGGCCTACGCGCTGGGCGGCTTCTGGCCGACCTTCGTGCTCTCCGCGCTGATCGTGATGGGCAACCCGATCAGCTTCGGCGCCTTCCTCGGCGACTGGTCCCGCTACATCCCGGCCGGCACCCGCCCGCCGCGGCTGCTCGCCGCGACCTTCCTCGGCCAGCTGGCCACCCTGGTGCCCTTCCTGTTCGGGGTGGGGACGGCGACGCTCGTGGCCGGGGAGGCCGACTACGTCTTCGCGCTCATCCAGGTCTCGCCGCTGTGGTACGCCGTCCTGCTGATGGTCGTGGCGTTCCTGGGTGGGATGTCGACCGGCGTGACCTCCCTGTACGGGACCGGGCTGGACTTCTCCTCGGTCTTCCCCCGCCTCGACCGGGTCCAGGCCTCGCTGTTCATCGGGACCCTGGCGTTCGTGTTCATCCTGGTGGGCCGGCTGGTGTTCGACCTGCTGGCCAGCGTGAACGCCTTCATCGGCGCCATCGTCATCTGCACGACGCCCTGGATGGTCATCCTGGTGATCGGCTACTGGGTGCGCCGCGGCTACTACTCGCCCGCGGACCTGCAGGTGTTCAACCAGGGCCGGCTCGGCGGGCGCTACTGGTTCCGCGACGGCGTCAACTGGCGCGGGATGGCCGCCTGGATCCCCTCGGCCGTCATCGGCCTGCTGTTCGCCAACTACCCGCCGCTGATCGAGGGCCCGTTCCGCAACGCGGCCGGTGGGGTCGACGTCAGCCTGCCCACGTCGATCGGCCTGGCCGCGGTCGTCTACCTGGTCCTGCTGGTCGCCTTCCCCGAGCCGCGCTACGTCTTCGGCCCCCGGGGCCCGCGGTTCGTGCCCGCGAAGGAGGCTGCGATGCTGCCCGTGGCCGACGACCCGCGCGCCTCCGTGCACCGCGCCGGCCGCCGTCGCACCCCCCTCGAGACCCCCGCGGAGTCGATCGACCGATGATCTCGCGCATCACCCGGGACGGCCGGGTCGGTCAGGTGGACGCCACCGTCGTCCCCCGCTTCGCCGGCCCGCCCACCTTCGCCCGGTTGCCCCGGCTGGACGAGGTGTCCGACGTCGACGTCGCGGTCGTGGGCGTGCCGTTCGACTCCGGCGTGAGCTACCGGCCAGGGGCCCGGTTCGGCCCCGCGCACGTGCGCCAGTCCTCGCGCCTGCTGCGGCCCTACAACCCTGCCCAGGACGTCGAACCGTTCGCCCGCGCCCAGGTCGTCGACGCCGGGGACCTGGCGGTCAACCCCTTCTCCATCGAGGAGGCGATCGGCCAGGTCCGGTCGGGCGCCGCCGCGCTGCTCGAGCGGGCCGGCCGGCTGCTCACCATCGGCGGAGACCACACCATCGCCCTGCCGCTGCTGCGCGCCCTGCACGCGGTGCACGGGCCGATCGCCGTCGTGCACTTCGACGCCCACCTCGACACGTGGGACACCTACTTCGGCGCCGAGTACACCCACGGGACCCCGTTCCGGCGGGCCGCGGAGGAGGGCCTGCTGGACCGCAGCGGGT
The DNA here is from genome assembly GCF_003319115.1 of Geodermatophilus sp. TF02-6. GTDB lineage: Bacteria > Actinomycetota > Actinomycetes > Mycobacteriales > Geodermatophilaceae > Geodermatophilus. Next base: position 15,861 of record NZ_QOHF01000035.1, on the reverse strand, counting down.
GCCTGCACGTGGGGATCCGCGGCCCCCTCTACTCGGTCCGCGACCTCGGGGAGGACGCCGAGCTGGGGTTCCAGGTCGTGCACGCGCGCGAGGTGGACGACCTCGGCGTCCGCGGCGTGGTGGAGCGCATCCGCGCCCGGGTCGAGGAACGGCCCGTCTACGTCTCGGTCGACATCGACGTCCTCGACCCGGCGTTCGCCCCCGGGACCGGCACGCCCGAGGCCGGTGGCCTGAGCAGCCGCGAGCTGCTGGCCATCCTGCGCGGCTTCGCCGACCTGGACCTGATCGGGGCCGACCTGGTGGAGGTCGCGCCGGCCTACGACCACGCCGAGATCACCGGCATCGCCGCCTCGCACGTCGCCTTCGAGCTGGTCTCGGCCATGGCGGTGCGCCGGTGAGCACCGCCGCCGACGAGGGCGCCCCGCGGCCGCCGTCCTGACGTCCGCCGTGCGGGCCTCGTCCCCGCCCGGGCCGGACAGCTGCCGCTCACGGCAGCACCGGCCCGGCACGGGCGCGGGCTCCCGCCCGGTGCGCGCCGACCGGACCCAGCCGGACCGGCACCTCGACGGCGACCTCGACGACCGACGCGCCGTCGACCGTGCACGCCGTCAGGTGCGCCCCGTTGGCGCGGGCGACCTCCGCGGCCACCGCGCACGCCCGCGAGTCGCCGCGGACGGCGCGCTCGGCGGCGGCCAGCGCGGCGAGGTCGGCCGCGCCGGTGGCGCGGTGGCGGCCGACCACCGCCGCACCGACCAGGACCGCGGCCACGCCGATCGCGGCGAGCACCCCGGAGAGGGCGACGACCCACACCGTGGCCGACCCCCGCTCCCCGGCCGACCGGCTGCTGCGCCTCATCCGCTCGTCCCCCCGGGCGCGGGAGGAGCCGGGGAGGTGCCCGGCTCGCGCTGCGCCACGGCGGAGGCGGAGACCCGGACCCGCAGCGGGACCGGGCCCAGCGGTACGACGTCCGCCGCCACCGTGACCGTGACGGTGGCCCCGTCGCCGGCCACAGTGGTCGCCGCTCCCTCGGGTGCGGCACGGCCGGCGATGCCGCTGACCACCGCGGCCTCCTCGCCCCGGGCCGCCGCGCGGGCGCCCTCGCGTGCGGCGTCGACGCACCGCAGCTGGGCCCCGACGACGGTCACGGCCGCCACCGCCCCGACGAGGACGAGGAGCAGCACGGGCAGGACCACCGCCGTCTCGGCCGTCACCATGCCGGCCTCGCGCCGGGCGCCCGTCCGCGGGCCGGCCGCCCGGCGTGGCAGGCCCGAGGCGCGGCACACGGTCAGGAGAGGGTGGCCAGGGCGTCGGCGACCAGGGCGCCGAGCGCGTCGACGACCGAGCCGCCGGTGACCACCCGGTAGAGCACCGCGGCGAACGCGCAGGCGGCCACGGTGCCGACGGCGTACTCCGCCGTGCTCATGCCGGCCTCACCGCTGGCGCGGACCCGGGCCCAGCGGGCCCGCAGGCCGCCGGCCGGCGGCGCCTCCGCGGCCGGGGGCACTCCCCCGGCCGGCTGGTCGTCCTCCGGGAGCTCGCCGTCGGGACGGGGTGCAGGGACAACGGTCACGGGTACCTCCTCGGTCGCGGGCCCGCCGTCCGGGCCACGGGTCCGACCCTCCCGAGGTCCGGGGGCCGCCTCCAGGCGCTGGCGGGATCTGTGGACGCCGACGCCGGCTGTGGACGGCCGGGAGCCGGGCTCAGCCGAAGACGTCCGCGGCGATGCCGAGCACCAGCGGCACCACGCCCAGGCAGAGGAACGCCGGCAGGAAGCAGACCCCGAGCGGGGCCAGCACCCACACCCCGGCCCGGCGGACGGCGGCGTCGGCGCGGCTGCGCGCCTCGGCGCGGACGTCCGCGGCGAGGGCGCGCAGCGCGGGGACGACGGTCGAGCCGGACTCGCCCGCGCGGACCAGCACCCGGCCCAGGACGGCCAGCTCGGCCGGGACGTCGGACCACGCCCGGCGCGGCGGGGCGCCCAGCCGGTAGAGGCCGGCGACCGTGGCGAGCTCGGGTCCGAGGGGGCCGGGCAGGGCCGTGGCCACGGCGGCCAGCGCACCGCCCACGGGCAGCCCGGCGGCCAGGCAGACCGCGAGCAGGTCGCACGCGACCGGCAGGTCCGCCGCCAGCTGCGGCCCGTCGCGCGGCGCGTCGGCGGTCCTGCTCCGCAGGAGGCGCTCACCGGCGACGGTGACCACGGCGGCCGCCGCGAGTCCCGGGAGGCCGCCGAGCAGGAGGCCGGCCGCCGCGCCGGCCGCACCGGCCAGCAGCCACCGGCGGCGCGCGGCCGCGGGCCCGGCCGGCACCTCGGAGGGCCCCGGCTCGCGGAGCAGCAGGGAACGTGCGCGGACGGCGGCCGTCGACGGCGGTGGCCAGGTGAGCAGGGCGGCGGCGAGCAGGAGGGCGACCGCGGCGCTCACGGCGCGGCCCGGCTCACCGCTCGGCCCGACGGACGAGCCGGGCCGACCACGCCACCCCCGCGACCTCGAGCCCGACCCCGGCCACCAGGAGCACCTGCCCGGGAACGGTGGTGGTGAGCACCCCCCACGGGTCGGCCCCCACGCCGCCGCCCATGACCAGGCCCAGGACGGGCAACCCGGCGAGCAGCCCCGCGCTGGCGCGCGCCCCCGCGGTGGCCGACCGCAGGTCCAGCCGCCGGCGGTGCCGCGCGCGCAGATCGTCCTCGACCGCTCCGACGACGGCGACCAGCGAGCACCCGGTGCGCACGCTGAGCAGGGACGCCGCCGACACCCGGCGCAGGGCCCGGCCGACCTCCCCGGGGTCGTCCTCGACGCCGTCGGTCCAGGCCTCCGGTGCGCGCACCGCCCGGGTCAGCGCCCGGGCGCTGTCGTCGTCCGCGCACGCTGCGGCGGCGGCACGGGCGGCCTCCTCCAGCGTGCGCCCGCTGCGCAGCTCGGCCGCCAGCGCGACCAGGGCCTCGACGAGGGCGGCGAGCCGCGCCTGCTCCCGGGCACCCGCGCGGCGTCGCAGGTCGGCGCGGGCGGCCAGGGCCGCGCCGGCCCCGGCGAGAGCGGCGACCAGCGGCGTGCTGACCCCCGCGACGAGCGCCGCGGCCGCGGCGGCGCAGACCCCCGGGGACGGCGACCCGGCCCACGGCCGGGTCCTGCGGCCCGCACCTGCCGGGGCGCTGCGCACCCCCTGCCACCGGGCGCGACGGACCCCCCGGTCGCCCGGCCACAGCAGGAGGGCCGCGGCGAGGAGCAGCAGCGCTGCCGTCACGGGTGGCCCCCCGCCGTGAGCAGGTCGTCCAGCCGGGCCGCTCCCGGGCACGGGCCTCCGTCGGCCCGCCACCCCGCCTCCACGACGACGAGGTCGCCGGCGCGGCGGACCACGCCGATCTCCTCGACCCGCCGCCCCGACGGCGTCCGCCGCAGGTGCACCACCGCCGCGAGAGCCGCGGCCGCCTGGCTGTGCACGGCGAGCCGGTCGAGCCCGGCGGCGACGCCGAGCGACTCGAGCCGGGCCGGCACCTCGGCCGGCCGGTTGGCGTGCAGCGTGCCGCACCCGCCGTCGTGCCCGGTGTTGAGCGCGGCGAGCAGGTCCGTGACCTCCGCGCCGCGCACCTCTCCGACCACCAGCCGGTCCGGTCGCATCCGCAGCGCCTGCCGGACCAGGTCCCGCAGGGTCACCTCCCCGACGCCCTCGACGTTGGCCGGCCGGGTCCCCAGCCGGACGACGTGGGGGTGTGCCGGCGCCAGCTCCGGCGCGTCCTCGCACACCAACAGCCGCTCGGTGGTCGGGACGAGGCCGAGCAGCGCCGACAGCAGGGTGGTCTTGCCCGAGCCGGTGCCGCCGGTGACGAGGAAGGCCAGCCGGCGGGCGACGAGGGCCCGGAGCAGGTCACCGGACCCGGCCGGGAACGCGCCTCGGGCCTCCAGGTCGGCCAGGGACAGCGAGGCCCGCCGCAGCACGCGCAGCGACAGGCAGGTCCCGCTGCCCGACACCGGTGGCAGCACCGCGTGCAGCCGGGTGCCGTCGGGCAGGCCCACGTCGACCCACGGGGCGGCGTCGTCGAGCCGCCGGCCGGCTGCGGCCGCGAGCCGGACGGCCAGGCGGCGGATCGAGTCCTCGTCGGGGAAGCGCACCAGGGTGCGCTCGAGCCCGCCGCCCCGGTCGACCCACACCTGGTCGGGGCCGTTGACGAGCACGTCGCTGACCCCCGGCTCCCGCAGCAGGGGTTCGAGCGGACCGGCTCCGGCCAGCTCGTCGACGGCGTCGCGGACGGCCTGCAGCACGTCGTCGTCACCGAGCAGGCCGCCGGACTCCTCGCGCACGAGGGCCGCCACGGCCGCCCGGGTGGGCACGCCGGGCTCGAGCACCAGTCGGGCGCGGACCCGGTCGACCAGCGGGCCGCTGCTCATGCCGCGTCCTGCGCCGAACGGGCCAGCTCGGCCAGCAGCCGGCGGGCCGGGCCGCCCAGCGGCGAGCGGGGGCCCACCCGGGGCGGCCGTCCCTGCTCGCCGCGGGCCACCGCGCCGCGGTCGTGCCCCAGCTCGGCCAGCACGGGGCGGCCGACGACGTCGGCGACGTCGTCCGTCGACAGCCCGCCGGCCACCTGCCGCACCACCAGCTGCGCCCCGGACCAGAGGGCCGACCGGCCGTCGGGAGCCGGCTCGACGAGCAGGCGGGCGGCCGAGGCCGCCCGGAGCCGGGCGGGGACGACGAGCACCGCCAGGTCGGCCTCGGCCAGCGCCGCCTCGGCGAGCTCCGGGCCGGCCGTGCGGGGCAGGTCGACGACCACCGGCCAGCCGCCCGCGCGGACCGCCTCCACCACGGCGGTCAGCGCCTCGGCCGGCACCGCACCCGGTGCGGAGCGGGATCCGGCGAGGACGTGCACGCCGTCGACCTGGGGGAGGGCGGCCATCAGCGCGTCCCCGGCCACCCGCCCGCGCAGCCCGGTGAGCTCGGGCCAGCGCAGCCCCTCCTCGCCCTCCGCCCCCAGCAGCAGGTCCAGCCCGCCGCCCCAGCCGTCGGTGTCGACCAGCAGGACGCCGTCCGTCCCGGGAGCCGTCGTCAGCGCCAGCGCCGCGGCGAGCGTGCTGACCCCCGCGCCGCCGCAGCTGCTCCCGACGGCGACCAGCCGGCCGCGGTCGACCGGGCGGCGCAGCGCCGACCCGACCCGGGACACCAGCCACCCCTCGTCGGCCGGGAGCACGGCCACCCGCTCCGCGCCCAGCTCCACCGCGGCCGCCCACACGGCGGGAGGGGGCTCGTCTCCCGCGACGACGACCAGGCCGGGTCGGCGCACCAGGGCGCGGACGGGACCGGTGCCGAGGACGTCGGCGCCGAGGAGGACCAGGGGCGCCTCCCGGTGCGCACGGCGCAGCGCCGGGCCACCGGTGGCGACCTCGGGCTCGGCTCCGGCGGCGGCCAGCAGCCGCAGCAGGTCGTCGAGCAGCTGCTCGTCGGCGCTGACGACGAGCGGTCGGGCAGGTGGGGGGCGCAGGGCGGTCACGACGGGGAGCCCAGCGCACCCGGCTCCGCGGCCGCGAGGGGTGCGCGGGATCTGTGGACGACCCGGAAGGGTGTGGACGGTGCCCACGTCCGCGTCCTGCGTCGGTGGGTGCACTTACAGTCGTGGACCGTGACCCGCGCAGCGGCGTTCTTCGACCTGGACAAGACGGTCATCGCCAAGTCCAGCACCCTGGCCTTCGGCCGGCCGTTCTTCCAGGGCGGGCTGATCAACCGCCGCGCCGTCCTCAAGGGCGCCTACGCCCAGTTCGTCTTCTCCCTCGCCGGCGCCGACGCGCAGCAGATGGAGCGCATGCGCGCGCAGATCACCCAGATGTGCACCGGCTGGGACGTCGCCACGGTGCACGAGATCGTCCGCGAGACGCTGCACGACGTCGTCGACCCGCTGGTGTACGCCGAGGCCGCCGACCTGATCGAGGAGCACCGGGCGGCCGGCCGGGAGATCGTCATCGTCTCCAGCAGCGGCGCGGAGATGGTCGAGCCGATCGGCGACATGCTCGGCGCCGACCGGGTCGTGGCCACCCGCATGGTGACCGTCGAGGGTCGCTACACCGGGGAGATCGAGTTCTACGCCTACGGGGAGAACAAGGCGGTCGCCGTCCGGGAGGTCGCGGCGGAGAGCGGCTACGACCTGGCCGACTGCTCCGCCTACAGCGACTCGATCACCGACCTGCCGATGCTCGAGGCGGTCGGGCACCCGACCGCGGTGAACCCCGACCGGGCGCTGCGCAGGGCCGCGGCCGAGCGGGGCTGGCCGGTGCTGGAGTTCAGCCGGCCGGTGTCCATGCGCTCCCGGTTCCCGGTGCCGACGGCACCGGTGGTGACCGGCGCGGCGATGGGCGTGGGTGCCGCCGTCGCGGGTCTGGCCTGGTACGCCCGTCGGCGTGCGCTGCGGGAGGCCGCCGCCGGGCCGCCGGCGCCGCTGTCCGGCCGGCGTCGCCACCGCGGCGCCTGAAAGAGGACCCCCTCCTGCTACGAGGACTCCCTCCAGGGCCTCCCCTCGCACGCTCGGAAGGAGGACCCCGTCCTCCCCACCCCTCGCGTGCTCGGGGTGGGACCCGGGACGGGGCCGGCGGGACCCGGGAGGCGGCCGGGAGGGGGTCGCACCAGGGACGCCGGGGAGGGAGCCGGCGGTCAGATGGGGAGGCGCTCCCGCACGTGCTCGACGAGGGTGCGCACCGCGGAAACGGGCCGGAACGCCCGCGCCGCCGCGGTGAGCGCCGTCTGCTCGTCCGGCCGGAGCGTCATGTCCGCGGCGGCGGCGTTGGCCTCGACCTGCGCGACGCTCGACGCCCCCGGGATCACCACGACCCGCGGCAGGGAGACCAGCCAGGCCAGCGCGATCTGCGCCGGGGTGGCGTCGCGGGCCGCGGCGACCTCCCGCAGCACGTCGAGCAGCGGCTCGGCCCGGCGCAGGTTCTCCGTGCCGAACAGCGGGTTGGCCGCCCGCACGCCGCCGGGCCGGTGGTCGACGGTGTAGCGGCCACCGAGCAGCCCCTGCGCCAGCGGGCTGTAGGCCATGACCATCCGGTGCTCGCGCTCGGCGAAGGGGACCAGGTCCTCGAGCGGGGCGGCGTGGGCCAGGGAGAAGTGCACCTGGTTGCTGACCACCGGGCGGCCGAGCGCGGCGTCGGCCGCCTGCCACCGCTCGAGCGGGTAGTTGGAGACGCCGACCGCGTCGATGCGGCCGGCGTCGAGCAGCTCCCGCATGCCCGGCATGATCACCGAGTCCTGCACCAGCGGGTTGGGCTGGTGCACCTGGTAGAGCGGCACCCGCTGCAGCCCCAGCCGTCGGGCGCTGCCGGCGAGGCGGCTGCGGACCACCGGCGGGAACGGGGCCACCGGGAAGAGCTTGGTGGCGACGACGACGTCGGCCCGCTCCTCGCCGAGGGCCTCCCCGAGGATGCGCTCGCTGCGGCCGAAGCCGTAGATCTCCGCGGTGTCGAAGAGGGTGATGCCCAGCTCACGGGCCCGGCGGACGATGGCGCGGGCCTCGCCGGCGGCGTAGGCGTCGCCGTACCCCCACTCGCGCGAACCGAACTGCCAGGTGCCCAGGCCGACCCGGCTGACCGCACCGAGCCCGTCGACGTCGAGAGTGCGCACGGCGCCCAGTCTGCCTGCTCGACGGCGGCGGGGCTGCCTCGAGGAGTGGAGCCCAGAGGGTCCCCGACGAGCGGCCGGGTGGGCTCCACGCAGGTCGGGGACGGGGGCCGGTACCTGGTGGCGGGGGCCGGGAGGAGTGGGGCCCGGAGGGTCCCCGACGAGCGGCCGGATGGGCTCAGCGCCGGTCGGGGACGGCACGTGGTGGCGGTGCGGTCCGGCAGGACCGCAGTGTCGCAGTCATCGTCAGCCGCGCAGCAGGCTCTCGGCGATCGCCAGCCCCTCGGCCGCCCCGTGCTCGGTGGCGCGGCAGCAGTGCACCAGCCATCCCGCGACGCCGTCCGGCCGCCCGGAGGCGTAGCCGGCCAGCGCCCGGCCGTACTCCTCGCGGCCGAGCTCGACGAACCCCACCTCCGGCACCGACACGGCCTTGGGGTCCAGGCCACGGGCGATCCCGGTCAGCCGGGCGGCGGCACGGGCCACGATCCCGTCGGCGACGCCGAAGGGCGCCACGGCCGCCAGCTCACCGTGCACGACCGCGGTCAGGACGACCGCCGGGACGGCGCTGTCCCCGGTGACCAGGGGGAACAGCCCGTGCAGGCGGGGGCCGGCGTGGGGAGCCGGGCGGCCGAGGTCCGCGCGGTCGGCGAGGTCGGCGGCGGCCAGCACGTGCAGCCGGGCCAACACCTGCCCGGGAGCCCGCGACCAGGTCTCGACCATCGAGCCGAGGGCGGCCGAGGTGCGCAGCGACCCCTGCACGACCGGGTCGTCGACCTGCCCCGCGCGCAGCCCGGCCAGCGGCACGTCGACGCCCTCGAGGGCGGCCGAGGCCCGTGCGCCGCGCAGCGCCGACTCGGTGCTGACCTCCGCGGACCGGTTGCGCATGAGCCGGTGCCGCAGCAGCCGGTCGATCCCGGCCCGGGCGGCGTCGGCGGCGTCCCGCACGCCGGGCAGGTCGAGCAGCGGGGCCAGCGGGTCCGGAGCAGCCGGGCGGGTCGCGGGTCGGGCGGCGCCGGGACGGACGGGGGTGCTCACCCCCCGACGGTACGAGGGGACGCGCGGTGGTCCGCGGCCCGCTGGCTACGCTGCCTCCCACCATGGCCCGGCCGCTGACCCTCCTGCTCGTGCGCCACGGGCAGAGCGAGTGGAACGCCGCGGGCCTCGTGCAGGGCCAGACGCCGCACGTGCCGCTGACCGAGCTCGGGCACGCCCAGGCCGCCGCGGCCGCACGCGAGCTCGCCGCGCTGCGCCCCGGCGCCCTCGTCTCCAGCGACCTGCGCCGGGCGGTGCAGACCGCCGAGCACTGCGCCCGGGCGACCGGCCTGCCGCTGACCACCACCCCGGCGCTGCGCGAGCAGGGCTACGGCGTGCTGGAGGGACGACCGTCGCGCGAGCTGTGGGACGTCGTCGACTGGACCGACCCGCGCTGGACGGCGCGCGGCGGGGAGAGCCTGGCCGCGCTGCACGCCCGGGTCGGCGCCTACCTCGGGCAGCTGTGCGCCGAGCCGCCGGCCGACGTGGTCGCGCTGGTCACGCACGGCGACACCATCCGCGCCGCACAGGCGGTCGCCGCCGGGCTCGGACCCGACGCCCTGCCGGCGGTCACGCCGCACAACGGCACGGTCACCCGCCTCGAGCTGGTGCCGTGAGCGCAGCGAGGGCGACGGGCGTGGAGCCGGACCGGCCCGGAGCCGAGCCGTGAGCCGGGTGCTGGTGCTCGGCGGCTCACGGTCGGGCAAGTCCGCCCACGCCGAGACCCTGGTCGCGGACGCGGAGGCGGTCACCTACCTGGCCGCCTGCCCCCCGGTGCCGGGCGACGACGAGTGGGCCGCCCGGGTGGCCGCGCACCGGGGCCGGCGCCCGGCCGGCTGGACGACGGTGGAGACGACGGCGCCCGGCGACCTGCTGCGCCCGGGCACGGTGCTGGTCGACAGCATCACCACCTGGGTGGCCGCGCTGATGGACGAGGCCGGCGTGTGGGCCGGCGAGCCCGGCTCCCGCGACCGCCTGGCCGCCCGGTGCGACGCGCTGGTCGAGGCCTGGACGGCGACGCCGGCGCACGTGGTGGCCGTGTCGGACGAGGTGGGGCTGGGGGTGGTCCCGGAGACCCGGTCGGGCCGGCTGTTCCGCGACACCCTGGGCGCGGTCAACCAGCGGCTGGCCCGCACCGCCGACGAGGTGTGGTTCGTCGTCGCCGGCCTGCCCCAGCGGCTGCGGTGAGCCGGTCGTCGGGCGCCGGTGCGGCAGGCACGCCCGGCGGCCGGCCCCCCGGGAGGTGGACCGGTCCGCTGGAGTCCGCCGCGCTGCTCACCGTGCTCCGGGTGCCGGCGCGGTCGGCGGCGTCCACCCGGGGCGTGCTGCCCTGGGCGCCGTTGGTCGGGCTGGTGCTGGGCGGCATCGCGACGGGGGTCGCCGTCACCGGCGCGCACCTGGTCTCGGCGCTGGCCGGGGCGGTGCTCGGAGTGGCGGTGCTCGCGGCGCTCACCCGCGGCCTGCACCTGGACGGCCTGGCCGACACCGCCGACGGGCTCGGTCCGCTGCGCGACCGGGAGCGGGCGCTGCGGGTGATGCGCCAGGGGGACGTCGGGCCGTTCGGCGTGGTGACGCTGCTGCTCACCGTCCTGCTCCAGGTGGCCTGCGCGGCCGCGCTCCTGGCCGACGACTCCGGCTGGACGGCGCTGTGGACGGCTCCCCTCGCCGGACGCCTGATGATGGCGCGCACCGGGCTGCCCGGCGTCCCCACGGCGCGGGGTTCGTCGCTCGGGCAGTCGGTCGCCGGCACGGTGTCCCGCGCCTGGCTGACCGGCTGCGGGCTGGCCGCGGCCGCGCTGGTGACCGCCGCGGCCGCCGGCGACTGGGTACTCGCCGGTCAGCTCCTCGGCAGTGCGGCCGCCGGCCTGGCCGCGGCCGAGCTCCTCCTGCGCCGGGCGCGCGCCCGCCTGGGCGGCGTCACCGGCGACGTCATGGGGGCGATGGGCGAGGCGGCGGCCACGGTCACCCTGCTGGTGGCCGCGGCCGTCGTCCGCTGAGGCCTCAGCGGCGGCGCAGCAGCCCGCTGAGGCCTCAGCGGCGGCGCAGCAGCCCGCTGAGCACGCCGCCGAGGCCGGACGCGGCCGTCGTGGGGCGGCCCCGGCGCATGCCGCGCGAGGTCGGCCGGCCGTGACCGCGGCCGGCGGACGCGCCCCGGCCGGACATCGCCCAGCCGGCCATCCCGCGACCGGCCATCCCGCGACCAGACCCCCCGCGGCCGGACAGCCCGCGGCCGGACATCGCCCAGCCGGCCATCCCGCGACCGGACCCCCGGCGGCCGGACATCCCCAGGCCGGGCGCCCCTCGTCCCATCCCACGACCGGACAGCCCGCGGCCTTGCACCGCCCAGCCGGACCTCCCCCGGCCGGTGCGCCCGCTGCGGGCCGCGGTGCTCACCGGGCTCTCTCCCCTGCCCATCAGTCGTCCCAGGATGCTCATGGCACCGGGGTACCCCGCGCGGTGGGTGTGATGCACGCCTCAACCCGCGACGCCCTGCTGGGCCGGGGTCTCGCCGCCCTCCAGGTCGCCCTCGGTGTCGAGGTAGGCCTGCTGCAGCTCGGCCAGCAGGCCTGCGTCCGGCGAGGCCCACATCCGCCGGTCGACGGCCTCCAGCAGCCGCTCGGCGATGCCGTGCAGCGCCCACGGGTTGGCCCGCTCCAGGAACTCCCGGTTCTCCGGGTCGAGCACGTAGGTCTGGGCCAGCTTCTCGTACATCCAGTCGGCGACCACGCCGGTGGTGGCGTCGTAGCCGAACAGGTAGTCCACGGTCGCGGCCAGCTCGAAGGCGCCCTTGTAGCCGTGCCGGCGCATCGCCGCCAGCCACTTCGGGTTGACCACCCGGGCCCGGAAGACCCGCGCGGTCTCCTCGGTCAGCGCCCGGGTGCGCACCGACTCGGGCCGGGTGGAGTCGCCGATGTAGGCCGCCGGCGCCCGACCGGTCAGCGCGCGGACGGTCGCCACCATCCCCCCGTGGTACTGGAAGTAGTCGTCGGAGTCGGCGATGTCGTGCTCGCGGGTGTCGACGTTCTTGGCCGCCACCGCGATCCGCCGGTAGGCCGCCTCCATGTCCGGCCGGGCGGCCACGCCGTCCAGCCCGCGGCCGTAGGCGTAGCCGCCCCACACTGCGTACACCTCGGCCAGGTCGGCGTCCCCGCGCCAGTCGCGCGAGTCGATCAGCGGCAGCAACCCGGCCCCGTAGGCGCCCGGCTTGGAGCCGAACACCCGGGTGGTGGCCCGCCGCCGGTCCCCGTGCTCCACCACGTCCGCCTCGACGTGGGCACGGACGAAGTTGTCGGCGGGCGACTCGTCGAGCCCGGCCGCCAGCGTCACCGCGTCGTCCAGCATGGTCACCACGTGCGGGAAGGCGTCCCGGAAGAAGCCCGAGATCCGCACGGTGACGTCGATCCGCGGCCGGCCCAGCTCCGCCAGCGGCACCGGCTCCAGCGCAGTCACCCGCCGCGACGCGTCGTCCCACACCGGGCGGACGCCGAGCAGCGCCAGCACCTCCCCGACGTCGTCGCCGGAGGTGCGCATCGCCGAGGTGCCCCACACCGACAGGCCCACCGAGGCCGGGTACTCCCCCGTGTCCGCGAGGTAGCGGGACACCAGCGACTCGGCCATCGCCTGCCCGGTCTCCCAGGCCAGCCGGGAGGGGATCGCCCGCGGGTCGACCGAGTAGAAGTTGCGCCCGGTCGGCAGCACGTTGACCAGCCCGCGCAGCGGCGAGCCCGACGGCCCGGCCGGCACGTAGCCGCCGTCGAGGGCGTGCAGGACGGCGTCGAGCTCGTCGGTGGTGCGCTCCAGCCGCGGCACCACCTCGTCGACGGCGAACCGCAGCACCGCCTCGACCGGCTCCGACGGCCCGCCGAGCACGTCCGCCACCACCGACGGCACCGCCGACGCCGTCCACCCGGCCGCCTCCATGCCCGAGACCAGCGCGTGCGCCCGGGCCTCCACGGCGTCGGTCGTCGACCGGTCGGCGTCCTCCGCCAGCCCGAGCGCCTCGCGCAGCCCGGGCAGCGCCACCCGACCGCCCCAGATCTGCCGGGCCCGGAGCACCGCCAGCACCAGGTCCACGCGGTCGGAACCGGTCGGGGGCACGCCCAGCACGTGCAGGCCGTCGCGGATCTGCGAGTCCTTGATCTCGCAGAGCCAGCCGTCGACGTGCAGGACCATCTCGTCGAAGTGCTCGTCGGCCGGCCGCTCGGAGAGCCCCAGGTCGGAGTCGAGGCGGGCGGCCTGCAGCAGCGTCCAGATCTGCGCCCGGACGGCGGGCAGCTTCGCCGGGTCCATCGCCGCGACGTTGGCGTGCTCGTCGAGCAGCTGCTCGAGCCGGGCGATGTCGCCGTAGGAGTCGGCGCGGGCCATCGGCGGCACCATGTGGTCGACCAGCGTGGCGTGCGCTCGCCGCTTGGCCTGGCTGCCCTCGCCCGGGTCGTTGACCAGGAACGGGTAGACCAGCGGCAGGTCGCCGATCGCGGCGTCCGGCGCGCACGAGGCCGACAGGCCGACGGTCTTGCCGGGCAGCCACTCCAGGTTGCCGTGCTTGCCGACGTGCACCAGCGCGTGCGCGCCGAAGACCGAGCGCAGCCACCAGTAGGCGGCCAGGTAGTGGTGGGACGGCGGCAGGTCGGGGTCGTGGTAGATCGCGATCGGGTTCTCCCCGAAGCCGCGCGGCGGCTGGACCATCACCACGACGTTGCCCGCCCGCAGCGCGGCGAAGACGATCGCCCCGTCGGACTCTTCGACGAACAGCGAGCCCGGCGGCTGGCCCCAGTGCTCCTCCATCGCCGCGCGCAGGTCGGCCGGCAGGGTGTCGAAGAACGCCCGGTACGCCTCGGCCGGGATGCGCACCGGGTTGCCCGACAGCTGCGCCTCGGTCAGCCAGTCGGCGTCCTGCCCGCCGGCGGCGATGAGGGCGTGCACCAGCGCGTCGCCGTCCAGCTCCGCCACACCCGGCAGGGCGTCCGGCCCGTCGAACGGGCCGATGTCGTAGCCGGCGCCGTACATCGCGGCCAGCAGGCGGACGACGGAGGCCGGGGTGTCCAGACCGACGGCGTTGCCGATCCGGGCGTGTTTGGTCGGGTAGGCCGACAGCATCACCACGATCCGCCGCTCGGCCGGCGACACGTGCCGCAGCCGGGCGTGCGCCACCGCCGTCCCGGCCACCCGCGCGGCCCGCTCGGGGTCGGCGACGTAGCTGGTCAAGCCGTCGGTGTCGGTCTCCTTGAAGGAGAACGGCACGCTGATCAGCCGGCCGTCGAACTCCGGGATCGCCACCTGGTTGCCGACGTCGAGCGGGGAGAGACCGTCGTCGCTGGCCAGCCACTCGGCGCGGCTCGAGGTCAGGCACAGCCCCTGGAGAACCGGCACGTCGAGCGAGGCCAGCGCGCCGACGTCCCACGCGCCGTCGTCCCCACCGGCCTGCGCGGTCGCCGGCCGCGAGCCGCCGGCGGCGAGCACGGTGACCACCAGCGCGTCGGCGCCGCCCAGGGTCTCCAGCAGCGCCGGGTCGACCGAGCGCAACGTGGAGGTGAACACCGGCAGGGCGCGGCCGCCGGCGTCCTCGATCGCGCCGCACAGGTCCTCGACGAACGCGGTGTTCCCGGCCAGGTGGTGCGCCCGGTAGTAGAGGACGGCGACGGTCGGCCCGCTGCCCCGGCTCTGCCGGTCCAGGACACCCCAGTCGGGCGCCACCGCCGGCGGCGCGAACCCCTCGCCGGTGAGCAGTACGGTGTCGGAGAGGAAGCGGTGCAGCTGGACGAGGTTGTCCGGGCCGCCCTGCGCCAGGTAGCCGTGCGCCTCGGTGGCCACGCCCATCGGGACGGTGGAGAGCTCCATCAGCTCGGCGTCGGGCAGCTGTTCCCCGCCGAGGACGACGACCGGCGCGGGCCCGGCCAGCAGCGGCGCCAGCAGCTGCTCGTACTGCCGGCGCACACCGAGGATGCGGACGACGACCAGCGCGCTGTCCTCGACCAGCGCGGCGGTACCCGCGGCGTCGAGCCGGGCGGGGTTGCCCAGGCGCCAGTCGGCGCCGCTGGCGCGGGCGGAGAGCAGGTCGGTGTCGCTGGTGGACAGCAGGGTGAACACGCGCTGGTCGCTCATCGGGCACCGACGCTACCGGGCGGCGGGCGCCCGGGGCCGCGTCGCGTCGCGCAGTTGCCACAGATCGTGGGCGGCGAGCTCGACCTCCTCGTGCCCCCACCCGGCGGCCCGCCCGGCGATCAGCTCGCGGGGGCAGCGCCGGCCTCGTCCACCCGGTACCTGGCACGACCGGTCCCCTCAGCCGTCGATGCCCAGCGCCTCGTACCCGGTCGCCCGCAGCCGCAGGTACTGGGCGGCGCACCGCCGCGGTGGCCCGGGCGGCCGCTGGATCACGCGGGGTCGCTGCACGACCTCGGTCGACCCGAACTGTTCGCCGGTGAGGTCGACCTCGGCGCCGCCGGGCAGCCGGTTCCACCAGTGCCAGCCCTGCCGGGAGCCGTCGGACAGGAGCACCTCGGCCAGCAGCAGCTCGCCGCCGAGCAGGTCGTGCAGCACCAGCGCGCTCGCCCCACACTGGCCGCGAGCGGGGTGGGCCGGCGACCAGTCGGCCAGGTCGGCGTCGTCGCAGGTCTCGAGGCTCCAAGCGGCACGCAGCGCGGGCTCGACGTCGGCCAGGGTCAGCGAGCGCATGCGAACAGCGTGTCGGGAGACCACGGACACCGGTCGGCGCAGCAGCAGGCGCTCTGCGAGGGCCGGCGGAACGGCCGGGCCGGTCACTCCGGGCTGCAGCCGTCGACCACCGGCCGCCGCGGGGCCCGCCTCGTCGCTCGGCTCGGCCGATCGGGACACACCCCGGGCGAGCTGAGGACGAGCCGGTCGGCTCGGGACAGCGCGTATTCCACGTCACCGTGCTCGGCACCCTCGATCGGCTCGGGCCACTCGTCGTGGGCTAGTACGGCGGGAGGTCGAGGTCGGTGCCGAACCGGGGCGGGTGGCTGACCAACACCTCGCCGTTGGGCAGGGTGACCGCCAGGCCGCCGTCGTCGGCCGCGTCGAACCGCCAGCCCGGTGCCTGGTGCTTGAGCCGGTGATGGTGCTCACACAGGGCGCACAGGTTGTCGTGCGACGTCGGGCCCTCGGGCCATCTGCGGCGGTGGTCCAGATCGCAGGTGCGGGCACGGGCTCGGCAGCCCGGGAATCGGCAGCGCTTGTCGCGCAACCGCACGAACCGGTCCAGCTCGGCCTCGGCATCGT
>NZ_QOHF01000003.1 GCF_003319115.1 Geodermatophilus sp. TF02-6 | reverse complement strand
CGCCGCGACCAGCGCAGCAACTGCGCGCGCTCCTCGTCGCTGAGCACCAGCTCGGCCTTCGGTCGCCCCGTTCTCGGCATACCCCAGTCTACAATTTATCCTGCGGATTTTCGGTGCAGGATACTAGCCTGCGGCGGGTGGACGCCCCGCACTCGACCACGGTCGCCGTGACCGGCCACCTGATGGACACCGGCATCCTCGCCCGGGTGCTCGATGACGTGCTCGAGTACGGCGGCGACTACCTCATCGAGTCCCTCGACCTGGGACGCCGGCACGAGGACGAGTCGCGGGCGCTGGTGCGGGTCAGCGCCGGCGAGGGCGACCTGCTCGAGCGGATCGTCATGCGCCTGCAGACCCACGGCGCCAACCCCGTCGACCCCGGGACGGCGACCCTGCGGCCGGCGCCGGCCGACGGCGTCTTCCCCGACGACTTCTACTCGACGACCAACCTCGACACCTGCGTCCGCCTGGACCGGGAGTGGCTGCCGGTCGACCGCGCCGAGATGGACTGCGGCCTGGTCGTCGACGAGGTCGACGGTGGGGCGGGTGGACGAGTGGTCGTCCGGACCGTGCCGGTCAGCGACGTCCGGGCCGGTGCGGCCGTGGTGTGCGGCGCGCGCGGCGTCCGGGTGGAGATGCCCCCGGCGGTGGCCCGCGGCGAGGAGGAGGCGTTCGGGTTCATGTCGTCGGCGGCCTCCAGCGAGAAGCCGCAGGTGGTGCTGGTCCGCCAGATCGCCGAGCGGATGCGGGAGGTGAAGGCGGCCGGGCAGAAGGTGCTGTGGGTCGGCGGGCCGGCCGTCGTCCACACCGGTGCGGCGCCGGCGATGGTCCGGCTGGTGGAGGCCGGCTACGTCGACGTCCTGTTCGCCGGCAACGCGCTGGCCACGCACGACATCGAGGCGGCGCTGTTCGGCACCTCCCTCGGCGTCGACCTGGCCAAGGGCGCCGGCGTGCCGCACGGCCACGAGCACCACATCCGGGCGATCAACACGATCCGGCGGGCCGGCTCGATCGCCGCGGCCGTGGCGTCCGGCGTCCTCACCGGCGGGGTCATGCACGCGATGGTGCGGGCCGGCAGGCCGTTCGTGCTGGTCGGCTCGGTGCGCGACGACGGCCCGCTGCCCGACGTGTACACCGACGTGATCGGGGGTCAGCGGGCGATGCGCGCCCAGCTGCCCGGTGTCGGCTTCTGCATCATGGTGGCGACGATGCTGCACGCGATCGCGACGGGGAACATCCTGCCGGCGTCGGTGCCGCTGGTGTGCGTGGACATCAACCCCGCGACGGTCACCAAGCTGGCCGACCGTGGCAGCGCCCAGGCGATGGGCATCGTCACCGACATCGGCCTGTTCCTCGAACAGCTCGCCCGCGAGCTGGCCCCGTAGTCATGTCGCGCCGAGTGGGGCCCGGAGGGGTCCGCGCAGGCGCGACGCAGCGGCTCCACGCGACCGGGGAACGGCAGTGGCCGCGGTGTCGCCCGGTAGGACGACCGTGTCATCGCCCGCGGTGTCGCCCGGTAGGACGACGGTGACTACGCCTCGCCCTCGCAGACGGCGCGGCGCACCAGGTCCGCGGCGCCGACCAGGCCGGCCTGCGCGCCCAGCCGGGCGGCCGCCACCCGCGGACCGGGCCGGAACCCGCGGCCGGGCAGCGCCCGGTCCAACCGCTCCCGCGCCGGGCCGAGCACCATCTCGCCGAGCACGCTCACCCCGCCGCCGATGACGACCACCTCGGGATCCAGGACGGCGGCGAGGTCGGCGATCCCCTGCCCGAGCCAGGAGCCCACCTCGGCCAGCAGCTCCAGCGCGAGCGGGTCGCCGTCGGCGGCGGACGTGGCGACGTGCTCCCCGGTGAGCCGGTCGGCCTCGCCGTCGACCCGCTCGAGCAGCAGCGCGGCGGCCGCCGGGGAGCTGCGGGCCACCTCCCGCGCCGTCTGCCCCAGGGCGGTCCCGCTGGCGTACTGCTCCCAGCAGCCCCGGTTGCCGCACGCGCACAGCCGGCCGTCGGGGACGACGCGCATGTGCCCCCACTCCCCCGCGACGCCGTGGGAGCCGCGCTGCAGCCGGCCGTCCACGACGATCCCGCCGCCGATGCCGGTGCCCAGGGTGATCATCAGCGCGAGGTCGGCGCCGCGGGCCGCGCCGTAGCGGTACTCGGCCCAGGCGGCGGCGTCGGCGTCGTTCCCCACCCACATCGGCCGCTGCAGCCGCACCGCGAGGTCCTTGCGCAGGGTGGAGTTGCGCCAGGCCAGGTGCGGGCTGAACAGCACCGTGTCCCCGGTGCGGTCGAACCAGCCGGCCGCCCCCACGCCGACACCGACCAGCGGCCCGCCGTGCCACAGCGCGAGCTCCTCGACCACCGCGGCGATCGCGTCCTCGGTCTCGACCACCGACGCGCCCGGGGTCGCCCGGCGCGCGGTGGCCAGCACCGTCCCGTCGGGGGCGACGACGCCGCCGGCCACCTTCGTGCCGCCGATGTCGATGCCCAGGGCGGGCAGGTCGGCGGCGTCGGTCACGGCGGGGCGGGTGGGGGGCTGCGCGGCGGGGTGGGTGGGGGGCTGCGCGGCGGGGTGGGTGGGGGGCTGCGCGGCGGGGTGCGAGGGGGGCTGCGCGGCGGCCACTCAGACGATCTCGATCCGCTGGACCGTCGGCGCGGGCTCGGCGGGCGCTGCCGGCTGCTCGGAGGCCGGTTGCTCGGAGCCCGGCTGCTCGGAGGCCGGTTGCCCGCCCCAGGCGGGGCGTCCCCCCGCGGGGCCCGACTCGGCGAAGGCCCGCAGCGCGGACGCCGCCGCACCCAGGACGTCGGCCAGCGCGGCGGTCACCTCGGGACGCTCGCCGCGGACCACCGCCGCGGCCTGGCAGACCGGGCACCAGCGACAGTCGGCGGGGTGGTCCGCGGGGGTCGCCCGCGCCTCTTGCAGCGCCTGACCGACGGTGCGGCCCAGCCCGGCCACCAGCCGGCGGGTCTGCTCGACCCAGTCGGGTCCGTCGCTCATCTCGTGCTCCCCTCGGCGGCCAGCAGGTCGGCCGGCCACTGCTGCGGATCGGGTGTGAAGGTGACCTCGAGCCGCGCCCGCGCGGTGCCGGCGTCGGTGAGGGCGCCGGCAGTGACCAGGCAGCGGCGCAGCAGGGCGTCGAGCCGGATCGACCGGCGCGTCCCGGCCACGGTGACCACCAGGTCGTCCTGCCAGCGGGTCAGCTCCAGGTCGGCGCGCTCGGCGAAGGGCAGCGGCAGCACCAGCCGCCGGCCGCCGTCCACCCGGTCGGTCAGCGGCCGCCGCGGGACCGCCGGCGGGCCGTCGTCCCCGTCGGGCAGCAGCGCGGCCAACGCCGCGGCGCCTGCCGGCGCCCGCGCGGCCTCCGGGACCCGCCGCACCGGGGCCAGCTCGGCCAGCTCGGCGAGGACGGCGTCCTGCTCGACCCGGCGCGCGGCCCACCACTGCCCCGGGACGCCGGCCGGGAGCACCCGCGCGAGGACGGCGGTCGGCCGCTGACCGTGCAGGGCCAGCGCGGTCACCGCGGTGCGCAGCGCCGCGACGGCGCCCGGGCGGGGGACGGCGACCAGCCGGACCTCGGTCGCGGCCGGGTCGGTCAGGGCCAGCCGGCCGAGCAGCTCCTCCAGGACGGGCACCGCGTCCAGGACGGCGTCGACCGGCCTGCGGGACACCGCCCCGGAGCGCACCGCGGCGGTCCGGACGGCGCCCAGCACGCGCAGCCGGGTGGGCAGCGCCTGGTCCAGCCACCAGCGCAGCGCACCGGGCAGGCCGACCAGCGCGGTGCCGGTCTGCAGCGGGCCGGCGTCGACGACCACCGTGTCGGCCTCGCCGTCGCGGGCCGCGCGGGCCAGCCGGACCAGCAGGGCGAGCTCGGCGACGCCCGGCAGCGGCACGACCGAGCTCGCCGGCGGCGGCGTCAGGCCCGGGACGGCGCCGGCCAGCTCCCCGGCGGCGGCCCACAGCGTCTCGAGCGCGGCGAGGGGCTCGACCGGGTCGACGGCCAGGCCCGGTACGTCGGCCACCCCGGCCGGGCACCCACCCGGGCGGGTCAGCAGCAGCGTGCGCCGGCCGGACCGGGCGGCGCGGACGGCGGCCGCCGCGGCGAGGGTCGAGGTCCCGGCCCCGCCGGGCCCGGTGAGCAGGAGCGTGCACACCGGCCGCTCAGCCCTCCACGCGCTTCTTGAGCTCCTTGAGAGCCGTGTCGAGGATGACCTTCTCCGCCTTGCGCTTGATCATCCCCAGCATCGGGATGGCCAGGTCGATGGTGATCGCGTAGGTGACGTCGGTGGTGCCCGGCACGGTCTCGGTGAGGGTGTAGGAGCCCTCCTGCCGCTTCTGCATCTGGCCCTTCACCAGGGTCCAGGTCACCCGGCGGTCGTCGTCCCAGGTGTACTCGAGCACGTAGTCGTCCTTGACCGCGCCGGCGTCGAGGACGAAGTGCACCCGCCGCGCCCGGCCGTCGGGGCCGGGCTCGAGGACCTCGACCGTCCTGGCCGCGGCGACCCACTGCGGATAGGCCGGGAAGTCGGCGATCACCGCCATGACGTCGGCCGGCGGCGCCTCGACGGTGATCGACTGCGTGGACTGGTCGGCCATGCGCAGCAGGCTAACCGCTCGCCGCCCACCGGGCGGCCGGCGGCGCCGGCTCCTGCTACTCGCGGGTAGCCGCCGGCGGCTAGATTCGGTCGAGGACGTCCCGCGACCGGTGCCGCAGGCGACGGGCCGTGGCCGGGCGGGAGGGGAGGACGAGGCGTGCGCGAGTTCAGCGTCCCCGCGACGACCGAGGTGGGGCTCGACGAGGCGCTGCCGGACCTGCTCGCCACCAACGTGGCCGAGCACGGCGACGAGGTCGGCCTGCGGATCCGGCGCGGCGGCCGGTGGGAGGACGTCACCTGGCGCGAGTTCGGCGCCCAGGTGGCCGGGGTCGCCAAGGGGTTGATCGCCTCCGGCGTGCAGGTCGGCGACCGGGTGGCCCTGCAGGCCAGGACGCGCTACGAGTGGACGGTCCTCGACTTCGCGATCTGGACCGCGGGCGCGGTCGTCGTCCCGGTCTACGAGACCTCCAGCCCCGACCAGGTGGCCTGGATCCTCTCCGACTCCGGCGCCACCGCCGCCGTCGTCGAGCGGGCCGAGCACGCCGCCGCGGTGGACTCGGTGCGCGAGCAGGCCCCCGACCTCGGCCCGCTGTGGGTCATCGACGACGACGCCCTGGGCACCCTCACCGCGGCCGGCGCCGGCGTCCCGGACGCCGAGCTGGCGGCCCGCCGGGCGGTGCTGCGCTCCTCCAGCCTGGCCACGCTGATCTACACCAGCGGCACCACCGGCCGCCCCAAGGGCTGCGAGCTCACCCACGCCAACTTCCTGTTCGAGATCGGCAACGGCATGAGCCTGCTCAGCCGGCTGCTCGCCCCGGGCAGCTCGCTGCTGCTGTTCATCCCGCTGGCCCACGTGCTCGCCCGGGTGCTGGAGGTCGGCGCGGTCAAGACCCGCACCGTCCTCGGGCACACCCCGGACGTGAAGAACCTGGTGGAGGACCTCGGCGGGTTCCGGCCGACCTTCGTCCTCGCCGTCCCCCGGGTGTTCGAGAAGGTCTACAACCAGGCCAAGGCCAAGGCGGAGGCCGACGGCAAGGGGCGGGTCTTCGACCGGGCGGCCCGGGTCGCCGTCGACTGGTCGCGCGCCCAGGACACCGGCGGCCCCAGCCCGGTGCTGCGCGCCCAGCACGCGCTGTTCGACAGGCTGGTCTACGGCAGGCTGCGCGCCGCGCTGGGCGGGCGCTGCCAGGGTGCGGTCTCCGGCGGCGCCCCGCTGGGCGAACGGCTGGGCCACTTCTTCCGCGGCATCGGCGTCACCGTCTACGAGGGCTACGGGCTGACCGAGACCACCGCGGCGGCGTCGGTGAACCACGACGGGGCCCTGCGCATCGGCACCGTCGGGCGCCCGCTGCCCGGCGTCGAGGTGGCGACCGCCGACGACGGCGAGATCCTGGTCCGCGGCGGCATCGTGATGCGCGGCTACTGGCACGACGAGCAGGCCACCCGGGAGGCGGTCGACGCCGACGGCTGGCTCCACACCGGCGACCTCGGCGAGATCGACAGCGACGGCTTCATCCGGATCACCGGCCGCAAGAAGGAGATCCTGGTGACCGCCGGCGGCAAGAACGTCGCCCCCGCCGTCCTCGAGGACCGGCTGCGCGCGCACCGGCTGGTCAGCCAGTGCATCGTCGTCGGCGACCAGCGTCCCTTCATCGGCGCGCTGGTCACCCTCGACGAGGAGGCGCTGCCGGCCTGGCTGCAGGCCGAGGGCAAGGACACCGGTCTGACGCCCGCGCAGCTGCGCGAGGACCCCGACCTGCGCGCCGAGCTCGAGGCGGCGGTCGCCGAGGCCAACCGGGCGGTCTCGCACGCGGAGGCGATCAAGCAGTTCCGGGTGCTGGACACCGACTTCACCGAGGAGAACGGGATGCTGACGCCGAGCCTCAAGCTCAAGCGTGCCGTGGTGCTCAAGGAGTTCGACGCCGAGGTCGAGGCGATGTACCAGAAGGACCCCGCTGCCCCCCACCCCTGAGAGGCCCCTCCGGCCCCGTCCCGAGGCTCCGGCCCCCTGCAGGGTCCCGCCGAGAGCGTGCGAGTGGCGGGGGGCAGGGGGTCCTTCCACTGCGAGGGGTGAGGAGGACGGGGTCCTTCCGCCGTCAACCCTCGAGCAGCTCGGCGAAGGTCGCGGCGATCGTCGCCCAGGACCAGCGCCGCTCCACCCAGGCCCGGCCCGCCGCACCCATCCGCCGTGCCCGCACGGGGTCGTCGAGCAGACCGGCCACCGCCTCCGCCACCGCTCCCGGCGACCGCGGGTCGGCGACGACGTGCCCGGTCACCCCCTCCCGGACCGTCTCCGGGGCGCCCCCGGAGGTGCCGGCCACCACCGGCAGGCCGCAGGCGGCCGCCTCGAGGTAGACCATGCCCAGCCCCTCGACGTCCAGCCCGCCGCGGCGGGTGCGGCAGGGCATGGCGAACACGTCGCCGGCGGCGTAGTGCTCGGGCAGCTGCTGCGGCGGGACCGGCCCGGTGAGGACGACCGAGTGCGCCAGCCCGCGGGCGGCGACGGCCCGGCGCAGGCGGCCCTCCAGCGGGCCGCCGCCGACCAGGAGCAGCCGGGCGTCGGGGTGGCGGGCCAGCACCCGCGGCCAGCCGGCGACGAGCACGTCCTGGCCCTTGCGGGCGACCAGCCGGGACACGCACACGACGACCGGCGCCTCGCCCAGCCCGTACCGCTCGCGCACGGCCGCGCCGTCGGCGGCCGGGGTGAACAGGTCGACGTCCACGCCGGGTGACAGCTGCGCCATGCGGGTGACCCCGCCCAGGACCGGTGCGAGCCGGGCGCGGGTGTACCCGCTGATGTAGGTGAGGACGTCCAGCCCGCCGGCGATCCGCCGCACCAGCTGCCGCGCGCCGGGCAGGGCGACCCAGCCGGTCTCGTGCCCGTGGGTGGCCCCGACCAGGTGCCGCACGCCGACCTCGCGCAGTGCGGGGGCGAGCAGGCCCAGCGGCGCGGCCGCGCCGAAGAAGGCGGTGTCGCACCCGTACCGGCGGGCGAGACCGGCCGCGGTCCGCGCCGTGGCCGGGGTGGGCAGCAACACCCCGGTGGGGCGGCGCACCACCGGGTAGGGCAGCGCCGCGTCGTACGCCTCCCAGCCCGGCGACCGGGAGGCGAGCACGACCAGGGACCACGGTGGCCGGCGGGCGAGCAGGGCGGCGACGAAGGTCTGGATGCCGCCCTGGCGCGGCGGGAAGTCGTTGGTGACGACCAGCGTCCTCACCCGGCCTCCTGCAGCCGCTGCCAGTCCCGTGCCAGGGCCACCCGCTGCGGCCCGGTCGGGTGCGAGCCGAAGAACCACTGCCAGGCGGCGGGCGGATCGGGATCGGCGAGGTTGGTGGCGGCGAGCCGGTCCTGCATGGCGGTGAACGCCGCGGCGTCCCGGGTGAGGTCGAGCGCGTGCAGGTCGGCGCGGGCCTCGACGTGCCGGGACACGAGGTTCTGCACCGGTGTGGCCACCAGCGTGCCGAGGGAGGCCAGCAGCAGCACCAGCGGCACCACCCGGGGGTCGCCCGGCCCGTCGGCGCCGGTCCGGCGCAGCAGCGGCGTCCAGGTCAGCAGCCAGCCCAGCAGGGCGACCGCGGCGCCGGCGCCCAACGCACCCATGAGGGTGCCGGTGAGGACGTCGTCGGTGGCGACGTGGCCGAGCTCGTGGGCGACGATCGACTCGATCTCGGCATCGGGCAGCTGCTCGAGAGTCGTGTCGTAGAGGACGATCCGCCGGGTCGACCCGAACCCGGAGACGTAGGCGTTGAGCGCCGTCGTCCGCCGGGAGGCGTCGGCGACCAGCACGTCCTGGACCGGCGTGCCGTTCTCCTGGGCCAGGGCCAGCAGGTCGCTGCGCAGCTGCCCGGCCGCCAGCGGCGTGAAGCGGTTGAACGCCGGCTCGATGACAACCGGGTAGAGGAACGAGCCGACGACGACGAACCCCGCCGCGGCGGCCGCCGCCCACGCCCACCAGGTGCGCGGCGCCCGGCGGGCCAGCCACACCAGCACCAGCAGCACGACCGCCGTGATCGCGGCGTCGATCGCGGTGGAGACCGCCACGTCCCGCGCCCACAGCGCCCAGCTGCGGGTGGACAGCCCGTAGCGGTGGCGGACCACTTCGCCGTAGGCGGCCAGCGGCAGGGTGACCAGCCGTCCCGCGACCAGGAGCGCGACGGTGCCGAGCAGCACCTGCCAGGTCCAGCGGCCGCCGAGCGGCCGCGCCACGGCGGTGACCAGCCGGCGCCCGAGCGGGGTCAGCGCGAGGACGGCGGAGACGGCCAGGCCCAGCAGCAGCGACGCGAGGGAGGCCGGGCGCAGGGCGGCGGCGAAGGACGCCGCGCGCTCGGCGACCCCGGGCGGCAGACCGGCTCCGGGGCGGACCGGCGTCCGGCCGCCCGGCGGCTCGGGCAGCAGCGTCCACGGCGTGCGGACGGCGACGAGGACGACGAACGCGGCGCCGAGCACGACCGCGACCAGCAGCGCGGCACGAGCACCTGCCCGACCCGCCCCGCTCACCCGGGCGATCCTAGAACCGTTCGGCGGGCCCCACCGCAGCAGGCCGGGCTCTCGGGGCCCCCCGCACGACCGACCCGGGACGCGCCGCCGACGGCGCACGGGGACCAGCGCGGTCGACTCCCGTCACCGGCGCGGGCGGGCTCCCGACGCGCCGGTCACCCGGTGCGCCGCCGCGGCGCCGGCCTCCCGGCCCGCCGTCCCGGGGCGGGCTCGTGGCGCAGCGGAGGCACCAGGCCGCCGTCGGCCAGCGCCCGCACGGCGCGCCGCTCGACCTCGTCGAACTCCACGACCACACCGGGCCGGGGCACGACGACGTCCTCGGCGGTCAGGGCCGGCCCGCCGTCCCGCCAGCCGGTCATCGGCACCACGGTCGGCTCCGCGCCCTGCCAGCCCGGTGGGGCGCCCAGCAGCACGGTCACGACGCAGTCGGCGCAGCCGGCGCCGCGGGCGGTGCAGGTGTCGCAGTCGATGTACACGGTCCACTCCTCTGCTCGTCCTCTGCTCGCCGACCCCGTGGCGCGCGGCCCTCCACGGCCCCGGTCGGTCCGGAGCGCACGGTAGGAACGGACACCGACAGTTCCCGGTCCCACGGCGCGCCGCGGCGCGCGTCCCCGGGACTGTCACTGCCGCGACCTACCGTCCGCCCCGTGCCGTCCTCCCCCTCCCGGCAGGTGTCGCTCTCCGCCGCCGCCCCGGTACCGGCCGGCCACACCCACCCCACCGCCCGGGCCGCCGCCGCGCTCCCCCGCTACGAGCAGGGCACCATCGACGAGCTGGGCACTCCGCTGGCGGAGGTCACGTTCGTCGTCGTCGACCTCGAGACCACCGGCGGGTCGCCCAAGGACAGCGCGATCACCGAGATCGGCGCGGTGAAGGTGCGCGGCGGAGCGGTCCTCGGCGAGTTCCAGACCCTCGTCGACCCCGGCTGCGAGATCCCGCCCTACATCAGCGTCCTGACCGGGATCACCGCGACGATGGTGGCCACCGCACCCCACGTCGGCGCGGTGCTGCCCAGCTTCCTGGAGTTCGCCCACGGCGCGGTCCTGGTGGCGCACAACGCGCCGTTCGACCTCGGGTTCCTCAGGGCCGCCTGCGCGGAGAACGGCATCCCCTGGCCCGCGGCGGCCTCGGTCGACACCGCCGTCCTCGCCCGCCGGCTGCTGACCCGCGACGAGGTGCCCAACTGCAAGCTGGCCACCCTCGCGCCCTACTTCCGCACCACCACCGAGCCGTGCCACCGCGCGCTGGCCGACGCGCGCGCCACCGTCGACGTGCTGCACGGGCTCGTCGAGCGGCTGGGCCCGCTCGGCATCACCACCCTGGAGGAGCTGACCAGCCTCACCCGGCAGGTCGACCCCGAGCGGCTGCGCAAGCGGCACCTGGCCGACGGCGTCCCCGGCGGCCCCGGCGTGTACGTGTTCCGCGGTCCCCGCGACGAACCCCTCTACGTCGGGACGTCGACCGACCTGCGCAGCCGGGTGCGCAGCTACTTCACCGCCGGCGAGCAGCGCAGCCGGATCACCGAGATGGTCGCGCTCGCCCAGCGGGTGGACGCGATCCCCTGCGCGCACGACCTCGAGGCCGCCGTCCGGGAGCTGCGGCTGATCGCTCAGCACAAGCCGCGCTACAACCGGCGCTCCCGCTTCCCCGAGCGGGCGCTGTGGGTGCGGCTGACCGAGGAGCCGTTCCCCCGGCTGTCGGTGGTCCGCCGGGTGCGCCCGGGCGCCGGCGTCTTCCTCGGCCCGTTCCCCGACCGGCGCGCGGCCGACGCCGCCGTGGCCGCCGTCCACGAGTCGCTGCCGCTGCGGCAGTGCACCGGCCGGCTGTCGCCGTGGGTGCGCAGGCCCGCCTGCGCGCTGGCCGGCATGGGTCGCTGCGGCGCCCCGTGCACCGGTGCGCAGTCGGTCGAGGAGTACGCGGGGATCACCGCCGTCCTCCAGGCGGCGGTGGCCGCCGACCCGCAGGCGCTGCTGGCCCCCCTGCTGGCCCGGATCGCCCGGCTGGCCGCCGAGGAGCGCTACGAGGACGCCGCCGTCCTGCGCGACCGGGTCGCCGTCCTCGTGCGCGCGGTGCGCCGGCGGCAGCGGCTGGAGACCCTCGCCGCGGTGCCGGAGCTGGTCCTCGCCCGGCCGGACGGCGAGGGCGGCTGGCAGCTGTCCGTCGTCCGCCGGGGCCGCCTGGCCGCGGCCGGCTGCGCGCCCCGCGGCGTCTCGGTGCGGGCCAGCCTCGAGGGGCTGGTCGCCACGGCGGAGACGCCGCTGGGGCCCGACGACGAGCTGGCCGCCTCGGTCGACGAGACCGAACTGGTGCTGCGCTGGATGGAGAAGCCGGGCACCCGGCTGGTGCAGGTGTCCGGGACGCTGGCCTGCCCGGCGCCCGGCACCGGCGGCTACACCGCGTTCCTCGACCGGGTCGCGGCCGGCCGCGCCGTCCGTGACCCGTTCGCCGACGACCGTCCCCTGGGCACCCGGGCCCGTCCCGAGCGGGTCTCCGCCGGCCTGCGGGGCCCCACCGAGCCGGCGGCACCCCGGTTAGCATCCCCGGCGTGATCACCGCCATCGTCATGATCGACGCGGCCACCGACGCGATCCCGGAGGTGGCCGAGGCCGTCGCCGACCTCGACGGCGTGAGCGAGGTCTACTCCGTCGCGGGCGACGCCGACCTCATCGCCGTCGTGCGGGTCCGCGAGTTCGAGCAGATCGCTGCGGTGATCGCCGGGGGGATCGACAAGGTGCCCGGCGTCCTGGAGACCGCCACGCACATCGCCTTCCGGGCCTACTCCCGGCACGACCTCGAGGCGGCGTTCTCCATCGGCTTCGACACCGCCGACTGAAGGAGGACCCCGTCCTCCTCACCCCTCGCAGTGGAAGGACCCCCTGCCCTCCGCCATGGAAGGACCACGTCCTCCCCACCCTTCGCAAGCTCAGGGCGGGACCCGGGACGGGGCCGGCGGTGGGACCCTGCAGGGGGCCGGAGCCTCTGGACGGGGCCGCCTCTGCCCCCCACCGCTCGCAGGCTCGCGGCGGAACCCGGCAAGGGGCCGTCCTCCTGCCCACCCCTCGCGAGCTCGGGGCGGTGCCCGGGAGGGGGCCGACGCAAGGCAGCGGCCAAGGCGCAGGAGCCGGCCGGTGGGTTCAGCTGCGCAACGCCCGGCTGGTCCGCACCCAGCGCTCCAGCTGCGCCTGCGCCCGGCCGTCGTCGACCGCGGCGGCCGCCCGCTCGAGCCCGGCGGCCAGCGCGTCGTGCAGCCGCACACCGCGCTCGTCGAAGGCGGCCAGCGCGGCGGCGGCGTTGAGCAGCACCGCGTCCCGCACCGGGCCGGGCTCGCCGGCCACCACCCGTCGGAAGACGTCGGCGTTGAACGCCGGGTCGCCGCCGCGCAGCGCCCCCTGCGGGGGTGCAGGGATCCCCAGCGCCGAGGGGTCGACCCGGTCGGGTTCGACCTCGCCGTCGCGCACCGCCCACACCGAGGACGTGGTCACGGTGGTCAGCTCGTCGAGGCCGTCGTCCCCGCGGAAGACCAGCGCCCGCGTCCCGCGGTAGGCGAGGACCTCGGCCAGCACCGGCGCCATCCGCGGGTCCGCGCAGCCGATGGCCGCGGCCGCCGGGCGGGCGGGGTTGGTCAGCGGGCCGAGGAAGTTGAAGACCGTGCCGATCCCCATCTCCCGGCGGGGGACGGCGGCGTGCCGCATGCCGGGGTGGAAGACCGGGGCGAAGAAGAAGCCGATGCCGGCCTCCTCGACGCAGCGGGCCACCGCGGCCGCGGGCAGGTCGATGACCACGCCCAGCGCCTCGAGCACGTCCGCGGCCCCGGAGGACGACGACGCGGCGCGGTTGCCGTGCTTGGCCACCGGCACCCCGGCGGCGGCGGTGACGACCGCCGCCATCGAGGAGATGTTCACCGTGTGCGCCCCGTCGCCGCCGGTGCCCACGATGTCGACGCACGCCAGGGGGAGCTGCACCGGGGTGGCCCGCTCGAGCATCGTCCCGGCCATGCCGGCGACCTCCGCCGGCGACTCACCCTTGGCCCGCAGCGCCACGACGAAGCCGGCGATCTGGGCCGGGGTCGCCTCGCCGGACATGACCTCACCCATCGCCCAGGCGGTGTCGGTCGAGGCGAGGTCCTGCCGCGCGAGGAGGCGGGTGAGCAGTGCCGGCCAGGTCGGCCCGCTGGTGGCCCGCGGGGTCACCGGGCGACCGGCCGCCGTCCCGCCCGGTCGCGCAGCAGGCCGGCGACGACGGTGGGGGCGGTGAGCGGGTCGACCGGGAAGGGCAACGTGGCGTCGGCCTGCGACCAGTGGGCCAGCCACCGGTCGGGCTGCCGGGCGACGAGGACGCACAGCGCCGGCCGGTCGGCCACCTCGACGGTGAGCTGGCGGGCCAGCGCCAGCCCACCGGTCGGCTGCGCCTCGCCGTCGAGCACGCAGAGGTCCACGCCGCCGCCGTCCACGGCGTCGACGACCTGCTCACCGGTCGCGCACTCCACCCAGGTCAGCGGGCCCACGTCCGCGGCCGGACGGCGGCCCACCGCGGTGCGCACGGCGGCCCGCACCTCGGGCCGGGAGCTGTAGACCACGACGGTGGCCGGTGCGGCGTCACTCACGGCGCCGAGCCTAGTGGCAGCACGGGTGCCGACCGGGCGGCACGGGCCAAGTGTCGAGGAGGTCACGGAGCCGGCACATCGCCCACCTGCGGTCGTGACCTTGACAGCAGCGATGCCATGATGAGCCCGTGACAACGGCTCCCGTGGCGAGCGGCACCTTCGACACCTCCCGGGTGCACTCCCTGACCCGACCGAACATGGTCAGCGTCGGCACGATCATCTGGCTCTCCAGCGAGCTGATGTTCTTCGCCGGGCTGTTCGCCATGTACTTCACCGCGCGCGCCCGGGCCACGGACGGGTGGCCACCGGAGCCGACCGAACTCAACCTGCCCTATGCGCTGGTCTTCACGATCATCCTGGTGGCCTCCTCGGTCACCTGCCAGCTCGGCGTCTTCGCGGCGGAGAACGGCAACGTCTACGGCCTGCGCCGCTGGTTCACCATCACCTTCGTCATGGGCCTGGTGTTCGTGCTGGGTCAGACCAACGAGTACCGCGTGCTCGTGACCCACCACGACACCACGATCTCCAGCTCCACGTACGGCTCGGTCTTCTACCTGACGACCGGCTTCCACGCGCTGCACGTCATCGGGGGCCTCGTCGCCTTCGTGTACCTGCTCATCCGGTCCACCATGGGCCGGTTCACGCCGGCACAGGCGACCTCGGCCATCGTGGTCTCCTACTACTGGCACTTCGTCGACGTCGTGTGGGTCGGGCTCTTCGCCACGATCTACCTGATCCGCTGAGGAAACGGTGTCCACTCCGAACCCGCAGTCCGACGCACGGCCCGACGACGGGACGCCCGGCGGCCACCGCCGCCGGTTCCGCCGGCCGGCCGGCGGGACCCCTGCCGCCGCGGCCCGCGCCCGCCGGCGGTCCAAGCAGCGCCGCCGCGTGGTCAACGTCGCCGGCCTGATGCTCGGCCTCGTGCTCACCGGCACGCTGTACTCGGTGTTCTCCCCGGCGTACGCCAGCGACGAGGGCGCTCCCAGCGCGTCCTCTGCCGAGGCCGCGGGCCGCGAGCTCTACGAGCGCAGCTGCATCACCTGCCACGGCGAGAACCTCGAGGGCGTGCCCAACCGCGGCCCCTCGCTCATCGGGGTCGGCGAGGCCGCCGTCTACTTCCAGGTGCACACCGGCCGCATGCCGCTGGTCCGCCAGGAGGCGCAGGCCGCCGACAAGCCGGCCGTCTTCTCCGACGAGGAGATCGACCAGCTGATGGCCTACGTGCAGGCCAACGGCGGTGGGCCGACCCTGCCCTCCGGCGACCTGCGCACCGGCGACCTGGCCGAGGGCGGCGAGCTGTTCCGGCTCAACTGCTCGTCCTGCCACAACTTCGTCGGCGAGGGCGGCGCCCTCTCCTCCGGCAAGCGCGCGCCCAGCCTCGAGGACGCCAACGACCTCGAGATCTACACCGCGATGCTGACCGGTCCGGAGAACATGCCGGTGTTCGGGGACAACCAGCTGACCCCCGCCGAGAAGCGCTCGATCATCACCTACGTCCAGACCATCAAGGAGCAGGCCGACCCCGGCGGCGCCGGCGTCGGGCGGATCGGCCCGGTCGCCGAGGGCGTGGTGATCTGGGTGGTCGGCATGGCCGTGCTGCTGTTCGGCGTCTTCTGGATGGGGAGCAAGGCATGACGACGGGCGAGACCCACCGGGCCGGCTCCACCGGCGGCGCGGACGTCCCGGGGCCGCTGCACGGCGGGCCGGACGACGACTACACACCCGAGCAGCTGGCGGCGATGCCCCGCGAGGAGCTCGACCGCCTGGGCGCCCGGTACGACAGCGTGCAGATCCTGCACGTGGACCCGGGTCCCGAGCCGGGCTCCCCGGTCGAGCGGCGGGCCGTCCGCCAGGTCGCGCTGGCCTTCGGCATCGCCGGGCTGGCCGCGTTCGCGGCCCTCGTCGTGTACGTCGGCTCGGGCTGGTTCCTGCCCGACTGGCACTGGACGATCAGCGAGGGGGGCTGGAGCGCCCTGTTCACCCCGCTGGTCGGGGCGCTCGGCGGGCTGTCCCTGATCCTGGTCGGCGTCGGGCTGGTGCTCTACACCAAGAAGCTGCTGCCGCACGAGACCGCGGTGCAGGACAAGCACGACGGGTCCCACTTCGACCGGGTCACCACCGCGGCCACGCTCGTCGGCGGCCTGCACAACAGCGGCCTGGCCCGCCGCAAGCTGCTCACCCGCTCCCTGGTGTTCATGGGCGGCGGGGTCGGGCTCATGCTGCTCATGCCGCTGGGTGGGCTGATCAAGAACCCGAACAAGGGCAACCCCCTGGGCACCACCAGCTGGGCCCGGGGGGTCCGCCTCGTCCGCGACGACGGCAGCCCCATCCGTCCGGGCGACCAGCTGCCCGGCTCGCTGGAGACGGTCTTCCCGGCGGTCCCCGGCGGCAACCGGGAGGCCGACGCCGCCACCATGCTCATCCGGCTCCGTCCCGAGCAGGTCGCGGTCGACCGCCCCCGCGAAGGCCAGGCCGACTTCGGCTACGGCGACTACGTGGCCTACTCCAAGATCTGCACGCACGCCGGGTGCCCGGTCTCGTTGTACGAGCAGGAGACCAGCCGCATCCTGTGTCCCTGCCACCAGTCGCAGTTCGACGTCACCCAGGGAGCCAAGCCGGTCTTCGGTCCGGCCACCCGCCCGCTGCCCCAGCTGCCGATCACGGTCGACGACCAGGGCTACTTCGTTGCTCGTAGTGACTACATTGAGGCTGTAGGCCCCACCTATTGGAATCGGGAGCGCATCTGATGGCTCGCACCGCCACGGCGCCGGGTGTCCCGACCACACCGCTGGGCAAGGCCGCGCTGGAGATCGACGACCGGCTGATCGTCGCCGGTCCGCTGCGCCGCACCCTCAACAAGGTCTTCCCCGACCACTGGTCGTTCCTGCTCGGCGAGATCGCGCTCTACTCCTTCGTCATCCTGCTGCTGTCGGGCACGTACCTGACCTTCTTCTTCGACGCCTCGATGCGTGAGGTCGTCTACGAGGGGTCGTACGCGCCGCTGCGGGGCGTGGAGATGTCGGCGGCTTACGAGTCCACCCTGGGCCTGTCCTTCGACGTCCGCGGCGGCCTCTTCGTGCGGCAGCTGCACCACTGGGCGGCCCTGCTCTTCGTCGCCTCGATCGTCGTGCACCTGCTGCGCATCTTCTTCACCGGCGCCTTCCGCCGGCCGCGCGAGACCAACTGGCTGATCGGGGTGGCCCTGTTGGTCCTGGCGATCCTCGAGGGCTTCGCCGGCTACTCGATGCCCGACGACCTGCTCTCGGGCACCGGCCTGCGGATCGCCTCGGCGATCATGCTGTCCATCCCGGTGGTCGGCACCTGGGTGCACTGGGCGGTCTTCAACGGGGACTACGTGGGCGAGTACATCGTCGGGCGCCTCTACATCGCCCACGTGCTCCTCGTCCCGGCGATCATGCTGGGCCTGATCGCCGTCCACCTGCTGGTGCTGGTGAAGCAGAAGCACACCCAGTTCCCCGGCCCGGGTCGCACCGAGCACAACGTGGTCGGCAACCGGCTCTTCCCCACCTTCGCGGGCAAGGCGACCGGGCTGTTCTTCATCGTGTTCGGCGTCTGCGCCGCCCTCGGCGGTCTGGTGCAGATCAACCCGGTGTGGCTGTGGGGTCCGTACAACCCGGCGCAGGTCTCCTCCGCGTCGCAGCCGGACTGGTACGTCATGTTCCTCGACGGGTCGACCCGTCTGTTCCCGGCCTGGGACATCAACCTCCCCGGCAACTACACGATCCCGGCGCTGTTCTGGCCCACGGTCGTCATCGCGGGGATCATCTTCACCGTCCTGGCGCTCTACCCGATCATCGAGCGCAAGCTGACCCGCGACACGGCCTCGCACCACCTGCTCCAGCGCCCCCGCGACGTGCCGGTGCGGACGTCGCTGGGCGTCATGGCGATCACCTTCTACGTCGTGCTGCTCCTCTCCGGCGGCAACGACGTGATCGCCGACAAGTTCGACATCAGCCTCAACGCCATGACCTGGATCGGCCGGATCGGTGTGGTCATCCTGCCGCCGATCGCCTACGTGCTCACCTACCGGATCTGCCTGGGTCTGGAGAAGCACGACCGCGAGGTGCTCGAGCACGGCATCGAGACCGGGGTCATCCGGCGGCTGCCACACGGTGAGTTCATCGAGGTGCACCAGCCTCTCGGCCCGGTCGACGAACACGGTCACGGCGAGCTGGCCTACGGCGGCGCTCCGGTGCCCAAGAAGATGAACCAGGTGGGCGGCGCCCGCAGGGCCATCCGCGGGTTCTTCCGCCCGATCGAGGAACCGGCCCAGGTGGAGATCGAGCAGCGGCGTGAGGCGCACGGCCTGGCCGCGGCCGAAGGGGACCGGGAGCTCACCACCTCCGGCCGTCCCTCGGACGGCGGCCGGCCGCAGGAGCCGCGCGACTGACCGGAGCGCTCACCCGAGGAGGCCCCGACGGACACCCGTCGGGGCCTCCTCGCGTCCGAGCCCCCGCGCGTCCGAGCCGCTGCGCCGCCGGGCTGGCCGGACGACGGACCGACGGCGGATCCCGGCGACCAGGACCGTGCCGGCGCTCACCTCGAGGCGCACCCGAGAGGGCCGGCCGACCGGCACGATGACCTCCCGGACGCTCCTCGGCTCCCGGCGGAGGGCTCGGCCGACCGGTTCGGTCGAGCGGGAGGCGGCCGGGCTCTCCGGCCACCGGCCGGGGGGTCCAGGACGGCGCGAGCCACCTGACCGGCGCTGCCAGCGCTCAGGCCGGCGCGGATCCCGTGCGCACCCGTCGACCACCGGCCCGGCCGTCGAGGGCGACCGCCGGCCGCCGCCCTGGGCCCGCACCGCCGACCGGCTTCCCGACGGGGCAGCGGACGGAGACCACCGATCCACCGGCACGGAGGCCCGCGGTCCACCGGCACGGGAGGCCCGCCCGATCCACCGGCCTGCCCGGTGCTCGTCCGCCGCCCGGACCGACGAGGCCCCTGCCCGCCGGCGTGGAGAGGGGCCCTGGGTGGCGAGCGTCGCCGGCTCAGCTGTGCGCGTTCTGCCCGACGTAGTACTCGAAGAGCAGACCGCCGATGGTGATCAGCAGCGCCGCCGCGGCGAGGATGATCATCCAGGTGTAGAAGAAGGCCAGAGCCAGCCCCATCAGGGCCGCCGACAGGGCGACGGCGAAGGGCCAGTAGCTGCTCGGGCTGAAGAAGCCCAGCTCGCCCGCACCGTCGGCGATGTCGGCGTCCTTGCGGTCCTCGGGCCGGGGATCGATGCGCCGGGAGACGAACCAGAAGAACCCGCCGATGAGCCCGGTCAAGCCGCCGGACAGGACGAGCGCGGTCGTGCCGATCGGTTCCCGGGCCCAGGTCCCGTACACGATGGCCGCGAGGATGCAGGCGCCGCTGACGACGTTGAAGATGAGCGCTTCGACCTTCACGGCCGTCCCTCCTGCTGCAGCGTGAGCGGTGCGCCGGTGACGGGCATGGTCAGCCGTCGGCTCGCTGCGCGTCGTCGACGAGGTCCCACGGGTGCGTGGTCGTCGCATCGCCGGGCTGGCCGATGCTCTCGAGAGCGTCGTGCGTGCTCAGGCCCGACTCCCGGGCGGCCAGGTAGGCGTCGTAGTCGGACGGGGAGACGGCGCGCACCTCGAAGTTCATGTACGCGTGGTAGGTGCCGCACAGCTCGGCGCAGCGCCCGACGAAGGCACCCTGCTCCCGGACGGTGACCTCGAAGACGTTGTCCCGGCCGTTCTCGTTGCCCGGGATCACGTCGAGCTTGAACAGGAACTCCGGCACCCAGAACGAGTGGATGACGTCGGCGGAGGCGACCTCGAAGCGGACGGTCTCGTCGACCGGCAGGACCAGGATGGGGATCTCGTCGCTGGTGCCGACGGTGTTCACCGGCTCGCCGTCGGGGCCGGTGGTCTCCGGGTAGACGAACTGCCAGTTCCACTTGAAGGCGTTCACCGCGACGGTGACGTCGGGGTCGGCGCTGCGCTCCTGGACCCGGTTCTGCACCGTGACGGTGAAGAAGAACAGCCCGGCGATGATCAGGAACGGGATGATCGTGTAGACGATCTCCAGCGGCAGGTTGTACGCCGTCTGCCGGGGCAGATCGTCGCTGCGCTTCCGGTGCCGCACGACCGACCACAGGATCAGGCCCCACACGATGAAGCCGACGATCAGCGCCGCGATCACCGACCAGATCCACAGGTTGCGCATCGAGACGGCCTCGTCGGTGATGCCGTCCGGCCAGCCCCAGCGCCAGAACTCGTTGTTCGGGGTGCACCCGGTGAGGGTGACCACCCCCAGGAGAGCGAGCGCGGCGACCCGCGCGAGCCTGCTGCCTCGAGCCACTGCCCGCTGCCTCCTCGTCCTCCGCCGAACTGCCCGGACGGTCGTCCCGGCGGGCCGTCGGCCGGTGCCCGGCAGACGGCTCCTGTGCCGACCACAGTCTGCGGGGAGACTAGCCGACCTCGCACGGCGGCCGACCACCGGAGACGCCCTGCCGGTGGGTCGGGACGCCGGGAGGACCGGCGTCGCCCGCTCCGGGCGTCCCGGACGGCCGCCGCGCCGCGGCGGCCCCTCTCACCGGGCCCTCGACGCGTGCCCGGCCGGTTACAGTCGAGGTCGTGCACTCCCGGCTGCTGACCCCCAAGTGGGTGCTCCTGCACCTGGTCGTGGCCGCCCTCTTCGCGGCGACCTTCTTCCTGGGGTACTGGCAGCTGTCCAAGGCCGAGGCCGGGGGCGGCGCGGTCAACTGGAGCTACGCGGTGCAGTGGCCGCTGTACGGGTTCATGGGGCTGTGGTTCTACCTGCGCATGGTCCGCGAGGAGCTCCGCCGCGACCCGGACGCGGACGAGCCCGGCGCCGACCTGGTGCTCTACCAGCGGCCGCGGATCGACACCACCGGCGACCCCGAGCTGGCCGCCTACAACGCCTACCTGGCGGAGCTCAACGAGCGGGCGCTGGGGCGGCGGGGCGGCGATGGCCGCTGAACCCGCGGCTGCGCCGTCCCGACGGCGCAGCCCGCTCCCCCGCGCCCTCGCCCGCCGTGTCGGGCGGGGCGTCCCCGCCGCCCTGCTCCGCTACCGGGTGATGGCCTGGATCGTCGGCATCCTGCTCATCGCGCTGATCCTCGTGGCCGTGCCGCTGAAGTACGCAGGCGGGCTCGACGAGCCGGTCACCGTCGTCGGCACGCTGCACGGCTGGCTCTACGCCATCTTCTTCCTGACCGCCTGCGACCTGGCCCTGCGGGCCCGGTGGACGCTGCGCGGCACGGTGCTCGTCGTGCTGGCGGGCACCATCCCCATCCTGTCCTTCGTCGCCGAGCGGATCGCCACCCGCAAGACCCGCGCCGGCGAGCGCGTCTGACCCCGTCCCGGCACCCGCCGGACTCGAGCCGACCCCCGGAGACCTGCGCCTCATGTGCGGCCTGCTGGCCTATCTGTCCACCGACGCCGACCGGGTCGGCGACGCCCACGTCGACGGCGTCCGCGACGCCCTGCACTGCCTGCACCACCGCGGGCCCGACGACACCGCCGTGTGGTCGGACTCCCGGGTCGTCCTCGGCTTCAACCGGCTGTCGATCATCGACCTCGAGGGCAGCCCCCAGCCGCTGCCCCACGCGCGGGACCGCTACCGGATCCTGTTCAACGGCGAGATCTACAACTACGTGGAGCTGCGCGAGGAGCTGGCCGCCGCCGGCGCGGAGCTGACCACGCACGGCGACACCGAGACGATCGTCGCCGGCTACCACCTGTGGGGTCCAGACGTCGTCCTCCGGTTGCGCGGCATGTTCGCGTTCGTCATCTGGGACACCCACACCCGGACGGCGTTCGGCGCCCGCGACCCCTTCGGCATCAAGCCGCTGTTCACCGCCCGCCTGGCCGACGGCGGACTGGTGTTCTCCTCCGAGGAGAAGGCCGTGCTCGAGCTGCTGGGCGGCAGCAAGGGTGCCGGCGGGGTGGACGCCGCCTCGCTGCAGCACTACCTGACCCTGCAGTACGTGCCCGAGCCGGCCACGCTGCACCGCGGCATCCGCCGGATCGAGAGCGGCACCAGCTTCACCGTGGTGGACGGCGAGCTGCACACCTCCCGCTACTTCCACCCGACCTTCCGCCCGCAGCCGGTGCCGGCCGGGCGCGAGCAGGAGCTCTACGACCGGATCGCGGCGGCGCTCGACGAGTCGGTGGCCAAGCACATGCGCGCCGACGTCACGGTCGGCTCGTTCCTGTCCAGCGGCATCGACTCCACCGCCATCGCCGCCCTGGCCCACCGGTACAACCCCGACCTGATGACCTTCACCGTCGGCTTCGAACGGGAGTCGACCTCTGAGGTGGACATCGCCGCCGAGTCGGCGGCGACGCTCGGGGTGAGGCACGTGCCGGTGGTGATCACCGCCGAGCAGTTCGCCGCCGCCATCCCCGAGGTGGTCTGGTACCTCGACGACCCGGTGGCCGACCCCGCCCTCGTGCCCCTCTACTTCGTCGCCCGGGAGGCCCGCAAGCACGTCAAGGTGGTCCTCTCCGGCGAGGGGGCCGACGAGCTGTTCGGCGGCTACACCATCTACCGGGAGCCGCTCAGCCTGGCATGGGCCGAGCGGCTCCCGCGGATCGGCAAGCGGGCGATGGCCGCGCTGTCCGAGCGGCTGCCGGAGGGGGTGCGCGGCAAGGACCTGCTGCGCCGGGCCTCGATCCCGCTGGAGGAGCGGTACTACGGCAACGCCCGCAACTTCTCCCCTGTCGAGCTGGCGCAGCTCATGCGGGGCCACGACCCGGACCTCTCCCACGTCACGGTCACCGAGGCCCTCTACCGGCAGACCCGCGAGGCCGGCTACGACGACGTCACGGCGATGCAGTACGTCGACCTGTTCACCTGGCTGCGCGGCGACATCCTGGTCAAGGCCGACAAGATGACCATGGCGAACTCCCTGGAGCTGCGGGTGCCCTTCCTCGACCCCGAGGTGTTCGCCCTGGCCAGCACCGTCCCGCTCGAGCAGCGCGTCCCGCGCGGCAGCGACGCCACCAAGTACGCCCTGCGCCGCGCCATGGAGCAGATCGTCCCGCCCTCGATCCTGCACCGACGCAAGCTGGGGTTCCCCGTGCCGACGGCGGAGTTCCTGGCCGGCCCCCTCCACGAGTGGGCCCGCGACATCGTCACCGGGAGCCAGACCGACGAGTGGCTCGACCGCGGGCACGTGCTCGGCCTGCTGGACCGGCTGCGCGAGGCGGAGGTGCCCAGCAAGCGCACCGCCCGCCAGGCGTGGGAGGTGCTGGTGTTCATGGTCTGGCACGGCATCTTCGTGGAGGAGCGGATCGAGCCCGTCATCCCGGAGACGGTCTACCCGGTCCGGTTGTAGCAAGCAGCGAGCCCGGCTCCTCCGCCGAGGAGCCGGGCTCGCTGTCGTGACCAGTGGCGGCCCGCAGGACCGCGGTGTCGCCGAGGTGCGGTCCGGAGGACCGCGGTGGCGGGCTCAGCTGAAGGAGTCGCCGCAGGCGCAGGAGCCGGTCGCGTTCGGGTTGTCGATCGTGAAGCCCTGCTTCTCGATGGTGTCGACGAAGTCGATGACCGCGCCACCGAGGTAGGGGCCGCTCATCCGGTCGACGATGACCTCGACGCCGTTGAAGTCGTAGGTCTGGTCACCGTCGAGGAACCGCTCGTCGAAGAAGAGCTGGTAGCGCAGGCCCGAGCAGCCGCCGGGCTGGACGGCGATGCGCAGCCGGAGGTCGTCGCGTCCCTCCTGGTCCAGCAGCGCCTTGA
This sequence comes from Geodermatophilus sp. TF02-6, assembly GCF_003319115.1. GTDB lineage: Bacteria > Actinomycetota > Actinomycetes > Mycobacteriales > Geodermatophilaceae > Geodermatophilus. Next base: position 256,893 of record NZ_QOHF01000003.1, on the reverse strand, counting down.
CCTTGACGGCCGCCGGCTCGCTCAGGATCACGCCGGTCGCTGCGGTGTCCTGCACCGTCATCTCGTTGTCCTCCCACGTTCGAGGGTGCCTGCTGCGGCACGTCCTGCAGCAGGCCAACACCGCCGGAGCGGAGCCTCTTCCCACTGTACGGTGCCGGATCGCGCCCGGACCGGGAGCGGCCGAGGCCACCCGTAGACTCGCGGGGGTGAAGCTCCGCCTGCCCGGACGCCGGGACCGCACCGACGCCGCGCCGGCTCCCGCCGGCGCCACGGCCTCCCGGCTGGTGAAGACCACGGGCAAGGGGCGGCCCACGCCCAAGCGCAGCGAGGCCCAGGGGCGCCGTCCCGGCCCTCCTCCGCCGCCGCCGACCACCCGCAAGGAGGCCTACCGGCGGATGCGGGAGCAGGAGGCGGCCAGCCGCCGCACCGCCCGGGCCGGCGCCGCGCGGGGGGACGACGCCCATCTGCCCGCCCGCGACCGTGGCCCCGTGCGCAGGCTGGTGCGCAACGTCGTCGACGCGCGGCGCAACGCCGGGAGCTTCTTCCTCCCCGTGGCAGCCCTCGTCCTGGTCGGGTACTTCATCCCCAGCGCCGCGGTGCAGAGCTACACGGTCCTGCTGTGGATGGTCTTCTTCCTGGTGATCATCGCCGATTCCGTCGTCCTCGGCCGGCGGGTCCGGCGGAAGGTGCTCGAGCGCTTCCCCGCCCAGGACCACAACATGCGCGGACTGGTGTGGTACGGCGTCACGCGGGCGACCATGATCCGTCGCTGGCGCTTCCCCAAGCCCGAGGTGCCGGTGGGCGCCCAGGTCTGAGAGAGGACCCCGTCCTCCCCACCCCTCGCAGGCTCAGGGCGGTGCCCTGGACGGGGCCGGGTTAGCGTCGGGCCCCGTGGAATCCAGACGACTGGGCCGTTCCGGCCTCTCCATCTCCGCGATCGCCTACGGCAACTGGCTGACCCACGGGGGCCAGGTCGAGGAGGACGCCGCGCACGCCTGCGTCAGCGCCGCCCTGGACGCCGGCATCACGACCTTCGACACCGCCGACGTCTACGCCGGTACCCGAGCCGAGGCCGTGCTCGGCCGCGCCCTGGCCGGCCAACGACGCGAGGGCCTGGAGCTGTTCACCAAGGTCTATTGGCCGACCGGCCCGGGCCACAACGACCGCGGGCTGGGCCGCAAGCACCTCGTCGAGAGCTGCCACGCCTCGCTGCGGCGGCTGCAGACCGACTACGTCGACCTCTACCAGGCGCACCGTTACGACCCCACGGTGCCCCTCGAGGAGACGATGACCGCCTTCGCCGACCTGGTGCGGGCGGGCAAGGTCCTCTACGTCGGGGTCTCCGAGTGGCGTGCCGACGAGATCGCGGCCGGCGCCGCTCTGGCCCGAGACCTCGGCATCCAGCTGATCAGCAACCAGCCGCAGTACTCGATGCTGTGGCGGGTCGTCGAGGCCGAGGTCGTCCCCACCTGCGAGGAGGAGGGCATCTCACAGATCGTGTGGTCGCCGCTGGCCCAGGGCGTGCTCACCGGCAAGTACCAGCCCGGGCAGCAGCCCTCGCCGGACAGCCGCGGCGGGCACGCCGAGGCCGGCGGGTCCATGCGGCGGTTCCTGCGGGACGACGTCCTCACCCGGGTGCAGCAGCTGCGCCCGATCGCCGACGACCTCGGCCTGTCGATGGCCCAGCTCGCCGTCGCCTGGGTGCTGCAGAACCGCAACGTCGCCGCGGCCATCATCGGCGCCACCCGGCCCGAGCAGGTGCAGGACAACGCGCAGGCCGCTGGCGTGCGGCTCGACGCCGACGTCCTGGCCCGCATCGACGAGGTCCTCGGCGACGTCGTCGAGCGCGACCCCGCGAAGACCGCCCGCGGCTGAGGGAGCCATCGCGCCGCCCCGCTCGGCTCCGCTGCTCATGTGGCCGCCAGGCCCATGGGCCCGTAGACCTCCTGCTCGCCGTCGAAGAGCGTGACCGTGGCGACCCCACGCTCGAGCAGGTCCCGCCAGTTCTCCCCCAGCCAGGACTCCGCGTCGCCCTGGTTGTCCGCCCGCGGGACCTCGACCCCGACCGAGGCCGGGTCGACCTCCGCGCCCGAGGGGTCCTCCAGCCGCCAGTACCAGCTCATGGCCGAAGGCTAGTGAGCCGTTCGCGGACCGGCCGTTCACCGGAGTGTGACCTGGACCTGGTTACCCCTGCGATCATCGCGGGCATGGGAGGGCGCGACAGTCCACCCAGGACCGGAGGACCGATGATCGACCCCACCGCGGGCGCGAGCCGCGCGACCGCACCACCCCCCGCTCCCGAGGGCGCCTCGACCGGTCAGCTGATCGGCCAGCTGACCGAACAGATCAGCCGCCTCGTGCGCGACGAGGCCCGGCTCGCCCAGGCCGAGGTCACCCAGAAGGCCAAGCGCCTGGGCGTCGGCGCGGGCCTGTTCGGCGGCGCCGGCCTGTTCGCCTTCCTCGGCCTGGCGGTGCTCATCGCCGCCGCCGTCCTGGCGCTGGCCCTCGCCGTGCCCGGCTGGCTGGCCGCGCTCGTCATCGCCGTGGTGCTGTTCGCCGTCGCCGGCGTCCTGGCGCTGGTCGGCAAGAAGGACGTCGAGAAGGCGACGCCCCCGGTGCCGACCGAGGCCATCGCGAGCACCAAGGCCGACATCGAGACGGTGAAGGAGAGTGTCCGCCGGTGAGCACCCCGACCAGCCCCGGACCGGACGGGTCCGCCCGGACGACCGGCGGCACCACGTCCAACGACCCCGACGCCATCAAGGCCGAGATCGAAGCCACCCGCGAGCAGCTCGGCCGCACCGTGGACGAGCTCTCCCAGCGGCTCGACGTGCCGGCCCGGGCCAAGGAGCGGGCCAGGGAGAGCGCCTTCCGCGCCCGGGACACCGCCGTCGAGACCTACCGGGAGAACCCCCCCGCGGTCATCGGTGCCGGCGCCGGCGTGGCCGGGCTCGTCGGCCTGCTCACCTGGCGGCGGGCCACCAAGGACCGCCGGGCGGCCAGGCGGGCGGCGAAGCGCGAGGCGAAGCGGGCCGCCAAGGCCGTGGCCGCCCGTCGCGCCGCGACGCAGAAGGCGGCCGAGAAGGCCGCGAAGCAGCGGGCGAAGGCCAGGCAGAAGCGGGTGGAGGCCGCCAAGCAGCGGGCGAAGGCCAGGCAGAAGCGGGTCGAGGCCGCGCGCACGACGGCCAAGAAGACCGCCAGGACGGCGCAGAAGAAGGCCCGGCGGGCCGTGAGGAGGGCCAAGTGAGCAGCAAGGGAGCCAAGCTCGCCTACCGGCCGATCGGCCTGCTGAGCGGGATCCTCGCCGGCACCATCTCCGGTGCGATCTTCAAGCAGGTCTGGAAACGCATCGCCGACGAGGACGACGCCCCCGACGCCCTGCAGGGTGAGTACCCGATGTGGCAGGTCATCCTGGCCGCCGCCCTGCAGGGTGCGATCTTCGCCGCCACCAAGGCCGCCATCGACCGCGCCGGCGCACAGGGCTTCACCAAGTTGACCGGCAACTGGCCGGGCGACTGACGTGTCGAGCATCCGACCCCGCGAGAGCGCCGTCGACCGGATCAAGGAGCGGGTCGAGGAGAAGGCCGCCCGGCGGGCAGCGGCGAAGGCGGCCGAGGATCGCGGTCCCCATCCGCACGCCGACCGGCTGCCGCCCGGGGCGCCCAGCGAGCGCGAGCTGCCCGGGATCCGCGCCGACAAGCCGACGCGGATCCCGGCCCGCGGGTGGAAGCAGATCCTCAAGCGGGCCTGGGCCGAGAACAACGCCGACAACATGCCGATCATCGGCGCCGGCGTGGCGTTCTGGGCCTTCCTGGCCGTCTTCCCGGCGCTGATCGCGATGATCTCGATCTACGGCCTGGTCTCCTCGCCGGAGACGGTGGCCGCGCAGGTCGAGAGCCTGTCCCAACAGCTGCCGGACAGCGCCGCCTCCCTGATCGGGGACCAGCTCGGCGCGATCGCCAGCCGCAGCGGCGGGGCGCTGACCTTCGGGTTGGTGATCTCGGTGCTGGGTGCGCTGTGGAGCGCGTCGGGCGGGGTGAACAACCTCATCACCGCGGTGAACCTGGCCTACGACGAGGTGGAGACCCGCAACTTCATCAAGCGGCGGGCGCTGTCACTGGTGCTGACCCTGGGCGCGATCGTGTTCGTGCTCGTCACCTTCACCCTGGTCGCCGTGGTGCCCAACGTGCTGGACGCGCTCCCCCTGGGGCCCTTCACCACCGTCCTGGCGCAGGTGGTCCGGTGGGTGCTGCTGCTGGCCGTGTTCGCCGGGTCGCTGGCGGTCCTCTACCGGATCGCCCCCGACCGCGACGCCCCACGGTTCCGCTGGGTCAGCCTGGGTGCGGTCGTGGTCACCGTCGTGTGGGCCGTGGTCAGCGTGGCGTTCAGCTTCTACGTCGACAACTTCGGCTCGTACAACGAGACCTACGGGACGATCGCCGGCGTCATCGTGCTGATGCTGTGGCTGTACCTGACCTGCTTTCTCATCCTGTTCGGCGCGGAGATCAACTCCGAGGCCGAGCACCAGACGGCGGTGGACACCACAGAGGGCGAACCCCTGCCCATGGGAAAGCGGGACGCCGTCGTCGCCGACAACCTGCCCGAGCGCCCCGAGCCGACCAAGGAGGACAAGAACCCCACCCGCAAGTAGGAGGACCCCGTCCTCCCCGTGAAGGACCCCCTCATCCCCCGCCACTCGCAGGCTCGCGGCGGGACCCTGCAAAGGGGCCATGTGGGCTCGGGGCGGGACCCGGGTCGGGGCCTCAGCGCACGTGTGAGGGCACCAGGGGCGGCCGCAGGACCTGCACGGTCTGCGGCCGCCCCCGCACGTCGACGGCCAGCTCGCTGCCCTCGCCGGCGCTGGACGTGGTGTCCAGCAGGGCCAGGGCGATGCCGGTGCGCAGCGTGGGCGAGAAGGTCCCGCTGGTGACCTCGCCGACGCGGACGCCGTCGGCGTCGAGCACCGCCATGCCTGGCCGCGGGATCCCCCGGCCGGTCACCCGCAGTCCCCACAGCAGCCGCGCGGGCCCGGCCTCCCGCTCCGCCGTCAGTGCCGCCCGGCCCCAGAACGCCGGCTTGCGCCAGCCCACCACCCACCCGGCACGGGCCTGGTTCGGGGTGGTGTCGAGGGTGAGCTCGTGGCCGTGCAGCGGGTAGCCCATCTCGGTGCGCAGGGTGTCCCGCGCTCCCAAGCCGCACAGCCGCAGCCCCTCGTCGGATCCGGTGTCGACCAGCACGTCCCACAGCTCGCCGGCCCGCTCGGCCCCCACCAGGAGCTCGTAGCCGTGCTCGCCGGTGTAGCCGGTCCGGCAGACGGTGACCTCGGTGCGACCGCCGCCCGTGCCGGTGACGAACGACATGTACGGCAGCTCACCCGGCAGCCCCAGCAACGACAGCACCTGCGGTGACCTGGGTCCCTGCACCGCGAGGACGGCGACCTCGGCGTGGCGGTCGGTGACGATCACCCCGGCGGGCGCGGCCTCGGTCAGCCGGTCGACGACCTCGGCGGCGTTGGCCGCGTTGGGGATCAGCAGCACGTCGTCCGGTCCGTGCAGGTAGGCGATGAGGTCGTCGACGACGCCGCCGGCGCGCGGGTCGCCGTCGGGCAGGCAGCACATCGTGTACTGGGCCTGGCCGGGCCCGATGCGGGACAGGTCGTTGGTCAGGCAGCTGTCGAGGAAGGCCGCGGCCCCCGGGCCCCGCACGGTGACCGTGCCCAGGTGCGAGACGTCGAACAGTCCCACCCCGGTGCGGACGGCGTCGTGCTCGGCGAGGACCCCGCCGCCGGCGTACTCGATGGGCATCGACCAGCCCCCGAAGTCGGCCAGCTTGGCGCCGGCAGCGACGTGCCGTTCGTACAGGGGCGATCTCCGCGAACTCACGGACGGCACGCTAGCTCTCGCCGCGGGCACCAGGCGGCCCCTCTGCAGGGGCCCTTCTCCGAACGGTGGGGGCAGGGGCGGCCCCTCTGCAGGGGCCCTTCTCCGAACCGTGGGGGCAGGGGCGGCCCCTCTGCAGGGGCCCGCCGTGAGCTTGCGAACGGTGGGGGGCAGAGGGGTCCTTCTAGGATCGAACGGTGCCGCCGACGCTCACCGCCACCGACCGCCCGCTCGAGAAGCTCTCCGCCGACGCCGTCGTCGTCGGCGTCGGCAAGGGAGCCGACGGCCCGCTGCCCACCCCCGGTGCGGAGGCCGTCGACCGGCTGCTCGGTGGCCGGCTGCTGCCGGCGCTGGCCGACCTCGGTGCCCGCGGCGCGGAGGACGAGGTCACCCGGGTCGCCAGCCTCGGCCAGGGGCCCTTCCCCGTCGTCGCCGCCGTCGGCCTCGGAGCCCCGCAGCCGGGCGGCGGGTACGCCGCCGAGGCGGTGCGCCGGGCCGCCGGCGCCGCCAGTCGGGCGCTGTCCGGCCGCCGCTCCGTGGTCAGCCTGCTGGCCGCGGTCGGCGGAACGCCGGACGAGCAGCGCCTGCACGCGGTGGGCGAGGGCAGCCTGCTCGGCGCCTACGAGTTCACTGCGTACAAGTCCGACCTCGACGGCCGGCCCACCCCGCCGCGGGAGTTCACCGTCGTCGTCCCCGACGCCGGCGACGCCCGCCCGGCGCTCGCCCGTGTCCGTGCGGTCGCCGACGCGGTCGCGCTCGTCCGCGACCTGGTCAACACCCCGCCCAACGACCTCCACCCCGCCGAGCTCGCCGAGCGCGGTGCGGCCGCCGGGAAGAAGGCCGGACTCAAGGTCGAGGTCCTCGACGAGGACGCCCTGGCCGCCGGCGGCTACGGCGGCATCCTCGCCGTCGGCGGCGGCTCGGTGCGGGGACCCCGGCTGCTGCGGCTGACCTACACCGGCAAGAAGGCGCAGAAGAAGATCGCCCTGGTCGGCAAGGGGATCACGTTCGACAGCGGTGGCCTGTCGATCAAGCCGGCGCAGAACATGCACCACATGACCAGCGACATGGCCGGCGCGGCGGCGGTCATCGCCACCGTCTGCCTCGTCGCCGAGCTCGGCCTGCCGGTCGAGGTCACCGCCACCGTGCCGATCGCCGAGAACCTGCCCAGCGGCAGCGCCTACCGCCCGGCCGACGTGGTCACCTTCCGCAACGGCAAGAAGGCCGAGATCACCAACACCGACGCCGAGGGCCGCGTCATCCTGGCCGACGCCATCGCCCGCGCCGCCGAGGACTCCCCCGACGCCCTGCTGGAGACCTCCACCCTCACCGGCGCGCAGCTGGTGGCCCTGGGCTCGCGCACCGCCGGGGTCATGGGCAGCGACGAGCTGCGCGACGCGGTCGTGGCCGCCGCCGGTCGCAGCGGCGAGCCGATGTGGCCGATGCCCATGCCGGCCGAGCTGCGCCGCGGGCTGGACTCACCGGTCGCCGACTTCGTCAACGCCAACGCCGACCGGATGGGCGGCATGCTCGTCGGCGCGCACTTCCTGGCCGAGTTCGTGCCGGCCGGCCTGCCGTGGGCGCACATCGACATCGCCGGCCCGAGCTACAACACCGGCGCGCCGTGGGGCTACACGCCCAAGGGTGGGACCGGCGTCCCGGTGCGGACCCTCCTGGCCACCATCGAGGACCTCGTCGCGGGCTGATCCCCGCGAGCACGCCCGCGGACCTGCACCGGCGCGGGTCCGCGGGCGTGCTCCGGACCGTCCTCAGCCGAGCCGGTCGGTGCGCTGCCGGGCGTTCCACTCCCGCATGCGCTGTGGATAGCCGGTGACCTGCGCGTCGTAGACGGGGACACCGAGGTCGCGGGACAGCCGGCGGGCGGTGCCCGGGCCGTCGATCCGGCGCCGCGTCCACTCGCCGTCGGCGGCCACCAGCACGATGGTGGTCTCGGTGACCGCCGTCCGCGGCTCGACGTACCCCTCGACCCCACGGCGGGTGGCGACGAACTGCTCGAGGTGGGTGAGGTCGGCGCGCCCGGCCCCGCGGTCGAGGGTGCCGCGCCCGGGCGCCCGCCGCCGTCGCCTCCACAGCCCCATGCCCGCTCCCGTCCTGCCGGTCGCGGTCGCGTCCGCGACGTCCGCGCTGGCAACGGTGCTCGCCGCTTCCGCGTTCCCGGAGTGGCAGGATGGGCGCGGACCACCCGCCGCCCGTGGAGACGAGCGGGACCACTGCACCCGAGGAGATCTCGTGAGCGCACCCACCTCGCCCGCCGACCTGGTCATCCTCGGTGGTGGCTCGGGTGGCTACGCCGCCGCGCTGCGGGCCGCCGAGCTGGGCATGTCCGTCGTCCTCATCGAGCGGGACAAGGTCGGGGGCACCTGCCTGCACCGCGGCTGCATCCCCACCAAGGCGCTGCTGCACAGCGGCGAGATCGCCGACAACGCTCGCGAGGGCGAGCAGTTCGGCGTCAAGACGTCGTTGGCCGGCATCGACATGGACGGCGTCAACGCCTACAAGGACGGCGTCATCTCCCGGCTCTACAAGGGCCTTCAGGGCCTGGTCAAGAGCCGCAAGATCCACTACGTGGAGGGTGAGGGCCGACTGGTCTCCCCCACCGCGGTCGAGGTGAACGGGCAGCGCTACGAAGGCCGGCACGTGCTGCTGGCCACCGGCTCCTACGCCCGCACCCTGCCCGGGATCGAGATCGACGGCACCAAGGTCATCACCAGCGACCACGCGCTCAACCTCGACCGCGTGCCGACCTCGGCGATCATCCTCGGCGGCGGCGTGATCGGCTGTGAGTTCGCCAGCGCCTGGAAGTCCTTCGGCGTCGACGTGACCATCGTCGAGGCCTTCCCCCACCTCGTCCCGCTGGAGGACGAGTCCTCCTCCAAGTTGCTCGAGCGCGCGTTCCGCCGCCGGAAGATCAACTTCGAGCTGGGCAACAAGGTCTCCGGTGTCGAGACCACCGCGGACGGCGTCAAGGTGAAGCTGGAGAACGGCAAGGAGTTCGAGGCCGAGCTCGTGCTCGTCGCCGTCGGCCGCGGCCCGGTCAGTCAGGGCCTGGGCTACGAGGAGGTCGGGGTCGCGATGGAGCGCGGCTACGTGCTCGTCGACGAGTACTGCCGCACCAACGTGCCGACCATCTCCGCCGTCGGCGACCTCGTCCCCACCCTGCAGCTGGCGCACGTCGGCTTCGGGGAGGGCATCCTCGTCGCCGAGCGGCTGGCCGGGCTCGACCCGGCACCGATCGACTACGCCGGCGTGCCGCGGATCACCTACTCCGAGCCCGAGGTCGCCTCGGTCGGCCTGACCGAGGCGCAGGCCAAGGAGCGCTACGGCGAGGTCAAGACCCTCACCTACGACCTCGGCGGCAACGGCCGCAGCCAGATCCTCAAGACGCAGGGCGCGGTGAAACTGGTGCAGGCGGTCGACGGCCCGGTGGTGGGCGTGCACATGGTCGGCAGCCGGGTCGGTGAGCTCATCGCCGAGGCCCAGCTCATCTACAACTGGGAGGCCGAGCCGGACGACGTGGCCAGCCTCATCCACCCGCACCCGACGCAGAGCGAGGCCGTCGGCGAGGCGCACCTGGCCCTGGCCGGCAAGCCCCTGCACGTGCACGGCTGACCCGCACCGTCCCCACCCCCAGAGCCAGAAGGAGCCCTGCCCCGATGCCGACGTCCGTCACCATGCCCGCCCTGGGCGAGAGCGTCACCGAGGGCACGGTCACCCGATGGCTCAAGCAGGAGGGTGAACAGGTCGAGGTCGACGAGCCGCTCCTCGAGGTCTCCACCGACAAGGTCGACACCGAGATCCCCTCGCCGGCCGCCGGCGTGCTCTCCAAGATCCTGGTCGCGGAGGACGAGACCGTCGAGGTCGGCGCCGAGCTGGCGGTCATCGGCGGGGACGGCGGCGGCGGCGCACCGGCCGGCGGCGCGGGCACGGCAGCCGCCGAGGCGCCGGCCGCCGAGCCCGCGCCCGAGCCGCAGCCGACTGCGCAGCCGGAACCGGCCGCCGCGGCGCCGTCCGCCGGCTCCGGTGACGTCGAGGGGACGCCGGTGACCATGCCGGCGCTGGGTGAGAGCGTCACCGAGGGCACGGTCACCCGATGGTTGAAGTCGGTCGGCGACGAGGTGACCGCCGACGAACCGCTGCTCGAGGTCTCCACCGACAAAGTCGACACCGAGATCCCGGCGCCGGCATCGGGCACCCTGCTGTCGATCGCGGTGAACGAGGACGAGACCGTCGAGGTCGGCACGCGACTCGCGGTCATCGGCTCCCCCACCGCGGGTGGCGGCGCCGCGGCGGCGCCCGCGCCATCCGCTCCGGCGCAGCAGGAGGCCCCTGCCCAGCAGCAGGCCCCGTCCCCGGCGGCCCCGGCGCAGGCGACGGCTCCGACTCCGCAGGCCGACCCCACCCCGCAGCGCGCCCAGCCGGCCTCCCAGCAGCCGGGCGCCGACTACGGCTCCAGCGGGGTGCTGCCGGCGACGTCGCCCACGTCCGCCCCCTCCCCGGCCGAGGCGGTGGCCCCCCAGGCACCCGCACCCGCGCCGGCCACCGGTGGCGACGGCGGCGGCCAGTACGTCACGCCGCTGGTGCGCCGGCTGGCAGCCGAGCACGGCGTCGACCTCTCCACCGTCACAGGCACCGGCGTCGGCGGGAGGATCCGCAAGCAGGACGTCCTTGCCGCCGCCGAGGAGGCCCCGGCCCCGGCCCCGGCCCCGACGCCCGCACCCGCAGCTGCCGCTCCGGCGGCCGCCGCGGCCGAGCGGACGGCGCCCACCCCCTCGCCGGCGGCGCAGCCCGACACCTCGCTGCGCGGTCGCACCGAGAAGCTCTCCCGGCTGCGCACCGTCATCGCCCGCCGGATGGTCGAGTCGCTGGCGGTCAGCGCTCAGCTGACCACGGTCGTCGAGGCCGACATCACCGCGATCGCGCGGCTGCGTGACCGGGCCAAGCGGGACTTCGAGGCCCGGGAGAGCGTCAAGCTGTCGTTCCTGCCGTTCTTCGCCAAGGCGGCGGTCGAGGCGCTCAAGGCCCACCCGGCCGTGAACTCCTCGATCGACCTCGAGGCCGGCACGGTGACCTACCACGACTCGGAGAACCTGGGCATCGCGGTGGACACCGAGCGGGGGCTGCTGGTCCCGGTCATCCGCGACGCCGGGGACCTCAGCCTGGGCGGGCTGGCCCGCAAGATCGCCGACCTGGCCGAGCGGACGCGTACGAACAAGGTCACCCCCGACGAGCTCGGTGGCGGCACCTTCACGCTGACCAACACCGGCAGCCGCGGCGCGCTGTTCGACACGCCGATCATCAACCAGCCGCAGGTCGCCATCCTCGGCACCGGCTCGGTGGTCAAGCGCCCGGTCGTCGTCCAGGACCCGAACCTGGGTGAGGTCATCGCGGTCCGGTCGATGGTCTACCTGGCGCTGACCTACGACCACCGGATCGTCGACGGCGCCGACGCCGCCCGCTTCCTCACCACGGTGCGGCAGCGGCTGGAGGGCGGGCAGTTCCACGGCGAGCTCGGCCTCGCCTGATCCGCACCGATCGGGGCCCCGGCGACGGCCGGGGCCCCGATCGCGTCCTTTGCTGTCCGGTCCCGTGCCGTCGGGAGGAGATCCATGAAGGTCGCGGTCACCGGTTCCTCCGGACTGATCGGGTCCCGCCTGACACCGGTCCTGCGCGCCCACGGGCACGAGGTGCTGCGACTGGTCCGACGGACGCCGCGCACCACCGACGAGCACCGCTGGGACCCGCAGCACCACCGGATCGACCCGGCGCTGCTGGCCGACGTCGACGCGGTGGTGAACCTGGCCGGGACACCGATCCGGCCGAGGCCCTTCACCGCCGCGTACAAGGACCAGCTGCGCTCCAGCCGGCTGGACAGCACCGCCACCGTGAGCGCCGCACTGGCCACCGCGGCGACGGCCGACCCGCAGCGCCCCCGGGTGCTGCTGTCGGCCTCGGCCGTCGGGTACTACGGCGACACCGGCGACCGGGTCGTCGACGAGACTGCACCGCCGGGTACGGACTTCCTGGCCCGGCTGTGCGTCGAGTGGGAGGCCGCCACGCGGCCGGCCGAGGAGGCCGGGGTCCGGGTGGTCCACCTGCGCACCGGCCTGGTGGTGGACCGGGACGCGATGCTCGTGCGCATCCTCGGCCTGGTCTTCCGGGCCGGCCTCGGGGGCCGGGTGGGGTCGGGCCGGCAGTACTGGCCCTGGGTCAGCCTGGACGACGAGGTCGCGGCCATCCGCTTCCTGCTCACCACCGACCTCTCCGGCCCGGTGGACCTCACCGCGCCCGTTCCCGTGACCAACGCCGAGTTCGTGCAGCACCTGGCCCGGGCGGTGCACCGGCCCGCCGTCCTCCCCGTCCCCGGCCCGGTCCTGTCCCTGGTCCTGGGCGAGTTCGCCCGGTCGAGCGTGCTGGCCGGTCAGCGGGCCGTGCCGGCCGTGCTGGAGCGAGCCGGGTTCACCTGGACCCACCCCGACCTCGACGACGCGCTGCGGGTGGCGCTCCAGCGCCCCTGACGTCGGCCCCACGGCCTCGGGCCGCGTCACGGGATCCGCTCGGCCGCCTCGATGCGCCACCCGCCCTCGGTCTCGACCAGCGTCATCCGCACCTCCGCCTGCCCACGGCCGTCGACGGAACGCAGCGCCGGGCCGTCGAGGGCCGCCACCGGCACCACCTCGTACGCCGGCCAGCTGTCCACCACCCGCAGGGTCACCCGTCCCTGCTCCGCCCCGCCGTCGACCACGGCGGCGCTGACCACCGCCGGCGTGAAGCCGCGCAGCCGCTCCCCCGCGGCCACGAGGGCCGACACGCCCTCCTGGTCGGCGGCCAGCAGGGGGCTGCCCGCGGCGTGCACGTCGGCCAGCGCCCGTGGAGCGCCGGTGCAGAAGGCGACGGCCCGGCGCTCGTAGAGCTCGGTGAGCCGGGCGGTCCAGTCGGCGGCCCGGTCCGGCTCCGACCCGGAGCCGTCCCCTGCCGACTCCGACACGGCGGCTCCCGGGCCTGCCGTCGGGCGCGGCACACCGGCTGCGCGGTCGGCCAGTTCCGCAGCGGGCTCGGCGACCGGTGCCGCGGGCGCCGTCCACCGGCCGCCGAGCCACACCACCGCGGTGAGGACGGCGGCCGCGGCCGTCAGGGCACCGGCCCAGCGCAGCAGCGGTCGTGCTGCTGCGGCCCGGGCCCGGCCTCTCCCCGCCGGCTCGGGCTCCTCCGGAGGCCGGCGGTGCCGTCCGGGCACCTGGTGGGTCAGCTCGGTCCGGAGCCCCCGGCCGGTGCGCCCCAGCTCCTCGTCGGGCACGCCCGGTCGTGGCAGCCGCACCGGCTCGGGCCGGCAGGCGTGCCGCAGGTCGAGGGCGAACGCCGCCGCGGATCCGCGTTCGTGCGGATCGGGCGACAGGCCACGGGCGACGACGGCCAGCAGGTCCGCCGGAGCCTCCGGCGCGAGCTCGGCGAGGTCGGGCACCGGGCCCTCGGCGGCGATGCGCAGCGTGTCAGCAGGGGTCGCGGCGTTCCAGGGGGCGATGCCGGTGAGCGCGTGGAACGCCGCGGCCGCCACCCCGAACACGTCCGAGGCGGGCCCGGGTGCGCCGCCGCGGGCCACCGTCGGGTCGACGTAGGCCGGGGTCACCTCCCCCGCGGCGCTCTCCCCGAGGACCCGAGCCACCCCCAGGTCGGTGAGCACCGGCCGCCCCTCGGCGGTGAAGACGATGTTGCCGGGTGAGAGGTCGCCGTGGACCACCCCGCGCTCGTGGGCGTGCGCCAGGGCAGCCGCCACGGGAGCGGTGGCGGTGACCACCTCGCCCGGGCGCAGCCGCCCACGTCGGGCGAGCAGCGCGGCGAGGCTGCCGCCGGGCAGCAGGTCGAGCACCAGGGCCACCCGCGGCTGCCCACCCCGGCGCGGCTGGTGAACCACCTCGTGCAGGCGGACCAGGTGCGGGTGGTCGAGCTCCCCGAGCAGGGCGGCCTCACGGGCCTGCCGCTCCGGGTCGCCGGCGACGAGCAGCTTGACCGCCACCGGCGGACCGCCCGCCCGGGGCACCGCCCGCCACACCTCCCCGGACCCGCCGCGGCCCAGCAGCTGCTCCAGCCGGTAGCCGGGGACGACGGGCGCGGGAGGGGACGCGGGCACGGACGTCGGCATGGCGGGCACCGTAGAGCTCCTGTCGGCCGTCCCGCCGGCGTCGTCCACAGGCGGCGTCCCCATCCACAGCCGCCGCACCGGACGGGTGCACGGCGGCCGCGCGGCCTAGGTTCGGTGCCATGCCGCTCCCCGCTCGTGCCGAGGTCGTGGTCGTCGGAGCCGGGCTGGCCGGGCTGTCGGCGGCCGTGCGGCTGGTCGCCGCCGGCTGCGACGTCCACCTCGTGGAGGCCGGGCAGTACACGGGCGGCCGGCTGGCCACCGAGCGGATCGACGGCTTCGTCGTCGACCGGGGCTTCCAGGTGCTCAACACCGGCTACCCGCGCGCCGCCGACCTCGACCTGCCCGCTCTCGACCTCGGCTGGTTCTGGCCCGGCGCCGTGGTGCGGGTCGGCGGCCGTGCGCACCGGGTCGTCGACCCGCGCCGACGGCCGTCGGCGGCCCTGGACACGCTGCGCGCCCCGATCGGCTCCCCGCTGCACAAGGCGGCCATCGCCGCATACTCCGTCCGGGCGGCCTACGCGCCGGTCGACCGGTTGCTCCGGGCGCCCGAGACCACCGCCGAGCAACGGCTGCGGGCGGCCGGGGTCGGCGACGCCGCGCTCGAGCGGTTCTTCCGGCCGTTCCTGGCCGGAGTGCTGCTGGAGGACCGGCTGGAGACCTCCAGCCGGTACCTCGACCTGCTCTGGCGCAGCTTCGCCCGCGGACCCATCGGGCTGCCCGCCCGGGGCATGCAGTCCGTGGGCGAGCAGCTGGCGGCCCGCGTCGGCGCGGACCGCGTGCACCTGGGGGTCCGGGTCACCGCCGTGCGCGGCGGTGCGGTCACCACCGACAGCGGCGGCGTGCGCGCGGACGCGGTCGTCGTCGCCACCGACCCGGACACGGCCGCCGCGCTCGTCCCCGGCGTGGCGGCGTCGGCGCCCCGGCAGGTCACGACGCACCTGCACGTGCTGCCGGCCTCCCCGAGCGGCGACCCGCTCATCGTGCTCGGTTCACCCGGCGGACGGCTGGTCAACAGCGTCGTCCTCACCGACGCCCAACCCGCCTACAGCCCCGACCGGCGGGCCCTGGTGGCCAGCTCGAGCCTCGCCCCCACGCGTGAGGACGAGGTGCGCGCCGAGGTCGCCGCGCTGCACGGGGTCGGCGCCGGCGACCTGGAACACCTGACGTCGGTCACCGTGCCCGGAGCCCAGCCGGCCGCCGTCCCGCCGCTGCGACTGCGGCAGCCGGTCGACCTCGGCGGCGGGCTCTACGTCGCCGGCGACCACCGCGACACCCCGTCCATCCAGGGGGCCATGGCCAGCGGGGCGAGAGCCGCCCGCGCCGTCCTGCGCGCCGTGCGTCCCGGCCTGCGCGGAGCTGCGTGACCGTGCCCGCCACCGCGCCGACCATCCTGGCCACCAGCATCGGCTTCGACTCGCGCGGCCGGGGCCCCTACGACTGGGCGCCCGGGCCGGTCTTCGACCTCGCCGTCGAGCTGGCGGGCGCACCGCAGCGGCCGCGGCTGTGCTACCTGGGGACGGCCACGGGCGACGACCCGGTGCGGGTGGCCGGCGTCTACGGCGCCTTCGCGGGCAGCGCGGTACAGGTCAGTCACCTCAGCCTGTTCCCGATGCCCACGGTGCCCGACGTGCGCGCGCACCTGCTGGCCCAGGACGTCGTGTGGGTGGGCGGTGGCAGCGTGGCCAACCTGCTGGCGGTCTGGCGGGTGCACGGCCTGGACGAGGTGTTCCGGGAGGTCTGGACGGCCGGGGTGGTGCTCGGCGGGGTGTCGGCCGGGTCGCTGTGCTGGCACGTCGGGGGGACGACGGACTCCTACGGCCCCGAGCTGCGGCCGGTCACCGACGGGCTGGGGTTGATCCCGGCCTCCAACGGCGTCCACTTCGACAGCGAGGAGCAGCGCCGCCCGCTCTACCACCGCCTCGTCGCCGACGGCACGCTGCCGCCCGGGCACGCCACCGACGACGGCGTCGGGCTGGTCTACCGGAGCACCGACCTGGTCGAGGCCGTGGCCGACCGGCCGGGCAGGGCCGCCTACCGGGTCGAGCGGGGCCCGGACGGCGCCGCGGTGGAGACCCGCATCGAGCCGCGCCGGCTGCGCTGAGCGGCCCCGTCCTCCCCACCCCTCGCACG
Organism: Geodermatophilus sp. TF02-6; assembly: GCF_003319115.1. Lineage (GTDB taxonomy): Bacteria > Actinomycetota > Actinomycetes > Mycobacteriales > Geodermatophilaceae > Geodermatophilus. The sequence goes on along the minus strand of NZ_QOHF01000003.1, from coordinate 240,726 downwards.
CTCGGGGCGGTGCCCCGGACGGGGCCTAGGCTGGACCGGGTGGCCGCACCCGAGGAGCGTGTCGCCGGGAGCACCAGCGCGAGCGAGGAGCACACGTGACCGACCTGCAGGTACTCCGCCTGAGCACCGTCGACTACGAGCGAGCCTGGGCCCGGCAGCGTGAGCTGCACGCCGCCCGCGTCGCCGGCGAGGGCCCCGACACGCTGCTGCTGCTCGAGCACCCGTCGGTCTACACCGCCGGCAAGCGGACCGAGCCGCACGAGCGCCCCCAGGACGGCACGCCGGTGGTCGACGTCGACCGCGGCGGGAAGATCACCTGGCACGGGCCGGGTCAGCTGGTCGGGTACCCGATCGTCGCGCTGCCCGCCCCGGTGGACGTCGTCGCGCACGTCCGCCGGCTGGAAGAGGCGCTGATGGAGGTCTGCGCCGGGTTCGGCGTCGCCACCCTGCGGGTCGAGGGCCGCAGCGGCGTGTGGGTGGCGGCCGACGAGCCGGGCCCGGCCAGCCGGTTCCGTCCCGAGCGCAAGATCGCCGCGATCGGCGTGCGGGTCGCCCGCGGGGTCACGATGCACGGCTTCGCGCTCAACTGCGACCCCGACCTGGCCGCCTTCGGGGCGATCGTCCCGTGCGGCATCGCCGACGCCGGCGTCACCTCGCTGTCGGCCGAACTGGGCCGCGACGTGACCGTCGCCGAGGTGATCGACGCGGTCGAGGCGGCGGTGCGGCGCGTGCTGGCTCCGCAGCCCGCCACCGTCTGACCGGTGTCGCGCCCAGTGGGCCCGCAGGGGTCCGCGCAGGCGTGACGGAACGGCTCAGCACGACGGCCTCCTGCAGAGTCCCGCCGCGAGCTTGCGAGCGGTGGGGGGCAGGGGGCTCTTTGTCAGCCGACGACGAAGTTGACCAGCCGGCCGGGGACGGCGACCACGCGGCGCACCGTCCTGCCGGCCAGGTGCCCGGCCACCTTCTCGTCGGCGCGGGCGGCGGCCTCCAGCGCGGCGGCGTCGGCGTCCGCCGGCACGGTGACCTGTGCCCGCACCTTGCCGTTGACCTGGACGGCGACCTGCACGGTGTCCTCGACCAGCCAGCGCTCGTCGGCCACCGGGAACGGGTGCCAGGCCAGCGACCGGCTGTGGCCCAGGCGCGACCACAGCTCCTCGGCGATGTGCGGGGCCAGCGGCGCCACCATCAGCACCAGCGGCTCGGCCACGGACCGCGGCACGGGCCGGTCGGCGCCGTAGGCGGACGTCAGGTGGTTGGTCAGCTCGGTGATCCGGGCGACCGCGATGTTGAACCGCAGGGTCGCCATCCCGTCGCGGACGCCTGCGATCGTCCGGTGCAGCGCCCGCAGGGTGTCCTCGTCCGGTTCGACGTCGGCCGCCCGGGCAACGCCCGACGACTCGTCGACGACCACCCGCCAGATCCGTTGCAGCAGCCGCTGGGAGCCGACGACGGCCTTGGTCTCCCACGGCCGCGACTGCTCCAGCGGCCCGGTCGACATCTCGTAGACCCGGAAGGTGTCGGCCCCGTAGGCGCCGATCATCTCGTCGGGCGTGACCATGTTCTTGAGGCTCTTGCCGATCTTCCCGTACTCGCGGTTGACCGGCCGGCCCTGGAAGAAGAACCGCCCGTCGCGCTCCTCCACCTCGGCGGCGGGCACGTAGAAGCCCCGCTCGTCGGTGTAGGCGTAGGCGGAGATGTAGCCCTGGTTGACCAGCCGGCGGAACGGCTCCTCGCTGGACACGTAGCCCAGGTCGAAGAGCACCTTGTGCCAGAACCGGGCGTACAGCAGGTGCAGCACGGCGTGTTCCATGCCGCCCACGTACAGGTCGACGCCGCCGACGTCCCCGGGCTCGCGCGGCCCCAGCCAGTAGCGCTCGTTGTCCGGGTCGACCATGCGCCGGTCGTCGTCGGGGTCGATGTAGCGCAGGTAGTACCAGCACGAGCCGGCCCAGTTGGGCATCGTGTTGGTCTCGCGGCGGTACTTCTTCGGGCCCTCGCCCAGGTCGAGCTCGACCGTCGTCCAGTCGGTGACCCGGGACAGCGGCGGCTCGGGCGCGGACTCGGCGTCGTCGTCGGCGAAGGTCTTCGGCGAGTAGTCGTCGACGTCCGGTAGCAGCACCGGCAGCATCGACTCCGGGACGGCGACCGGCAGGTCGTGCTCGTCGTAGACGACCGGGAACGGCTCGCCCCAGTACCGCTGCCGGCTGAACAGCCAGTCGCGCAGCTTGTAGGTGGTCGTCGCCTCGCCGGAGCCGTGCCGCACCAGCCACTCGGTGACCGTCGCGATCGCCGTCGCCCTGTCCAGCCCGTTCAGCGAGATGTCGTCGTTCGCCGAGTTGATCACCGGACCGGCGCCGGTCCACGCGCCGCCGGCGAAGTCCGCGGGCGGCTGCACGGTGCGGACGACGGGCAGCCCGAAGGCCTCGGCGAAGTCCCAGTCGCGGGTGTCCTCACCGGGCACCGCCATGATCGCGCCGGTGCCGTACCCGGTCAGCACGTAGTCGGCGACGAACACCGGCAGCTCGCGGCCGTTGACCGGGTTGACCGCGGTGACGCCCAGCCAGACGCCGGTCTTCTCCCGGTTCTCGTTCTGCCGGTCCAGCTCCGAGCGCCGCGACGCCTGCCGCTGGTAGGCGGTGACCGCCTCGCGGGGGGTGGCCTCCCCGCCGGTCCACCGCGGGTCGACGCCGGACGGCCAGGAGCCGGCGGTCAGCGCGTCGACCAGCGGGTGCTCGGGCGCCAGCACCACGTAGGTGGCGCCGAAGAGGGTGTCCGGCCGGGTGGTGAAGACCTCGATGGTCTGGTCGGCCGCGTCGTCCGCCCGCCCCGCCACCCCGACGGAGAAGCCGATCCGCGCGCCGGTCGAGCGGCCGATCCAGTTGCGCTGCATCTGCTTGACCGAGTCCGACCAGTCCAGCCGGTCCAGGTCGGCCAGCAGCCGCTCGGCGTAGGCGGTGATCCGCATCATCCACTGGGTCAGCGGACGCCGGAACACCGGGAAGTTGCCCCGCTCGGAGCGCCCGTCGGGGGTGACCTCCTCGTTGGACAGCACGGTGCCCAGACCCGGGCACCAGTTCACCGGCGCCTGGTGCAGGTAGGCCAGCCGGTGGGCGTCGACGACCCTGCGCCGCTCGACGTCGTCCAGCTCGGGCCACGGCCGGCCGGTCTCGTTGGTTCCGGGCGCGGGCTCTCGGGTCCCGGCGTCCAGCTCGGCGACCAGCTCGGCGATCGGGCGGGCGCGGCCGGCGTCGGCGTCGAACCAGGACCCGAAGATCTTCAGGAAGATCCACTGGGTCCACCTGTAGTAGCCCGGGTCGATCGTGGCGAAGGTCCGGCGCTCGTCGTGGTCGACGCCCAGCCGGCGCAGCTGCCCCCTGATCGCCGCGATGTTGGCCTCGGTGGTGGTGCGCGGGTGCTGCCCGGTCTGGACGGCGTACTGCTCGGCGGGCAGGCCGAAGGCGTCGTAGCCCATGGGGTGCAGCACGTTGTCGCCGTCCATCCGGCGGAACCGGCTGGTGGCGTCGGTGCCCAGGTAGCCCAGCGGGTGGCCGACGTGCAGGCCGGTGCCCGAGGGGTAGGGGAACATGTCCATCACGAAGAACTTGGGCCGGTCGGCGACCTCGTCGAACCCCTCGGAGAGGCGCCCGGTCGGGTTCGGGGTGTGGAACGTGCCCTCGCGCTCCCACCGGTCCTGCCACGCCAGCTCGATCTGCTGCGCCAGCGCCGGGGTGTACCGGTGCGGCGGGACCGCCCCGTCCGCGGCGCCGCCCGCCGTCTGCTCGACGTCGGGCCTGTCGGCCGTCTGGCTCATCGTTCGCGCTCCCAGGTCTGCGGTACCGGCGGCGGACAGCAAAAGACCCCTCACGCAGGAGGGGTCGCCGTGCTGACTGGAGGTGTCAGGTCAGCACGGCCGGGCGAGGAGGAGCCGCCTGGTCACCCGTCGAGCCTACCCCGTTCGGGCCGGCGGGCCGATCTCACCCGCGAGGGGCACTTCCCGGCGGTTCCCGGTGCAGAACGGGACCCGATCGGCCGAGACCGGTCGGGTGCGACGGGGACGGCGGGCGGTGACCGGGGCCGGACGCCGCTCCCGGTGGTACCTGGGCGCGACCCTCGCCGCCCTGGCGGCGTTCACCACCGGGGTGGCCGGGCGCCCGGACGGCGGTGCCTGGGCGGCCGTGTACGACGTCGTCCTCTACAACGCCGTCTTCGTCGGCGCGGCGCTCGTCTGTACCACCGCCGCGCGCCGGGCCCGTGCCGACCGGGTGGCGTGGTGGGCCCTGGCTTGCGCCCACGCGCTGGGCGTGGCCGGCAACCTCGTCTACACCCTGGTGGTCGCGAGGATGCCGGAGAAGCCGTTCCCGTCGGTCGCGGACGCCTTCTACCTCGCCCACCACCTGCCGCTGTACGTCGCCCTCGTGGCCCTGATCCGTGCCCGCGTGGCCCGCTTCCACGCGGGCGTCCGCCGGCGCGGTGACCTCCGGTCGCCCGCCGAGGCCGGCGACCTCGGCGGGCGGTGACGGCTCCGCGTTCGGGGTGTGCCGTCCGCGACGAACGGGCAGGATGACCGCCGAGACGATCAACCGGAGGTGCATCCCGTGGCCCGCAAGAAGACGCACGGCCAGATCATCGGCGAGGAGCTGCAGGAGGGCCTCGCCCACATCGAGGCGGCGCTGGCGGAGGCCGGCCGGGCGGCGGCCGAACAGCTGGCCCCGCGCGTCGAGGCCGCCCGCGAGGCGACCGGCCCGACCCTCGAGGCGGCGAAGCTGGCGGTGGTGCCCAGGATGGCGGCCGCGGCCGCGGTCGCGGCGCCGGCCGTCGAGACCGCCCGCGACACGCTCACCGCGCAGGTGGGAACCGCCCGCGACGCGCTCACCCCGCGGGTCGAGGCCGCCCGCGTCGCGCTCACCCCCCACGTCGAGGCTGCCCGCGAGGCCGCCGCGCCCCGGGTCTCCTCGGCGGTGACGGCCGCCCAGACGGCGGCCACCCGGGCCGCGGCCGACCTCGCGCCCCGGGTGGGAGCGGCCCGGAAGGCCCTGGGGGAGGACGTCGTCCCCCGGCTCACCGCCGCCCAGACCGCGGCCCTGACCTACGCGGTGCCGAAGGTGCTGGCCGCCCGCGAGACCGTCACCCCGGTGCTGGCGAGCACGCGGGAGTCGATCGCCGCGGGGCTGCACGGCGCCCTCGGCGAGCTCGACGTCCGGCGGCGGGAGCTCACCGCCACCACCGCCGGGGCGAGGAAGCAGGCCGCCGGGAGGCGCCGCGCCCTGACGAAGAAGGCGGCCAAGGCCGGCGGCAAGGCCCGGCGGAGGGTCGGTGCGCAGTCCGAGCCGCGGCGGTGGCCGTGGCTGGGCGCGTTCCTCGGCGCCGCCACCGTCGTCTTCGTGGTGCTGCGCCGCCGCCGCGGCACCGATGACCTGTGGTCCCCGGCCGTCGTCGGCGACGGCCCCGTCCCCAGTTACCGAGAGGATCCCGTGCCCACTCCACCGAACGACTCCGGCAAGACGGTCTCGACCGCCCAGACCACGCCCGGGGACGCCACACCCCCGGACACCGACCTCGGCGAGCAGCCGCAGCAGCTGGCCTACGGCGACGCGGAGAACGCCGCGACCCCCGGCACCGCGACGACCAGCCGGGACGACCCGGCGCTCGACACGGCCACGGCCTCGCCGACCGGCCAGCCGCAGACCGGCAGCGCCGGGATCGGCTCCGACGCCGACGACGAGCGCAACCCGGCGTCCTGACCCTGCACCGCCGCGCGGACGGCCGCGCCCGCCTCGACCGGGCGGGCGCGGCCGTCTGCCGGAGTACCGTGATCGACCGTGAGCGAGACGGTGGCCCCGACCCCTGCCTCTCCGGCGCCCCAGGGCCGCAGGCTGCTGCGCTTGGAGGTCCGCAACAGCCAGGTGCCGATCGAGCGCAAGCCCGAGTGGATCAAGACCCGGCTGCGGACCGGCCCGGAGTACACCGAGCTGAAGTCGCTGGTCCGCCGCGAGGGCCTGCACACCGTCTGCGAGGAGGCCGGCTGCCCCAACATCTACGAGTGCTGGGAGGACCGCGAGGCCACCTTCCTCATCGGCGGTGACCAGTGCACCCGCCGCTGCGACTTCTGCCAGATCGACACCGGCAAGCCGGCTGCCTTCGACGCCGACGAGCCGCGCCGGGTCGCCGAGAGCGTCGCGACGATGGGGCTGCGGTACGCGACCGTCACCGGTGTGGCGCGCGACGACCTGCCCGACGGCGGAGCGTGGCTGTACGCCGAGACCGTCCGGCAGATCCACGCCGCCGTCCCCGGCTGCGGGGTGGAGCTGCTCATCCCCGACTTCGACGCGGAGCCAGACCAGCTGGCCGAGGTCTTCTCCTCGCGGCCCGAGGTGCTGGCGCACAACGTCGAGACCGTGCCGCGCATCTTCCGCCGCATCCGCCCCGGCTTCCGCTTCGAGCGGTCGCTGTCGGTGCTCACCGCCGCTCGCGAGGCCGGGCTGGTGACCAAGTCCAACCTCATCCTCGGCATGGGCGAGGAGCCGCACGAGGTCGTCGAGACGATGCAGGCGCTGCACGACGCCGGCTGCGACCTGCTCACCATCACCCAGTACCTGCGGCCCTCACCGCGGCACCACCCGGTGGTGCGCTGGGTGAAGCCCGACGAGTTCATTGAGTTCCAGCGGACCGCCGAGGAGATCGGCTTCCCCGGCGTGCTGGCCGGGCCGCTGGTGCGCAGCTCCTACCGGGCCGGGCGGCTCTACCGGCAGGCCGTCGAGGCCCGCGGCCTGACCCGCTCGGTCTGAACGGCGCCGGGGTCGGCCACGGCCCTCCTGCAGGGTCCCGGCGCGGCCCCGTCCCGGGTCCCGCCCTGAGCCCTGACGGCCCCCTTGCAGGTAGAAGGACCTCGCCCCTCTCAACCCTCGCGAGCTCGGGCTGAGCCTCCGGGCGAGGCCAGCCTGCGAGTGGTGGGGGGCAAGGGGGTCCTTCATGGGGAGGACGGGGCCCTTCCACGGTGGGGGGCAGGAGGGTCCTTTCTCTATCCTCTAGGGCATGGCACGCAGCAGGTCCACCGACTCCTCCGCGCCGTCCGGCACCGGCGACGGCGCGACCCGGCGCCCGGCCCGGGGACGCGGCCGGAGCGGGGCGACCGCCGTCGGGGCCAAGGGGCGAGCGGCCGGCCGCGGCACGACCGGGGAACCGAAGGCCGGCCGGCTCAAACGGGTCGGCAACCAGGCCCGCATGCTCAAGCAGGCCTACTCGCTGACCCGCAGGAACGACCCCAGGCTGCCTTGGTTCATGCTCATCGCCTTCGTCGCGGTGGCCGCGGTCGTGGAGCTGGTCGGCATCCTGCTCGGCTCGCCGTTCCTCTTCCTCCCGCTGGCGGTCGTCCTCGGGGCGCTCGCCGCGCTCGTCGTCTTCGGCCGCCGCGCGCAGGGCTCGGCCTACCGGCAGGTGGAGGGGCAGCCCGGAGCGGCCGCCTGGGTGCTCGAGGGCATGCGCGGGGACTGGCAGGTGTCCTCCGGCGTCGCCGGCACCACCCAGCTGGACGCCGTCCACCGGGTGCTCGGCCGCCCCGGGGTGATCCTCGTCGGCGAGGGGGTGCCCTCCCGGGTGCGCCCGCTGCTGGCCCAGGAGAAGAAGCGGATCGCCCGCGTCGCCGGCGACACCCCGATCTACGACGTCCTGGTCGGCGACGGCGAGGGGCAGGTGCCCCTGCGCAAGCTGAGCGCGCACGTCATGAAGCTGCCGCGCAACCTCTCCGGCGCCGAGCTCAACGCCCTGCGCAAGCGGCTGTCGGCCCTCGGCGGCACGCGGATGCCGGTGCCCGGCGGCCCGCTGCCCGGCGGCCGGCAGATGTCGGTGAGCCAGCGGCAGGTCCGCCGCCGCTGAACCAGGCCGCCGCTGAACCAGGCCGCCGCTGAACCAGGCCGCCGCTGAACCAGGCATGGGAAGCGATACGTGCGTCCTCGCGGGCAGAACGCACGTATCGCTTCCCATGCCCACATCGGTCAGCTGACGTCGCGGCGGCGCACCAGCAGCAGCGCCAGGACGGCGAACCCGACGAGGTAGCCGACCAGCCACCCGGTCGCCGTCGCACCGCCGAGGACGTCGAGCACCCCCGGGGTACCGTCCCCGGTGCCCTCGGCGACGCCACCGAGCGCGCCCACCAGCGACCCGGCCGCGGTGCCCGGCAGGTGGTCGGTCACCGGTGCGATCCCGGGGAGCACCCCCACCACTCCGCGCAGCAGCGTCTCGACGACCAGCGCCCACACCAGTCCGAGCCCGACCCCCAGCGCGGGGCTGCGGGTGAGGACGCCGACCAGCACGCCCGCCGCGGCCCACATGCCGAGCACGAGCAGCCCGGCCCCGACCGCCTGCACCGCGTCACCGGCCGCCGGCAGGTCGACCGGCTGCCCTTCCAGGACGGCGATCCCGACCGAGATCCCCAGGTCGACGAGGGCCGAGGCGAGCACCAGTCCGGTCACGAACACCGACAGCGCGACGAGGGTGCCGCCGAAGGCCGCTCCCCGGCCCGGCCCCTGGGTGAGCACCGTCTTCCACGTGCCCCAGCCGTAGCCGCTGCCCACCGTGAGCGCCCCCATGATCATCACCAGTGCGCCGCCGAACAGCGGCATCCCCTGCACGAGGGTGACCGGCGCGGCGGCCGGCAGCAGGCCGGCCAGCAGGGCGTCGGGCGGGGCGCCGTCACCGATCGGCGAGGCGTCGCCGCGGCGGTAGGCGACGTAGTCGAAGACGTACCCGAAGGTCACGTTGAGGGTGATCCACACCCCCAGCAGCACCCACAGCGCCGGCCAGCGGCGCAGGCGCAGCAGCTCGGCTCTCGTGCTCGCGTACAGCGCGCTCACCGCGCCACCTCCGTCATCTCGAAGAAGACCTCCTCCAGCGACCGCTCGACCGGCCGGATCTCCAGCACGTCGACGTCCTCCGCGACCAGCGCGCGGGTGAGCTCGGGCACCACCGGGGCGCCGGCCTGCAGCCGCAGCCCGCTGTCGTGGCCCTCCCCCACGACGGCCACCGCGTCGTCGCCGGCGACCCGCATGGCCACGGCGAGCGCGGCGTCCAGCGGCTCGGCCCGCACCAGGACGGCCGTCGCCCCGCGCAGCTCGGCCACGGTGCTCTCGGCCACCAGCCGGCCGTCGGAGACCACCCCGACGCGGTCGCAGATCTCCTGGACCTCGGCGAGCAGGTGGCTGGAGAGGATCACGGTCTGCCCGCCCGCGGCGACGTCGACGACGAGCGCCCGCATGTCGGCCATGCCGGCGGGGTCGAGCCCGTTGGTGGGCTCGTCGAGGACCAGCAGCTCCGGCTCGCCCAGCAGCGCCGCCGCGACCCCGAGCCGCTGCTTCATGCCCAGGGAGTAGGCGCGGAAGCGGTCCCGCCCGCGCGCGGCCAGGTCCACCCGGTCGAGCGCGGCGTCGACGGCTCGGTCGTCCAGGCCGCGGTAGCGGGCCAGCACCCGCAGGTTGTCGCGGCCCGACAGGTACGGGTAGAAGCCCGGGCCTTCCACCAGGGCCCCGGTGCCGGCGACGGCGGCCGGGGTGCCCGGCGGCGCACCCAGCACGCGAGCCCGGCCCGAGGTCGGGCGGACCAGCCCCAGCAGCATCCGCAGGGTCGTGGTCTTGCCCGCGCCGTTGGGGCCGAGGAAGCCGTAGACCTCGCCGCGCCGCACGGTCAGGCTGACGGAGTCGACGGCCAACCGGTCCCCGAAGCGCTTGGTCAGGGAGTCGGTGGTCACCACGGTCTCGTCCATGCCGAGCAGCGTCCTGCCCGGTCTCGGTCTCCCGCGTCGGCCGGCGGGCGGCTCCGCGGCTACGCGGATCTGCGTACGCGAGGGCCGCTGCGGAGCGGAGGACGAGGGCCTCCGGCGCCGTCTAGGGTCGCGGCGTGGCCTCCGCGACCGCGGCCGCACCGCCCTCCGGATGGCGGGACCTGGTGCCCGCCCTGCCCCTGCTCGCGGTCGGGCTGGTCGGCACGGCTCGCGCGTCGGCCGACCAGCCCGACTGGGTGCGCCCGCCGGACACCTGGGCCTACGTCCTGGTCGCCGTCGCCGCGCTGGCCCTCGTGCTGCGCCGGCGGGCGCCGGTGCCCGGGCTGGTCGTGTGCGCGCTGGCGACGACCGCCTACCTCGGCGCCGGGTACGCCAACGGTCCGGTGCTGCTGTGCGCTCCCGTGGCGGTGTGGGCGGTCGCCTCCTCGGTGCCGTGGCGGCAGGCGGCGGCGTGGACGGGTGCGTTCGTCGTGCTCACGGGCGCGGCTCCCGCGATGGGCCGCGCTCCCGGTGAGGGGTGGCTGACCCACCTGGCCTGGGGCGCGGGGTGGGCGGCGGCGGTCGGCGGGGTGGCGGCGATCGGCGCCGCCCGGCAGGTGCGCCGACGGTCGGAGGCGGGCGTCCGTGCCGAACAGGCCCGCCGGGCCGTCTCGGAGGAACGGCTGCAGATGGCGCAGGACGTGCACGACGGCGTCGGCCACGCGCTGGCGGTCGTGGCGATGCACGCCGGCGTCGCCCTGCACGTGCTCGACCGCGACACCGACCGTGCCCGGCAGCTGCTGGCCGCCATCCAGGCGACCAGCCGCGAGGCGCTCGACGGGCTGCGCGCCGACCTCGACCGGTGGCGGTCGGCCGACGACGCGGCCGCCCGCCGTCCCGTCCCGGCGCTGGCCGACCTGCCCGGGCTGCTGGCCCGCATGCGCGCCGGTGGGTTGGAGCTGCGCGCCGAGGTCGACCCCTGCTCCGGCGTGCCCGACGCGGTCGGCGCCGCCGCCTACCGGATCGTGCAGGAGTCGCTCACCAACGTGCTGCGGCACGCGGGCCAGGCCCCGGCGCGGGTGTCGGTGTGCTGCGCGGAGGGGCGGCTGACGGTCGAGGTCCGCGACTCCGGGTCCGCCGCACCGACCCGGGGGCCGGGTGCCGGGTCCGGGATCGCCGGCATGCGCGGGCGGGCAGCCGCGGTCGGCGGCCGGCTCACCGCCGGGCCCGCGGCCGGTGGCGGTTTCGTCGTCCGGGCGGAGCTGCCTCTCGCCGTCGCGTCCCCGGCAGGCCGGGACTCGTCGTGATCCGGGTGGCGGTCGTCGACGACCAGGCACTGGTGCGCATGGGCCTGCGGGTGCTGCTCGACAGCGAGCCGGACACCGAGCTGGTCGGCGAGGCGGCCGACGGCGCCGCCGGCGTGGACCTGGTCCGGTCGACCGTGCCGGACGTCGTCCTCATGGACGTCCGCATGCCCGGCACGGACGGGCTGACCGCGCTGCGCCGGATCACCGAGGACCCGGCGCTGGCGGCCGTGCGGGTGGTCGTGCTGACCACCTTCGAGCTCGACGAGTACGTCTTCGAGGCGCTGGCCGCCGGCGCCAGCGGGTTCGTGCTCAAGGACGGCGAGCCGACCGAGCTGCTGCGGGCCATCCGGGTCGTGGCCGACGGCGGCTCGCTGCTGTCGCCCTCGGTGACCCGCCGGGTGATCGCGCAGTTCGCCACGGCGCCGGCGCGGCGGAGCGCGCCCCGCCCGGGGATCGGCGAGCTCACCGAGCGGGAACGGGAGATCGTCGCCTGGGTCGCGACGGGGCGCTCGAACGACGAGATCGCCGAGGAGCTCGTGGTCAGCCCGGCGACGGTCCGCACGCACGTCGGCCGGGCGATGCTCAAGCTGCACGCGCGGGACCGCGCCCAGCTGGTCGTGTTCGCGATCGAGTCGGGGCTGCAGGCTCCTAGGACCGGATGACGGCGGTGTCGGTCAGCCGGTCGTGCAGCCCGCGGCCGTCGGAGTCGACCACCAGCGCCGGCAGCAGCAGCATGAGCAGCGCCGTGCGGACGACGGCCCGCCACAGCGCCAGCCGCGCGCCCGCCCGCGGGTGGGCCAGGCGCAGCCCCAGCAGCCGCATGCCCGGGGTCTGCCCGAAGGCGACGAGGGTGACCACGGTGACCAGCCCGAACGACACCAGGCTCCAGTTGCCGGGCAGCCGGGGTGCGGTGAACAGGCCGGCGACGAGGGCCGCGGCGAGCGCGTCGACGAGGAAGGCGCCGACCCGGCCGGAGAAGCTGGCCAGGGACCCCGGACCGTCGGCGGGCAGCCCGAGTGCGACGCCGCGGGGGCGCTCCTGAGGGGGTGGCTGTGCTCCGCCGACCATGACCGTCAGCGTAGAGAAGGGACCCCCTGCCCCCCCACCGCTCGCAGGCTCGCGGCGGGCCCCTGCAGGGGGCCAATCCTCCCCCCGCCTCGCAGGCTCCCGGCCCCGTGCCGAGGCTCCGGCCCCGTCCGGGGCACCGGCCCGAGCTCGTGAGGGCTGGGGAGGACGGGGTCTGCTGGAGGATGGTCGAGACGTGCCGGCGAGACGCCGGGGGCGCTGTTACCGGTCGGAAACACTCGGGACACCCGAGGGCAACCCCCCGCACGTAGCTTTCGGCTCGGCCGTCCGCCCACTCCCGGAGGATCGATGTTCACCAGCCCCGACGAAGTCGCCGCCTACATCAGCGACAACGACGTCGAGTTCGTCGACGTGCGCTTCTGCGACCTGCCCGGCGTCATGCAGCACTTCACCATCCCGGCGTCGACGTTCGGCGAGGACACGTTCAGCGACGGGCTCGGTTTCGACGGCTCGTCGATCCGCGGTTTCCAGACGATCAACGAGTCGGACATGCTGCTGCTGCCCGACGCCAACAGCGCCTACCTCGACCCGTTCCGGGCCCGCAAGACGCTGAACATGAACTTCTTCATCCACGACCCGATCACGCGGGAGGCCTACAGCCGCGACCCGCGCAACGTGGCGAAGAAGGCCGAGGCGTACCTGTCCGCCAGCGGCATCGCCGACACCGCGTACTTCGGCCCCGAGGCGGAGTTCTACATCTTCGACTCGATCCGGCACAGCACCGGCATCAACGAGGGCTACTACCACATCGACTCGGTCGAGGGGTCGTGGAACAGCGGGGCCCTGACCGGCGCGAACGGCGGGCCGAACCTCGGCTACAAGACCCGCGCCAAGGGCGGCTACTTCCCGGTCGAGCCGTTCGACCACTTCAGCGACCTGCGCGCGGAGATGATGGTCAACCTGACCAACGCCGGGCTCGAGCTCGAGCGCGGGCACCACGAGGTGGGCACCGGGGGCCAGGCCGAGATCAACTACAAGTTCGACACGCTGCTGCGGGCGGCCGACAGCCTGATGCTGTTCAAGTACGTCATCAAGAACACGGCCTGGCAGGCCGGCAGGACCGTGACCTTCATGCCGAAGCCGCTCTTCGGTGACAACGGCTCGGGCATGCACACCCACCAGTCGCTGTGGAAGGACGGCGAGCCGCTCTTCCACGCCGAAACCGGCTACGCGGGCCTGTCCGACACCGCCCGCCACTACATCGGTGGCCTGCTCGCCCACGCGCCGTCGCTGCTGGCCTTCACCAACCCGACGGTGAACAGCTACCACCGCCTGGTGCCCGGCTACGAGGCCCCGATCAACCTCGTGTACTCGGCCCGCAACCGCTCGGCCTGCTGCCGCATCCCGATCTCCGGCGACAGCCCCAAGGCCAAGCGCATCGAGTTCCGGGTGCCCGACCCGTCGGCCAACCCCTACCTCGCCTTCTCGGCGATGATGATGGCCGGCCTCGACGGCATCAAGAACAAGATCGAGCCGCCGGCGCCGGTCGACAAGGACCTCTACGAGCTGCCGCCCGAGGAGGCTCTCGGCATCGAGAAGGTGCCGGCCTCGCTCGACGCCGTCCTCGACACCCTCGAGACCGACAACGAGTACTTGATCGACGGTGGGGTGTTCACCCCCGACCTGATCGAGACGTGGATCGAGTACAAGCGGGAGAACGAGATCGACCCGATCCGCCTCCGCCCGCACCCGCACGAGTTCGCGATGTACTACGACATCTGATCTGCGCTGGCGGGCTGACCTGCGGTTTGACCGCAGGTCAGCCCGCTTGGTCCCCAACCGATCCCCACGAGCGGCCAGCTCAGCACCGACGCCGGCCGCGCGGATTCGTAGCTGTCGCGCCACAGGCGTCCGCACGTGTCCAGCGTCGTCTTGGCGCCGCCGAGCCGGAGCCCGTGGTGGACGGCCTTGACGTCGAGGCCGCTGCCGATGAGCAGCCCAGTTCGCCCTGCACATGATCTCCGCGATCAGCGCGCAGGGCGCGCTGCGGTTCTCGCTGTTCGCCGGCACGTTGACCGCCGCCGGGTTCATCGCCTTCCTCACCCGGCTGCGGCACGACGCTGGGCAGCACCGGAGCGGGCCGGTGTTCGTCATCGTCGATGGCCACCCGGTGCACCGCGCCACGGCCGTCGACGACTTCGTGCGGTCAACGGACGGGGCGCTGCGGCTGCACCGGCTACCGGCCTACTCCCGGCAGCTCCACCCCGACGAATGGGTGTGGAACAACGTCAAGGCCGACGGCGTGGCTCCTGCGGCTCCGAAAGGACCCAAGCAGATGAAGGCGGTCGTCACCGCCCGGCTGCGCCGGCTGCGACGCCTGCCGCACATCGTCCGCGGCTTCTTCGCCGACCGGGAGCCGGCCTACATCACTGCCATGGCTTGAAGTCAACCTCCAAGCAATCTCCCTGGTAGCCCTTGACAGGGACGCTCGAGCTGGCGTCCGCGTCCTCGGAAGGTGCCGTCAGCACAGGCGTCGCCCAGGGTCAGTGCGTCAGCCTGCGCCGCGGCCGGTCCGCCTGGGCGGCGAGACCATGGTCGCAGCCCTTCCCCTTCGGGGGAGCGGCGGGCCTCGGATGTTCTTCGAGGCCGCTGGGTAGCTCCAAAACATGAGCCTCACCAAGGGCACGGGGCCGTTCGGCGAGCGCCCCGCGGGGACGTTCAACTTCGATCCCGGGAGGCCGGAGCACGTTCTATACGTCGAGAGCTGCCCACGGCGGGTCCGCGTCGTCCTGGCCGGCGAGACGATCGCGGACAGCACCGGCGTGCAATTGCTGCATCCGCCAGGGCGCACGCCCACGTACCTGTTCCCACCGCAGGACGTCCGGATGGACCTGTTCGAGCCCGGTGAACGGCGGCGGACGGACCCGGGCATCGGCCCGGCGACGTACTGGAACGTGCGGGTAGGCGACCGCAGCGCGCCCGACGCCGCCTACTCGTGGCACCAGCCGTCAGAGAACGCCTCGGCGATCGCCGGGCTCATCGCCTTCGACTGGGACTCGATGGACGGGGTGTTCGAGGAGGACGAGGAGGTGTTCGTCCATCCGCGCGACCCGTACACCCGGGTCGACGTGCTGCGTAGCTCCCGCCGGGTGCGAGTCCGGCTGCACGGCACGCTCGTCGCCGACTCCACCCGGCCGCGCATGCTCCTCGAAAGCGGTCTGCCAGTCCGCTGGTACCTCCCGCGCGAGGACGTCCGGACCGACCTGCTCGAGCCGAGCTACTCCACGACGCGCTGCCCCTACAAGGGCGTCGCACACTACTGGTCGCTGCGGCTCGACGGCCGGCTGGAGAAGGACATCGTCTGGACCTACCCCGAGCCGTTCCACGACGCGGAAGCGGTGAGAGGATTGATGTCCTTCGTCGATGACCGCGTCGACCTGGAGGTCCACGACGCCCTCCGGCTGTGAGGCATCAGATCAGGCCCGAGTACGTGGGCGCTCCCGCGCCAGGGCGCCTCGGCGATCCCAGCGCCCGGTGCAGGGCGTCTCCGCCTTCCCGGAGAGTGGTGCAGGGCGTCTCCGCCTTCCCGGAGAGTGAAGTGCGCCGCGTTAGCCGCGTTAGCCGCGGACCGTGCCCGTGCAGGCGCGCGACGTCGCAGACGTTGCCCCGGGCGCCCTGGCAACCCGTGCCCCAAGGGGACCGGGCCGTCCAGGCGGGCACCTCGCCGGCGAGCCGGGTCGGCACCGAGGTGCAGATGGGCGCCGTCCTGCTCGGGACCGTGCTGGGCACTCGTTCCGACAGCGACACTCCCACATGCTGATTGAGGGTCATGGTTGCAGCCCTCACCGCGCCGGCGCCATCTACCGAGCGCAGTGGCGGAGTACGCCGGCGCCACACCTGGTCACGCTCCCTGGCCAAGGTTGATCATGAGCCCGCCGTCCATCACGTACGAGGCGCCGGTGACGTAGTCGGCGTCTGCCGAGGCGAGGAACACCGCGAGCCGCGCCATCTCCTCCGGCTGGGCCGCCCGCTTCCAGGGGATGCTCTACACCTGCTCCTCCAGCACGGCCGGGTCGCCGATCGCCGGCTGGTTGACCGGGGTCAGCACCATGCCCGGCGCGAGGCTGTTGACGTTGATCTTGTGGGGAGCGAGCTCCAGCGCCAAGGTCCGGGTCAGCACCGGATGGCGCCCTTCGAGCAGTCGTAGTCCGAGCCGGCGGGGTGGGGATTGTCGGCGTACACCGAGGACAGGTTGATGATCTTGCCTGCCGCCACCTCGCGCCAGCCGCTCCTGGCGAACCGGCGGCAGCAGAAGGAGTAGCCGTAGACGTTGGTGCGGATCGCCCGGTCCCACACCTCGGTGGACAGCTCGGCGACCGGAGTTCCGGACGCATCGACGCCGGCGTTGTTCATCAGGACGTCGAGGGTGCCGAACTCGGCCAGGGCCGCCTCGAACATCGCGCCCACCGCCTCCTCGTCCTGGACTTCGGCCTGGGTGACCAGGCTCCGCCGTCCGCATGCCTCGACGTCGGCCCTGGTCCGCTCGGCTCCGTCGGCGTCGTCGAGGTAGTTGGACGACGACGTCGGCTCCCTCCCCCGCGAACTCCCTCGCCGTCGCCTGTCCGATCCCGGAGTCCGACCCGGTGCTGAATGCGACCTTGCCGGTCAGCCGTCCGCCGCTCATGCCAGTCCTGCAAGTAGTCAGTCGGTGGCTCCTCCGTGTTCCGGATCCGCGCCCGTGCTGGCGGCGGTGCCGGGGACGGGGGAGTTCGGGGCCGGGGCGGGCGAGGGGTGCGCCAGCCGCCACGCGGCATTGATCAGCCCGATGTGGGAGAAGGCCTGTGGCATGTTGCCGAGCAGTTGCCCGGTGGCGGGATCCGCCTCCTCGGCCAGCAGCCCCAGGTCGTTGGCGTAGGAGGTGGCGCGCCGGAACCACTCCCCGGCGCGCTCGGCCTGTCCGGCGAGGGCAAGGCACTCGGTGAGCCAATAGGTGCAGATGAAGAATCCGCTGCGGTCGGCCGACCACCGCCGGACCAGGCCGTCGGCGCCCAACTCCCGCTCGACGGCGTCGATGGTCGCTGTCATCCGTTCGTCGGTCGCCGGGAGGAAGCCGACCAGGGGCAGCAGCAGCACCGATGCGTCGAGCTCGTCGGAGCCGAAGGCACCCGTGTAGGCGCCGGTCCGCTCGCTCCAGGCCTGGCTCAGGACCGCCGCGCGGATGGCGTGGCCGGCCGCCGTCCAGCGGGCCACGTCCGCCCCGTCGCCCAGCCGTGGCGCCAGGTCGCAGGCGCGGTCGAGGGCCACCCAGCACATCACCTTCGAGGAGGTGTAGTGCCGCTCGGCGTCCCGGGCCTCCCACATGCCGGCGTCCGGCGCAGTCCAGTCGTCGGCGGCCCGATCGGCGAGCGTGACGAGCATCTGGCGGACCGGTTCGTCGAGGTCGCCGAGGTGGTCACGCAGGACGTGGGCGGCGTCGACCACCTCTCCGAGGACGTCGAGCTGCTTCTGCCGCCACGCCTCGTTGCCCACGCGTACCGGCCGGCTGTCGCGGTAGCCGGCCAGATGCGGCAGCTCGCGCTCGGTCAGGTCTCGCTCGCCCTCGACGCCGTACATGATCTGCACGAGCTCGCCACCGTTGTGGCCGGCGGCGGTGGCGAACCAGTCGAAGAGCCGGTGCGGCTCGTCGGGGCAGGCGGCGATCCACAGCGAGCGGACGGTCAGGCTCAGATCGCGCAGCCACGCGAATCGGTAGTCGAAGTTCAGGTCGCCCCCCGGCCACTCCGGCAACGAGGTCGTCGCCGCGGCGACCACCGCCCCGGACGGCCGGTAGGTCAAGCCCTGCAGCATGATCGAACTCCGGCGCACCTCGGCGGGGAAGGCGCCGTCGTAGCCGGTGTGACCGCGGGCCCAGGACCGCCAGCCCTCCACAGTGTCCTGCACGCTCGGACGCTCGCCACCCGAGTCAGACGCGTCCGGGGGAGCGAAGGCCGGGGCGTAGCGGAGGCGGAGGTTGACGGTCTCGCCGGCCGAGACGCGGAAGGAGACGCGTGCGGCGCCGCCCCCGCAGGACCAGTCGACCGGGCCGGTGCACACTAGCCGCACTGGACCGCCGCGGGCCTCGACCTCGTGACCGGCGGGCCGGAAGTGCGGTTCGGTACGCCCGTACTCCATCCGCGGCGCCAGCTCGCTGCCCATCCGCACTGCGCCGACGAGCCCCGTCACCCGGCGCAGCAGAACGTGCGGACTGCGCAGACCGATGTCGTGGCCCCTGGCCCCGGGCTCGAACGCCAGGGCGTCACTGACCTCCACCACCCCGCTCGCTGTCCGGAAGACCGTCCGCAGGACCAGGGAGTCCTCGACGTACTCCCGCGAGGACTCGAAGGGGTCGACCGGCGCCAGCGTCCAGTGCCCGGCCTCCGCATCGAGCAGCCGGCCGAACACCGACGGCGAGTCGAACCGCGGGACGCACCACCAGTCGACCGAGCCGGAGCGGTCGACCAGCGCCGCCGACGTGCAGTCGGAGAGGAATCCGTAATCGCCGATGGCGGGCGGCCGGCGTCCCGGCGGGGAGTCGCGGAAGCGCGCAGCAGCCGGGGCTGGATCCTCTCGCCGGACCTGAGGGCCGCGGTGCGGGCCGCCGTCGTGGTACCCCGGGGAATCACCGTCGTCACTGGTACTCGCCAGACCTGCGTGGAGTCTGGCTACGTGCGCGCGCGGGCCCGACCCGGCCACGTGCGCCGCGTCCTCCGTCACCGCACGCGCGTTCACCGCTCGTCGGTACGGCGCGGATGGTGGACCGGTCACGACCGTCGGGCGGGGTCGAGAAGACGGTCGAAGAACAGGCCGGTGGCCTGGGCCTGCACGTACTTGTCGACGACGTCGACGACCCAGTCCTGCATCGACCACTTCCTGGGCTCGTAGAGACCGAGAGCGGTGTTGAGCAGCACGTCCCCGGTGTAGACGACGGCGAATACCGTGTTGACCGCCTTCTGCCCGCGCAGCCCCCTCGAGGCGGCGATGCCGTAGGCAGTGCCCCACATGCCGCCGAGAGCGAAGTGCGTGGCGTTGTTCAGCCGCTCGCGGCCTTCAGCGGTGGTCGGGTGCACAGGCAGGACCCGTTCGGCGAAGTCGGCCGGGGCGTAGCTGTTCTCGCGCCCGGTGAGCGGCATCTCGACGAGCTTCTGGAAGGCAGTCATCACCACCGTGCCCACGAGACCGGCCAGAACACCGCGGCCGATGTTTGCCGTCACGCTGATCGTGTTGGTCGGCTGCATGGGATCTCTTCTCTGGAGGCAAGGGCGCTACGCGGGAACCGAAGCCCTGGATGGAACGTGGTCGTGGACCGGCCTCAAGGCTCGAGAAGCGCGCACGGCTGCTGGTGCACACAGGACTTCATGCCCACGCTCGACCCGTTGTACCCATCGGTACAGAGTCTGTGTTGGCTCACCAGCAGGCGTGAACCGTCGTCACCGCTATCGGCGCCGCTGTCGGCGGGCTCTCGCGGGCACCGATCCGTAGGCGGGTGGCGGCAGATACGCTTGAGCGCCGCGGGGGGCCCGGCGGTTCCGTCCTGGCGGTACGTCGCCAGGCATGATCAAGGCTGCGGTGGATGTCCGAACCAACCACACAGCGCGGCAGGGACACCAAGCGACGGATCATCGCGGCGGCCGCCGAGCTGATGTACCAGCGCGGCGTCAGTGCCACCAGTGTCGAGGACGTCCTCGACGCCTCGGAAACGGGGAAAGGCCAATTCTATCACTACTTCTCCAGCAAAGAAGATCTCGTTGCCGAGATCCTGGATTATCAGCTGAACCAGATTCTCGAGGAGCAGAACTCCTTTCCGTCGGACAGCTGGGCGGGTATTCGGTCCTGGTTCGATGCGCTGGTGAGCAGGCACGAGGCCGAGCGAGGATTCCACGGATGCCCGCTCGGCTCGATCGCGAGTCAGGTGCTCGGTCAGAGCGACCCGTTGCGCCTCCTTGCCGCCGAAGCCTTCACCCGCTGGGAATCCTCGATGACGCAATGGCTGAGCGTGATACAGGCTGGGGGCTTGCTGCGTCAGGACGCCGACCCTGCGGTTCTCGCGCAGGCCACTATCGCCATCGTGCAAGGCGGTTATCTTCTGTCCGCGACCAAGCGGGACGCGGCTCCCATGCGCAACGCACTTGCAGCCGGCTTTTCTCACCTGACCTCGTTTGCCGCCACGTAATGACAAATTACTCCGCACGTCGACAGGGCCGCACGGTGCTCAGCCAGTCGATTGCCCGTGACCGTCGCGGTCAAAGTGGTCGTCGGTCTGCTCTAAAGATCGTTAACGGAGGGAGTTACAGGTACGGTCGGTAGTCGAGTTTGGTGCTGGTGAGGAAGCCAACCAGCAGCCCGGAGCGGTACTGCATCCGTTTGAGTCGGGTCTTCACCAGCACGGTCAGCTCGGCGATGGTGTGCTTGGTCAGATTGGTCAGCGACCGCTTCAGGTGCGACCACACCGGCTCCACCGCAGGGCAGCGTCAAAGTCGTGGTGTAGGGCTTTGAGCTGCTGATATGGGCGCGGGCACGGAGCCCGTGATGATCTGGTGATGTCTGAAGTCGCCCGATCGCCGGAGAGTCCCCGTGCCCGCTCTGCCATCTTCCCTGACCGCGCTCGCCGTCGCCGTCTCCGACGGCGAGGTGCCGCCCGATGGGCTCTCGCTGCGCGAGTCGGTGCAGCTGCTGACCGCTCTGGCGGGGGTGCCGGACCCACGGGAGCGTCGAGGTGTTCGTTACTCCGTGCAATCGGTGTTGCTGCTGGCGATCGGGGCGGTTATGGCCGGGAAGACCTCGCTGGTGGCGATCGCCGGCTGGGCCGCCCGCGCCGATCACCAACTCGTGCCGATCGGCCGGCGACCGTCGACGTCGACGTTCGGCCGGGTGCTGGCCGCGGTCGATCCGATCGCCGTGCAGCGGGCCATCGACCGGTGGACCGCGGCCCGTCTGGCCGACGCCGGCTCCTCACCCTCGCCGGCGGGGGCCGAGGTGATGGCTGTGGACGGGAAGGTGCTGCGCGGCGCCCGCACCGCCGACGGCCAGGTGAAGCTGGTCGCCGCCTACGACCAGCAGGCCGGGCTGGTCCGCGGCCAGATGGCCGTGCAGGCAGGCGACGAGATCGCCGCCCTGCCCGCGGTCCTGGACACCGTGGGTGAGCTGCACGGCCTGGTAGTGACCGCGGATGCTCTGCATTGTCAGGACTCCCACGCGCACTGGCTGGCCGCCCGCGGCGCGCACTACGTATTCACCGTGATGAAGCGAACCAGGCCCAAGCTGCATGCCGCGCTGGCCGCCCAGCCCTGGGGATCGGTGCCCGGCGTCAAGACGGTCGAGGTCGGACACGGCCGCCGGGAGTCCCGCTCGATCAAGGTCCTCGCCACCGACGGGCAACCGGCCCTGCAGGCGCTGTTCCCGCACGCCGCCCAGATCGCCAAGATCGTCCGCGTGCGCACCCGCGGGGACGGGAAGCGGTCGCAGGAGACCGTGTACATCGTCACCTCGCTGACCCACCGGCAGGACAGCGCCGGACAGTTGGCCGGCTGGGTCCGCGGGCAATGGACGATCGAGAACGGGCTGCACTGGGTGCGCGACGTGACCCTGAGTGAGGACGCCTGCCAGGTGCGGACCGGCCACGCCCCCACAACCTCGCCGCCCTCCGCTGCCTGGTGATCAACATGTTCCGGCTCGACGGACACGACAACATCGCCGCGGCCCACCGGCACTACGCCGACCAACCCCACCTCATCGGCCCCGCCCTCGCCGCAGCATGATCATCTCCGCGATCGGTGCAGCTCAGCCCCGCCACTCATGACTTTGCAGACGCCCTGGGGTGGGGCCGGGTGCACCGTCGGTACGCGAGCGACCCCCTGCCCGTCCGCGGGCAGGGGGTCGCTCGCACGTGTGACGAGCCGGGACCAGGCCGTCAGGACTCCCGGTGTGCCGCGGAGTCGGCGGTCGTGTCCCGGGTGGCTCACGCCGCGCGGTAGTTCACGTGGACGTGGTCCATGTGGTTGGCCGTCGCGCTGCCGCGGTCGGCCATCGGCTTCCACGAACCGGTCGGCGAGGTGAGGATCTTCTGCTGCCAGATGACGTACTCCACGCCGAGCTCGTCCCAGTGCGCGACGTGGTACTGGACGATCGCGTCGCCGAGGCCGGCGTTGGAGCCGACCATGTAGTCCAGCGCCCGCCCGGACGGGTGGCCGTTCGGGTCGACCGCGCTGGCGCGGGTGCCGCCGATGGTGATCCCGGCGGCGCCGGGCACGCCGGCGACGACCGCGTTGGCGGCGGCCTGGGCCTGCGGCTGCACGCCCCCGGCGCTGTTGGAGATCTTCGCGACCGCGGTGGTCGCGGTGACGGTCGTCGTCGCCACGGCCTGGGACGCAGCGGCGGCCGGGACAGCCGCAGCGGCAGGAGCGGCCTGCGCCGACCCGCTGGTCGCCAGCACCTCACCCGGGGTGAGCCGGTCGGGGTTGCTCCCGATGACGGCCGCGTTGCGCTGGTACAGCTCGTGCCACGACTGGCCGTGGGCGGCGGCGATCTTCCGCAGCGTGTCGCCGCGCTCGACCGTGTACTCGCCCCATGAGGCGCCGTGGCGGCCGTAGGTGGCGGCATCGTGGGTGGCGGGATCGCCGTCCCGGGTCGTCGCCGGGGCGGCGCTCGGCTGCGCGGCGGCAGGTGCCGGTGCGGGCGTCTCGGCCGAGGCCGCGGTGGTGCCGCCCGTCAGGTACTTGCCGCAGGTCGGCCACGCGCCGATGCCCTGGCCGGCGAGCACCTTCTCGGCGATCTCGATCTGCTCGCCGGGGGTCGCCAGGTCGGCGCGGGGTGCGAGGGCGGTGCCCCCGTAAGCGGCCCAGGTGGCCTGGCTGAACTGCAGGCCGCCGTAGTAGCCGTTGCCGGTGTTGATGTCCCAGTCCCCGCCGGACTCGCACTGGGCCACGCCGGTCCAGTCGTGGGTGGTGGTGGCGGCTTGCGCCGTCGAGCTCAGGACGCCGAGGCCGACGACGGTGGCGCCGGTCGCGACGGGGACCCGGGCGAGCGCCTTCTTGGCGCGGACGTAGCGGGGTGCGCGGTGCTTGGCCATGGTTGATCTCCGATCACCGCCGGCGAGGTGAGCTGTCGGGTTCGGACGATCGGTGCCCGGCCGCGCAACGCGGCTTCACCCCGAGGCGCGCCCGGCACTCAGGCCGTGGCACGCCGTGGTCGTGGGTCCCCCACCCCTGCCCTGAGGTCTCTGGATGGCAGCCGGTGGGCAGGGTTTGGCGGACCGGCGCCGCGCTCTCCTTTGCTGAGCGCAGCCAAAACGCTACGAGACGTCATGTGCATTGTCGCCGTGATGCCGCTCACGCACGGTCGGCGTCCGGAAGCGGAGCGCAGTGGCCGAGGAGGCGCCGTATCCGGTTCCGCGTGGGAGAGGCTCGGTACGGCAGGCGCGTGGAGCGGCGGGGCGCAGACGTCGGCGCGCCCGGCACGGCGGCACCGTCAGCCCAGCAACGGGCCCAGGCGCCGCGCGGAGTCCACGGCATCCGCGGTGCGGGCGCCGACCACGGACTCGTCCTCCCCCGGTGCGGTGACCGCGATCGCCGCGACGAGGACGCCGGAGGGCGCGCGCACCGGCACCGCGGCGCAGGAGACGCCCTCGTGCAGCTGCCCGGCCTGCAGGGCCACGTCGCGCTCGGCGACCCGGCGCAGCTCGGCGTCCAGCTCGGCCGGGCGGGTCACGGTGCGCGCGGTGAGCGCGTGCAGCCGGTGGGGGTGGACGACCTCCCGCCAGTCCGGTTGCTCGGCCAGCAGCAGCTTGCCCACCGCGGTGGCGTGCAGGTGTCGCTCCACCGCCTCCGGGGAGCGCAGCGGGTGGTCGGGGTCGACGTCCGCGCAGCGCAGCACCGGCCCGGAGTACAGCACCAGGTGCACCCCGAAGCGCACCCGCCGGCGCAAGTCGGCGAGCACCTCGCGCGCCGCCGTGCAGACCGGGGGCGGGCCGGTGCCCCGGGACAGTCCGGCGACCTTCCGGCCCAGGGCGAACCCGTGCAGGTCGGGCAGCCGGACGAGGTACTCCTCGCCCACCAGCAGGTTGAGCAGCCGGTAGGCCGTCGCCGGCGGCAGGCCGACGTCCTCGGCGACCTCCTTGGCGGTGACCCCGGCGCCGGCGCGGGCCACCGCCTCCAGGATGGCCAGCGCGCTCTGCACCGCCTTGGGCTGGCGGCCGGTGAGTCCGCGGTCGACCACCGGGCTCATCGGCGCGGCCGGGTCGGCAGGCTGCCGGGGAGCACGCTGCTGGCCGTGGCCTGGTCGTAGACCCCGACCGCGGCCAGCCGGTCGGGTGCCCGCCGCCGCAGCCAGGCCGCCCACGCCAGCCCCGGCGCCATCGCGGCGAGGAAGACCGCCACGACGACGCCCCGTCCCGACCAGGCGGCACCGGCCAGCGCGCCGAGCAGCACCAGCAGCCCGCCGACCCCGGCGACCAGGCCGCCGACCGCCGGGAGCGCGGTCAGCTCACCGATCCGGTGGAGGAGGACCGGCATCGCCAGACAGGCCAGCACGTAGGCGACGACGTAGCCGAGCGCCGAGACGGTGAGCGCGGCGGTCAGCACCGTCCGCGGCGCACCGCCGGCGGCCAGCGCGACCACCGGCACGCCGACCACCGCCGGCAGGACGACGGCCAGCGCCACGTGCGGGGTCTGGAAGCGGGGATGGGTGCGCCCCAGCGCGGACGGGAGCACCCCCTCCCGACCCATGCAGAACAGCACCCTCCCCAGCGCGTTGGCCGAGCCGGTGACGCAGGCGAGGAAGGACGCCGCGATGCCGACGTCCAGCACCCGGCGCAGCAGGCCCAGGCCCTGCCGGTCGGCCAGCTCGGCCACCGGCACGGGACTGGTGAGCACGTCCAGCGGCGCGGCCCGCAGGAGCACCACCTGCGCCGCGGCGGCCGCGACGAGCAGCACCCCGGCCACCGCCGGCGTCCACAGCACCGCCCGGGGGACGGCGACCAGCGGCCGGCGGGCCTCGACGCCGAGGGTCGCCGCGCTCTCGAAGCCCATGAACGCGGTCACGCCGAGCACGACCCCCACGGCGACCGCGCCCCACGCAGCCCCGCCGTCCACCACGGCCCCCGCGCCGCCCGGCCCGCCGCGGGGGACCAGCAGGAGCACGCCGAGCACGGCCAGCACCACGCCGATGGAGACGACCTCGAGGGCCAGCGCGACCCGTGCCGACAGCTGGATGCCGCGGACGGTGCAGAACGCGGCCGCCGCTCCCAGCAGCGCGCCCAGCCCGGCGACGACCAGCGGGGAGGGCCGCAGCCCGAGCACCCCGGACAGGTAGACCGCCGCCCCGACCAGCGCGGCCGTGGCCACCGCGGCGTAGCCCACGAGCAGGCCCCAGCCGCCGACGAGCGCGCCCACGGGCCCCAGGCCCTTGGCGGTGTAGCTGTAGGTGCCGCCGACGGCGGCCATCCGCCGGCCGAACTGGGTCAGGCACCAGCCGACGAGCAGGACGAGTGCCGTCGCCGCGGCGAGCGCCGGCAGGGTCGCCGCGCCGGAGGTGACCAGCACGATGGAGGGCACGGTCACCATCGCCGCCGAGGGTGCGAGCGCGGAGACCGACTGGGCCAGGACCTCGGGGAAGCTCAGCCGTCGGGGCCGCAGCCCGGTCACCGGCGAAGAGACGGGCAGCGGGCCGGCCGGGGTCGGCCGGGAGGCGGCCCGGGATCCCCGCCCCATCGCCCACCAGCCCTTCCTCGGCCTCGCTGGTCGGGGAGCGTAACCAGCCCCGGCGTCGGCGAGGCACCTCCCGAATGAGAAAAGTGGAACCGGCCTCCCATTCGGGGTTACGCAGATGTTTCGACGGTGTTACGACGGTGTGACCGCATCCGCCGCTCCGGAGACCAAGGTGTATTGCGTCGTCCTCGCCCCGGCAGCACCGGGCTGCCGACCTCCGGAGGTGCGCATGGCCACCGTCTCCGACCCGCCACCCACCTCCGGCGGCCCGGCCGCCCGGGACCCCGGCGGCCCGGCCGCACCCGAGCGCCGTCTGCACGGCACCCTCGGCCCCGCCGGCATCGTCTTCATGGTGGTCGCCGCCGCGGCGCCGCTGACGGTCATCGCCGGCTCGGTGCCCATCGGCATCGCCGCGGGCAACGGCGCGGGCTACCCGGCCATGTACGTCGCCGCCGCCGTCGTGCTGCTGTTCTTCGCCGTCGGGTTCACCGCGATGACCCGCCACGTCCCCAACGCCGGGGCCTTCTACTCCTACATCGGCACCGGGCTGGGCCGCGGCGCCGGCCTGGGCAGCGCCCTCGTGGCGCTGATCAGCTACATCGCCGTGCAGGGCGCCGTCTACGGCTACATCGGCTACCTGATCGGCGACCTGGTGGCCGGCCACGGCGGGCCGGCCCTGCCCTGGTGGCTGTGGACCGCGCTGGTGCTGGCCGTCACCGGAGTGCTCGGCTACCGGCACATCGAGCTGTCCAGCCGGGTGCTCGCCGTCCTGCTGGTCGCCGAGGTCGGCATCGTGCTGGTGATGGACACCGCGGTGATCGGCCGGGGCGGTGGCCAGGAGGGGCTGTCCTCGGCGCTGGTCACCCCGGGCGACGTGCTCTCCGGCGCCCCCGGCATCGGGCTGATGTTCGCCATCGCCGGGTTCATCGGCTTCGAGGCGACCGCCATCTTCCGCGACGAGGCCCGCGACCCCGAACGCACCATCCCGCGGGCGACCTACGCCGCGCTGGTCATCATCGGGGTCTTCTACACGGTGTCGGCATGGGCCATCGTGAGTGCATGGGGCGACAGCCGCATCGTCGAGGAGGCCGCCGCCGACCCCGGCGGGATCGTGATCACGACCGCCCACCGGTACGTCGGGGCGGTCGCCGCCGACGTCATGCAGGTGCTCTTCGTGACCAGCCTGTTCGCCGCGATCCTGGCCTTCCACAACGTGCTGGCCCGCTACGTGTTCTCCCTGGGCAACACCGGCGTGCTGCCGGTCGCCTGCGGCCACAGCCACGCCCGGCACGCCTCGCCGCACGTCGCCTCCCTGGTGACGACGGCGATCGGCGTGGCGCTGATGGCCGTCTGCGCCCTCGCCGGGCTGGACCCGGTGCTGGAGGTCTTCACCTGGCTGGCCGGCATCGCCAGCGTCGGCATCGTCGTCCTCATGCTGCTGGCCTGCCTCGCGGTGATCGTCTTCTTCCGCCGCACCGGGCTCGACCGGCGGCCCTGGCACTCGTTGATCGCGCCCGCCCTGGGCCTGCTCGGGCTGGCCGCGATCCTCCTCCTGCTCGTCGACAACCTGCCGCTGCTGATGGGCGGCTCCACACCGCTCGGCGTCGGCGCCGGCGTGCTGCTCGCCGTCGCGCTGGCCGCCGGCTGGCTCGTCGCCGCGGCACGCCCGAACGCCGCCCGCGACCTCACCACGGCCTCCCCGGCCGACAACGCACCGCTGATCTGAGGAGAGATCGACATGACCCTCACCGCTGCCCAGTCCACCGCCACCCACCCGCTGTCCCGGCTGACGCCTGAGGAGATCACCGCCGCCCGCGAGGTGGTCGAGGCCGCCGGGCTCCTCGGCGAGAACACCAAGTTCGTCTACGTCGGCCTCGACGAGCCGCACAAGCGCGACGTCCTCGACTGGACACCCGAGCAGCCGATCGAGCGCCGGCTGCGGGTGCTGCTGCTGGACCGGGCCACCGGCGACGGCCGCGACCTCACCGTGTCGGTGACCCAGCGGTCCGTCGTCCGCGACGTCGCCCTCGACGCCGCCGCCGACGGGCAGGTGCCGATCCTGGACGCCGAGTTCGAGGCGATCGAGCCGATCCTGGCGCAGGACGAGCGCTGGGTCGCCGCCATGGCCAAGCGCGGCCTGGACGTCGCCGACGTGCGCGCCGTCCCCCTCTCGGCCGGCTCCTACTTCCCCGACGAGTACGGCCACCGCGTCGTGCGGGTGCTCGGCTTCGCCCAGTCCGACCCGGCCGACCTGCCGTGGGCCCACCCGGTGGACGGCGTGGTCGCCTACGTCGACATCACCCGCGGGGTGACCACCGCGGTGCACGACCACTTCGACCTGCCGGTGCCCGCCGAGCGCGGCGAGTGGGACTCCGACGCCCACCCGGCGCCGACCCGCGACCTCAAGCCGATCGAGATCACCCAGCCCGAGGGGCCGAGCTTCACCGTGGAGGACGACGTCGTCCGCTGGGCCGGGTGGGAGTTCCGGGTCGGGTTCGACGTCCGCGAGGGGCTGACCCTGCACCAGCTGTCCATCGACGGCCGGTCGGTGGTCTACCGGGCGTCGATCGCCGAGATGGTCGTGCCCTACGCCGACCCCTCACCGGTGCGCTTCTGGCAGAACTACTTCGACACCGGCGAGTACCTGTTCGCCCGCTACAGCAACTCCCTCGAGCTCGGCTGCGACTGCCTCGGCGAGATCCACTACTTCGACGCCACCATCGCCGACGAGGAGGGCGCGCCGAAGGTGATCCGCAACGCCATCTGCCTGCACGAGGAGGACTACGGCGTCGGCTGGAAGCACACCGACCTGTTCAACGGGATGGCCGAGACCCGCCGCTCGCGCCGGCTGGTGATCAGCTTCTTCACCACGATCGGCAACTACGACTACGGCTTCTACTGGTACCTCTACACCGACGGCACCATCCAGCTGGAGTCCAAGGCCACCGGGATCGTGTTCACCTCCTCCTACCGCGGCGACGAGCACCCCTACGCCACGGAGGTCGCCCCCGGGCTGGGGGCGCCGTTCCACCAGCACCTGTTCTCGGCGCGGCTGGACATGGCCGTGGACGGGCAGCGCAACACCGTCTACGAGGTGGACGCCGTCCGGGAGCCGGTCAGCGACACCAATCCCTACGGAAACTCCTTCCGCCGCCGGCTGACCCCGCTGACCCGCGAGTCCGAGGCCCAGCGGGTCACCGACGGCACGGTCGGGCGGACCTGGCACGTGGTCAACCCGTCGCGGACCAACCGGTTGGGCCAGCCGGTCGGCTACGCGCTGCACCCGGAGAACCTGCCGCTGATGCTGGCCGACGAGGAGTCCTCGATCCACCAGCGGGCGACCTTCGCCACCAAGAGCCTGTGGGTCAGCGAGTACGACCCGGCCGAGCGGTATCCGGCCGGCGACTTCGTCAACCAGCACCCGGGCTCCGGCGGCCTGCCGTCGTTCGTCGCCGACGACGCGCCGCTGGAGGACGCCGACGTCGTGCTCTGGCACACCTTCGGGCTCACCCACTTCCCGCGCCCGGAGGACTGGCCGGTCATGCCGACCGACTACGCCGGCTTCACCCTCAAGCCGGTCGGCTTCTTCGACCGCAACCCGGCGCTGGGGGTGCCCCGGTCGGCCTCGGCGCACTGCGCCTCGCACGAGGCGTGACGACGACCTCCGGCCGCTCCTCCGGCCGTGATCATGGGGTTGTGGCCGGCCGCCGCGGCGTGTCGCCCCGTGTCCCGTGCACCAACCCCATGATCACCTGGGAGGGAGCGGCCGGTCGGGTCGCGGCGGCGCTCGCGCTCGGGTCGGCGGCGGTGCACGTGGCGTCGCTGCACGCCGCCTCGCTCGGGTCCCTGGCCGCGGCCGGCATGGCGCTGGCCTGCCTGCCCTGCGCCTGGCACCTGTGGCGCGCGCCGTCCCGGTCGGTGTGGGCCACCACCGTGCTGCTCGACCTGGGCATGCTGGCCGTCCACGCGCCGACGACGAGCTCTGCCGGGCACGGGACGGTGCCGTGGCCGGGGCTGGTCCTGGTCACGGCGTCCCTGCTGCTCGGGCTGGTCGTGCTCACCGGCGCCGTCCGGACGGCGGCCGGCCGCCCGTGCGGCGCCGAGGCGGAGCAGACTGCCGGGCCATGAGCGCGACCGACGCCTTCCGGGCCGCCCGTGACCAGCTGCTCGCCCTGCGCGGGCAGCCCGACCGCGCGGTGGCCGAGTTCGGCTGGCCCGACCTGGGGAGGAGCTTCAACTGGGCGGTCGACTGGTTCGACGCCGTGGCCCGGGGCAACGACCGGCCGGCGCTGGTGCTCGCCGACGAGGACGGCGCGGTCACCACGCGGACCTTCGACGAGATGGCCCGCCGCTCCGACCGGGTCGCGGCCTGGCTCGCCGGGCAGGGCGTGCGCCGGGGTGACCGGGTGCTGCTCATGCTCGGCAACCAGGTCGAGCTGTGGGAGTCGATGCTGGCGATCACGAAGCTGGGCGCGGTGATCATGCCGACGACCACCGCCCTCGGCCCGGCCGACCTCGCCGACCGGGTGGCCCGGGGCCGGGGCCGGCACGTGGTCTGCGCGCCCGCCGACACCGGCAAGTTCACCGACGTCCCCGGCGACTACACCCGGATCAGCGTCGGCCCGGCCGACGGGTGGGCCGACCTGCACGACGCCGACACGCTCGACGCCGGGCCGGCCGCGCACCCGGGCACCGCGCCGGGCGACCCGCTGCTGCTCTACTTCACCTCGGGCACGACCTCGCGGCCCAAGCTGGTCGAGCACACCCAGGTCTCCTACCCGGTCGGGCACCTGTCGACGATGTACTGGCTGGGCCTGCGCCCGGGCGACGTGCACCTCAACGTCTCCTCGCCCGGTTGGGCCAAGCACGCCTGGTCCTGCTTCTTCGCGCCGTGGATCGCCGAGGCGACCGTCTTCCTGCACGCCTACACCCGGCTGGACCCGGGCGTCCTGCTGCAGCGCATCCGCGAGCACGGGGTGACCTCGTTCTGCGCTCCGCCGACGGTGTGGCGCATGCTCCTCACCAGCGACCTCTCCGGCGGCCCCGGCGCGCTGCGCGAGGTGGTCGGCGCCGGTGAGCCGCTCAACCCCGAGGTGGTCGAGCAGGTCCGGCGGGCGTGGGGGCTGACCGTCCGGGACGGCTACGGCCAGACCGAGACCACCGCGCAGATCGGCAACCCGCCCGACTGCGAGGTCCGGCCCGGCTCGATGGGGCGGCCGCTGCCCGGCGTCCCCGTGGTGCTCGTCGACCCGCTGACCGGGGAGCGGGTCGACGGACCCGGCGAGGGCGAGATCTGCCTGGACCTCTCGGCGTCGGGTGGGTCGGGGAGGCCGTTGCCGCTGATGACCGGCTACCAGGACGACCCGGAGCGCACCGCCGAGGCGATGGCCGGCGGCTACTACCACACCGGCGACATCGCCGGGCGGGACACCGACGGGTACATCACCTACGTGGGACGCACCGACGACGTCTTCAAGGCGTCGGACTACAAGATCAGCCCGTTCGAGCTGGAGTCGGTGCTCATCGAGCACCCGGCGGTGGCCGAGGCCGCCGTCGTCCCGGCGCCCGACCCGGTGCGCCTGGCCGTGCCGAAGGCCTACGTCGCCCTGGCGCCCGGGTTCGAGCCGACCGAGGAGACCGCGCAGGACATCCTGCGCTACGCCCGCGAGCACCTGGCACCGTTCCAGCGGGTGCGCCGCATCGAGTTCGCCGAGCTGCCCAAGACGATCTCCGGGAAGATCCGCCGGGTCGAGCTGCGCGGCCGCGAGGAGGAGCAGGCCGGCGCCCGGCCACGGCCGGGCGAGTGGCGCGACGACCAGTTCCCGGCACTGCGCAGCTGATCGGGAGGCGCGGCTGATCGGCAGGGGCGGCTGATCGGGAGGGACGACCACCGGGGCGGTGGCTCACCTGCCGGTGGTGCGGCGGCGGGCGACCCGGTCGACGACCCCGACGGCGCAGGCGCCCGCGAGCAGGCCGATGGCCAGCCCGGCGACGACGTCCTGGGCGTGGTGGACGTGGGCCGCGACCCGGGCCACCGCGATCAGGACCGCCCCGACCCCGACCGTCAGCCCCAGGGCCCGCCGGCGGGCGCCGACCAGCGCGGTCAGCAGGCCGGCCGCGGCGGCGTGGTCGGAGGGGAAGCCGTTGTCCGCCGGGTGCGGGAACAGCGGTGTCGACGCCGGATCGGTCACGAACGGCCTGGGGTCGACGTGCAGGGCGCCGGCGACGACGATCCCGGCCCCCACCAGAGCCAGGCCGAGCGCGGCCTGCCCGAGCATCGCGAGCCGGCCCGCCCGGTCGCGGGTCACCCACACCAGCGCCGCGACCAGGACCAGCCCGTAGAGCAGGTACCGGGCGGCGGCGACGACGAGCGCGCTCACGCGGGCGCCCGGTTGCGGTCCGACGCCGTCCCGCGCACGGCCGGCGACGCCCTGGCCGTGCAGCGGGCGAGGACGAACAGGCCGACCGCCAGCGTCGGCGCACCGACCAGCTGGGCGGTGGAGGCCAGCGGCCCCGGCGCGAGCCGCTCGGAGTACAGAGGGCCGGCCAGGACCGTCGACACGAGCGGTTCGAGCACGGTCATCACCGGCAGCGACGCGATGAGCGGGCCGGCCTGGAAGGCCCGTTGCGACTCGTAGACGGCGATGCCACCGACCACGACCAGCGCCGGCGTCGTCCAGCTCGTCGGCCAGGCGGCCGGCCGGAGGCCGACGAACTCCTTGAGCAGCAGCCCGGTGATCCCGAACCCCGTGCCGGCGGCGACCCCGAGCACCGTGGCCCGGGAGGGCGCGGTCGGACGGCGCGCCCACAGCATAGCGGCTCCCGCGACCAGCAGGGCGGCCAGCACGCACACGGCCAGCCCGGCCGGGGGCGCGGTGGCTCGGCCCCCCCGGGGATCGGCGGACGCGGTGAACAGGGCCAGCCCCACGACCACGACCCCGGCGGCCACCCACTGCCCGCGGTCGGGGAGCCGGCGGTCGGGGTGGCGGCGGTCGACGAGGGCGCCGAGCACCAGCCCGAAGACCAGCCCGGTGGACAGCAGGGGCGCGACGATGACCACGGGCCCGAACCGCAGGGCCAGCGCGTGCAGCACCAGGCCCAGGGCGGCGGCCGCCTGCCCGAGGAGCCAGGCCGGGTGCCGCAGCAGGCCGGCGGCGAACGACAGCGCCCCGCGGCCGCGCAGGGCGGGCGCGGCCGCGACGGAGTGCTGGAGCACCGTCGAGACGGCGTACGTCGCCGCCGAGGCCAGCGCCAGCAGGACGGCGGCGGCCATCAGCCGGCGCCCAGGTGGTCGCCGAGGCGGCGCACCGCCAGCCCGCGCCGGTCCAGCTCGCCGGCGAGCAGCGGCAGCGCGGCGACGGTCGACCGCCACGACCCCGCCCGGCTCGTGCAGTCGGAGTCGTGCAGCAGCACCGTCCCGCCGTCGTCCAGGGACCGGCACACGGTGGCCAGCACCGCGGCGGGCGGGCCGGCCTCCCAGTCGCGCCCCCACGCCGTCCACAGCACCGGGGTCAGCCCGAGCGCCGCCGCCGCGTGCAGGGAGCCGGCGGACAGCACGCCGTAGGGCGGCCGGAACCACCGCGGCCGGACCTCCGTGACGGCGGTGACCGCGGCGCACCCGGCCGCCAGGTCGCGTCGCACCCACCGCGGTGACCGGACCAGGTGGTTGGCGTGCACGTCGCCGTGCAGGCCGACCTCGTGGCCGGCCGCCACGACCGCCCGGGCCACGTCCGGGTGCCGGCGCACCTGGCGGCCGAGCAGGAAGAAGGTGGCCTGCCAGCCCAGCGCGTCGAGCGCGGCGAGCACCGCCGGGGTCCCGGCGGCGTCCGGGCCGTCGTCGAAGGTGAGCGCCACCCCGCCGGGCCGTCCCCGGCCGGCCAGCGACGGCCGCAGCGACCGCAGGGGTCCGCGCGCCGCGAGCGCGGGCAGCGCGTGCAGCGCGCCGCCGGCGAGCAGCGGTGCGACGACGCCGAGCGACCGCGCCCTCACGCCGCCCGTCCCGGACGCCGGGCGGCCGGGAGCACGGCCAGGACCAGGTCCGTGGGGTCCGCGACGGCCGGGAGCGTGCGCTCGCCGGCTGCGCGGGCCCACAGCAGCTCGCCCAGCTCGGCCGGCGTCCGGGCCCAGGGCGCCAGGCCGGCGGCGTCCAGCACCCGGGCGTTGGCCCGGCCGTGCCCGGGGATCGGCCGGTAGGTCACCGCGGGCAGACCGGCCACGTACGCCTCGGTGAAGGACAGGCCCCCGGCGTTGTGGACCAGGACGTCCGCGACGTGCACCAGCCGGTGCACGTCGGTCCGCCAGCCCAGGGCCACCACCCCCGGCGCGCCGCCGACCCGCCGCCGCAGCGCCGCGTTGCGACCGCAGAGCACC
The DNA here is from genome assembly GCF_003319115.1 of Geodermatophilus sp. TF02-6. Classification (GTDB taxonomy): domain Bacteria; phylum Actinomycetota; class Actinomycetes; order Mycobacteriales; family Geodermatophilaceae; genus Geodermatophilus. The sequence goes on along the minus strand of NZ_QOHF01000003.1, from coordinate 206,533 downwards.
AGCGGCGTGAACCCGGCCGCCGCCACGTCCCGCACCGAGGGCAGCAGGTCGCCCAGGCCCAGCGACCCGGCGACCAGCAGGGCCACCGGCCGGCCCGGCGGCAGGCCGAGGTCGCCGCGCAGGTCGGCCAGCTCCGCCGGGCCGGGCACCTGCGCGAAGCGGGCGGGGACCAGCGGCCCGGCGACGTCGAGGTGTGCTCCGTAGTGGGCGGCGCCCTGGCCGGCGGTGGCCGCGGTGACGGCCGCGTGGACGTCGACCGCCGGGTGCAGCCAGCTGGTGTGCACCGCGGGGTCGGTGACGTAGGTGACCACCGGCGCGGCCAGCCGCCCTGCGGCCCGCAGCGCCCCGAGGACCTGGCCGGCGAGGGGGTAGGTGGACACCACCACGTCCGGATCCACGTCGCCGACCCAGCCGGCCACCGTGTCCTCGGCCATGGCGCACAGCCGCTGCTCGGCCCGCCACAGCAGGCCGTGCTGCTCCAGGCGCCGGAAGAGGAACTCGAAGGCCGCCGGGGCGTACCCGACGGTCCCGGCGTAGCCGTCGCGCAGCAGGCGGGCGACCGGCCGCGGCAGCGCGTCGAGCAGGTCGCGCACGCAGGCGACGGCTCCGGCACGGCCCAGGCGGTCGGCGAGCTCCCGCGCGGCACCGTCGTGCCCGGCGCCGACGCTGCCGCTGACGACGAGCACCCGCGCTCCCGCAGCCGCGGGCGACCGGGGCGCCTCCACCACCGGTGCGACCATGGACGACCACCTCCTGGGTCCGGCCCCCCATGCTGGGCAGCGCGACCCCACCGACCGGCCAGCCGCGGGTTAGCGGCGGGTGAACACCGCCGGCCGGCGGCTACGTTGGGGCCGTGGCTGACCTGCTCGTGGTCGAGGACGACGAGACGATCGGCGCCGCGCTCACCTCCGGTCTGCGCAGCCACGGCCACTCCGTCTCCTGGCAGCGCACCGCCCGCGGCGCGCTGGAGGCGGTCGCCGGCCGCCGGTTCGACCTGGTGCTGCTCGACCTGGGCCTGCCCGACCTCGACGGGGTGGAGGTGTGCCGCCGGGTCCGGGCGGCACAGCCGACCGCGGTGATCGTGGTGCTCACCGCCCGCACCGAGGAGATGGACGTCGTGGTCGGCCTCGAGGCCGGGGCCGACGACTACCTGACCAAGCCGTTCCGGTTCGCCGAGCTGCTCGCCCGCGTACGCGCCCACCTGCGGCGCAGCGCGGCGCTGCCCCCGGCGCACACCGTGCTCACTGTCGACGCGCTGGTCGTCGACGTCGCCGCCCGGCGGGTCACCGTCAGCGGCGCCGAGGTGGCGCTGCGCACCAAGGAGTTCGACCTGCTGGCCCGGCTGGTCGCCGACGCCGGCACCGCGCTCAGCCGCGAGACCCTCATGGCCGACGTGTGGGACGCGCACTGGTTCGGCTCCACCAAGACCCTCGACGTCCACGTGGCCGCGGTGCGGCGCAAGCTCGCCGCGGCGGGCGGCTCGGGGGCGCCGCGGATCACCACCCTGCGGGGGCACGGCTACCGGCTCGAGCCGTCGTCCGGCTGACCTCCCAGGGACCCTGGGCACACTGCGCACCGTGCGCAGACGCATCGTCGGGCTCAGCCTGCTCGCGGCGGTGTTGGCGATCACCCTGTTCGGCGTCCCGCTGGCCTACGGCGCCTCCCAGTACCTCCTCGGCGACGAGCGCACCGAGGTCGAGCAGTCGGCCGACGTCGGCGCGATCGCCGCCGCCGTCGACCTCGTCCGCGGCCGCACCCCCACCCACCTGCACGCGCTGCGGGACGACATCACCGTCGCCCTCTACGTCGACGGCGCGCTGCGGTCGGGCTCCGGCCCGCCGCGGCAGGACGGCGTGGTGCGGCGGGCGGCCGGCGGCGAGGTGGCCAGCGCGGACGACGTCGACGGCCAGCTGGTCGTGGCCGTGCCCGTGACCGACGGCGCCGGAGTCCTCGGCGTCGTCCGCGCCGCCAGCGACTACTCCGCGGTGCGGCTGCGGATCGTCTCCGCCTGGGGGTCGATGCTCGCCCTCGGCCTGGGCGCGGTCCTGGTGACCTGGCTGCTCGCCCGGCGGCAGGCGCGCCGGCTGGCCGGCCCGCTGGAGGCGCTGGCGGCGAGTGCCCAGCGGCTGGGCAACGGCGACTTCAGCGTGCGCACCACCCCCAGCGACATCCCGGAGATCGACGCCGCCGGGGACGCGCTCACCACGACCGCACGCCGGATCGGCGAGCTGGTCCGGCGCGAGCGCGCCTTCTCCGCCGACGCCTCCCACCAGCTGCGCACCCCGCTCACCGGGCTGCGGCTGGAGCTGGAGACGGCCCTGGAGCTGCCTCCCGACCGGCAGCGCGCCGCGCTGGCGGCGGCGATCGGGTCGGCCGACCGGCTGCAGCGCACCATCGAGGACCTGCTCGAGCTGGCCCGCGACACCCGGCCCCAGGGGGCGCTGCTGCCGACGGCGGACCTGCTCGCCGAGTGGACCGCCGTGTGGGCTCCGGTGCTGGCCGCGCAGGGACGGGCCCTGCAGGTGCACGTGGAGGACCAACTGCCCGAGAGCCGGGCGTCGGCGGCCGCGGTCCGCCAGGTGGTCGCCGTGCTCCTGGACAACGCCGCCACGCACGGCGCCGGCACCGTCTCGCTCGCCGTCCGCGACGCGGGCGCGGCACTGGCCGTCGACGTCGGGGACGAGGGGGCCGGGCCGGCCGACGTCGAGGCGCTGTTCCGGCGGCGGGCCGAGAGCGCCACCGGCCACGGCATCGGCCTGGCCCTCGCCCGCAGCCTGGCCGAGGCCGAGGGCGGCCGGCTGGGTCTGACCCGGGCCCGGCCCCCGCTGTTCACCCTGCTGCTGCCGGCCACCGCCGAGCCGCCGCCCGGGTGAGGCCGCGGACTCTCAGCCGTCCGGTCGGCGCACGACCCGGCGCGCTGCCCCCTCCGTCGGGACGACCAGATCCTCCGTCGGGACGACCAGCCGCTCCCCGGAGGTCGGGGCGAACCGGCCGACGACCCACTCGGCCAGCATGTACACCACCAGCCCCGGCGCGATCACCAGCGCCGGCGGGACGACCAGCGGCGCGGCCAGCACCGAGATGGCGAGGACGCCGGGAGCGCTGTGCGCCCAGCCCGGCCGCCGCAGCGGGCTGGCCAGCGCCCCCCACCGGACGCCGGTCCACATCAGCCACCGGCGCAGCACCGGGACGCCGGCCTCGCGCATGACCCGCCGGAACAGCCCGTCGGCCTCCCGCGAGGTGACCACCCCCGACCGGATGCCCTCGGTGCACAGCCAGTCGTGCAGGATCGCGGCCCGCGTGTAGGCACCGAACCGCGGGACCAGCCAGGCGACCAGCCGGGGCACCGTGGCCAAGTCGGTGCGGAAACCGGCCGGGACGAAGAACCGGTCGCGGTCGCCCCGGTAGACCAGCGGGTCGACGACCGCCCACGTCGACGCGTCGACCTGCCGGACGAGCAGCGCGGCGGACTCGAAGGGCACACCCGGATGCTGTCAGGCCCGACACGCGGCCGCGCCGCGGCGAGCCCGGGCGGAGCCCGCGACGCCGGTGTCCGCGCCCGGACACCGGGTAGCCCGGAGGGCATGAGCGAGCCTTTCGGGATCGAGGCGCAGGGCGACCACCAGTACGTCGTCCGCCTGCGGGGCGAGGTCGAGGAGGTGGAGTCCTGGGTCGAGCTGTCCCCGGACCTCCTCGACCGCATCGGCGTCGCCGAGGACGACGAGGAGGCGGTCGTCCGGCACACCGTCCGCTTTCTGCTGCGCCACCAGGACGTGCCGGACTTCCCCCGCATCGTCGATCTCGAGGACGTCATCGCCAGCTATCCGGACTACCTCGACGACTTGCCCCGCTGACCGGGGGACGACGTCACGGCGGCCCGTGGCGGAGGTCGGCGTCGGCGGTGAAGTCGGCGGGGAAGTCGGTGGTCATGTCCCCGAGCAGCAGGGCGCGGTAGGTCGCGGTCGCCGCCTCCTCCAGGTTCAGCGCCCGCCGGAAGGCCGTCCCGACGTCGGGGCCGACGGTGGAGCAGCCGTGGTGCGAGAGCACGACGCAGTCGTGCTCCCGGGTCTGCTCGGCGGCGGCGTCGGCGAGCTCGTCGGAGCCGTTCGGGAGGAACTGGACCGTCCCCACGGAGCGCACGTAGACCGCGTGGTCGAGGGTGAGCAGCCGGATGCGGTGGCCGAGGGCGTCGACCAGGACGGCGTGCTGCGGGTGCAGGTGGACGACGGCGCCCACGTCCGGTCGCACGAGGTAGGTGCGCTGGTGCAGCTTCCACTCGCTCGACGGCCGCGCCGCTCCCCCGACGACCTCGCCGTCCAGGGTCACCACGCTGAGGTCCGCGGGCGTGAGCCGGTCGAGCCAGGTGCCGGCCGCGGTCACCACGAACTCGGCCGCGCCGGGCAGCCGGGCGGACAGGTTGCCGCCGCTGGCCAGCACCAGGCCGCGCTCGACCGCCAGGCGGCCCACCTCGACCAGCTGGTCGACGGCCTCGCCCCGGGTCCTGGGCGCCCTCATCCGGCGAAGTAGGAGGCCATGTCGCCCGGCGCGAACCGGCCGCGGTCGGTGACCACGACGCTGACGAAGCGCGGGGGCGTGACGTCGAAGGCCGGGTAGACCCCCGTCGCCCGCTCCGAGGCGGTGCGCCGGCCCAGGCAGTGCAGCACTTCCCGGCCGTCACGGTCCTCCAGCTCGACGGCGGCGGCCGTGGGCGCCTGGCGGTCGGGCGCCTGCACCAGCGCCACGAACGGCACGCCGAAGGCGTGCGCCGCGACGGCGATCTGCAGCGTGCCGATCTTGTTGACCACCGCGCCGTCCATCGTCACCCGGTCGGCGCCGGTGACGAGGACGCTCACCTCGCCCCGGCTCATCAGGTGCGCGGCCGCGCCGTCGGTGATCAGCCGGGTGGCCACGCCCATCTCGGCCAGGCTCTCCGCGGTCAGCCGGGCGCCCTGCAGGTAGGGCCGGGTCTCGGTGCACACCGCGTCGATCCGTTTGCCCGAGCGCAGCACCGCCGCCACCGTCTCGGTCAGGTAGGCGTCGGCCCAGCAGTGGGTCAGCACCGTGGCGCCGTCCGGGACCAGCGCGGCGGCGTGCTCGCCGAGGCGCCGGTAGCCGGCCCGGCAGCGGTCCTCGAGGTCACGGGCGGCCCGCTCGACCGCGGGGCCCAGCGGCTCGCCGGCGTCCACGGTGGCCGCGGCGACGGCGAGCAGCTCCGCGACGACGTCCCGGATGCCGTTGTTCGTCGGCCGGGTGGCGACCAGCCGGCGGCCGGCGGCGGTCACGAGCTCCCGCCGCGCCCGTGCGGTGGGCAGCCGGTCGGCCTCGCGAGCGGCCAGCGTCATCCCGCCGGCCGCGGCGAACAGCGGGCCGAGGCTCTGGGTGACCATGTCCTCGATCGCCTCGGCCACGTCCTCGTACGAGCGGCAGGTCACCCAGGCGCGCTCGAAGGGGAACACGCGGCGGTCGAGGATCCGCACGGCGTCCGGCTCGACCACCACGCTCTGCCCGACGAGCGTCGGGACGGTGACGTCCGCCGTGATCATCGTCGAGTGGCTCGCCGACACGCCGCAGACGCTAGCCACTCGACGATGACCACGGCGGGGTGCGGCCGCTCATGTGCCGGTGATGTGCTCGGGGCGGATGGGCACCCGGCGCAGCGGCCGGCCGGTCGCGGCGCGGACGGCGGCGGCCACCGCCGGGCCGGAGGAGATCGTCGGCGGCTCCCCCACCCCGCGGACGCCGTAGGGCGCGTGCGGGTCGGCGTACTCGAGCACCTCCACCCGCATCGGCGGCACGTCGAGGACGGTCGGCAGCAGGTAGTCGGTGAACGACGGGTTGCGCACGTGCCCGTCGGTGACCACGACCTCCTCCATCAGCGCCAGCCCCATGCCCTGGGCCGACCCGCCGTGGATCTGGCCGACGACGGCATCGGGGTTGATCGCCTTCCCGACGTCCTGGGCGGTGTCGAGGGCGACCACCTTGACCAGGCCGAGCTCGACGTCGACGTCGACGACCGCCCGGTGCGCGGAGAAGGCGAACTGCACGTGCGCGTCGCCCTGGCCGGTCTCCGGGTCGACGGCGTGGGTGGGCCGGTGCCGCCACTCGACGGTCTCCTCGACCGCGTCGCCGCCGAGCACCTCGGCCAGGTCGGCGAGCACCTCGCCGGAGGAGCCGACGACCTTGTCCCCGTCCAACCGGAGAGCGGCCGGGGAGAGCCCGAGCGCGACCGCGGCCCGCTGCAGCACCGCCGTCCGCACCGCCCCGCAGGCCGCCTGGACCGCCCCGCCGGTCACGTAGGTCTGCCGGGACGCCGACGTCGAACCGGCCGAGCCGACGGTGGTGTCGGCCGGGACGACGACGACCCGCTCCACCCCGAGCTCGGTGCGGGCGATCTGCTGCTGGACGGTGACCAGCCCCTGGCCGACCTCGGCGGCCGCGGTGTGCACCGACGCGACCGCCTCGCCGCCGGTCACCTGCAGCCGCACGCGGGCGGTGGAGTAGTCGTCGAAGCCCTCGGAGAAGCCGACGTTCTTCATCGTCACGGCGTAGCCGACGCCGCGGCGCACGCCCTCGCCGTGGGTGGTGTTGCCGACCGCGCCCGGCAGGGACCGGATGTCGGCGGTGTCCGCGGGTGGGGGCAGCGGCAGGTCGGCCACCCGCTGCAGCAGCTCGGCGACCGGGGCGGGCGAGTCGACGGCCTGGCCGGTGATGGTGCGCTCGCCCTCGCGCAGGCCGTTGCGCCGGCGGATCTCCACCGGGTCGACGCCGACGGCGTCGGCCAGCTCGTCCATGAGCGCCTCGTGGGCGAAGGCGGCCTGCACGCAGCCGAAGCCGCGCATCGCCCCGCACGGCGGGTTGTTGGTGAACACCCCGTAGGCGTCGACCGCCACCGACGGGATGCGGTACGGCCCCAGGCCGAGCAACCCGGCGTTGCCCACCACCGCCGCCGTCGACGAGGCGTAGGCGCCGCCGTCGAGCAGCACGTGCGCCCTGGCGTAGACCAGCGTGCCGTCGCGCTCGGCGCCGAACTCGTAGGTCATCGTCGCCGGGTGGCGGTGCACGTGGCCGTAGAAGGACTCCTCGCGGCCGTAGCTCATCTTCACCGGCCGGCCGGTGCGCAGCGCCAGCAGGCAGGCGTGCACGTGCACCGAGAGGTCCTCGCGGCCGCCGAACGCCCCGCCGACGCCGGCGAGGGTCAGCCGCACCTTCTCGGGCGGCATGCCCAGGGCCAGGCACACCTGCCGCTGGTCGATGTGCAGCCACTGGGTGGCGACGTAGAGGTCGACGCCGCCGTCCTCGGCCGGGACGGCGAGCCCGGACTCCGGGCCGAGGAAGGCCTGGTCCTGCATGCCGACGCAGAAGTCCAGGCTGACCACGACCGGCGCGGTGGGGTCGGGGTCGCCGCGGCGCAGGCGCTGGTGGCGGACCAGGTTGCCGCCGGGGTGCACCCGCGGGGCGTCGTCGTCCAGGGCGCGGCGGGGGTCGGTGAGGGCCGGCAGCACCTCGTAGTCGACCCGGATCCGCGCCGCCGCGCGGCGGGCGGTCTCCGGGTGGTCGGCGGCGACCAGCGCCACCGGCTCCCCCACGTAGCGGACGACGTCGGCGGCCAGCACCGGTGAGTCGGCGTGCTCGAGGCCGTAGGCGTTCTCGCCGGGGACGTCGTCGGCGGTGAGGACGGCGGTCACCCCGGGCACGGTGAGCGCCTCGGCGACGTCGATCCGGCGGATGCGGGCCGACGGGTGCGGGCTGCGCAGCGTGACGCCCCAGACCATGTCGTCGTGCCACAGGTCGCTGGCGTAGGCGTACTCGCCGGTGACCTTGAGCGTGCCGTCGGGACGCTGCGCGCTCTCGCCGATCCGGCCGGTCTGCCGGGCCGTGGCCTCGGTGGTGGTCATCGGGCGGCCTGCCTCGCCGCGGCCAGCCGCACGGCGTCGAGGATCTTCTCGTAGCCGGTGCAGCGGCACAGGTTGCCGGCCAGCGCCTCGCGGATCTCCGGGTCGGAGGGCTCCGGGACCCGCTCGAGCAGGTCGGAGGCCATGACGACCAGCCCGGGCGTGCAGAAGCCGCACTGGACGGCGCCGGCCTCGACGAAGGCCTCCTGCACCGGGTGCAGCCGGCCCCCCTCGGCCAGCCCCTCGACGGTGGTGACCTCCCGGCCGGTCGCCTGCCCGGCGGCGACCAGGCAGGCGCACACCGGCTCCCCGTCGAGGTAGACGGTGCACGAGCCGCACTCGCCCTGCTCGCAGGCGTTCTTCGCGCCGGGCAGGCCCAGCCGCTCGCGCAGCAGGAAGAGCAGGCTCTCCCCCGGCCAGACGTCGTCGGCGGTGCGCTCGGTGCCGTTCACGGTGGTGGTGACCCGCATCAGGCCGCCCTCCTCAGGTCGTCCCAGGCCCAGGTCGCGGCGCGGCGGGCCATCACCGCCAGCGAGTGCCGGCGGTAGGCCGCACTCCCGCGGACGTCGTCGATGGGCGAGGCGGCGTCGGCCACCCGCCGTCCGAACTCGGCGGCGAGGGTCTCGGGCAGCGGGGTCCGCGCGGCCCAGTTCAGCTCGCCGGCGAGGAACTGCCCGGCCTCGGGCGCCCGCCGCGGCGTCGGCGCCGCCGACCCGATGCCGGTGCCCACCTCCTGCCGGTCGGGGTGCAGGGCGAGGGCGAAGGCCGACACCGCGATCACCATGGCGTTGCGGGTGCCGACCTTGCAGTACTGCTGCGGCCCGGCGGCCTCCGGCACGAGGACGGCGGCGATCAGCTCGTCGGGTTCGAGGACGCTGCGCTTGACGCCGGCGAAGAAGTCGGCGACCGGGACCCGGCGGGCGCCCCGGGCCGCGGAGACCAGCTCGACCTGCGCGCCGGCGGCCAGCAGCGGCGGGTGCGCGTCGCCGGCCGGGGACGCCGAGCCGAGGTTGCCGCCGACCGTGCCGCGCGCCCGGATCTGCGGCGAGCCGACGGTGCGCGCGGCCATCGCCAGGCCGGGGAGCCGGTCGCCCAGCTCGCCGATCACCCGGGCGTAGGGGACGCCGGCGCCGAGGCGGACCACCCCGTCCGCGAGCGTCCACTCGCGCAGCTCGGGGACGCGGGTCAGGTCCAGCAGCGCACCCGGGCGGCGGCGGTCGAAGTTCAGCTCGACCATCACGTCGGTGCCGCCGGCGATCGGCAGCGCGTCGGGCCGCTCGGCCCGCGCCGCCAGCGCGTCGTCCCACGACGACGGCTGCAGGAAGTCCATCGCCCCTCCTCGCCCATCGCGCCCGGTGTGCACGGGGACCGTGCACCAAGGACGTGACGAGCAGGAAACAGCCCGTGGCGCGTGGTGACAAGCACCCGCGTGAGCGACCGGCGGCTGGCCCTCCTGCAGGGTCCCGCCGCAGGCCCCGTCCCGGGTCCCGGCCTGAGCCCTGACGGCCCCCTTGCAGGGTCCCGCCACGAGCCTGCGAGTGGTGGGGGGCAAGGGGGTCCTTCATGGGGAGGACGGGGTCCTCCGTCAGCCCGGCGCGACGCCGGAGAGGTGCAGGCTCGCCATCATGTCGTCGAGGACGACGACGGCGCGCTCGTGGTCGCCGCCGGGCAGCTCGACGGCGTCGGCCAGCAGGGTCCGGCCGCCCAGGTCGACCGCGTAGGTCGTGATGCGGGTGCCCTCCGGGTACAGGCCGGGGCCGGTGACCAGCTCGGCCCGCAGCGCCGGCCGGCCGGCCACCTCCAGCGCCGTCCGGACCACCTCGTCGGGGTTCGGCGCGGTCGCCTCGGCGAAGGTGCGGTCCGCCACGTCGAGGGTGACCGGCGCGGTCCGGACGTCGGAGGCCTCGGGGACGACGAACTCCTCCGGCCCGAACCAGCTGCAGGCGGGCAGCACGCCGTCCTCGTTGGTCGTCCAGTCGGCGGGGTAGGCGACCGGATAGCCGGTGGCGCCGGTGCAGGACGCGGTGTCCGCCGTCCCCTGGGCGACGACCGCGGCCGGCTCCACGACCGCGGCCGGCTCCGCGGCGGCGACCGCCCGCGGCGCCGGCTCGGCGGCCGGGGACCCGCAGGCGGCCAGCCCCAGGAGCGGAGCGGCGGCAGCGGTGGCGCGGAGGAGGCGGCGCACGGTCGGGACGTCCTCCAGAGAAGGGTCGGCAGACCCCACTCCCCTGCCCGGCGGGCACCCGTGCCGAACACGCCGGACGCGATCGATGCCGGATCGCGACGTTCCCCGCCCACCCCGACACCTCGCGCCCTGAGCGACGTCGGAGCCGGCACCGGCGGTCGGAGCACGCCCTCACGTGCGCGGTTCGCATCCGACCGGCTGCCTCGGCTCGTCGAGCAACGGAGTCGGGGCACGGAGCGGCACGGAGACGGGTGCGGCGGCCGGAACCGACAGGGGTGCGCCGTCCACGACGACGGTCACCGGCCCCTCGCCGCGCGTCAGCGTGACCGTGGTGCCCTCCCGCGTCGTCTCGACGCGGAGCAGCCTGCCGCGCCAGGTGACGGAGTAGGCGGTGCGCGAGAGCGAGGACGGCAGCAGGGGCGCGATCTCGAGGTCCTCGTGGTCCTCCCGCAGCCCGCCGAGGCCGGCGGCGAACGCCAGCCACGTCCCTCCGAGCGAGGCCAGGTGCAGCCCCTTGGCGGTGTCGCCCTGGACGTCGCGCAGGTCCACGAGGGCGGACTCCCGCAGGTAGCGCAGGGCGAGGTCGGGGTGCTGCGCCTGGGCGCACACGACCGCCTGGACGGCGGCCGAGAGCGAGGAGTCCCGGACGGTGCGCGCCTCGTAGTAGTCCAGGTCGCGCGCCACCTCCTCGGCCGTGAAGTCGTCGCGGCACCACCACAGCGCCTGGACGAGATCGGCCTGCTTGAGCACCTGCCGCCGGTAGAACTTGGCGTAGTGCTGGTGCTCCTGGACCGGGTAGGAGTCGCGTTTGTCCTCGAACCGCCACTCCCGGTAGGTCGTGAAGTTCTCGTTCATCGGGTGCACGCGCAGGCCCTCGTCCCACGGGACGTGGACGGCGTCGGCCGCGGACCGCCAGGCGGAGGTCTCGGCGGAGTCCACGCCCAGCTCCGACGCGCGCGCCGGCAGCCTCCGGCACGCGTCGGCGGCGCGCAGGAGGTTGCGCCGGGCCATGAGGTTGGTGAAGACGTTGTCGTCGACGACCCCGGTGTACTCGTCCGGCCCGGTCATGCCGAACAGGTGCCACCCGCCGGCCGCGTCCTCGTGGCCCATGGACATCCACAGCCGCGCCGTCTCGACGAGCACCTCCAGGCCCCCGACGGAGTCGAGATCCTCGCCCGTGACGTTGCGGTGGAGCCAGAAGGCGCGGGAGATGTCGGCGTTGACGTGCATCGCCGCCGTGCTGGCAGGCCAGTACGCGGAGACCTCACGCCCGCTGATGGTGCGCCACGCGAAGGACGCGCCCTGCAGCCCCAGCGTCTCGGCACGCTCGCGAGCGAGGTCGAGCGTGGTGTAGCGCCACCGCAGCAGGCGTGCCGCCGCGTCCGGGTGCAGCAGCGTCAGGGCGGGCAGGACGAACCCCTCGACGTCCCAGAAGGTGTGGCCGCTGTAGCCCGTGCCGGTCAGTCCCTTGGCGCCGACCGGGGCACCGGAGATGCAGGCGGCGGAGGAGAACAGCTGGAAGACGGCGTAGCGCAGCGCCTGCTGCAGCTCGGGGTCGCCGTCGACCTCGACGTCCGCCGCCGCCCACAGCTCGTCGAGCACGGCCCGCTGACCGGCGAGCAGACCCTCCCACCCGAGGTCGAGTGCGGAACTCACGGCGGCCGATGCCTCCCCGACGAGAGAGTCGGGTCCGGCGTCGTGCGACCAGCTGTACCCGACGGCCTTGACGATCGTGAGGCTCTCCCCGGGGAGCAGGTCGGCGGCGACCGTGGTGACGACGTGGTCCTGGTCGACGTGTGTGCTCACCCGCCCGCCGTCACTCTCCCCGCCGTTGATCTCCCCGCCGTCGATGTCCCCGCCGTCGATGTCATGGCCGACCGCGGCGGCGGCCGTGATGCCCGACCGGCGCGTCCGTGACGCGAGGGCGCCACCGGTCGCCGCGCGGACGTGGACGAGCGGCTCGAAGGCGTCGTCCAGGGCCTCTGCGACCCGCGGGTCGTCGTTGTCCACGCCCGTGGGCATGACCTCCTCGGCGACCAGCTCGGACCGCACGACGACGTGCGCGGGCCCGTCCAGGGCGCGGACCTCGTACCGCACGGCGCAGACCGACCGCTCCGCGAAGGAGACGATCCGCCGCGAGGACACCTCCAGCGACGTGCCCGACAGCGCGGTCCAGCGCACGCGGCGGTCGAGCGTGCCGGCGCGCAGGTCCAGCGTGCGTTCGTGGACCTGCGGCTCGACCTGGCGCACGTCGAGCGGGACGCCGTCGACGAGGAGGCGCAGCGGCGTGCCGTCGGCGACGGGGATCATCGCCTGCCCCTCCTCGGGGTGCCCGTAACCGCTCTCGGGATAGGACAGCGGATGCGTCTCGTAGACCCCGGACAGGTAGGTGCCACGCACGGCACAGGGCTCGACCTCGTCGAGCGTCCCCCGGATCCCGACGTAGCCGTTCGAGAGGCTGAAGACGGACTCGGCGACCGCGAGCGTCTCGGGATCCACGTGCGGCTCGCGAACCAGCCACGGGGCGGTGTCGAGAGTCGGAGCGGTCACGGGTGGTCCTCGCGTCGTCGGAGAGCGGGTGGGCGTCCCGCTCCCTGTCCTACCCGGTCGGCGCGCCCCGACGCGATCCGGGGCGGCGGCCTCAGCCGGCCCGGGTGATGCGGTCGAGCGCCGGGGCCGGCACCGGGGAGTTCGCGCCGAGGTAGGCGGTGAACGCGTCGAGGTCGATCGGCCCGGTGACCGCGTTCGTCCCGCCGGTGAGCACGGAGAAGCCGTCCCCGCCGCCGGCGAGGAAGTTGTTCACCGTGACCCGGTACACGCCCTCCGGCGGAACCGGGGTGCCTCCGATCCGCAGCGAGGAGTCGACGACCCGGGTGCCGGTGCACGGGTCCGCCCCCGCCGCCGCGGGCGTGCCCGCGGGGTCGACCGAGTAGGTGACGCCCGCCGAGGCGTAGAGCACCCGACCCACCTGGTACTGCTGCTCGAGCAGGCAGTTCAGCTGGGCGCCGGTCAGGTCCAGCGTGACCAGGTTGTTGGCGAACGGCTGGACGGTGAACGCCTCCTCGTAGGTGACGTCACCGGCGGCCAGGTCGGCGCGCACGCCGCCGGGGTTCATGAACGCCGCGACCGCGCCCGCCTCGTCGTCGGTGGCGGCGAGCTGGGCGTCGGCGATGACGTTGCCGAGCGGCGACTCGGCGCCGTCCAGCGGGTCCTCCTGCACCCGGGTGAGGTCGACCGCGGCCGAGCCGACCACCTCGGCGGCGATGGGGCCGAGGACCTCGCGGTAGTGGGCGATCAGCGCGGTCTGGGCGGGGTCGGCTGCGACGTCGCGGGTGACGATCCGGTTGTCGGCGACGGCGTCGACCACGTCGCCGGTGATCCGGTCCACCGACAGGTCGACGTCGGTGACCAGCCGGCCGTTGGAGGCGGCGCTGGTGACCCGCTTGCCGTCGATCTCGCAGTCGTACGCCTGGTGGGTGTGCCCGCTGAGGACGACGTCGATCGCGTCGGACATGCCGTGGGCGATGTCGACGATCGGCCCGGTGAGCCCGTTGCAGCCGTCGACGTCCCAGGCGTCCGGGCCGGTCTGCTGCCCGCCCTGGTGCAGCAGGACGACGATCGCCTCGACGCCCTGCTCCTTCAGCTCGGCGGCGTAGCGGTTGGCGGTTTCCACCTCGTCGGCGAAGGTGAGCCCGGCCACGCCCTGCTGGCTGACGATCGACCCGGTGCCCTCGAGGGTCATCCCGATGAAGCCGATCTCCACGCCCTGCACCCGCCTGACCGCGTACGGCGGCAGCAGCGGCTGGCCGGTGTCGGTGACGAAGGCGTTGGCCGACAGGTACTGGAAGTCCGCGCCGTCGTAGGGCGTGCCGTCGGCGCAGCCGTCCACCGGGTGGCAGCCACCGTTCTGGATGCGCAGCAGCTCCGCGGCGCCCTCGTCGAACTCGTGGTTGCCGACGCTGGCGTAGTCGAGGCCGGCCAGGCCGAGCGCCTCGATGGTCGGCTCGTCGTGGAAGGCCGCCGAGAGCAGCGGCGAGGCCCCGATCAGGTCGCCGGCGGCGACGGTGACCGTGTTGCCCTCCCGCTGCGCCTGGGTGAGCGCGGCCAGCTGGGTCGCGAGGTACTCGACCCCGCCGGCGTCCACGGTCACCGGCGTGCCGTCCGGGTTCACGCCGGTCTGGATGCGCCCGCCCGAGCCGGTGGGCGGCTCCAGCGCGCCGTGGAAGTCGTTGAGCGCCAGCAGCTGCACCTCGACCGGCTCGGGACCGGAGGACTGCGCGGTCGCGGGCGCCGCGGCGGCCACGCCCAGGGCGGCCAGCGTGGTCGACGCGGCGGCCGCGACGCTCAGGCGGCGGAGGACGGTCGTCTGCATCAGCTCTCCCGGCGGTGGTGGTCCCGAACCGTGGACCCACCGTGGTGGGGCCGAACCGGCCCGTCAAGCCGGGGACCCGGTCAGCCGGTGCGCTCCTCGACCATCCGGGCGGCGACGCGGCGGATCCGACCGGCCTGCCGGGAGAGCACCAGGTCCAGCACCCGGTCGACCGGCGGCACCTCCCCGAGCCGGGCCAGCCCCATCCACCGCGGGACGGCGACGGTGCGCGACCAGCGGGCGCCCAGGCAGCCGGCGACCTGGTCGGCCACCCGCTCGGTGCGCACGCCCGGGGACAGCCGGCCGCGGGCGTCGGCGTCCGACGCCGGCGGGGAACCGTGCCCGCGGGCCAGCCACTCGGTCGCCACCGGGCCGGGGTTGACGGTGTGCACCCGCACGCCCCGGGCGGTCACCTCCCGCCGCAGGCCCTTGACGAAGCCCTGCACGCCGGCCTTGGTGGCCGAGTACACCGTCAGCGGCGGCACCTGCGACCAGGCGGCGGCGGAGGCGACGGTGACCACGTCGGCCCGGCCCTCCCGCGCCGCGGCCGCCAGCAGGGAGGGCAGCGCGATGCGGGCGAGGTCGACCACGCCGGTCAGGTTGACCGCGACCAGGCGCTCGACGACGTCGCCGGGCATGTCCTCCACCAGGCCGGCCCAGCCCAGCCCGGCGTTGAGGACGACGGCGTCGAGCCGGCCGTGCTCGTCGAGGACGCGGTCGACCAGCCGGGCCCGGTCGGCGGCGTCGGCGACGTCGGCCACCACCGGGATGACGCCGGGCAACCCGCCGACGGCCGCGGCCAGCCGGTCGCCGCCCCGGGCGCAGGTGACCACCCGGGCGCCGTCCCGGGCCAGGCGTTCGACGGTGCTGCGGCCGATGCCGGCGCTGCCGCCGGTCACCAGGACGACCCGGGTCGCGCTGCTCGGACTCATGCCGCTTCCCTACCCACGGGCGAGGTCCCGTGCCCGCTACCGCGGGCGAGGTCCCGTGCCCGCGCATCGAACCGACGGGCGGTGGGCATGGGCCCGGCATGCACCTGCCCGAACCCCGGGGCCCGTTCACCCGCGCCCTCCGCGCCGACCTGACCGCCGGCGCGCTGTCCCCCGCCACCGTCGACCTCGCCCGGCGGACGGCGGCCACCTGCACCGACCCGCTCGGCGACGAGGACCTGCAGCTGGCCCTGGCCGTCTGCTACGAGCTGCACTACCGCGGCTTCGCCGAGGTCGACGACGCGTGGGAGTGGGACCCGGAGCTGATCGGGCTGCGTGCACACCTGGAGCGGCGGCACACCGAGGCGCTGCGCGCCCTGGTCGGCGACCTCGAGGGAACCGACGAACCGGTCGACCGGCAGCTGAGCGCGCTCGTCGCCGCCGACGACGGGCCCTCGCTGTCGTCGTTCATGGCCCGCCGCGGCGACCTCGAGCAGTGGCGCGAGTACCTGACCCTGCGCTCGGTCTACCACCTCAAGGAGGCCGACCCGCACACCTTCGCCGTCCCGCGGCTGTCGGGGCGGGCCAAGGCGGCCATGGTCGAGATCCAGGCCGACGAGTACGGCGGCGGCGCTCCGGGGCGCATGCACAGCGAGCTGTTCGCCGGGCTGATGCGCGACCTCGGCCTCGACGCCGCCTACGGCGCGCTGTGGGACGCCGCCCCCGCGGCGGCGTTCGCCTCGGTGAACACCATGTCGCTGTTCGGCCTGCACCGCCGCTGGCGGGGCGCCGCGCTCGGGCACCTCGCCGCGGTCGAGATGACCTCCTCGGAGCCGTCCCGCCGGTACTCGGCCGGGCTGCGCCGGCTGGGCTTCGACGAGTCGACCACCGTCTTCTACGACGAGCACGTGGAGGCCGACGCCGTCCACGAGCAGATCGCCGCGGTGGACGTGTGCGGCTCGCTGGTGGCCGAGGAGCCCGACCTCGCCGGCGACGTCCTCTTCGGTGCCGCGTGCGCGCTCGCCGTCGACGGGCTGGCCGCCACGCACTTGCTCGGCGCCTGGGAGGCCGGCCGCTCGGGCCTGCGCGGGCAGCGGCCGCTGGCCGCCTGATCAGCATCGGCGTCCCGGCTGCACATCGGGGATCGGCTGCCGAAACCTGTGCTGCGACCCGGTCGGGCACGTCCGTGCGCCGACCGTCGGGGGGATGGAGGATCGCATGCGCAAGCGGGACAGCCAGCGGCCTGCGGAGCCGACCGCGCAGCCACGGGACGTCGAGGCCCTGGAACGGGTCGTCCAGTCGCTCGACGGCGGCGTCAGCAGCGAGGTCGAGACCTACGAGCGCAGCGTGCGGGCGCTCGTGGACTTCCTGGGGATGGCCTACGGCGCGGCCTGGCTGCCCGGCGCCGAGGGGCACTTCGAGCTGCGCGTGACCGAGGGCGAGCTGGCTCCCGCGATGGCCGCGGCGTGGCGGCAGGGCACGACGATGTCGGCCGGCGCCGGCTACGGCGGGCAGGCCCTGCGCCAGCGCAGCACCGTCCTGATGGACGAGGCCACCGCGACCGCCACCTGCCCGCGCTGGGCCACGGCCCGGGCCCACGGCGCCCGCCAGGGCTGCTTCATGCCGGTGGTCGAGGACGGTCGGGTCACCGCCGTCCTCGAGTACTACAGCCGCAGCGACCTGCCCTTCTTCGGCGGCCGGGCGGAGAAGTGGCAGGCGATCGGCCGGCTGCTCACGCACGCCCGGCGCAGCGCGCTGGCCACCATCCAGCTGCAGGAGACCCTCGACGACCGGGCCGCCGTCACCGAGGTCGTCACCGAGGTCGGCCGGGCCCGGGACGAGCGGAGCGCCCTGCGGACCGCGCTGGACACCGTGCGCACCGCCTTCGGCTGGGCCTACGGCTCGTTCTGGGCCCTGGACGAGACCGAGAACGTCCTGCGCTTCTCCGTCGAGTCCGGCTCGGCCGGTGAGGAGTTCCGCAAGGTCACCCTCGCCGCCAGCTTCGCCGAGGGCGTTGGCCTGTCCGGCCGGGCCTGGCGGGCGCGGGACCTGGTGTTCGTGCGCGACCTGGCCGAGGTCACCGACTGCGTGCGTGCGCCGGCCGCCCAGCGCGCCGGGGTCCGCTCGGGCGTCTGCTTCCCGATCTTGGCCGATGGGCGCGTCGTCGGGACGATGGACTTCTTCGTCACCGAGACGATCGACCTGTCCGAGTCCCGGGCCTCCGCGCTGCGCAACGTGCAGCAGCTGGTCTCCCAGCGGCTGGACATCCTGCGCCGCGCCGAGGCCGACGCCGCCAACTCCCGGGCGCTGCTGGAGACCGTCGCCCTGCTGCGGGACGCCGCGGCCGACGCCGGCCGGGTGGCCGAGAGCGCCGTCGCGCGGGCCTCGTCGATGACCGCCGAGGTGGAGGCGCTGGGCCGGGCGTCGGCGGCGGTCAGCGACGTCATCCGGATCATCTCCTCGATCGCCGACCAGACCAACCTGCTGGCGCTCAACGCCACCATCGAGGCCGCCCGCGCCGGAGAGCTCGGCCGCGGCTTCGCCGTCGTCGCCGGGGAGGTCAAGGACCTCGCCCGGGAGACCGCCGCGGCGACCCAGCGCGTGTCGACGCAGGTCACCGGCATCCAGACCAGCGCCGAGGCGGTGTCGGCCGGCATCCTCGCCACCGGCGAGGTGATCGGCGAGCTCGACGCCGTCCAGGCCCGGATCGGCGCGGCGCTGGAGGAGCAGGAGCGGATGGCCAAGGCCTTCGAGCTGCGCTGAGGCCTCAGGAGGGGTCTTCCCGCCGGTCCTCGCGCCGGTCCTCGCGCCGGTCCTCGCGCCGGATGCGGGCAGCCGGCCGGGGACGGCTCGGCGCGCTCGGGGCGGAGAACCCGGCGCGCTTGTGCGAGCCGTCGCAGAAGGGCTTGATGCCGGACTTCCCGCACCGGCACAGCGCCACCGTCTCGCGGCCGGGGTCGATCTCCTCGCCGTCCTGGTCGACCAGGCGGAAGTCGCCGCGGACGATGAGCGGCCCGTCCCGGTAGGGGGTGATGGTGGCCGTCCGGTCGCGGACGGGGGTCGGCTGGTCGTCCTCGGGCAGGTCGGGGTGTGGCGACACGCACCCAGCCTGCCCCGCCGGGCCGCCCGGCAACCGCGCGGCCCCGGTCAGCCGGGGGGCCGGCCGTAGAAGACCTGCTCCACGACGCTGCGCGCGTGCCGGGTGGCCCGCCGGTAGTCGTCGAGGAACTGCCCGGGTTCGACGTCCGGGCCGCAGCCGCTGGCCCGGGCCACGCCGGCGAGCTCCACGCCCGGCCGGGGCAGCTGGTCGCTGGGCCGGCCGCGGACGAGGAAGACCGCGTTGCGCGCCCGGCTGGCCAGCTCCCAGGCCCGTTGCAGGGCGCCGGCCTGCTCGGCGTCGAGCAGGCCGGCGTCGCGCAGCGCGGCCAGGGCGCCCACCGTGGAGGGGATCCGCAGCGCGGGGACGCGGGCGGCGTGCTGCAGCTGCAGCAGCTGGACGGTCCACTCGACGTCGGCCAGCCCGCCGCGGCCCAGCTTGGCGTGCGTCGTGGGGTCGGCGCCGCGGGGCAGGCGCTCGCGCTCCACCCGCGCCTTGATGCGGCGGATCTCGGCGACCTGCTCGGCCGACAGCCCGCCGGCCGGGTAGCGGATCGGGTCGACCAGCTCGGTGAACGCCGTCCCCAGCTCCTCGTCGCCGGCGACCGGGACGGCGCGCAGCAGCGCCTGTTCCTCCCAGACCGACATCCAGCGCTCGTAGTACTCGCGGTAGGAGTCCAGGCTGCGCACCAGGGCGCCCTGCCGGCCCTCCGGCCGCAGGTCGGCGTCGACCTCGAAGGCCGGGTCCGGCGCCGGTTCGCCCAGCAGCCGGCGCAGGGTGTGCGCGACCGCGTTGGCCGCGGCGGTGGCCTTCGCCTCCTCCGCACCCCCACGCGGCCGGTGCACGAAGAGCACGTCGGCGTCGGAGCCGTAGCCCATCTCGCCGCCGCCGAGACGGCCCATGCCGATCACCGCGACGTCGGTCGGCAGGTCGGCCGGGTCGATGCCGGCGTCGGCGGCGTGCGCGCGGACGGCGACGTCCAGGCCGACCTGCAGGGTGGCGACGGCGACGTCGGTGAGCGCCCGGCCGACCCGCTCGACGTCGAGCAGGCCGAGCAGGTCGGCGGCCGCGACCCGCAGCAGCTCGTGGCGACGCAGCCCGCGCAGCACCCGGATGCCGTCGGCCGGGTCGGCCGCCCGCGCGGCCGCCTGCCGCCACGCCCCGGCCAGCGCCTCGGCGGTGCGGGGCTCGAGCTCGGCGTCGTCGGCGAGCACGCGCAGCGCCTCGGGGGTGCGGGTGAGCAGCGAGGCGACGTACTGGCTGGCGCCCAGCAGGCGCGCCAGCCGCTCGGCCACCTGCCCCTCGTCGCGCAGCAGCCGCAGGTACCACTGGTTGCCGCCGAGGGCCTCGCTGACCCTGCGGTAGGCCAGCAGGCCCGCGTCGGGGTCGGCGGAGTCGGCGAGGGTCTGCAGCACGACCGGCAGCAGGTAGCGCTGCATCGACGCCGACCGGGACACCCCGCCGGTGAGCGCGGCCATGTGCCGCAGGGCGCCGTCGGGGTCGGCGAAGCCGAGGGCGCGCAGCCAGTCGCGGGCGGCCGTGGAGCCCAGGTGCGCGGCGTCGGCCGGCACGCGGGCCACCGCCGACAGCAGCGGCCGGTAGAACAGCTTCTCGTGCAGCCGGCGCACCTCGCGGGTGTGCAACGACAGCTCGGCGGCCAGGACGTCGACGGCGCTGCCGCGGGAGTCGGGCTTGTAGCCGAGCGAGCGGGCCAGCCAGCGCAGCTGCTGCTCGTCGGCGGGCAGCAGGTGGGTGCGGCGCAGCCGCAGCAGCTGCAGCCGGTGCTCGACGGTGCGCAGGAAGCGGTAGGAGGCGATGAGGGTGTCGGCGTCGTCCCGGCCGACGTAGCCGCCGGCGCGCAGCGCGGCCAGCGCCGGCAGGGTGCCGCCGACGCGCAGCGTCGGGTCGACCCGGCCGTGCACCAGCTGCAGCAGCTGGACGGCGAACTCGACGTCGCGCAGCCCGCCGCGGCCGAGCTTGAGCTCCCGCTCGGCCTGCGCCGGGGGGATGGTGTCGAGCACCCGCCGGCGCATGGCCTGCACCTCGGCGACGAACCCGGGCCGGTCGCCGGCCTGCCAAACCAGCGGCCACAGCGCCTCGACGTACTCCCGGCCGAGGTCGGGATCGCCGGCCACCGGGCGCATCTTCAGCAGCGCCTGGAACTCCCAGGTGCTGGCCCACTGCCGGTAGTAGGCGGTGTGCCCGGCGAGGGTGCGCACCAGTGCGCCGGCCTTGCCCTCGGGCCGCAGCGCGGCGTCGAGCTCCCAGGCGGCCTCGCGGCAGACGCGCATGAGCGCGGCGGCGACCCGGGTGGCGCTGCGGAGCGCGGGCGCCTCCGGCTCCTGGGGGTCGACCGGCTCGGCCACGAACACCACGTCGACGTCGCTGACGTAGTTGAGCTCCCGGCCGCCGCACTTGCCCAGGCCGATGACCGCCAGTCGGCAGGCCGCGGCGTCGGCCGGCTGCTCGGCGACCGCGACCGCCAGCGCGGCGGTGACGACCGCGCCGGCGACGTCGGCGAGCTCGGCGGCGACGTCCTCGGCGGCCAGGCCCTCACCGAGGTCGCGGCCGGCGAGGGAGAGGACCGCCCGCCGGTGGGCCAGCCGCAGCGCCGCCACCCGCGGGAGGCCGGCGTCCGGCGCGGCCTTACCCAGCCGCACGCCCCACGGCGGGTCGTCGGGGTCGGCGCCGACGGCGACGAGCATCTGCCGCTGCAGCGCCTGCGGGGTGGGCCGGGTCGGGCCCCGGTCGGCGCCGTCGCCGTCGGGGTCGAGGACGGTCCAGTCGCCGGGGTGGGCGGCGAGGTGGTCGGCCAGGCCGGCGCTGGCGCCGAGCACCCCGAGCAGCCGGGCCCGCAGCACCGCCGAGCCGCGCAGCCGGGCCAGCAGCGCGGCGGCCGACCCGCCGGCCGGGTCGGCGCGGTCGAGGGACTCGACCAGCCGGCGCAGCGACCGGACGGCGAGGTCGGGGTCGCCGGTGCGGGCCAGCGCGGACACCACCGGGCCGGCCTCGGGGTCGGCCGGCTCGTTGCGCTCGAGGTCCCACAGCCCCATGGCCGGCTCCGACAGCAGCCGGGCGGCCCGCTCGCCGTCGAGGAAGCCGAAGCGCACCAGCCGGACCACCGCCTGACGCGGGATCCCCGGCGCGTCGCTGGCGGTCACCGGGCGGCGGTCCCGGCTCGGGCTCGGGCGCGCACCAGGTCGGCGAAGCGACCGGCGAACGGCGCCCACACCTCCTCCAGGTCGGGGTGGACGCCGGCGGCGCGCTCGGCGACGGTGGCGGCGTCGAACGGGGTGGCCGCGACCCCCACCGGGTCGTGCTGCGCCCAGCGGCGGACCACGTCGGGGTCGGTCTCGATGTGGAACTGCAGCGCGTAGCCGTGCCGGCCGAGCCGGAAGGCCTGGTGCGGGTAGCGCGGGCTGCTGGCCAGCAGGGTGGCTCCGGGGGGCAGCTCGGCGATCTCGTCGTGGTGCCACTGGACGACGTCCGGCGACAGCGGGAGGGGGGCGAACAGCGGGTCGGTGTCGGCGGCGTCCCGCTTGGCCACCAGCAGGGCGCCGACCTCGGGCCCGTCGACGCCGACGCGCACCCGCCCGCCGCCGACCTGCGCCATCAGCTGCGCGCCCAGGCAGACGGCCAGGGTGGGCAGGTCGTCGCCGAGAGCCCGGCCCAGCAGGTCGCGGACGCCGGTCAGCTCGGGGGCGACGTCCTCGGGGTCCAGCGACGACTGGGGGCCGCCGAGCACCAGCAGCCCGTCGTGCCCGGAGAGGTCGTCGGGCAGCGGGTCCCCGGCGGCCAGGTGCCGCTCGTCGAGCTCCAGCCCGGCCGCGCGCAACCACTGCCCCAGCCGGGCGGGCGGATCGGTCTCGCTGGGGACGACGACGAGCAGGCGGGCCACGCATCGAGCGTAGTTGCCGCGACCCGCTGGAACGGCCACCCTTCGCCGGTCCCGCTGGCCTCCCTGCCGGGCCCCGCCGCGAGCTTGCGAGGGGGGCAGGGAGGTCCTCTCACGAGGCGTGGGGGAAGGGTGGTCCTTCTCCTCCTCCTACAGGCCCGGCAGGTAGCGCATGAGCTCCCAGGGGGTCACGTTCCGCCGGTAGGCGTGGAACTCCGCCCACTTGTTGCGCAGGAAGAACTCGAAGACGTGCTCGCCCAGGGTCTCGGCGACCAGCTCGCTGCCCTGCATCGCGGTCAGCGCCTCGCCGAGGGACACCGGCAGGTCGTCGTACCCGGCGGCGCGCCGCTCGGTGTCGGTGAGCGACCAGACGTCGTCCTCGGCCTCGGGGGGCAGCTCGTAGCCCTTCTCGACGCCGCGCAGGCCGGCGGCCAGCAGCACCGCGAAGGTGAGGTAGGGGTTGCACGCGGAGTCCGGCGAGCGGACCTCCACCCGCGCCGACTGCGCCTTGCTCGGCTTGTAGGAGGGCACCCGCACCAGCGCCGAGCGGTTGGCCCGCCCCCAGGTCACCGCGGTCGGCGCCTCGGTGCCGGCCAGCAGCCGGCGGTAGGAGTTGACCGTCTGGTTGGTGACGGCGGTGAACTCGCGGGCGTGGGTGAGCAGGCCGGCGATGAACTGCTTGCCGGTGACCGACAGCTTCATCGGGTCCGACGGGTCGTGGAAGGCGTTGCTGTCGCCCTCGAACAGCGACAGGTGGGTGTGCAGCGCCGAGCCGGCCAGGTCGGTGAACGGCTTGGGCATGAAGGTGGCGTGCACGCCCTGGGTCAGCGCGACCTCACGGACGACGTGCCGCAGGGTCATGATGTTGTCGGCCATCGACAGCGCGTCGGCGTAGCGCAGGTCGATCTCCTGCTGGCCCGGCGACACCTCGTGGTGGCTGAACTCCACCGAGATCCCCATCGCCTCCAGCGCGAAGACCGCCTCCCGGCGGAAGTCGTGGGCGACGTTGTGCGTGGACAGGTCGAAGTAGCCGCCGGTGTCGGCCGGCTCGGGGGCGCTGCCGTCGGTCGGGAGGTCCTTGACGAGGAAGAACTCGACCTCGGGGTGGGTGTAGAAGGTGAAGCCCATCTCCGCGGCCTTCGACAGCGCCCGGCGCAGCACGTGCCGCGGGTCGGCCCAGGACGGCGTCCCGTCGGGCAGCGTGAGGTCGCAGAACATCCGCGCGGTGTCGCTGGGCTGCCCCTTGGCCGCCGGCATCACCTGGAACGTCGCCGGGTCGGGCTTGGCGAGCATGTCGGACTCGTAGACGCGGGCGAAGCCCTCGATCGCCGAGCCGTCGAAGCCGATGCCCTCGGCGAAGGCGGCCTCGATCTCGGCGGGCGCCACGGCCACGGCCTTGAGGTAGCCGGAGACGTCGGTGAACCACAGCCGCACGAAGCGGATGTCGCGTTCCTCGAGGGTGCGCAGGACGAACTCCTGCTGTCGGTCCATGCTCGCCATGATCTGAGTCCAGTCGTGTCCGGGGTGTGTCGCCGCCCCCAACCCTGCCCCGTCCCGCCGGCCGGCACACGAGGTCGGGCCCTCGGTCTGCCCGTGTCGTGATCCCGCTGGTCGCCAGCGCGGGGAGGTCGCGCCATGCTGCCGTGACGTGACCTCCGCTCCCGGCCCGGGACCCGGCCCGCTGGCCGGCCGGGTGGCCCTCGTCACCGGCGCCAGCCGCCGGATCGCCATCGGCGCCGCGATCGCGCGGCGGCTGGTCGCCGACGGGGCCGCCGTCGTGCTGCACTCGTGGGCGCCGTACGACGCCGAGCAGCCCTGGGGCGCGGATCCGGGTGGGGCCGACGCCCTGGTCGACGAGCTGCGCGCGGCCGGCGGGCGGGTGGCGCACGTGCCCGCCGACCTGGCCGACCCGCAGGCACCGGCCCGGCTGGTCGAGACGGCCCGCCGGGCCTTCGGCCACCTCGACGTCCTCGTCGCCAACCACGCGCGCAGCGGTGCCCAGTCCCTCGAGCAGCTGACCGCCGCCGAGCTCGACCTCACCTACGCGGTGAACACCCGGGCCACGCTGCTGCTGGTCCAGGCGTTCGCGGCGCAGCACGACGGCCGGCCGGGTGGACGGCTGCTCACCTTCACCTCGGGCCAGTACTCCGCCGCCATGCCCGCCGAGCTGCCCTACACCGCTTCGAAGGCCGCCCTCCACCAGCTGACCCGCAGCCTCGCCGTCCACCTCATGCCTCGCGGGATCACGGTCAACTGCGTCGACCCGGGGCCCAACGACACCGGCTACGCCGACGCGCAGCTGCACGCGGCCGTCGCCGCCGCCAACCCCGGCGGCCGCTGGAGCACCCCGCAGGACACCGCCCGCCTGGTGGCCTGGCTGGGAAGCGACGAGGCGGCCTGGGTCACCGGGCAGGTCATCGCCTCCGACGGCGGCTGGTCGGCCCGCTGATCGGCGCGCCGCGACCGGCCCCTGCGCGACGACCTCGGCGTTAGCATGGGAGCGCCGTTCTGAGGGCGTCCCGGCCACGGGCGCGACCTGCGCGTCCGGCCGGGCACCGGCGGCGGGGGACGTGATGGACGTCGTTCTCGCAGTGGTCGTCCTGGTGCTCGCGGGCGTGCTGGTGCTGCTGGGCGCGAGCGTGCGGGTCGTGGCCCAGTACGAGCGGGGGGTCGTGCTCCGCCTGGGCCGGGTGCTCGGCGAGCCGCGGGGCCCGGGGCCCACCGTCATCACGCCGGGGATCGACCGGATGCGCAAGGTGAACACGCAGATCGTCACCATGCCGGTGCCGGCCCAGGAGGGCATCACCCGGGACAACGTGACCGTCAAGGTCGACGCCGTCGTCTACTGGCGGGTCTTCGACCCGGTCCGCGTGGTGGTCGACGTGCAGAACTACCAGGCCGCCATCGGCCAGGTCGCCCAGGCGTCGCTGCGCTCGATCATCGGCAAGAGCGACCTCGACGACCTGCTGTCCAACCGGGAGCGGCTCAACCAGGGCCTGGAGCTGATGATGGACAGTCCGGCCGTCGACTGGGGCGTGCACATCGACCGGGTGGACATCAAGGACGTCGCGCTGCCCGAGTCGATGAAGCGGTCGATGTCGCGCCAGGCCGAGGCCGAGCGGGAGCGCCGGTCGCGGGTGATCACCGCGGAAGGCGAGCTGCAGGCCTCGCAGAAGCTGGCGCAGGCCGCCGAGGTGATGACCACCCAGCCGGCCGCGCTGCAGCTGCGCCTGCTGCAGACCATGGTGGAGGTCGCTGCGGAGAAGAACTCCACGGTCGTCCTGCCGTTCCCGGTCGAGCTGCTGCGCTTCCTCGAGCGGTCCACGCCACCGGGCGCCGAGGAGCGCCCGGCGCCGGCGGTGGACGGCGTCCCTGTCCCCCGCCCGACCGCCCCGGCCTGAGCACGGCGCTCCCCGCCTGGCCGGACGGCGGGGACGGCGACGAGACTGAGCCGGTGACTGACGCGCGGGTGCAGCTGCGGGTGGCCCTGGCCCAGGTCGACACGACGGTCGGGAACCTGCCCGGCAACGCCGAGCTGGTGACCCGGTGGACGGCGCGGGCCGCCGACGCCGGCGCCTCCCTCGTGGTGTTCCCCGAGATGACCCTCACCGGCTACCCGCCCGAGGACCTCGTGCTGCGGGAGTCCTTCGCCCGCGCCAGCGAGCAGGCGGTGGTCGACCTCGCCGCCGAGCTCGACCGCCAGGGGCTGGGCGCTCTCGCCGTCGTCGTCGGGTACCTGGCGCACACCGAGGGCGTCGGCCCGGCGCCGGTGGACACCCCGCCGACCGACGACGACCGGCCCGGTGACGCCAACCCGCGCCGCGGCGCGCCGCGCAACGCCGCCGCCCTGCTGTACGGCGGCGAGGTCGTCGTCCGCTACCACAAGCGGCACCTGCCCAACTACGGCGTCTTCGACGAGGCGCGCTACTTCGTGCCCGGCACCGAGCTGCCGGTCGTGCGGCTGCACGGCGTCGACGTCGCCCTGACCATCTGCGAGGACCTCTGGGTCGAGGGCGGCCCGTGCGGGGTCGCCGGCCAGGCCGGGGTGGACCTCGTCGTCTCCCCCAACGCCTCGCCCTACGAGCGGGCCAAGGACGACGCCCGGCTGCCGCTGGTCCGCCGCCGCGCGGCCGAGGCGCGGGCGACGGTCGTCTACTGCAACCAGGTGGGCGGGCAGGACGAGCTGGTCTTCGACGGCGGCTCGATGGCGGTGGCGCCGGACGGCGAGCTGCTGGCCCGCGCCCCCCGGTTCGTCGAGCACCTGCTCACCGTCGACCTGGCGCTCGACCCGGCGTCCGTGCCCGAGCGGCGAGAGGGCCGGATCGGGCCGATGACGGTGACCCGGCACGTGCTCTCCGAGCAGGCGGTGCCGGCGTTCGGGCCGCGGCCGGGCGCCGTGGCCGAGCCGCTGTCGGACTGCGAGGAGGTCTGGCGCGCCCTGGTGCTGGGCCTGCGCGACTTCATCGACAAGAACGGCCTGCCCTCGGTCGTCCTCGGCCTCTCCGGCGGCATCGACTCCGCGCTGGTGGCCGCGCTGGCGGTGGACGCGCTCGGCCCCGACCGGGTGTACGGGGTGGCGCTGCCGTCGAGGTACTCCAGCGAGCACTCCCTCACCGACGCCGAGGACAGCGCGAAGCGGCTGGGGCTGCACTTCTCGGTGGTCCCGATCGCGCCGATGGTCGACGCCTACTCCTCGGTCGTCGACCTCTCCGGGGTCGCGGCGGAGAACCTGCAGGCGCGGGTGCGCGGCACCCTGCTCATGGGGCTGTCCAACCAGCACGGCCACCTGCTGCTGGCCACCAGCAACAAGAGCGAGGTGGCCGTCGGCTACTCGACCCTCTACGGCGACGCGGCCGGCGGGTTCGCCCCGATCAAGGACGTCCCCAAGACGCTGGTGTGGGAGCTGGCCCGCTGGCGCAACGCCTGGGCCCGCGGGCGCGGCGAGGTCGAGCCGATCCCGCAGAACTCGATCGACAAGCCGCCGTCGGCCGAGCTCGCCCCGGGGCAGCAGGACAGCGACTCGCTGCCCTCCTACGAGGAGCTCGACGCGGTGGTCGCCGACTACGTCGACCGCGACCTGGGCATGGCCGAGCTGCTCGAGCGCGGCCACGACCCCGAGGTGGTGGCCCGGGTGCTGCGGCTGGTCGACACCGCCGAGTTCAAGCGCCGGCAGTCGGCGCCGGGAACGAAGATCAGCCTGAAGGCGTTCGGCCGGGATCGGCGTCTGCCGATCACCAACCGCTGGCGGGAGAGCCTGCCCAGCGTCCGCGAAGGAGCGGCACCGTGACGGAGCTTGCGACGGCAGCAGGAGGCCGAGCGTGAACGAGCTCGCGAGTCCAGCAGGGGACACGGCATGAGCGAACCAGTCCTCTACGGCGGCAAGTCGACCGCCCGCGTCCGCGTGCACCACCTGCAGCAGGCCAAGGAGCGCGGCGAGAAGTGGGCGATGCTCACCGCCTACGACACCACGAGCGCGGCGGTGTTCGAGGAGGCCGGCATCCCGGTGCTCCTGGTCGGGGACTCCGCCGGCAACGTCGTCCTCGGGCACCCCTCGACCGTCCCGGTGACCGTGGAGGACATCCTGCTGATGACCAAGGCGGTGACCCGCTCCACCACGCGGGTGCTGGTCGTCGCCGACCTGCCGTTCGGCAGCTACGAGGCCGGGCCGCAGCAGGCGCTGGCCACCGCCGTGCGGATGATGAAGGAGGGCGGCGCGCAGGCGGTCAAGCTCGAGGGCGGGGCGCGGGTGGCCCCGCAGGTGCGGGCGCTCGCCGAGAACGGCGTCCCGGTGATGGCGCACATCGGGTTCACCCCGCAGAGCGAGCACGCGCTCGGCGGCTTCCGGGTGCAGGGCCGCGGCTCCGCGGGTGCGGAACGGCTGCTGGCCGACGCGCACGCCGTCGCCGACGCCGGCGCGTTCGCCGTCGTCCTGGAGATGGTGCCGGCCGAGCTGGCCGCCCAGGTGACCAAGGAGCTGGCCATCCCCACCATCGGCATCGGCGCGGGCGCGGACTGCGACGCGCAGGTGCTGGTCTGGCCGGACATGGCCGGGTTCACCGCTGGCCGGGTGCCGCGGTTCGTCAAGAAGTACGCCGACCTGCGCGCCGAGCTGCTGCGCGCGGCCCGCGAGTACGCCGAGGAGGTCCGCACCGGCGCCTTCCCCGGCCCGGAGCACTCCTTCGAGTAGCCCGCCCGGCGGCCCCGGCTAGCCACGGTGCCGCGTTGCCGGTCGCGCTCGTGCGGTGCCGGTCCGACCGCGCCAGCGATCCACGAGGGCAACCGGCAACGTGTCGTCATCCGGCGCGGCGGCCGGCCCAGGCGAGGGCCCGGCGCACCCGGGGGCCCAGGACGGCCGGCGTCAGGTCGGCCCAGGTCCACCGGACGACGCCCCAGTCCTCCGCGCGGACGGCGTCCTCCCGGCGCTTCTCCTCGAACACCGCGTCCCCGGGCTCCTGCCCCGGGCGCAGCAGGCGGCCGTACTCGATCCGTCCGTCGAACTCACCCACCACCCGCGCCTGCTCCCACGCGAAGTCGGCCCGACCGAGGAACACACCGGACGACGTGCTGATCGGCAGCTGCAGGGTCGACGGCCCCAGGCCCAGCCGGTGCAGCAGCACGCGGCTGCGGCTCTCCCCCACGCTCTCGCTGCGCCCGTCGGCGAAGCGGACGGCGCGGGCCGCGGCCCGGCTGCCCCGCGTGCCGGTGATCGCGGCGAGCCCCGCCGCCAGCTCGGCTGGGTGTACCAGCCGTTGGAAGAGGGCCGCGTCCAACGAGACGACCGCCGCCCCGAGAGGCAGTGACCGGCCCAGGTCCAGGAGGGTGCGGGTCGGCGCGGTGACCGGCAGACCGTCGACCTCGACGACCTCGTCGTCCCCGAGCCGGGCGACGTGGCAGCGCAGGTACCTGCCGACCTCGCTGGAGGCCGGCGGACGACGGGTCACGTGCACCCGCCCCAGCCCCGCGCCCCACACCGGCAGGCCGAGGAGCACCGCCGCTGACTGGTGGCTCACCGCCGCCGGCCGGCGCAGCCCGGCCAGGGTGGCGTGGACGAGCAGGCGGTGACGGGTCTCCTCCGCCGTGGGAGGTCCACCGAGCAGGTAGGCACCCGGGCGCAGCCGTGCCAGGTGGCCGCTCCGGGTGTGCCGGGCTAGCTCGTCGTCGCTCCACCCCTGCTCCTCCGCCGCGCGGCGGAGGAGCAGGTCGGACGGGTCGTGGGGATCCATGCCTGCGACCCTGCCCGGCCGACGCGGCCGGATGGAGGCCGGCCGGGGATCGGTGCACGGCCGTCCGGGCTGTGGACACCGCGGGCCGGGCCCGCAGTGCCGGGTCGTCTCGCGCATTGCCGGTCCGACCGGACCCGCAGTGCACGAGACCACCCGGCAACGGTGTCAGCGGCGCTCAGACGTCGGTGATGCGGATGCCGGCGTGCGCCTTGTACCGGCGGTTGCACGACACCAGGTTGACCGTGAGCGCCTCGACCTGGCGGGCGTTGCGCAGCCGGCCGGCGTAGATGCCGCGCATGCCGGGCAGCCGGCCGGCCAGCGCCTGCACGGTGTCGGTGGCCTCGCGCACGTCGCCGACCACCATGACGTCGCAGTCGAGGGTGGGCTGGGAGACGTCCTCGAGCAGGGCTGCGGACACGTGGTGGAAGGCGCCGACGACCTGCGAGTCGGGCAGCAGCGCGGCCGCCTGCTGGGCGACCGACCCCTCGGGGACGTCGAGCACGTACGCGCCGAGCTCGTCGAACGCCATGGGGACGACGCAGTCGACGACGATCTTCCCGGCCAGCGGGGTGGTCAGCTCGGCCAGCGTGGCGGCGTGCCCGGCGAACGGCACGGCGACGACGACCAGGTCGGCCGCGCCGGCGACGTCGGCGTTCGACCCGCCCCGGACCGACACCTCGCTCCCCGCCGCCGCGGCGGTCGCCCGCTCGGCGACCTGCTCGGCGACGTCCGCGCAGCGCTCGGCGTCCCGCGAGCCGAGGAGGACCTGCTGCCCGGCCGCGGCCAGCCGGACGGCGAGACCCCGCCCCTGCGGACCGGTGCCGCCGAGCACGCCGACGACCAGGTCCTCCACCGCACGTCCCTCGCTCACACGTCCTCCTCCGCCGCCGGACCCCCCGGCGCCCCGGCACCGATCATGCCGGGGACACCGCCGACCCGGTCAGTCGCCCTCCTCCCACGCACGGTCCTCGGCGTTGAGCCGCTTCTCGCGCTCGGCCACCGTCTGCAGCGCGTGCTCGGCCTCCTCGCGGGTGGCGTAAGGGCCCAGCCGGTGCCGCTCGGCACAGCCGTCCCGGTCCTCGACGGTGTGGTGCTTGAGGCAGTAGAACCACGGACCCTGCGCCATGTGCGGCCTCCTCGTCGTCGGGGTGTGCGCCTCCACCCTGCCACCGGTCCGGGGAGCCGGTCGGACGGCGACCGCGGACCCGGGTGGAGCGGACGACGGCGCGCCGAGTTGCCCTACCGGCCCGGTCCGTGCGGCATGCTGCCGTCCCGTGAGCGGCCGGCGACGCGGAGACACCGACACCCCGGCCCCGGCCGTTCCCCCCGGCACCGGCCCGGAGCGCCACGTCGCCGCGCTGACGCTGGCCTCCCTGCTGCTCCTCGGCGGGCTGATGGGAGCGGTGGACCTCCTCGTGGACGGCGTGGTCCGCGGGGGCACCGCCCGCTGGGTGTACGGCGGCAGCATGCTGCTGTGCCTGGCCCTCGCCGGGTGGCTGGGGCTCGGCCGGCGGGTCGGCCGCTGGGAGACGTTCGGGCTGGTGCTGCTCGGCGACCTGGGCTACGTGGTCGTCACGCGGTGCCTCGAGGACCCGGTCCGCCACGCGAGCCCGCTGATGCTGCTGTTCCCGGCGTTCGTGGCGGCCTGGTTCTGCGAGTCGTGGATGCTCGCCGTCCACATGGTCGCCACCGTCGGAGCCTGCCTGGCCGCGCTGGAACCGAGCTACGACAGCGCGCTGGAGCTGGGTGTGCAGGTGGGGGTCGACGCCACGGTGCTCAACGCGGCGTCCGCCGGTGTGCACGTCCTGCGGCGCCGGGTGCAGCGGCTGCTGCGGGCCACGCAGGCGCTGTCGCACCAGGACCCGCTCACCGGGCTGGCCAACCGGCGCCTCCTGGTCGAGCAGGCTCCGCGGGTGTGGCGGCAGGCCCGCCGCGAGGGCTCCCGGGTGGCGGCGATGGTCCTCGACCTGGACCACTTCAAGCAGCTCAACGACGCCCACGGGCACGCCGTCGGCGACGCGGTGCTCCGGGCCGTGGCCGCGTCGCTGTCGGCGACCGTTCGCCCCAGCGACGTGCTGGCGCGCGTCGGCGGCGAGGAGCTGGTCGTGCTCGGCCTGGTCAGCGACCCGGCCGAGGCGCAGCGGCTGGCCGAGCGGCTGCGGTCGGCGGTCGCGGCCGGCCGGACCGACGACGGCCACTCGGTCACCGCGTCGATCGGCATCGCGCTGGTGTCCCCCGTCGACGGCGAGGACGCCGCGGACGCGGTGTGGCGGCTGATCGACCGGGCCGACGGCGCCATGTACGAGGCCAAGCAGGCCGGGCGGGACCGGGTGGCTGCCGCCCTGCCCCGGCCGCGCACCGCCCCCGAGTGGGAGGAGGCCACCCCGGCCGGCGGGTCGGCCTGAGCGCTCGACCGGTGGGGACGACGGTTGTCTGCTTCCCTGTCCCCATGACGCTCGTCGCGCCGGACCCGACCCGCACGGTGCCCCTGCCGCTGCGCGAGCAGGCCGACGTCCGCGACCGGTGGCTGACCCAGCGGCTGCTCGACCTGCTGCCCGGGCTCATGGACCGCGCCGGCATCGACCTGTGGCTGGTCCTCGGCCGCGAGTACAACGAGGACCCGGTGCTGGCCACGCTGCTGCCGGCCACGTGGCTGTCGGCCCGGCGCCGCACCATCCTCGTGCTGCACCGCAGCGACGACGGCGTGACCGCCGCCGCGGTCTCCCGCTACCCCGTTGGGCAGTTCCTGCCGGCCTGGTCCCCGGAGGACGGCGCGGCGCTGCCGGCCGAGGAGTCGCAGTGGGCCGAGGTCCGGCGGATCGTGGAGCAGGCCGGGCCGCGGCGGATCGGCGTCGACGTGTCGGCCGACTTCGCCCTCGCCGACGGGCTGTCGTACACCGAGCACCGGCTGCTCGCCGAGGCGCTCGGGCCGTGGGCTGACCGGCTGGTGTCGGCTGAGGACCTCGCGGTCGGCTGGCTGGAGGCGCGACTGCCCGAGGAGATCGTCGCGCTGGACGCGATGAACCGGCTGGCCGGCGAGGTGGTGGGTGAGGCCTTCTCCTCCCCCGCCGCCCTCGCCGTGGGCGCCACCACCGCCACCGATCTGGCCTGGGAGCTGCGCCAGCGGTTGGCCGACCTCGGCGCGGAGCCGTGGTTCCACCCGGTGGTCGACCTGCAGCGGGCGGGGGCGACGCCGGTGCGCGGGCGCGGCGCGCTGCTGCCCGCCGTCCCCTACGACGCCCCGGTCGAGCCCGGCGACCTGGTGCACTGCGACGTCGGCCTGTCCAGCCTGGGACTGAAGACCGACAGCCAGCGCACCGGCTACGTGCTGCGCCGCGGCGAGACCGACGCCCCGGCGGGGCTGCGGCACGCGCTGGCCGTGGCCAACCGGATGCAGGACCTCACGACGGCGGAGCTGGTCGCCGGCCGCACCGGCAACGAGGTGCTCGCCGCGGCCCGGGCCGCCGCCGCGGCCGTGGGAATCGACGGGGTCATCTACTCGCACCCGGTCGGCTTCCACGGCCACGGGGCGGGGCCGGCGATCGGGCGGTGGGACGACCAGGGCGGCGTCCCCGGTGTCGGCGACCGGGTGCTGCACCCCGACACCGTCTACGCGCTGGAGCTGTGCGTGCGGGTGCCGGTGCCCGAGTGGGGCGGCCAGCCGGTGCGCATGGCGCTGGAGGAGGGCATCGCGCTCACCGGGGACGGCGTGCGCTACCTGGGCGACCGGCAGACCGAGCTGCTGCTCATCCCCGGCGCCTGAAGGAGGCGTCCCGGGGCGCTCACTCCTCCCGTGCCCTGCGGGTCTCCCGGTCGTTGGCCTTCTGGATGGCGTCGACCAGTTCGTCCTTGCTCATCCTCGACCGGCCGGAGACGCCCAGGCGCTTGGCGACGTCCATCAGGTGCGCTTTGGTGGCGTTGGCGTCCACGCCGCCCTTCGTCTCCCGGTTCGTGTCGCGCCCGCCCTCGGCCTGGGCATCGGAGGGCCCCTTGCGGCCACCGGGCTTGGGCTCCCAGTGGTCACCGACCTTCTCGTGCGTGTGCTTCACCGCGGCCCAGGCGACCTGGTTGGCGCGCTGCTCGTCGTCGTAGGACTCCAGCGCCGAGTCGTGCGCCTTGGCGAAGGTGCGCTGCGCCTTGTCGTCCGAACGCTGCAGGGTGCTGGGGATCTCGTCCTGTTTCGCGTCGCCGCTCTTCGTCGTCTTCGGCATGCCGGACCGGTACCCGGGATCACCCACGCAGGAACGGGACCAGCCGCGGCCAGCTCCCCCGGCGCTCCCTCGGCCACGTGGTGGCCGCTGTCGACGCGGCCGCCGCGCACGTCGGCAGCCCAGCGGAGAACGCCACCTCAGGACCCGGCGAACCGCGACCAGTGGGCGCGCTCGGCCTCGGTCATCGCGCGGCTGGCGTCGGTGGTGAAGTCGAAGAGCACCACGACCGAGTCGGCACGGATGGCGACCCGGTCGTCCTGGGTGAGTTCCTGGCGCATCGTGAGCGACTTCGTACCGAGCCGGGTGATCCAGCTGCGCACGCACAGCCGCTCGCCGACCCGGTAGTAGAGCTGGCGGAGATAGTCGACCTCCAGTCGCGCGAGGATGAGGTCGCGGTCCCCGGGGCCGGCCATCGCCAGCCGGGCGTCCTCCAGCAGGCTCAGCGCCCGAGCGTGGTTGACGTGGCCGAACGAGTCCGGATCCGACCAGCGCAGCTGGACCCAGTGCTCATGGGCTGCGCTCAGGGCAGGTCCGCGGTGTCCTCGGAGCGCCGGTGGCCACCCTGCGCGTCGTCGGGGTCGGGGTGGACCGTTCGCTCCTCGGACTCGGCGAGGATCACCTCGGCCGCCACCTCCTCCATCCCGCTGCCGGCGACCTGCTCCTCCTCGGGCAGCAGCTGGGCGCGGCTGCGGACGTTGTCCTCGGTCACGTTGGCCAGCGCCTCGGGGCTGGGTTTCTTCTGCGTGGTCATCTCAGAAACGCTCCTGCTCGGTACCGGTGCCCAGTGCTCGGGCGACGTCCTGCACGTTGGCGAACTGCTGCCCGGCCGGCAACCGGCGCAGCGGAAGGACCCCCCTGCCCCCCGCCCCTCGCACGCTCGCGGCGGGTCCCTGCAGGCGGGCCAGGTCGGCGGGCCACACCTCCTCGCCGAGCGCCTCGGCGAGCGCCGCCCGGCGCTCCACGCCGCCCGGCGAGGTGCCGGGCGCGGTCGCGGGCTGGTGCGGGTTGCTCACGGGGTCGGCTCCTCGGTGCGCTGCGGCCCGGGGGTGGAGTCGTCGGTGTAGCGGAGGACGGCGGCGACCGGGATGTCGCCGGGCAGGGCCGCCCGGGGGACGACGACGACGTCGGCGCTGCCGGCCACCGCCGCGGCCAGCAGCGCCCGGTCGGCCGGCACCGAGTGCACCTCCTGGACCCCGAGGGCGTCCATGTCGCCCTGGTCGAGGCCGAGCTCCAGCGGGGAGGCGCCGACCAGCAGCTTCTCGTCGTCGGGCTCGTCGGCGAGCACGAGGGTCTCGACCTGGCCCTTGCGCAGCGCCTCGACGACGTACGCCGTCCCGGTGACCGCCAGCCCGTGCGCGGCGGCCGCCTCGATCTGCTCGACCGCGCGGGCCTCCTCGTGGGCCTCGTGCTCGGCGACCAGCTCGGCGGCCCGCCGCTCGACCGGCTCCCGGTCGGCCCCGGCGGCGCGGCCGCCCTCGTCCATCGTCACGACGAGGTCCTTCCACAGGTCGCTCGCCCGGTCGGTGAGGATGGCGCGGGCCCGGACGTCGCCGGCGACGAGCACGAACCTCGGCCCGTACCGACGGGCGTACGAGGCGATCCGCTCGGCGACCCGGTCGGCGTTGTCGATCCACGTGTTCTCGGCGCTGTTCTGGTACTGGCTGTGCGACCAGTCACCGACCTTCACCTTGCGCATGTGGAAGGTGTCGCCCTTCACCGTCTCTTCCTCATCCTCCTGCCCGGGCATGCCCACGTAGGTGATGTCCGCACCCGTCCGGTCGACGAGGGCGACGATGTGCGGCACCCGCCCGGGCAGCTGGCGCAGGATCGGCAGCAGGTCCGGTGTCGGGGCCCACGCGGCCACCACCCGCAGCGGTGCGTCGATCAGCGCCTGGTCGAGGACCACGGACCCGTCAGCCGCGACGACGAGGGCCCGGCCGCGCAGCGTGGCGATCTCCCCACCTTCGTTCGCCTCCAGCAGCCGGCTGCGGACGGCCTCGACGACCGCCTCCGGCGCGCCCTGCTCGGTGAGCTGTTCGGCGATGGCGCGGACCCGCAGCTCCACTTCGGTGTCGGCGGTCGCGCTGACGTGCGTGACGTCGGCGCACACGGTGGCGTAGGGCCCGGAGGCGTGCAGGACCGGCTCCAGGAAGGACACGTCCATGGGGTGGGGACCACTCCCTCGATCGCGGTGGGCGTCGGTGGGCGGGACCCGCGACCGGGCGCTCCCGCCTCCGCCGCCTACCCACCGGCCGCCCCCTCACACCCGGTGTCGGACCGGGAGCGCGGGGGTAGGTGCCTCGGCCATGACCGAGCACGACCAGCTGCCGCTGCCCGACTACGACCACATCCCGGTCGAGGGGCTCGCGTCGCGGATCCGCATGCTGGACGCCACCGGCGTCGAGACGCTGCTGGAGTACGAGCGCGCGCACGCCGACCGGTTGCGGGTGGTGACGATCATGGAGAACCGGCTCGCCGCGCTGCGCGAGGGCGCCCGGCCCTCCGGTGGCGACCCCGCCGCCCCGGCCGCCGACGACCCCGTGCCCACCGCGGCCGGCTCGAAGGTCTCCGAGGCGACGTCCGGCCCGCCGGTCAACCCGCCGTCGCACGGCGACCCGACCAACCCGGCCCAGCCGCGCTGACCGGCTGACCGTCGCGGCGATCCCGCCGCTCTCGCCGCTCCCGGCCCTCGGGGCGGGCGGGGTCGCCGGTGCCGCCGCGCACCGGGCACGCTCGGCGCCATGAGCGAGACCGCGCGGGTCGCCCTGGCCGTCGTCTGCTTCTCCGTGGCGCTGCTCGCTCAGCTGACCGGCATCGCGCTCCTGGTCGGCGAGGGACGCCGGACCGGCGACGCCCTGCGTCGCTGGCGCGACGCCCGGTCGGGTGTGGGTGGGCGCGACACCCCTGCCGGGGCCCCCGTGCGGGCCGAGGAGCTGGACGGCCTGGTGGACCACCTGCTCGGCAACCGGTTCGACCGGGCGACCGCCGCCGTCCTGCTGCTGGTCGGCGTCGTCGCCGGCGCGCTGGGGAGCCTCCTCTCGCTGTGAGCTCGGGTGCCCGGGGAGCTCGGGTGCCCGGGGAGCTCGGGTGCCCGGTGCGCTCAGGGGGTCTGCTGGGTCTCGAAGGCCAGCGCGAAGAGGTCGGTGAAGGCGCCCTCGTCCAGCGGCGCGGAGCCGGTACCGGTCCGCTGCAGGTACAGCAGCCGCTGCCCGTCGGTGGCCACGGCGAGCAGGCTGGGCACGGTCAGGTTCGTGCCGTCCGGCGCCCGGACGGCGGTGGTGAACCGGACGCCGTCGCTCGCGTCGCCCAGGTCCGGGACGGCCAGGGCGGCGAGGTCGACGGTGGCGGAGCTGCCGTCGGGGGCGGTGATCGTCACCTGCCGGCACTGCTCCACCAGGTCGGCGAACCGCGGGCCGGCCGCGTCGGCCTGCTCGCTCTCGGCCAGGAGCTCGACGGTGACGTCGGCGTCGGTGGTCGCCGCCTGGGCCACCACGACCCCGAAGTCCTCCGGGCTGACCGCGGTGCCGCCGACGCCCTCGCCGCACTGGGGGGTGACCGAGGCACCCTGCGGCAGGTCGCCGCCCGCACCGGTGGTCACCTGCCGGACGTCGACGGACACGGCGTCGGCGGCCGGGCCGAAGGCCTCCGCGGGCAGCAGCGCGGCGGCCAGCTCGTCGTTCGTGCTCAACCCGCCCGAGGCGTCGCTCCGCGTGACCGGGGTCGGAACCCGATCGGGTGACGCGGGATCACCACGAGCGCCAGGATGCCCGCGGCGGGCCGATCGACTCGCGCAGGCGCAGCGGCATGGGCACCCGGTGCTCCGTGCCCGGGTCCCCCTCGCCGAGCAGCAGCTCCACCGCGGTGGTGGCCAGCTCCCGGTGCGGCAGGGCGACGCTGGACAGCGCCGGCCGCAGCCACACGGCGAGGTCGGAGTCGTCGAAGGCGACCACGGAGACGTCCCCCGGGACGCGCAGCCCGCGGACGGCGAGGGCCTGGTAGACCCCCATGGCCACGCGGTCGTTGAAGCAGATGACCGCTCGCGGGTGACGGCGCTCGTCGAGGAAGGCCCCGAACTGCTCGAAGGCCGACTCGGGCCACCAGGCCGAGGGCACGGTGCCGGCGAGCCGCGCTCCGGCGGCGCCCAGGACCTCCTCCATGCCGCGCACCCGCTCGGCGGCGGCGATGACCTGCGGCTCGGTCTCGCCGACCAGCCAGATGCCGTCCCGGTGGCCGGCGTCCAGCAGGGCGGCCGCGGCCGACCGGCCCGCGGCCACCTCGTCGGGGACGACGGAGGGCAGACCGCTCCCGGGCGCCCGGCAGTTGAGCAGCACCAGGCGCTGCGACCGGAGTGCGTCGGGGACCTCGACCTCGCGGGTGAAGTAGCTCGCGTAGAGGTAGGCGTCGACGTGCCGGTCGAGGAGCTCCTCGACCAGCTGCCCCTCGAGTTCGACGTCCTCCCCGGTCTCGCAGACGAAGAGCAGGTAGCCGCGCGCGGCCGCGGCGAGGAGGGAGCCGTAGACGAGCTCCCCGGCGTAGGCCTCGCTGGCCACGGAGTCGGTGACCAGGGCGAGGGTCCGGGTGACGCGGGTGCGCAGTCCGCGGGCCATGAGGTCGGGCCGGTAGCGCAGCTCGTGGGCCGCGCGCAGCACGCGCCGCCGGGTGTCCTCGGCGATGCGCATCTCGCGCTCCTGGCCGGTCAGGACGTAGTGCGCCGTCGTCCGTGAGGTCCCCGCCCGATCCGCGACGTGCTGGAGGGTCACCCGCTGGCCCACGTGCGGAGTCTGGCACGCACGCCACCCCAGGTTGCCTCTCCCGCCGCCGCTGCTCCGGGTTGACAGCACCCGGCGGTGGCTCTTCACTGTCCGCTGAATCCGTCCAGCTGGTGATCTTCCTCACAGGTTGGGCCGCCTCGGTGGCCACGGACGACGAGGTGAGCGCGATGACGAGGTGAGCGCGATGACGACGCACACCGCGGGGGTCGGCACCGCCTCCCGTGCCCGAGATCCGCTTCCCGGCGCCGCCCGCGGCGCCCCCGAGTCCACGCACGCCGGCAGAGGAGGACGGGACCGGTCATGAGCTACACCACCGTCGTCGTCGGCACCGACGGCTCCCACTCCTCGTTCCGGGCGGTCGACCGCGCGGCCCAGGTCGCCTCGTCGGAGGGCGCGCTGCTGCTCGTGGTCTGCGCCTACAGCGCGGTGAGCCCCCGCGCGCAGGCCAGCGTGACCCGCCAGCTCAGCGACCCCACCTCCACCCAGGTCCTGGGCACCGACGCGGCGAAGGAGGCCCTCGCCGCGGCGGTGCAGCGCGCCGAGTCCGGCGGGGCGTCCGGCGTCACCGGGCAGCTCGTCGAGGGCGACCCGGGGCAGGCCCTGCTGTCCGTGGCGGAGGAGCACGGCGCCGACCTGCTCGTCGTCGGCAACCGCGGGATCAACACGCTGTCCGGCCGGCTGCTGGGCTCGGTGCCCGCCACCGTGTCCCAGAAGTCGCCCTGCGACGTCCTCATCGTCCACACCACCGCTGGAAGGGGATCCAGTGACCGCTAACGTCATGGTCGTGGTCGAACGGCAGTTCGACTACCCGCGTCCCGACGTGTTCCAGGCGTGGACCCAGCCCGCGGAGATGGCCCGCTGGCGGGGCAGTCTGGGCTGGCACGTGGAACCGGACACCGTCACCTCCGACCTGCGCCTGGGCGGGCGTCACCACCACGTCAAGGTCCGCGACAACGACCCGACGGCCCGGGTGACCACCGACGCGGTCTTCACCGAGTTCTTCGACCCCGACGTGTTCGTCGCCCGCCAGCGGATCACCGGCGACCCGGGCATCGACCCGGACGTCCCGCTGGAGCTGCGCGTCGAGTTCAGCAAGACCGGGCGCGACGGCACCCTGCTGCGCATCATCCAGGGCCCCTTCGAGCCCGACGTCGCCGGCCAGCACAGCCGGGGCTGGGAGCAGGAGCTCGACCGCCTGCAGACCTACCTCACCGAGCACGAGCAGCGGGCACCGGAGGTGTCGCGGTGAGCACCTCGCTGACGCAGAGCCGCACCACGCACGCCACCATCGTGCGGGAGAAGCCGCTGATGAACATGCGGCAGATCCTGCTGATGAACCTCGGCTTCTTCGGCATCCAGTACAGCTTCGGGATGCAGCAGACCGCGGTGAACCCGATCTACAACTTCCTCGGGGCCTCCCCGGACGAGCTGCCGCTGCTCAACCTGGCCGGACCGATCACCGGGTTGTTCATCCAGCCCCTGATCGGCGCGCTGTCGGACAAGACCTGGAGCCCGCGGTGGGGCCGGCGCAAGCCGTTCTTCCTCATCGGTGCGATCGGCTGCAGCATCTGCCTGTTCCTGTTCCCGTTCGTGGCCGCGGTGTGGATGGCCGCCCTGCTGCTGTGGCTGCTCGACGCCAGCAACAACACCGCGATGGAGCCGTACCGGGCGTTCATCGCCGACCGGCTGCCGCCGCAGCAGCTGGCCAAGGGCTTCCTCGCGCAGTCCTTCTTCACCGGATTCGGCATCACCCTGGCCAACATCTCGCTGTTCGTCTTCCAGAGCCTGATCACTGGGGCGACGAGCGCGGGCATCCCGTACTGGGTCGTCGCCTCGTTCATCCTCGGCTCGGTGTGCTCCATCGGCACGGTGCTCGTCTCGGTGCTGAGCACGCCCGAGCTGCCGCCGTCCCCCGAGGAGCTGGCGGCGATACGGGAGAAGAAGGGCGGCTTCGGCACCGCGGTGCGCGAGATCTGGGAGGCCATCGTCGAGATGCCTCCGCAGCTGCGCAAGCTGGCCCTGGTGTACCTGTTCCAGTGGTACGCGATGGTCTGCTACTGGCAGTTCGTGTCGCTGTCGATCTCCCAGTCGGTGTTCGGGACGACGGACACGCAGAGCCCCGCCTACGCCGAGGCCGTCTCGTGGACCGGACTGGTCAACGGCTGGTACAACATCGTGACCTTCCTGGTCGCGTTCCCGCTGGTCGCCTTCGCCCGGCAACGCGGCGCCAAGTGGGTGCACTCGACCTGTCTGCTGCTCGCCGCGGCCGGGTTGCTGGTGTTCCCGCACCTGACCAACAGGTACCTGCTGTTCATCCCGATCATCGGCCTCGGCATCGCCTGGGCCTCGATCATGGGGGTGCCCTACATCCTGGCGGTGCGGCTGATCCCGTCGACCCGCTACGGGGTGTACATGGGGATCATCAACATGATGATCGTCGTCCCGATGCTCATCCAGACGCTGACCTTCGGGGCGATCTTCGACAACCTCCTGGGCGGCAACCCGAACAACGCGATCACGTTCGCCGGGATCCTGCTCGCCATCGCCGCCCTGGCGATGACGTGGATCAAGGAGCCGCCCATCGTGCGGGACGTGGACAGCGTCATGGCGATGCCCGCCGGCGCCCACTGAGGAGCGTCCCCGTCCTCCCCACCCTTCGCAGGCTCGCGGCCGGGGCCCGGGACGGGGCCGACGAAGCGGCGCTCGGCTGACCCGCCCCGGGTCAGCCGAGCGCCGCTTCGTCGAGGACGAACGGTTCGGCCGGCACCGGCCGGACCAGGCGGCGGGTGGTCACCAGGCCCCACTCGTCCAGGTTGCGCAGCCGGTCGCTGCTGGCCCGCAGCCCGCCGTAGCGCTCGACGTGGGCGGCCCACTCCGCCCGCCGCTCCACCGCCGGGCGGACGACCAGGCAGTCGGAGTCGTTGACCCAGAGCCGGCCGTGCTGCCAGGCGCGCCCGCGGCCGTTGGCGGTCGCCGCCCACTGGGAGGGGCCGAACGCCCCGCCGTGCGTCGGGGAGTAGTGGACGGCGACGTCCGGGCTGATCCGCATCGCGTCGACCAGCCCGACGCTGGGCAGGATCGGGGCCCCGCAGCCGAGCAGGTAGGCGTCACCGATCGACTCGCGGACGACGGCCATCCCCCGCCGGTAGGCCTCCTGCCCCGAGGCGGTCCGGTCGGCACGCCGGCCCGGGACGGCCCCGGCGTAGACGAAGTCGGCCTTGACGAAGTCGACGCCCATGCCGCGCAGGGTCGTGAAGACC
Organism: Geodermatophilus sp. TF02-6; assembly: GCF_003319115.1. Classification (GTDB taxonomy): domain Bacteria; phylum Actinomycetota; class Actinomycetes; order Mycobacteriales; family Geodermatophilaceae; genus Geodermatophilus. The sequence goes on along the minus strand of NZ_QOHF01000003.1, from coordinate 164,700 downwards.
GTCCGCAGGTGGGCCTCGGCGCCCGGGTGGGTGACGTCGAGGACGCGCAGCTCCTGCCCCCAGTTGACCCCCGCGGTCGCCTCCGGCACCAGCCACTGCGGGTGCTCCCGCGCCAGGGCCGAGCGCGGGGAGACGAGGAACGGGGCGATCCACAGGCCGGCGCGTAACCCGCGGTCGACGATCCGGCCGATCGTCTCCCGCAGCGAGCCGAACCGCCCGGAGTCGACCAGCCAGTCGCCGATCTCGGCCTGGTACCCGTCGTCGAGCTGGACCACGTCGACGGCGAGGTCGAGCTCGCCCAGCGCGTCGAGGTTCTCCTCGACGTCGGCCTCGGTCACGTCGGTGGAGTAGTGGTACCAGGAGCACCACAGGGTGGGCGCGGGGCGCAGCGGCCCGAGGCCGCAGCGGGCGGCGTGGGTCTGCCCCCAGCGGCCCAGCGCGCCGTGCAGCCCGTCGGGGCCGGGGTCGACGGCGTGCTCCACGGCGCCGTCGGCGGCGAGGACGACGCGGTCCCCGCGGACGTCGGCCCGGATGCTCGGGACCGGGTCGGCCCCGGGCGGGGCGGCGAGGACGTGGATGCCGCTGCCGTCGCCGGGGTCGACCGCGAGCAGCCCCTCGCCCCAGAACGCGTCGGCGGGCGGGCGGGTGTCCGGGCGCCAGTTCATCACCCGCGCCGCCTCCGTGCCCGGCCGCAGGGGCGTCTCCCCGACGCGGTAGGCCAGCGCCGGGCTCCACGACTGCCAGCCGTGCTCGTACACCCGCGCCCGGCCGGGGTCCACCCGGACGTCCCCGAGGTGCTGCATCCGGTGCCTCCCCCTGTGCGGGCGCGTCCGGCCGCCGTCGACGAGCGCACTGCGGCCGTCAGGCGAGCATGTCCGCCCGCTCGCGGACCGTCCACCCGCCGCCCGGCCGGGCGCGCACGATGGGAGGCGTCGGACGCCTGGGAGGTCCACCGTGCTCGGTCTCGAACTGATCGTCGTCCTGAGTGCTGCGGTGCTGGCCTGCAGCGTGCTCGCCCGCCGCCTCCGGGTCGCCCCGCCCGTGCTGCTGCTCGCCTGCGGCGTGCTGCTCGGGTTCGTGCCCGCGCTGCGCGAGGTGCACCTGCCATCCGAGGCGGTGCTGCTGATCTTCCTGCCGGCGCTGCTGTTCTGGGAGAGCCTGACCACGTCGCTGCGGGAGATCCGCAGCAACCTGCGGGCGATCGTCCTGCTGAGCACCGTACTGGTGGTCGCGACGGCCGCGGCCGTGGCGGCGGCGGCGCACGCCCTCGGGCTGCCGTGGGGTCCGGCGTGGGTGCTCGGCGCCGCCCTGGCGCCGACCGACGCCACGGCGGTCGGGGTGCTCGCCCGGGCGCTGCCGCGCCGCACCGTCACCATGCTGCGCGCGGAGAGCCTGGTCAACGACGGCACCGCCCTGGTCGTCTACGGACTGGCCGTCGGCGTCACGGTGGGCTCCGAGCACCTCGGCGTGCCGCACGTCTCCTGGTTGTTCCTGCTCTCCTACGGGGGCGGGGCACTGACCGGGACGGTCACGGCGTGGCTCGCGGTGCAGGTCCGCCGCCGCCTGGACGACCCGCTGCTGGAGAGCGTGGCCATCGTCCTGATCCCGTTCACCGCCTACCTGCTGGCCGAGGCGATCTCCGCCTCCGGGGTGCTCGCCGTCGTGGTGTGCGGGCTGATCATGAGCCAGACCGGCCCCCGTGTGGCGCGGGCCGACACGCGTCAGGTGACGACGGCGTTCTGGTCGCTGTCCACCTTCCTGCTCAACGGCGGGCTCTTCGTCCTCGTGGGCCTGGAGGTGCAGGCGGCCGTCCGCGGCCTGACCAGCGTCGACCTCGCCCGCGGGCTGGTCGCGGTCGCCGTCGTCTCCGCGGTGGTCACCGGAGCCCGCTTCGCCTGGCTGTTCACCACTCCCTACCTGATCCGGCTGCTGGACCGCCGTCCGCAGCAGCGCCTGCGCCGCGTCGGCGCCCGGGCCCGGGTGGTCAGCGCGACGACCGGCTTCCGCGGCGCGGTCTCGCTCGCCGCGGCCCTCGCCGTCCCGGAGACGGTCGCGTCGGGCGCCCCGTTCCCCGACCGCGACCTGATCGTCTTCGTGACCGCCGGGGTCATCGTGGTCACCTTGGCCCAGGCCCTGCTCCTCCCGGGCGTCGTGCGCTGGGCCCGGCTGCCCCGCGACACCTCGGTGGAGGAGGAGCGCCACCTCGCCCAGACGCTCGCCACCGAGGAGGCGCTCGCCGCGCTCCCGCGGCTCGCCGCCGACCTCGGCACCGACCGGGAGGTCGTCGACCGGTTGCGCGCCGAGTACGAGGAGCACCTGCAGGTCCTGCGCGCCGACGGTGGCGGCGCGGACGACGAGCCGGTGCTGCGCCACGAGCAGGACTACACCGCGCTGCGCCTTGCCGTGCTCGCCACCAAACGGGCCACCGTGCTGCGGCTGCGCGACGAGCGGCGCATCGACGACACCGTGCTGCGCCAGGTGCAGACCCGGCTCGACATCGAGGAGGTCCGCCTCTCCCGGCGCGAGGTGGTCGACTGACGGTCGGCCGGTACCCGCGGTCCGCGCCCCCATGTTCACCGCTGTCCTGGCCCGGGCACCCGCAGCGCACGGCCCTCTGCGGGAGCTCACGCAGACCGGCCCAGGTCGGGCAGTCGATCGCACGGCTGCCCGACCGCCTCGTCCGGACCGGCGTGGTGGCGCCCGCCTCGACCTGCCCCGTCTCGTCGCCGCAGCCACGGAGTCCCCAGGATCCGAGGCCCGGGCCACCGCTCGTGCGGGGCAGGTGCCGCGGTGTGGTGGCCGCGGCGCACGGGCGGAGAGCCTGTGCCGATCCGGAGGAGTCCGCGGGCGACCGACCGGGTAGCGGGGACCCGACCGATGGCGGCGCCACCTGCACCGGCGCCGCTGCGTGGAGATCCGGCCGGGAGGCTGTCATGGGATTGCTCGACGAGCTCATCGGCGGCGGTGGCCGCCAGCAGGAGTACGGCGACTTCATCGACCGGTACCGGCAGGGAGCGCCCTACGACGGCATCTCCGACGAGGAGGCCGGGCAGCGCTACTCCGAGGTCGCCGGGGAGGTCGACCCGCAGACCTACCAGGACTCGGCACGCGACGCGTTCGGCAACATGGCGCCCGAGGAGCGCGACCAGTTCGCCGGCCAGCTGCAGGAGTACGCGCAGGCCCAGGGCGTCGACACCGGGTGGGACGGCCGGTCCACCGACCCGGACGCGCTGGCGGGGATGACCTCCAGCATCCACCAGCAGAACCCCGGCCTGCTCGGCGCGCTGCTCGGTGGGGGCGGCGGAGCGGGCGGCCTGGGCGGCCTCCTCGGCGGGGCCGGCGGAGGCGGTGCCCTCGGCGGCCTGCTGGGCGGGGGCGGCGGAGGGGGCGGCCTCGGTGACCTGCTCGGCGGAGGCGGCGGGAGCGGCGCGGGTGGCGCGGGTAGCAACCCCGTGGTGAAGGCCGCCCTCGCCGGCATCGCCGCCATGGCGGCCCGGCGGCTCATGGGCGGGCAGGGCGGGCCGGGGCGCTGACCGGTCCGCCCCCGGCCGAGGTGCGGACGGCGACCGCTGTCGGCACCGTGCACACCCCTCCGCCCGCCGGACCGGGCCGGTTGACGGAGGGCGCGCGCGGCCACTACGGATGGGCGCATGCCCGCCACCCCCGAGGGCGAGCCCCATCGACACCGACAGGTGGCGGAGTCGTTCGGGTCGGACGCCGAGCGCTACGACCGGACCCGACCCTCCTACCCCGATGCCCTGGTGGACCGGATCGTCGCCGCCAGCCCCGGGCCCGACGTCCTCGACGTCGGCATCGGCACCGGTACGGCGGCCCGGCAGTTCCGGGCAGCCGGCTGCCGGGTGCTCGGGATCGACCCCGATCCGCGCATGGCCGACGTCGCGCGACGCGGCGGGGTCGAGGTGGAGGTGGCGACCCTCGAGGCCTGGGACCCCGCGGGCCGGACGTTCGACGCGGTCGTCGCCGGGCAGACCTGGCACTGGGTGGACGCGGCCGTGGGCGGGGCGAAGGCGGCGCAGGTGCTGCGGCCGGGCGGTCGGCTGGCGGTGTTCTGGAACGTCGGCGAGCCGCCGCGCGAGACGACGCAGGCCTTCGCCGCCGTCTACGAGCGGGTGGCGCCCGACGCGCCGGCCGCGCGGGTCTACCGCCCGGGGCTGCCCGCCCTGGAGGTGTACTCGGTGATGGTCGACACGGCGGCCGACGGGATGCGACGAGCCGGCGCGTTCGGCGAGCCAGAGCGGTGGCGGTTCGACTGGGAGAGGTCCTACACCCGGGACGAGTGGCTGGACCTGGTGCCCACGCAGGGCGGGCACAACCAGCTCCCGCCGGCCGTGCAGGAGGCGGTGCTGGCCGGCATGGGAGCCGCCGTGGACGCGATGGGCGGCAGCTTCCCGATGCACTACACCGCAGTGGTGGTCACCGCGGCCCTGGCTGCCACACCCTGACCTGCGGAGAGCCTCCTGCGGCTCCGAGCGGCGGCACCGGTGACCCGGACGGCGCGGACCGAGCCGCGTCGTCCGGCCGGTGCGGTCAGATCGTCTCGGGAACGCCCAGGTGGGCGAGGACGAGGTCGAACTCGGCCGTGTCGAGGACCTCGATGCCCATGGCCGGGGCGAACTCGCCCCGGAACTCCCGCGCTCCTCCGCTCGCCTGCTCCAGGTCCGCCCAGCTGTCGTAGGAGACGGCCGACACGGTCATCCCGTCGCGGCGGCGCACCATCACGCTGACGCTGCAGAACCCGGGCAGGTCGTCGAGCTTGGGCATCAGGGACAGGCGGACGGCGTCCACGGCGCGGTTCACCCCGTCCGGGTCGGTGCGCAGCCAGGTGACGCGGGAGCAGGCCCCGTGGTGGGTCTCGTGCACCCGGTGCATCGCCGCGATCTCCCACTCGTCGACCTCCGGCTGGCCGCCGAGGACCTCGACCGTCCGGTCCTGGGAGGAGCGGACACCCTGCTGGCTCGCGTGCATGGCCTCCTCGTCGCGCCAGGAGGTCGTGACGATGCAGTGGCCGGAGTCGCGGTTGGCGAGCATCGACAGGCCGGCACAGCCGTCCATCTGCCGGAGCACCGGCATGGCCTCGTCACGGACGTAGGCGATCGCCTCGTCGACCGACTGCGGGTCGCCGTGGATCGTGGTCGAGCGGGCGTGCATGCCAGCCACTCCTCTTCCGGGCTCTCGGGGTCGACGGGGCCCCTACGGCATCGCTGCTCGGCACAGGTTGCTCGCCCTCCGGGTCCGGGGCAACACGGTCGCGGCAGCGATCGGAGCCGCGTAGAGGGAGTGGACGGCGGGCGACGGACGAGTCGGCCTGTACGCCGGGTTCTGTCCACGGGCGCCTCGCGGCGTCCCGATGGGCGGTCATCCATCTGGGCCTGCCGTTGCCGGCAGGCTCGAGCGGTCCACCCGCAGGCTCGGGCGGGCAGCCCTCGAACGCCTGCGCAGGACGGCGGTGCGACCCGCCGTCCCTCTCGACCTTGCTCCGGGTGGGGTTTACCGAGCCACACCGGTCACCCGGTGTGCGGTGGTCTCTTACACCGCCGTTTCACCCTTGCCAGCGCGAGCGCTGGCGGTCTGTTCTCTGTGGCACTGTCCCGCGGGTCACCCCGGGTCGCCGTTAGCGACCACCCTGCCCTGTGGAGCCCGGACGTTCCTCGGCGGCGGGGTCTCCCCCGCCGACGCGACCGCCCGGCCGACTCGTCCGTCGTGCGCCCAGTCTAGGAGACGCACTCCTCCTCCGACCCGTCGAGCGCGGTCAGCCCCAGTAGAGGCGAAAGCCGACCCGCCGCCCGCCGTCCTCGGTCAGGGTCGCCATGTCGATCTGTCGACGTGCCTGCTCCTCGACCGGCTCGTCGGACAGGGCCTCGAGGTACCGGCGGTGCTCGATCAGCGAGGCGACGGCCTTCTCCACCGCGGCGCTCACGTCCAGCACGTGCGGCGGCTCGGGGTCGACCGAGTGCACCGCGACGTACTGCACGCCCGACCACCGCGGCTCGGGGAGGTCCGGGAAGATCCACTCGTTGCCGGCGTCGGCCACCGCGTCGAGCACGCTGCGGGTCAGCGCCCGGTGGTCGGCGGAGTTGAGGTACCCGGGCGTGACCCCCGGCGCGGTCCAGGTGTCACCGCCCCACATGGTGAGCACCAGCTCCGGCCGGTGCCGGCGGATCGCCGCGGCCAGGTCGCGGCGCAGCGGCAGCCCGGCCTCCAGGACGCCGTCCCGGTGGCCGAGGAACTCCACCTCCTCGACCCCGACGACGGCGGCCGAGCGGCGCTCCTCCTCCTCGCGCAGCGGCCCGGCCTCCTCCGGCGAGAGCCCGGCGATCCCGGCCTCCCCGCGGGTGGCCAGCAGGTAGTGGACCTCCTTGCCGGCCGCGGTCCAGACAGCGACGGCGGCGGCCGCGCCGTACTCGATGTCGTCGGGGTGCGCGGCCACGACCAGCGCGCGCTGCCAGTCGTCGGGCATGGGAGCCGGGGGCATGGCGGCAGTGTGCTCCTCCGGTTCCGGTGCCAGGCGCTCGGGCACCGGGGTCACCGGCCGCGGGCCACCCGCAGCGCGGTGGCGATCAGCGGCGCCTGCAGCGGCAGCCGGACGGCGGCCAGCGCGACCGGCACCGGCCGCCGCGGCACCACCCGGAACGTGTGCAGGTGCGCCGGGACGAAGCCGACCAGCAGCGCCGTCGCGAGCCGTCCCCCGGCGCGGCGGGTCGCCGGTACGACCATCAACCCGGCCGCCGCGATCTCGGCGACCCCGGTGCCCACCACCCAGGCGCGCGCGTCGCCGAGCTCGGGTGGCACCAGCCACTCGAACGTCCGCGGCCGCACCAGGTGCAGCACCCCCGACCCGCCCAGCGCCGCCGCCAACGCCCTCGCCCGGACCGGGAGCTCCACCGGTCCACCGTAGGCCGGCCGCCACCGACAGCGGGCACCCCACCGGCCGGACCCGCCCGGCCGCGGCCCGGCGCCACCCTGGGCAGACTGGCCGCACGACCGTCACCCGGACGGCGGCGCAGCGGGGAGGCGACCATGGGCCGGCGACGCGGACCGCACGACGTGGCCTGGGCCCGGGCGCGGCAGGCCGTCACCGGTGCGCTGTGGCCGCTGCCGGCCGCGGCGATCCTGCTCGCCATCGGCCTGGGCATCGGCCTGCCGGCCGTCGACGAGGCGCTGCAGGGCAGCGGGGAGGAGCCGTTGGCCTACGTCTTCGGCGGCGGCCCCTCGGCGGCGCGCAGCATCCTCGAGACCATCGCCGGCTCGCTGATCTCGGTCACCACGCTGCTGTTCTCCCTGACCATCGTGACCCTGCAGCTGGCCAGCAGCCAGTACTCGCCGCGGCTGCTGCAGACCTTCGTCCGCGACCGGGTCGTGCAGGTCTGCCTGGGGGTGCTGCTGGGCACGTTCGTGTTCGCGCTCATGGTGCTGCGTGGCGTCCGGTCGGCCGACGAGTCCGGCGCCGGCGCCTTCGTGCCCCGGCTGTCGGTGACCGTGGCCTTCCTGTTCACCCTGGGCTCCGTGGCCGCGCTGCTGGCCTTCCTGTCCCACCAGACGCGGCAGCTGCGGGTGGAGACGATGATGCGCGACGTCCACGCCGAGGCCACCACCACCCTCGCCCGCCTGCGGCGCTGGCAGGAGGACGACGACCAACCCGACGGCCCGCTGCCGCTGCTGCCCGACCGGGCACGCCCGCTGTGTGCCCGCCACAGCGGCTTCCTCGTCCGGGTGCAGGAGGGGGACCTGCTGCGGGCGGCCGCCGACGCCGGCGTCGCGCTGCGCGTCGACCGGCGGCCCGGCGACGCGGTCGTCGAAGGCACCCCGCTGGCCTGGGTCTGGCCCGACGACGCCGGCAGCAGCTCCCCCGGCGGCGGGCTCGAGCACGCCCTCGCCGACGCCGTCCTCGTCGGCCACGAGCGGGCCGACGTCGCCGACCCCGGCTACGGGCTGCGCAAGCTGGTCGACATCGCCGCCCGGGCCCTCTCCCCCGGCATCAACGACCCGACGACCGCGGTGCACGCGCTCTCCCACGTCTCGGCCCTGCTGGGCAGCCTCACCGAACGCGACACGTGGCACCGGCGGCTGGACGACGAGGTCGGCCGGGAGCGGGTGACCGTGCGTTCGTGGGCGTTCCCCGAGCTGCTCGACCTCGGCGTCACCCAGGTCCGCGGGTACGGCCGCGGCGACGCCGCGGTTGTCACCCGGCTGTACACGCTGCTGGCCGAGGTGGGCTGGCGGACCCGCAGTCCGGTGCAGCGCGACGCCGTCCGCCACCAGTGCCGGCTGCTGACCGAGCAGACCCTGGCCGAGCCGCCCACCGGCCGCTCCACCGAGGACGTGCGCGCGCTGACCGCCGCGGTCGAGGACGCGCTCGCCGGCCGCGGGCGGCCGTCCGTCGACCGACCGGCGAGCCGCTGAGCCGGAGCCGCTCTAGGCTTGGGCAGATGCCACGGACGACGACGCGTGCCCGCCTCGCCCCCGCCCTGCTCGCCGGCGGTCTGCTGGTGTTCCCGCTGACCGGGTGCACCGGCTCCGGCGACACCGGCTCGAGCGGCACCGAGACCACGACGGCGGCCGGCACGACGACCGCCACCACCCCGCAGAGCAGCGCCCCGACCGATAGCGGCGTGGACTGCTCGGGCACGCGCTGCTCGGTGACCCTCACCGGCCAGGACAGCACGGTCGAGGTCCTCGGCACCACCGTCGGGTTGCAGAGCTCGGAGAACGGCCGGGCGACGTTCCGGGTGGGCGACCAGGAGATCTCCTGCAGCCAGGGGGAGAGCGTCTCGGCCGGTCCGCTCACCCTGGAGTGCACGACCGTCACCGCCGACTCGGTCACCTTCTCCGCCTCCCTCGGCTGAGCGGCGCCGGCGCACCGGGGCGCCCGCCGTAGGCTGGCCGCTCGTGTCCGCCCTCGACCTGGTCGTCGCGGCCGGTGTCGCCCTCGTGGCCGGCGCCGTCAACTCGATCGCCGGCGGCGGGTCGCTGATCCTCTTCCCCACCCTGGTCGGGCTCGGTCTGGGCACCGTGGCCGCCAACGTCACCAACTCGGTCGCCCAGTGGCCGGGCTACCTCGGCGGCGTGCTCGGCTTCCGCAGCGAGTACGTCGGGCAGCGGGCCCGGCTGCTGCGCTTCGCCGTCGTCGCGCTGTTCGGCGGTACCGCCGGTAGCGTCCTGCTGCTGACCACGCCGAGCGAGGCGTTCGACGTCGTCGTCCCGGTGCTGGTGCTGCTGGCCAGCCTGCTGCTGGCGGTGCAGCCGCTGCTCACCCGGCGGTTGCGGCAGGCCGAGGACGGCGGCCCGCGGCGCGACCCGCCCTGGCTGTACGTGGCGCTGTTCCTCGCCACCGTCTACGGCGGCTACTTCGGCGGCGCGCTGGGCGTGATCCTGGTCGGCGTGCTGGGGGTCGGGCTGCACCGGCTCAAGCTGGCCAACGCGCTGAAGTCGGCGCTGTCCGCGGTGACCGCCACCGTCACCGTCGTCGTCTTCGGCCTGTTCGGCCCGGTCGACTGGCTGGTGGTCGCGGTCGCGGCGCCGGCCAGCCTGCTCGGCGGGTTCCTCGGCGCCCGTGTCGCCACCCGCATCCCGGCGACCCCGCTGCGGGTGCTCATCGTGGTCTTCGGGGTGGCGGTGTCGCTCTACCTGTTCCTGCGGGCCGCCTGAGGTGCACCCCCTCGCGCTGGGAGCCGCAGGAGTCGTCCTGGTCGCCACCCTGGTGGCCGCCGCCGTGCACTCCGAGCGGGTGCCGGCCGCGGCGGTCGCGGTGCCGGGCGCGGTCCTGCTGACGCTGGGAGGCGCCATCGGGCTGCCGGACGCCGAGGCCGCGGTGCGCCGGATCGCGCCGACGGTGGCCTTCCTCGTCGTCATCCTGCTGCTGGCCCACCTCGCCGACGCCGAGGGGCTGTTCGGCTGGGCCGCCGCGGTGACCGCCCGGCTGTCGGGCCGCTCCGCGCACGCCCTGCTCGCCTGGGTCGTCGTCCTGTCCGCCCTGGTGACGGCGGTGCTGAGCCTCGACGCGACCGTCGTGCTGCTCACCCCGGTCGTCCTCGCCACCGCCGCGCGGATGCGCGTCCCGGCCCGGCCGCACGCCTACGCGGCCGGACACCTGGCCAACTCGGCCTCGCTGCTGCTGCCGGTGTCCAACCTGACCAACCTGCTCGCCTTCGGCGCCACCGGCCTGTCGTTCCTGCACTTCACCGGGTTGATGCTCGGCCCCCAGGTGGCCGCGGTGGCCGTCGAGTACCTCGTGCTGCGCACGCTCTTCCGGCGCGACCTGGCGACACCGGTCGGCGAGCCGGTGACCAGCACGCCGCCCGTCCCGCTGCTCGCCCTGGCCGTCGTGGGAGCCACGGTGGCCGGCTTCGCGGTGACCTCCCTCCTCGACGTGTCCCCGGTGTGGCCGGCGGTCGGCGGGGTGCTGGTGCTGGCGGTCCACCAGGTGATCGGCCGCCGCACGGGGGTCGGCCGGCTGGTGCGCGCGGCCGACCTGCCGTTCGCCCTGTTCGTCCTCGGGTTGGCCGTCGTCGTGGAAGCGGTGCTGCGCGGCGGGCTGCAGCGGTGGCTGCACGGGGTGCTGCCCGACGGTTCCGGGTTGCCGGCGCTGCTCGGGGCGGCCGCCGTCGCGGCCGTCGTCGCCAACCTGCTCAACAACCTGCCGGCCACGCTCGCGCTGCTGCCCGTCGCCGCCGCGGGCGGATCCGGGCCGGTGCTGGCCGTGCTGGTCGGGGTCAACATCGGCCCGAACCTGACCTACGTGGGGTCGCTGGCCAACCTGCTGTGGCGGCGGGTGATCGGCGTCCGCGCACCGGGAGCACTGGGGTTCAGCGCCGTGGGCGCCACGACCGTGCCGGTCACCCTGGTGGCGGCGACGACCGCGCTGTGGGCGGCCCTGCAGGTCTGAGCCGACCCCTGTCACGTCCTGGGTCGGGTGTGACGGAGGGGTCCACCTACCACGAACACGCCTCCGCGCCTCCGACGGGACCTCCGCCGTCTGCCTACCGTCGGCCCATGCGCGAGAACCGACTCCCCCCGGTCCGAGCCGCCAGCGACACCGCCCGGGTGCAGCAGTTGCACCTGATCGCCGCCGCGCGCGCCGCGGCCGTCCCGGCGACCACGGAGCAGCAGGTGTCCGACATCGTCCGGGTCACGGTCGACGACGAGGTGGACACGACGACCTTCAAGGCGATCGTCGCCGACATCGCCGACGACGTCCTGCGCTGAAGGAGGACGCCGTCCCCCACCCCTCGCGGTGGGACCCGGCAGGGGGCCGGGCCCGGGACGGAGCCGCCCGGCGTCATTCCCCGCCGCGGCCGGGCTCGCCGATGGCGATCATCGCCTCGACGGCCCGGCGGGCCCGGGCGGCGGTCTCCGGGTCGACGTCGACGGCGCCCTCGCCGGTGCGCAGCGTGTGCAACAGCTTGGCCGGGGTGATCATCTTCATGTAGCGGCAGGCGGCGCGGGCGTTCATCGGGATGAACTGCGTCCCGGCGTTGAGAGCGCGCAGCTGGTGCAGGATGCCGACCTCGGTGGCGACCAGCACCTGACTGGACCGGGTGCGCGCCGCCTCCTCGACCATGCCGCCGGTGGACAGCACCCGGGTGCGGTCGGCCGGCAGGTCACCGTGGCTGACCAGGTCGAGCACCGACGTGGTGCAGCCGCACTCGGGGTGCACCAGGATCTCGGCGTCCGGGTGCGCGGCGACCTGCGCGCGGACGTCGGCCGGGCTGATCCCGGCGTGCACGTGGCACTCCCCCGCCCAGATGGAGATGTTCTCCCTACCCGTGACCCGCTTGACGTGCGCGCCGAGGAACTGGTCGGGGCAGAACAGGATCTCCCGGTCGGCCGGGATGGACCGGACCACGTCGGCGGCGTTGGACGACGTGCAGCAGACGTCGGTCTCGGCCTTGACCGCGGCGGTGGTGTTGACGTAGCTGACGACGACGGCGCCGGGGTGCTGGGCCTTCCACTCGCGCAGCTGCTCGGCGGTGATCGAGTCGGCCAGCGAGCAGCCGGCGGCGTGGTCGGGCAGCAGCACGGTCTTGTCCGGCGAGAGGATCTTCGCCGTCTCGGCCATGAAGTGCACGCCGCAGAAGACGATCTCGCGGGCGTCGGTCTGCGCCGCCACCCGCGAGAGGTACAGCGAGTCGCCGGTGAAGTCGGCGACGTCCTGGATCTCGGGCACCTGGTAGTTGTGCGCCAGGACCACCGCCCCGCGTTCCTCGGCCAGCCGGCGCACCTCGGCGGCCCAGCTCTGGTACTCGGCGGGTGAGAGGGTGCGCTCGTCGCCGACGACGGCGGGCGTCGCGGGCGCGATGGTGGCGGTCACGGGGTCCTCCTCGGGCTCGGGCGGCGCCCCATGGTCCCCCTCGGTGCCGACGGTGCGGCGTGGGGCACCCCGTGCAACGCCGCCCCGCCGCTCCCCCTTCCCGTCCTCAGCGGCGCAGGTCGTACACCAGGTGGGTGACCCGCTTCCCCTCGACGACCTGCGGGTCCTCGAACGCCAGCTCGACGGTGCCACCCGCGCCGAAGAACGGCCGGCCCGAGCCGAGGACGACCGGCACCAGGTTGAGCACGACCCGGTCGATGAGCCCGGCCTGCAGCGCCTGGCCGGCGACATCCCCCGGCGCCACCGAGACGTCCCGGTCGCCGGCGAACGCCTTTGCCTGCTCGATCGCGCTCCGCACGTCGGGCATGAACGTGAACGGCGCGGTGCCCGCGTACGGCCAGTCGTCCGCGGGACGGTGCGTGACGACGAAGACGTGCTCGCCGTTGGGCGGCACGCCCTCCCAGCCGTTGGTGAGGTCGAACAACCGGCGGCCGCAGACCATCGCCGCCATGCCGGGCGCCTCTGCGCGCAGGAAGTCCGCGGTCGCCTGCGTCACGCGGAAGACCCGGGCCTCGTCGCTGAACGTCACCTCGACGTCGCCGTTGCCGTACCAGTCGAACAGCGGACCGGGCATGTCGTCCTCCCGGCCGACACAGCCGTCCATCGACACCGCCGCGAAGATCACTGCTCTGCTCATCGTCGCCTCCTGCCGTCGGGGCGCCCCGGTGCGGGCGCCACCAGTACGACCGGAGCGCCGTCCTCAACTCATCGGTTGAGAACTAGCGCAGGTGGGCGGTGTCGTTGACCAGCCGGACGGCGGAGCGCCCGTCGGACGACCAGGCCACCGTGCAGAAGGACGCGGCCTCGAGGAACACCCGGTGGACGACGTCGTCGGGGACGGCGAGGCCCGCGGCGAGCAGCAGCTTGATCGGCGTGACGTGGCTGACGACGAGCACCGTGCGACCGGCGTGCTCGCGCAGGATGCGTTCCCGGGCGCGGGCCACGCGCCGGCTGACGTCGGCGATCGACTCGCCGCCGGGCGCGGCCACGGTGACGCCGGCGGCGAACCGGCGGGTGGCCAGCGGGTGGCGCTGCCGCGCCTCCTCGGCGGTCAGCCCCTCGAGCTCGCCGAAGTCCAGCTCGACCAGGTCGTCGTCGACCTGCACCGGCAGGCCGAGCACGGCGGCGACCACCTCGGCGGTCTCCCGGGCGCGGCGCAGCGGCGAGGCGAGGACCACCTCGATGCCCAGCTCCTCGGCCCGCTTGGCCGCCGCCGCGGCCTCCGCCCGGCCGGTGGCCGACAGCGCCAGGTCGTTGCGGCCGCTGTACCGGCGCTCGGGGGTGTGCTCGGTGCGCCCGTGCCGCAGCAGGTGCGTGACGGTGGTGGAGACGGGCTTGTGGGGACTGGTGGGTGGGGACGACAGAGACTCGGCGGCCGGCTGGACGTCGTCCTCGGTGGTCGCGGGCTCGGCGGCGGCGTCGCGGTGCACCGGGCGGCCGTCCATGGCGCTGTTGGCCAGCGCGTCGGCGGCGCTGTTCTGCGCCCGCGGCACCCAGGTGTAGCGGACCCCGCCGAGCTGGCGGGCGATCCGCTGGGCCCGCAGCGCGAGCTCCTGCATGTCGGGGTGCTTGACCTTCCAGCGGCCCGACATCTGCTCGACGACGAGCTTGGAGTCCATCCGCACCTCGACCTCGGCGGTCGGGTCGAGATCGAGCGCGGCCTGCAAGCCGGCGATCAGGCCGCCGTACTCGGCGACGTTGTTGGTGGCCCGCCCGACCGACGCCGCCCGCTCGGCGAGCACCCGGCCGGTCGCGGCGTCGCGCACGAGGGCGCCGTAGCCGGCCGGGCCCGGGTTGCCCCGCGAGCCGCCGTCGGCCTCGACGACGAGCCGACGCGTCACAGGCCCGACTCGGCGGTGCGCACGAGGATCCGCCCGCAGTTGTCGCAGCGCACGACCTCGTGGGGGTCGGCGCTGCGCACGGCGGCCAGCTCCCGGCCGAACAGCTCGATGCGGCAGCCCTGGCACTGGCGGGCCTTGAGCGCCGCCGCGCCGGTGCTGCCGGTCTGGGTGCGGATCCGCTCGTAGAGCGCCAGCAGGTCGGCCGGGAGGGTGGCGGCGGCCTCGGCGCGGGCGGCCTCGTGCCGCGCCGTCCCGTCGGCGATGTCGGCCAGGGCGGCGTCGCGCAGCTGCTCGGCGCGCGCCAGCTCGGCCTGCGTCGCGGCCTGACCCTGCTGGGCCTCGCGCAGCGCGGCCTCCGCCGTCTCGAGCTGCTCCATGAGCTCGAGCTCGGAGTCCTCGAGGTCCGACTGCCGCCGCGCCAGCGACTGCAGCTCGTGCTGCAGGTCGGTCATCTGCTTGGCCGAGACGCTGCCGGAGTCCAGCAGCCGCTGGTCGCGGGCCGCCCGCTGCCGCACGGTGTCGACGTCGCCCTCGAGCCGCTTGACCTCGCGCTGGAGGTCGCGCACGTCGGTCTCGGTGCGCACCACCGCGGCGGACAGCTCCCGCTCCGCCTCGGCCGCGGCCTCGACGGCGGCGTTCTGCGGCAGCGTGCGCCGCCGGTGCGCCAGCTGCGCCAGCGCGACGTCCTCGGCGGCGAGGACCAGCAGTTCCTGCTGGTCCGCGTGGTCGGCCTTCACCGGCCCAACCTACCTGCGCGCCGACCGCTGCTCCGGCGCTCCCGGGGGTGCGGACTCCAGCGGGTCGGGCAGGTCGCGGACGCTGGGGTCGCCCCGCTCGGCGGTGTAGTCGCTCTCCGCCGTCCCGTCGACGCCGCCGTCGACCCGCGCGGCCCGCAGCACCGCGGTGAGCACGACCGTGACCACCAGGTTGAGCAGCAGCGCGAGCAGGCCGGCGTAGACGGTCGCCTTCGTGTCGAGGCCCAGCTTCGACAGGGCGAACGACGAGCCGCCGAAGTGCGCCCGCGCGACGGTGCCGTCCGGGTTGAGCTTGGGGATCTCGTAGACCGCCCACAGCCCGGCCACCATGCCGGCGACCCAGCCGGCGACGAGCGCGCCGCGGTGCAGCCAGCGGGTGTAGAGGCCCAGCGCCACCGCCGGCAGCGTCTGCAGGATGATCACGCCGCCGATCAGCTGCAGGTCGATGGAGAACTGCGGGTCGAGGAAGAGGATCGCCGCCACCGCGCCGAGCTTGACCACCAGCGAGGTGATCTTGGCGACCCGCGTCTCCTGCTGCGGGGTGGCGTCCTTCCTCAGGTACTCCTTGTAGACGTTGCGGGTGAACAGGTTGGCCGCGGCGATCGACATGATCGCCGCGGGCACCAGCGCGCCGATGGCGATGGCGGCGAAGGCGATCCCGGTGAACCAGCTGGGGAACACCTGCTGGAACAGCTCCGGCACGATCGTGTTGCCGTCGGTGCCCACCGGCGTGGTGCCGGCGGCGATGGCCATGAACCCGAGCAAGGCGATGAAGCCGAGCGCCAGGCTGTAGAGCGGCAGCGCACTCATGTTCCGCTTGAGCACGTCGCGGTTGCTGGCCGCCAGCACGCCGGTGATCGAGTGCGGGTAGAGGAACAGCGCCAGCGCCGAGCCGAGGGCGAGGGTGGCGTAGCCCAGCTGCCCGGTGGCGGGCAGCAGCACGCCCGGGCCGCCGTTCGCGGAGAACTTCTGCTCGGCCGCACCGAAGATCGCGTCCCACCCGCCGAGCTTGGCCGGGATCACGATGGCCGCGACGATGATCGTCAGGTAGATGAGGACGTCCTTGACGAACGCGATCAGCGCCGGCGCCCGCAGCCCGGAGTTGTAGGTGTAGAGGGCGAGCACCAGGAAGGCGAGGAGCAGCGGCAGCTCGCCGACCAGGCCGGTGCCGCTGAAGCCCATCGACTTGAGCACCGTGGAGATGCCCACGAGCTGCAGGGCGATGTAGGGCATCGTCGCGACGATCCCGGTGATGGCCACCAGCAGGGCCATCGTCGGCGAGTCGAACCGGGACCGCACGAAGTCCGCCGGCGTCACGAAGCCGCGCACGTGGCTGACCGACCACAGCCGGATCACCACCAGGAACACCAGCGGGTAGGTGACCACGCTGTAGGGGATGGCGAAGAAGCCTGCCGCCCCGGCGCCGAACATCAACGCCGGCACGGCCACGAACGTGTAGGCGGTGTAGAGGTCACCGCCGAGGAGGAACCAGGTGATCCAGGAGCCGAAGCTGCGGCCGCCCAGCCCCCACTCGTCGAGGTGCAGGAGGCTCTGCGCCCGCCGCCAGCGGGCTGCGGCGAAGCCCATGATGGTCACGAGCAGGAAGAGCGCGACGACGATGACCAGTTCGACGACGTTGATCCCGTCCACGACTCAGTCCTCCCGGCCCCGGACCGCCGTCCCCCGCTGCTGGGGGCGGCGCCGGGTCATCCGGTAGACCAGTGCGGTGGTCACGACGCCGAGCGCGATGAAGGCCAGCTGCAGCCAGTAGAAGCGTGGCCAGCCGAAGAGCATGGGCTCGACCCCGTTGTAGAGGGGCGCGAGCAGCGCCACCACGATCGGGACGAGCAGCAGCCAGTTCCACGGGCTGCGGTCGCTGCGCGTCGGGACGCCGTCCTCGGATTCCGGAGCTGCCGTGGACATCGCCGACCCCCTCGTCTCCCCCGGAGCGCGCCCCGGGCGTCAGCCGGCCGCGTCGGCCGGGTCCCCGTCGGCCCCGGCGTGCCGGGTCCACGGGTCGGTGCGCCGCCGGGAGACGGCCACCTCGACCCGGCCGGACAGGTCGCGGTGCAGTGCGTCCGCGGCGACCGGCAGCCAGGGCCACTCGGAGGCGAAGTGTGCCACGTCGCACAGCGCCGGACCGCTGCTCTCGAGCGCCTCGGACACCGGGTGGTGGCGCAGGTCGCTGGTGAGCAGGACGTCGGCGCCGGCAGCGGCCGCGGCCGGCAGGAGGGAGCCGCCGCTGCCGCCGCAGACCGCGACGGTCTCGATGCGGCGGCCGGGGTCGCCGGCGGCGCGGACCCCGCCGACGGTCGCCGGGAGCGCGGCGGCGACGAGCTCGGCGAACCGCTCGAGCGTCACCGGCCGCGGCAGCCGGCCGACGCGGCCGAGCCCCGCGCGGGGGTCGGTCGCGGCCGGCTGCAGCGGCGTCGTCCCGATCAGGCCGAGGGCTGCGGCGAGGGCGTCGTTGACGCCGTGCTCGGGTGCCCGGTCGGCGTTGGTGTGGGCGACGAACAGGCCGGCGCCGGCCCGGACCAGCTGGTGCACCAGCCGCCCCTTGGGGTCGTCGGCGGGCACGCCGTGAACGGCGGTGAGGAACAGAGGGTGGTGGGTGACGAGCAGCTGGGCGCCGGTCTGGACCACCTCGTCGACGACGGCGCTCACCGGGTCGACGGCGAACAGGACGCGGCCCACCGGCTCGTCGGGGTCGCCGCAGACCAGGCCGACGGCGTCCCAGTCCTCGGCGAGCGCCGGGTCGTAGCGCGCGTCGAGGGCGGCGACGACGTCCCTGAGGGTCACGATCACCCGCCGGACTGTAGGTCAGCCGCTCGTCACGCCGGTGGCAGCAGGTCGAGCAGCCGGTCGGCTCCGGGCGCGTGCGGGTAGGCGACGGCGCGGGCGAGGTCGGTCAGGGTGCGCCGGATGCTGCGCGCCCACTGCGGACCCAGCGCCCGGGCCGCGGCAGCCGTCGGGGTGCCGGCGAGCAGCTGGTCCCACGGCGGGGCGTCGGCACCGGCGAGGATGGCGGCGACCAGAACCGCTCCGACGGCGTCGGCGTCGAACTCGGCCTCGGCGAGCCAGGCCAGTGTCCACCTGTCCAGGCCGCCCGGGCGGGCCCGCACCCTCGCCGGCGCACAGCCGGCCGGCCCAGCGGTTGAGCAGCCCCCACCGGTCCCGCTCGCTGAACGCCCAGTCCTGCCCCGGGTCCAGGCCCTCGCTGGGGCGCGCCCAGAGACCCGCGCCTGAGTCGATCACGGGGTTGTTGCGGCAGACACGCGCGAACTCGCCGCGCCGGCCGGCAACAACCCCATGATCCACTCAGCAGGGGGCCTCGGCAGGAGGGGCGAGACCCCGTGCGAGGCGGAGCACCGGACCGGTCCAGCGGGCGGGGCGGAACGGGTGACGACGACGTCGGACACGCCCCGATCGCCGCGCAGGAGTCCGCGGGATGGGCCGGGACGCGGGGTGAGAAGCTCGGGAGCCGTGGCCGACAGGGGGGTGCACGCGCCGGCGTGGCTCGAGGAGCTGGTCCGCACCACCCCTCCCCCGGTGCCGTGGCGCGACGTCGTCCGCTTCGCCGTGACCGTCCCCGCTCCGCTGGCGGTGGCGGTCGCGGTCGCGGGCGGCATCTCCCAGGGCGCGGCGCTGGGCGCCGGCGTGTTCGCCACCACCGGCGCCCTCGCCGGCAGCCTCGCCCCGCAGGGCGGTCCGTTGCGCGACCGGCTGCGGCGCACCGCCGCGACCACCGTCTTCGGCGGCATCGGCCTGGTCATCGGCCAGTTCGCCTCCGGCGAGGGGTGGCTGCCGGTCGTCGTCGTCGCGGTCGTGGCCGCGCTGGCGGCGCTGGTCAGCGCGGTCAACGCGGCGCTGTCCCTCGGCGCCCTGCAGCTGCTGGTCTACACCGCCCTGGCCTCCGGGCTGGTCACCCCCCTGCCCGAGGCGGTCGAGGTGGCGTGCTTCGTCGCCGGGGCGGCCTGGGCGACCCTCACCACGCTCGTCCAGTTCGCGACCGAACAGGGCGACCCCGACCGGACGGCGGTCGCCGCCGTCTTCACGCGCATCGGCGAGCTGCTCGCCGCGGTGGGGACGCCGGAGGCCGAGGAGGCGCGCCGCAGGCTGACCACCGCCCTCAACGACGCCTACGACCGGGTGATCCGCTCCCGCAGCCGCATCGCCGGGCGCAGCCGGGAGCTCTCCGAGCTGGCCGGCATCCTCAACGCGGCCGCTCCGCTGGTCGAGGGGGCCGTCGCCACCGCGCGCGCCGGGGTGCTCGCCGACCCGCAGGACACCACCGCCGTCCACGCCCTCGCCGACGCGGTCACCGGCGCCCGGCAGCTGCCCGACGAGCGCCCTCCGCCCCTGGAGGACGGCGAGCCCACCCGGCGCGCGGTGCGCCACGGGGTGCGGCTGGCGTGGAACGTCGTCGGCGACCCCCAGGAGCGCGCCGGCGCGGCGGTCCCCCTGCCGCGCCCGGACTGGCGGCTGCGACTGCGGGAGCTGGCCGACCGCACCGTCGCCAGCCCCGACAGCCGGGCCTTCGCCGTCCGCCTGGCGCTGTGCATGACCATCGCCGAGATCGCCCGCCAGAACCTGCCGATCGAGCGCCCGTACTGGGTGCTGCTCACCGTCGCGATCGTGCTCAAGCCCGACTTCGGCTCGGTGTTCACCCGGGCGGTGCAGCGCGGCGTCGGCACGGTCCTCGGCGTCCTGCTCGGCTCGCTGCTGCTGTCGGTGCTGCCGCGCAGCCCGTGGGTGCTGGTCGCGATGGCCGCCGCGGCGGGGCTGCTGCCCTGGGCGCGCGGCGCCAACTTCGGCCTGTTGTCGGTCTTCCTGACGCCGGTGATCATCCTGCTGCTCGACCTCGCCGTCCCGGGCGGCTCGGGGCTGGTCGGCGCCCGCCTGCTCGACACCCTCATCGGCTGCGCGATCGTGCTCGTCTTCGGCTACCTGCTGTGGCCGCAGACGTGGCGGGCGCCGCTCGACGAGGCGCTGCGCGACGCCACCCTGGCCCTCGACGCCTTCGTCGAGGCGGCGTTCACCGGCAGTCCCTCCGAGCGGCGGCGGGCCCGGCGCCGCAGCTACCGCGCGCTCACCGAGCTGCAGACCCAGCTGCAGCGCCTGCTGGCCGAGCCGCCGCCGGTCAGCACCCGCGCGGCCGCGTTCTGGCCGGTGATCGTGCAGCTGGAGCGGACGTCGGACGCGGTCACCGAGGCCGTCATCGCCGTCCGCCACGGGCAGCCCGCGCCGGACCCCGCGCAGGTCGCCGTCCTGCGCCGCGCCGTCCGCGAGCTGGAGGCCGACATCCGGGCGCACCGACTCCCGGACGACGCCGAGATCCACGCCGACGGCGTCCTGGCCCCCGTGGCCCGCGAGGTGGACGCCGCCCGCCGGCTGGTCCGCGACGCCGCCCCCGGACGCCGGTCCGCCACCGCGGTCGCCGGGCACTGAGGTTGCGGGAGCCCGACCGCCGACCTGAGATGGCGGGATGAGACCCGCGCCGCAGGGCCCCCCACCACCGGGCTCGCGCACCGTCCGCACCGACGACGGCGTGGACCTGCACGTGGAGGAGGACGGCGACCCGCGCTCCCCGGTCACCGTCGTCCTCAGCCACGGGTTCACCGCCCGGCTGCGGGAGTGGGACCTGCAGCGGGCGGCGCTGCGCTCCCGCGCCCGCCTGGTGCTGTGGGACCAGCGCGGCCACGGCCGGTCGGGCTGGACGCCGCTGACCCGGGCCACCATCGACCGCACCGGCCGCGACCTCGGCGAGGTGCTCGACGCGGTCGTCCCCCACGAGCCGGTCGTCCTGGCCGGCCACTCGATGGGCGGCATGAGCGTCATGGCGCTGGCCCGCCAGCGTCCGGAGCTGTTCGGCAGCCGGGTCGTCGGCGTCTTCCTGCTGGCCACCTCCGCCGGCGGGCTGGCGCGCACCGGGCTGGTGGGGTTCTGGATCCGGGTGCTGCGCGCGCTCGGGCTGCTGCCGCTGTACCTGTGGCTGCTGCAGACGTTCGCTCCGCTGCTGGAGCGCTTCCGCCGCCGCGGCACGGCCGCCGGGCGCAGGTTCACCCGGCGCTACCTCTTCGGCCGGGACGACGCCGACCCGGCCGACGTCCAGGTGGTGCAGGACCTGCTCGAGGAGACGCCGCTGCCGGTCACGATGGCCTTCTACGCGACCTTCCTCGAGCACGACGAGGACGCGGCCCTGCCGGTGCTCGGGCGGGTGCCGGTCACCGTCGTCGCCGCCACGCACGACCGGCTCACCCCGGTGGCGCACGGCCGGCGGCTGGCCGCGGAGATCGGCGACGCCGCCGAGCTGGTCGTGGTCGAGGGCGCCGGGCACAGCGTCAACCTCACGCGCACGGCCGTGGTCGACGCGGCCTTCCTGCGGCTGCTCGACCGGGCCGAGGCCTTCGCGCGGCAGGAGCGGCGGGCCGGCTGACCCGACCGGTGGACGTGGCCCCCGCCACGTGGTCAGGTAGTGAGGACCTCAGGGGGCGGACGCGTTCCGATACCCCGAGACACCCTGAGCAGGAGCCCGTCGCCACCAGGCGGGCCGGCACGAGGAGCTGACCGTGGACCGCTTGAGCCCGACCGACGCCGGTTTCTACTACGGGGAGAGTGAGAACACCCCGCTGCACGTGGGGTCGGTGGCGGTGTTCGAGGGACCCGCCCCGTCCTACGGCGACCTCGTCCGGCTGATCCTCAGCAAGCTGCCGCGGGTGCCCCGCTACCGGCAGCAGGTGCGCCCCGTGCCGCTGAACCTGGGCCGGCCGGTGTGGGTCGACGACCCGCACTTCCAGATCCTCTACCACGTGCGGCACACCGCCGTCCCGAGCCCGGGCGGCCCCGAACAGCTGCGCAACCTGGCCGGCCGGGTGCTCGGCCAGCGGCTGGACCTGGCCAAGCCGCTGTGGGAGGTGTGGCTGGTCGAGGGCCTGGAGAACGACCGCTGGGCGATCATCTCCAAGGTGCACCACTGCATGGTCGACGGCATCGCCGGCACCGACCTCATGCAGATGATCTTCGACCTGACGCCGGACGCTCCCCAGAGCGAGCCGCGGGACTGGACGCCGCAGCGCAACCCGTCGGGCATCGAGCTGGTGGCCGACGCCGTCCAGGACACGGTCGCCCACCCGCTGCGCCAGCTGATCCAGCTGCGCGGCGTGCGGGGTGCGGTCCAGGCGGCGGAGGGCGCCGTGAAGGCCAGCCGCTCGCTGGTGTCGGGGCTGCCCTCGTTCGCCCGGCAGGTCACCACCCCGACCGCTCGGACGCTGTCCGGCCCGATCGGCCCGCACCGCCGCTGGGCCTGGACCGACGCCGAGCTCGCCGCGCTCAAGGAGGCGCGGGCCGCCCTGGGCGGCACGGTCAACGACGTCGTCCTCGCCGCGATCACCCGCGGCTTCCGCGACCTGCTGGAGCGGCGCGGGTCGCTGCGCGAGGGGCTGGTGGTCCGCACGATGGTCCCGGTCTCCGTGCGGCAGGAGACCGAGCGCAACACGCTGGACAACCGCGTCTCGGCCGTCTTCGTCGACCTGCCGGTCGCCGAGCCCGACCCGGTGGAGCGGCTGGCGGCGGTGCGCCGGCAGATGGACGAGTACAAGGCGGTGATGCAGGCGGTCGACGCCCGCTCGATCATCGCGATGGGCGACTTCGTGGCACCCACCCTGCTCGCTCTCGGGGTGCGCGCCGCGATGGCCACCGGGCAGGTGTGGTCGCAGGCGGTGACCACGAACGTGCCCGGGCCGCGGGTGCCGCTCTACGTCCTGGGCCGGCGGATGTGCTCGGCCCACCCCTACGTGCCCATCGCCGGCGGGACCCGCGTCTCGATCGGGATCTTCTCCTACCAGGGCACCATGACCTTCGGGATCAACGCCGACTTCGACGCCTTCCCCGACGTCGACGTGCTCGCCGAGGGCATCTGCCGCGGGGTCAACGAGCTGGTGGAGGCCGGCCGCCGGCAGCCGGCCGCGGCCGTCCGGTGAGCCGGTTGGCCGGCCGGCTCCCCGGGTAGCCGGTCGGCGTGACCGCTCCCGAGACCGACCTGACCGTCGCCGTCACCGGCCCCACCGGCACCTTCGGCGCCGGCCTGGTGCCCCTGATGCAGGCCGACGACCGGGTCAAGCGGGTCGTCGGCATCGCCCGGCGCCCGTTCGACCCGGCCGAGCGGGGCTGGACGAAGATGGAGTACCGCCGCGGCGACGTCCGCGACCCGGAGGCCCTGCGCCAGGTCTTCGCGGGCGCGGACGTCGTCGTCCACCTGGCGTTCATGATCACCGGCAACGCGTCGCGGGAGACCACCCGCGCGATCAACGTCGACGGCACGCTCAACGTCTTCCGCGCCGCCGCGGCCGTCGGTGCCCGCCGCTTCGTCTACGCCTCGTCGGTGGCCGCCTACGGCTTCCACCCGGACAACCCCGAGCGCATCTCCGAGGACTGGCCCACCCGCCCGGCCGCCCGGCTGTTCTACGCGCAGGAGAAGGCCGAGCTCGAGCAGCTGCTGGACGCCGAGTCGGCCGCCGCCCCCGACCTGGCGCTGTACCTGCTGCGCCCGCCGGTGGTGCTCGGCCCGCACGCCGTCGGCGCCAAGGACGTGTTGCCCGGGCCGCTCGCCCCGCTGGGTCGGGCGCTGTTCTCCCGGCCGCGGCGGCTGCCGGTGCCCGTGCCGCTGCTGGCCCCCGAGCTGCCGGTGCAGTTCATCCACGAGGACGACGTCGGCACGGCGCTGCAGCGCTGCGTGGTGGCCGCCGGCCCGCCCGGGCCCTACAACATCGCCGGGGACGGCGTGCTGACCGTCGCCGACGTCGTCCGGGAGTTCGGCGGGATCCCCGTCGCGGTGCCCGCGGCGCCGACGCAGCTGGCCGCCCGGGCCGTGGCCCGGCTGCCGTTCCTGCCCCCGGTCGCCGAGTGGGTGGAGGCGGTCAGCCGGCCGGCGATCATGGACACCTCGCGGGCGAAGGAGCTGCTCGGCTGGCGGCCGCGCTACAGCGGGCTGGAGGCGCTGCGGGCCACGTTCGCCTCCTGAGCGCTCAGGTGTGGCAACGCCGCACCGCGGTACTGCCCACCCCACCGTGTCGTACGGGTCGCAGCGGAGGAGCAGCCGCGTGATCCGCGGCGGGTCCAACGTCCACCCGCGCGAGGTCGTCCTCCTCGACGACCTGCCGGAGGGGCCAGCGGCGAGGTGCTCACGACCGAGCTGCGCGCCCGCTGACGACCTCGCCGGTCGGTGGGCACCGGCAGTGCCCACCGACCGGTCAGGACGACGGGGTCCGCGAGCGTCCGCGCCGCGTCGTCGCCGGGAGCCAGTCGAGCACGTGCTCCGCCAGCAGCTCCGGGGACTGCAGCTGGGGCACGTGCCCGACGCCGGCCAGCTCGACGTACTGCCAGTCCGGGTGCCGGTGGGCGACGTCCCGGGCGACGGACACCGGCACCAGGCGGTCCTGGTCGCCGTGGACCAGCAGGACCGGCACGGAGATGCTGGCCATCGCCCGCCGCAGCAGCCGCGGGTCGGCCAACAGCAGGAGCAGCGAGCGGGCCGCGGTGAGGAACGCGCGGTCCATCCCGGCGACGTCCTGCCGCTGGTCGACGAGCGCGACGGAGCGGTCGATCAGGTGCGGCGGCACCGCCGCCGGGTCGACGCCGCACAGCCGCAGCACCTCCAGCACGCTGGCCCGCGCGCCGCGCCGGCGGCGTCGGGCGGCCATGTACCGCTCCGCCACCCCGGGCAGGGCGTAGAGCGCGAAGCCCGCGGCGACCCGGCCGTCGGGGCGCCCCCGCGGACCCGGCAGGGCGGGGTCGACCAGCACCAGCCCGCTCACCCGGGCCGGTGCGCGCGCCGCCTCGAGGATCGAGATCATCCCGCCCATCGAGTTGCCGACCAACACGACCGGGGCGCCGGCCACCTCCCGCACGAACCGGTCGAGCACCACCACGTTGTTGCGGACGGTGGCCAGCCGGTGACCGGGCTCGGAGAGGCCGAAGCCGGGCAGGTCGAGGGCGTGCACCCGCGCGTGCGGGGTCAGCAGCGGGGCGAAGAGGTCCCAGTTCAGGTGCGAGCCGCCCAGGCCGTGCACCAGGACGACGGTGGGGCCGTCGGGTCGCCCGCCGAAGTCGACGTGGTGCACCGGACCGTCGAGGTCCACGGTCGCGCTGATCCCGGGGCCGGTCGCGTCGTCCATGCCCGTACGGTCGCACGCCTCCTCGGCCTGGACCCGTCAGGCCCCGCGCACGGCGGCGCCCGGTGTGTCACACATCACGAGCACACTGCCGATGTGTCCACCGGGGGTGCCCGGGTGTGGCGGGACTTCCCGGGTGGGTACCGGCAACGGGCCGACCACCGGCGGTCGGCGGCGAGGAGGACGACGTGTCACGACAGCAGGGCGATGGACCAGCGCTCCCGCTCTACCTCAGCGAACCGGGTCGGGCGATGGCCGACTTCGGGCTCTACCTGGCCGCGCGTCCCCTGATGCCGCGGCTCCCGCACGGTGACGGGCACCCGGTGCTCGTGTTGCCCGGGTTGCTGGCCGACGACACCTCGACCCGGGTGCTGCGCGCGGTCCTGCGCCGCCTCGACTACCGCGTGCACGGCTGGCAGCTGGGCCGCAACATCGGCCCCACGGCCGCCTGCGTGCAGGGGATGCGGGACCGGATCGACGACCTCAGCGACCGCTACGGCCGCACGGTGTCCCTGGTCGGCTGGAGCCTCGGGGGCATCTTCGCCCGCGACCTCGCCCGCCGCACCCCCGACTCGGTACGCGAGGTGATCACCCTGGGCAGCCCCTTCCGGCTCGCCCGGCACAGCCAGAGCCGCGCGTCGCGGGTCTTCGACCGCTACACGCACCTGCACGTCGAGCACCGGGCCCTGCCGCTGGAGCCCGACGGCGTCCCGCTGCCGGTGCCCTCGACGTCGATCTACTCGCACCTCGACGGCATCGTGCACTGGCAGACCTGCCTGGACACCCCCGGCGAGCGGTGCGAGAACATCGCGGTCATGGCCAGCCACCTGGGGCTGGGGCACCACCCCGCGGCGATCTGGGCGATCGCCGACCGGCTCGCCCAACCCGAGGGCGCGTGGCGGCCGTTCAAGCCGCCGGTGTTCCTCCGCCCGGCCTTCCCGCGGCCCGACGTCCCCCACCCGGCACACCCGGCGGCGGCCGCCTGAGCTCTCCGGGCGGGCGGCGCCCGGCGCCGCCCGCCCGGAGAACGCTGCGCACCGAGCTGCCGTGCCGCGGGCCGACGCGGGTCACGTCCCGGGCGTCACCACCGGCACTGCTCCCAGCTCGCCGGGCCCCAGTGCCGGTCCCCACCCAGGTCCCACGGACCGGGCCACCCGCCGGGCTCGTGCCCGCCGTCCGAGCCGCCTGCCAGGAGGCTCACGTCCCCCACCACGGGCGCGACGGAGGCGACGTCCCCACCGGCGCCGCCGGCCCCACCGTCGCCACCGGACGCGTCGGTCGTGGCGGCGCCGGTACCGGTCGTGATGACGGTCAGGTTCTCCACGGTGGAGTTCTGCAGGACGAGCACGGTGCCCGAGTTGGCGAGGGCGATCGCGTCCCCACCGGCTCCGCCCGCTCCGCCCCCTCCCCCGCTGCCGATGACGTCGCCGAGGGACTGCATGGTGGTCCGCGCAGGCAACAGCTCGACGTACTGGTCCTCGAACACGGCCCCTCCGGGTGGTCGGTCTCCACGGTGCCCAGGTGTGCGGACGACGCCACGGACGAGTGGTGAGACAGGCGGCGACGGGCGGGATCGGTCTCCCGCCCTCTCCGGGTGGGCGTCGGGAAGCGACGCTCCCAGCCGGCCGGCCGGGCGGCAAGTCACGCTTCGGGAACGATCCGGCCGGTCGACCGTCGACCGCTACCAGGGTCGGAGGAGACGTCCTCCTCCGGTATGGAACACGCCGTCCCGACGGCCAGCCTGCGCCGCCTCCGTGACGGGCACCGCTATCCCGGCCCGGGAGGCGCCGCTGCCCGCCGGTACCCGGTGGGCAGCGAGCAGCCTCCTGGGGAGGGAGTCCGGTGCGGTACGGCCTGGGGATCGACCTCGGCACGACGTTCGTCGCCGCGGCGGTGGAGCGGGACGGCCGTGCCGAGACGCTGCGCCTCGGTGACGCCGCGACGGTGGTGCACGCCGCGGTCGCCGTCCGGGACGACGGCGTGCTCGTCAGCGGCGACGCCGCCGCCCGGCGGGCCGTCAGCGATCCGGACCGGGTGGCCACGGACCTCAAGCGCCGCCTCGGCGACCCGACGCCGGTCGTGCTCGGCGGCACGTCCCACTCCGTGACCGAGCTGCTCGGCACCCTGCTGGGGGACGTGTTCGTCCGGGCCGTCGAGGCGTCGGGTGGGGAGCCCGACACCGTCGTGCTCACCCACCCGGCCAACTGGGGACCACTGCGGTGCCGGGCCTTCGCCGACGTCGCCGCGTCCGCGGGCCTGGCCCGGTACGCGACGGTCACCGAGCCCGAGGCCGCCGCGGCCCACCACGCGGCCACGCACCGGCTCGGCGACGACGAGGTCTTCGCGGTCTACGACCTCGGTGGCGGCACGTTCGACGCGACCGTCCTGCGCCGCACGACCGAGGGGATCGAGGTCCTGGGGACCCCGGAGGGCATCGAGCACCTCGGCGGCACCGACTTCGACGACGCCGTCCTCGCCCACGTCGACTCCGCGACCGGTGGGGCGCTGCGCCGGCTCGACCTGGGCGACGCCCGGACCGTCGTGGCGCTGGCCCGGCTGCGCCAGGACTGCACCGCCGCCAAGGAGGCCCTCTCCTTCGACACGGAGACGACCATCCCGGTGTTCCTCCCCGGCCGGCACCTGGAGGTCCGGCTCACCCGCGCGCAGCTCGAGGACCTGATCCGGCTGCCGGTCGAGTCGACCCTCGGCGCGCTGAGCCGGACGGTGCGGACGGCGGGGGTCGCGCCGGGTGAGCTCTCCGCGGTGGTCCTGGTCGGCGGCTCCTCGCAGATCCCGCTGATCGCCGAGATGGTGTCCGAGCAGTTCGGCTGCCCCGCGGTGGTCGACGCCCACCCGAAGCACGCGGTGGCCCTCGGTGCCGCGCTCGGGGCCCGGTCCCGAGCCGGGACGGGCGGTGCCGCCCGGCTCCCGGCGCCCCGCCGGCCGGCGGTCGCCGCCGTCGCACCGGCGGCACCGGCCCGGTCCGCCGCACCCTCCCCGCCGGCCGCCGCGCCCTCCCCGGCCGGGCCGCTGCCCCCGCCCGGTGCGGATCCCGGCTCGGCGGGCGGTGCGCCGGCGGACGGTGCGCCGGCGACCACCCCGGCCCTGCTCGCCGTCGTGGTCCTCGCCGTCGTGGCGCTGCTCCGGGTGCTCGTCCTGTCCGGCACCGGTCAGGACGCGCCCGGCGGCCAGGACGCCGGGGCCGGGACGGCGACGTCGGCGGCCGCGTCCCCCGGCGGCGCGATCCCGGCCCCGCAGGTGGCGACCAGCGCGCCGGTCCCCTCCGCCGGTCCGACCATCCCGGTGGGCCCGACGCCGGGGTACGTCGCCGCCTCGCCCGACGGCCGCCGGCTCTACGTCACCAACCGCGGCGCCGGGGTGATCACCGTGGTCGACACCGCGACCGACCAGGTGACCGCGGCCATCCCGGTCGAGGCCGGCCCTCCGCAGTACCTGACCTTCTCCCCGGACGGGACCAGGGCCTACGTCAGCGTCTGGGACGACGCGCGCACCGTCGCGGCGGTCTGCGTCCTCGACACGGGGACCGACGCCATCGTGGCCACCGTCCCGGTGCGCAGCCGCCCGTACGTGTCCGCCGTCACCCCGGACGGCTCGCGGCTCTACGTCCCCAACCACGACTCGGGCACCGTCTCGGTCATCGACACCGCGACCGACACGCTGGTGGCCGACGTCTCCGTGCCGCCCAACCCGCACTGGGTCGAGCTGACCCCCGACGGCAGCCGGGCCTACGTCGCCGACCACGAGTCGGACGTCGTCTCGGTCATCGACACCGCCACCGCCACCGTCGTCGGTGAGATCCCGGTGGGGACCAGCCCGCACAGCGTGGCGGTGCACCGGACCCGGCCGCTGGTGGCCAACGTCAACTACGACGCGGACTCCGTGACGGTGATCGACACGGACACCGACGAGGTCGTCGCCACCGTCGCGGTCGGCGAGGAGCCGCAGGACGTCACCTGGTCCGCGGACGGTCGCTTCGCCTACGTCACCAACGTCGGGGACAGCACGCTCTCGGTGATCAGCGCCGACGACTTCCGGGTGACCGCGACCGTCCCCACCGGCGGCTCGCCGACCTCCGTCACTGTGCTGCCCGACGGCAGCCGCGGGTACGTCAGCGACCTGGACGACGGCACGCTGACCGTGCTCGACCTCGCCGGCTGACCCGCCCCGCCGGCTCACGCCGGGGAGGCGGTGAGCTCGACCCGGTCGTCGGCGACGGCCGTGCAGGTGAGGTGCAGCCGGCCGGCCGGGGTGCTCTGCCCGGGCGCACAGGAGACGTCCTGCTCCCCCACCCGGAGGGTCGCCCGGCCGTCCTGGACGCCGCGGAGGGCGATCGCCGTGCCGAAGACCTCCGCCTGCGAGCCGGTGCCCGCCAGGGTCAGGGAGCACGAGGTCTCGGTACAGGACACCAGGCTCACGGAGGAGGACCCGGCCGCGGCCGCCACGGCCGCCGCTCCGGGAGAACCCGGCGCCCCGGGAGAGCCCAGCGCCCCAGGCGAACCGGCAGTGCCGGCCGCGCCGGAGGACGCGCCCGCGCCGGCGGGGTCGGAGGCGCTCGAGCACGCGCTCGGGAGCACGCACAGGAGGGCCCCGGCGACGAGGCCGGCGTACCGCCCGGGACGAGGCCCTCCGGGGCGACGGCGAACGGGCGGGGGCCCCGAGCGCGCGATCACCGGCTCCACCTCCATCTCGTCGGACCGCTGGCCGGCGGCTACACCGGGGTGAACCGCACCCGGAAGGCGACCGGCCACAGCTTGCCGGTGAGCAGGAACTCGTCGTCGCCCAGCGCCGCGATCCCGTTGAGCACGGCGTCCGGGTCGGGTCGCTGCGCCGGGTCGAGCAGGCCCGCGGCGTTGACCACCACGGTCACCGCGCCGCTGGCCGGGTCGATGCGCACCAGCTCGTCGGTCTGCCACACGTTGGCCCACACCTGTCCGTCGACGCACTCGAGCTCGTTGAGCCGGGTCACCGGCGTCCCCCGCAGCGTGACCGCGACGCTGCCGGTCTCGGCGAAGGTGACCGGGTCGTGGAAGTGCAGCCGGTCGGTGCCGTCGCTGCGCACCAACCGCGTCCCGTCGGAGCACAGCCCCCAGCCCTCGCCGGTCAGCGGCAGCTGCCGCCGCAGCGTCAGGGTGGCGCGGTCCCACTCGAGCACCACGCCGTCGCGCCAGGTCAGCTGCCAGACGGAGTCCCCGGCCACCGCGATGCCCTCGCCGAACAGCTGGCCGGGCAGCGCCACGGCGCGCCGGACGGCGCCGGTGGCCGGGTCCAGCTCGCGCAGCTGGGACCGGCCGGCCAGCCCGGTGCCCTCGTAGAGCACACCGCCGTCCTGCTGCAGGCCCTGGGTGAAGGCCGACGGGTCGTGCGGCACCTCGGCCAGGACCTGCGGTCGCAGCACCGGTACCGCCGCACCGGTCGACCCGGCCGCCGCCTGCGCGTCCGGGAGCCGGGGCGCCGAGGCCGGGACGAAGAGTGCGCCGACGACGACGAGCAGCAGCACCGGCGTGACCAGGCCGACCCGCACCAGCGGGTGCGGCCGGCGCTCCGGGGGCCGGCGCAGGAGCGCGTCGACGGCCAGGGCGCCGAGCACGGCCGCCGCGCAGACCGCCAGCGGGAGGACGGCCGCAGCCCCCGGCGCGGGCACGAGCGCCACCAGCCCCAGGGACCCCAGCACCAGCGACGTCCACCGCAGCTCCCGCAGGGTCGCCGCGGCGGCGGCGACCACCAGCGCGGCCAGCACCAGCACCTGCCGCTGCGGGCCGGAGAGCACGCCGCCCGAGGACGCGGACAGCAGCGGCGGGGCGACGAGCGCGGTCAGGACCGCGACGGCGAAGGCCGCGAGGGCCAGCGGCGTCCACGCCGGCACCGGGCCCGGCCGCGTTCCCCGGCGCACCACGACCAGGACGGCCGCGACCGACAGCGGCACCCCCAGCAGCGGCGCCGTCGCGATCCCGACGGCCACGGCCGCGGCCCCGCCTGCGGTCAGCAGCCGCTGCCCGAACCGCCCGCCGCGGGCCCGCGCGGCCAGGACCAGGCTGGTGGCGCCCGCCGCCGCCCAGGCGGCGCCCACCACACCCGGCCCGAGGGTGCCCAGCGCCGACACCGCCGGGCCCATCACGGCCACCGCGACGAGGGGGACGGCGACCGCGAGCGGCCGCCAGCGGCGGACCGCCGAGACGGTGAGCAGGCACAGGACCAGGACGAAGACGGCGAGGACGGCGAGCTCGCGGCCGCCGGTGAGGACGTCGGCGTGCCGGTCGAAGGCGCCGGTCAGCCACCCGTAGGCGACCAGCTGGTCGCGCACGAGCACTTCGCCCGGGGCCACCGCCGGTGCGCCCGCGCGGCCCAGGTGCAGCACGCCGGCGGCGCTGGCGCTGATGCGGGCCTCGGCCGACGACAGCGGCGCGGACAGGGCGACCAGCGCCACGCGCAGCACCAGCGCGGCGCCGAGCAGCCCCAGCCCGACGGGCACCGCGCAGCGGCGGGCCGCCGCCCACCGGCCCGGGGCCGCCCAGGTCCAGCCCCAGGACACCAGGACCCGGCGCAGCAGCCGCCAGAACATGCCGAGGATGAGGGCCGTGCCCACCCAGGGCACGATGAGCAAGACCAGCTGGAGCACGCCCAGGACGACCCTGGTGAGGTCTCCCTGCCCGAGGGCGGTCTGCATCTCGCCGCCGTAGCGGAGCGCGACCTGCCACGCCACCGGCACCACCCTGGGCAGCACCAGCAGCAGCACGATCAGGTAGTAGGAGATCAGCGGGACGGCGATCGCCACCCAGAGGGCGATCAGCCGGCGCGCCCGCGGCCGCAGCGCCCGCAGCCGCGGGTCCCCTCTGCGGCCGGGCACCAGGTTCTTGAGAACCGGGCCCACGTAGCCGAAGAGGTCCGGCACTCCCACCAGGTCGGCGAGCATGTAGTAGCCGTCGAACCGCAGCAGCGGGAGGAACTGGCGGGTGGTCTCCAGGTGCATCGTGAAGACCGTCAGCAGCAACCAGGCCTGCCCCGTGCCGAGGTAGGCCGCGCCGGCCACGGTCATGAAGAGGGCGTTGAAGTAGACCCCGCCCAGGTCGGTGCGCAGCCGCCCGACCCGGCCGAGGCGGTAGGAGTCGGTGACCGTGCTGTAGAAGGCCGGCCAGACCAGGTAGACACCGACCCCCATGGCGCCCGGCCGCGCGCCGCCGAACCGGCAGGCGGTGACGTGGCCGCACTCGTGGAACGCCCCGGAGAGGAGGACGAGCACGAGCAGCAGCAGGGTGAGGCCGGGGCGGTGGATCAGCTGGGTGACGCCCGCCGTGAGCCGGCCGACGAGGTCGCCCCGGGCGAGGATCGCGACGTCGACGGCCACGAACGCGGCCATCGCCGCGATCCACACCGGACGCAGGAACAGGGGGCGCAACAGGGCGGCGATGCGCTGGGAGACCCGGCCGGGGACGAGGTCCACCCGGTAGCGCAACCCCAGCAGCGGGTCGGACCGGACCGGCGGGGCGGCCGTGCCGTCGTCTCCGGCACCGCCCGCGTCGACGGCGTCCCGGGCGATGATCCCGACCGGGCGGAGCCGCTCGTCGACGAGGTAGCGCACCTGCTCGGCGGTGAGGTCCTGCCCCAGCCGTGCGTTCACGTCGGCGGCGATCTCCCCGGCGTCACGACCGTCCAGGGATTCCGCTATCCGGTACAGCAGCTCCGGCAACTGCATGACCTGGCCGTCGGCGCGGCAGACGAGGTACTTCGGCTCCTGGTACCCGGAGTCGACGTACTCCCCGAGCAGCTCGGTGCCCTCGGCCAGCCGGCGGACGGCGTGCTCGTGATCGGCCTGCTCGCGAGCGGCATGGTCGACCTCCGCCGCGGGCGAGGTCGCCGCGGCGTCCACCAGGGTGCTCTGTCGCACTGCGCGCGTCTCCGTCGAACTCGTGTTCCCATCGACCCCACCGTCGCTGCGTGGGCGACGGCGACACCAGGAAGAGAGGGGGGCGACCGGTGACCGGTCGCCCCCCTCCTCGTCAGCGCGGTCCGGTCAGGCCGGAGCCGGGACCGCCGTGCAGCGGTGCGGGTCAGCCGGTGATGCCGGCACCGCCGGCGCCGCCCGCTCCACCGGCGCCGCCGGCGGCGTTGGCGGCACCCGCGGTGACGTCGCCCGTGGCGGCGTCGTTGGTCGCGAGGGCGTCGCCGCCGAACAGCGAGACGGCGGTCGCGGTCTGGGTGATCACCGAGATGTTGGCCGCGAGCGACACCGCCACGGCGGGGCCGCCGGCGCCGCCCGCGCCGCCCGCGCCGCCGACACCCCCGACCGCGAGGTTCTGCATGGTGGTGCGGGCGGGCAGCAGGTCGACGTACTGGTCCTCGAACACTGGTCCTCCTGGCTGTGTCGTGTGGTTGATGCCGACAGTCGTGCTCGGTCAGCCGGCAGGGCCCGGGGGGACGCCGTGCACGTGCCCGGCGTCCCCCCGGCCGGCCGCCTCAGGTCAGGCGCCGTCGATGCCGGCGCCGCCGGCACCGCCATCGCCGCCATCGCCACCGAAGGCGGTGGCGTCACCGGCGGTGACCGCGCCGGTGGTGGCGGTGTTCGTCGCGGTGGCGTCGCCGCCCGCCACCGAAGCGGCGGTCGAGGTCTGGTTGATCTCCGCGAAGCCGAGCGCGGCCGAGACCGCGGCAGCGAAGCCGCCGGCGCCCCCGTTGCCGCCGTTGCCGCCCGTACCCGTGACCGTGAAGGTCTGCATGGTGGTGCGTGCGGGCAGCAGGTCGACGTGCAGGTCCTCGAACACTGGTCCTCCTGGTCGTCAGTTCCGACGGTGGTCCGACAACAGCCGGAGAACTCCGGGAGAACGGCATGCGAAATGGCGCACCAGGCGTTCCCCCAGCCCCGACCGGTCACCGATCACCATCCCGGTGTCGGCGGCCCGACCATTCCATCCGACCCCTGCGCGGCGCAACACGGAAATGACAGATAGTCAGATCTGTAATACCGAGATCGATCGAACCGCCCCGCACTCCCGACCCCGTCACTGCTGAACAGCGCGCCGATCACCACGTAGGACACGCCGACGAGCTACGCAGGCCGGCGCGGCCGACTCGTCCCCGACCTGGCACGTCCCGACGGACGCCGGGGCCGCCCGCCGCACCGCCGTCTCCCCGGGGCCACCCCTCCCCTCCCGCGGACCGGCTCCGCAGACCGTCGCGGAGCCGGTCCGCGCCGCCACGCACGGCCGGTGGGAGGCAGCGCGCGGCGGCCCGGCGTGGATCCGGGCGACGACCTGGACGATCCCGCGCGGCGGTGCTGCGGAGCGCCCCACCGAACTCCCGCGTCAACCGGTATTGCTCCGGAGTGGTCACCCGGAGGAAATGTGGTGCACTTCTGGCCCCGCTACGAGAAACGCCCGTCCGTGCCGTGCCGCAGGCCACAGCCGGGCCATAGAGTACGACTCCGTGGGAGAGAGGACGCGAATCCCCGGGGTGAGCGCTCCTGCAGATCCTGTGGTCGATCGTCCCGACTCCCGGACGACATCCGGCACGGGACCGCCCTCGGGGGACGACGTCCTCCCCGGTACCGCATCCGGGCCGGTGGCGTCGTCGGTCGGGACCGCCGAGCTGGACTGGCCGTTCGTCGACCGCGGCGCCGGCCTGCAGCGGGTCCTCGACGGCGTGGACGGAGCGGAGCCCGGCGCCGTGGTGGTCTTCGGTGGGCACGGGGTCGGCCGGACGCGGCTGGCGCAGGAGGCGATCACGGTCCTGCGCGGCCGACGGCGACGCACCGAGTGGGTCACCTGCACCCGGGGCACCGCGGCGATCCCACTCGGCGCACTGGTCCACCTCGTCCCCCTCGGAGGCGCCTCGTTCGACTCGACGGCGGCGTGGCAGGCCATGGCCGCCGCCTTCGACGCGCGCAGGGAGGCGCACGGGGCCGCCGTCGTGGGCATCGACGACGCCCACCTGCTCGACGACCTGTCGGCCACGCTGGTGCACAAGCTGGTGCTCACCCGCAAGGCCGCCGTGGTCCTCACCGTGCGCGGCGGCGCGCAGCCTCCCGACGTGGTGGCCGCGCTGTGGAAGGACCGGCTGGCCGCCCGCGTCGACCTCCTCCCCTGGACCCGCGGTCAGGTCGACCGGGTGCTCACCGCTGTGCTCGGGGGGGCGGTGGACAGCCGCACCTGCGAGTTCCTCTGGCAGAGCAGCTCCGGCAGCGTGGCCTTCCTGCACGAGCTGGTGGAGGCCGGGCGCGAGACCGCCCGCCTGCACGAGGTGGGGTCTGTCTGGCGCTGGGACGGCGGGGTCGAGCCGACCCAGCGGCTGCTCGACCTGCTGCAGACCGAGACCGGCGAGCTCGACCCCGCGGAGCGGACGGCGGCCGAGCTGCTGGCCGTCGCCGGCTCGCTCGAGCTGGCCGACCTGGTCGACCTGACCTCGTCGGAGGTAGTCGCCTCGCTCGAACGGCGCGGCACGGTGACCGTGGAGTCCGCCTGCCGGCGTCCGACCGCACGGTTGACCGAACCCCTGCACGCGATCGGCCTGCGGGCCCTGCTGCCGCAGGCGACGGCCCGCGCCGTGCAGCACCGGCTGGCGACGACGTCCTCGGTGCAGCGGTGGGCGCACGAGGACCCCCTGCGGATCGCCGACCTGCTCCTGCAGCCCGACGGCGCGGCGGTCGGGCCCGACGTCCTCGTCCGGGCTGCGCGGCAGGCCAACGCGGCGGCCGAGCACGTCACGGCCGAGCGGCTGGCCCGCGCCGCCGTGGCGGACGGCGCGGGCGCGGCGGCCTCCGCCGCCTTGGCCGAGGCGCTGCGCTGGCGGGGACGGCCCGCGGAGGCCGAGCGGGTCGCGGCGGAGGCGGTCGCGCGGACGGCGGCCGAGGAGGAGCAGCTGGCCGTCACCCGGGCGCTCAACCGCTTCTACGGTCTGGGCGTGGTGGAGCCGGCGTCCGCCGTCCCGACCGGCGGGGAGCCGGACCTGCTCGCCGGCGTCCACGGCGTGCTGCGGTTCTCCGCCGGCCGACCGCGGCAGGCGCTGGACGCAAGCGGCGGCACCCCTCCCGACCCGCGGACCCGGCTGTGGGCCGCCGCCGCGCGGACCAGCGCCCTGGCCGTGCTCGGGCGCGCCGACGAGGCGCTGGGCAGCGCCGAGCGCGGGTGGGCGGCGCTCGACGGGTGCGCCGAGTCGGCCGAGTCCTCGTCCGCCCGCACCCTCCTCGCCCACGGCGAGGTGCTGGCCCTCGAGCTGGCCGGGCGGTTCCGGCAGGCCGAGACGCGCGCGCGGGAGCTGCACCGGGCCACGCTGGCGCGGGCCGGATCGGCGAGCGACGCGGTGTCCGCGCTCGGCGTCGGCTCGGCGGTGCTGGCGGCGGGCCGTCCGGCCGAGGCCGTCCGGTGGCTGGCCGAGGCGGCCGCCCGGCTGGCCGACGACGACCCGCTCGGCTTCGGCCCGCTCTGCCGGGCGAAGCTGGCCCAGGCCTGCGCCCTCGTGGGCGACGAGGAGCGCGCGCGGCGGACCCTGGCGACGCCCGGGCCGTCCCCGGTCCGCGTCTTCGCCCCCGAGACCCTCCTCGCGCACGCCTGGACGGAGGCCCTCGGCCGACCGGAGGCGGCGGTCGCGGCCGCGCTGGAGGCGGCCTCGTCCGCCGCGGGGACCGACCAGCCGGCGGTCGAGGCCCGCGCCCTGCACGCGGCCGCCCGCCTGGGTGCGGCGCCGCAGGTGGAGGGACGGCTGCAGGAGCTGGCGGCCCGGCTGGGCAGTCCGCTGGTCCGCGCCTGTGCGGCACACGCCGCCGCGGTGGCCGCCGGGCTCGGCGAGCTGCTCGACGACGTGGCCACCCAGTTCGAGTCGATGGGCGCCGGGGTGCTCGCCGCCGACGCCGCCGCCCAGGCGGCCGAGGCGCACACCCACGCCGGTCACCGGCGGCGGGCGGCGGCGTCGGCCGCGCGGGCGGGCGCCCTCGCCCGCTCCGCCGGGGGGGTCCACACCGCCGCCCTGGCGCGGGTGGGCGCCCGCCCGCTCACCTCCCGGGAGCGCGAGGTGGCCGCCCTCGCCGCCGAGGGGCTGTCCAACCTGGGCATCGCCCAGAAGCTGCAGCTGTCGGTCCGCACCGTCGAGACCCACCTCGCGCACGCCTACACCAAGCTCGGGATCGGCACCCGGGCGGCGCTCACCGACGTCCTGGGGACGGCGGCGTGGAGCAGGGTCCTGCGGTCGGGGAACGGCCGACGGTCCGGGCGGTGAGCGGCCGGCTCACCCGCGGAAGTCCGACAGCACCCGGTCCAGGGGCTCGGGCTGGACGGCGACGTCGCCGGCGAACGGGTAGTTGATGACCACGGCCACGAAGAGGAGCACACCGACCAGAGCGGCCAGGCTGCCGACCATCAACGAGTGCAGCACGGCCCGCTGGAGGCCGAAGAGCAGGGCGAACCCGATGGTCACGATCCCCCCGACGATGAGCGCGATCCACAGGACGCCGGGGATCCCCCGGTCGGCGTAGTCGATCCGCTGGCTGCGGAAGCTCACCAGCTGGCTGAGCCGCTCGGCCTCGGCGCCCACGAACTCCGCCTCAGCGGGGGTCGTGGCCGGGACGGTGGCGATCGTCTCGGCCATCCGGTCGAGGACCTCACCCACCCCGGGGTCGCCCGGTTCCTCCCGCGCCATCGCCGGCCACTCGTCGTCGATCACCGTCTCCGAGTACTCCACCACCAGGTCGTGCAGACGGTCCCGGGTCTCCGGGGGGAAGGCCGCGCTCTCGCGGTAGATGCTGCGCAACGCGCTGGCCTCCTGGCCGACGATCCCCTCGGCCTCGTCGAAGTTCTCCCACGCGACGATCACCACGAAGGCCAGCAGCACGGCGTAGATGACCCCGACGACCGCGATGATGAACCCGACCACGTCGTTGTGCTCACCCCGGGCCATGGCCGGCCAGCGGCGCCGGATCCCCCACTGGCACAGCAGCACGAGTGCCGGGAAGACCAGCACCAGCAGGACGCCGATGAGCCAGGTCGGCAGAGTCAGGACCGCGTGGGCCACGGCGACCTCCCCAGGAGCTGGGCCACTGCTGGATCAGGGTCCTGGCGACGCGGAGGGCAGGCGCTGGGCCGACGGCAGGACGATCGACCCCCCGGAGTCTGGCCGGACGCGCACCGGCGCGTCCAGGCCTGCGGGCCCGTCGGTGGGCGCCCGTCGCGCTCGACCCGGATCCCGCCGTCGCGAGGAGCCTCCGGGAGGAACCGGCGTCGACGTGGGGACGGTGGGCGCGGCCGGGATCGAACCGGCGACCGCTCGCTTGTAAGGCGAGAGCTCTCCCGCTGAGCTACGCGCCCCGCGCGCCCAGGGTAGGGCAAGGACCTCCTACCCCCCGCCACTCGAGGAAGGACCCCCTCGCCCCCGAGAAGGACCCCGTCCCTCCTCACCCCTCGCAGGCTCGGGGCGAGCCTCCGGGTCGGGGCCACAAGAGCTCGCGGCGGGACCCTGCGAGGGGCCTGGCCCTTCCTCCACCTGCAGGGGCCGTGCCCGTTCGGGGGTTCAGGCGGCGAGCTTCGCCACCGCGTCCTTCCAGCCGGACTGCTGCCGGGCGTCACCGGGGGCGTTGACCTCGGCGAAGGCGATCCGGCCCTCGGCGTCGACGAGGAAGGTCCCGCGGTTGGCCATCCCCGCCTTCTCGTTGAACACCCCGTAGGCCTGCGCGACGGCGCCGTGCGGCCAGAAGTCCGACAGCAGCGGGAAGTCGAAGCCCTGCTGCGCCCGCCAGGCCTTGAGCGCGAACGCCGGGTCGGTGCTGACCGCGAGCACCCGGACCCCGGCGTCGGTGTAGGTGCCCAGCTCGTCGCGCAGCTGGCACAGCTCGCCGGTGCAGATCCCGGAGAACGCGAACGGGTAGAAGACCAGCAGGACCGGGGCGCCCCGCAGGCCGGACAGGCTCACGACCTGCCGGTCGGAGTCGGGGAGGCTGAAGTCGGGCGCGGCGTCGCCGGCGGAGAGCGTCATGGCCCCATGCTGCCGCATGCCCGGTCGAGGCTCGGGTCAGGGTGACCCTCCAGCCCCGTCCCGGCCACCTCCCGGGTCCCGCCGCGAGCTCGCGAGTGGTGGGGAGGAGGTGGTCCTTCTGCCGAGCTTGCGAGGGACGAGGAGGACGGGGTCCTCACCGGCGGCTGCGCGCCGTCTTCGGGGTGACCAGGCGGATCCCCGACCAGTCCTTGGCCGCGGAGATGCTGCTGGTCTGCGCCAACCCCGCGGTGGGGGCCACCTCGGTGACGTCGCCGGGTTCGACGTGGCCGGGCCGGCCGGACTTGGGCACCAGCAGCCACACGACGCCGTCCTCGGCGAGGGAGGTGATCGCGTCGGTCAGGGCGTCGAAGAGGTCACCGTCGTCCTCCCGCCACCACAGGAGGACGACGTCGGCCACCTCGTCGGTGTCCTCGTCCACCATCTCCCCGCCGGAGACCTCGACGATGGAGTCCCGCAGGTCCTCGTCGACGTCCTCGTCCCAGCCGAGCTCCTGCACGACCATGCCCGGCTTGATGCCCAACCGGGCCGCCAGGCTGGCGCTGCCCGAGTCGACGCTCATCCCTGCTGTTCCTCCATGCGTTGGCGATGCTGACCGGTCGGCACGATCGTGCCCGTTGCGCGGTGGGTGGAAGGGCTCGGACGGGCGGGCGCGTGCGATCCGTGACCGGAGGGCAGCGGACGGCGACCGAACCGGACACGACCAGCGGGAGCCTCCCCCCGCAGCCCGGTCATGTCACCCCTTCCGTCCACACCGTCGTCCCGCCCCGGGTGCTCCCAGGATCTCGAGCACCGGCCTCCGACCGGCGTCCCCGGTCGGCGTTGGCGGGAAGCGTAGGCCATGCCCGATCGTGCGCAACCGGTCGCAGGACGCCCTGCGCACGGACCTTCGTCCCCTCCCGGAGACCGACGCGTGACTCGGGCCCGACCTGCGGGGGACGATGTGCCCATGAGCGCACCGCAGCAGCCGGACGGCGACCCCGCCCGCGACACGACCACGGCCCGGGCGGTCATCACCGACGGCCTGCCCAGCCAACTGGTGGACACCGATCCCGACGAGACCTCCGAGTGGGTCGAGTCCCTCGATGCCGTCGTCGAGCACGCCGGCCGGGGCCGGGCGCGGTACCTGATGCTCAGGATGCTCGAACGCAGCCGTGAGCAGCAGGTGGGCGTCCCCTCCCTGCGCAGCACCGACTACATCAACACCATCCCGCCGGAGCGGGAGCCGTGGTTCCCCGGCGACGAGCACGTCGAGCGGCGCATCCGGGCCTACATCCGGTGGAACGCGGCGATCATGGTGCACCGCGCCCAGCGGCCCGGGATCGCCGTCGGCGGCCACATCTCCTCCTACGCCTCCTCGGCGTCCCTCTACGAGGTCGGCTTCAACCACTTCTTCCGCGGCAAGGACCACCCCGGCGGCGGCGACCAGATCTGGTTCCAGGGCCACGCCTCCCCCGGCATCTACGCCCGCGCCTTCCTCGAGGGCCGGCTGTCCGAGCAGCAGATGGACGGCTTCCGCCAGGAGGTCAGCCACCCCGGGGGCGGGCTGCCGTCCTACCCGCACCCGCGGCTCATGCCGGACTTCTGGGAGTTCCCCAGCGTCTCCATGGGTCTCGGGCCCATCAACGCCATCTACCAGGCGCGGTTCAACCGCTACCTGCACCACCGGGGCATCAAGGACACCTCCGACCAGCACGTGTGGGCGTTCCTGGGCGACGGCGAGATGGACGAGCCGGAGTCGCTCGGCCTGATCAACCTGGCCGCCCGCGAGGAGCTGGACAACCTCACCTTCGTCGTCAACTGCAACCTGCAGCGCCTCGACGGGCCGGTCCGCGGCAACGGCAAGATCATCCAGGAGCTGGAGTCCATCTTCCGCGGCGCCGGCTGGAACGTGATCAAGGTGATCTGGGGCCGGGAGTGGGACCCGCTGCTGGCGGCCGACCGCGACGGCGCGCTGGTCAACCTGATGAACCAGACCCCGGACGGCGACTACCAGACCTACAAGGCCGAGGACGGCGCCTTCGTCCGCGAGCACTTCTTCGGGCGCGACCCGCGCACCCGCAGGATGGTCGAGAACATGTCCGACGAGGAGATCTGGGCGCTCTCCCGCGGCGGGCACGACTACCGCAAGCTCTACGCGGCCTACAAGGCGGCGGTGGAGCACCGGGGCCAGCCGACGGTCATCCTCGCCAAGACCATCAAGGGCTGGACGCTGGGCAGCCACTTCGAGGGCCGCAACTCGACCCACCAGATGAAGAAGCTGACCGCCGAGGACCTCGCCGGCTTCCGCGACCGGCTCTACCTGCCGATCCCCGACGAGGGGCTGGACAAGACGCTGCCGCCCTACTACAAGCCGGACCCGGACTCCGACGAGATGCAGTACATGCTCGAGCGGCGCCGGACCCTGGGCGGGTCGGTGCCGCGCCGGCGGGCGGAGTTCAAGGCGCTCAAGGCCCCGGAGGACAAGGCGTTCGACGTCCTGCGCCGCGGCTCGGGCAAGCAGGAGGTAGCCACGACGATGGCGTTCGTCCGCCTGCTCAAGGAGCTGATCAAGGACAAGGAGCTCGGCCCGCGCTTCGTGCCGGTCATTCCCGACGAG
This sequence comes from Geodermatophilus sp. TF02-6, assembly GCF_003319115.1. Classification (GTDB taxonomy): domain Bacteria; phylum Actinomycetota; class Actinomycetes; order Mycobacteriales; family Geodermatophilaceae; genus Geodermatophilus. Next base: position 122,959 of record NZ_QOHF01000003.1, on the reverse strand, counting down.
GCCCGCACCTTCGGCATGGACTCGCTGTTCCCGACGCAGAAGATCTACTCCCCGCACGGGCAGCGGTACACGTCGGTCGACCGCGAGCTGATGCTCGCCTACAAGGAGTCCGAGCAGGGGGTGATCCTGCACGAGGGGATCAGCGAGGCCGGCTCCGCGGCGTCGTTCACCGCCGTCGGCACCTCGTACGCCACGCACGGCGAGCCGATGATCCCCATCTACATCTTCTACTCGATGTTCGGGTTCCAGCGGACCGGCGACGCCTTCTGGGCCGCCGCCGACCAGATGACCCGCGGCTTCCTGCTGGGCGCCACGGCCGGGCGGACGACGCTCAACGGCGAGGGGCTGCAGCACGAGGACGGGCACTCGCTGCTGCTGGCCTACACCAACCCCGCCGTCGTCAGCTACGACCCGGCGTTCTCCTTCGAGGTCGGCCACATCACCAAGGACGCCCTGCGCCGCATGTACGGCGACGACCCCGGCGCCCCGCTGGGTGGCTCCCGCAGCGCCGACGTCATGTACTACCTGACGGTCTTCAACGAGCCCTACCACCAGCCGGCCGAGCCGGAGGGGGTCGACGTCCAGGGTCTGCTCGCGGGCATGTACCGCTACGCCGAGGGCCCGCAGCTCGAGGGCCCCAGGGCGCAGCTGCTCGCCTCCGGGGTCGCGGTGCCGTGGGCGCTGCGGGCGCAGGAGCTGCTCGCGCAGGACTGGGGCGTGTCGGCCGACGTGTGGTCGGTGACGTCGTGGACCGAGCTGCGCCGGCAGGCCGAGGCGGCCGACGAGTGGAACATGCTGCACCCGGGTGAGGAGGTGCGCGTCCCCTACGTCACGCAGCAGCTGCAGGACGCGGCCGGCCCGGTGGTCGCGGTGTCGGACTGGGTGCGGGCGGTCCCCGACCTCATCGCGCCCTACGTCCCCGGCGGCATGGCGACGCTGGGCACCGACGGGTTCGGCCTGTCCGACACCCGCCCGGCGCTGCGGCGGTACTTCCACGTCGACGCCGAGTCGATCGTCGTCCGCGCGCTGGGCGAGCTGGCCAAGCGCGGCGAGGTCGACACCGACGTCGTCCGCCAGGCGGTGGAGAAGTACCGCGTGCGCGACGTGCAGGCCGCGCCGGAGGACACCACCACCACCCCGGAGCAGCAGCCCGAGGCGTGAAGGCCCCCCTTCCCCTCGCAGGCTCGGAGCGGGGCCGGCCGGCAGGCGGGAACGGGCACGACGGCCGTGGGGGCCGGGTCACCCGACCCGGCCCCCACGGCCGTCCCGGGCCCGAGGGCGAACGGCGCAGCACACGACGGCGCGGCCGGCAAGAGCCCGAAGGCACCGGACGCCATCACGTCCGACCCCGTCGGACACCCCCCCTTGCGTCCAGAGGCTCCCCGGGGCCCAGCACGCTGAGAGACGGGGGATCACACCTGTGCACCTGACCCGCAGACAGCTGTTCCAGGTCGGCGCGGCGTCGGCCGCCGCGCTCGCCCTCCCGGTGGCCACCGCGCCGCTCCGCCCGGTGTCCGCGGCCGTGCCGGGCAAGTTCACCGAGCTGCTGCCGACGACGGCCGACCTCGGCGTCCTCGACGCGACCGGCGGCGGGTCCGGGACGCTGCGCATGGTCAACGCCCGACACAGCTTCTCCGCCGACCTGCCGGCCACGCCGACCTTCGCCTACCAGGGCGCCCAGGGAGGCCAGACCTACCTCGGCCCGGTCGTCGTGGCGCGGCGGGGCGTCCCCTTCGACCTCACCCTGGTCAACGCGCTCGGGGCGCACCCGCTGGCCGCCGCCGTCGACCCGACGCTGGTCCAGGAGGCCATCGACGACGGGATGCTCGACGGCACGGCCACCCAGGACCGGACCGCTCCGCGCTCGGTCCTGCACCGGCACGGCGGCACCACCGCGCCGCAGTACGACGGCGGCCCGATGGACTTCATCCGCCCCGGGGGTTCGACCCTCTACCACTACGACAACGCACAGGCCTCGGCCGGGCTCTGGTACCACGACCACACGATGCAGACCAACCGGCTCAACCTCTACGCCGGCCTCGCCGGGGTCTACCTGCTCCGGGACGACGACGACCCGGGCGACGGCTCCCGGCTGCCCGGCGGGCCGTACGAGGTGCCCCTGCTGATCCAGGACCGGTCCTTCGCGGCGGACGGCACCCTCGTCTACCCGACCGGCTGGGTGCCGATGTCCTTCGGCGACGTGGCGACGGTCAACGGCAAGGCGTGGCCCACGACGACCGTCGACCGGAGCCGGTACCGCTTCCGCGTCGTCAACGCCTCCAACAGCCGCTTCTACCGGCTGCGCTTCCTGCGGGCCGGCAGCGCACTCCCGTTCTGGCAGATCGGCAGCGACGGCGGCCTGCTCGACGCCCCGGTGCAGACCGACGTCGTCCTGATCGCCCCCGGCGAGCGCGCCGACCTGGTCGTGGACTTCACCGAGCTGGCCCCCGGCACCACCGTCGTCCTGGGCAACGACGCCCCGGCCCCCTACCCGTTCGGCGGGGACGGGCCGGCGCTGCCCGAGATCATGCAGTTCACCGTCGGCACGGCCACCGGCTCGGCGCCGCCCCTGCCCGCGAGCCTGCGCGCGACCCCGGTCACCCGGCTCGCCGGGCGGCCGGTGGCGGCCACGCGGACGATGACCCTGGTGGAGGCGCCGGACGCGCAGGGCAGGTCGATGCCGCTGCTGAACAACCGGTACTTCGCGTCGGACGACTACACGACGACGCCGGTGGCCGCCGACAGCCTCGAGCAGTGGGAGCTGGTCAACGCGACCGGGGACGCCCACCCCATCCACCTGCACTACGTCCAGTTCCAGGTGCTCGACCGGCAGGCGGTCGACGTGCGCGGCTACGGGACGGCGACCTACGGCCAGGGGAGGCTGGTGGCCGGCACCGGCCCCTACCCGCCGCCCCCGGTCACGCCGTACCTGCAGGGCCAGCCCCGGCAGCCGGCGGCGAACGAGCGGGGCTGGAAGGACACCGTGGTGGCGCTGCCCGGTGAGGTGACCCGCATCCTGGTGCCCTTCGGGGCCGGCGCCGCCGGCGGCGCCCCGCTGGCCATGGGCAGCACGTACCGCGGGGAGTACGTCTGGCACTGCCACATCCTCGAGCACGAGGACCACGACATGATGCAGCGCTACCTGGTGCAGTAGGTGGTGCAGCAGGTCAGGTGGCCAGCGCCGCCAGCGCCATCGCGGCGTGCAGCGCGGCGCCGGTCGGGAGCACCGCCTCGTCGAAGACGACCCGGTTGGAGTGGTTCGCCGCCGCGGCCTGCGGGTCCTGCCCCGGCGGGCAGGCGCCGAGGAAGGCGATCGCGCCGGGCACCCGGGCCAGCACGTAGGCGAAGTCCTCGGCGCCCATGAGCGGCTCGCCGGCGGCCACGCTGCGCTCGGCGCCGAGCAGCGCCCCGGCCACCGCTCGCACCCGCTCGGCCGCGGCGGCGTCGTTGACCGTCACCGGGTAGCCCTCCCGGTGCTCGAAGTCCACCGCCAGGTCGTGCGCCGCGGCGACGTGGGTGGCCACCCGGCGCACCGCCGCGACGACGTCGACCCGCCGGGACGCCGAGAGGGTGCGGATCGTGCCCTCGAGGAACGCCGTGTCGGGGATGACGTTGTTCGTGGACCCGGCCGCGAGGTGCGCCACGGTCACCACCGCCGGGTCGAACACCGGCACCCGGCGGGTCACCGCGGACTGCAGCGCCAGCACGATCTCCGCGGCCACCGGCACCGGGTCGGCCGCGGCGTGCGGCATCGAGGCGTGCCCGCCGCGGCCGCGGACGGTGACCAGCCAATGGTCGGCGGCGGCCATCATCGGCCCCGGCCGCACGCTCACCACGCCGCCGGGCTGGTCGGCGAACACGTGCAGCGCGAACGCCCCGGACACCGGCGCGCCGGGGACGACGTCGAGCAGCCCCTCCTCGAGCATGGCCCGTGCGCCGTGGAAGCCCTCCTCGCCCGGCTGCAGCATGAGCACGACCTGCCCGGCCAGCTCGTCGCGGCGCTCGGCCAGCAGCCGGGCGGCGCCCAGCAGCATCGCCACGTGCAGGTCGTGGCCGCAGGCGTGCATCGCGCCGGGCACCTCGGAGGCGAACGGCAGGCCGGTGTCCTCCTGCACCGGCAGCGCGTCCATGTCGGCGCGCAGCAGGTAGGTGGGGCCGGGACGGGCGCCGCGCAGCACGCCGACGGCCGAGGTGGTGCTCCGCCCGACCGTCACCTCGACCGGCAGCGCCGCGAGCTCGTCGAGCACGGCGGCCTGGGTGCGGGGCAGGTGCAGCCCGATCTCCGGGTGCCGGTGCAGCCGCCGGCGCAGGTCGACGGTCCGGTCGGCGTCGGCGCGTGCGGCTTCGAGCAAGTCGGCGGGGGGAGTCGGCATGCCCCCACTCTCCTGTACGTCGGCCCCGTCTCGGGTCCCATCCTGAGCTTGCGAAGGGTGGGGAGGACGGGGTCCTTCACGCCGACGCCCAGGCCGGCCGGGCCGTGTCGAGCTGCCACACCAGCGCGGTCGCCGGGCCGGGGACGCAGCCGCCGTCCTGCTGCTCGACGCTGGTCCCGTCGGGGCCGGCGCGCAGGAGCAGCCCCGGTGGCACGGTCACCTGCCGCCCGGCGGCCACCGGCGCCGTCCACAGCCGGGCGTCGGGCCGGTCGAGGTCGACCCAGCCGCGCGGTGCCGGGTGCACGTCGTGGGCGGGGGCGACCTCCGGCCGGGCGCTGCGCAGGTAGGTCTGCAGCACGCGGACGCCGTCGTCCCCGGCGACCTCGTCGTGCTCCAGGCCGGTGCCGGCCCGCAGGACGGCGACGTCCCCCGCCCGCACGACCGCCGTCGGGCCGCCGTCGTGCCGCAGCGACCCGGCGAGCACCACGGCGACGACGTCGACCGCGCGGTGCCGGTGCCGGCCGTAGCCGGCGCCCGGCGGCAGCCGGTCGTCGGCCAGCCGCAGCAGCGGCCCGAGCGAGCCGTCGTCCGGGTCCAGCAGCACGCTCGACACCAGCCCGGTCACGGAGCCTCCCGGGTCGGCAGGGCGGCGCGGCCGCCGGGCAGCGCGCCGAAGGCCAGCGCGAGCGCCAGCGTCCAGGCCACGCCCAGGGACCAGCCGCCGACGACGTCGGAGAGGTAGTGCACGCCCAGCCACATCCGGGTCAGCCCCACGAGGACGACCAGGCCCACCCCGAGCGCGGCCGCGGGCCAGCGCTGCCGGGCGGACAGCCGCGGCCAGGCCAGTACCAGGGCCACGGTGACCAGCGTGGCGATGCCCGAGGAGTGCCCGCTGGGGAAGCTCAGGTCGGCGTAGGTGGCCCCGCCGTTCTCGAACGCCGGGCGGGCCCGGCCGACGACCTGCTTGAGCAGCTCGGTCAGCGGGCCGACGGTCACGTTCGCGGTCACCACCCAGCCCGCCGTCCACCACGCCCGGCGCGTGCCCAGCCAGAACAGCACCGGCAGGGAGACCAGCACCCGGAACCAGGCGACCCCCGGTGTGGTGAGCACCTCCAGCACCGCCCCGCGCAGGGCGGAGCGGTCGTCGCCGGCGTAGAGCACGCGGCTGACCGCGTCGTCCAGGCGGACCTGCGGGCCGAAGCCGACCAGCACCCCGGCGCCCAGGACGGCGAGCACCGCCACGCCGGCGCCGACCGCGGCCAGCGCTCGCCGGCGCGCCGTCCGAGCCCGGTCCCATCGCAGTACGTCCACGGGCCCACTGTCCCCGACATCGGATCCCACGACACGGCGTCCCGTGACACGCTGGCAGCGTGTCCGACCGGGTGAGCTCCCGCCCGCCGTCCGCCGCGACCCTCCGGCGGCTCGAACGCGCCTCCGGGTCCCTGGCCACCCGCGCCGTGGCCCGGATGGACGACGAGCTGTCCTGGTTCCGCACCATGCCCGCCGACCAGCGCTCCTGGGTCGTGCTCGTCGCGCAGGCCGGTATCGCCTCGCTCGTGGAGTGGTGCCGCAACCCGTCCCGGCCGCCGCGGCTGACCGGGGAGGTCTTCGGCGCCGCCCCTCGCGAGCTGGCCCGCGTGGTGCCGCTCAAGCACACCGTCGACCTGGTCAAGGTCACCGTGGAGGTCATGGACGACTTCGTCGACACCGTCGCCGAGCCCGGGGACGCCGACGCGCTGCGGCTGGCCGTGCTGCAGTTCAGCCGCGAGGTCGCCTTCGCCACCGCGCACGTCTACGCCAGCTTCGCCGAGAGCCGCGGCGCCTGGGACGCGCGGCTGGAGGCTCTCGTCGTCGACGCCCTGGTCCGCGGCGAGCGCTCCGAGGAGCTGTCCGGCCGCGCCTCGGCGCTGGGTTGGGCGGCGATGAGCCCGGTCACCGTGCTCGTCGGCGCGGCCCCGCGGGACGGCGACGTGCACGGCGCGACCCGGCGGGCCGCCCGGCAGGTGCGCAGCGAGGTCCTCGTCGGCGTGCACGCCGACCAGCTGGTCGTCGTCCTCGGCGGCGCGGACGACCTCGCCTCGGTCGCCGAGCGGCTCAGCGACGAGTTCGCCCCCGGGCCGGTGGTGGTGGGGCCGGTGGTCGACTCACTCGGCCGGGCCGGGGACTCCGCGGCGGCCGCCCTCGCCGGCCTGCGCGCCGCCCGGGCCTGGCCGGGCGCCCCCCGGCCGGTGGCGGCCGACGCGCTGCTGGCCGAGCGCGCCCTCGACGGCGACCCGATCGCCCGGGCGACGCTGCACGAGCGGGTCGCCCTGCCCCTGCAGACGGCCGGCGGCGAGGTGCTGGAGACGGTGCGCGCGGTGCTCGCCGGCGGGGGCAACCTGGAGGCCAGCGCGCGGGCGCTGTTCGTCCACCCCAACACCGTGCGCTACCGGCTCAAGCGGGCCGCCGAGCTCACCGGGATGTCGGCGACCGACCCGCGCGGGAGCTGGACGCTGCAGGTCGCCCTGGCCCTCACCGCCCTCGACCCGGAGCGCTCGCTCTGGCACTGAGGACCTCCGTGGACAGTGTGGTTCCCACCACGGCCACTCGCAGGACAGCCCGGCCAACCCGGATCCGTTGTAGGAACCCTCCAAGAGGCGGCCGCCTGCTTTCGTGCCGCCCGCCACCACACGGGGGCTCCCACCCTGGCACGGTGGAGAGGTGCTGGCCGTCCTCGCCCCCGGACAGGGTGCGCAGAAGCCCGGGATGCTGACCGACTGGCTCGAGCTCCCGGGAGCCGAGCCCTTCTTCCGCTGGGCCGGCGCGATCGCCGACGCCGACCTGCTCGCGCTGGGCACCACCGGCGACGCCGAGGCCATCAGGGACACCGCGGTCACCCAGCCGCTGGTGGTCGCGATGAGCCTGTTCGTCGCCCGCGAGCTCGGCGGGCTGCCCGGCCCGGTCGCACACCCGCCGCAGGCCGGCCGCGACGTCGTCGTCGCCGGGCACAGCGTCGGCGAGCTGACCGCGGCCGCCCTCGCGGGGGTGCTCTCCGTCGAGGCGGCGATCGCGCTGACCGCCGTCCGCGGCCGGGCGATGGCCGCCGCCTGCGCGCGGACCCCGACCGGGATGGCCGCCGTCATGGGCGGCGACCCCGACGAGGTCGCCGCCACGCTCGAGAAGCACGGCCTGGTCCCGGCCAACGTGAACGGCGGCGGGCAGCTCGTCGTCGCCGGTCCGCTGGAGGGGCTCGCCGAGCTGAAGGCCGCTCCCCCCGCCAAGGCGCGGGTGCTGCCGCTGTCGGTGGCCGGCGCCTTCCACACCGAGTACATGGCCCCGGCCCGTGCCGAGCTCGAGGGCCTCGTCGGCGGGCTGCGCCCGGCCGACCCCAGCCGGCTGCTGCTCTCCAACGCCGACGGCGCCGCGGTGACCTCCGGGGCCGAGGCCCTGTCCCGGCTGGTCAGCCAGGTCACCAGCCCGGTGCGTTTCGACGCCTGCCTGGCCACGATGCGCGAGCTGGGCGTCACCGCCGCCATCGAGCTGCCGCCCGCCGGTGCGCTGGCCGGGCTGGCCAAGCGCGAGTGGGGGGGCAAGGACGCACCCGTCGAGGTCCTGGCGATCGCCGGGCCGGCCGACCTCGACCGCGCCCGCGAGCTGATCGACGCCGGGGACCCGATCGCCCGTCTCTACCCGGAGGGTGCAGAGTGACGACCATCCAGCTGAAGGCGGGCGCACCCGGCGCGCGCATCCTCGGGTTCGGCGCCTACCGGCCGCGCCGGCGGGTCAGCAACCACGAGCTGGCACAGGTGATGGACACCAGCGACGAGTGGATCCAGACCCGGGTCGGCATCGCCGAGCGGCGCTGGGCGTCGGAGGACGAGACGCTGGTCGAGATGGCCGTCGCGGCCGGCGGCAAGGCCCTGGCCGCCAGCGGGCTGGACCCCGACCAGGTCGACCTGGTGATCCTGGCCAGCGCGAGCCTGCGGGCGCCCATCCCCGGCATCGGTCCGCAGGTCGCCCACCGGCTCGGCATCCCCCGGCCCGGGGCCTTCGACCTCAACGCCGGATGCGCCGGCTTCTGCTACGCCCTGGCGGTGGCCTCCGACGCCATCCGCAGCGGGTCGGCCCGCAACGCGCTGGTCATCGGCGTCGAGCGGCTGACCGACGTCCTCGACCAGACCGACCGCTCGACCGCGGTGATCTTCGCCGACGGCGCCGGCGCCGCGGTCGTCGGCGCGGCCGACGAGCCGTGCATCGGGCCAGTGGCCTGGGGCAGCGACGGCGACCAGTACAACGCGATCGAGATCGCCGCGGGCCGCTCGACGATGACGATGGCCGGCCAGGCCGTCTACCGCTGGGCCACCACCAAGCTCACCGAGGCTCTCGTCGAGGCGATGGAGAGCGCCGGCGTCGGGCCCAAGGACATCGACGTGTTCGCCCCGCACCAGGCCAACCTGCGCATCGTCGAGTCGATGACCCGGCGCCTGGGCCTGAGCGAGCGGACGGTGGTCGCCCGCGACATCGTCCAGTCGGGCAACACCTCGGCCGCGTCGATCCCGCTGGCGTTGACCGCGCTGCTGGAGTCCGGCGAGGCCAGGAGCGGCGACCTCGCGCTGGTGCTCGGCTACGGCGCCGGGCTCACCTTCGCCGGCCAGGTGTTCCGCCTGCCCTGACGGGCACTGCACAGACCCCGGGCCACGAACGGCCCGACGGCGGGGACCCCCGCCCCACCCGAGAGAGAGGACCTGCGCGTGAGCGAGGACATCCAGACCGGTCTGGCCGAGATCCTGGAGGAGGTCGCGGGCGTGGCTCCCGCCGACGCCACCCCGGAGAAGTCGTTCACGGAGGACCTCGACGTCGACTCGCTGTCGATGGTCGAGATCGCCACCGCGGTCGAGGACAAGTTCGGCGTCGCCATCCCCGACGACGAGCTGGGCAACATCAAGACCGTCGGCGACGCCCTCAGCTACATCCAGAAGAACCAGTAAGAGGACCACCCTTCCCCTCACGCCTCGCAGGCTCGGCGTGGGCCCCTGAAGGGTGGCCGACCGCCGGCCCCGGCCGCACGTTCCAGGAGGAACCCGTCATGAGCACGTCCGTCGGCGACGTCGTCGTCACCGGCCTCGGTGCCACCAGCCCCCTCGGTGGGGACGTGGCCAGCACGTGGGACGCACTGCTGGCCGGGCGGTCGGGGGTCAGCCGGATCACCGACGCCTGGGTGCAGGACTTCCCGGCCCAGCTGGTCGCCCGGCTGGCCGCCGAGCCGACCGAGCGGCTCGACCGCGTCCGCGTCCGCCGGCTCGACCGCAGCCAGCAGGTGGCCCTCATCGCCGCCGAGGAGGCCTGGCGCGACTCCGGGGCGGCCGACGCCGGCGTCGCCCCCGAGCGGGTGGCCGTCGTCTTCGGCACCGGCATCGGCGGGGCGCTGACCCTGCTCGGCCAGGACGACGTCCTGGAGGAGAAGGGCCCCCGGCGGGTCTCCCCGCACACCATCCCGATGCTCATGCCCAACGGCCCGGCCGCCGCCGTCGGCCTGGCGATCGGCGCCCGGGGCGGTGCGCACGCGCCGGTCAGCGCCTGCGCGTCCGGGGCCGAGGCGATCCGCTGGGGCCTGGACCTGCTGCGCTTCGACCGGGCGGACGTCGTGCTGGTGGGCGGCGCCGAGGCGTGCGTGCACCCGCTGCCCATGGCCGGGTTCTCCGCCATGCGGGCGATGAGCACCCGCAACGACGAACCCGAGCGCGCCTCCCGGCCCTTCGACAAGGGGCGCGACGGCTTCGTGCTGGGCGAGGGCGCGGCCGCCATGGTGCTCGAGCGGGCCGACGCCGCTGCGGCCCGCGGCGCCCGGGTGCACGCCCGGCTGGCCGGCGCGGGCGCCACCGCCGACGGCTACGACCTCGTCGCCCCGCACCCGGAGGGCGAGGGCGCCGGCCGGGCGATCGCCGCGGCCGTCCGCGACGCCGGTCTGACCCCTGCCGACATCGGCCACGTCAACGCGCACGCCACCTCGACCCCGGTCGGCGACACCGCCGAGGCCGCCGCGATCCGCGGCGCGCTCGGCGAGCACGTGCTGGTGACGGCCACCAAGAGCCAGACCGGGCACCTGCTCGGTGCCGCCGGCGCGCTGGAGTCGGTGTTCACCGTCCTCGCTCTGCGCGAGCAGGTGGTGCCGGCGACGGCCAACCTCGACGACCCCGACGACGACCCGGCCGTGCAGGCCCTCGACATCGTGCGCCACGAGCCCCGGCAGGCCCGGTTCTCCGCCGCGGTCAACGACTCCTTCGGCTTCGGCGGCCACAACATCGCGCTGGTGTTCACCTCGGCCTGAGCCGCTCCCGCACAGTCCCGCCCGGGCAGGGCCCTGCCCGGGCGGACCGGGCACGCCCGCCTCCGACCCGGGGAGCGGCGTCTGGCACCGGCGGCGGCGAGCACGGCACCACCTGGCTCTGACGCGCCCGGGCCCGGTACCTCGGTCGAGGTACCGGGCCCGGGCGGGGAGCCTGTGGTCGTCCGGACGCCGCTTCCCCGCCGACGTCCGGACGACCGGCCTCAGCCTACGACGGGAGCGCGGGGGGCACCGCTCGGTCGTAGTCGGATCGTGATGAAGTCGAAGGACCCCCTGCCCCCGCTCCCGAGCTCGTGCCGGGCTCCTGCACCGGGACCTAGACGACCTGGTGCAGCCAGGTCACCGGGCTGCCGTCACCGGCGTGCCGGTAGACCTCGAGGTCGGCGTCCCAGGCGGCGCCGAGCAGCTGGTCGACGCCGTGCCGGAACGCCTCGATGGAGGTCGCGGTGGCGGCGAGGTGGCGCAGCTGCTGCTCGCTGACGACCAGGTCGCCGTTGGCGCTGGTGGGTGCGCGGTAGACGCCGTGGCCGGGCACGTACGACATGCGCTCGCCGTCGTTGCCGTGGCTGGCCTCCTCGGTCACCTCGAAGCGCAGCATCGGCCACGCGCGCAGCGCGGTGACGAGCTTGGCGCCCGTACCGGGGGCGCCGGTCCAGGCGACCTCGGCACGGTAGGAACCGTGGGCCGCGGGCTGATCGGCCCACGACAGGGAGACCGGCGCGCCGACGACGCGTTCGAGCGCCCACTCGACGTGCTGGCAGAGCGCCTTCGGGCACGCGTGCACGAAGACGACACCCTGGGTAGACCGTCGCTGCACGGGGCACCTCCATCGACTCGATCGGTCTCGTCTTCCCCAACGGACGATCGATTCGGTGACAGGCTGTGTTCGACGATCTCGGACCCGGGGTCCTGGGGACAGTTTGCACGAAGATCCCCCCATCGCGCCAGTGGAGTCGGTGCAGATGGGTCACATGTGACGGATGGTCACGGACCGGACCATTCATCGCTGGTCAGCGCGGACACCACGTCGTCCGGTGCGCCGTCCAGCGCGCCCGCCGCACCCCACAGGACGTCCACAGGATCTCCCCCGGCCGCCCACAGCCGGTCCCCCGGCGCCCCGGCACCGCCCGGCTGCCGTTCACGGACCGTAGTGGGCACGGTCCGACCTCCGCAGCGGCGACACCCCGGTGTGGTCACCCGCCGAGGGCGGTCGTCCGGTTGCCGCCGGCGGCCTTGGCCCGGTACATGGCCCGGTCGGCACGGCCGAGGACCTCGTGCTGGTCGTCACCGGGTCGGACCGGCGTGGTGCCCACGCTGGCCGTGACGCCGCACCCGGCGCCGATCCCCGCCACGGCGTCGCGCAGCCGGGTGGCCAGGTCCTCGCCGTCGTCCTCGCCGTCGTCCTCGCCGTCGTCCTCGCCGTCCCCCGCTCCGTCGCCCTCGGCGAGGACGGCGAACTCGTCGCCACCCAGTCGGGCCACGGCGTCGCTCGCGCGGACGACGCCGGTGAGGGCCGCGGTGACCGCGCGCAGGACGGCGTCGCCGGCGGCGTGGCCGTCGCGGTCGTTGACGCCCTTGAACCCGTCGAGGTCGACGAGGCAGACCACCGCCGCGCGACCGGTTCCCGCGGCCGCAACTGCCGCGTCGAGGCGGTCGAGGAAGGCCCTGCGGTTGAGGGCACCGGTGAGCGGGTCCGTGGCGGCCAGCACCTCGGAGGTGCGCAGCAGCAGTGCCTGCCGGTCGTGGGCGTCCCAGTGGTTGGCCGAGGCCATGGCGCACAGCACGGTGTAGGTGGCCATGACCACGGCGGTGAAGGCCGCCGAGGAGTCCGCACCCGAGGAGGTCCAGCCGGGCCGCGACACGCAGACGAGGTAGCTGCCCGTCATCAGCGCACCGATGACCACCACGCCCCACGGCGGGTAGGCGACCGCCATGAAGCCCAGCACCAGGAACAGCAGCACGAACAGCGGGCTGGTCGCGCCGCCGTCCACCCGGGAGCCGATGGCGACGAGCACGGTGACCCCGACGCTCCAGCCGTAGAACAGCAGGCTGCCGCGGGGTCCGCGCACCATGTCGGCCAGCGGCAGCAGGGCCAGCAGCGGCGTCCCGACGACCACGACCGACGCCAGCACCAGCAGGGTCACGCTCCGCGCGGGCGTGCCGGGCGTGAGCACCGCGTAGCCGCCGACGGCCAGGGCGGCGACCTCGGAGAGCCCGATGCCCAGGCGGACGTGGTGGACCCAGTAGGCGGCGCGGTCGGCGTCCTCGGCCAGCTGCCGGTAGAGGCCGGCGCGCAGGGCGACCCCGACCCGGCGCGCGCCACGCGCGGGGGTGTCCCCTGCGCGGCGACGCCGCCGGCCCGCTCGTCCGTCCACGACGGTGCCCATCGGCGCGGAGCGGCTCGACCTTGATGCCGGCCCTCCCCCGCGAGAGGGGCCTCAGGCGCCGAAGGTGGCCTGCAGGTCCTCGCGGGGCACCACCCGCGTGGCCCGGAAGGGCAGCCCCTCCTCTCCCGGCTCGGTCCAGTCGACGTCGACCACCTGCCCGGCCCGCAGGGTGTCGCCCCGGGGGCTCTCGACGACGGACGCCGGGACCCAGCACCCGCCGGGCAGCTCCGGCGCCTCCACGATCGCGGCCCGCCGGGCGTCGTCCCAGCGCACCACCGTCCCCCGCGTCGTCCCGCTGCGCGTCATGCGACCAGGCTGCGCGTGGCGCCGGCACCGGGCAAGGGGTCGGCGGACCCGAGCCGCGCCTGGCACCCGGCGGCGTCGGGTAGGGGCCGGGCATGACCCGATCCGACGGCACGGCACGATCCGACGGCACGGCCCGCCACCACGGGATGGCCGATGCGGAACGCGACGAGGTCGGCGGGATGGTGCTCGGCGCGTGGGACGCCTTCCTCGAGCAAGCCGCGGCGGTCGATCTCGACCGGCCGACCCGGCTGCCCGGCTGGCGGGCGCACGAGGTCTGCGTGCACCTGGGCTGCTGGGACGACCACACCGCGCTGGCCGACCTGATCGCCTCCGCCCGCGCCGGGGGCACGGGCACGCCGCCCGACGTCGACGCCACCAACGCGCGGGTCACCGCCGCGCACCGGGACGCCTCCCGGGGGGAGGTGCTGGCCGCGCTGCGGCGCAACCGGGACGCCACCGCCCACTACCTCGCCGACGAGCCGCGGGAGCTCGACACCGCGCCGGCGGTGGCCGTGGTCGGGCGGCTGCCGCTGCTCAGCGTCGTCCTGGGCCAGGCGTACGAGCTCGCGGTGCACGGGCTGGACATGGTGCCGTGCGGCGCGCCGCCGGCCCCGGCGTCCGTGCTGCAGGCCGGGCTGGCCGCGCTGGCCGACGTGACCGGGGCGCTGGCGGCCCGCGAGCACATCACCGGGGGCGCCACCCTCGCCACCCCGGACGGCGGGTGGGCCTTCGCCGCCGCCGACGACCGCGGCTGGACCGTCCACCGGGTGGCCGGCGGGTACCCGGGCGGGACGGCGGTGGAGGCGCCGGCCGACCTGCTGCTCGAGGCGGCGTCCGGGCGGGTCAACCCCGTCGTCGCGCTGACCCGGCGGCGGCTGCGGGTGCACGAGCTGGGTGGGCTGATGGCGCTGGCGCCGATCGTGCAGACCGCACCGGGCATCCCGGGCGGGCCGATCCTGCAGCTCGCCGCCCGCACCCTCGGCAGCGCCGGGGGGCTGCTCGGCCGGCTGCGCGGCCGCCGCTGACAGCGGACCTCCCTGCCCCCCGCCGCTCGCGAGCTCGCGGCGGGACCCGGGACGGGGACGCTCGAGGCCTCCGCTCGTGCCTCACGACTTGCCTCAGCAGGCGCCGCCCAGGTCGATGCCGTGGGCACGCAGCCACGGCATCGGGTCGACCCGGTCGGCGTACAGCCCGCCCTGGTGCACCTCGAAGTGCAGGTGCGGCCCGGTCGACTGGCCCTCGTTGCCGACCTCGGCGATCTGCTGGCCGGCGGTCACCACCTGGCCGGCGCCGACGAAGTACCGGCTGACGTGGCCGTAGAGGGTGATCCGGCCGTCGCCGTGCTGCACGTACACCGCCTGGCCGAAGCCGTTGGCCGGGCCGGCCTGCAGGACGACGCCGTCGGCGGGCACGAAGATCGGGGTGCCGATGGGCGCGGCGATGTCGACGCCCTGGTGCACGGTCCCCCAGCGCGGGCCGTAGCAGGAGGTCACCCGCCCGGCGGCGGGCATGCCGGAGGTGCTCTGCGCGCCGGCCAGCGCCTGCTGCTGGACCTGACGCTCGGTCCAGGCGGCGCCCGGGTCCGCAGCGCCCTGGGCGGCGAGCAGGCGCTCACCGGCCGAGCGCAGCTGCGCGTCGAGGGCGGCCTTCTCCGCGGCGCGGGCGTCGTGCTCTGCGCGTGCCTGCGCCAGGTGGGCGTCGGCGGCGGCCTCGGCCTCGTCGGCCGCGCGGGCCAGCTCGTCGAGGTGGACGACGGCGGCCCGGGCGGCGCGGTCGGCCTCGTCGACCCGCTGCTCGACGGCGAGGAACTCCTGCAGCCGCTCGGCGCGGTGGTCGCCGATGACCTCCATGGTGGCGGCCTGCTGCAGCAGCTCGGTGGGGCTGTGCGCGTCCAGGATCAGTTCGATGTCGCCGTAGCGGTCGTCGGCGCCCATGAAGGCCTCGCGGCTCAGGTCGACGATGTCCTCCTCGGCGCCGGCGACGTCGGCCCGGGCGTCGGCCAGCTCCGCGGCGGTCCGGGCGGCTTCGGCCTGACCGGCGGCCAGCTGGGCGCGGGCGACCAGGGCGGCGTCGGCGGCGGCCTCGGCCTCCACGGTCATCCGCTGGAGCTGCTCCTCGGCGGCCGCGACCTGGTCCTCGATGCGGGCCACCTGCTCGGCGAGCTGCGCCTGCTCCGAGGCGGCGCTGGTGGGAGCGGCGGAGGCGGCGGGCACGCCGGCCAGCAGACCGGCGACCACAGCGCTGACGACGGCGGCCCGGCGGGGGCCGCGCAGGGTGGTCAGGTGGTGCAGGGTCGCCAAGGCGACGGTTCTCCCATCCTCGCGACCGCCTACCGAGTTAGCTGACGGGTTCGGGCCGGACGGCGCCCTACCCGCCTGCGCCCGGAGCGCAGGCGGGACTCACCCCAGTGGATCGGTGGGTCCCCGGTCCGCCTCGGTCCGGCTCCGGACGTCGGCGGTTCGGCGGGGCCCGGCCGGGGCCCTCGGGTGTCGAGGAGCAGTAGCCCGGCGAGGCCGTCGGGAAAGCTACTACGGCGTAACCCCGTCGGTCACGATCGAGTAACGCACCGCGTGCGCCTCCTTGCCGATCTCGCGACACCCGGTGACCGGAGGACCGCGGCCCGCTGGCGGCGCGGGTCAGGAGACCTGGCGGCCGACCTGCGAGGACGCCCGCGCCTGCCTCATCTGCCCCGTCCGTCCCGCGCTCACCGCGCGGATCGGACCGGCGTGACCGGCGTCCCGAGTGACATCGCACACAGTGGGCGGCCGATCACCCGTTCGGGTGCTGCTGCGCCCCTGTCCGGCACCGCCCGGTCGGCGCGCTGCCGGCCCATCCGGGTCGAGCCCGGACGCCCTGGCGCGCGGGTCGGCCCGGATGGCGGCGGCGGGGAGGGCCGGCTCCGATGCGCTCCGCGGGCAGGCGCGGACGGCGGTCGACGCGACCACGGCCTCCCCGGACGCAGGCCGCCGCACCGGACGGCGGTCTGGCAGGCTGGGGCCACCGGGGCGGTAGCTCAGCCGGTCAGAGCACGGGACTCATAATCCCTGGGTCGTGGGTTCGAGCCCCACCCGCCCCACCGGTACACGTGCAGGTCAGCGGCCCGGAACTCGATCGTCGATCTTGGCGATGGGCCCGCGCCCACACGGTGCCCACACTACGCACCGTGACGTCTGGTGACGGACGCCGGCGATCCACTGCTCGCGTGCGGCGGCTGGGTCGGTGGCGACCAGGTGGGCGGTGTTGGCGGTGTTGGCGGTGCGCCCGCGGGTCATCCCGACGTAGGCCGACGCCGCGCCGGTGTGCTCGCCGATCACCACGTGCGCGGTGGTGACGGTGTCACCCTGCGCCCCGTGCGCGGTGCTGGCGTAGGCCAGCTCGACATGGCAGGTGACGTAGCCGGCGAGCAGCACCCGCTCCCCCGCCCTCGACGAGGCGGCACCCGGAGGAACGGCGTCGTCCGGGGTGACATCGCCCGGGACGACGGTCAGCTCCCCGTGGGGGCCGACGGCGACGACGGTCCAGGTGTCGCGGTTAGCCACCCCGAAGGCGCGGTCGTTGCGGCGGGTGACGATCCGGTTCTCGGCGCCGATCCGCTGCCCTGACCCGGTGACCGCGGCCCGGAGGTCGTCGACGCGGCCGTCGGCGACCAGCCGCTGCCGGATCGCGGTGCTCAGCTCGGCGGCCTGCTCGCGGGTGTCGACCACCACGGCCACGCGTTCGCCCTTGCGGTGGTGCCCGGCGGTGATCGCGGCCAGTGCCGCCTGCAGCTCCGCGGGTCGGCGTGCAGGCGGATCCGGCCGCGGGCGGCCAGTGCGTCGAACACCGCGCCCGGGTCCTCACCGGTGCGCATGGCCAGGGTGAGGTCGGCGTACTCGCCATCGGGGACGGTGAGGCCCGCGCCGTCCGTGCTGGTGAAGCGATGGACAGCCTGCAGCGTCAGGTGCGCGGTCGGGTCGACGTGGCGCACGGCGAGGTCCAGCACGCCGCCGCGGCCGACCGCGGACAGCTGGTGCCGGTCCCCGAGCAGCGCCACCCGCACCGCGCACTCGTCGGCGACGGTCAGCAGCGCGCGGGCGGTGTCCTGGTCGAGCATCCCGGCCTCGTCGACCACGAGCAGGTCGCCCGCCCGCAGACACGCGCGTTCGTCGGGACCGGCGTAGGTGGTGCCGGTGACCGGGTCGGCCCGGCTGGCGGCCAGCCGAGTCCAGGCGCCCTCATCGCTCCACCGCCAGCCGTACTGGTGGGCCAGCCAGGCCGCCGACCCGGCGGCGGCGCCGACCTCGACCGCGGTGACCTTGGCCCCCTTCAGCGTCGGGGTGACGACCACCAGCCGGCGCCCGTCCCTCTCGAGCAACTGTCGGGTGGCGGCCAGGGTGGTGGTCTTGCCGACGCCAGCCGCGCCCTCCACCACGACCAGCGGCCGGCTTCCGGCGAGCGCGGCCGCGGCGGCGGCCTGCCCGGCATCCAGCTGACCCCGTTCGGCACTCGGGTCAGGGCGCAAGTCGGTGTCGCGCCCATGGTGGGCGCCGCGCGCGGCCAGCCGCGCTGTCAGGTCGGCCTCGACCTCCAGTACCGCCGGCGAGGTCCAGGCCCGGACGTGCTCGGACGCCCCATGGCGTTCCAGCAGTGGGACGCAGCGGGCCATCGCGCGGGTGGTGAGGTCCTCGGCCAGCTCGATGCGCACCGCGGGATCTGCGACGACGCCTTCGGTGGCGATGAACCGTTCCGCCTCACCGCGGACGTCGGCGGCGTTCCACGCCGACCGGCCGGCGGCCAGCCGGGTCAGCATCCGCTCCACTACGTCATCGCGGTCGAGCGCGCCGACCGGGGTGGGCGCCAGCGCCACCGGGCGTGCCGAGTCGCGGTAGCCCAGCGCCGTCAGCTCGGCCCGCCACCGCGCGGTCAAGGCGGCCCTGGGGCGGGGGATGACCTTGTCGGGGCGGGCCTCGGCCCACGCGCGGGCGTCCCAGGGCCGCCGCAGTGCCGGGCCGGGCTGCTCGCCGGGGTGCGCGGCGATCCAGTCGCGTTCGTAGCGGTCCAGATTCCGGCCGATCTGCGCCGCGCGGGCGTTGAACGGACCAACGTAGGCGGCAAGCTCCCGCATCTCTCCAGTCGCATGGAGCGTGTAGCCGTGGCCGGCGAGTGCGGCTCGGAAGTGCGGGTCGCAGGCGACCGCGGCATGCCCGATCCCGTTGATCGCGGCCAGGAAGTCCCGCATGCCGACGGTGTGCAGCCCCCGCCACCGCCCGGCGGCGAACACCCTCGCGTTGATCTGCAGGTGCAGGTGCAGGTGCCGGTGCGGATCTCCGGCGCGGGAGGTGTAGTGCCGCACCGTCACCGCCTCCAGCCCCTCGAGCGGCACCTGCACCTGCCCGCCGCGCGGACCGACCCGGGTGGTGGCGTGCCCGGACAGCCAGCCGATGATCTGGGTGGCGGCGCGGTCCTGGGCTTCGTCGTAGGCGACGGCGATGTCCGGGTGCAGGGCGGCGGCCAACGACCAGGACTTCGGACCGTTGACCACCACCTCGACGAACCCCACCGCGCGCTCCTCGGTGCGCAGCCGCCCTCGTGGGGAGCCGGTGTCCGGATCGTGGCCGACCGTCCACGTCTCGTAGGTCTCCCCCGCGAGCGCCGCGAGCTCCTGCACCCGCCCGTCGCGGGCCACGAAGCGGCGGGCCAGGCCGGTGCCCTCGGCCAGGTAGTAGTCATCGGCCCGGCTGCGGTCGGCCCCCAGGTACGCCCGGGCAGCCGCTGGCGCCCCGGCGTACACCTTCATTCCACCGCGCATTTTAAATGCCACCCAACAATGACCAACAGGTCACCCCTAGAAACGGCGATGCACCCCGCGAAGCGGGGCCCGGTCTACCTCCATTGGTAGCATGCGTGCCGTTCTTTGGTGAAGACCTGAGCTTGCTCGGGAAAGGCCGGATTGGCGGGCGTGAAGTCGTCGCGGGCGCCATGGTGTTGGTCGTTTACGGCGACTGTCGACTGAGAGCAGTCGCCGTCTTCCCGGCTGCAGGTGCTGATGACGATCAGCTCCGCGGTGTACCGGCTCGCGTCACCGGTCTCCTGCGACCCGGTGGCGTGGATGCTGAGCGGCAGTCGGACGACGAGGCTGCGACCGGGCGGCAGGGTGTCCCGGTTGTCCTCCCGGTGCGGGAAGGTTCACCGGGCGGGTCTTACGGGATATCGGGCGAGGGGCACCCGCTCTGTCCTGCGGTGTTCCCGGTTGGGGTTCGCTTACCGGTCGTCCTACGGGGCGCTGTGCCGGTCGTCGTTCCCTTCCGTACGGAGCATCCGCTTGGCGCGGTGGTCAACCGGCCCTCGGTGTGGTCAGACCGATCAATTTTCCGCGCCGTGTTGGTCTGTACGCCGAATACCGACTCACGGGAGGCTACGCCATGCGGAAACTGACCTTTGGCATGAACCTGAGCCTGGACGGCTACATCGCCGCGCCCGGCGACGACCTCGGCTGGAGCGTGCCGAGCGACGAGCTGTTCCAGTGGTGGTCCGACCGGGTGGGAGCGACGGGCCTGGCGCTGTACGGGCGCAAACTGTGGGAGACGATGAGCTCCCACTGGCCGACCGCCGACCAGCAGCCTGGCGCCACACCGGCGCAGATCGAGTTCGCCCGCCGCTGGCGGGACATGCCGAAGGTGGTGTTCTCCTCGACGACCAGCGCGCTCGACTGGAACACCCGCCTGGTCACCGGCGACGCTGTCACCGAGATCACCCGGCTCAAGACTGAGGATGGCGGTCCCATGGACGTCGGCGGCGCCACCCTCGCCGCGGCGGCCATGCGGGCCGGGCTGATCGACGAGTACGCGATCGTCACCCACCCGGTCCTGGTGGGCGGCGGCACGCCGTTCTTCACGGCCCTGGACAACTGGGTGAACCTGAACCTGGTGGAGACCCGGACGTTTCCCGACGGCGTGCTCCTGACCAGGTACGAGACCAGGCGGTGAATACCCGACCTCGGATCGGCGCGGGCTCGGGCCACCCAAGGATCTCGTGACCGTTAGGGGAGCCCCCACCGGCACAGTTTCGTAGTACGTTTGGTGGGTGGAGATCCTCCGCTCGGCGTTCCGCCATGGGGTCGCCGACGAGGACATCCACCACGCCCTTCGTGGCGCCCTCGCCGTCGATGAGGTCGGCGAGGACCCGCTGCGCTATCTGGTCCTGGGGCCTGACCGTGCGGGGAACCTCTTGGAGCTGGTTGTACTGGACCGGCCGCAGGGTCCGGCAGTCATTCACGCGATGGGCATGAGACCGAAGTACCGGAGCCTGCTACCGAAGGGATGGTGACCATGTCGGGGGTTCATGGAACTCGAGGGGACGGCAGTGCCATCACCGATGAGGCGGTCGAGGCGATGGCAGACGAGGCCGAACAGGGTTACGACGTCGAGGCGATCCAGCGTCGTCGCGGCGGACGCCCGCCGCTCGGTTCGTCAGCGGCCTCGGTCGAGTCCGTTCGCCTCGACCCGGAGCTCAAGCGCGCCCTGCTGTTGCGCGCTGCCGAGGAACGCATCAGCGTCTCGGAGGCCATCCGCCGTGCCATCGGAGCGTACGTGCAGGCAGGCTGACCACCGTCTCGTCCCCAAGGGTCACGTTGTGAACGACGCTGGAGACAGGGTTGCGATCTACACCGACTCTCGACCGCCTGGAGTCTGACCTTCGCGAGACCGCGCTCATCCTGTCCCGGGCAGCCACCGACACCGGGAACCGCACCGACCTCGACGGGGCGATCACCGCCTTGGGCTTCGACCGTTCCGAGCTGGACGCCGGCCTCGCCGCCGGACGCGGGTGACCAGCCGCTCGCGACGACACCCGGTGAGCCGGACCCAACACCGCCCCGCAGGTCGGGGCGGCGCCCTGACGCCCAGCGCCCCCCCGTCCGCCTCATCGACGCCGCCTTCGCCGACCTGTAGCGCCTGACCCGCAACGGCGACCCACGTGGGCGGAGATGCAGGGGCGGGTGGCCACCCTGTCGGCGTTCCGGCGCGGCGTCTTCCCAGACCTCTGCCCGCTCCCCACAACCAGCCTCTTCCGGCTGCGCCGGGTCGGGGGAAGGGTGGGCCGCAGACCTATCCCGCAGGGACGCGCAGCGCCCTTCCGGCGGCCCGGCGCAGCCGGCACCCTCGGCCGGCCGGGGAGCGGCCTCCTCGCCGCCCAGGACGGCTCGGACGGAGCGATGGGTCCTCGTGGGCTTCGTCCTCGGGGACGTCCGACGTGGGCTCTCCCGTGGGTCACGACCGACCACGACAGCTCCCGCCGTGCTTCACGGACTGCGTACCTCTGCCCTGTATGCGTATAGACCGTGCCCACACCGTGCCCACACGATGCCCACAAAAGGACCGTTTCGGGCCGTCGCCAGCCATCGACCGCCAACGGGGAAACCGCAGCCCAGAGGGCAAATCACCGATGATCATGCAGGTCAGCGGAGGGCCCTGAGATCCCTCATAATCCCTGGGTCGTGGGTTCGAGCCCCACCCGCCCCACCGGTACACGTGCAGGTCAGCGACCCGGAGCTCGATCGTCGATCTTGGCGATGGGCCCGTGCCCACACTACGCACCGTGACGTCTGGTGACGGACGCCTCGTGGGCGGCGGTCATGCGTTCGGCGAGCGCGCCGAGGTCGTCGTCGAAGAGCCCGGAGTAGACGTCGAGGGTCATCGCCGCGGACGCGTGACCGAGCATCCGCTGGACCGCCTTGACGTTCGCCCCGCTGGCCACCAGCAGACTCGCGGCGGTGTGCCGGAGGTCGTGCGGGCTGAGGTCCTCCAGCCCGGCCGTCTTGGCCGCCGGGTCGAAGAACCGCCGCTGGAAGTTGCCCGAGCGCAGCACCGCACCACCCGGCGAGGTCAGGACCAGGTCGTCCGGGCCCTTGCCCTCGCAGCGTCGCGAGAGCGGCTCGACGAGCACGCCGGGGATCGGCACGGTGCGCTGCTGGTGCGTCTTCGGCGCGCCGTACTCGACGGTGCCGCCGACCTCGGTGGCGCTCTCGGCGACGGTGAGCCGCTTGCGCAGGAAGTCGACCCGGCGGACCCGCAGGGCGGCCATCTCCCCGAACCGGAGCCCGGTGTGGGCCAGCAGCCGGACGACGTCGCCGTACTCCCCCGCTGCGTCCGCCAACCGCTCCACCTCCTCGCGGGCGAGGAAGCGGGGCTCTGCGCGACGGGCCCTCGGCAGCGGGACGCCGGTCGCCGGGTTGTGCGGGATGCGCCCGTCGCGGACGGCGAGGGTGAGGATGAGCGCGAGCACGCGGTGCGCTTGGCGCACCGTGGCGGGTGCGAGGCCGCCGGCGACGAGCTGGGCCATCCAGGCGGCGACCTCTGCGTGGGTGACATCGGCCAGGCGGTGCTGGCCCCAGCGGCGCGATCTGGGGCCGCAGCAGCGACCGGTAGCGGGAGCGTGCTGGGCTTGAGGCGCGTCTACGCGGCCAGCCACTGTGCCGTCCAGGCCTCGACCGTCACCCGGCCCGGCTCCGGCGCCGTCCAGGTCTGCGTGACGATCGCCGAGGTCTGCTCGTCGAGCCAGCGCTGGGCCTCGACCCTGCGCGTGAACCGCTTCTCGTGCTGTCGGCCCCCGGCATCGCGGTACCGCGACCGGTAGCGCTTGCTGCCGTCGCTGAGCACGTCCACGGTGATGCTGCCGGCCATCAGGCGGGAAGAGCCCGTACCGCTGGCCTTGCGGTTCCGCTGTACCTCCCGGCCACGCATTGCGGCCGGGGGCGCACCATCGCCGACCGCCATGAACCTGCAGAGGGCTGGTGTGTGCGCCAAGCCGCCACTCACGCGTCCAGCGCGCCAGAAGCGTCTCGGAACGCGTCCGTGAACTCGTCAGCCCGACGTGGTCCGTGCAGGCTCGGGCGAGGGTGCCCCCTGCCGCGATGAGGTCCGGCCGGGTCGCGAGTCTGTCCTGGTGACCGTCGTAGGACGTCGTTCGACGCTGCCCGACACGAGACACCACGGAGGACACCATGACGACCACGCCGGACGACCCGACCACCGCGCTGCCCGGCCGCCCGGCCGTCGTCGACCTGGCCACCTGGCAGACCGCCCGTGACGAGCTCCTGGTCCGCGAGAAGGCCCACACCCGCGAGGGCGACGCCCTCGCCGCGACCCGCCGCCGGCTGCCGATGGTGGAGCTCGACGGGACGGTCGAGGTCGTCGGACCCGACGGCCCGGTCCCGTTCCTGGACTTGTTCCAGGGCCGCGACGAGCTCGTGGTCTACAAGCACATGTGGTACGACGGCGCGCCACACCAGGGGCAGTGCGAGGGCTGCACCACCTCGGCCTGGCACGTGAAGGACGCGGTCTACCTCAACGCCCGCGGCGTCTCGTTCGCCGTCCTGACCACGGGCCGTTGGGACGAGGTGGCCTCCTACGTCGAGTTCACGGGTTACACCCAGCCCTGGTACTCGGTGCGCGACGTGGACGCGCCGGTCGGCGGCAGCATGGGTTCCATCACCTGCTTCCTGCGTGACGGCGACCGCGTGTTCCTCACCTACTCCACGACGGGCCGTGGCAACGAGCCGGTCAACGGGTCCTTGGGCCTGCTCGACATGACGCCCTCCGGCCGCGGCGAGGCATGGGAGGACAACCCCGAGGGCTGGCCCGTGATCGGCGATGTCCGCGAGGGGCACCCGTCCGACGCCCGCCAGGCCTGCTGGTACTGGCGCTCGGACGCCGACGGCGTCGCCACCTGGGGCCCGACCAGCCGACCCGTGCCGCAGTGGACCCGCCCCGGCGCGACCCCCGTGGAGACCCTCGGCCGGCACGGCCACCACCACTGATCGGACGTCCCATCAGGCAGATCCGGACGCTTCGAGCGTCGGAAGCTCGCGAACACGTCGCGTCGACGGATCGACCGCTGGGTCTGCAGGCTCCACTCGGGGGCGTGCCTGGTGGCGTGTGCGCCGCCCTCGGGTGGCGGGGTGCAAGTGACAGGAGTGTCGACCATGATCCTCCCGAAGGTCCGGGACCCTCGTTTGGTGACGATCCGCCGCGGGGGGACCCTCACCGGTTCGGACCACCATCTCCTCGCTCTCTGGGCGGCATCGTGCGCGGAGCACGTCCTCGAGCTCTTCGAGTCGGCTCAACCTGACGACACGCGACCGCGTCAGGCGATCGAGCATGCTCGCGCTTGGGTACGTGGCGAGGTCAAGATGACCCAGGCTCGCGCAGCGGGCGGCCATGCCATGGGCGCGGCCCGCAACCTGCGTGGGGCAGCACGGCATGCCGCATACGCTGCTGGCCAGGCCGGGGCCGTCGCCCATGTCGCCGCGCACGAGCTCGGTGCGGCCGCCTATGCGATCAGAGCCGCACGTGCTGCCGCGCCGGAAGGCGAGGGCGAGGCCGCAGGGCGACTCGAGTGCCAGTGGCAGCGTGACCAGCTCCCTGAGGCGATTCGCGAGCTCGTACTCGACGACCAGCGGTTGCGAAACGACATCTGCTGGTCGGTGTTCGACTGCTGACCGCGCGTCGGGGCGCCAGCATCGCTCTAGACCCATCGAGCGCGCGGCGCGGTGAGCCCACTGTCCGGCTCGACGAACGCCGAGCGCACCACGAAGGTGGCGCAAGGCCACCACGCGCCACCACGAAAGCTTCCTCCGACACCGCGTTGCCGACCGCCAGGCCGTCCGTCCCGATGCGGGACCCGCCACGGCAACGGCCACGCGATCTTGACAGCGCGGTGATCGTCGTCGACGCCTCCATCGTGGCCAACGCCCTCGCCGACGACCAGGCGGCCGGGGAGGCCGCCCGCGGTGAGCTGCGCGCCGTCGATCAGGTCACCGCACCTGATCTGGTCGACGTCGAGACCGTGTCGGTGCTGCGCAAGCGCTGGCTGGGTCGCACGCTGAGCGACCAGCGCTTCGAGGCTGCCGTCGGGCACCTGCAGCAGCTGCGGTTCGAGCGTGTCCCGACGCTGCGACTGGTGCGGCGCGCCTTCGAGTTGCGCGCCGACGTCAGCGCCCACGACGCCTGTTACGTGGCACTGGCCGAGCGGTTGAACCGCGAGTTGGTCACGGCGGACGGTCGGTTGGCCGCCGCTCCCGGCCCTCGGTGCGCCATCCGCGTCCTGCGCTGACGGTGCTCTCCGCTGAAACGCCGGTCGAGGTCCCGTACCACAGCGTGGGCCTGCACGTGAGCCACGCGCTCGGCGGTGCGGGCGGATGCGGCCTCCTCGACGACGGTCGGCGTGGCCGACCGGCGACCCTCCGCTGTGGGTCGCCGACGCCTGGCCTGGAGTCACTCCGCGGGAGGCGCCTGGCGAGGGCGCATCGCGGCGATCACCACCGCTGAGGACGTGACGCGGTCGAAGACGCCGCGAAGCCCGGCCGCTCACCGTCCGGAGAGGAGCCGGGTGATCCGCCGCGACCCGCGCCTGCCGGCCCGGCACCTGCCGGAGGGGTGGCCCGCCGAGCGGGCGCAGCAGGTGTTCCGGGTGCTGCACGCCGAGTTCGACACGGAGGCGAGGGCCGTCACCGCCGAGGTCCTCGACGTCGTCCCGGACGACGGGCGTCCCTGACCTGCTGCGTCGTGCGCCCCCGCCGTGTCCACGAGGCTCGACCTGGTCGCCGAGGGGGTCCGGGCCGTCGGGCCCCGTCAGGCGGCAGGCCAGCCGGCCGACGGCGGCCGGGACGGCCGGGCGCTCAGGTGCGGTGGACCGGCACGACGACGGTCGCGGCCCTCATCGCCCCGCCTGCTGCAGCACGGCGTCGAGCCGGGGGTACACGCGCCGCACGTTGTGCTCGAACACCGCCGCGCGGGCGTCGTCGTCCAGCGAGGACGCCTCGACGTAGCGGCGGGTGTCGTCGTAGTGGTGGGCGGTCCGCGGGTCGATCCCGCGCACCGCGCCGACCATCTCCGACCCGAACAGGACGTTGCGGGTGTCGATGACCTCGAGCAGCAGGTCGATGCCCGGCTGGTGGTAGACGCAGGTGTCGAAGAAGACGTTGCCCATCACGTTGGTCTCGACCGGCGGCTGCTCGAGCATGTCGGCCAGCCCCCGGTACCGGCCCCAGTGGTAGGGCACCGCTCCCCCGCCGTGCGGGATGACCAGCCGCAGGTCGGGCAGGTCGCCGAACAGGTTGCCCTGCACCAGCTGCATGAACGCGGTGGTGTCGGCGTTGATGTAGTACGCCCCGGTGGCGTGGAAGACCGGGGTGGCCGAGGCGGAGACGTGCACCATCGCCGGCACGTCGAGCTCGATCACCGCTTCGTAGAAGGGGTACCAGCTCTCGTCGGTCAGCGGCGGCGAGGTCCAGTGCCCGCCGCTGGGATCGGGGTTGAGGTTGCAGCCGACGAAGCCCAGCTCCTCCACGCACCGCCGCAGCTCGGCGATCGAGCCCTCGATGCCCGCTCCGGGGGACTGGGGCAGCTGGCAGACCCCGACGAACCGGTCGGGGTGGAGCGTGGTCACCCGGTGGACCAGGTCGTTGCACCGGCGGGCCCACTCCAGGCTGACGGCGGCGTCACCCACGTGGTGGGCCATCGCCGAGGCGCGCGGGGAGAACAGGGTGACGTCGATGCCGCGCTCGTCCATGAGCCGCAGCTGGCTGCCCTCGATCGTCTCGCGGATCTCGTCGTCGCCGATCGACGGGTACGGCGGCGGCGTGTTCCCGGCCTCCCAGGCCGCGACCTGCCGCTCCCGCCAGGCGGTGTGCGCGGCCGGGGCGGTGGTGTAGTGCCCGTGGCAGTCGATGATCACGGCAGCTCCGCTCCCCAGACGACCGCGAGCTCGTTGCGCTGCCCGAACCGCTCCAGGTGGCTGCCGAGCACGTGCTGGATGCGCGCCAGGGTCTCGGCGTCCGGTGCCGCGGCCCGCAACGTCAGCACGCCGTCGCCGACGACGACCGTGCCGACCCCGTCGCCGATCGCGGCCCGGGAGGTGTCGCCGTCGGTCTGCCAGGTCAGCCGCCGGCCCAGGTGGCCGACCAGCTGCTTGGCGTAGCGGGCCGGCGCGTCGGTGCGGACCTCGGCGACGGCGGTCAGCCGGGCCGGCGTGCTCTCGCACAGCTCGACGAGCAGGTCGCGGGCGGCCGCGGCGATGCGGGCCGGGACGCCCAGCTCCTGCAGCTGGTCGGTCGCGGCCGCCATCTCGTCGGCGCGCCGCCGGGCGTGCGTGTGCGTGCCGTCGACCAGGCGGTCGACGGTCCGCTCGTCGAAGCCGGCCAGCTCCGCGGCGATGTTGCCGCGCAGCCAGTCGGCGCAGCCGGCCGCCTCCGCGCCCCGCAGGGCCTCGACGACGGCGGAGGCCAACCCCTTGTAGAAGACGCTGCGCAGCAGCTTGCGGGAGATCGCCGTCCCCACCGGTCCCGGCTGGACGGCGACGTCGGCGCCCAGTCCGGCGAGGAGCTCGACGTAGCGGTCGGCCGCCTGCCCGGAGACCAGCATCGGCGTGCGCAGGCCCTTGCCCGGCACCGGCGACATCAGCGCGACGTCGACCACCGGGACGTCGCGCTCGGCCGCCTTCTCGGCGAGGGCCACCTTGAGGCCGGGGCTGGCGGTGTTGAGGTCGGCCCACAGGGTGCCGGGGCGCAGCGCCGGCAGCGCGTTGTCCAGCGCGGTCATGGCGTCGTGCGAGCTGGTGAGGCTGAGCACCAGGTCGGCGTCGGCGACCGCCTCCGCCTCGCTCCCCCGCGGGCGCACGCCGTCCACGGTGATGGCCTGCGGGTCGTAGCCGCGGACGTCGGCGCCGGCGGCGACCAGGTCGCGGGCGATCTCCGACCCGGCCTCGCCGAGGCCCAGGACGGCGATCCGGGTGCTCACCAGGCGCTTCCCTCGGGGTCGCTCTCCGGGGTCATCGGCTCGTCGGGCTGCACCGGGGGCGTGCCGTGCGTGTGGAAGGTGTCGATGGTCTTCAGCCCCCAGGCCTGACCCTTGGCGCGTTCGGCCTCGGACCAGTTGACCGGCGCCCAGTCGGGTGCGAAGACCAGCCGGGCGGCGGGGTTGTCCAGCTCGATCCGGTTGCCGGCGGGCTCCCAGACGTAGAGGAAGAAGCTCTGCTGGATCGTGTGCTTGTGCGGCCCGGTCTCGATGTGCACGCCGTGCTCGAGGGCGAGGTCGGCGGCCCGGATGATGTCGTCCCGGCTGTCGACGGCGAAGGACAGGTGGTGCAGCCGGCCCGACGTCCCGGTGTTGTCCTTGGTCCAGACGACGTCGTAGCCCTTGTTGGTGAAGGTGGTCCAGGTGCCGGCGATCGTCCCGTCGTCCAGCACGATCTGCTCGGTGACCATCGCCCCGAGGGTGTCCACGAAGAAGTCGCGGTTCTCCACCGGGGTGACGCCGAGGAAGTTGATGTGGTCGATCCGCCGCACGCTGACCCCGCGGCCGGGGTAGGCCTGCGCCTGGTTCTTCAGCGCCGGCTTCAGGTCACCGGTCGGCTGGTACCACTCGGTCTCGTGGTAGACGCCCATCTCGTGGCCGTCGGGGTCGGTGAAGACGAAGACCGGGCCGTAGCCGGGGTCGCCGTCCTGCCAGCCCCTCCCCAGCCCGGTGGCCTCGATCGCCTCCACCCGCCGCTGCAGCGCCTCCGGGGTGCTCGCCCGGAAGTTCGTCCGGCCCACGCCGGGCCGCGCGGCGGCGGTGAGCTTGATGGTGGTGTTCTCGTAGTCGTCCCAGGCGCGCAGGAACACCGAGTCGCCGGCCGAGCCGTTCTCGGTCATGCCCAGGTAGCGGACGAAGAAGTCGAGGCTCTGCTCGGGCTTGTCGGTGAGCAGTTCGACGTGGGCGAGGTGCGCGATGTCGTGCAGCGGCGGCACGGGACTCCCTTCGGGTCGGGTCGGGCGGTGGCCCTCCTGCACGGCCCCGTCCCGGGTCCCGCCCCGAGCCTGCGAGGGGTGGGGAGGACGGGGTCCTTCTTCAGGCCCGCGGGAAGGCGGTGCCGTCGAAGAGCTTCCGGGCGGTGCGGACCACGCCCGAGCGGACGACGCGCGGCGGGCTGACCGAGCCGTCGACGACGACGTCCACCATCAGGTGGCCGGTCGGGTGCTCGACGTCGACACGGGAGCTGTCCGCCGGCCAGTCGGCGGTCAGCTCGTGACCGACCGCGCCGGGCAGCAGCATCCCGGTGACCACGCTGACCGCGCCCAGCACGCCGATCGCGGTGTGCGGCTGGACCGGGATGAACGAGCGGGTGCACACCTGGCCGCCGTCCCGCGGCGCGGCCAGCAGCACCGTCTTCGGCACCGAGGCGGTGGAGACGTCGCCGAGGCCCATCAGCTGGCCGGCCTTGCGGCGGAACGCGTCGATCCGCTCCAGCAGCGCGGGATCGGCGGTGAGCTCCTCGGCGGACTCGTACCCGGTGAGGCCGAACGACTCGGCCATCGCCAGGACGACGGGCATGCCGTTGTCGACGCAGGTGACCTCGATGCCCTCGACGGTGTCGCGGACCTGCCCGGTGGGGAGCAGGGCGCCGGTCGCCGAGCCCTCCGTGTCGGTGAAGGCGAGGACCACCGGCGCGGCCGTCCCCGGGACGCCCGCGATCGCCACGTCACCCCGGTACTCGACCCGGCCGCCGGGTGTGGGGAACGTGGCGACGGCGACGCTGTCGGAGTTCACCATCCGGATCCGCACGCTGGTCTGGTCCGCCCCGGCCGGCACCAGACCGCGCTCCACGGCGAACGGGCCGACGCCGGCCAGGATGTTGCCGCAGTTCTGCCGGTCGCTGACCGTCGCCTCCTCCACCCCCAGTTGCAGGAACAGGTAGTCGACATCGACGTCCGGGTCGTCGGACGGCGAGACGATCGCGACCTTGCTGCTCAGCGAGGTGGTACCACCCAGGCCGTCGATCTGGCGCGGGTCGGGGGTGCCCATCAGCCGCAGCAGCAGGTCGTCGCGGGCGGCGGGGTCGGCCGGGAGGTCCTCGCCCTCGAAGAAGAGCCCGCGGGAGGTGCCGCCGCGCAGCATGGTGCAGCGGACCCCGGTGTCGTCGTAGCTCACGGCTGTCCCTCGGCATACTTCTCGTAGGGGACGTACTCGATGCCGAACTCGGGGAGCTTGTCGCGCAGGCCGTACCGGTCGAGCCCGAGCTCCCCCTGGCCGAAGGCGGCGCGGCTGGCGGCCTCCTTGTCGACCCGGGCCTGCGCCGCGGAGCGCGCGCGGGGGACGTCGGCGCGCGGGACGACCATCACGCCGTCGTCGTCGGCGACGACGACGTCACCGGGGTGGACCACCTGGCCGCCCAGGACGACGGGGACGTTGACCGCGCCCGCGGTGGCCTTCACCGACCCCTGCGCGCTGACCGCGGTCGACCACGCCGGGAAGCCCATCTCGCGCAGCTCCGCGACGTCGCGCACGCCGCTGGCCAGGACCACGCCCCGCACCCCGCGCTGCGCCAGGGCGGTGGCGAACAGCTCGCCGAACAGCCCGTCCGTCGACGGCGAGTTCGTCGCCACGACCAGCACGTCGCCGGGCCGGCACTGCTCGACCGCGACGTGGATCATCAGGTTGTCCCCCGGCCAGCACAGCACGGTGACCGCGGTGCCGCCGATCCGCGCGCCGGGCCAGGCCGGCCGGAACTGCGGGCCGAGGTAGCCCACCCGGCCCAGCGCCTCGTGCACGGTCGCGACGCCGAAGCCGCCCAGCTCCTCGGCGTCGCCGGGGTCGGCGCGCGGCGGATCGGTGACGACGACGGTCCTCATGCGAGACCTCCGGTGTCCTGGCCGGGCTCGGTCAGCGCGGCGATGACGCTGCGGACGTGGGCGACGGCGGCGGCCTCGGCCCGGTCGGGGTCGCGGGCGGCGACGGCGTCCACCAGGGCGGTCAGCTCGCGCAGGCTCACCCGGGGGCGCCCGGGCCGCAGCGAGAGCCGGAACTGGTGGCGTACCAGCTGGGCCTGCAGCCGCCCGACGAGCTCGGCGGCCACGGGATGGCGCGCGGCGTCACGGACCATGCCGTGCAGCTGCGCGATGAGCTCGGAGTACTTGAGCAGGTCCCCGGAGTCGACCGCGTCCCCCATGGCGTGCAGGTGGGCGCGCAGGCGGCCGACCTCCCCGTCGGTGATGCGCTCGGCGGCCTTGCGGGCGAGGAGGCCCTCGAGCGGCATCCGGCACTCGGTGATCGCGACCGCCTCCTCGGTGGACACGACCCTGACCCGCGCGCCCCGGTTCGGGATCCGCTCGACGAGGCCCTCGGCGATCAGCGCGTCGATCGCCAGCCGGACGCTGCTGCGGTTGACGCCGATCAGCTCGGCCAGATCACCCTCGACCAGCCGGTGGCCCGGGGGCATGTCCCCGCGGGAGATCGCCGCGCGCAGCGCGTGCTCGGCGGACTCCCGTGCCGCTGCACCCACGCGACCCACCCCTCGGTCCCCCGGTCCTGCTAGAGACGACGCTACGGCGCTGTCAGCAGGATCGTCAACGATCCGCAGCAGCCGCGGCGCGACGTCCCGCCACGCCGCACGGGGGTGACCACGGCTCGACCGCACGTCCCGCGGTGCGCCCACCGGTGGGCGCACCGCGGGACGGCCGTGTCACTGCAGCTTCTCGGCGACCTGGTACCGGCCGTCGACGTACTGCTGGATCTTCAGGACGCTGATCGGCGCGCTCGTCCGCGACGAGGCGTCGACGGTGATGCCGGGCAGCAGCAGCGGGACGTCGTCGGCCTTGACCTGGTGGACGGCGTCCATCAGCGCCTGCCGGGTCGGCTCCTGCATCTGCTCCAGCGCCTTGACGAAGGTCGCTGCGCTGGCGTAGCCCCACAGGCAGTTGTTGATGATGTTCTCCTGCCCGATGTTGCTCGAGTACTCCTGCATGTCCTGCAGGAACTGTGCGACGTCCGGCTCCTGCGCGACCTGCGGGTCCCGGAAGTTCTTGATGAAGGTCGTGCTGTAGATGGCCGGGTAGGCCTCGCCGCCGCCGGGGATGATCACGTCGTTGGGGTTGGAGACCAGCGAGGCCAGGAACACCATGGGCTTCCAGCCGATCTGCTGCGCCCGCGTCAGCGCGGAGGCGGCCAGCTTCTGCACCGAGACGGCCTGGAAGAGGATGTCGGCGTTGCTCTGCGCGAGGTTGGCGACCTGGCTGTCGACGGTGGGGTCCGTCGGCTCGTAGGTGGCTCGGGCCACGATCTCGACCTGGGAGCCCTCGATGGCGCTCTCCAGACCGGAGGTGTAGTCCTGCCCCAGCTTGTCGTTCTGGGCGAGGACGGCGACCCTCAGGGGCCTGCCGCTGTCGGCGAGGAACGTGCCGAAGTTGCGGCCCTCGTCGAGGTAGGTGGGCTGCCAGCCGATCGTCCAGGGGTTCGCGTCCTGGTCGGCGCTGAAGGCGGTGCTGCCCGAGGAGACCAGCGCCTGCGGGAACTGCGCCGAGTTGGCCTGCGGCATGACCGCGAGGTTCGTGGGCGTGCCCAGGGAGCCGACGTTGGCGAACTGGTTCTCCGCCTGCATCTGGCGGAAGTTGGCGACGGCCCGGGCGGGGTCGTAGCCGTCGTCGTACCCCTTGAGGGTGATCGTGCGGGTCTTCCCGTCCCCGAACTCCACTCCGCCGCCGTCGTTGACCCGGCCGAGGTAGGCCTGCCAGCCGGCGAGGTTGCAGCTGCCCGACGCTGCGGTGAAGCCGGTCAGCGCGTCGCTCTGGCCGATGTTGAGCTCGGTGTCGGTGATGCCGGGGTCCGCGGCGCTGCCCCCGGACCCCGACGAGCCGCTGTCGCGGCCGCAGCCCGCCACGAGGAGCGCGGTGACGGCGAGGACGGCGAAGGCCGAGCCTGTGGTGCGAGCGATTGGTCTCACGGAACTTCCTTTCGGGGGCCCACCGAGGAGCGCAGGCCGTCGGGGCTGGCATCAGGCACGGCTGTGTCCTGCTGCGTCGAGGTGATCGGTTGCGGGTCGGTCAGCGCGTCGTCGTCCCGGGCGGGCGGGCGGCGGCCGAACAGGCGGCCCACGAGCAGACGGACCAACCGGCTGACCCCACCGGAGACCCCGCCCGGCACGATGAAGAGCACCAGGAGCAGCGCGGCACCGTAGAAGATGTTGGTGCGGGAGGGGTCGACCGCGCCGGCGAACACCGGCACGTAGACGTAGAAGAACCCCGCGACGACCGAGCCCCAGAGGCTGGCGAAACCACCGATCACCAGGGCCGCCAGCATGTTGATGGCGACGAGGAAGTTCGGCAGATCCGGGCTGGCGAACTGGACGACCGCCACGTACAGGAAGCCCGCGGCGCCGCCGTAGAAGGAGGCGATGGTGAAAGCCAGCACCTTGTAGCGGTGCGCCGAGATGCCCATCGCCGAGGCGACCGCCTCGTTGGTGCGGACGACGGCGAACGCCCGGCCGATCCGGCCGACGACGATGTTGCGACCGAGGAGGAAGAGCACCGCGGCGATGGCCACGACGACGTAGTAGCGCCACTGGTCGTCGTCCAGCCCGACCCCGGCCGGCGCGTGCATCCAGTCGACGTTGAGCCCTTCGGAGCCGCCGGTGATGTCGGAGAACCGCTTGGCCAGCGGCACGGCGAGGATCGGCAGGATGATCGTGACCGTGGCGAGGGCGTTGCCGCGCAGCCGGACCGCCGGGATCGCGACGACCAGCCCGACGACCGCGGGCAGCAGGGCGGCCAGCAGGAAGCTGGCCACCACCGGCCAGCCGTGGGTCACCCCGAAGGCCGCGGCGTAGGCGCCCAGCCCCATGAAGGCGCTCTGCCCCAGCGAGATCTGGCCGGCGTAACCGCTGACGATGTTCAGCCCCAGGATGGCCACCGCGAAGGCGGCGACCACGCTGAGCTGGTAGTTGGTGTACGGCGTGGCCGACAAGGGGATGAGCGCGATCGCGATCACCCCCGCGACCAGGGCCACCACCGTGAGCACGCGCAGGGGGGCCGACGCCGGGCGCCTGGCCGGACCGACGCGGGTGGCGCCGGGCGACGGAGTTCCCGTGGTGGTCATACCCGCACCGCCTCCTTGCGGCCGAACAGACCCTGCGGACGGGTCAGCAGGATCACGAACATCGCCACCAGGGGCACGCCGATCTTGAG
Organism: Geodermatophilus sp. TF02-6; assembly: GCF_003319115.1. Taxonomy (GTDB): domain Bacteria; phylum Actinomycetota; class Actinomycetes; order Mycobacteriales; family Geodermatophilaceae; genus Geodermatophilus. The sequence continues at coordinate 88,594 of NZ_QOHF01000003.1, read as the reverse complement.
GTCGTTGCCGATGAAGCCGATGTAGGTGCCGGCGAGGTTCTCGGACACGCCGATGATCCAGGCCGCGACGACCGCGCCCATCGGGCTGTCCAGGCCGCCGAGCACGGCAGCGGCCAGCGCGTAGATCAGGATCGTGTCCATCATCCCCGGGTCGAGGTAGACCTTCGGCGCGATCAGCGCCCCCGCCAGGGCCCCCAACCCGGCGGCCAGCGCCCAGCCGACCATCAACAGCCGGCCGACGTTGAGCCCGGACAGCGCGCTCGACTCCGGGTTGTTCGCCACCGCCCGCAGCGCCAGGCCGAGCTTGGTCTTGAGGAACAGCAGCTGGAGCAGGACCACGACGGCGATGAGGACGCCGATCGTGGCCAGGGACGGGATCGCGAGGACCACTCCGCCCACCGTGACGGTGCCGGTCGGGAACAGCGACGGGAACGGCTGGGAGTTGTACCCCCAGATGGCGCCGACGATGCCGTTGATGAGGATGAGCAGGGCCACCGTGACGACGACGGCGGTGTGCGGCGAGGCCCCCTCGAACCGGCGAATGACCAGCCGCTCGGTCACCGCCCCGAGGACCAGGGACACCGCGATCGCGACCGCCACCGCCGCGCCGATCGGCGAGCCCGCCTGCCACAGCGTGAGGGCGATGTAGGTCGAGGCCACGGCCATCAGCCCCTGCGCGAAGTTGATCATCCCCGTCGCGCGGTACACCAGCACCAGCGCGAGGGCCAGGGCCCCGTAGATGGACCCGGCCGCCAACCCGTCCACGATCTGCTGGATCGCGTGCTGCACGGGTCTCCTCCCTCCTGTCTCGGTGTCCGTGCCGGATCAGTCGCCGAGGTAGGCCCGGCGGACCTCGTCCCGCCCGGCCATCTCCTCGGCGGGGCCGGTCAGCACCGTGCGGCCGATCTCGAGGACGACGGCGGTGTCGGCGAGCGCGAGCGCGAGCGCGGCGGTCTGCTCGACGACGAGCATCGACAGGCCCGTCTCCTTCTGCAGACGCCCGATCGCCTCGAAGACCTCCTCGGCGGTGCGGGGGGCCAGGCCCAGTGACGGCTCGTCGAGCAGCAGCAGCCGCGGCCGGCTCATCAGCGCACGGCAGACGGCGAGCATCTGCTGCTCGCCGCCGGACAGGTTGCCGGCCGTGGAGGTCTGCCTCCGGGCCAACGCGGGGAACAGCTCGAAGCACTCGGCGATCTGGGCCTCCACGGCCTTGCGGTCGCGCCGCTGGTAGGCCCCCACGAGGAGGTTCTCCCGCACCGAGAGCTGGTCCAGGGTCCCGCGGCCCTGCGGGACGTGGGCCACGCCCATCCGCGCCACCTGGTCCGGCCGGGAGCCCAGGACGTCCTGGCCGTCCAGGTCGATCCGCCCCTTCGCGGTCACCATGCCGCTGATCGCGCGCAGGGTCGTCGTCTTGCCCGCGCCGTTGGCGCCCAGCACGGCGGTCACGCCGCCGTTGCTGACCTGCAGGGACACCCCGTGGAGGACCTCCGCGCGGCCGTAGCTGGCCCGGACGTCCTCCAGCTCGAGGATGTTGCCGCTCCCCCGCCCGTCGGCTGCTCCCGTGCGGCTGCTGCGCTCCGGCCCGGCGAGCTCGCTCATGCGGCGGTCCTCCCGAGGTAGGCCTCGACGACCAGGGGGTGGCGCTGGGCCTCCAGCGCCGTCCCCTCCAGGAGCTTGCGCCCCTGGACCAGGACGACGACCCGGTCGGTGAGCGCCGAGATCAGTCCCATGTGGTGCTCGACGATCACGATGGTGAGGCCGAACTCGGTGCGGATCGCGCGGATGGTCTCGATCAGCTGCTCGACCTCCGCGTGCGGCAGGCCGCCGGCCGGCTCGTCGAGCAGCAGCAGGCGCGGCTCGGAGAGCAGGGCCCGCGCCAGCTCGACCCGCTTGTGCAGCCCGTGGGCGAGCGATCCGGCCGGCCGGTCGGCGACCCCGGCGAGCCCGAGGTGGTCGAGCAGCTCTCCCGCCCGCTGCCGCGCACGGCGTTCCCCCGAGATCGTGAACGGCAGCCGCAGCGCCCAGGAGAGGGCACCGCCCCTCAGTCGGGTGTGCGCGCCGATGAGCACGTTGTCGAGGACGGATGCGTCCAGCTGGAGCGCCGGGTGCTGGAAGGTGCGGGACAGGCCGAGCTCGGCCATCCGGTGCGGTGGCCGGTGCAGTGTCGGCACACCGTCGACCAGGATCGACCCCGAGGTCGGGCGGTAGTGGCCGCTGATGCAGTTGAACAGCGAGGTCTTGCCCGCCCCGTTCGGGCCCACCAGCCCCACGATGGTGTCCGGCTCGACCGCCAGGCCGACCGAGTCGAGCACCTGGATGCCGCCGAAGTGCAGCGACAGGTCGCGGACCGACAGTCGACTGGTCACGTCCGGCTCCTCGTCCGGCTCCTCGTCCGGCTCCTCGTCCGGCGTCGCCCCGCCGGTCCGCGGTCGGGCGCCGGCGACCTGCCACCCGCGTGCACCGCGGCATCGGCACCACCTGGCACGTCGGCCACCTCCTGTCCACGGCCGCGCCGCGGCCTCCGCTCCGCCGCGACCGTCCGGTACCCGACACCGGCCGCGGGGTGGAGCCCGAGGCGCCGCGTTCTGCTCCGAGCTGTTGCGTCCTGGCACTGGTGAGCGGTGCGTCCCCGCCCGCCGTGAGCTGCCCGCGAAGCAGGCTATGAGAGGCTAGCTGTGGGGTCGATCACGTCAACGTCACGATCGACTCCCGCACACGGCAGCGGCGGGATTCGGGACAATTGACCCATCCCGGACCGTCCCTGGCGGTCAGGGCTCATCTGCGCGCCGGCCGGTCACGGGGCCGAGGGGCGTCTCCCACCCCCGGTAGAGGACGCCGCCGACGACGGCGAGCGCGGCCAGACAGGAGAGCGTCGCCGGCCTGGTCGTCCACGACGGGACGGCGGAGCCGGCCGCCACGACTAGCGGCGGCACGAGCAGCTGACCGATGCTCGAGCCCTGCATGAGCAGCCCGACCGATGCGCCGACGGAGCTGGTGCCGGTCGTCATCGCCGCGACGCCGCTGAAGGCCGACGACGGGACCAGCCCCGCGGTGGAGGAGAAGACCACGACCGCGCCGATCCGCAGGCCCAGCGTCAGGTCGGCGTCCTGGGCGGCCCACACGGTTGCAGCCATGCACAGGCTGCCCAGGACGATCAGCCACCACCGGGGGACCCCCCGGTGCTGCAGGTACGCCCCCGCGAGGTTGCCCGGGGCGTTGGCGAGGAAGGCCAGGCCGCTGAGCAGTCCCGCCGTCCGCAGCGAGATCGCGCCGTCCCCGACCAGCACGGCGGGGAACAGCCCCAGGACCGCCAGGTACTGCCCGGCGTAGAGCGCGAACACGGCGGCCAGGCACAGCACCCCCGGCGAGCGCACCGCACGGAGCAGCCCGTCGACGCCGGGCAGGCCGCGCGCCGACGCGCTCGGCACCCAGCGCGCCACCGCCACGCAGGCGCCCACGGCCAGCAGGGCATCGACGAGCCAGGCACCCGGCCAGCCCACCAGCGTGACCGCGGGGGGCACGAGCAGGGCGGCCAGACCCGAACCGACCGGCATGTAGGCGCCCCACGCGCCGACGACCAGTCGGCGGTGCGCGGGTGTCGAGAGCTCGGAGAGCAGCCCCGGAGCGGCCAGGACGACGAGGACGAACCCGAGGCCCTCCCCCACCCGGGTCGCCAGCAACGCGACGGTGGTGTGGACGGCGGCGCCCGTGACGTTCGCGAGCGCGATCGTGACCAGCCCCAGGAGCACCTGGCGGCGGAAGCCCAGCGCCTGTCCCGCCCAGCCCAGCACGGCGCCGGCGATCGCCCCCAGCGCGCTCATCACGGAGAGGTACCAGGCGGCGGCCGACGAGCTCAGGCCGAACTCGACCTGGAGGACGGGGAGAGCGGCGGCGCCCTTGCCGATCTGCGCGGCCGCGACGACCCCGGCGGCCATCAGGCTCAGGACGGCGGCACAGCGGGTGGCCTCCCCGGCCGCGGCCTGAGCACCTCCCGGGCTCCCGTGCGACCGCCGGCGACTGCGGCGCGCCGCACCCGGCCCCGCCTCTGCGGACGTGCTCGACCAGGGCACCGCCAGCCTCCTCACTGCGCTCGCTGGTCCCCGGGCCGCGCGCCGGCCTGCCCGAGTCAGATGACGCGTGCCCGACGGGTCGGGCGACGCGGTACCGGCTGCCGAAACGGCGTAGCGGATGCCGCCATCTCTCTGTGGCCCGGCCCACAGGGGAGTCCTACGGTACTCAGAGACGTGACGGCGGGCGGGCTCCTGGGAGGCAGTCCCCGGGCAGGCGAGGCCCGGTCGCCGCCACCGACGCCACCTGTCCGAGCACGAGAGCACCGGCCGGTCGTCCCTGACACCGGAGTCCCCCCGGGGGTGCCACGCCACCAGGTCGAGCTCCGGGGGGCGGTGCTGAGTGGAGACCACACGAGAACGGAACGCACATGACCGCGAACAACCTGCAGGAACTGCTCGACCAGACCGGTGACACCGTCGGCCTGCTGCGCAACTCCCAGCTCGGCACCTACATCTACCCGGTCGTCCCCTCGGAGTTCACGAACTGGCGGCGGGAGCAGAAGGCGTGGCGGGAGACCGCGGTGCTCTTCGACCAGTCCCACCACATGTACAACACGTGGATCTCCGGCCCGGACGCGCTGAAGCTGATCTCCGACACCGGCATCAACAGCGTGGCCAACTTCCCGGTCAACATGGCCAAGCAGTTCGTCCCGGTCTCGCCCGAGGGCGGAGTGATCGGCGACGGCATCCTGTTCCACCTCGACGAGGAGGAGTACGTCTTCGTCGGCCGGGCACCGGTGGCGAACTGGCTGGAGTTCAAGGGTTCCAAGGGCTACGACGTCGAGGTCCGCAACGACCCGCGCTCGCCGTCGCGACCGTACGGCAAGGCGGTGTCGCGGGACGTGTGGCGGTTCCAGATCCAGGGCCCCAACGCCTGGCCGATCATCGAGAAGCTGCACGGCGGCGACCTCGAGCAGCTGAAGTTCTTCCGCATGGACTCCATGAACATCGGGGGCGAGCAGGTCCGCACCCTCCGCCACGGCATGGCCGGCGCCCCGGGCCTGGAGATCTGGGGTCCCTACGAGTCCTACGAGAAGGTCCGCGACACGATCCTCGAGGTGGGCCGGGAGTTCGGGCTCGAGCCGTGCGGCTCGCGCGCCTACTCGTCCAACACGCTCGAGTCCGGCTGGATCCCGTCGCCGCTGCCGGCGATCTACACCAGCGAGGAGCTGCGGCCGTACCGCGAGTGGCTGCCGGCCAACGGCTACGAGGCGACCAACGCGCTGGCCGGCAGCTTCGTCTCGGACGAGATCGAGGACTACTACCTCAACCCCTGGGAGCTCGGTTACGGCTCCTTCGTCAAGTTCGACCACGACTTCATCGGCCGGGACGCGCTGGAGGCCATCGACCCGGCCACGCAGCGCCGCAAGGTGACGCTGGCGTGGAACGACGAGGACCTGACGAAGCTGCTGGGCGGGATCGTGGCCCCCGCGCCGGGGTACCAGGTCTTCGACCTGCCCAACGCGAACTACGGGTCGTCGAACTTCGACTCGGTCGTGGACGCCGACGGCACCGTGGTGGGCGCTTCGGTCTTCACCGGCTACAGCGCCAACGAGCGCAAGGGGTTGTCGCTGGCCACGGTCGACCCCGACGTGCCGCTCGGCGCCGAGGTGCGGGTGATCTGGGGCGAGCCGGACGGCGGAACCGCCAAGACCACCGTCGAGCCGCACGAGCAGTTCGCCGTGCGGGCCGTGGTGAGCCCGGCGCCGTACGCCGAGACGGCTCGCGACGCCTACCACGCGGGCTGGCGGAGCAAGGCGACCGCCTGAGCCGACGGACGGGGCCGGGTGGCGTGGAGGCCCGCGCCACCCGCCCCCGGCGTTCCTCCCCCGAGACGAGAGGTCCCACCCGTCATGTCCTCCGAGAGTCTGGCCGCGGCCCTGGCCCGGGTCGGGAGCCCCGTCGAGCTCCTGCGCAACCTCCAGTTCCCCCCGAGCACGTTCCCGGTGCGGCCCGAGTTCACCAACTGGCGCTCCGAACAGCGGGCGTGGGTCGAGTCGTGCGCGCTGCTCGACCAGTCCCACCACATGACCGACCTGTTCATCGAGGGCCCCGATGCCCTGCGGCTGCTCAGCGACCTGGCCGTCAACAGCTTCGCCGGTTTCGGCGTGGGCAAGGCCAAGCAGTTCGTCGCGGTGAGCCCGGAGGGGTACCTCGTCGGGGACGCCATCCTCTTCCACCTGGAGGAGGAGCTCTTCGACCTGGTCGGGCACCCCATGGTGATCGACTGGGTGACGTTCAACCTCGAGCGCGGCGACCACAAGGCCACCGTCGAGCGCGACGACAACTCGGCCGTCCGCACGTCGGGTCCGCCCAGGCTGTACCGGTACGAGCTGCAGGGCCCGACCGCCGCCGCGCTGGTCGAGCAGGTGACCGGCGCCCCGCTGCCCGAGGTCCGGTTCTTCAACACGGCCGAGTTCACCATCGCCGGTCGCCGGGTCCGCGCACTGCGGCACGGGATGGCCGGTCAGCCCGGCTTCGAGCTGTTCGGCCCCTGGGCGGACGGCGACGCGGTGCTGACGGCCCTGCTCGAGGCGGGCGAGGACCACGGCCTCGTGCGGGTCGGCGCCAAGGCGTACTCGACGGCCAACCTGGAGTCGGGGTGGGTGCCGGCGCCGATGCCCGCGATCTTCTCCGACGACCCGCTGGTGCGGGCCTACCGCGAGTGGCTCCCGGTCGAGAAGGTGGGCTCGATCGGGGGGAGCCTGGACTCGGCGGACATCACCGACTACTACCTGACCCCCTACGACATCGGGTACGGCAAGACCGTCAGGTTCGACCACGACTTCGTCGGCCGGGCGGCCCTCGAGCGGATGGCGCAGGCGCCGCCGCGCACCAAGGTCACCCTGGTCTGGAACGCCGACGACGTCACCGCGGCGATCGGGTCGCTGTACCGGGAGGGGCCCGGCGCGAAGTACATCGACATGCCCAAGGCCCGCTACGCCACCCACCACGAGGACGTGGTGCTCGCCGACGGCCAGCAGGTCGGCATCTCGCTGGACTGCGGCTACCTCGCCAACGAGCGGACGATGGTGTCGCTGGCCACCGTCGACACGGCGCACAGCGAGCCGGGCACCGAGGTGACCGTGCTCTGGGGCGAGCAGCCGAACTCGGCGAAGCCGCAGGTCGAGCCGCACGAGCAGGTGCAGATCCGGGCGACGGTCGCCCCCGTGCCGTTCGTCGACTTCGCCCGCGAGAGCTACCGGTCCCGCTGACCCCCGCGGACGCGGCGGCGCCTGCGTCGACGACCCGCCTGCGGCCCGGGCGATCGGGCCGCAGGCGGGTCGGCGACCGGCGCACGCGCCGGCCGCCGACCTCAGGCCGGCTGCGGGACCCGGTTGTCGAACAGGGCGATGCCGGCCGCGGTGTTGGACGCCGGCAGGAAGTAGTGCGAGTGGACCCGGGCCACCTGCTCGTTCATCGCGCCGCGCATGATCAACCACATGATCAGCTCGATGCCCTCGGAGCCGGCCTGCCGGATCAGCTCCTCCCGGCTGAGCGCGGCCAGCCGCACCGGGTCGGTCCCGATCGTGTCGAGCCACATGGTGTCGAACTCGGGGTTGATGAAGCCCGCGCGGGCGCCGGCCAGCTGGTGCGACATCCCGCCGGTGCCCAGGATCCCCACGGTGACGTCCTCGGGGTAGCTGGCGATCGCCCTCCCCAGCGCCTGCCCCAGGGCGTAGCACCGCGCGGCCGTGGGCTGCGGGTACTGGATGACGTTGACCAGCAGCGGCACCACCGGGCAGGGCCAGGCATCCCCCGGGTCCGGCGTCCACACCGACAGCGGGACGGTGAGCCCGTGGTCGACGTCGAGCTCCTGGAAGACGGTGAGGTCGAAGCCCTCGTCGACCAGGCTCTCCAGCAGGTGCAGCGACAGGTCGGGGTCCCCGACCACGTCCGGCACCGGGCGCTGACCGAAACCCTCGTCGGCGACCCGGTAGCGCTCGGCGGTGCCGATCCCGAAGGTCGGCACGATGTCCAGGTCGATGCCGTTGGCGTGGTCGTTGTAGACCACGATGGCGACGTCCGGCCGGTGCTCGGCCAGCCACGCCTGCGCCGGGGCGTAGCCGTCGAAGAGGTCCTTCCAGTTCGGGTCCTCGGTCCTGCCTCGGTCCATCGCCGCGCCGATCGAGGGCACGTGCGAGGTCGCCAGACCCCAGATCACCTCAGCCATCGCGCCGTCCTCTCGCTCGCATCGCCGCCTGGAACTCCTCCTCGGTCGTGCCGGTGAACACGCCGCCGAGGTACTGCATCGACCGGCCGTCCATCATGGCCAGCTTGTACACGTAGAAGATGCTGCCGCCCAGGTCGATCATCGCCTGCCAGTCCCGGTCGAGGACCGCCTGCTGCTGCTCGGGCGTCAGCTCGGAGTCCCGGCAGTAGGCGGCCTCGTCGGCGAGGAACCGCTCCCGGTTCTCCGCGGAGCGCAGGCTCATGAACATCCTGTTCATGCGCAGCCCGCGCCGGCTGGTCTGCCCGTCGAAGACCGGTGTCCCGGGCACGTCGAAGCGGCCTGCCGTGGCGTCCGTGCTCATGGGGCCCTTCCCTCCTCGAGTACCGGTGCGCCGGACGTCCTCACGTCCGCTCCTGCGGATGGGTGGCCAGGGCCTCCACGTGGACGTCCAGCCACGGGGCCATCGGCAACGACACGAGCGCGTCGTGCAGCTCCGCCGGGTCCGCGGCCTCGTACAGGCCGATGGTCGCGTTGCGGCCGGGCACCCGCCACAGCCGCTTGAGGATGCCGGCGGCCCGCAGCTCCACCGCCCGGGCACGCTCGGCGGCCCGCAGCTCCTCGCGCCGCTCGGCCGGCGTGTCGGGCGGCAGCCGGTTCTCGGACCGGACGAGGAACTCCACGTCAGACTCCCGTCTCTCCCGATCGGGTCAGCTCCCGCCCGGCGCACTCGAGCAGCACGCCGGCCAGCTCCTCCGGCGCGGTGACCATGGCCTCGTGGCCGGTCTCCAGCTCGTGCACCGGCCACCCCCGCCCGCGGGCGCGATCGGCCTGGCCGGCGAAGACCCGCATCCAGCTGACGCACTCGACGAAGACCGCGGGGACGTCGTCGACCGCACCGGTCAGCCGCAGCGGGTCGGTGTAGGTCTTCCAGGGGTGCGGGGTCAGCCTCGGCCTCAGCCAGTCGACGTCGGCCTGCTCGGTCACCCCGAGCACCGACAGGTTGCGCACCGGCACCAGCCAGCCGAAGCCCTGCTCGGCCGCGGACTGCGCCCAGTGGTGCTCCACCGTCTCGGGCAGCAGGTCGCGCGCGGCCTCCCCGTCGGTGCCGACGAACGCGTCGAGGTAGACGCGCCGGGCGACGGCCTGCGGGCACCGGTCGGCGGCGGCGGTCACGATCTGACCGGCGTAGCTGTGCCCCACCAGGACGACGTCGGTGAGCCCCAGGACGTCGATCAGCCGGACGACGTCCTCCACGTGGGTCTCCAGGCCCACCAGCGGCGAGAGCAGGTGCGCCCGCTCCGACAACCCGGTCAGCGTCGGCGCGTGCACGTCGTGGCCCGCCTCGCGCAACCTGGGGGCCACCCGGTCCCAGCACCACCCGCCGTGCCAGGCCCCGTGGACCAGGACGAACGTGCTCATGCCGGCACGCGCTCCGCCACCGGGGACCTCACGGGCGCCGCCTCCTCCGAAGGATCCGGCACGACGACGGTCGTGCCGACGTCCGCTGCCACGGTCCACGGTAGGCAGGACGGCGACGTCGCGGATCGGCCCGATGTCACCGCCGGGGCCGCCGCCGCCACCCGGCCCGCCTACGTCATCCGTCGTGGCTGCCGGCCCCGCTCAGGCGAGGGCGGGGTGACGACCCGCCCGGTCACAGGTCGAGCACCAGCCGACCGCTGCGGGCACCGGACACGCAGATCATCATCGTGTCCCCGAAGGCCCGCTCCTCGGCGGTCAGGACGGCGTCGCGGTGCTCCGGTTCCCCCTCCAGGACCCGTGTCTCGCAGGAGCCGCAACAGGCTCCGGTGCACGCAGCCGTGACCGGGAGCCCGGCGTCGCGCACGGCGTCGAGGATCGAGGTGCCCGGCGGGACGACCAGGTCGATCCCGGCTGCGGCGCAGACGACCTGGAGAGGAGCGGGATCCACGGCTGACCCGGAGGCGGCGGTCACGCGGTCCTCCCTCCGGCGAGCGGTCGGGCGGCGCGGGGAGAGCCGATCCCGGCTGCCTGTGACGGTAGGAGGCGGGGTGGGCAGACGGATCGCGCGGTTGACCGACGTGGGGGCCGTGGCTGTCGCGCCGCGGACGCGACGGATGTCGCAGCCTGTGTCGCAGCCTGTGTCGCAGCCTGCGGTCAGCGGGGCTGGACCAGCCCCTCCTTGACGGCGAGCAGCGCCGCCTGCGTCCGGGAGGTCAGCCCCATCTTGCTCAGCAGGTGGCTGACGTGGGTCCGGGCGGTGCGTTCGCTGATGACCAGGTGCTCGGCGATGTCCTTGTTGGACCTGCCCTCCGCGACCAGGACGAGCACCTCCTTCTCCCGGGCGGTGAGCACCCCGAGCCCCGTGCGCGGAGCGCGCATCTCCTGGGTGAGCCTGCGCGTCACGGCGGCGTCCAGGAAGACCTCGTCCTGGACGGCTGCCCGCAGCGCGGCGTCGACCTCCGCGGGGCCGGCGTCCTTGAGCAGGTACCCGGACGCGCCCCCCTCCAGCGCCGCGTGGACGCGCTCGGTCTCCCCGAAGCTGGTCAGGATCACCACCTTGACCCCGGGGAAGCGGCGCACGATCTCACCGGTCGCCGTCACGCCGTCCACCTCCGGCATCTGCAGGTCCATCAGGACGACGTCCGGGAGCTCGCCGTGCGCGGCCGCCCGGGCGAGGTGGTCCAGCGCCTCACGGCCGTTGCCGGCCTCACCGGCCACCGCGACGTCCTCGAGGGCCTCGAGGTAGGCGACCACGCCCCGGCGGACGACCGCGTGGTCGTCCACGACCAGGACCCGGATCAGGCTCGGCGCGGTCACGTCGTGGCCGTCCAGTGGGTGGTGGGCGTCGGCACCGCCGAGGGCACGGGCAGGGTGAGGCGCACCCTCGTCCCGCCGGTGGGGACCTCGTGCACCCGCACGGTGCCGCCCCACCGGGCCGCGCGCTCGCACATCACGGTCATGCCGAAGCCGCCGGACGCGCTCGTCCCTGCGCGGTCCTCCCCGCCGTCCCCGTGCAGGCCGCGCCCGTCGTCGCTCACCTCGGCGACCAGCCGCCGGCGGCGGCCGTGCGCGGTCATCGCGAGCCGGACCGAGAGGCTGCCCGCGGCCGCGTGCTTGACGCTGTTGTGGACCGCCTCGGCGACGATGCGGTAGACGTCCTCGAGCAGGTCGCCGTCGAGGCCGGCCAGTTCGCCGCCGGCGTCGTCGGCGTCCAGCTCCACCTGCAGCCCCGTCCGAGCCGCCGTGGTGTCCAGCAGGGACCGCAGCGCCGCGGCCAGGCCGTGCTGCACGGTGGTCCCCGGGCGCAGCTCGACCACCATGCCCCGCAGGTCGGCGAGGACGTCCTCGGCGGTGCTGCTGAGGTCGTCGGCCACCTGCGCCACCGTCTCCGGCGCCGGCGGCAGACCGCGTCGGACGAGCACCCCCAGGGACTTGGCCTGCATCATCATCGAGAAGACCTGCTGCACCACGGAGTCGTGCAGGTCGCGGGCCAGCTTCTGGCGCTCCTCGCGCCGGGCGACGTCCCGCTCCCGCTCCAGCAGCGAGGCGTGGTCGACCGCCATCGCGGCCTGCTCGGCCATGGCGAGCAGGAACTCCAGCTCGGTCTCCCCCACGGTCTGCCCGGGAGCGAAGAAGGCGTTGAGGATGCCGACCCGCTCCCCGCGTGCGAGGAGCGGCACGCTGGCGAACCAGTCCCACCGCGGGTGCCGCAGGTGCTCGCGCAACGGCGCCCAGGCCGGGTCCTGCATGACCGCGGCGTACCGGTTGGCCATCACGACCGGCTCGCGCTCGTCGAGCGCCTCGAGCATCAGCAGCCGGGCGCCCCGGGCGCGGCACTCCATGAGCTTCTCGAAGAAGTCGGCGGCCCGCCCGAAGCCGGCGGCGCCCATCACGTGCAGCCGGTCGCCTGCGGAGTTGGCCGTGAGGATCTGCACGCCGGCCAGCGAGTCGGTGCGCGCCACCTCCTGCGCGAGCGCCTCGAGCGTGCCGGTGAGGGACCGCTTCGAGGCCACGCTCGACGCGGCCTTGGCGATCGCGGCCAGACGCCGCTGCTGCAACCGGCTCACGGTCACGTCCCGGAAGGACACCACCCACCTGCCCCGCCCGGGGACCTCCTGGAGCACGTAGCTGAACTCGCGCCGGGACCCCGGCGCCGCCCACTCGACCGTCTGGTCCCCGGCCCTCCGCGAGGTGGTCGCCGCGGCCGGCGGGGGGAACGGGGAGCGGGTGCCCGCCACGGCGCCGGGTACCAGCCCGCACAGCAGCACCGCTGCGGGGTTCGCCTCGAGGAAGCGCCCGTCGGCGTCGATGACCGCCAGACCGTCCGGTGCGTGCTCGACCACCTCGCCGGAGGAGTCGCTCGACTCCGGAGACCTCCCGGTGGCGGTCCGTGCTGCGAGGTCCACGCCGACCCCTCCTGTCCACGCGTCCGGTCCTTGTCCACTCCGGGCGGCCTGGCGGCGCGCTCGACGACTGCTCCGGTACCCACCCGCTGTGGTCGATCCCGCTGACGTCGATGTTGACATCCCTGCCGGACCGGTACGACCGGCCGGCCGCCGCCGGGGAGGTCGTCGGGGCGACGGTGCGCCGTCCGGTGTGGTGCGCGTCGGGTGTCGCGTACACCGGGTCAATCGACGTACGGCGGACGGCCGATCCGGCGGGACAGGTGCCGCCACACCGCCGTCCCCACGACCACGTGGCGCCGGTCACGATGGAGGGGCCGACATGGCAACCCGTCCGCCGTGAGCCGGTGCGGGCGGCACGTGCGAGGGGTGGTCGATGGCGTCCGTCGCCCGGGCGGTGTACACCTGGCACGACCCCGGCCTCCCCGGGACGTCGACGCGCGGCCCGGACGCACCGGAGGGCCGCCCCGTCCTCGATCGGCGTCCCTGGTCCTCGCTCCCCGGCCGGAGGGACGGACCACGGCCGTCGAGCTGCCCCACGGAGAGAAGGCGACCTGCGTGAACCGCGCCATCACCGTCCGCGAACCTGCGGCCCGAGCCTCGTTGAAGAAGGTCTTCGCGACCCTCGGCTACGAGGTGATCCCCTTCAAGAAGACCGAGGAGGCCGTTCTGGCGCACGTCCCGAAGGACGTGCGGCTGACCGTCACCGCCTCTCCGGCCAAGGGCCAGGACGCGACCGTCGACCTCACCGTCAGGCTGGTCGGCCACGGCTACACCGTCGCGCCGCACCTGTCGGCCCAGCAGGTGCGCGACCGCGCCCACCTGGCCGACATCGTGGCCCGCTGCCGCGAGGCCGGCGTCACCGACGTGTTCGTCGTCGGCGGCGACCCGAGCGACACCCCGACCGAGTTCGAGAACGCGCACGACCTGCTGGTCGCGCTGCACGAGCTCCCCCACGGCTTCACCGACATCGGGATCGGGGGCCACCCCGAGGGCCACCCGGCCGTCGACGACGAGGTGCTGCTCCAGGCGCTGAGGGAGAAGGCGGCCCTGGCCACCCACATCACCACCCAGATCGTGTTCGACCCGAAGGTGATCCTGGCCTGGGCGCGAGAGCTCAAGCGCCACGGGATCGACCTGCCGGTGCACGTCGGCGTGCCCGGGGCGGTGCACCGGCAGAAGCTGCTGCGGGTCTCCGGCGGCCTGGGCGTCGGCGAGTCGGCCAAGTTCCTCAAGAAGCAGCAGAGCATGTTCTGGCGGTTCTTCGTGCCCGGCGGCTACAGTCCCGACAAGATCATCAAGGGCCTGGCCCCGCACATCGGCAAGCCCGACAACGGCATCGAGGGCTTCCACGTGTTCACCTTCAACGACCTGGGGCCGACCGAGGCCTGGCGGAGGCGGACGCTGCAGGGCCTGGCCTGACGCTCGGCCTCGCCCAGCGGAGACCGACCGGTGCAGTGGCACCTCGAGGACCGCGTCGCCCGGCACGCCAACACCACGATCGTCTTCTGAGGAGCATCCGGTGACCGCACAGGTGATCGACGGCACGGCGGTCGCGCGCCACGTGCGCGCCGACGTGGCGAAGGGTGTCGAGCAGCTGGTCGCCGGCGGCGGGACGGCTCCCGGGCTGGCCACGGTGCTGATCGGGGACGACCCGGCGTCGGAGGTCTACGTCCGCAACAAGCGCCGCGCCTGCGTCGCCGCGGGCATGACCGACCTGCACCGGCACCTGCCCGCCGACGTCGACCAGGCGCAGGCCGCAGCGCTCGTCGACGAGCTCGCCGCCGACCCGGCCGTCTCCGGCATCCTGCTGCAGCTGCCCACACCGGCCGACCTGGACGCCGAGGCGCTGCTCGCCCGCATCCCGGCCGAGAAGGACGTCGACGGGCTGACCACGCTCAACGCCGGCCTGCTGGCCCAGGGCCGGCCCGGGCTGCGCCCGTGCACCCCGTCGGGCGTCATGGTGCTGCTCGACCAGTACGACGTCCCCCTGCAGGGCGCCGAGGCCGTCGTCGTCGGCCGGTCCGTGCTGGTCGGCAAGCCGATGGCCCAGCTGCTCCTCGAGCGCAACGCCACCGTGACCACCTGCCACTCCCGCACGCGGGACCTCGCCGAGGTCTGCCGGCGCGCCGACGTGCTGGTGGTCGCCGCCGGCATCCCCGGCCTGGTCGGCGCCGACGCGGTCAAGCCCGGCGCGACCGTCATCGACGTCGGCATCCACCGGGGCGAGAACGGTCTGCGCGGCGACGTCGACACCGCGGCCGTCGCCGAGGTCGCCGGGAAGACCACCCCGGTGCCGGGCGGTGTGGGACCCATGACCATCGCGATGCTGCTGGCCAACACGCTCACCGCGGCGGAGGTGCAGCAGGGTCTCGGCGGCTGATGGACCCGTCCCCGGCCGGGCCGTGGGCCCGGTTCGACGACCTGCGCAGCGGCGAGGCCCTGCTCTGCCCGCCGCCGCACCGCGTCCTCACGACGACGCGGCCGCAGGAGGTCGCCGGCGTCCTGCAGGAGGTGCACGACGCCACGGCGGCGGGCAGCTGGGCCTTCGGGTTCGTCTCCTACGAGGCGGCCAGCGGCCTCGACCCCCGGCTGCCGGGAGAGTGGACCCCGGGGCAGCCGCCGCTGGTGTGGTTCGGGCTGTGCCGCGAGCCGGCCCGCGTCGACCCCGTGGCGGGTCCGGCCGGGCCGGGCGTGCGGGTGTCCCCGTGGCGCCCGGACTGGACGGCGGCCGAGCACGCCCACGCCGTGGCGAGCGTCCGCGAGCACATCGCCGCCGGGGAGACCTATCAGTGCAACCTCACCGACCGGCTCCGCTCCTCGGTCACCGGCGATCCCGCAGGCCTCTACACCCGCCTGGTCCTCGCCCAGCGCGGCAGCTGCAACGCCTACCTCGACCTCGGCCGTCACGTCGTCGCCAGCGCCAGCCCGGAGCTGTTCTTCGAGTGGGTGGGCGACGTCGTGCGCACGCGCCCGATGAAGGGCACCGCCCCCCGAGGGCGGACGACGGCGGAGGACCGGCAGGCCGCCCGCCGGCTGCGCTCCAGCAGCAAGGAGCAGGCCGAGAACCTCATGATCGTCGACCTGCTGCGCAACGACCTCGGCCGGGTCGCCGAGGTCGGCAGCGTGACCGTGGACGAGCTCTTCGCGCTCGAGCGCTACCCGACCGTCTGGCAGATGACCTCGCAGGTCAGCGGGCGCGTCCGCCCCGACGTGGGGTTGCTGGAGCTGTTCGGCGCCCTCTTCCCGTGCGGCTCGGTCACCGGCGCTCCCAAGCAGCGCACCATGCAGCTGATCCGGGACCTCGAACCCACACCGCGCGGCGTCTACTGCGGCGCGGTCGGGCTCGTCGCGCCGCCGTCCGCCCCGTTCCGGGCCCGGTTCAACGTCGCGATCCGGACCGTCGTCCTCGACCGCGCGTCGGGCGAGGCCGGGTACGAGGCCGGGTACGAGGCCGGGTACGAGGCCGTGTACGGAGCGGGCGGCGGGATCACCTGGGGTTCGGACCCCGCGCGGGAACGGGCCGAGCTGCACGCCAAGGCGGCCGTCCTCGCCCACGAGGTCGACGAGCACGAGCTGGTGGAGACGCTGGCGTACGTCCCGGCCGAGGGCCTGCGCCACCTCGACCGTCACCTGGCGCGGATGGCCGACTCGGCCGACTGGTTCGACTTCCGGTTCGACCGCGCCGCCGCGCTCGGATCGCTGCGGCGGGCCGTCGCCGGGCGCACCGAGCCGGCACGGGTCCGCGTCCTCCTCTCCCGGGAGGGGCGCGTCACGGTGGAGCTCGACCGCCTGCCCCCGGTCGGCGCGCAGCCCGTCCGGCTCGCGCTGGACGACGAACCCGTGGACGCCTCCAGCCCCTGGCTGCAGCACAAGACCACCCGCCGGGACGTCTACCTGACCCGCGCGCTCCGGCACCCGGAGGCCGACGACGTGGTCTTGGTCAACCAGCGCGGCGAGCTGACCGAGACCACCATCGCCACCCTCGCCGTCCGCCTCGACGGGCAGTGGTGGACCCCGCCCACCTCGTCCGGCTGCCTCCCGGGTGTCGAGCGTGCCCGCCTGCTCGACTCGGGCCGCCTGCGCGAGCGCGTCCTGCACGTCGACGACCTGCACGCCGCCGAGGAGCTCGCGGTGCTCAGCTCCCTGCGGGGCTGGCGCAGCGCACGCCTGGTCTCCCCCGCAGCGCACCGTGCCGACGTCCGGGAGACCCTGGCGACGAGGAGCCCGTGACCCGCAGGACCCGGGCCCGGCGGCCGACGGCTCCCCGGGCCCGCTCGACCGATCCCCCGATCCCGCCGCGACCCGCTCCAGCGGCTCACCGCTGACCAGGGGCAGCCTGCGGGAGAGCGGGTCGGGAGCCGCCCCGGGCCCGGCGATCGGGCTCCGGGGGTCCCGCCGGGTCGTGCGCCGGTCGTCGCGGGTCGGCCGGCCCCGGACGCGCGGACCGGCGCAGGCGGTGGGCCAGGGCGGTGTGCCGGCGTCCGGAGCCGGTGGCGCGCACGGCCTGGCCGAGGGCTCTGGGCGAGCCGACCAGGACGACCAGCTGCTTGGCGCGGGTGACCGCGGTGTAGAGCAGGTTGCGTTGCAGCATCATCCAGGCGCTGGTGGTCAGCGGGATGACGACGCAGGGGTACTCGCTGCCCTGGGAGCGGTGGACGGTGACGGCGTAGGCGTGCACCAGCTCGTCGAGCTCGCCGAAGTCGTAGTCGACGTGCTCGTCCTCGTCGGTGCGGACGGTGAGGGTCTGCTCGACTGGGTCGATGGCGGTGACGACGCCCTGGGTGCCGTTGAACACCCCGTTGGACCCCTTGTCGTAGTCGTTGCGGATCTGGCTGACCTTGTCCCCGACGCGGAAGACCCGCCCGCCGAAGCGCTTCTCGGCCCGGTCGGGGCCGGCCGGGGTGAGCGCGTCCTGCAGCAGCGCGTTCAGCGCGCCGGCGCCGGCCGGCCCGCGGTGCACCGGGGTCAGCACCTGCACGTCGCGGCGGGGGTCCAGGCCGAAGCGGGCCGGGATCCGGCGCACCACGACGTCCACGGTGAGCCGGGCGGCCTCCTCGGCGTCGTCGGTGGCGAAGAGGAAGAAGTCGTCGAGGCCGCGGACGTGGGGGTGGCTGCCGGCGTTGATCCGGTGGGCGTTGGTCACCACCCCGGAGCGGCTGGCCTGCCGGAAGACCTCGGTCAGGCGCACGTGCGGGAGCGGGGTGCCCTCGGCGAGCAGGTCGCGCAGCACCTCGCCGGCGCCGACCGAGGGCAGCTGGTCGACGTCGCCGACCAGCAACAGGTGCGCGCCCGGCGGGATCGCCCTGACGAGCTTGTTGGCCAGCAGCAGGTCCAGCATCGAGGACTCGTCGACCACGACCAGGTCCGCCTCCAGCGGCCGGTCCCGGTCGAAGGCGGCGTCCCCGCCGGGGCGAAGCTCCAGCAGCCGGTGCACGGTTACCGCCTGGACCCCGGTCAGCTCGGTCAGCCGTCTGGCCGCTCGACCGGTCGGTGCGGCCAGCACGATCCGCGCGCCCTTGGCCGCGGCCAGGGTGACGATGGAGCGCACCGTGAAGCTCTTGCCGCAGCCGGGGCCCCCGGTGAGGACGGCGACCTTCTCGGTCAGCGCCAGGCGCACCGCCGCCTGCTGCCCGGCCGCCAGCTCCACGCCGGTGCGCCGGTGCAGCCAGGTCAGCGCGGCGTCCCAGTCCACGCCGGCGGCGGCGGCGAAGGCCGGCATCCGGTCGGCCTCGGCGGTCGCGAGCCGCTTCAGCCCGGCGGCCAGGGAGACCTCCGCCCGGTGGAACGGCACCAGGTAGACCGCCACCGTCCCGGCTCCGGCGTCCCGGCCGGGCAGCTCGTCGCGGATCAAGCCCTGCTCGGCGACCAGGACGGCCAGACACGGGACCACCAGGCCGGCCGGGACCTGCAGGATCTCGACCGCCCGCGTCACCAGCTCCGGTTCGGGCAGGAAGCAGTGGCCCTGCTCGGTCGCCTCGGACAGCACGAACTGCAGCCCCGCCTCGATCCGCTGCGGGCTGTCGTGCCGGATGCCCACCGCGGCCGCGATGGTGTCCGCGGTCCGGAACCCGATGCCCCACACCTCGGCGGCCAGCCGGTAGGGCTCGTTGCGGACCACGCCGATCGAGGCGTCGCCGTACTGCTTGTAGATCCGCACGGCCAGCGAGGTGGAGACCCCCACCCCCTGCAGGAAGACCATCACCTCCTTGATGGCCTTCTGCTCCTCCCAGGCCGCGGTGATCAGCCGCGTCCGCTTGGGGCCCAGGTTCGGCACCTCGGCCAGCCGTCCGGGTTGTTCCTCGATGACCCGCAGCGCGTCGGTGCCGAAGTGGTCGACGATCCGCTCGGCCAGCCGCGGGCCGATCCCCTTGACCAGGCCCGAGCCCAGGTAGCGGCGGATGCCCTGCACCGTGGCCGGCAGCACGGTGGTGTAGTCCTCGACCTGGAACTGCCGGCCGTACTGCGGGTGCGCTCCCCACCGGCCCCGCAGCCGCAGCGTCTCCCCCGGTTGCGCGCCCAGCAGCGACCCCACCACGGTGACCAGGTCACCGCCCCGCCCGGTGTCCACCCGGGCCACGGTGTAGCCGGTCTGGGTGTTGGCGAACGTGATCCGCTCCAGCGTCGCCTCCAGGACCGCCCCGGTCCGCGCCTCTCGCACCGCCATCCCCTCGTCGCCGCGCCGTCCCACCGATGGTCACACGCCCGGGGGACACTTCGGCGCTCGTCTGCGTGCAGGGGCCCGTTCCCGGGCCCGACCGGAGCGGCGGGACGAGCGGCGCGGCGCCTGCGACCGCGCCTCGACGAGGGCCGAACTCGACGCGGACCGAACTGTCAGTCGGTCCCCGTAGCCTCCGGACGCTCACCTGAGCGACGCACCGACAACACGGAGGACCGGATCATGGCCGGCGAGACTGTCATCACCGTCATCGGCAACCTGACCAGCGACCCCGAGCTGCGCTTCACGCCCTCGGGCGCGGTCGCCAACTTCACCATCGCCTCCACCCCGCGCACCCTGGACCGCCAGACCCAGGAGTGGAAGGACGGCGACGCGCTCTTCCTGCGCTGCAGCTGCTGGCGGCAGACGGCCGAGCACGTCGCGGGATCGCTCACCCGCGGCTCGCGGGTCATGGCGCAGGGCCGCCTCAAGCAGCGCTCCTTCGAGACCAAGGAGGGCGACAAGCGCACCGTCGTCGAGATGGAGGTCGACGAGATCGGCCCGTCGTTGCGCTACGCGACGGCGACGGTCGCCAAGGCCGCCCGTTCCGACGGTGGTCCCCGCGGCGGGTCCGGCGGCGAGGTCGGTGCGGGCGGTGGTGGCGGTGACGGTGCTGGGCGGGGCGGGGCGGCCGACCCCTGGGCGGCGCCGGTCGGCGGCTTCGGCGAGGAGCCGCCCTTCTAGAGGCGCACCCCGGGCGCACCTCACCGCCGTGGCGGTGCGGTGCGCCGACCGCGACCGGCTCGTGCCCCTCGACGGCGACCCGTTCCTCGACGTCGACCGCGAGGGGGTCGCCCCGGTCACCGCGGCTGCGCGCCGTCGGCCACCGGCTCGGGGTGGCGCAGCGGGAACGGGCTCATCCCCCCGCCGTCGATCGGGATGGCCTGGGCGGTGATGTAGCCGGCCTCGGGTGAGGCCAGGAAGGCGACGGCGGCCGCGACGTCCTCCGGCAGGCCGACCCGGCCGACCGGGATGGCGCGGCCGCGCTGGCGGAGCACGGCCGCCTCGTCGACGTCCGGACCGGAGGTGAGGAACGCCCGGCTGGTGCCGACCAGGCCTGGGCACAGCGCGTTGACGGTGATCCCCCAGGGCCCGAGGTCCATCGCCAGTGCCCGCGTCAGCCCGATGACCCCGGCCTTGGACGCCGAGTACGGGCCGGAGGACGGCGCGGCGGTGAGCCCGGCCATCGAGGAGATGTTCACGATCCGGCCCCACCGCTGGGCGCGCATGACCGGGACCGCGGCCCGGCTCATCAGCCAGGGCCCGCGCAGGTTGACCGCCAGCACGCGGTCGAAGACCTCGGCCGGGATGTCGGCCACGTCGGCGCGGTCGGGGCCCTGCGGGGCGGCCGCGTTGTTGACCAGCACGTCGAGCCGGCCGTGCCGCTCCACCGCCGCGCCGACCATGCGCTCGGCGTCGGCCTCGACGGCGACGTCCCCGAGGACGCCGCTCGCCGTCCCGCCGGCCTCGGTGATCTCGGCGACCAACGCCTCCAGCCCGCCCCACCCGGTGGAGCGGCCCTCCTGCTGCCGGTTGGACACCCCGGTGGGCGCCACGTCGGTGACGACGACGGCCAGCCCCCGGCCGGCGAGGGCGCGGGCGATCGCCTGGCCCATCCCGTCGGGCTTGCCGCAGCCGGTGACCAGCGCGACCCGGTCCCCGTTCACGGGTGCACCGACGGAACGCCCTCGGAGCTGGTGATCTCCAGCGTGCTGGCCTCGACGGCGGGCGCGGCCGGGGCGGCCGCCCCCGGTGGCGGCTTGGGGGTGCTCGGGCCGCCGTCCACCGACAGGATCTGCCCCGAGATCCAGCGGGCCCGGTCGCTGGCGAGGAACAGCACCGCCTGGGCGATGTCCCACGGCGTGCCCTCGGTGCCCAGCGCCGACCAACCCTTGCGGACCGCGCGCATCTGCTCGGACGTGTTGGCCGCGGCGAACGCGCCCCAGATCGCGCCGACCTGCACGCAGTTGACCCGGACGCCGCGGTCGCCGAGGGTGTTGGCCGCCCCGACGGTCAGGTTCTCCAGGGCCGCCTTGGCCAGGTTGTAGACCATGCCCGGCCCGCGGGCGCGCACGCCGACGGAGCTGATGTTGACGATGGCGCCGCCGTGCCTGAGCACCTCGACCGCGTGGCGGGTCATCTGCCAGGCGGTGGTCAGGTTGAGGTCCATCAGCTGGGAGAAGCGCTCGGGGCTCACCTCGAAGATGCCCGCGCGGTCGCCGACGGCCACGTTGTTGACCAGGGTGTCCAGCCCGCCGAGGGCGGCGACGGTCTGCTCGACCGCCCCCCGGCAGGCGTCGTCGTCGAGCAGGTCGGCCACGACGACGACCGCCGTCCCGCCGTCGGCCTCGATCCGCTGCACCGTCCTCCGGGCTGCGGCCTCGTCCCGGTCGAGGACGGCGACCTGCGCCCCGTGCGCGGCGAGCACCCGGCTGATGGCGTAGCCGACGCCGGGGTGGACGTCGCTGGTCTGCCCCCCACCGGTGACCAGAGCGGTGCGGCCGGTCATCCAGGCGTCGCCGGCGGCGCCGAACGGGTCGTCGAGGGGGATGGTCACGGAGCGGCCTCCTGCGGTGGGGTGGTCCGGCCGACGACCGGGACGGAGCTGGCCGACCAGCCGGCGAAGACCCGCACCACCATCGAGATGCCGGCGTTGCGGGCACCGGCGACGACGATCGGCAGCACCTCGGGCCCATCGGAGGCGAACAGCCGGTCGAAGGTGTCCGGGTCGGTGGAGCCGTCGGCGAAGCGCACGCCGTTGTCGCCGACGCCGTCCTTGCCGACGCGCGCCAGGTCGGCCTTGGTGCGGCCGCAGCGCTCGACCAGCCAGGCCCGGACGTCGGCCTTGCCCATCCCGGCCCCGGCCAGCATCTGTGCGTGCTCGGGGCAGAAGACGATCCCGGCCGGGTGGTGGCGGAAGATCGCCGCGCCGCTGCGGGAGATGGTGTCGGCGAAGTCGGCGAGCAGCTGCTCGGGGTCGGCGGTGTGCCGGTTGTCGACGTACTCCACAGTGCGGGTGAGGAACCCGGAGACCGCCGAGGTGCCGGCCGGCACGCCGCCGTCGACCGACAGCGGCTCCCAGGGGCTCTCCTCCTCGTTCTCGGCGAGGCAGACCTGCCAGCGGCCGGGCAGGCCCTGGGTGGCCTGCTCGAAGCCGTGCGGGACGACGCCGAGGGCGTTGCGGACGATGAGCCCGATGGTGCGCGGGACGGTCGTGTTGGGCCGGAACCCGGGGCCGAAGACGCCGCCGGCGGCGTTGAAGCCCAGCTCGGCGCGGACCGGGCCGTTCACGACGAGCAGCGGCGAGGGGCCGCTGGTGGACTGCCAGCCGCCGCCCGTGGCCGACCGGTCGCGCTGCACGGCCTCCCAGGCGGCGAGCACCACCGGGAAGTACTCGGGCCGGCAGCCGGCCATGGCCGCGTTGATGGCGGCCAGTTCGACGGTCACCGTCCGGTTGAGGTGCTCCAGCGCGCCGATGACCTCGTCGGGCCGGCGGTCCACGGTGGCCAGGAAGCGGTCGACCAGCGGGCGGGTGGCCGGCACCAGCGGCAGCCCGTCGGACCAGCCCTGGGCGTAGCAGTGCTCGATCGCCGCCTGGGCGGCCTCGGGGTCGGCGTCCGGGACGACGGCCGGGGCCTCGGTGTCCACGCTCACGAGGCCGCCCGCTGCGCCGGCCCGGCCTCGGTGAGGGTGGCCACGACCTGCGGCAGCAGCTGGCGCGCCCGCTCGCGGACGGCGTCGGGGTCGAGGACGGCCACCGGGTGGGCGGTGGTCAGGTAGTGGTAGTCCGGTGCGCCCTGCACCTCGGCCATCCCGCTGGCCGTGGCGGTGAAGGCGTCGGAGCAGACGACCGCGGCGGGCACGCCGGCCCGCTCGAGGGCGATGCCGTCGGCGACCGCCGAGGCGCTGCAGGAGCCGCAGTCCCCGACGCCGGTGAGGACGACGTCGCACTCCCGGACGAGCTCGGCCAGCTGCTCCTCGGGCAGCGGCAGCGCGAACGCGGTCTTGGTGCGGCGCAGGACGGTGCTCGACGCGCCGTGCTCGTGCTGCAGCAGCGCGGCCAGCTCGTCGAGCAGCAGGGCCGCGTTGTGCTTGGTGTTCTCCAGCAGGCCCAGCCGCACGCCGGTGAGGCCGGCGCGGCGGGGGGCGTGGGCCGTGGCGCCGATCCGGGCCACCGACTGCCCGGTCGGGTCGAGGATGTCGGCGAGCGTCGCCATTGCGCGGTCACCTCCGGCGCGACGGGCGGCCGCGCGGTCGTCGTGGGATCCGGGGGCGGCGGTGAGGGGTCGGGCGCCGAGGGCGCGGGCACCGGGGTCCGCCGTCCACGTCGATCGTGTCGGCAGCCGGACCGGCCGGCGACGCTTTTTCCCCCGGGCGGAAGGCCCTCCCCCTGGTGGGAGGCCACCCCCGGGTGGGAGGCCGGCGCCGGGCGAGCAGGCCGAGCGCCCCCGGGACGGCGCGAGGCCGCCGGCGCCCGCGGGCGTCGGCGGCCTCGCGCCGTCCCGGTCGTCAGCCGTCGTGGAGGATGACGCCCCGGATGTTCCTGCCCTCCTCGAGGTCGGTGTAGGCCTGGTTGACCTCCTCGAGCCGGTAGGTGCGGGTGACCAGCTCGTCGAGCTTGAGCTGGCCGGCCCGGTAGAGGCCGAGCAGCTTGGGGACGTCGTAGAGCGGGTTGCAGTCGCCGAACAGCGCGCCGCGCACCTGGCGCTGGTAGGAGATGAGCAGGCCGGCGTGGAAGTGCACGGCCTTCTCGGTCAGCTTGCCGACGCCGGTGATGGTGACCTTGCCGCCCTTGCCGGTCATCTGGACCGCGGCGTTCACCATCTCCTCGGTGACCACGTGCGGGGTGAGGATGACGTGGTCGGCCAGCTGGCCCCACGTCGTCTCGACGACGAAGTCGTGTGCCTCCTTGGCCTCGGCAAAGGCGTGCGTCGCGCCGAACACCGAGGTGGCCGTGTCCCGCTTGAACTCCACCGGGTCGACCACGACGACGTTCTCGGCGCCGGCGTAGCGCGCGCCCTGCACCGCGTTGCTGCCCACGCCCCCGGCTCCGAAGACGACCACCGTGTCGCCGGCGCGGACCCCGGCGGCGTGCACGGCCGAGCCCCAGCCGGTGGGCACGCCGCAGCCGACCAGGCAGGCGACCTCCCAGGGGATGTCGTCAGCGAGGGGGATGGCGGCCCACTCGGAGACCACGGCGTACCGGGAGAAGGTGCCCAGCGAGCAGAACCCGCCGAGGTCCTCGTCGCCGAGGTGGAAGCGGAAGGTGCCGTCGAGGAACATGCCCGAGCCGGCGTTGAGGCCCTTGACGCACATGTTCTGGTGCCCGGTGGAGCAGGGCCGGCAGGCTCCGCAGGCCGGGATGTAGGAGCAGATCACCCGGTCCCCGGGCTTGACCCGGGTGACGTTCGGGCCGACCGACTCCACGACGCCGGCGCCCTCGTGGCCGCCGACCATCGGGAACCGGACCGGGGCGTCGCCCTGGGTGATGTGGTTGTCCGAGTGGCACAGCCCGGCGGCGGCGAACTCGACCCGGATCTCGTGCTCCTCGGGCTCGTCGAGCTGCAGGTCGACCAGTTCCCAGCCGATGTGCGGCCCGCGGGCGATGGCGGCGCGCGTGGTGATGCTCATGCGACGTCCTCTCAGAACGTGTTGAGTAAGGCTGCTGACACCGGCGGCCGGGTCGGCGAGGCTGAGGCATGGGCTCTTCCCCGGCCTACCCCTCGGACCTGACCGATGCTCAGTGGGCGCTGATCGAGCCACTGGTGCCAGTACTCAGCACCCGTGGCCGCGGTACCCGCGGCGGGCGCCCGCCCAAGTACCCGCGGCGGCGCATCGTCGAGGCAATCTTGTACGTGGTGCGCACGAGCTGTTCGTGGCGGCAGCTGCCGCATGACTTCCCGCCGTGGGCGACGGTGTACTTCTACTTCCAGTCCTGGACCGCCGATGGCACCGTCGACCGCATCCACGACACGCTGCGGGATGCGGCCCGGGATGCCGCCGGCCGCGACCCGATGGCCTCGGCCGGCGCGATCGACTCCCAGTCGGTGCCCGGCGCGGCGACCGTGGGCAAGGCCACCCGGGGCTACGACGCCGGCAAGAAGATCAACGGTCGCAAGCGGCACCTGGTGGTCGACACCCTGGGCCTGCTCATCGTGGTACTGGTGACCGCGGCCAGCGTGCAAGACCGCGACGGCGGCATCCAGGCGTTGGACCGGGCCAAGACGGTCATGCCCTCGCTGGCACTGACCTGGGCCGATGCCGCCTACAGCCGCCGCGTGCAGGAGTTCGCCGCCCGCGCGCTGCGCATCGTCGTGCAGGTGGTGGCCAAGCTGGTCGGGCAGACCGGGTTCGTGCCGCTGCCGCGCCGTTGGGTGGTCGAGCGCACCCATGCCTGGATTACTGGTCACCGCCGGCTGGCCCGGGACTACGAGCGCCGTCCCGAGCACGCCGAGGCGATGATCAAGTGGGCCATGATCGGGTTGATGGCCCGTCGCCTCGCTCGCGCTCCCGGCCGCCGTCCGTGGCAACGAACGAAGGCAGCCTGACCCGTTTCTCAACACCTTGTCAGTTCCCGGTGCCGCGGAGGGACACGGTCTTGACCTGCGTGTAGTCCAGGACGGCGTCGGCGCCCATGGTGCGGCCGAAGCCGCTGCGCTTGTAGCCGCCGAACGGGCCGCCGATGACGCCGGCGCCGAGGGCGGCGTTGACCGCGACCTGGCCGGCCTGCAGGCCGCGGGAGAACCGGACGGCCTTGCCGACGTCGCGGGTCCACACCGAGGCGACCAGCCCGTAGTCGGTGCCGTTGGCGACCGCGAGCGCCTCGTCCGCGTCGTCGACCGGGGTGACCCCGAGGACCGGGCCGAAGATCTCCTCCCGGTGGATCCGCATGGCCGGGTCCACGTTGTCGAACAGGGTCGGCTCGACGAAGAAGCCGCGCTCGTACCGGTCGCCGGCCGGGCGCCCGCCGCCGAGGACGAGGTCGGCGCCCTCCTCCTGGCCGATCCGCACGTACTCGAGCACCCGCTCGTGCTGCCTGGCGTTGATCAGCGGGCCCATGTTGACCTGCTCGTGCCAGGGGCCGACGGTCACCTGGGTCATGCGCTCGGCCAGCCGCTGCACCACCTCGGCGTGGATCGACCGCTCGACGACCACCCGGGAGCCGGCCGCGCAGATCTGCCCGGTGTTGAGGGTGATGCCCGTGGCGATCGCCGGGACGGCGGCGTCGAGGTCGGCGTCGGCCAGGATGACCTGCGGGGACTTGCCGCCGAGCTCCAGGTGCAGCGGGGTGAGGTTCTCGGCGCAGGCGGCCATGACCAGCGACCCGGTCTGCGGCGAGCCGGTGAAGCTCATCCGCCGGATCCGCGGGTGGGCGGCGACCGCCGCGCCGGCCTCGTGCCCGTAGCCGGTCACCACGTTGACCACGCCCGGCGGGATGCCGGCCTCCAGGGCCAGCCGGGCCAGGGCCAGGGCGGTCAGCGGGGCGTCCTCGGCCGGCTTGATCACGATGGTGTTGCCGGCGGCGATCGCCGGGCCGACGTCGGTCACGAACATCGGCGCCGGGGCGTTCCACGGGATGATCGCGCCGACGACGCCGTAGGGCTCGCGCAGGGTGAGCCCGAGGGCGTCGGGGGTGTAGGTGGGCAGGGTGGTGCCCTGCACCTTGTCGGCCTGCCCGGCGACGAAGGTGAGGATCCGCGACATCGGCGGGGGGCCCCAGTGCGGGCGGCCGACCTCCTGGGACTCCAGCGCGTCGAGCTCGGCGACGTTGTCGTCGACCAGCTGGGCCCAGCGGTACAGCAGCGCGCCGCGGGCGGTGGCGTTGGTGTCCCGCCAGGCCGGGAAGGCTGCCTCGGCGGCGCGCACGGCGACGTCGACGTCCGCCGCCGTGCCGCGCGGCACCCGGCCGAGCACCTCGCCGGTGGCCGGGTTGACGACGTCGATGGTCTGGCCGCCCGCGGCGGGCACCCAGTCCCCGCCGATGAGCTGGGCGTCGTCGATGATCAGGGCGGAACCGGTCTGCGGACCGGCGGGGGCGATCGTCATGTCGGTTGGTCCTCAGTGCTCGTGGATGATCACGCCGCGGATGTTCTTGCCGTCCAACATGTCCCGGTAGCCCTGGTTGACCTCGTCCAGCCGGTAGGTGCGGGTGACCAGCTCGTCGAGCTTGAGCTTGCCGGAGCGGTAGAGCCCGAGCAGGCGCGGGACGTCGAACAGCGGGTTGCAGGCGCCGAAGATCGCGCCCTGGATGCGGCGCTGGTAGCCGATGAACACCCCCGGGTGCTCGTTGACCCAGCCGTTGCCGACCGCGGTCACGGTGACCTGGCCGGCCTTGCCCACCACCTGCAGGGCGTCGGCGATGACCTCGTCGTGCAGGACGCCGACGGTGATGATGGCGTGGTCGGCCAGCTCGCCCCAGGTGGCCTCGACCACGAAGTCGTGCGCCTCCTTGGCGGAAGCGAAGGTGTGCGTGGCGCCGAAGACGGTGGCCATCTCGCGCTTGTACTCGACCGGGTCGACGACGACCACCCGCTCGGCCCCCGCCAGGGCGGCCCCCTGGACGGCGTTGCTGCCGACCCCGCCGGCCCCGTAGACCACCACGGTCTCGCCGGCGCGGACCCCGGCGGCGTGCACCGCCGAGCCCCAGCCGGTGGGCACGCCGCAGCCGACCAGGCAGGCGACCTCCCAGGGGATGTCCTCGGGGATCCGGATGACCGAGTACTCGCTGACCACCGCGTACTGGGAGAACGTGCCGAGCACGCACAGCCCGCCGAAGTCCTCGCCGTCCTGGTGGAAGCGGAAGGTGCCGTCGGGGAACTGCCCGGTCGCGGCGTTCTTGCCCTCGTCGCAGAGGTTCTGCCGGGCCGTGGAGCAGTAGCGGCACTTGCCGCAGGCCGGGATGAAGGAGCACACCACGTGGTCGCCGACCTGGACCCGGGTCACGCCCTCGCCGACGGCGTCGACGACGCCGGCGCCCTCGTGGCCGCCGACCACGGGGAAGCGCATCATCGCGTCGCCCTTCTGGATGTGGTCGTCGGAGTGGCACAGCCCGGCGGCCATGAACGTGATCCGGACCTCGTTGGCCTTCGGCTCGTCGAGCTCCAGCTCGGTGATCTCCCACGGCCGACCCGGCTCGCGGCAGACCGCGGCGCGCGTGGTCATGCTCATCGCAGGCTCCTTCCAGTGCTGGGCGTCGGGTGCACCGGGCGCTCGGCGGCTCGGCGGGGGTGCCGAGGGTGTCCCGGAGCGCGTGCTCCCCGGTCGCCTCCACCCTGCGCGGCGGCGGGTGGCGGGGACCACAGGTCTTCCCCATCGCGGAAGACGACCCGGGCGGCGACCTGCGGCGCGCACCGGGCGCCGGTCTTCCGGGACGTGGAAGGGGTGGTTCTGCCGCCGCGGTGCGGCTGCTGGACTCCGCTCGACCGACGTCGATCCCCGTGCCACGCGAGACCCGTGCCACGCGAGGCCGGTGCCGCGCGCCCGTCCGCGCCTCGCGACGCCTCCCGTGGCCCCGTGCAGCGGTCCCCCGACCAGCCCGTCCCCGTGGTGGAAGGACCCGAGCCCATGATGATGATGAAGAAGAAGAAGGACCCACCGTGATCGACAAGTTCCGCGAGGACGTCCTGTCCGTCGTCGACGCCGTGCCCTCGGGCGCGAGCATCGCCGTGGGCGGGTTCGGCAGCTCGGGTCGGCCCGACGGCCTGCTCGACGCGCTGTGCGAGCTGGACAAGCGCGACCTGCACGTCTACGTCAACAACGTCGGCCACGACTTCACCGGCGTGGGCCGCCTGCTGCACGAGGGTCGGCTGCGCCGGGTGACGGCGTCATTCCCGATCCTGCAGGAGTTCTACGACGAGTACTTCGCCGGCCGGGTCGAGCTGGAGCTGCTGCCCCAGGGCACCCTGGCCGAGCGGTTGCGCGCCGGCGGTGCCGGGATCCCCGCCTTCTTCACCCCGTCCGGCGCGGGCACGATGCTCTCCGACGGTTCGTTCACCCTGCGCTACTCCCCCGACGGCGGGGTCGCCGAGCACCTGCCGGCCAAGGAGACCCGGATGATCAACGGGCGGGAGTACGTGCTCGAGGAGGGCATCGTCGCCGACTTCGGGTTCGTCAAGGCCCACCGGGGCGACCGCAAGGGCAACCTGCGGTTCCGTCTCTCGGCGCGCAACTTCAACCCGCTGGCGGGCATGTCGGGGCGACGCACCTTCGCCGAGGTCGAGCAGCTGGTCGAGGTCGACGAGCTGCACCCCGACGACGTCCACCTGCCCGGCGTCTTCGTGCAGGACGTCGTGCGCTCCACCAGCAAGGCCGCCAGCACCCCGAGCTCGGCGACGTCATCCACGGCGACGTCATCCACGGCGACGTCATCCACGGCGACGACACCCGCGGCGAGCGCCGCAGCCACGAGGAGGGCCTCCTGATGACCGGCACCATCCCGGCCCCCGCCCCGGTCGCCGGGCGCACCCGCGAGGGCATCGCTGAGCGGCTGGCGCAGGACCTGCAGGACGGCTACGTGGTCAACCTGGGCGTGGGCATCCCGCTGCTGGTGCCGCGGTTCCTCCCCCCCGGCAAGGAGGTGGTCCTGCACGCGGAGAACGGCGTCCTGGGCCTCGGCCCGGAGGCCGCCCCCGGCGAGGAGGACGCCGACCTCACCGACGCCGGCAAGCAGCCCATCACGCTGGTCAGCGGCGCGGCGATCACCGACTCGGCGATGTCGTTCGCGATCATCCGCGGCGGCCACCTCGACGTCACCATCCTCGGCGCGCTGCAGGTGTCGGCCGGCGGCGACCTGGCCAACTGGTACGTGCCGGGGAAGAACCCGGCCGTCGGCGGGGCCATGGACCTGGTCGCCGGCACCCCGCAGGTGTGGGTCGCGATGGAGCACGTCGACCGCGCCGGCCGGCCCAAGATCGTACCCGAGTGCACCATGCCGCTGACCGGCCGCAACGTGGTCACCCGCGTGTACACCGACCTGGCCGTCTTCCACGTCGTCGACGGGCAGCTGCGGCTGGTCGAGTGCTCCCCCGGCATCACCCCGGACGTCGTCCGCCAGCACACCGGCGCTCCGTACACCGAGCACCTGGAGCGCTGAGGCGTGGAGGACGTCGAGGGCCGGGTCGCCTTCGTCACCGGCGGGTCGAGCGGGATCGGCCGTGGCATCGCCCTGGCCTTCGCCCGCGCCGGCATGCGCGTGGTGATCAGCGGCCGCCGCCAGGAGCACGTCGACGAGTCGCTGGCCGAGTTCGCCGCGGCGGGGCTGGACGTCGAGGCGGTGCTGCTCGACGTCACCGACCGCGACGCCGTCGAGCGCGCCGCCGAGGACACCGAGCGCCGGTTCGGCCGGGTCGACGTCCTCGTGAACAACGCCGGCATCGGCCTCACCGGGCCGATCATGGCGGCCACCCCCGCCGACTGGGACTGGCTGCTCGACGTCAACGTCAAGGGCGTCGGCCACGGCATCTGCGCGTTCGTCCCGCGCATCCAGGCGCACGGGGAGGGCGGGCACGTGGTGAACACCGCCTCGATGGCCGGGCTGCTGCCGATCGTCGCCGGGCTGTACTCGATGACCAAGGCGGCGGTGATCGCGCTGTCGGAGGCGCTGGCCATCGAGCTCGCGCCCGACGGCATCGGGGTCTCGGCGTACTGCCCCGGGCCGGTGCACAGCAACATCGCCGGCGCGGTGGCCCGCCGTCCCGAGCGCTACGGCGAGAGCGGGTACGCCCTCCCCCCGGCGGCGTTCCTGGAGCGGGCGAGGACGCAGCCGTACATGAGCTACGCGGAGGCCGGCGAGCGGGTGCTGCACGGGGTGCGCCGCAACGACCTGTTCATCCTCACCCACCCCGAGTTCCGGGACGGCGTCCGCGACCGGTTCGAGACGACGCTGGCCGCCTTCCCCGACGAGCCGGTCGACGAGGTGCGGGCCGCGGCGATCCCGTTCCTGACCTCGCACACCGCCTACGCGCCGGAGAAGCGCAACCCCTCCCCCCGCTCCACCCCCCGCTGACCCGCCCCGCTGGGGGCCATCATGGCCACTTCGGCCCCTCACGATGGGGCCTTCGTGGCCACGTCGGCCCCTCCCCCGCCTCGGCCCTGTGGACGGCGGGAGCGAGGTGGCGCGGGATGGGTCACCCTGCCGCGGTGTCCCGTTCCTCTCTCACCGGTGTCTTCGTCGGCAGCCACGCCATCGCCGAGGGGCTCCTCACCCGCGAACAGCTCCGCGAGCGCAGCTACCGGCGCCTGGTGCAGGGGGTCTACGCCGACCCGGCGCTGGAGCTCGACCACCGGCTGCGGTGCGCGGGCGTCGCGCTGCTGCTGCCGCCGGGCACGGCCATCGGCGGCCCCTCGGCACCGCAGTCGCCGCGCTCGACGCCATGGCGCGGGCGGGATCCGTGACACTGCCGTCCCTGGACCGGCTGGCCCCCGCCGGCAGCGGTCGCTGGGGTGCGGCCCGCGTGCGCACCGCCGTCCCGCTGGTCGACCCGCGCGCCGAGTCGGCACCGGAGTCGCGGGTGCGGGTGGCGCTCGCCCTGGCCGGCCTCACCCCGGTCCCCCAGTACGAGGTCCGGGTGGCCGGCGAGTTCCTGGCCCGGGTCGACCTGGCCTTCCCCGAGGCCTGCGTCGCGGTGGAGTACGAGGGCGCGCACCACTTCTCCGACACCCAGATCGTCCGGGACGACGCCCGGATCCGGCGGCTGGAGGCGGCCGGCTGGCGGGTGATCCGGCTCAGCGCCGCCGACCTCCGCGACCTCGACGCCGTCGTCCGTCGGGTCCTCGAAGCCCTCGATGCGCGCCCGTGAGCGGCCGATGCGGCCACTAAGGCCCCTTCACGACGGGCCGAAGTGGCCACGATGGCCCCTCCGGCAAAGGCGGCTCAGGGGGCGGGGGTGTCGTCGAGCGGGATCAGCGGGACTGGGCCGGCCAGGTCTTCGGGGTCGGCCGGGAAGTAGGCGAAGTTCTTCGCCCGCGCGCCGCCGTCGACCACCAGGTCGGTGCCGGTGATCAGGCGGGCGTAGTCCGAGCACAGCCAGGCGACGGCGTGGCCGATGTCGGTCGGCGTCCCGGTGCTGCCCATCGGCACCAGCGGCGGGCGCTCGCCCGTCCACCGCGCCGGCCGGCGCCACGGCTCGTCCCCGGTCCCCCCGCCGAGGCCGCCGCCCCTGCGCCCGGCGCCCAGCATGTCCGCCGGCCGCCCCTGCGCGCGCAGCTCGGCCAGCAGCTCGGGGTTGTCGACGGTCGGAGCCGTGGGCGTGTAGGAGTTCACCCGGATCCCGTAGGGCGCGAGGTCCATCGCCGCGGCCCGGACGAAGTTGTTCACGCCGCCCTTGTTGAACGCGTAGGCGATGACGCCGGCCGAGCCGTTCCACCCGTTGGACGACGAGATGCACACGATCGAGCCGCGGATTCCACGCTCGGCCATCGCCCGGCCCACGATCTTGGTGTTGAGGAAGTAGCCGAGCCCCGACACCTTGATCGAGCGCTCGAACGTCGCGGCGTCCTCGTCCAGCACGCCCTTGCCGCCGAGCATCGCGGCGTTGTTGACCAGGATGTCGATCCGTCCCCACCGCTCGAGGACGGCGTCGACGTAGCCCTGCACCGCGGACTCGTCGGTGACGTCACCGGGCGCGGCCATCGCCTCGCCGCCGTTGCGCTCGATCCGCGCGATGGCGGCCCCGATGACGTCGCCGGACACGTCGTTGCAGGCCACCCGGGCCCCGTAGCGGGCCAGCGCCAGCGCGATGCCGCTGCCGATGTTCGGGCCGACGCCGGTGACCAGCGCGACCTTGCCGTCCAGGGAGATCTCCACGTGCGGTGCTCCGTCGTGTCGGGGCCGCAGGCGAGGGCTGCAGCGGGTCGTCGGTCGTGCTGCGGGCAGCCGCGCGCACCGCGGGGGTGGGACCCGCGGTGGCGTCCGCGGTGCGGCGGGGCTCAGCCCTCGTCGGCGGGGTAGGTCAGCCGGATGCTCTCCGGCTGCACGCCCAGCACCGGGGCGAGCATCGACTGCATGAGCGGCTTGGGCACGAGGCACTCCTCGCAGGCGTCCGGGCCGGCGACGATCGCCACGTCGGCGGTGTCGCCCTGCACGTCGACGTCGAGCCGGTAGTCGTCGGCCTGCAGCGTCTGCTTGAGCTGCTCCAGCTGGGCTTGGTCGATGGTCACGGGGACACCTCCTGGGGTGCGGCCGGCCGCGACGCGGCCGACCAGCGGACGGGGACCGAGCGACCGGACCAGGAGGCCCAGCCGAACGGGCGGAAGACCATGGAGATCGCGGCGTTGGCCGCCCCGGTTACCAGGACCGGGATCTCCGCGGCCGAGGGGCATCATCGGGAACGCCTCCTCGCCCTCGGCCGGCCCGCCGGGGCCGCCGGCCATGCCGGCCGCGGCCAGGTCGGCGGCGGCGGCGGCACCGATCGTGGGGTCGAGGATGCTGTCGAACACGGCTCCTCCTCCGGTCAGGACGTCTGCGCGGTGGGCGCCGGGTCCGTCGCCGAGGCCGGGACCGGGGCCGGGGCCAGGGTGGCGCCGGCCGGCCCGGGCGGCATGGCGGGGTCGGGCAGGTCCAGCGGGAAGTGGCAGGCCACCTGGTGACCGGGCAGCCGCTCCTCCAGGACCGGATCCACCTCGGCGCAGCGCAGCTGGGACCGCGGGCAGCGGGTGCGGAAGCGGCAGCCGCTCGGCGGGTCGATCGGCGAGGGCGGCTCACCCGGCAGCGCGGTCGGCTTGTGCGCCGTGCCGGTCACCGGGTCGACCCGCGGGATCGACTCCAGCAGCGCCGCGGTGTAGGGGTGCAGGGGTCGGCGGTAGATGTCCTGGGCCGGGCCGATCTCGGCCAGCTGCCCGAGGTACATGACCGCCACCCGGTCGCTCACCTGCTTGACCATCGCCAGGTCGTGCGCGATGAACAGGTAGGAGAGGTCCAGCTCCCGGCGCAGCTTCTCGAAGAGGTTGAGCACCTGCGCCTGGATGAGCACGTCGAGGGAGGAGACCGCCTCGTCGGCGATGACCAGCGCGGGGTCCAGCGCGATCGCCCGGGCGATCGCGACCCGCTGGCACTGACCGCCGGACAGCTCGAACGGACGGCGGCGGCCGTACTGGGACGGGTCGAGCCCGACCAGGTCCAGCAGCTCGGCGACCCGCCGCCTGCGGGAGTCGGCGTTGCCCTCGCCGTAGCCCCGCAGCGGCTCCTCGACCAGCTCGGTGACCCGCCAGCGGGGGTTGAGCGAGCCGAACGGGTCCTGGTAGACCATCTGCATCTGCCGGCGGGCCTGTTTGAGGTCCCGGCGGCGCAGCGTCATCAGGTCCCGGCCCTGGAACTCCACCGCCCCCGACTTGGGCCGGGGCGCCTGGATGACCGACCGGGCCAGGGTGGACTTGCCCGACCCGGTCTCGCCCACCACGCCCAGGGTCTCGCCCGGGTAGATGTCGAAGGACACGTTCGACACCGCGTGCACCACGCCGCCCTTGACGCCCCCGGCGGCCCGCGCCGGGAACTCCTGCACCAGGTTGCGGGCGCGCAGCAGCGGCGTCCTCGTCCCCGCCCGGGCGTCGCCCCGGCGATCGTCGATGGCGGTCACTCCTGCTCTCCGTTCCCGGTCTCGTCCCCGACGGGGTTCCAGCAGGCCCACCAGTGCTCGGGCTCGTGCTCGCGGAAGGGCGGCATCTCCACGCACCGGTCGAGGGCGTTGGGGCACCGCGGCCGGAAGGGGCAGCCCTTCGGCAGGGCGGACAGGTCCGGCGGCTGGCCGGGGGTGACCTCGAACAGCGAGTGCGGTTCCCGTTCCAGCGCGGGGATCGCCCCCAGCAGGGCCCGGGTGTAGGGCATCCGGACGTTGCCGAACAGGGTCGCGGTCGGCGCGTGCTCGACGGCCCTGCCCGCGTACATCACGACGACGTCCTGGGCGTAGCTGGCCGCCAGGCCCAGGTCGTGGCTGATCATGACCACCGCCATGCCGAGCCGCTGCTGCAGCTCGACGAGCAGCTCCATGATCTGCGCCTGGGTGGTGACGTCGAGGGCCGTGGTCGCCTCGTCCGCGATGAGCAGCCGGGGCTCACCGGCGAGCGCGATCGCGATCATCACGCGCTGGCGCATGCCGCCGGAGAGCTGGTGCGGGTACTCGTGGAACCGCCGCTCCGGGGCGGGCAGGCGGACCATGCGCAGCAGCTCGATCGCCCGGGCATGGGCGCCCTTGCGGTCTGAGTCGCTGTGCAGCCGGATCGCCTCGGTGACCTGGGCGCCGATCTTCATCGTCGGGTTCAGCGAGCGGGCCGGGTCCTGGAAGACCATGGCGATGTCGCCGCCGCGCAGCTCGCGCATCTCCCGCTCCGGCATGCCGATCAGCTCGCGCCCCGCGAAGGACACCGACCCGGTGATCGTCGCCGTCGGGGGCAGCAGGCCCATCAGCGCGCGGGAGCTGACGCTCTTGCCCGACCCGGACTCGCCGATGATCGCCATCATGCTCCCGGGGAGCAGCTCGTAGGACAGCCCGTTGACGGCGTTGATCCGCCGGCCACCCCGGGTGAACTGGACCCGCAGGTCCTCGACCACCAGCAGCGGCTCCCCCGGCTCCCCGGCCGGTCCCGGCGCGGCCGGCCCCGAGGACGCCGCTGCGATGACCCCCTCGGAGACGTAGCTGTCGCCGACCGGGTAGGTCGCCGTCCGCTGCTTGCCGCTCATCGACCGCTCCAGCGCGCGCGCAGGTTCTCACCGAGGAGGTTGAAGGACAGGACGGTGACCAGCAGCGCGAGGCTGGGCCACACCACGAGCATCGGCGTCGCCGACAGGCTCAGCTGACCGGTGGCCACCATGTTGCCCCAGCTCGGCGCGGGGTCGGGGATGCCCAGACCGAGGAAGCTCAGGGCACCCTCGATGATGATCACGATGCCCATGCCGAGCATGCCGAACGTGATCAGCTGCGGGGCGGTGTTGGGCGCCAGGTGCTTGAACAGCACCCGCCAGGCCGGCGTCCCGCACAGCTGGGCCGCCGCCATGAACGGCATCTCGCGCAGCCGCAGGACCGCCGACCGGGCGACCCGGGCGAACGCCGGGATGCTGAAGAAGGCCAGGGCGAAGATGGTGTTGCGCATGCTCGGGCCGAGGGCCTGGGCCACCGCCAGGGTCAGGACCAGCGACGGGAAGGCGATGAGCACGTCGAGCACGCGCATGATCACCGTGTCGACGACGCCGCCGAGGTAGCCGGAGAGGGCGCCCAGGGTCCCGCCGACGACCAGCCCGAGGACGTTGACCGCCAGGGCGATGAACAGCGAGGCCCGGCCGCCGTAGAGCAGGCGGGACAGGATGTCGTTGCCGTTGGGGTCGGTGCCGAGCAGGTGGCCGGGCGAGAACGCGGGCAGGTAGCTCTCCAGGATGTTGCCGCCCACCGGGCTGGGCAGGTCGAACAGCACCGGACCGAGGAAGCAGGCGGCGACGATGAGGGCGACCATGCCGCCGGGGACGGCGACCCCCAGCGACCGGCGCCACCGGCCCCGGCGGGCCGGCGCCTCCTCGTGCTCGTGCTCGACCCCGGGGTGGTCGGTGACCGAGATGGGCGTCTCAGCGACTGCCATAGCGGATCCTCGGGTCCAGGACGGCGTACAGGAGATCGACGACGAGGTTGGCCACCACAGCGACGAGGGCGAAGACCACGACGACGGCCTGCACCATGATGAAGTCGCGGGTGTTGATGGCCTGCAGCAGCATCTGGCCGATGCCCGGGAGGGCGAAGATCTGCTCGATGATCACGGTTCCGCCGATGAGCGCGCCCAGGTTGAGGCCGACCACCGTGATCAGCCCGAAGGACGAGTTGCGGAAGGCGTGCCGGATGAGCACCTGCCACGACCCGACGCCCTTGGCCCGGGCGGTGGTGACGTACTCCTCCTGCTGCATCTGGTCGACCAGGTCGCCGCGCAGGAAGCGGGCGTAGAAGCAGAACAGCGGCAGGCCGATCGCCGCCGACGGCAGGATCAGCGACCTGACGTTGGGCCACAGCCCCTCCGACAGCGGGGTGAACCCGATGGCCGGCAGCACGCCCAGCTGCACCGCGAAGACCAGCACCAGGATCAGCGCCAGGACGTAGTTGGCCACCGACAGGCCCGCGGTGCTGACCACCATGCTGATCCGGTCCCACACGCCGCCGGGCCGGTGGGCGGCGAGCAGCGCGACCGGGACGGCCAGCACCAGGGAGACGACGAACGCCAGGAGGACCAGCTCACCGGTGACCGGCAGCCGCTCGCCCAGCAGGTCGCTGACCGGCTGGTTGCTGACGATCGACCGGCCGAGGTCGCCGGTGACGGCGCCCCGCAGCCACTCCCCGTATCGCACGTACCCCGGCCGGTTGAGGCCGAGCTGCTCCTCCAACTGGGCGACCTGCTCGGGCGTGGCCTCCGGGCCCAGCAGCTGCTGAGCCGCGTTGCCCGGGATCAGGCTCAGGACCCAGAAGGTGAGGACGGTGACCCCGAGCATGATCGGGATGGCCATCAGCAGCCGCTTGACGACCAGCCGGAGCACCGGTGACCCGGCGAACCGGGTCACCCGGGAGGTGCGGGAGACCCGCGGGTCCCGGGTGCCCGGGACCTGCGGGAGGGCGGCCGTGGTCACTGCTCCCGCCAGACCTCGTCCCAGATGACCTGGGTGTTGACCAGGGCCGCCGGGATGACGGTGGTCAGGCCCGGACCGTGCACCCC
This sequence comes from Geodermatophilus sp. TF02-6, assembly GCF_003319115.1. Taxonomy (GTDB): domain Bacteria; phylum Actinomycetota; class Actinomycetes; order Mycobacteriales; family Geodermatophilaceae; genus Geodermatophilus. The sequence continues at coordinate 50,572 of NZ_QOHF01000003.1, read as the reverse complement.
CTGGACGGCGAGGTTGGCCGGGGCGAAGGCCAGGCCGAACGGCGCGTAGAAGTCGGCCGCGATCAGGTCCGCGGCCTGCTGGTAGAGCTGCTTGCGCTGGCCCTCGTCGACCGTTCCGGCGGCCTGGGCGAGCAGCTGGTCCAGCTGCGGGTCGGCGACCCCGCTGAACGGCGACGCGGAGGAGAACCGGAAGGCCACGCCCACGCCGGAGGCCGGGTCCCACGCGCCGGCGGTCTGCAGCATCGCCTGCCACTGCCCGGAGTTGAACTGCTGCACCAGGTTGGAGAGCTGGTAGTCCTGGATCGTCACGTCGATCCCGGCCTCCTGCCACTGCGTCTGCAGGGCGGTGTTGATCTGGGTGGCCACGTAGTTGCTGATCGTGCCCAGCGTGACGGTGAGGCCGCCCAGCTCCTGGACCAGCTGCTTGGCGCGGTCCAGGTCGTACTCGGGGTAGTCGGTCACCTCCAGCGGGTAGAACTTGCCGCCCGGTGCGACGAAGGACTGGCTGACCTCGTACCGGCCCCCGAAGACGCCCTTGTTGATGGCCTCGAAGTCCGTCGCCCGGTAGATCGCCTCGCGCGCCCGCGGGTCGGTGAACGGCCCCGACTTGGTGTTGAGCTGGATCACGTAGGGCGAGGTCGCCGCCTGGACGGTCACCTGCAGCTGGTCGTTCCTCTGGGCCTGGTCGAGCAGCGGGGTGGTGGTCAGCCCCTCGTAGGCCTGCGCCTGGCCGGCCTGCAGGGCCTGGTAGGCCGGCTGGTCACCGCCGATCGACTGGAAGGTCAGCCGGTCCAGGTAGGGCTGCCCCTCCTCGAAGTAGTTCTCGTTGCGCTGGAGGGTCAGCTTGGAGCTGAGCTGGTTGTCGACCACGGTGAACGGCCCGGCCCCCACCGGCTTGATCTTGAAGGCGTCCTCGCCCTGCTGCTGCACCGCCGCCGGGGAGGCGATCCAGTTGACGTTGCTGGTCGGGAAGGAGGCCAGCACCGCGGCGTAGGGCTGGGAGAAGGTCAGCTTCACGGTGAGGTCGTCGACCTTGGTGATGCCGTTCTCCGCCGCCAGCGGCCAGGTCGGCTTGCAGGTGCACGCCGAGTCCAGGTCCCGCTGCCAGTTGAAGACGACCGCGTCGGCGTTCAGCGGCGTGCCGTCGCTGAACTGGATGCCGTCGCGCAGCTTGACGGTGAAGGTCAGGCCGTCCGCGGACAGCTCGCCGCTCTCGGCCTGGTTGGGCTCCACGCGGCCGTTGCTGCCGTCGTCGTCGGAGCGCAGCAGGAACAGCCCCCCGTAGATGGACTGCATCATCGGCAGGTTGGCGCCACCGGTCGTGTTGGTCGCCGGGTCGAGGCCGGTGGGCCAGCTGCCGGTGAACGCGGTGTCCTCCAGGACGGTCAGCTCACCGCCCTGCTGGGGTTCACCCGTCGGGGCCGCGGCACCGGAGTCGGAGCCTCCGGAGTTGCCCCCACCGCAGGCTGACAGCGCCAGCGCCGCGGCGAGGACGAGGGACGGCATCGTCCTGTGCTTCATGTGGGTGCTCCCCTTGCTGGGTGGGCATCGGTGACGACGGTTGGGAGGTGGCGCTGCGGCCGAGGCCGGCTCGAGCGGTGGTGTCCGGTTCGCTGCGCACAGTGATGGGGATCACTGGTGGTCGGACCAGCGTCGATGAGCCGTCCGCACTCCGGGGACGCCGCTTTCGCGGGGCGGAAGACAACTTCGGACCCCGCAGGTCGGACGCCCACCCGCCCGCCGACCCCGGCCCCTCCGGCCGGCCCGCCCGGGACCGCGGGGGTGCCTGATTGACAGCGCCGCGAGGCGGACGGACAGTGATCCGCGCCGCTTCCCGCACCGACGTGGGGAGCCGCTCCCAGACACCCTGGAGGCGCCGGTTGCCCGCGACGAGACAGCTCCGCCCCAGCGGCGGACGGGCCGACGACGTACCGTCACGGGTGGCCAGCCACGGCGGCGGGTCGACCACGGCGGCCGGCCGGGTGCTCGCCGTCCTGGCCGCGTTCGCGCCGGCGCACGACACCCTCACCCTCAGCGAGATCAGCCGCCGCTCCGGGCTGTCCCTGACGACGACGCACCGGCTGGTCGGCGAGCTGCGGGAGTGGGGCGCGCTGGAGCGCAGCCCGGACGGGCGCTACGGCATCGGGCTGCGGCTGCTCGAGCTGGGCGCGCTGGCCCCGCACGGGCTGCGGTTGCGCGAGCTGGCCCTGCCCTACCTCGACGACCTGCACCAGGCCACGCGGGCCAACGTCGTCCTCGGCGTCCGGGACGGTGTCGACGTCGTCTACGTCGAGGCGCTGCGCGCCCGCGGCGCCGTGCGGCTGATGAGCCGGATCGGCGGACGGTGGCCGTTGCACGCCACCGGGACGGGGCAGGTGCTGCTGGCCTTCGCCGACCCGGAGGTGCAGGAGCAGGTGCTGGGCAGCCCGCTGCGCCGGTTCACCGAGAAGACGATCACCGATCCGGCCCTGCTGCGCCGCACCCTGGCCGAGGTGCGCCGCACCGGGGTGGCCGTCGCGGAGAACCAGCTGACCGCCGAGGCCCCCGCCCTCGCGGTGGCCGTGCCGGTCCGGGGGCCGGGCGACGAGGTGGTGGCCGCGCTCGGGGTGACCGTGGGCTGCGGCACGGTGGCGGCGCAGGCGCTGGTGCCCGCGCTGACCACCACCGCCCGCGGCATCTCCCGGGCGCTGGGCGCCCCGTCGGCGAAGCCGGTGCACCGCAGGTCCGCGAGCGTCCCCGCCGGCGGACCGAGCTGACCGCCTCGGCGGCGTCCGCGGGGTCCCCGCCGCGGGACCCCGCGGACGCCGGCCGGGTCAGCGGGGCGGCTCGGTGCCCAGCCAGCGGAAGGCGTTGTCCCAGGTGATGGCCCGCAGGACGTCGTCGGGCAGCCCCATGGAGGCCAGCGTCCGGCCGGCCGGTTCCTCGCGGGGCATGGCCGGGAAGTCCGACCCGACGAGCAGCCGGTCGGCGCCGAGCAGGTCGATGAGGTAGCGCAGCGCCCGGCGGTCGAAGACCAGCGAGTCGTAGAAGAACCGCCGCGCGTACTCCAGCGGTGAGGGCCCGTCGTCCGGCATCACCGCCCGCTCGGGGTCCCTCGGCTCCTCGTTCCACGAGCCGCCCCAGAAGTACTGGTGGCGCGGGATCATCAGCGGGTAGCCGCCGGCCGCGTGGCTGAAGGAGATGCGCAGCCCGGGGCAGGCGGCGGCGGTGCCGCCGGTGACCATGGAGGCGGCGGCGAACGCGCCCTCGACGCCGACCACGTAGGTGCCCATGGCCGATGCCGGCAGCCGCTCGGTCGGCCCGGGCATGGCGTGCACGAAGACCGACAGCCCCAGCCGCTCGGCCTCCTGGAAGAACGGCAGGAACCTCTCGTGCCCGATCGAGGAGCCCAGGACGTTGGAGGCGATCTCCACGCCCGCCAGGCCCTGCTCCTTGACCGCGGCCAGCTCCTTGGTGGCGACCTCCGGGTCCTGCATCGGCACCATGCCGAGGGCGATCAGCCGGGTCGGGTCGGTCTGGCACAGGGTCGCGCTGAACTCGTTGACGTGCCGGGCCAGGGACAGCCCGTCGTCGACCGGCAGGTCGTACCTGAGCAGCGGTGGCATGGGCGAGAGCACCTCGACGTCGACGCCGGAGGCGTCCTGGGCCGCCAGCCGCCGCTCGGCGTCGAAGAAGACGTCCTTGGCCCGGAACCGCATCGCCCCGAAGACCAGCTCCCGGGCGGTGTCGCCGTCGACCGGCTCCATGCGGGGGAAGCACTCCGGCGCGTCGGCCGGGTAGTCGTACGGGAGCAGGTGGGCGTGGGTGTCGACGAGCATGCGGGTCCTCCGTCAGAGGTCGGGGTGGACGGACACGTGGACGGCCTGCTCCCCGGGCACCTCGCCGGCGAGGACCTCGATGGCGTGCGCGGTGTCGTCCAGGCCGAAGGTGTGGGTGTGCATCCGCTCCAGCGGGAAGCGGCGGGACTCGATGAGCGCGATCGCCTCGGCCATCGCCTTGGCGTCCACCCCGTAGGCGCCCTGGACCGTGAGCGCCCGGTTGACGATCAGGTCGGTGTTGACCGGGATCTCCCGGCCGCCCTTGATGCCGGCGAGCACGACCCGCCCGCCGTGCTTGGTGGCCTGCATCGCGTCGGTGACCGGGCCGGCGGCCATCGGGGTGAGCTCCAGGGTGACGTCGGCCCCGCGGCCGTCGGTGATCTCGCGGACCCGCTCGACGGCGTCCTCGGCGGCGTCCTCGGTGGCGTCGCCGTCGACGACGAGGGTGTGGTCGGCGCCGAACTCGCGGGCCAGGGCCAGCTTGTGCGCGTCGGCCTGCAGCCCGGTGACGATCACCGTGCCGGCGCCGGCGGCCTTGCAGGCGATGACCGCGGCGATGCCGCGCTGCCCGGCGCCGAGGACGAGGACGGTGTCGCCGAGCCGGACCTGCCCGTAGTGCAGCGCCCAGCGGACGCCGGCGCCCATCGAGTTGTACATCGCCGCGACCTCGACCGGCAGGGTGTTGTCGATCCGGTGGACGACGGCGCCCGGGGCCAGGTACATGCGCTCGGCGAACCCGCCCCACAGCGCGGGGGCGACCTCGACGGGGGTGACCCCGTGGCCGCCGACCCGGTTGCGGCAGGCCTGGTAGTTGCCGGTCAGGCAGTCGAAGCAGCTGCGGCACGGGATGACCACCTCGAGGGCGACCCGGTCGCCGGGCTGCACCCCCCACCGCTCGGCCGCGTTCTCCCCCACCTCCTCGACGATGCCCATCGGCTCGTGCCCGGGCACGAACGCCGGCATGTCCCGGCGCAGGTGGCCCTTGTAGAACTCCACGTCGCTGCCGCACAGGCCGTTGGCCTCGACCCGCAGCAGGCCGTCGTCCGTGCCGACCTGCGGCCGCGGGAACTCCCGGATCTCGATCGCTCGCGGGCCGACCTGCACCGCGGCACGCACGGCATCGCTCATGGGTCCTCCTCCAGGCTCGCGGCCCCGGCCGGACTGCCGGGCACGGGACGCGCGGCCGGATCGGCGGTGCGCCGCGGGAGACGCTAGGAACCGGCCGGCCGGCACCACCACGGCTCTTCCGCCAGGCGGTGACCGGGATGCCGGCGCACGCCCCGGCCGGGAGCCGCGCCCGCTCGTCCGCGGATCGGTCTTCCGGCTCGCGGCGGGACTCTGCAGGGAAGCCGCCTCCCGCCGCCGGATCAGCCGTCGTGGACGATGACGCCGCGGATGAGCTTGCCGTCGTCGAGGTCCCGGTAGCCCTGGTTGATCTCGTCGAGGGCGTACCGGCGGGTGATCAGCTCCTCGAGCCTCAGCTGACCGCCCCGGTAGAGGTCCAGCAGGCGCGGGATGTCGTGGAGCGGGTTGCACATCCCGAACACGTGGCCCTGCACCCGCCGCTGGTAGCCGACCACCGAGCCACCGGCGGCCAGCTGGATCTGGTTCTCCCCCGTGCGACCCACGGAGGTCACGGTGACCTGGCCGTTCTTGCCGACGATCGCGGCCGCCTGCGACACCACCTCGGCGGTCAGCACGCCGACCGTGCAGATCGCGTGCTCGGCGAGCTGGCCGCGGGTCATCTCCACGACCGCCCGGTGGGCCTCCTCCGCGGAGGCGTAGGCGTGGGTCGCACCGAAGGCCATCGCCGTCTCGCGCTTGAAGGCCACCGGGTCGACGACGACCAGGTTCCTCGCCCCGGCGTAGCTCGCCCCCTGGACGGCGTTCATGCCCACCCCGCCGGCCCCGAAGACGACCACCGTGTCCCCCGGGGCCACCCTGGCCGCGTAGACCGAGGTGCCCCAGCCGGTCGGCACACCGCAGCCGACGAGCGCGGCGACGTCGAACGGGACGTCGGTGTCGATGCGCACGCAGGAGGCCTGGTTGACCACGGCGCGCTCGGCGAAGGTGCCGAGCATGCAGAACCCGCCCAGGTCGCCGCCGTCATCGTCGTGGAAGCGGAAGGGCGGGTCCCCCAGGATCCCCGTCTGCATCTCCGCACCGCGGTCGCAGAGGTTCTGGTGGCCGGTGGAGCAGTACCGGCAGACGCCGCAGGCCGGGATGAAGGAGCACACGACGTGGTCGCCGACGGCCACCCGGGTCACCGCGGCGCCGACGGCCTCCACCACGCCGGCGCCCTCGTGGCCGCCGACCATGGGCAGGCGGGCGAGGCTGTCACCGGTGCGGATGTGCTCGTCCGAGTGGCACATCCCGGAGGCGGCGAACCGGATGCGCACCTCGTCGGGCTGCGGCTCGTCCAGCTCGAGCTCGGTCACCTCCCACGGCTCGCCGGCCCGGCGGATGATCGCTGCCCGCGTCCGCATGCTGGGGGCTCCTTCCTCTCGCTTCTCGGGCTTCTCGCTTCTCGCCGGACGGGCTCGCGGAGGAACGGGCCCACGGCGGAGGGAGGCGCCGGGAGGGCTCCTCAGGCGAAGAGGACCATGCCCCGGATGGTCCGGTGCGAGCGCATCGCCTCGTAGCCCTCGTTGACCTGGTCGAGCCGGTAGGTGTGGGTGACCAGCTCGTCGAGGAGCAGCTCACCCTGCCGGTACAGGTGCAGCAGCTTCGGGATGTCGGCCCGCGGGTTGGCGTTCCCGAACAGGCAGCCGACCACCTGCTTCTGGTACGCGGTCAGCTCGAACGTCGGCAGCTCGACCTGACGGGCGGACACCGACCCCAGCGAGGTGAGGCAGACCTTCCCGAGCTTGCCGACGACCGACATGCCGTCGGCGATCACGGTCGGCGTCACCACGTCCACGGTGATGACCGCCGACTGCGCCATCCTCCCCCAGGTCAGGTCGGCCACCGCGGAGGCGGCCTCCGCCGCGGTGGCGAAGGTGTGCGTCGCGCCGTAGTCCCTGGCCTTCTCCCGGTTGTACGGGGCGGGGTCCACCGCGACGATCCGCGTCGCCCCCGCGATGCGGGCACCCTGCAGGGCGTTGGCGCCGACCCCACCGATGCCGAACACGACCACCGTGTCACCGGGCGAGACGCCGGCCCCGTACACCGCCGTCCCCCAGCCGGTGGTCACCCCGCACCCGACGAGGGCGGCCTTGTCCAGCGGGATGTCGTCCTCGATGCGGACCACCGAGTTCTGGTTGACCACCGTGTACGGGGAGAAGGTGCCCAGCATGCACATCAGCCGGGCGTCGCGACCCCGGACGGAGTGGCGGGACGTGCCGTCCTCCTGCAGGCCGACGTTGATGCCGGCGCCCTTGTCGCAGAGGTTCTGGTGCCCCGAGGCGCAGTAGGTGCAGTCCCCGCACGCGGGGATGAAGCTGAGGACGACGTGGTCACCCTCCCCGACCTTGGTCACCCCCGGCCCGACCCGCTCGACGACCCCGGCGCCCTCGTGCCCGCCGATGACCGGCAGGGCCTCCATCGGCAGGTCCCCGACCCGCACGTGCTCGTCGGAGTGGCACAGACCCGAGGCCGCCAGCCTGACCAGGACCTCTCCCTGCCGCGGCTCGTCGAGCTCGAGCTCCTCGACTCGCCAGTCCTGCCCGTAGTCCCAGAGCACCGCTGCTTCGGTCCGCACGCCGGCCTCCTTCCCGATGGGTGCACCGTGGGTCCGCAGGCGGCGCCGCGCACCGCCTGGACGGCGAGTATGCGGTGTCCGGCACGCACCTGAGTAGGCCTCCGCAGCAGGCCTCCGCGTCCTTTGTCCACAATCTTGTCAACGCAGGGGGGCCGTGGTTGGCTCGTGCGATCCCGGCTCCGGCCGGACGCGGACGGCACGGCACCCGCGGACGGCAGGCACCCAGAACGGCAGGGCACCCACGGAGGAGGGCACCATCGACCTCGGCGTCGCGGAGGACGAGCTGGCCGGACGACGGCGGCGACTCCCACCGCCGGCCGCACCGGTCGGCGGCGGCCGGCTGCAGGTCTGCGCCGTACGGTCCGCCCCGTGACCGCGGGCGCGCCCCTCGGCGGCCCGGTGGGGGCCAGCTCGTGAAGGCGGTCGTGTGCACCTCCTCCGGCACGGAGGTCGCCGAGGTGCCCGACCCCGCGCCGAGGGCGGACGAGGTCGTCGTGGAGGTCTCCGCCTGCGGGCTGTGCGGGTCGGACGTGCACGCGGTCGAGCGGGGCCTGACCACCGAGGGGCAGATCCTGGGGCACGAGTTCGGCGGCACGGTGGTCGAGACCGGATCCGCGGTCACCGGCTGGCGGGTGGGCCAGCCGGTCGCGGTCGACCCGCTCGGCTCCTGCGGCGGGTGCGCCGAGTGCCGCAGGGGCCTGCCCTTCCGCTGCCCGGCAGCGCCCAACCTCGGCATCACCGCACCGGGGGGCTACGCGCGGTTCGCCGCGGTCCCCCAGCGGCAGCTGGTGCCGCTGCCGGACGAGGTCCCGCTCGAGTGGGGCGCGCACGCCGAACCGCTGGCCGTCGCGCTGCACGCCGTGGGCATGGCCGGTGTCGGTCCGGGCGACGCCGCCCTCGTCTTCGGCGTCGGGACCATCGGGCTCAACGTGGTCATGGCGCTGCGGACCGCCGGCGTCGACCTCGTCGTGGGCGCCGGCCGCTCCCCCGGACGGCGGGCGGCCGCCCGCGCGGTGGGTGCCGACGTCGTCCTGGACACCCGGGAGACGAGCGTGCGCGACCACGTCGCGGCCGGCGGCCGGCTCTTCGACGCCGTCCTGGAGTGCTCGGCCTCGCCCGGCGCCGTCCCCGAGCTGCTCGAGGTCCTCGCCCCCGGGGGGAGCTGTGTGGAGGTGGCCCTGTCCGACGAGGTGGCGCCGGTCCCCCTGGACGCGTTGGTCGCCCGGGGGTTGCGGCTGGGCGGCAGCTGCGCGTTCGACCACGCGGAGTTCGAGGCGGCGGTGAGCCTGGTCGTCACCGGCCGGGTTCCCGCCCAGCACCTGGTCAGCGAGCGGGTCGGGCTGGCGGGGACCCCGGACGCCCTCGTCCGCCTGCGGCGGCCCGGGGACCTCGTGCGCGTCCTGACGGTGCCGGGGCTCTGACGCCGGGCGGGGTGGGCCCGGGCGCCGGGTCAGCCGGCGCCGCGGGCGGCCTGCACGGCGCGCCAGACCCGCATGGGGCTCGTGGGCATGTCGACGTGGCGGACGCCGAGGTGGGCGACCGCGTCGACGACGGCGTTCTGCACCGCCGGCGTCGCGCCGATGGTGCCGGCCTCGCCGATGCCCTTGGCCCCGAGCGGGTTGTAGCTCGTCGGCGTCTCGGAGGCGACCAGCTCGAAGCTGGGCAGCTCGGTGGCCGAGACGATCGGGTAGTCGGCGAGCGTGGTGGTCTGCGGGTTGCCGTCGGCGTCGTAGAGGACCTCCTCGAGGAGGGCCTGCGCGGCCCCCTGGGCCAGCCCTCCGTGCCGCTGCCCCTCGGCGATGAGCGGGTTGATGACCACCCCGGCGTCGTCGAGGGCGACGAGGCGGACCAGCTCGGCCTTGCCCGACTCGACGTCGACCTCGACGACGGCGACGTGCGCACCGAAGGGGTAGGTCGGCCCGGGAGCGCTGAACACGCTGTGCACGAACAAGGGCTCCTCGCCGGCCAGCTCGGCGAACGACATCCCGGCTCCGGGGACACCGGCCACCCGCAGCCCGGCGCGGTCGAGGTCGACGACCAGGTCGGCGGCGTCGACCTCGAGCTGCCTGGCCGCCCGCTGCCGGGCCAGCTCGACCAGCTCGCCGGCGGCCTGGCGGACCGCCGTGCCGCCCTGCTGCAGGCTGCGCGAGCCTCCGGTGCCGCCGCCCCGGGGCACCAGGTCGGTGTCGCCCCACCGCACGGTGATCCGCTCGACCGGGATGCCCAGCTCCTCGCTGGCCAGCATCGCCCACACCGTCGAGTGCCCCTGCCCGTGCGGCGAGGTGCCGGTGAGGATGGTCGCCGACCCGTCCGGGTGGACCTCGAGGCGGGCGTTCTCGTTCGGCGCACCGGCCTCGGTCCCGGCGCCGGTGATCTCGACGTACGTCGACAGGCCCAGGCCGAGCTGGCGGACGTCGCCACGCTCGCGACGGGCGGCCTGCTCGGCCCGCAGCCCGGCGTAGTCGGCGGCCTCGAGCACGGCCTCCAGCGCGGCCGGGTAGTCCCCGGAGTCGTAGACGGCGCCGCCCTTGCTGGTCCAGGGCTCGGTGAACGGCGGGACCAGGTTGATCCGGCGGACCTCGGCCGGGTCCATGCCGATCTCGGCGGCGAACAGGTCGACCGCCCGCTCGATCGCCGCGGTGGCCTCCGGCCGGCCGGCGCCGCGGTAGGCGCCCACCGGCGTGGTGTTGGTGACCACGCTGACGAAGGAGGTCTCCACGGAGGGGATGTCGTACACGCCGGGCGCCATGAGGGCGGTCAGCGACGGCAGGAGCGCGCCGAACTTCGGGTAGGCACCGCTGTCCTGCAGCACCTCCAGCCGGTAGGCGCGGATCCGCCCGTCGCGGTCGCCGCCGATGCGCACGGTCTGCACCTGGGCCCGGCCGTGGGTCATCGCGACCATGTTCTCCGAGCGGGTCTCCACCCAGGTCGCGGGCCGGCCCAGCAGCCGGGCGGCCAACGCGACCACGACGTACTCCACGTCGGCGCCGAACTTGGCCCCGAACGCACCGCCGACGTCGGGGGTGATCAGCCGCACGTCCGCGTCGTCGAGGCCGAGCATGTCCTGCACCGACCGTTTGCTGCCCTGGGCTCCCTGGTTGGGGAACCACAGGGTGAGCCGCCCGCCCTCCCAGGCCGCGGCGGCGGCTCGCACCTCCAGCGGGGCCACGGCGACCCGCTGGTTGACGACCTCCTGGGTGACCACGACCTCGCACTCGTCGAGAGGGTCGCTCGCCGCGGCCGGCACGTAGTCCGTGGCCTCCTCGGCGGCGGCCAGGTCGTCGCCGCCGGTCAGGTCGTCGCCGCCACCGGCGGCGGCAGCAGCCGCGGCCGCCGCGCTGCTGAACGCGGTGTTGCTCCCGACCTCCGGGAAGAGCAGCACCTCGTCGGCCTGCGCCTCCTTCGGGTCGACGAGCACGGGCAGCGGGTCGTAGTCGACGCTGACCAGCTCGGCCGCGTCCTCGCCCTGGTAGCGCTCCTCGGTGAGCACGACCGCGACCGGCTCGCCGACGAACCGGACCACGTCGTGGGCCAGCAGCGGCTGGGCCATGGCCGCCGGGTACACGGGCAAGAGCGGCGGCTGCGGCGGCGCCTCGCCCGCGAGGTCGTCGGCGGTGAGCACGGCGACGACACCCGGTGCCGCCGCGGCCTCGGAGGTGTCGATCGCGACGATCCGGGCGTGCGCCACCGGCGAGCGCACGAACGTGGCGTGCACCGCGCCGGCGAGCCGTTCGTCGACCAGGTCGTCGGTGTAGACGGCGCCGCGGGTGAGGAAGCCCGGGTCCTCGGAACGGAGCACCCGCGTGCCGAGGATGCTGCCCGCGGGGAGTGTGGCCGCCCGACCCGTGGTCTCCGTCATGGACGCAAGCTACAGATCGGCCGCGGCTCGGAACAGTGGCGCTCCGGACAGTGGCGCCCGGGGACCCGGGACGGCGTCGACGGACGGGTCGTGTCGACAAAGCGGCCCGGCCCCTGCCACTGTGGGGGCGAGGCGACGAGGAGGCGGCCGATGCGGGTGACCCTCACGGTCAACGGGCAGGAACACAGCGACGACGTCGAGCCGCGGTTGCTGCTGGCGCACTACCTGCGCGACGTGTGCGGCCTCAAGGCGACCAACATCGGCTGCGACACCACGTCGTGCGGAGCGTGCACCGTCATCGTCGACGGGCTCTCCGTGAAGTCGTGCACGGTGCTCACGGCCTCGGCCGACGGCTCGTCGGTGACCACGCTGGAGGGGCTGGCCGGGCCGGACGGCGAGCTGCACCCGGTGCAGGCCGCCTTCCGCCAGGAGCACGGGCTGCAGTGCGGCTTCTGCACCCCGGGGATGGTGATGGCCGCGGTCGGACTGCTGGCCGACAACCCCGATCCCACCGACCGGCAGGTCCGGGAGGGGCTGGAGGGCAACCTCTGCCGCTGCACCGGCTACCACAACATCGTCCGCGCCGTGCGGGCCGCGGCCCAGGCCGGCCCGGCCGCCGGGAGCGTGCCGCAGGCCCAGGAGGTGAGCGCATGACCCGGTCGGCGACGCCGTCGGAGGACACCGCACCCCCGGGTGCCGGCCCGACGCGCCCCGGCGAGGAGGGCGCGTGATCCCCTCGCCGTTCGACTACGTCCGGGCCACCTCCGTCGACGAGGCGCTGGCCGCGCTCGCCGAGCACGGCGACGACGCCAAGCTGCTGGCCGGCGGCCACTCCCTGCTGCCGCTGATCAAGCTGCGGCTGGCGACACCGGCCGTCCTGGTCGACATCGGCTCCGTCCCCGGCCTGTCGTACGTGCGGGTCGAGGGCGACGAGGTGGCCGTCGGCGCGGGGACGCGCCACTTCGAGCTCGAGCGCAACGAGACCGCCCGCGCGGAGGTGCCGCTGCTGGCACACGCCGCCTCCCGGGTGGGCGACCCGCAGGTGCGGCACAAGGGCACCCTGGGCGGCACGGTGGCCCACGGCGACCCGGCGTCGGACCTGCCGACCGCACTGCTCGCCCTCGGCGGCGACGTCGTCGTCCAGGGCCCGTCCGGGCGGCGGGCGGTCCCGGTGACCGAGTTCTTCCTGGGCTTCTTCGAGACCGCCCTGGAGCCCGACGAGATGATCGTGGAACTGCGCGTGCCGCGCACCGCCGGGGCCGGCTGGGGCTACGAGAAGTTCACCCGCCGGGAGAACGACTGGCCCATCGTCGCCGCTGCGGTGGTCGACGGCCGGGTCGCGCTGGCCAACATGGGGGGCGCCGTCCTGCGCGCCACCGCCACCGAGGAGGCGCTGGCCGCAGGTGCGTCGATCGCCGACGCCGCGGCACTGGCCGACGAGGGCACCTCCCCGGTCGCCGACATGCACGCCGACCAGGAGTACCGCCGGCACCTGGCCCGACTGCTCACCCGTCGCGCCCTGAGCAGCGCGGCCGCCTGACCGTCGGCGGCCGGCGGGACGCCGCAGCGGCCACCCGTGGCTGCTCGTCGAGGTGACCTCCCGCCGACTGCGCGCCCCGGCCGGCGTCTCGCTGGTTCCTGATGGGGGTGCCCCGAGGCGGCCGGGCGGTGGCCCGGGACCGGGGCTAGCCTGCGCCAGCAGGAGCCCCGACCCCCTGGAGGCGACCGTGCCCATCGTCCGGGAGACCACCTACGAGCTGTTGCGCGCATGGGGACTGACAACCGTCTTCGGCAACCCGGGCTCCAACGAGCTGCCCTTCCTCGACGGGTTCCCGGCCGACTTCCGTTACGTGCTCGGCCTGCACGAGGGCGCGGTCCTGGCGATGGCCGACGGCTACTCCCAGGCCACCGGCCGCCCGGCCCTGGTCAACCTGCACTCCGCCGCCGGCCTGGGCAACGCGATGGGCAACCTGGCCAACGCCAAGGCCCAGGGCACGCCGCTGGTGGTGACCGCCGGCCAGCAGGCGCGCCCGATGGTCGGCCTGGGCTCGATGCTCGGCGAGCCGGGCATGACCCGCGTCCCCGAGCCGCAGGTGAAGTGGTCGTTCGAGCCGGCCCGCGCCCAGGACGTCCCCCGGGCACTCTCCGAGGCCTTCCACCTGGCCACGCTGCCGCCGACCGGGCCGGTGTTCGTCTCGCTGCCCCTCGACGACTGGGCCCAGCCGGTCGATCCCGACGAGGTCGCCCACCTGGCCGGCCGCCGCGTGCGCCGGGCGGGTGGCGTGGACGACGAGCTGCTCGCGGAGCTGGCCGGCCGGGTGGCCGCCGCCGGCCACCCGGTGCTCGTCGTCGGGCCCGAGGTCGACGACGAGCGCGCCTACCCGCGGGTCGTGGCGTTGGCCGAGCGCCTGCAGGCGCCGGTGTGGACCGCTCCCTCGGCGCCGCGCTGCCCCTTCCCCACCCGCCACCCGCTGTGGCAGGGCCTGCTGCCGTCGAGCATCGCCGGCGTCGCCCGGCACCTCGCCGGCGCCGACCTGGTCCTCGTGCTCGGCGCCCCGGTGTTCCGCTACCACGTCCACGTACCGGGCCCGTGGCTGCCGGCCGGCGCGGAGATGGTCGCCGTCGGCAGCGACCCCGGCAGCGCCGCCCGGGCTGCGTTCGGGGACGCGGTCGTCGCCGACGTCGCCACCGTGGCCGGCCAGCTGCTGACCGCGCTGGGCGACCTGGCGCCGCGGCCGCAGCGTCGCGCGCCGGAGCGGGCGGTCGCGGCCGAGCCGGGCCAGGCGCCGTTCACGGCGGACTCCGTCCTCGGCCTGCTGGCCCGGTCGGTGCCCGGGCACACCCGGTTCGTCAACGAGTCGACCGCGAACACGGCGCAGTTCTGGTCGCACCTGGACCTCGCCGCTCCGCGCGGGCTGCTCTTCCCGGCCGCCGGCGGCCTGGGCTTCGGCCTGCCCGCGGCGGTCGGCGCCGCGCTGGCCGACCCCACCCGCCCGGTGGTCGCCGTCCTCGGCGACGGCGCCTTCCAGTACGGCGTCCAGGGCCTGTGGACGGCGGTGCGGCACCAGCTGCCGGTGACCTTCGTCGTCCTGCGCAACGGCGTCTACGGGGCGCTCGCCTCGTTCGTCGGGCAGCTCGGCGTGTCCGGGATCCCCGGGCTCGAGCTCCCCGGCCTGGACGCCGTGACAATCGCCCAGGGCTACGGCGTGCCGGGGCGCACGGTGACGACCGCCGACGGGCTGGCCGAGGAGTTCGCCGCCATCGGCAAGGCCGAGGGTCCGCGGGTGATCGAGGTGCCGATCACCGCCGAGACGCGCACGCTGGGCTGACCCGGGCGGAGCCGGCCGGCTGCGGACGGATGACGCTGCAGACGGATGACGCTGCAGACGGATGACACTGCGGACGGATGACGCTGCGGACGGATGACGCAGCCGGCCTCGCCGGGGTGACGCCGGCGAAGTCGTCGCCGCGCCCACGACATCCGTGACCGGACCGGTTTCCATGGCAGGAGTGGTGCAACCGGTGCTCCCACCGGTTCCCGCACCCTGCACAGCGGCGTCCAGAGGAGCGCATCCCCGTGGCCACACCCACCCGCCCCGCCCGTGCGACGGCCGGGCCGTCGAAGAAGGGCATCTTCGCGGCCAGCTTCATCGGCACGTCGATCGAGTGGTACGACTACTACATCTTCGGCACCGCCGCCGCCCTGGTGTTCGGTACCGCCTTCTACCCGGAGTTCGACCCGACCGCGGGCACGATCGCGTCGTTCGCGACCTTCGCCGTCGGTTTCGCCGCCCGCCCCCTGGGTGCCGCGGTCATCGGCCACTTCGGTGACCGCATCGGCCGCAAGTCCATGCTGGTGCTCACCCTGCTGCTCACCGGCGGGTCGACCTTCCTCATCGGCGTGCTGCCCACCTACGCCGCCATCGGGATCGGCGCGCCGCTGCTGCTCGTCGCGCTGCGGCTGATCCAGGGCTTCGGCGTCGGCGGCGAGTGGGGCGGCGCGGTGCTCATCGCGACCGAGCACGCCGGCCCGCGCCGCCGCGCCGTGTACGGCAGCTTCGCCCAGTTCGGCGTCCCGATCGGCGTCCTCACCTCGAACCTGGCCTTCCTCGCCGTGTCCGGCGTGTCCGACGACGACTTCCTGTCCTGGGGCTGGCGGATCCCCTTCCTCATCAGCATCGTGCTCGTCGTCGTCGGCTTCCTGGTCCGCAGCAGGCTGCAGGACGCGCCGGAGTTCCAGCAGGTGAAGGAGGAGGACGAGGTCAGCAGGATCCCGGTGGCCGAGCTGTTCCGGCGCCAGCCGCGCACGCTGGTCCTGGCCAGCATCGCCTCGATCGCGCCGCCCGCGGTGGGCTACACGGTGATCGTCTACATGCTCACCTACGGCACCACGGTCGTCGGCTACGACCGGACGACGCTGCTGTGGCTGATCCTCGCCTCGACGCTGGTCTGGGTGGCCACGATCGTGGCGGCCGCGGTCCTGTCCGACCGGTTCGGGTCCAAGCCGGTGTTCGCGCTCGGCGCGCTGACCGCGGTCGTCTGGCCGCTGCCGCTGTTCGCGCTGGTGAACACGGGGAACGAGGCCGCGGCGCTGCTGGCGTTCGTCGTCGCGGCGATGGTGCAGGGCATCATGGCCGGCGCGCAGGGCGGCCTGTTCACCGAGATCTTCGAGGTGAGGACCCGCTACAGCGGCATCTCGATCGCCTACCAGCTCGGCGGCATGATCGGCGGCGCGGTCACCCCGATCGTGGCCACCGCCCTCTACGGCGCCTACGGGTCCTCCACGCCGATCGCGGTCTACGTGGCGGTCCTCTCGCTGCTCAGCCTGCTGGCCGTGCTGGGCATCCGCGTCCTCCCGAGGCGGGCGCGGGCCGACGCCGACCGGCTGGGGACGTCGGCCGCCACCGCCGGCTGACCCCGGCCGCACCCCTCGCGTCGGCGCGCCGCCCGGGACCGCACGGTGCCGGGGGCGCGCCGTCGCGCTCCGCCGTCAGATCAGCCCTTGGGCCTCGGTGAGGGTGTGCCGCAGGATCTGCTCCATCTGGTCGAACTCCGCCTGTCCGCAGATCAGCGGCGGCGCCACCTGCACCACCACGTCACCGCGGTCATCGGGCCGGCAGTACAAACCGGCCTCGAACAACGCCCCGGGCAGAAACCCGCGGACCAACCGCTCCCGCTCGGCGGCGTCGAAGGTCTGCCGGCTGGCCTTGTCCTTGACCAGCTCCACGGCCCAGAAATACCCGTCCCCGCGCACATCCCCGACGATCGGCAGGTCCAACAGCCGACGCAAGGTCGCGCCCAACGCGGCCTCGTGGTCCAGCACCCGCCGGTGAAGCCCCTCGCGCTCCATGAGGTCGAGGTTGGCCAACGACACCGCCGCGGCCACCGGATGCCCGCCGAAGGTGTAACCGTGCGCAAAGGCCACACCCGGGCGCAGGAACGGCTCGATCACCTGCTCCGAGGCGATCATCGCCCCGATCGCGCCGTACCCGGAGCTCATCCCCTTGGCGCAGGTGATCAGGTCCGGGGTGTAGCCGAACTTGGCGCAGGCGAACGTCGTGCCGTGCCGGCCGAACGCGCAGATCACCTCGTCAGACACCAGCAGTACGTCGTGCCGATCGCAGATCTCGCGGACCCGCTCGAAGTAGCCCGGCGGCGGGGTCAGACAGCCCCCGGAGTTCTGCACCGGCTCGAGGAACACAGCGGCCACGGTGTCCGCGCCTTCGAACAGGATCGCCTCCTCGATCCGGTCGGCGGCCCACCGGCCGAAGGCCTTGGGGTCCTCGGCGAACTCCGGATGGCGGTAGAGGTTGGTGTTGGGCACCCGCAACCCGCCCGGGGCCAGCGGCTCGAAGTCCTTCTTCATCGCCGGCAGCCCGGTGATGGCCAGCGCGCCGTGCGGCGTGCCGTGATAGGCCACCGCCCGGCTGATCACCTTGGTCTTGCCCGGCTTGCCGATGAGCTTGAAGTACTGCTTGGCGGCCTTCCACGCCGACTCCACCGCCTCCCCGCCGCCGGTGGTGAAGAACACCCGGTTCAGCTCGCCCGGCGCCAGATCGGCCAGCCGCTCGGCCAGCTCGGCCTGCACCGGGGTGGTGTAGCCCCACACCGGGAAGTAGGCCAGCTCGGCGGCCTGTTTGGCGGCGACCTCGGCCAGCTCCCGGCGGCCGTGCCCGACCTGGACGACGAACAGCCCGGACAGCCCGTCGAGGACCTTGCGGCCCCGGTTGTCCCAGAGGTAGGCGCCCTCCCCGCGGGTGATGACCGGGATCGGCGTCTCCGGGTGGCGGCCCTGGCGGGCGAAGTGCATCCACAGGTGATCCGCGGCGCGCGCCGCCGTCGCATCCGGCACGCCGGCCGGAGGCTGCTCGATCGCGGTGGTCATGGTGGGGCTCCCTCGGGGTCCGGGTGGTGGGTCGGGCCGGCGCGGTCGCCGGCGGCGCGGTGGGGATGGCGTGCACCGCGCCGACGGGTGCGCTCACGAACCGACCGTCCCAGGTGGACGGCCCCTCGGCCAGCCCCGCGTCGGCGCGCACCGCCGGCCCTCGTCGGCCAGCGCCCGCACGAGGGGCGGAGTCGGGTCGCTCGGCGCGGGGACGGGAGGGACGTTCGTCCCGGCGGACGTGACCGCCGCCCCCGGCGGGCCGCGGGCCGCCGGACGGAGGCTCGGGCGACAGCGCCGTCCGAGGAGGCCCCATGCCGAGTCCGCACACCCTGCAGCCCCCGGCCCGCAGCCGGACGCCCGAGCGGCTGACCGAGGTGCTCGAGGACGCCGCCGACGCGGCGCTGCTCGCGCCGTCGGTGCACAACACCCAGCCGTGGCGGATCGTGCTGCACCCGGACCGCCTGGACCTGGAGGCGGACCGCTCCCGCCAGCTGACCGTCCTCGACCCCGCCGGGCGGGAGCTGGTGCAGAGCGTCGGCGCGGCGCTGTTGAACGCCCGGGTCGCCGTCGCCGCGGCCGGCCGGGCCGTGGCGGTCGAGCGGCTGCCCTCCCCCGACGAGCCCGACCTGCTGGCCGTCGTCCGGCCCGTCGACGGCGACCCCGACGCCGCGCTGGCCGAGCTCGGGCCCGCCGTTGCCAAGCGGCGGACCAACCGGCGCCGCTTCGCCGACGCCCCCGTGCCCGACGACGTGCTCTCCGCCCTGGCCCGGGACGCCGCGGCCGAGGGCGCCGGGCTGGTCCCGGTCGCACGGGCCGACTCCCTGGAGCTGCTCGCCCGGCTGACGCAGCAGGCCGACCGGGAGCAGAACGCCGACGCCGCCTACCGCGCCGAGCTGCGGCGGTGGACCCACCGCCGGCCCGCCGACCGCGACGGCATCCCCGACTCCGCCGTCCCCCACGTCGACGGTCGCCAGTCCGACGCCCTCCCCCTCCGGGACTTCGACACCGCCGGCTCCGGTGCGCTGCCCGCGGACACCCACTCGGGCACCGAGCAGACCCTGGTGCTCCTGACCACCCGGGGGGACGAGCCGATGGACTGGCTGCGGTCCGGGGAGGCGCTGGAGCGGGTGCTGCTGCGCCTCACCGCGCTCCGCTGGGTGGCCAGCCCCCTGACCCAGATCGTCGAGGTGCCGCAGACGCGCGCGCAGCTGCGCTCGGCGCTCGCCCCGCACGCCCACCCTCAGTTCGTCGTGCGCATCGGCCGGGCGGCGTCCACGGAGCGCACGCCGCGGCGGGCGCGTTCCGCGGTCGTCGAGAACAGCAGCCGGCCGGACCCGCCGGAGACGCCGCGCCGGTCCGGCGCGAGCGGCTGGCCGGTCGGCCCGGCGGTGGGCCCGTCCGGGCGGCGCCCCGTCCCCGACGGCCGCGGGGGGACGACCTGGATCTGACGCCCCTCGGCCCCCCTGCACGGCCCCGTCCCGGACCCCGCCCTGAGCTTGCGAAGGGTGGGGAGGACGGGGTCCTTCGACCTTCAGGTGTGCAGCACCGCCGCGCCTCCGAAGCGGCCGTGGGCCAGGTCGGACAGCGCGCGCGGGGCGTCGTCCAGCGGATAGGCCACGGTGGTGGCCCGGACGCCGAGCCGGACGGCGAGCCGGAGGAACTCCTCCCCGTCGCGGCGGGTGTTGGCCGTGACGCTGCGCAGCCGGCGCTCCTCGAACAGCTCGGCGGCGTAGTCCAGCGGCGGGATGGCCGACAGCCAGATCCCGGCGACGGCCAGGGTGCCGCCGCGGTCGAGGGCGCGCAGCGCGACCGGCACCAGCTCGCCCGCCGGGGCGAAGAGGACCGCGCCGTCCAGCGGCTCGGGCGGGACGTCGGTCGCCGCACCCACCGAGTCCACCCCCAGCTGCTCGGCGAGCCGGCGGTTGTGCTCGCCCCGGGTGAGCACGTGCACCCGCAGGCCCTGGGCGAGGGCGACCTGGGCGGTCAGGTGCGCGCTGCCGCCGAAGCCGTAGACGCCGAGCCGGCCGGCGGGTGGGACGTCGGCGGCGCGCAGCGCCCGGTAGCCGATGATCCCGGCGCACAGCAGCGGCGCCGCCTGCTCGTCGGCCAGCCCGTCGGGGAGCGCGTAGGCGAACCGCTCGTCGACCAGGCAGGCGTCGGCGTAGCCGCCGTCGACGTCCCAGCCGGTGAACACCGGGGAGGTGCACAGGTTCTCCTCGCCGCGCCGGCAGAACCGGCAGCTGCCGTCGGTGCCGCCCAGCCAGGGCACGCCGACCCGGTCGCCGACGGCGAACCGCCCGGCGCCCGGGCCGAGGGCCGCCACCCGGCCGACCACCTCGTGCCCGGGGGTCACCGCGGGGCGGCGCGGCGGCAGGTCCCCCTCGGCCAGGTGCAGGTCGGTGCGGCAGACCCCGCAGCAGGTGACGTCGACCCGCACCTGGCCCGGCCCGGGCACCGGCTCGCCGCGCTCGACCCGCCGCAGCGGCCCCTCGTCGACCGCCCCCGCGTCGACCGGCCCCGGGACGCCGACCACCCACGCGCGCACCGACCCGCAGCCGATCGGTCAGGGGGAGGCGGGCGCGGCGGCGGCCCGCGGCGCGGCGGGCGCCCGGGCCGGCTGCGGGCGGACGACCATCACCGGGCACGGCGCGTGCACCGCGCAGTGCAGCGCCACCGAGCCCAGCAGGGTGCTGCGGACGCCGCCCCGCCCGCGGCTGCCCACGACCAGCAGGCGGGCGCCCTCGGCCCGCCGGACCAGGTACTCGGCCGGGGTGCCGGCTCCGACGGTGACGTGCACGCGGACCGCCGCGGCGCGCGGCACGGCGGTCACGGTCGGCTCGCCCATCGCCTCGGCGAGGAACGCCCGGGTGCGGGCCTCGGTGTCCGACCGGGCGGTGTCGGTGCGGCCGGCGTCCGCGCGGTACGGGTCGGTCCAGTAGGCGCCGACCGGGAAGGTGCTGACCACCTCGACCTCCGCCCCGGACCGGGCGGCCGCGGCCAGGGTCCAGACCAGGGCGGCGAACGCGCCCGGCGAGCCGTCGACGCCCACCACGACCCGACCGGCTCCCGGGGCGTCGGGGACGCCGTCCGCGCCGCCGGAGCGCTCGTCCGTCGGGGTCCCACTGGTCACCGGGGCACCTCGCTCTCCGCCCGGGCCGGTCCCGGGCAGGTCGAGCCTCCGCCGCCGTGCCGGGCGCGAGCCGCAGGCCGACGTCCCCGCGGCCGGGGACCTTCGTCACGCGGAGGAGGAGGGTCCCCGCGGGCGGAGCAGGGGCGGAGGTCCCGACCGGGGCACGCCCGGCGACCCTGGGAACAGCCGGCGGCGCTGCCTAGCGTCCTGCGCACCGACCCGCCGTCGAGGGAGAGCCGTGCAGGCCAGAGACGTCATGACCCGCGAGGTCGTCACCGTGGGACCGGAGACGTCCGCCAAGTACGCGGCGGAGGTCATGGCCGAGCACGGCTTCGCGGCCCTGCCGGTCCTCGACGACGACGACCGGCTCGTCGGCATCGTCGCCGAGGCCGACGTCCTGCGCGACCGCCTGCCCCAGGACCCCCGGCTGCACGTGCAGCGCAGCGAGCCGCCCAAGCCGCCGGCCTCGCTGGTGCACGGGGTGATGACGCGGGGCGTCCGCACGGTGGAGCCCACGGCGGACCTCGCCGACGTCGCCCGGCTCTTCGTCGACGACCGGCTGCGCAGCGTGCCCGTGGTCGACGGGGAGCGCCTGGTGGGCATCGTCAGCCGGCGCGACCTGCTGCGGACCCTGGTCCGCCCGGACGAGCAGATCCGGGACGACCTGCTGCGCCTGGTCGAGGGCTACACCGGAGAGCTCGGCTCGTGGTCGGTCTCGGTCAGCGACGGTCTGGCCACGATCCGGCGCACCCGCGGCGTCCCCGACCCGTCCGCCGAGGTCGAGGAGCAGGCGGTCTCCGCGCTCGCCCGGACCGTCGGCGGTGTGGTGGGCGTCCGGGTGCTCTCCTCCGGGGATCCGGGGACGCCGGCTCCGGCGTCCCCGACCGGCTGAGGGACGACGGCGTCGCGGCCGCTCACCGGGTGGCCGACCCCGCCGTGATCCGCAGGACACACCCCGGCGGCGGCGACCGCCGGGGGGACCGGCCGGCCCGGTCCGACCACGTCCGTCCGGCGTCAGCGACCGCCTGCTCCGCTGGCGCCCTCCCGGGGATGGCGGCGCTCCACCAGACGGGCCAGGTTGTGCACCATCGGGCGGCCGCGCAGCAGCAGGACCGCGTCCGACAGCGTGTTGTGCAGTCGGTACCCGGGCCCGCGCAGCGGGTGCTCGTCGAGGACCACCACCGTGTCGTCGCCCCAGTCGAGGAGGTCGATCGCGATGCGGGCGGACCCGATCGGCTGGGCGTCGGCCTCCAGTCCCAGCTGACGGCCCGGCTCCACGTGACGGACCGTGGTGCTCCCGTTCAGGGTCACCGGGCCGAGGCCGACGGTGTAGTGGATCCTCGTCCCGAGCGCGGGCCACCCGTCGTCGACCGCGCGGATCTCGCGGGTGCCGACCACCCACTCGGCATAGGAGGAACCGTCAGCCAGGACGTCCCAGACCTGTTCGGGACGGCGCTGGACCAGCACGTTGACGACCGCCATGCCGCTCCAGTGCCCATCGTGCGCCGCGCTCACTCGCCGGCGGCGGAGGCCGGGGTCAGGGCGCCGCGACGTCGACCGAGGTGTGCATGCCGGCCTCGGCGTGCCCGGTCAGCGTGCACGTGAGGTGCACCGGGGCGCCCGGGCCCACCTGCACCTCGAGGGTCTGCCGGCCCCCCGGTGCGAGGACCCGGCTCCTGCCGATCTCCGCGTGGTCCTGCTCGAGGACGACGTCGTGGGCGGCGCTGCCGGCGTTGGTGACGACCACGGTCACCGGACCGGGTCGCAGGGTCCCGGCCGACAGCTGGAACCGGTACTCCTGCATGCCGATGCGCAGCTCGCCGACCGGTGGGCCGGCCGGGACCGGGGCGGGTCCGGCGCTGCCGCACGCGGTCAGGGTCAGCAGCAGCACTGCGAGCAGCGCCCGGATCACCGGCCCTCCAGGAGGGCCCGGACCCCGGGTGCGGCCGGGGACCCGGGGTCCAGGTCCAGGAACCGCTGCAGGGTGGCCGTCGCCTCCGCAGCTCCCGTCCCGTACTGGGCCAGCCCGAGGACGAGCAGGAGGTCCGGGTCGTCGGGGTGACGCCCGGCCAGCTCCTGCAGGGAGGGCAGCGCCTCCGCCGACCGTCCGGCGCGGACCAGCACGTTGGCGCGCAGGAGGACGACGTCGTCCGCTGCCGGTGCGAGCTGCAGGGCGCGGTCGTAGGCCGCCACCGCGTCGTCGAACTCCCCGGCACGGTCGTGGGCCCGGCCGAGGGCGAGCCACGCGGCCGGGTCCTGCGGGTGGGCCTCCGCTGCGGCCTGCAACTGCGCGGTGCCGGACGCGGGCTGCGCCGCTCCCTGCCCCGGGGCCTCCCCGGTCACCGGGTCCTCCGCGCCGCGGTCCTGCAGGGTCAGCACCACGCCGATCCCCGCGGCCGCGAGGAGGACGGCCGCGGAGCCGACCGTGACCGCGCGACGCGGCAGGGCGCCCCCCGGCGGGCGCGGCCGGGCGGGGGTGCTGCGGGCGGCGTACCGGCGGTGCGCGGCGGCCAGCCGCC
This sequence comes from Geodermatophilus sp. TF02-6, assembly GCF_003319115.1. GTDB lineage: Bacteria > Actinomycetota > Actinomycetes > Mycobacteriales > Geodermatophilaceae > Geodermatophilus. Next base: position 27,161 of record NZ_QOHF01000003.1, on the reverse strand, counting down.
GGTCGGCCCGGGTCAGGGCCTCGGTGTCGGCCGGGTCGTCCTCCTCGGCGGCCAGCCGGACGAGGAGGGCCTCCCGCAACGCCTCACCGGCGGACGAGCCGTCGGGGTCCAGCCGCCCGGTGCGGTGCGCCGCCAGCGCCGCCGCGGCGTCGGGGTCGGTCGCCGCTGCCGGCACCGCGGCCGGAGCGCGCCGGGACCGACGGAGCCAACGCCAGACGACCCCGCCCCCGGCCGCGACGGCGAGTGCGGGCGCCAGCCAGGCCAGCAGCCCCGGGCCGTCCGGGTCCGGGCTGAGCAGGACGTCCTCGCCGTAGCGGTCGACGAAGTACTGGCGGACCTCGTCCGGCGTCCGCCCCGCCCGGAGCTGCTCCTCGATGACCTGCCGGGAGCCCCCCGCCAGGACCGACGTGCTGTCCTCGATCGACAGCCCCTGACACGTGGGGCAGCGCAGCGTGGCCGCCACGGCGTCGACCTGCTCGCGCAGGGACGGGCGCTGCTCCGGGCCGGCGGCCCGCCACAGCCCCAGGACCGCCAGGACCACCACCCCGAGGACGGCGGCGGCGGCGGCTCCCCGGCGCGCCGTCACGGGGCCCCCTCCTCCAGCACTGGCACGACGGTGTCGGTGATCCAGCGCGGGTCGACCTCGCCGACGGCCTTGGCCACCACCGTGCCGTCCCGGTCGACCAGGTAGGTCTCGGGGAGGGCGAAGGTCCCCCACTCGACCGCGTGCGTGCCCTCCGGGTCGCGCACGCTCGGCCAGCCGGCCGAGCCGGCCTCGGCCAGGAACGACCGGGCGTCCTCGGGGGTGTCCCGCACGTCGATGCCGACGATCCGCAGCCCCCGCGGCCCCAGCGCGGCGGCCGCCTCGGTCAGCAGCGGCTGCTCGCGGCGGCACGGCGCACACCAGGAGGCCCAGACGTTGACCAGGACGACCTCCCCCCGCCACTGGGCCAGGTCGAAGGTCCCGCCGTCGAGGGTCTGCCCCTGCAGCGGCGGGGCGGGCTGCCCGACCAGCGCCGACGGCGCCGCCTCGGACCCGCCCAGCCGTCCGGCCAGCACGGCTCCGCCCAGGGCGACGAGGACGACCAGCGCCAGCGCGGCGACCCACCGGCGCCGTCGCCGGGGCGGGGCGGCGGGCTCCCCCCGCACGTCGGCCCGGGCGGTCATGCCGACACCTCCACGGTGTCGGGCGCCTCTCCCCGGGGTCGCGGGACGGGTCGGTCGGCCGAGGCCGGCCGGCGGCGGGGCCAGCCGGCCACCACCGCGCCGGCGACCACGACCGGGACGGAGAGCCACAACCAGAGCACCAGCGGGTCGACCACCAGCCGGATCGTGGCCGTGCCGGCGTCCGGGTCGACCTCGGTGAGCACCAGGTAGGCGTCCTCGGTGGGCGTGGTCCGCACCGACGGCGTCCCGACCGCCTGGGTCGCGTTCGGGTACATGGACAGCCGCGGCGCGTAGACCCCGACGTCCTGCCCGTCCTCGCGCAGCAGCAGGTCGGCGGAGACCGACATGCGCCGGTCGTCGGCCGAGCGGTGGACCTCCTGCAGGGTCGCCGTCCAGTCCCCGACCCGCACGGTGTCCCCCACCGCCAGCTGCTGGGTCGCCGAGCTGCTGTACGTCGACGACGCGGCCACGGCCACCGCGGCCAGCACGAACCCCAGGTGCACGAGCAGGCCGCCGTAGGCCCGCCGCTGCGCGACCAGGGTCCGGCCGACCGCGGCCCCGAGGTCCCCGGGCAGCAGCGTCCGCGTCCGCCGGACGTCGAGGACTCCGCGGGTCAGCGTGGCGCCGGCGACGAACACCGCCAGGCCGAAGGTGAGCAGGGCGGGGATCCCGCGCAGGCCGGTCAGGCCGAGCACGCCGACGGTCCCCAGCCCGGCCAGGGCCGAGGGCAGCAGCCGCCGGCCCAGCCGGTGTCCCTGCGCCCGCCCCCACGGCAGCAGCGGGCCGACCCCCATGAGCAGGACGACCAGCAGCGCCAGGGGCACGGTCATCCGGTCGAAGTAGGGGGCGCCCACGCTCAGCCGGTCGCCGGTGACCGCCTCGACCAGCAGGGGGAACGTGGTGCCGAGCAGGATGGTGAACGCCAGGCCGGCCAGGAGCAGGTTGTTGGCCAGGAACGACGTCTCGCGCGAGACGGTGGCCAGGAGCGGCTCGTCGTCGCCCAGCCGGTCCGAGCGCCAGAGGAACAGCGCCCCGGCCGCGAGGACGACGGCGAGCAGGAAGCCGAGCAGCACCGGCCCGATCGCCGACCGGGTGAACGCGTGCACGCTCTCGACGACGCCGCTGCGGGTCAGGAACGTCCCGAACAGCACGAGCACGAAGGTCGCGATCGCCAGGGTCAGGTTCCACAGCCGCAGGGTGGCGCGGCGGCGCTGGACCATCACCGAGTGCAGCAGGGCGGTGGCGGTGAACCACGGCAGCACCGAGGCGTTCTCGACCGGGTCCCAGCTCCAGTAACCGCCCCACCCGAGGACCTCGTAGGCCCACCAGCCGCCCATGACGACGCCTGCGGTGAGGCAGGTCCAGGCGGTCAGGGTCCAGCTCCGGACGACGGCCACCCAGGCCGGGCCGGTGCGCCCGGTGACCAGCGCCGCGACGGCGTAGGCGAACGGCACCGCCATCCCGACGTAGCCGAGGTAGAGCAGCGGCGGGTGCACACCCATGAGCGGGTGGTCCTGCAGCAGCGGGTTGGGCCCGGGCCCGTCCGCGGGGACGGGGCTGACCCGGTCGAAGGCGTTCCCGGCGAAGAGCGCCAGCCCCGAGAAGAAGGCCCCCAGCAGCGACAGCACCGACATCGCCCACGGGTGCAGCTCCCCCGCCCGCGGGTGCACGCGGACCATCGCGAGGACGGTGATCCCGGTCAGCACGAGCAGCCAGAGCAGCAGCGACCCCTCGAGGGCCGCCCACAGGCTGATGACGGTGTAGTAGGTCGGCACCGCCCGGCCGCCGTTCTCCGCGACGTACCGGACGGCGAAGTCGTGCTGCACCAGGGCGTCGACCATCACCGCGACGGCGAGCGCGGCGCCGAACAGGGCGCCCTTCGTCCCGGTGCGTGCCCACCCGGCCGCGCGCCCGCCGGGCCCGCTGCGGGCTGTCAGGGCCCACGCCCCCGTCGCGACGACGGCGCATCCCAGGGCCAGCGCCAGCCCGAGCGGACCGAGCAGGTACCTCATCCGCGGTCCTCCGCCGGCCGGCCGGTCCCGTCCTCGGGCGGCCGGTACTCGTTGTCGTGCTTGACCAGGAGCACGTCGGACCGGAACACGCCGTCGGCGCCGAGGACGCCCTCCACCACGGCGCCCTGGCCCTCCTGGAAGACGCCGCGCGGCTGCCCGGTGTTGACCACCGGCACGTCCTGCACGCCGTCGGTGAGCTCGAAGCGCACCCCGTCCGCCGTCGTCTCGACCGTCCCCCGCACCACCAGGCCGCCCAGCCGGACCCGTTCGCCCTGCAGCGCCGGGTCGGCGAGCAGCTCGCTGGTCGTCCGGTAGTACACGAGGCTGCCCTGCAGGCCCGCGACCGCCAGCACGCCGACCGTGAGGAGGACGACGCCGGCCACCAGCAGCAGCCGCAGCGGCACCCGCCGCCGGGGTGCGGCCTGCGGCGGGCGTGCCGGCGCGGCGGTCACCGCTGCCCCCGGCCCGGCCGGGTCCAGGCCCAGTAGCCCGCCCACGTGCCCGCGGTCAGCAGGTACCCGGCCAGCACCCAGCCCCAGCCGCTCACGGACGGATCCTCGGGGTGACGACCAGCGGCCCGGTCACCGGCGAGGGCAGGGGCGCCGGTGCCGGCTCGGCCGGTCCGGCCGCGGCCAGCACCCTCAGCCGGCGGCGCACCACCAGGACCCCGGCCAGGGTGAAGGCGAGGACGGCGACCCCCAGGGCCGTCGCCATGCGGGGGTCCATCGGCGCCGGGTCCGGGGAGAGCACCGAGGCCGGCTGGTGCAGCGTGCGCCACCACACCACGGAGAAGTGGACGACGGGGACGTTGACGAACCCGATGACGCCGACCGCGGCCGCCCGGCGGGCACCGGTCGCCGGGTCGTCGCCGAGGCCGCGGACGCTGAGGTGGCCGAGGTAGACCAGCAGCAGCACGACGGTGGTCACCAGCCGCGGATCCCAGACCCACCACGCCCCCCAGACCGGCCGGCCCCAGATGCTGCCCAGGGCGATGGCCAGCGCGGTCATGCCCACCCCCAGCTCGGCGGCGGCCCGGGCCCGGCGGTCCCACCGCAGGTCGCGGGTGACCAGGTGGGCGACGCTGGCCACCAGGACCGCCGCGAAGGACAGGTAGGCCAGCCACGCCGCCGGGACGTGCACGTACATCAACCGCTGCGGCTGCCCCTGCACGGCGTCAGGAGGCGCGACCAGCAGGGCCAGGACCGCGGCGGCGCCGGCGGCGAGGACGGTGGCCGCCGCGAGCAGACGGTCGGTCCGGCGGGACCGCGTGGTGGTCGTGGCCACTTCCCCAGCAGGCCTGGCTTCCCCAGCAGGCCTGGCTTCCTCAGCAGGCCTGGCTTCCCAAGCAGGCATGGCTTCCCCAGCAGGCATGGCCTCACTCCTCCAGCAGGACGGGGAACACCGCCCAGACAGCGGCGAGCACGGTCGCGGCGTACAGGGTCATGAGCACCGCCCAGGGCAGCACGGGCACGCCGGGCGTCGCCAGTTGCGTGCCGGCCAGCAGCGCCGGCAGCCCGGCCGGCAGGACCAGCGCGGCGAGCAGGCCACGGCGGCGGGTACCCGCGGCGACCAGCACCCCGAACCCGGTGGTCAGGGCCGCGAGCGCCAGCGTGCCCAGCGCCCCGCCGTAGAGAGCCTGGGGCGGGACCGGCGCCTCGAACAGCAGCACGACCAGCCCGGTCGCCAGCGCCCAGGTCAGGGCCAGGGCGGCCCAGGCCGCCAGCAGCTTGCCGGTGAACAGGGCTCCCGGCGCGGCCAGCCCGCGCAGCAGGTCCCAGCTGTCCTCCGCGACCTCGGCGGCGGCGACCGCACGGGCGAGCGGGACCGTGGCGCCCAGGACCGCCAGCCACGTCGTCCCCCCGGCCACGGGCGCCAGCTGCTGCGGCGACGGGCCGAAGGCCAGCCCGGCGAGCACCACGAACGCGGCCACGTAGGGGGCGGTGGTGACCAGCGCCTCGCGGCCGGCCCGCTCGACCGCGACCTCCCGGCGCAGCACCGCCACGGCCTGGGCGACGACCGGCACCGGCTCGGTCACGACAGCGCGACCCGGCCGTCGGCGACCGCCAGCTGCGCGTCGGCCGACGGACGCAGGACGTCGGGCTGGTGGGTGGCCAGCAGGACCGCCGTCCCGCTGCCGCGGACGACGCCGAGGACGACGGCCAGGTCGAGCAGACCCTGCCGGTCGAGCGCCGCCGTGGGTTCGTCGAGGCAGAGCAGGGCCGGCCCGCAGGCGATCGCGGCGGCCAGCGCCGCACGGACGCGCTCGCCGGCCGACAGCGTGCCGACGCGCCGGTCGGCCAGCCCGCGCAGGCCCAGCAGGTCGACCGCCGGGAGCACCGCGGCGCCGCGACCGGCGAGAGCCGCGGTGACCGACACGGCGTCCGCGACGGTCTGCGCGGTGCGCAGCCCCCCACCCCCGCGCACGTACAGGGCCCGCCCGGCGCACGCGCGGAACCCGGTGCTCGGCCGCAGCAGCCCGGCGGCGAGACGCAGCAGCGTGGTCTTGCCGGCCCCGTTGGGCCCGGTGACCAGCGTCAGCGTGCCGGCGGCGAGCGACAGGTCGACCGGCGCCCAGACCGGCCGGCCGCCGTGGGCCCGGCTGACCCCGGTGAGCGTCAGGACCGGTGCCGCGGCTGCCGGGTCCACCGCCGGCGGCGACGCGGGGCCGCTTCCGACCGCGGGCTGCCCGACCATGGCGTCAGAGTAGGAGCCCCCGGCCCGGGGTGGCACCGGTCGGACCGGCCCGCACGCGGCCGCACCGCCGGTCACCCTCCTGCCGGCGCCTCGAGCAGCGGAACGGCCTCGGCCTCGATCCAGTCCGGGGTGAGCACCCCCAGCCGTGCGGCGCGCACCGTGCCCCCGCCGTCGACGACGAAGGTGGCGGGCAGCCCCGGGACCCGCCACCGCGCGGCGATCCGGCCGTCGGGGTCCACGACCGACGCCGCGGGGTCGCCGCCCACCTCCGCGAGCAGCTCCCGCGCCTGTCGCTGACCGTCCCGGGTGTCGATCCCGACGAGCACCAGGCCGCGGTCCCGCAGCCGCCGCTCGGCCGCCAGCAGCACCGGGAGCTCGTCGCGGCAGGGTGCGCACCAGGCCGCCCACACGTTCACCAGCACGACCCGCCCGCGCAGGTCGGCCAGGTCGAGCCGGCTCCCGGCCAGCGTCGGCCCGGACAGGGCCGGCGCCGGCCGCCCGACCTGCGGCCCGACCGCCGGAGCACCGTCCGACGAGCTCCCGGGCCCGACCAGCCACGCGGCGGTGCCCAGCAACGCGGCCACCACCACGACCGCGGTCAGCACCCGGCCGCGCCGCCCCGCGGGGCGGCGCGACGCTCCGGACGGGCACCCGCGGGCCATCCGGACGAGGATCCTCCGCAGGTCGGTCAGCGGTCCCACCTGCCTCCGGACGACGGTGTGCGCAGTTCGCTTTCACGGGAGCAAGTGTTGTCCGCTGTCAACTTGTCCGCCTCCGAGGACGTGGCTAGCGTCCCCGACATGCACCGACGCCCTCCGGGCGGCGCGCGGGAGCGGAGCAGGTCAGCCGGGGTCGTGGTGGCCGCGCTCCTGCTCACCAGCTGCTCCGGCTCCCAGTCGGCCCTCGACACCGGCGGCCCTGCGGCCCGTCGCATCGCGGGGCTGTGGTGGGGGCTGTTCGCGGTCGCCACGGCCGTCGTGCTGGTCGTCGTCTTCCTCGTCGTGTGGGCGCTGGTGCTGCGCCGTGGCCCCGACGTCAGACCCCGCCGCGGTGGCGAGCGGGTCGTGCTGATCGCCGGGGCCGTCGTCCCCACCCTGATCCTGATCGGCACCTACGTGGCCACGCTGGGTGTGATGGGCGCCAACCGGGAGCCGCCGCAGCCGGCCGAGCTGACGGTCGAGGTCGTCGGCCACGACTGGTGGTGGGAGGTCCGCTACCCCGACTTCCTCACGGCCAACGAGATCCACATCCCGGTGGGGCGGGCGGTGCACGTCCAGCTGCGCACCGCCGACGTCGTCCACAGCTTCTGGGTCCCCTCGCTGACCAGCAAGCGGGACCTGATCCCCAACCAGGACAACGACCTGTGGCTGCTCGCCGACGAGGCCGGCGAGTACCGCGGCCAGTGCGCGGAGTTCTGCGGGGCCCAGCACGCCGGGATGGCCTTCCTGGTGGTCGCCCAGCCGGCAGCGGAGTTCGACGCCTGGCTGGCCGACCAGGCCGCGCCGGCCCGGACGCCGACGGACGCGGTCGCCGCGCGGGGACAGCAGGTGTTCGAGTCCGCCTCCTGCGCCTCGTGCCACACCATCCGCGGCACCACCGCCGACGGGGTCGTGGGGCCGAACCTCACCCACTTCGGCAGCCGGCAGTACCTCGGCGCCGGTGCCGCGCCCAACGACCCGGGCTGGCTGGGCGGGTGGATCGCGAACTCGCAGACGGTCAAGCCGGGCAACCTGATGCCGCCGCAGCCGCTGGCGCCGGAGGACCTGACCGCCCTCATCGCCTACCTCGAGACGCTGGAGTGAGCCGATGACCACCCTCGAGGAGCGGAAGGCGGCCGAGGCGGCGGTCGGCGAGCAGCTCGAGCCGATCTGGGAGGAGAGCGGCGGGCTCCGCGGGTGGTTCACCACCGTCGACCACAAGAAGATCGGCCGCCGGTACATGGTGACCGCGGGGCTGTTCTTCACCGTCGCCGGACTCGAGGCCGTGGTGATGCGGACGCAGCTGGCCCGCGCGCAGCTGGACGTGGTGAGCCCGGACCTCTACAACCAGCTGTTCACCCTGCACGGCACCACGATGATCTTCTTCTTCGCGACGCCGATGCTCTTCGGCTTCGGGAACTACCTGTTCCCGCTCATGCTCGGCGCCCGGGACATGGCCTTCCCACGGCTCAACGCCTTCGGCTACTGGGCGTTCGCCTCCGCGGGCCTGCTGATGACGAGCAGCCTGCTGTTCGGCGCCGCACCCAACGGCGGGTGGTTCGCCTACGTGCCCCTCAACGAGGAGCAGTACCTGCCGGGTGCCGGCATGGACGTCTACTCCCTGGGCCTGCTGCTGCTCGGGATCTCGACGACGGTGGGGGGGATCAACTTCATCGTCACCGCGCTCACCATGCGGGCTCCGGGGATGTCGCTCAACCGCGTGCCGGTGTTCGTGTGGGCGCTCGTGGTGACGTCGTTCATGGTGGTCTTCGCGCTGCCGCCGCTCAACGTCGCCAACCTGATGCTGTTCCTCGACCGCCGCTACGGCTTCCACTTCTTCGACCCGTCGGCGGGCGGGGACCCGATCCTGTGGCAGCACCTGTTCTGGCTGTTCGGCCACCCCGACGTCTACATCATCGTGCTGCCGGCGCTGGGCATCGTGTCCGCGATCGTGCCGACGTTCTCCCGCCGCCCGATCGCGGCGTACCCGCTGATCGTGCTGGCCACCATCGGGACGGGGGTCATCAGCTTCGGCGTCTGGGTGCACCACATGTTCGCCACCGGGCTGCCGCAGCTGTCGCTGTCCTTCTTCAGCGCGGCGAGCCTGATCGTGACCATCCCGTCGGGCATCCAGTACTTCTCCTGGCTGATGACCATCGTGCTCGGCCGGCTGGTGGTCCGGACCCCGATGCTGTGGATCCTCGGGTTCCTCGTCGTCTTCGTCGCCGGCGGCGTCACGGGGGTGATGTTCGCCGTCGTGCCGTTCGACCAGCAGACCACCGACTCCTACTTCATCGTGGCGCACTTCCACTACGTGCTCTTCGGCGGCGCCGTCTTCCCGATCGTCGCCGGGATCTACTACTGGTTCGGCAAGTTCACCGGCCGGATGCTCAGCGAGAAGCTGGGCCGCTGGAGCTTCTGGCTGGTGTTCGTCGGGTTCAACGCGACCTTCTTCCCCATGCACGTCGTCGGCCTGCTGGGCATGCCGCGACGCAACTACACCTACCAGTCGGGGCTGGGCTGGGACGGCTTGAACCTCGTCGAGACGATCGGGGCCTACGTGTTGACCGTGGGGCTGGCGCTGACGCTGTTCAACATCGCCCGCGCCCTGCGCAGCGGGCCCGCGGCCCCGGAGAACCCCTGGGGCGGGGACACGCTCGAGTGGGCGACGGCCTCGCCGCCGCAGGACTACAACTTCCCCGTCGTGCCGACCGTGCACAGCCTGCACCCGATGTGGGACGAGAAGACGCTGGCGACGATGGTCCGGGACGAGGACGACCCGGAGCGCACGCTGACCGACGGCAAGCAGGCGCTGCGCACCAGCGACCTCGACGGGGTCCCCGAACACGTCGTGGAGCTGCCCGAGGAGACGGTCGTCCCCCTCGTCACCGCCGGCGGCCTGTTCGTGGCGACCCTCGCCCTGGTGCTCGGCGCCCCGGTCGTGGCCGCCTCCGGCGGGCTGCTGACCGTGGTCGGGCTGGTCGTCTGGCACTGGCCGCGGGCGGCCCGCCAGGAGGCGCAGGAGGCCCAGGAGGCGCAGGCGTGAGCGCGCCGGCCACGGTGACCTCCGCGGCGACCCGGCCCCGTGCCGTCGCCCGCGAGGTCCCGGCCGGACGCCGCCCCGGCTGGTGGGGGATGGTGCTGACGCTCGTCACCGACGTCGCCGCCTTCGCCGCGCTGCTGGCCGCGTACTTCTACGTCCGGTTCGTGACGACGGGGGCCGACTGGCCACCGGGCGACATCGCGGACCCGAAGCTGCTCAAGGCGTGGATCATGACCGCCCTGCTCGTCACGAGCAGTGCACCGCTGGTCTTCGCCGACCTCGGGATCAAGAAGGGACGGCGGGGCCGGCTGCTGGTCGGCGTCGGCCTTACCCTCCTCCTGGGCGCGGCGTTCCTCTACGTGCAGTACTCGGAGTACACCGAGAAGCTGACGACGGAGTTCACCCCGCAGACCAACGCCTACGGCTCGCTGTTCTTCGTCATCACCGGGTTTCACGGGCTGCACGTCGTCCTCGGGGTCCTGACGATGCTGGTCGTGTTCGTGGCGGGAGCCACCGGCCGGATCACCCGCAAGCACCACGCCGTGGTGCGCATCGCCGGTCTGTACTGGCACACCGTCGGGGCCGTCTGGGTCTTCATCTTCGCGTCGCTCTACCTGGCGGCACAGCTGTGAGCGAGCTCTCCCGGGGGCACGGCGGCGTCGGGAGCGCGGCCGACGAGAGCCCGGGCGCCCCCGGTAGCGCCTCGCCCGCGGAGCGCCTCGGGTTGCGCGCCGCGCCGTGGCTGCTCTGGTTCGGCGTCCTCGGTGGCGGGGTCGCCTGGTCGCTGCACACCATCGTCGACTGGGGGATCGAGGACACGGTCTGCCGCTCCGGCCACGACGAGGTCCTCGGCATCCCGCTGCGCCCGGTCCTCGCCGTGCTCGCGCTGCTGTTCCTCGTCGTGTCGGTCGCCTCCACCGTCGTGGCCCACCGGCTGTGGCGCTCCCTGGACGGCGCCCCCGCCGACGGCCAGGTGCAGGCCCTCCGCCAGCAGCGCGCGGCGTTCATGGCGGTCATCGGGCTGGTCGCCGACGTCCTCTTCACGATCATGCTGGTGATGAGCCTCGTCGCCGTCTTCGTGATCCCGGTGTGCGCCGAGTGAACGGCGGGGTCGTGCACGGTGGGCTCCTCGCCCACGGCGCCGCGGAGCCCGGGAGCACGCTGGGCCCGACGGTCGCCCTCGTGGGGGTGGCTGCTGCCGTGGTCGCCGTCTACCTCGCCGGGGTGGCGCGGTTGCGCGACGCCTCCCCCTGCTCGTCCTGGTCCTGGCGGCGGTACGCGTTCGTCGCCGGGGTCGCGGTCCTCGTGGCCGTGCTGCTCCCCCCGGTGGAGCCGGTGGTCGAGGACAGCTTCCCGGCGCACATGACCCAGCACGTCGTGCTGCTGCTGGTCGCCGCGCCCCTGCTCGCGCTGGGGGCGCCCGGCCTGCCGTTCCTCCTGGCACTGCCCCGCCGCTGGCGGCACCGGGTCGCCGTCGTCCGCGCCGCCGGCCCGGTCCGGCGCGGGCGGGCCCTGGCGACCGTGCCGGTGCTCGTCGTGGCGGTGCACGCCGCCGTGGTCAGCGCATGGCACCTGCCGGTCCTGTACGACGCCGCGCTGACCTCGACCGCGGTCCACGTCACCGAGCACGCCGCCTTCCTCGCGGTCGGCTGGTGGTTCTGGTCCCTGGTCACCCTGCCCACGGCCCAGCTGGACGGCCGTGCGGTGCTCTACGTCGTCGCCAGCGGGCTGCCCATGAACCTGCTCGGCGCGGTGCTCACCTTCGCGCCGCGGCCGCTCTACCCGGCACAGACCGGCACCGGCCCGGACGCGCTGACCGAGCAGCAGCTGGCCGGGTTGCTCATGTGGGTCCCCGCCGGCGTGGTGTCCCTGGTCCTGTGTGCCGTCCTGGTGCTGCTCTGGCTGCGCCGGCTGGAACGGGAGAGCCCGGCCGGGGTTCCGCTGCCACCCCCGGGGGTACCGGCCGAGATCCGGGTGGCGACCCGCGAGGAGGTGCAACGGTGAGGCGCTCCTGGTCGGGGCCGGTGCCGTGGGTCACCGCACTGTTCACGGTCGTCGCCGTCACCGCGTGCTCCCCTCCCGGTTCGGCACTCCCTCCCGCGGAGTCCGACCTCGGCGACCCCGACCGCGGCCGCACGCTGATCGCCGAGTACGGCTGCGGTTCCTGTCACGTGGTCCCCGGGGTGCAGAACGCCGTCGGCCTGGTCGGCCCACCGCTGACCAGTTTCGGGCGGCGCAGCTACATCGCCGGTGAGTTGCAGAACAACGCCGACAACCTGCAACGCTGGATCCGCGACCCGCAGGACGTCGAGCCCGGCACCGCCATGCCCGACCTGGGGGTCACCGCGATCGACGCCCGGGACATCGCCGCCTACCTCCTGACGCTCGGATGACCGGCCGCCCCGCCCGCGTGCCGCGCGTCTTCCCCCTGGTGCTCGGCGTGCTGGTGCTCGGCGTGGTCCTCGCCTCGGCGCTGCCCGGCGTGGCGGCGACCGCAGCGCCGTCACCCGCGCCCGGCACGGGTACCGCCGCACCGCCGCGACCGGGCCAGACCCAGTTCCAGCGCGGGGAGTCGCTGTACCAGAGCAGCTGCGCCAGCTGCCACGGGCAGGCCGGCCAGGGCAGCCAGCGCGGGCCGACGCTGATCGGGGTGGGCGCAGCGTCGGTCGACTTCTGGGTCGGGACGGGGCGCATGCCGCTGGCCGAGGAGCGGGTGGACGCCCAGCGCCGGGCCCCGGCGTTCGACGAGCAGGACATCGACGCCCTGGTCACCTACGTCACCTCCTTCGGAGGGGACGGCCCGGCCATCCCGACCGTGCACCCGGGGGACCTGACCCTCGGCCGGGAGATCTACCTGCAGAACTGCGCCGCCTGCCACTCGGCCGGCGGCTCCGGCTACACCCAGGTCGGCGGCCAGGTGGCCCCGTCCCTGCTGGAGGCGACGCCGGTGCAGGTCGCCGAGGCGATCAGGATCGGACCGGGCCAGATGCCGCAGTGGCCGGAGGAGGTCCTCGACCAGGGACAGGTCGACGCGGTGGTCACCTACGTCCAGGAGCTGCAGCGGCTGCCGAACCGGGGCGGCCTCGACCTCGGCCGGATCGGACCGGTCACCGAGACCGTCGTCGGGTTCGCCGGGGTCGCGCTGCTCCTGGTCGTGATCCGCCGGCTCGGGAAGCGGGCGCCGTGAAGCGCCGGTCGGCGGAGGCCTGGGTCTCCGCCTGCTTCCTCGGTGCAGCCGCGGCCGCCGTCGGTTTCGTCGTCGCCTACGTGGTGGATGCCGGACCGCAGGTGCTCGGCGGCCTGCTGGGGACCGCGTGTGCCGCGCTGGCGGTCGGGCTCGTGCTGTGGGCCGCCCAGCTGCTGCCCAGCGGCACCTACGTCGAGGAACGCAGACCGATGCAGCCACCGGAGGCGACGCAGACCGCGTTCGTCGAGACGCTCCACCGCGGGAGCTCCGGAACGCCGCGGCTGCTGCGCCGCACCCTCCTCCTGGCCGGGCTCGCCCTCGGCGCCGCGGTCGTCGTGCCACTGCGCAGCCTGCTCCTGCCGACCAGCGCGCCGCCCGCACGCGCGCTGCGCCAGACACCGTGGCGCAGGGGCGTGCGGCTCATGACCCGCGAGGGCGACCTCGTCCGGGCCGACGACGTCCCGCAGGGGACCGACCTCACCGTCTTCCCCGAGGGGATGCCGCGCGCCGACGACGCGACGGCCATCGTCGTCCGCGTGGATCCCCGCGAGCTGCAGCAACCGGCCGAGGGCACCGTGGCCGGCATCCTCGCCTTCTCCAAGCTCTGCACCCACGCCGGCTGCCCGGTGGGCCTGTACGAGCAGACGACCCGGCAGCTGTTCTGCCCCTGCCACCAGTCCGTCTTCGACGTCCTCTCCGGCGCCGAGGCGGTGGCCGGGCCGGCGGCACGCGCCCTGCCCCGGCTCCCGCTGGCGGTGGACGGCGACGGCTACCTCGTCGCGGACGGCGACTTCGACGGACAGGTCGGACCGACCTTCTGGAGGCCGGAGTGATCACGCGGTGGATGGTGCGGCGACTCGACGACCGCTTGGGTTTCTCGCCGGTGGCGCGGTCGGGACTGAACAAGGTCTTCCCCGACCACTGGACGTTCATGATGGGCGAGATCGCGCTCTACTCGTTCACCTACCTCGTCCTCTCCGGGGTGTTCCTCACCCTCTTCTTCGACGCCTCGACGACGAGGACGACGTACGAGGGCGGCTACGCGCCGCTGGCCGGGTCGGAGGTCTCGGCGGCCTACGCCTCGTCGGTGCAGCTCTCGATGGACGTGCGCTTCGGCCTCGTCGCGCGCCAGTCCCACCACTGGGCGGCGCTGCTGTTCACCGGGGCGATCGTGGTGCACCTGTGCCGGATCTTCTTCACGGGTGCCTTCCGCCGCCCGCGCGGGGTCAACTGGGTCGTCGGCGTCACGCTGCTGGTGCTGGCCATCGCCAACGGCTTCGCCGGTTACTCGCTGGCCGACGACCTGCTCTCCGGGACCGGGTTGCGGGTGGCCAACGCCGTCCTGCTGTCCATCCCGGTGGTCGGCGCGTGGGCGGAGTTCCTGGCCTTCGGCGGTGAGTTCCCGGCCGAGGCGATGATCCCGCGGCTGTACGTCGTGCACATCCTGGTCGTCCCGGCGCTCATCGTGACGCTGATCACGGCGCACATGGTCATCCTCGTCCGGCAGAAGCACAGCCACTTCCCGGGCCCCGGGCGCACGGACACCAACGTCGTCGGCTCGCGGCTGTGGCCCGGGTACGCGGTCCGCAGCCTGGGCCTGCTCTTCGCCGTCGTCGCCCTGTGCCTGCTGCTGGGCGGACTGGTGCAGATCAACCCGATCTGGCTGTGGGGACCGTTCGAGCCGGGCTCGGCGACCGCCCCGTCCCAACCGGACTGGTACGTCGGCTGGCTCGACGGCGCGCTGCGGCTGTGGCCGGCGTGGGAGCCGATCGTCTTCGGGCACCGGCTGCCCGCCCTGTTCGTACCGGCGATCGTGCTGCCGGGCCTGACCTTTCTCGGGCTCTACCTGTACCCGCTGCTGGAGCGGCTGATGACCGGGGACCGTGCGCCGCACCAGGTGCTCCAGCGACCACGGGAGCGCCCCGGGCGGGTGGCGTTCGGCGTCGCGGCGCTCACCTTCTACGGGCTGCTGCTGACCGCCTTCAGCATCGACGTCGTCAGCAAGTTCACCGGCATCCCCGTCTACCTCCTCATCTACACCTTCCGCGTCGCGGTGCCGGCCCTGCCGGTCGTGACCGGGCTGGTCGCCTTCGTCCTGGCGCGAGCCCTGCGGGACAGCGGCGCCGACGGCTTCCTGGCACTCACCTGGGCCGACGTCCGCGGCGCCCTCCGGCGGCGCAAGCCGGTGCCCGAGGCCCCCTCGGCGACCGAGGAGCCTCGGGAGGCGGCCCCGGAGGAGCCGGACGAGGAGCGGGAACCCGAGCAGGCGGAGCCCGAGCCGGTGCGTGTACCCGCCGGCCCGGTGCCGTGAGTCCCCGGGAGCGGGTCGTCGTCTCCCAGGAGGACGACGGGTCGTGGCGCTGGCGCTACGTGGGCACCGACACCGACGGGAAACCGGTCCAGCTGCCCGGCAACGATCCCGAGGACTCGTGCGAGGAGGCCGTGGCCGCGGCCCGGGTGGCCTACCCAGGCCTGCCGGTGCAGGTCGACGCCCCACCGAACGAGCGAGGACCCGCGGCGGAGGCGCGACCGCGCGGGCTGCGACCAGCCCTCCTGGTCCTCCTCCTCGGCGGGGTCAGCGCGGCCCGGCACCGGTGGGGAGGGGCCGCGGCGGCCGCTGTCCTCGCCGGTCTGCTCGCTGCCCGGGGTGCACGGCGACGCCGGCACCGGCGCTGACCCGCCTCAGGACCCGCCTCGGCCGAGGCCCATCCTGCGGCGCAGCCGCACCCAGGTCACCTCCTCGAGCTCCTCCCCCGGTGCCAGCGGAGGCCCCACCAGCGGACCGTCCGGATGGTGCTCGGGCGCCGGCTTCCGGGTCTGCTCGCGTCGGCTCTCGCGCCACAGGTGCACGAGCCCGACCGTGGTGAGGACGGCGAAGACCAGCCACTCGACGGCGTAGGAGTAGTTGAGCAGCGCACCCCGCTCCCGGGCACGCCCCCACTGCCACAGCGACAGCCGGACCATCAGCCCGATGACGAAGACGGCAGCGGCGACGACGACGACCGCCCGGAACCACCGGCCGGCCGACGGGCCGCGGGTGTGGGGGTCCGTCGAGGTCTGCTCCGGCGACGCCGTCCGCCGAGAGGATCGGGGCACCAGCGCCTCCTCCGTCGACCCGCGGACCTCTCCGTCACTGTGGCACAGCCCGCTCGGACGAGCCTGCGCAGTCCCGCCCGCACCGGGTCGGCCGGGTCCGTGCCAGCAGCCTCGTCCCGCACGGCGCCGACCCTCGAGCGGCGGGCCTCGTCAGGGCGCCGGCTCGGTCCCGTTCTGCAGCGGCGCGCCCTCCGGGGAGGCGGGGACCGGGGAGCCGTTGCCGTCCGGGGACGCCGACCGGCCGGCGTCGACCAGGGCCGCCAGCGCGGCCACCACGGTCTCCTGCTGGCGCGCCGGCAGCCGCTCCAGGCAGCCCCGGACGGCGGCCAGCCGCAAGGAGTCGTAGCGATCGAGGGTCCTCGACCCCGCGGGCGTGAGCGAGAGGGTGATCTCGCGACGGGTCTGCGGCGACGGCCGGCGGTCGGTCAGGCCCGCGGCCACCAGCCGGTCGACCAGGCGGCTGGCGGTGGAGACGGTGGTCCCCATCGCCTGGGCCAGCTGCACGAGGTTGACGGCGGGGTTCTCCTGGAGCACGGTCAGGGCCCGCAGCTGCACGGCGGACACGGTGTCGATCTGATCGGCGGCCTGCGCCGAGATCCCCATGGCCATCCGGACGGCCGCCACCAGCACCTCGTCCGCCGGTGTGCACTCCACGGGGACTCCTTCCTGTCTGCGGTCGCCGCCCGGGGCGGACGTCGGCACCCGGTCCGATCGGGACGACACGTCAGTGGGGCATGCGGTTCCCGACGGCCAACCCGAGCGCCGGGTGGTGCTCGGGTTGGCCGCGGCCTTGTAGCCACTCTACCGTTGTCTCCAGGCAATTGTTTGCGTGCCGCAGTTCACGGACGGTTCGGGGAGCGGCACGGTCCCGAGGAGACAGGCGCCGACATGCACACCACCCCCGCACCGTCGGGCAAGCAGTTCACCCTGCGCTTCGGGGACCAGCACGCGGTCGTGACCGAGGTGGGCGCGGCGCTGCGGCGCTACGCCGTCGCGGACGTCGACGTCCTCGACGGCTACGCCGCGACGGAGATGTGCACCGACGCGCGGGGGCAGACCTTCATCCCCTGGCCCAACCGCATCGCCGACGGCCGCTACGAGTTCGGGGGCGAGGAGCACCAGCTGCCCCTGAGCGAGCCCGCCGTCGGCAACGCGATCCACGGGCTGACGCGCTGGGTGGACTGGCGCCTGGTGCGGGGCGGCCCGCTGAGCCTGCGGTTCGCCCACCACCTGGCGCCGCAGCCGGGTTACCCCTTCGACCTGCGCTGCGAGATCACCTACCGGATCGGTGAGGGCGGCCTCCGGGTCGAGACCCGGGCCACCAACGTCGGAGCTCGCCCGTGCCCGTACGCCACCGGAGCGCACCCCTACATCCGGCTCGGCGCGCAGCAGGTCGACGACCTCGAGGTGCACCTGCCCGCACGGGTCTGGTACCCGACCGACGACCGCGGGATCCCCACCGGACGCCGGCCGGTGGACGGCACCGACCGGGACCTGCGCACCCCCCGCCGGATCGGGTCGACCGAGCTGGACACGGCCTTCACCGACCTGGTCCAGGACACCACCGGGACGACGACGGTCCAGGTGAGCGCGCCCGGTGGGCACCGGGTCGACCTGTGGATGGACGGCGCCTACCGCTACGTCGAGCTGTTCACGGGGGACTCGCTCCCCGAGCCCGAGCGGCGCCGCCGGTCCCTGGGCGTGGAGCCCATGACCGCGGCGCCCAACGCCTTCCGGACCGGCGACGGCCTGCGCACCCTCGAGCCCGGGGAGACCACCAGCGCCAGCTGGGGGCTGCGCCCGGGGCTCACCTGATCGCTCTCAGGCCACCCGGTAGCGCTCCAGGTCCGCCGTCCGCACGGTCAGCCCCAAGCCCGGCCGGGAGCGGTCCGGGCGGAGGACGCCGTCGGGCTCGGGGCGGAGGACGCCGTCGAAGGCCATGCCCTCGATCCGGACGTGGTCGTGGAAGTACTCCAGGTGCCGCAGGTGCCACACCGCGGTGCCGGCGTGCGCGGCGACCTGCGGCGCGCAGTGCAGGGAGAGGTCCGTGCTGCGGGCGTCGCAGAGCGCGGCCACCCGCACGAACGCGCTGATGCCGCCGCAGCGGGTGACGTCGGCCTGCAGGCAGTCGACCGCCTCCGCGTCGAGCAGGTGGTGGAAGTAGGGCAGGTCGTAGCCGTACTCCCCCGCCGCGACGTCCAGGCCGCCCGGACCGCGGTCGCGCACCAGCCGCAGCCCGGCCAGGTCGTCGGAGCTGACCGGCTCCTCCAGCCAGCGCACGCCGCGGTCGGCGAAGCGGTGGGCCCACTCCAGCGCCTGCTTGCGGGTGTAGGCCCCGTTGGCGTCGACGAACAGCTCGACGTCGTCCCCGATGGCGTCGCGCGCCACGCGCACCCGGTGGGTGTCCGCGGCGGGGTCGCGGCCGACCTTGATCTTGACCCGCGGGATCCCGGCCTCGACCCAGCCGGCCAGCTGGTCGGCGAGCGTGCGGTCGTCGTAGGAGGTGAACCCGCCGCTGCCGTAGACGGGGGTGCCGTCGTGCACGGCGCCGATCGCCACGGTCAGCGGCACGTCGAGCAGCCGGGCGTGCAGGTCCCAGAGGGCGACGTCCACGGCCGAGATCGCCTCCGCGACGAGCCCGGGCCGACCGAGGTTGCGGACGGCGTGGTGCATCGCCGCCCAGGAGGCCGCCGGCGTGGTCGCGTCCCGGCTCCGGACGACGTCGGCGAGCTCGCCGGTGACCACGGAGGCCGCGGACGGGCCGGCGTAGGTCCAGCCGATCCCGGTGGTCCCGCCGGAGTGCGCGGAGACCAGCACGAGCGTCGTCGAGTCCCACGCCAGCGTGCCGTCGGACTCGGGCCGGTCGGTCGGGATCGTGTACGCGGCGGCGTCGACGCGGTCGACCGCCGCCGGAGCGCTGCATCGGGTCATGTCTGCATGGTGCGCAAGTGTTGGCACAAATCAAATGTGTGTAGAGATCAACCTCGGGTAGGACCGCGGCGCACACACTGGACTCCGACCGCAGGGGGACGCCATGCCAGAGGTCGCCGACTACGTGCTGAGCCGACTGTCCGAGTGGGGGATCCACCGGATCTACGGCTACCCGGGTGACGGGATCAACGGGTTCCTCGGTGCCTTCGACCGCGCGAACGGGGACCCGGAGATCATCCAGCCCCGGCACGAGGAGATGGGCGCGTTCATGGCGACCGCGCACGCCAAGTTCACCGGCGGGGTGGGCTGCTGCATCGCCACCTCCGGGGGTGGGGCGATCCACCTGCTCAACGGCCTCTACGACGCCAAGCTCGACCACCAGTCGGTGCTGGCGATCGTCGGGCAGCAGAAGCGGATCTCCGTCGGCGCCGCCTTCCAGCAGGAGATCCGGCCGGAGCTGCTGTTCACCGACGTCTCGGACTACGTCGGATACGTCATGCACCCGGCGCAGGCGCGCTCGGTCATCGACCGGGCGCTGAAGGTCGCGATCTCCCAGCGCGGCGTGGCGACGATCATCATCCCGGTCGACGTGCAGATGGAGGATGCCGAACCCTCGCCGCCGTTCGAACACGGCGCGGTCTACACCAGCATCGGAGTGACCAAGCCGCGGATCATCCCGCCGGAGACCGAGCTGCGCAAGGCCGCCGAGATCCTCAACTCCGGCCAGAAGGTCGCGATGCTCGTCGGGCAGGGCGCGGTGGAGGCCGCCGACGAGGTGGTGCAGGCCGCCGAGCTGCTCGGCGCCGGCGTGGCCAAGACCCTGCTCGGCCGCGAGACGCTCCCGGACGACCTGCCGTTCGTCACCGGCCCGATCGGACTGCTCGGCTCCACCGCGAGCGAGAAGATGATGACCGACTGCGACACCCTCTTCATGATCGGCACGAGCTTCCCCTACTCCGAGTGGCTGCCCAAGGAGGGCCAGGCCCGGGGCGTCGAGATCGACATCGACGGCCGCTACATCGGGATCCGCTACCCGATGGAGGCCAACCTCGTCGGCGACGCCAAGGAGACCCTCAAGGCGCTCATCCCGCTGCTCGAGCGCAAGCAGGACCGCTCCTGGCGGGAGACGGTGGAGAAGCAGGTCGAGGAGTGGTGGCGGATCCTCGACGACCGGGCGCACGACCGCGCCGACCCGGTCAACCCGGAGCTGGTCGCGTACGAGTTCTCGCCGCGGATCCCCGACCGCGCCATCCTCACCGCCGACTCCGGTTCGGGCACCAACTGGTGGGCGCAGTACCTGAAGCTGCGCACGGGCATGCAGGCCTCGCTGTCCGGGAACCTGGCCACGATGGGCGCCGCCACGCCGTACGCGATCAGCGCCAAGCTGGACCAGCCCGACCGCCCGGTGATCGCCTTCGTCGGTGACGGCGCGTTCCAGATGAACGGCATGGCCGAGCTGATCACCGTCAAGCGCTACCGCGACCGCCTGACCGCGCAGAACCCCACGCTGGTGTTCTGTGTCTTCAACAACCAAGACCTCAACCAGGTCACCTGGGAGCAGCGCGCCGAGGCCGGCGACCCCAAGTACCCCGGCACCCAGTACATCCCCGACGTCCGCTACTCCCAGTTCGCCGAGATCCTGGGGCTCAAGGGCGTCTTCTGCGACGACCCGAAGCGGGTGGGCTCGGCCTGGGACGAGGCGCTGGCCGCCGACCGGCCGTGCGTGCTCGAGTTCAAGACCGACCAGGAGGTCCCGCCGATCCCGCCGCGCATCCAGAAGGACCTGGGGATGAAGTCGGCCAAGGCGATGCTCAAGGGCGACCCGGAGGAGGCCGGCGTCATCGTCGAGGGCGCCAAGCAGGAGCTGCACAAGTTCGCCGAGAAGGTCAGGGAAGTGCTGCCCGGGAAGAAGGACTGACATGGCGCTGGGGACCGAGATCGCCGTCCCCGCCCACGGGGACACCCGGTTCGTCACCGGGATGGCCGCCACCGAGACGATCAACGTCGCGGGGCTGGAGCGTCACCTGCGCCGGCACGTGCGCGGTGAGGTGCGCTTCGACCGGGGCTCGCTGGCCGTGTACGCCAACGACTCCTCGAACTTCCGCCAGACCCCGATCGGCGTCGTGGTGCCGAAGACGCTGGACGACGTCGTCGAGACGATGAAGGCCTGCTCCCGCTACCGAGCGCCGGTCACCGCCCGCGGCGGCGGCACCAGCCTGTCCGGCGAGACGGTCAACAACGCCGTGATCATCGACGTCTCCAAGTACCTCACCGGCATCGGCGACGTCGACGTCCCCGGCAGCCGGGTCACCTGCGAGCCCGGGGTCATCAACGAGCAGCTCAACGAGAAGACCGGCAAGCAGAACCTGGTCTTCGGCCCCGACCCCTCCTCGCACTCCCGCTGCACCATCGGCGGCAACGTCGGCAACAACTCCTGCGGCATCCACTCGGTGCAGGCCAGGCACTACGGCCCGGGCCCGCGGACGTCGGACAACACGCACGCCCTGGAGGTCGTCACCTACGACGGCGAGCGCTTCTGGGTGGGCGTGGACGAGGAGGACCAGCTCGACGCGATCATCGCCGCCGGCGGGCGCAAGGGCGAGGTCTACGCCGAGCTCCGGGACCTGCGCGACCGGTACGCCGACGACATCCGGGCCGGCTACCCGTCGGTCGACGTGCTGCCCCGGCGCGTGTCGGGCTACAACCTCGACGAGCTGCTGCCGGAGCGGGGGTTCAACGTCGCCCGTGCCCTGGTCGGCACCGAGGGCACCTGCGCGGTCGCCCTGCAGGCGACGCTGCTGCTCACCCCGGGGCTGTTCGAGCGCACCACCGTGCTCATCCAGTACCCGGACATCGCCGCGGCGGCCACCCACGTCGTGGAGATCCAGCAGTGGAAGCCGATCGGCCTGGAGGGGATCGACCACCAGCTGATCCACGACCAGCAGCTCAAGCACCTCAACGAGGCGGCCCTGCAGGAGCTGCCGAGGTACGGCCAGGGCGGGGCCTGGCTCATGGTGCAGTTCGGCGCCGACACCGCCGAGGAGTCAGAGGGGCGCGCCCGGGACTTCATCCGCTGGCTGCAGGAGGAGAAGGGGTACGAGGCCGACCGCATCAGCGTCGCCAAGAGCAAGGAGGAGGGCGGCGGCAGCGAGCAGCTCTGGGCCATCCGCGAGGCCGGCCTGGGTTCCACCGCGTTCCCGCCGGACGGGCAGGACCACTGGCCCGGCTGGGAGGACTCCGCCGTCCCACCGGAGAAGGCCGGGGACTACATCCGCGACCTCAAGGCCCTCTACGCGAAGTACGGCACGCCGGGGCAGATCTACGGCCACCTCGGCGAGGGCTGCATCCACACCCGGATCGACTTCGACCTGCGGCACGCCGACGGCCTCGCCACCTACCGCGCCTTCCTGGAGGAGGCCTCGGACCTGGTCGTCTCCTACGGCGGCACGCTGTCCGGGGAGCACGGGGACGGCCAGCAGCGCGCCGAGCTGCTGGAGAAGATGTACGGCCCGCGGCTGATGCAGGCGATGCGGGAGTTCAAGCTCATCTGGGACCCGCACTGGAAGATGAACCCCGGCAAGGTCGTCGAGCCCTACCGCTTCGACGAGAACCTCAAGCTGGGCACCGACTACAACCCGTGGCGCCCCGACGTGCGGTTCGCCTACGCCGAGGACGGCGGCGACTTCGCGCACGCCACCCTGCGCTGCGTCGGCGTGGGCAAGTGCCGCGACCCGGAACCGGTGCAGACCATGTGCCCGAGCTTCCAGGTGACCCGGGAGGAGAAGCACTCCACCCGCGGCCGGGCGCGGCTGCTGTTCGAGATGCTCCGCGGGGAGGTGATCACCGACGGCTGGCAGTCGGCGGAGGTCGCCGACGCGCTGGAGCTGTGCCTGGCCTGCAAGGGCTGCACCGGCGACTGCCCGGTCGACGTCGACATGCCGACCTACAAGGCGGAGTTCCGCCACCACCACTACAAGTCGTGGCGGCGCTGGCGGCACCGCTACGCCTACGCCTTCGGGTTCATCGACCAGGCCGCCCGGCTGGTGGCTCTCGCGCCCGGACTGGTCAACGCCGTCACCCAGACACCCGGGTTGTCGCTGCTGCCCAAGCTGGTCGCCGGCATCGACCGGCACCGGCCGCTGCCGACGTTCGCGCCGCTCACCCTGCAGCAGTGGTTCGCCGAGCGGGGCGGCACGACGAACCCGCACGGACGGCGGGTGGTGCTCTTCCCCGACACCTTCAACAACCACCTGCACACCGACGTCGGGGTGGCCTGCGTGGAGGCGCTCGAGGCCGCCGGCTGGCAGGTCGTGGTGCCCGAGGGCCACGTCTGCTGTGGCCGGCCGCTGTACGACTACGGCTTCCTCGACATGGCCGAGCGCTACCTGCACCGGGTGCTCGACGTGCTGCGCGACGAGGTCCGCGCCGGCACGCCCGTGGTCGGCATGGAGCCCAGCTGCCTCGCGGTCTTCAAGGACGAACTGGTCAAGATGCTGCCGCACGACGACGACGCGTCCCGGCTGGCCCGCAACGCCCACCACTTCGCGGAGTTCTTCACGACCTTCGACGTCGAGCCGCCGAAACTGGACGGCGAGGCCCTGATGTGGGGGCACTGCCACCACCGGGCCACCGGCGGCGTCGAGCCGGAGCAGCAGCTGCTCGAGCAGATGGGCCTGTCGGTGGACTCGCTGACGGGCGGCTGCTGCGGGCTGGCCGGCGCCTGGGGCTTCGAGAAGGGCAAGTACGAGATCTCTCTCGCCTGCGGGGAGCAGGCGCTGCTGCCGGCGGTGCGCGACGCCGACCGGGACACGGTCGTCGTCGCCAACGGGTTCTCCTGCAAGACGCAGATCGCCGACGCCGGCACCGGCCGGCGCGCGCTGCACGTCGCCCAGGTGATGCAGCTGGCCCGCGAGCACGGGCGCGGCGCGCTGGCCGACGGGCGGCCCGAGCGCGCCGTCGCCGGTCGCCCTCCGGCCGGGTTCCGGCGGCGAGCCGTGCGGGCTGCGCTGCCGGTCGCCGCGCTCGCCGCCTCCGGCGCCGCCGTCCTCACCCGCTGGCAATCCGCGAAGGGGCGCATCGGATGAGTCAGACCGTCGTCGTGACCGGGGCCAGCGGCGGGATCGGGCGGGCCACCGCCATCGCCTTCGCCCGGCGCGGCGACCGGGTGGCGCTGCTGGCCCGCGGCGAGAAGGGGCTGGCGGCCGCCGCCGAGGACGTGCGCGCCGCCGGAGGGACGCCGCTGGTCGTGCCGGTCGACGTCTCCGACGCCGAGGCGGTCGAGGCGGCAGCCGACCGGGTGGAGCGCGAGCTCGGCCCGATCGACGTGTGGTGCAACTGCGCCTTCAGCACCGTGTTCGCCCGGTTCGAGGACGTCAGCCCTGAGGAGTGGACCCGGGCCACCGCGGTCACCTACTTCGGCTTCGTCAACGGGACCCGGGCCGCGCTCCGGCGGATGAAGCCACGCAACCGCGGCGTGGTCGTGCAGACCGGGTCGGCGCTGGCCTACCGGGGCATCCCGCTGCAGAGCGTGTACTGCGGGGCCAAGCACGCCATCAAGGGCTTCACCGAGTCGGTGCTCACCGAGCTGAAGAACGAGGGCAGCGGCGTGCGGGTCACGGTGGTCAACGCCCCCGGGGTGAACACCCCGCAGTTCGACTGGGTGCTCAACAAGCTGCCCAAGCGCCCGCAACCGGTCGCGCCGATCTACCAGCCCGAGGTCATGGCCGGCGCGATGGTGCACGCCAGCGAGCACCCCCGTCGCCGGGCCTGGCAGGTGGGGATCTCCACCGTCTACACCATCCTGGGCGAGAAGGTCTCCCCGCAGTTCGTGGACTGGTACCTGGCCCGCAACGGGGTCGAGGGGCAGCAGACCGACCGGGACACCCGGCCCACCGACCCGGTCAACCTGTGGGAGCCGGCGGACGGGCCCGACGGTCGGGACTTCGGTGCGCGGGGTCGGTTCAGCGACGAGGCGTGGACCCGGGACCCGCAGATCTGGGCGAGCCGGCACCACGGCGCGGTGGCCGTCCTGGGCGCCGCCGCGACCGCGGGGATCGGGGTCGGGCTGGCGTCGCTGCGGAACCGGCGGTGACCGACTCCCGGACCCGCCGCCGGACCCTTCCGCGGACCTTCGCGGCCACCCGGGCCGTCTGGGGCGTCTGCCTGGCCGTCCTCCCCGGACGCACCACCCGGCTGCTGGGGGTCGGCCGACCGGAGCCGCGCGCCTGGATCGTGCGCGTCCTCGGGGGCCGGCTGATCGCTCAGAACGCGTGGGTACTGCTGAACCCGACGCGCGGCCGAGTCCTGGCCGGCGCCGCGGTCGACGTCCTCCATGCGGCGAGCATGGCCCTCGTGGCCGCGTGCTGGCCCGCCTACCGGCGGCCGGCGTCGATCAGCGCAGCGACCGCGGCGGCCTCGGGCCTGCTCGGCGCGCTCACCGCACCACGGGCCCAGCCATGACTCCCGAGCGGACCCACCCCTCCCCGCCCGGCATGCCCCTGCACGTCCTGCGTGAGTACGCACTGATCGCCGACGGCGAGCGCGGCGCCCTGGTCGGCCCGCGGGGCGGCATCTCCTGGCTGTGCCTGCCACGGTGGCACGACGAACCGGTCTTCGGCGACCTGCTCGGCGGCGGCGGGACCTACGCGGTCACGCCGTCGGGACGGTTCGTCTGGGGCGGCTTCTACGAGCCGGCCTCGCTGATCTGGCGCAGCCGGTGGATCGTCGACGACGGCTCGGTGATCGAGTGCCGGGAAGCCCTGGCCCGGCCCACCGACCCGCGCAACGCCGTCCTGATCCGGCAGGTCCGGGCGGTCACCGGCACCGCACGGGTCGAGGTGACCCTCGACCTCCGGTCCGGAGGGCGCGCTCACGGGCGGTCCCATCCGCACCGGGACGAGGACCGGTGGACCGGGCGCTCGGGGCCGCTGCACTGGCGCTGGACGGGAGCGTCGGACGCCGCACCCGGCCGGGACGGCGTGCTGCGCGCCGAGCTCCTCGTCGATGAGGGGGACGCGGTCGACCTGGTGCTGGAGACGGGGCTGGACGCGCCGGGGGACCGGCCCAACCCCGACCGGCTGTGGTCGACCACCACGGCCTCGTGGCAGGAGGGGGTGCCCGACCTGGACGCGGGGTCGGCGAGCCGGGACGCTCGGCATGCCTACGCCGTCCTGCACGGCCTCACCAGCAGCAGCGGCGGCATGGTCGCCGCTGCCACCATGGGCCTGCCGGAGCGGGCTCGGCGGGACACCTCCTACGACTACCGCTACGTCTGGATCCGCGACCAGGCCTACGCCGGGCTCGCCGCGGCCGAGCACGGGCCGCTGCCCGCGCTGCACGACGCCGTCCGGTTCGCCACCGCCCGACTGCTCGAGGACGGCGAC
Organism: Geodermatophilus sp. TF02-6; assembly: GCF_003319115.1. Classification (GTDB taxonomy): domain Bacteria; phylum Actinomycetota; class Actinomycetes; order Mycobacteriales; family Geodermatophilaceae; genus Geodermatophilus. The sequence continues at coordinate 951 of NZ_QOHF01000003.1, read as the reverse complement.
CGGATCAAGCCGGCCTACCGCGTGGACGGGGGTCCCGTCCCCGACGAGCACGACCTCGACCTGCCCGGCTACCCCGGCGGCCAGCCGCGGGCCGGCAACCGGGTCAACCAGCAGTTCCAGCTCGACGCCGTCGGCGAGGTGCTGCAGCTGCTGGCCGCCGCGGCCCGGACGGACTGCCTGGACGCCGACGGCTGGCGGGCCGCCCAGGTCGCCGTCGACGTCGTCGAGAAGCGCTGGGACTCGCCCGAGGCCGGCATCTGGGAACTCGAGGACGACTGGTGGACGCAGTCCCGGCTCGCCGTCGTGGCCGGCCTGCGCCGGATCGCGGAGGTGGCCCCGAGCCCCGGGGACGCCGGGCGGGCCGCCACCCTGGCCGACGGCATCCTCGCCGAGACCGGCCGCCGGTGCCTGGCTCCCGAGGGCTGGTGGCAGCGCAGCCCGTCGGTGGCCGGCGTGGACGCCTCGCTGCTGCTGTCCCCGGTCCGCGGTGCCCTGCCGATGGACGACCCCCGGTCACAGGCCACCCTGGCCGCCGTCCGCGACCAGCTGACCCAGGACGGGTACGTCTACCGCTTCCGGCCGAGCCCCGCCCCGCTCGGCGAGCTGGAGGGCGCCTTCCTCCTGTGCGGCTTCGTCCTGGCCCTCGCCGAGCACGCCGCGGGCGACGAGGTCGCCGCCGCCCGCGCGTTCGAGCGGACCCGGGCGGCCTGCGGCACGCCGGGCCTGCTCGCCGAGGAGTTCGACGTCCGCCAGCGCCAGCTGCGCGGCAACCTCCCCCAGGCGTTCGTGCACGCACTCCTGCTCGAGTGTGCCGCCACGCTGACCTAGTGTCCTGCACCGGAGATCCGTGTAAGAAGTCGTCCGAGTGACTCCAGGATCTGTTCGGCGGTCTTGGTCCAGATGAACGGCTTGGGGTTGGCGTTCCAGCCCCTGACCCAGTCGCGGATGTCG
>NZ_QOHF01000034.1 GCF_003319115.1 Geodermatophilus sp. TF02-6 | reverse complement strand
CGCATCCAGCGGATGCCCTTCTGTGTGGACCGTTGTGACCTTCGACAAGCCACATCGTTCCTGGTCAGAGGGGCATTCGTGCGTTACAACCCGCGCCGATCAGCCATTTCGACGGTGGATCGAGGCTCAGGCGGTGGGACGCTCCTGGGTCCGCTCGGTGCGCACGATCTCGGTGGTCAGCCGTTCGACGCTGACACGGGTGCCGTCCTCCTCGTAGGAGACCGCGGTCAGCTGCAGCCTGATCCGGTCGCGCAGGCCGGGTGGCGGTGCGTCACCGCCGCAGCGGCGGCGGACCAGCGCCTTGAACTCCTGCTCGATGCCGAACCGGCGCAGGCAGGGCGAGCAGTCCTCCAGGTGCTCGGCGATGACGTCACGGCGGGCGTCGTCGGTCTCGTGGTCGAGGAACTCGAAGACGTGGGACAGCACGTCCTCGCAGGAGTGGATCTCGATCGGCTCGCCGCCGGCGTCTGGGCCCTCGTCGCTGCTCACGAGCGGTTCGCCTCCTCCCCGGCCCCGGCGCGGACGAAGCCGCGCTCGCGGGCGTAGTCGGCCAGCAGCCTCTGCAACCCCCGCCGACCGCGGTGCAGGCGGGACATCACCGTGCCGATGGGCGTGCCCATGATCTCGGCGATCTCCTTGTAGGCGAAGCCCTCGACGTCGGCGAGGTACACCGCCAGGCGGAAGTCCTCCGGCAGCTGCTGCAAGGCCTCCTTGATGTCGGAGTCCGGCAGGTGGTCCAGCGCCTCGATCTCGGCCGACCGCAGGCCGCTGGAGCTGTGCTCCTCGGCGGCGTAGAGCTGCCAGTCCTGCACCTGGTCGGTCGGGTACTGCTGCGGCTGCCGCTGCCGCTTGCGGTAGCTGTTGATGTAGGTGTTGGTCAGGATCCGGTACAGCCAGGCCTTGAGGTTGGTGCCCTCGGCGAACTGGTGGAACGCCGAGTAGGCCTTGACGAAGGTCTCCTGGACCAGGTCCTCGGCGTCGGCCGGATTGCGGGTCATCCGCAGCGCGGCCGGGTAGAGCTGGTCGAGGTAGGGCAGGGCGTCGCGCTCGAAGCGGGCGTCGCGCTCGGCGCGGGTCTCGTCGACCTCCGTCCGGCTGCCGCCCTCGCGCGCCTGCGGCACCTCGACCGGCGAGGTCCTCCCGACGCCCTCCGTCACGGTGTCGGGCGTCTGGTCCGCGGGCTCCTCGGGCACCGACCGTCCTCTCTGCGGCGCCCGGATGCGGGCCACCACCTCAGACGATCCTAGCCGCGGCGCATCGGGGCGGCCCGGCGGCCGCCGGAGCGCGTGCCGCGGACGGGCGGCGGTGGACAGGGCGTTGCTCACGCCCGGTCCAACCTCACCGGCGGGGGGCTCCATTCCCCGCGCGATTCCCCGCGCGGCCGGCGGGACCCTGCAAGGGAGCCGGGGTCCTCCTAAGCTGCGGCGCCGTGGCGGCGACCCCCGCGGTGCGGGTCCTCGAGCGGGCCCGGGTGGCCCACACCCTGCACTCCTACGACCCCGAGCACCCCGCCGACCAGGGGCACGGCGAGGCCGCGGTGGCCGCCCTCGGCGCGGATCCGCGGCGGGTGCTCAAGACGCTGCTGGCGCGGGTGGACGGCGCGCTCACGGTCGCCGTCGTCCCGGTGAGCGGCAGCCTCGACCTCAAGGCGCTCGCCGCCGCCGTCGGCGGCCGACGGGCGGTCATGGCCGACCCGGCCGACGCCGAGCGGACGACGGGCTACGTGCTCGGCGGGATCAGCCCGCTCGGGCAGCGCAAGGCGCTGCCGACCGTCGTCGACGAGTCGGCGCTGACGTTCGACACGGTCCTGGTCAGCGCCGGGCGGCGGGGCCTGCAGGTGGAGCTCGCCCCCGCCGACCTGGTGCGGCTCACCCGGGCACGGACGGCTCCCGTCGGCCGCTGAAGAAAGAGCATCCCCGCTGCCCCCGCCACCCGGCCCCTCCCGGGCACCGCCGGCCCCTCCGGAGGGGGCCTGGTGCGAGCCTGCGAGCAGTGGGGGCAGAGGGGTCCTTCTCCGAGGGGCGGGGAGGAGGAGGTCCTTCCACCACCTGCAGGGCCGCCCGCCCGGCGCTCAGCTCCCAGGCGCGGCGTACGGGGTGAGCAGCTGGTCGACCGGGGCGGAGTCGTCGGTGAGCACCTCGGCGTCCCCGACGAACCCCGCCAGGCGCTGCCCGCCGGCCACCTGCCAGGTCAGGTCGTGGCCGCGCAGCGCGGCGCCGATCGCGTCGGCCGGCAGCGGCGACCGCGAGGCGACGACGACGACGTTGCCGCCGTCCTCCCCCGCTACGACCTCCTCCCGAGCCAGCAGCAGCACGTGCGGGAAGACGGCGCGCAGCGTGGCCAGCTCGGCGCGGACGAAGCCCAGCGGTGGGTGGTCGATGAGGTTGGCGACGTAGACCCCGCCGTCGGCCAGCGCCCGGTCGACGAGGTCCAGCGCCTCCACGGTGGTCAGCTGCCACGGCACCGACAACCCGCCGAAGGCGTCGCCGACGACGAGGTCGCGCGCCCCCGCCGCCTCGTCGGCCAGCCCGACGCGGGCGTCGGTCACCCGCACCCGCAGCCGGTCGGACTCGACCAGTCCCAGCTGCTCGCGGTCGATCTCGACCACGCCGGGGTCGACCTCCAGCACCAGGCTGGCCGTGCCCGGGCGCACCGCGGCGAGGTAGCGCGGCACGGTGAGCCCACCGCCGCCGAGGTGCAGCGCCGACAGCGGCCGCCCCGCCGGGGCCGTGGCGTCGGTGACCGCGGCGATCGCCCGGACGTACTCGAACTCCAGGTGCGTGGGGTCGGCGAGGTCGACGTAGGAGTGCCGCAGAGTGTCCAGCAGCAGCACCCGGCCGCTCGCCCGCTCGGGGTCGGCGACCACCCGCGCGCAGTGGTAGGCGGTCTCGGCCTGGCAGGGCGTCGGCGCGACGGCGGCCAGCAGCGCACCGACCAGCGCCACCAGGAACAGGGCCAGCGGCACCCGCCCGGCGGACCCGCCCGAGCGGCGGCGCAGCCAGAACCCGACCGCGCCGCCCGCGAGCACGGTGACCAGCCCGGTGCCGACCAGGATGCCGCTGACCGGGAAGACCGCGATCAGGAGGAAGCCGGTGGCGAAGGTGGCCGCGATCCCGCCCAGCGTGCCGATCCCCGACAGCCGGCCGACCACCGCACCGGTCTCGGCCAGGCTGGCCAGCTGCAGCTTCACCACCATCGGCGGCACCGCCGAGAGCAGCGCCGCGGGGACGACGACGGCGACCGCGGCCAGCAGCAGCACGCTGCCCGCGTCGGCACCGGTCAGCACCGACCCGGCGAAGCGCACCACCGGCAGGACGGCGACGACCAGCGCACCGCCGGCCACCAGGAGCGGCGCGAGCAGCCGGCGCGGGTCGGTGCGGTCGGCCACCGCGCCCCCGGCCCAGGCGCCCAGGGCGATGGCGGCCAGCGCGAAGCCGATGACCGCGGTGTTGGTCTGCAGGGTGACGCCGACGTAGGGGGCGATCAGCCGCAGCCCGGCGATCTCCAGCACCAGCACGGCGCCGGAGGCGAGGAAGGTGACGGCGGCAGTCACCCACCCGGGCAGCGCGCCGGTGCCCGTGGGCCGTACGAGCGTCCGCTCGGTACCCGCCACCTCAGAAGAGCGCGGGCTGGTCGGCCGGCGGGCTCACCGCCTCGGCCCGCGCGGTGAGCTCCGGGCCGTTGTTGCGGATGCTGTTCACCGCGGTGCTCACCGGCCGCAGCTCCAGGCCCTCCACCAGCTCCGGCGGGGTGGGCGCGGCCAGCGCCCCGACGTCCTCCCGGGCCGGGTCGAGCCACTCGGCCCAGCGGTCGCGGGGCAGCACCAGCGGCATGCGCTCGTGGATCTCGGTCAACGCCCCGACGGCGGGCGCGGTCACCACCGTGCAGGTGTAGAGGCGGTCCTCTCCCTTCCCCCACACCTCCCAGAGCCCGGCGAAGGCGAGCACCGAGCCGTCCTGCGGGGTGACGTAGTACGGCTGCTTGCCCGGGGTGTCCAGCCGCTTGGCCCACTCGTACCAGCCGTCGGCGGGGACCAGGCACCGGCGGGAGCGGGCGGCGGACCGGAACGCCGGCTTGTCGGTCAGCGACTCCACGCGGGCGTTGAGCATCCGGTTGCCGATGGAGGCGTCCTTCGCCCACGACGGGACCAGCCCCCAGCGGACGGCGCGCAGCTCGCGGTGCCCACCCCCCGTGGGACGGCCCTCGGCGTCGCGCTCCTTCTTGTGCCGCACCACGTAGACGTCCTTGGTGGGGGCGACGTTGTAGTCGGCCCGCAGCGGGGGCTGTCCCTCGGCGGGGACCGCCTCGAACTCCAGGACGAGGTCCTCGGGACGGCGGCTGGCGGCGTAGCGGCCACACACGGTGTGCACTCCTCCCGGGCGGCACCGGCACGCCGGACGGCGGCCTGCGGTTCGGTGCGTGGTCGCGAGCCTAGATCCGTCTCCCGTCCCCCGCCGCCCCCTCGCGTGTCCCGGGCGACGGGGGTAGGACTGGGGTGATCCAGCCCGAGGACCTCGACGGAGGACGCAGAGCAGTGACCACTCCCCAGACCTCCCCGGCCGGCAAGACCGCCAGCACCACCGGCGACCGGCCGTACGCCACCGTCAACCCGACGACCGGGCAGACGGAGCAGGAGTTCCCCTTCCTCGACACCGATCAGATCGGCAGCGTCGTCGACGCGGCGCACGCGGCCTACCTGGAGTGGCGCCGCCGGCCGGTCGAGGAGCGGGCCGCGGTCGTCGGGCGGATCGGGGAGCTCGTGCGCGAGCGCCGTGACGACCTGGCCGCCCTGATCACCCGGGAGATGGGCAAGCGCATCAAGGAGGCCGCGGGCGAGGCGATGCTCGTCGCCGGCATCTTCGACTACTACGCCCAGAACGGCCCGCGCTTCCTCGAACCCAGGCCGATCGACGTGATGGAGGGCGAGGCGGTCGTCGTCAACGAGCCGATCGGCGTCCTGCTGGCGATCGAGCCGTGGAACTTCCCGCTGTACCAGGTGGCCCGCGTGGCCGCGCCCAACCTGGTGCTGGGCAACGCCATCCTGCTCAAGCACGCGGAGAACAATCCGCAGACCGCGTTGGCGCTGGAGCAGCTGTTCCACGACGCCGGAGTCCCCGAAGGCGTCTACACCAACCTGTTCCTGCGCATCTCCGACGTGGAGCAGGTCATCGCGCACCCGCACGTGGCCGGCGTCACCCTGACCGGCAGCGACCGGGCCGGCAGCGCCGTGGCCTCCCTCGCCGGCAAGTACCTGAAGAAGTCGGTGCTCGAACTCGGCGGCAGCGACCCGTTCGTCGTCCTCGACGCCCCGCAGGTCGAGCAGACGGTCAAGGCGGCGACGATCGCGCGGACCATCAACACCGGCCAGGCCTGCATCGCGGCCAAGCGGTTCATCGTCATGGACGAGGTCTACGACGACTTCGTCGCGGGTCTGAGCGATGCCTTCCAGGGCCTGCAGCCGGGTGACCCGACCGACCCGTCGACCACGCTGGGGCCGCTGTCCTCCGAGCGCGCCGCCGCAGACCTCACCGCCCAGGTGCAGGACGCGATCGACAAGGGCGCGACGGTGCTCGTCGGTGGCGGCCGGCCCGACCGGGAAGGGGCCTTCGTCGACGCGACCCTGCTGGCCGACGTCACCCCCGAGATGCGCGCCTACCGCGAGGAGCTGTTCGGCCCGGTCGCCGTCGTGCACCGCGTCTCCAGCGAAGAGGAGGCGGTCCGGCTGGCCAACGACACGCCCTACGGCCTGTCGGCGACGGTCTTCGGCAGCGACGTCGACCGGGCGCGCGAGGTGGCCGACCGGATCGACTCCGGCATGGTGTGGATCAACTCGCCGTCCGGCACCTCCCCGGAGCTGCCCTTCGGCGGGGTCAAGCAGTCCGGCTACGGGCGGGAGCTCTCCGAGCTGGGCATGTTCGAGTTCGCCAACCGGAGGCTGGTGCGCACCGCCGGAACCAAGAAGGCCCGGCCGGCGGACGCCGCGGCCGGCGCCTGAGCCGACCCTGCCCTGTCGCGCCGGCCGGCCGGTCGGCGCGACAGGGCAGGATGGCCCCGTGACCGAGGTCTGGACGACGCCGCACCCCGCCGCACCGGTGGAGGCCGTCGTGGCCCTGCCCGGCTCGAAGTCCCTGACCGCCCGCGCGCTCGTGCTCGCCGCGCTGGCCGACGGCCCCGGCCGGCTGGTGCGTCCGCTGCGGGCCCGCGACACCGACCTCATGGCCGCCGGGCTGCGCTCCCTCGGCGTCCGGGTCGCCGACTGTGGCTCCTCACCCACCTCCCCGGACTGGCTGGTCACCCCCGGGGGGCTGCGCGGCCCGGCCGAGGTCGACGCCGGTCTGGCCGGCACCGTGCTGCGCTTCCTGCCGCCGGTCGCCGCGCTGGCCACCGGCCCGGTGCGCCTGGACGGCGACCCGCGGCTGCACGAGCGCCCCAACGCCGGGCTGATCGCCGCGCTGCGCGACCTGGGCGTGCGGGTCGACGACGGCGGCCGCGGCCGGGCGCCGTTCACCGTGCACGGCACCGGTCGGGTGCGGGGCGGCGCGGTGACCGTGGACGCGAGCGAGTCCTCGCAGATCGTCTCCGGGCTGCTGCTGGCCGCGGCCCGCTTCGACGAGGGGGTCGACCTCGCGCTGGCCGGTGGGCTGCCCTCGATGCCGCACGTGGAGATGACCGTGGCCTCGCTGCGGGAGCGCGGCGTCGAGGTCACCGCCACCGACCGCGGCTGGCGGGTCGCCCCGGGCCCGATCGCGGCCCGCGACGAGGTCCTCGAGCCCGACCTGTCCAACGCCGCACCGTTCCTCGCGGCGGCGCTGGTCACCGGCGGGCGGGTCACCGTGCGCGACTGGCCGGGGTCGACCACCCAACCCGGCGCCCAGCTCGAGGGCCTGCTGGCGCAGATGGGCGCCTCGGTGACCCGCACCGGCGAGGGCCTGCAGGTGGCCGGCACCGGCACGATCCGGCCGCTGGTCGCCGACCTGGGGGAGGTCGGCGAGCTGACCCCGGTGCTGGCCGCGCTGTGCGCCCTGGCCGACGGGACCTCCCGGTTGACCGGCATCGGCCACCTGCGCGGCCACGAGACCGACCGGCTGCAGGCCCTCGACGAGGTGCTCACCGCCGTCGGCGCGACCGTCGAGCAGCTGCCCGACGGGCTGGTGCTCACCCCCGGCCCGCGCCGGCCGGCCCGGCTGGACTCCTACGCCGACCACCGGATGGTCCACGCCGCCGCGGTCCTGGGGCTGGCCGTCGAGGGGGTCGAGGTCACCGACCCGGGGGCGGTGACCAAGACCCTGCCGGACTTCGTCGACCGGTGGGCGGCGATGCTCGGGGTCGAGCGCCGAGCCCCGCGATGACGACGCGCTCGCGGGCGGCGCGGGGAGCGCCAGCGACCGAGGAGCGGGACGCGCGCGGAGTCGAGCCGTGAGTCCCCGCAGGCACGATCGGCGGACCGACGAGGACGACGTCCGGGTCCGGCCCAGCCGCCGCGGCTCCCGGCCGCGCACCCGCACCCGCCCCAGCCACTCCGAGGCCGTCCCCGGACTGGTGGTCGCCGTCGACCGCGGCCGGATGACGGTGCGCGTCGAGGGTCCCGACGGGGCGCCGGTCGAGGTCACCGCGATGCGCGCCCGCGAGCTGGGCCGGCACGGCGTGGTCGTCGGCGACCGGGTGCGGCTGGTCGGCGACACCAGCGGGCGGCCGGACACCCTGGCCCGCATCGTCGTCATCGAGGAGCGGACGACGTCGCTGCGCCGCACCGCCGACGACACCGACCCCACCGAGCGGGTGGTCGTGGCCAACGCCGACCAGCTGGTGGTCGTCGTCGCGGTGGCCGACCCGGAGCCGGCGCTGGGCTTCCTCGACCGCTGCCTGGTGGCCGCGTACGCCGGCGGGCTGGAACCGCTGCTGTGCCTCACCAAGACCGACCTGGCCAGCCCGCAGCCGCTGTTGGAGCGCTATGCCGGGCTGGACGTCGACGCCGTCGCGGTGTCGCGGGAGACGCCGCTGGACCCGCTGCTCGACCGCCTGCACGACCGGATGAGCGTGCTGGTGGGTCAGTCCGGCGTGGGCAAGTCGACGCTGGTCAACCGGCTGGTGCCCGACGCCGAGCGGGCCACCGGCGACGTGAGCAAGGTCGGCAAGGGCCGGCACACGTCGTCGTCGGCGGTGCTGCTGGACCTGCCGGGCGGCGGCACGGTCATCGACACCCCCGGGATCCGCTCGTTCGGGCTGGCGCACGTCACGCCTGCCGACGTCGTGGCCGCCTTCGACGACGTCGCCGAGGCCGCCGTCGACTGCCCGCCCGGGTGCGGGCACACCGCCGACGACCCCGACTGCGCCCTCGACGCCTGGGCCGCCGCCGGCCCCCCGGGCCGCCGCGAGCGGCTGGCCAGCCTGCGCCGGCTGCTCGACGCCGTCGGCCAGCTCGGCCCCGGCTATTGAGGCTGTGGCCGCGCGCTCCAGGGACGCTGATCGTCTACCTGCCGTGACACTGGCAGGGCCGGTGCCCGGGACGGGGTCGGGATCAGGGGAACAGCTCGTCGTCCATCGGCTCGTCGACGGCCTCGATGCGCAGGTCGTGGCCGATCCCCCGGACCTCGGGAGCGTCGACGAGCACGCACACCCCCGTCTGCACGTCCAGCCGCACCCGGTGGACGTCGGGGTACTCGTCCAGTAGCTGGCCGACGCCGCCGGCCGCCTGCTCGCGGACGTCGACCTCCCGCGAGCGCAGCAAAGAGCAGCAGGAGCAGCGCGGCTCGTAGGACGGCGTCGTCCGGACGACGGCCTCCCACGCCGACCGGCCGCCGTGTCGGGCCGAAGACGCTCGTGCGTCGCGGCTGCTCACGCACGACCTGCAACAGGTCGCCGTCGAGCGTCTCGACGCGGAGGAGGTCCGGGCGGCGCAGCCACGCACGCACCGGCCCGGTCCGCCACGGGTTGCCGGGCCAGCGCACGCTGAACCGCAGCGTCGACCAGCGCCACGGCGAGGACCGGGCGAGCGCGCGGAAGTCGTCGGCGTCGGGCACCGACCGAGTGTGGGACCGGACGCCGACGCGGACGAACGGTTTCGCCGAGTGTCGACCTGGGATCGTCTTCCGACCGTCGGGTGACCACGGTCGCCACTCGGCGGCCTCAGCCGCCCACAGGCGGTGTGCCCCGGCCAGCGTGGTGCCGGGTGCGGCCGGTGTGCAGGTCCCCGGCGTTCCCACGGGAGCCCCAGAGGATCGAGACGAGAGGTCTGCGCCGCCCGGGGCGGAGCGCCGCCGACGCCGCCGTCAGACGTCGACCCAGCTGCCGCTGCGCCAGTAGAGGCCGGCCTCGCGGGAGAGCAGACCCTCGTCGACCAGGTACCGCCGCAACGCCGCCGTGTCGGGGTGCCAGGCGGCCAGCAGCGCGTTGACCTCGCGCTCGGGGTAGCGGACGCCGACGTCGAAGACCCGCACCAGGTGCTCGAGCACCACCCGCCGCTTGCTCTGCTGGGCCGGGATCGACACCAGCCGCCCGTCGCGGACGAACGCCGACAGGACGGCGTCCTCGGCCGGGTCGGCGGACAGCGGCTCCGGTGGCGGCGCGGCCTCGGCGGCGGCGCGGGCCGCGGCGCCGAAGCGGTCGGTCAGCAGCGCCAGGTCGTGCCGGTCGCGGCGCACCAGCCCGGCGCGGGCCAGCCGGCGGGCGGCCAGGGCGACGTCCCTGAGCGGCAGGCCGGTGGCGGCGGCGACCTCCTCGATGGTGCCCGCGCCGAGGGCCAGCGCGGCGACGACCTTGAGCCGGACCGGATCGGCGAGCAGCCCGGCGATCGTCGCGGCGTCCACTCCCCGACCGTATCCGCGCATCTCCCGAGCCGGAGGCGGGTAGGGCGGAGCCATGGTGAGCCCCATCGACATCCAGAAGGCCCTCAAGGGCATGGACTACCCGGCGAACAAGCAGCAGATCCTCGAGCACGCCAAGGGCAGCGACAAGGAGGTGGTCGACGCGCTGGAGAAGATCGACGACCGCGAGTACGACGGGCCCAGTGGGGTGAGCGCCGCGGTCTTCAACTGACCGCCCAGTAGGTTCGGTGCCCATGACACCGGGCCGGGACTACACGGGGGACATGCACCTGGCGCACGTACTGGCGGACCAGGCCGACTCGATCAGCCTGGAGCGCTTCCGTGCGCTGGACCTCCGGGTCGACACGAAGCCGGACCTCACGCCGGTCACCGACGCCGACCGGGCCGTGGAGGAGCAGCTGCGGGCCACGCTGGCCCGCGCGCGGACCCGCGACGCGGTGCTCGGCGAGGAGCTGGGGACGACCGGGCACGGGCCGCGGCGCTGGGTGCTCGACCCGATCGACGGGACGAAGAACTTCGTCCGCGGCGTGCCGGTGTGGGCCACGCTCATCGCCCTGTTCGACGGCGACGAGCCGGTGGTCGGTCTGGTCTCGGCGCCGGCGCTCAACCGCCGCTGGTGGGCGGCCGAGGGTGTCGGCGCCTGGACCGGGCGGCGGCTGGAGTCGGCCACCCGGTGCACCGTGTCGGAGGTGGGTTCGCTGGCCGACGCGAGCCTGTCCCACTCCAGCCTCTCCGGCTGGGAGGAGCGCGGCCTGCTCGACGGCTTCCTCGACCTCACCCGGAAGGTGTGGCGGACCCGCGCCTACGGGGACTTCTGGAGCTACGTGCTGCTCGCCGAGGGCGCGGTGGACGTCGCCTGCGAGCCCGAGGTCTCGGTGTGGGACCTCGCCGCCCTCGACGTCGTCGTGCGCGAGGCGGGCGGCCGGTTCACAGACCTCACCGGCGTGCCGGGCCCGGCCGGCGGCAGCGCGCTGGCCACCAACGGCGCGCTGCACGACGCCGTCCTCGGCCTGCTGCGGCCGTCGGCCCCGTGACGACCTGACGACGGCGGCGCCGTCCCCGCGACCGGGGCGGCGCCGCCGTCGTCGCGCTCGGGCGCGGTCAGGGCACGGGAGGAGTACCGGGCGGGGTGCCGGGACCGCCGGAACCGCCACGACCTCCCTGGAAACGCCGGCGGGCGTCCTCGATCCGGGCCTTGGTCTTCGGGTCGTTGGCGAACCGCTGGGCCTTCTCGGTGGCCTGCGCGATGGCCTGCTTGCCCTTCGGGCTGTTCGCGAACTGGGTCAGCTTGGTGAACAGCGACGCCATGGTGGGGCCTCCTCCCGTCGTCCGGAGCGGTCCCTCCGCTCCTGCCCGGTCCAACGGGGCAGGTCGGGCGGCCGTTCCGCTCACTCCCCCCGCCAGCGGCGCAGCGCCGCGGACAGCTGCGGCGCCGGCCGGGGCTCGACCGGCCGACCGGGCTCCTGGCGCACCGGGACGGGCACGCCGGTCCCGCGCGCGGCGAGCAGCGCGGCCCCGACGGCCGACGCGCTGCGGATCGGCAGGTGGCGCACGGGCGCGGCCAGGACGTCGGCGAGCAGCTGCTGGACGACGGCCGCGCGACCGCCACCCCCGGTGAGGACGACCGGCTCCTCCCCGACCCGACCCGCCCCGCCGAGCAGCTCCGCCGCGGCCCCGACCGCGAAGACGACGCCCTCCACCGCGGCGCGGGCCAGCTCGGCGCGGGTGGTGCCGGCGGACAGCCCGGTCCAGCCGCCGCGGTCGGCCGGGCCTGCGACGCCGCCCCGCTCACCGGTCAGGAAGGGACGGAAGACCACTCCCCCGGCGCCGGCCGGCACGCCCGCCGCGGCCTCGAACAGCTCGGCGCTGCTCATGCCCAGCACGTCGCACACCCACGACCAGGCCAGCCCGCCGTTCTGCAGCGCGGCCATCGCGTACCACCCGCCGGCGGCGTCGGCGTAGCCGTGCACCGGCGGGTCGTCGGCCGGCGCGGGGGTCCACCCGGGCCGCAGCACCTGCGCGCCGGTGCCCAGGTTGACCTGGCGCCCGGCCCGCGTCCCCGCGGCGAGCAGGGCCAGCGGGGTGTCCCCGCCGCCGACGACCACCGGCACGTCGCCGACCGGCAGCTCGGCGGTGCCCACGACCTCCGCCGACGGACGCACCGCGGGCAGCAGCCGCGGGTCGACCCCGGCCGCCGCCACCGCCGCCCTCGACCAGCCGTCGGCGACGACGTCCCACAGCAGGGTGGCCGAGGCGTCGCTGCGGTCGGTGACCCGCGGGTCGGCGTCGGGCACGAGCGCGGCGCGGACGGCGTCCTTGGGCAGCAGCACGGCGGCCGCGCGGCGGAGCAGACCCGGTGCGTGCACGGCGAACCAGGCGAGCACCGGGCCGGTCATGCCCGGCACCAGCGGGTTGGCCAGCGCGGCCCGGGCGTCGTCCGGCAGCGCCCGCCAGCGGGCCACCTCGGCGACCGCGCGGGAGTCCGGCCAGAGCACCGCGGGGGCCAGCGGGGCGCCGCCGGCGTCGACGAGCACGGCGCCGTGCATCTGCCCGGACAACCCCAGCCCCGCCACCCGGGAACCGGCCAGCGCCGGCGTGACCTGCGCCAGCGCGTCGTCGAACGCGGCCCGCCACACGGCCGGGTCGGTCTGCGCCCAGCCCGGCTGCGGCCGGTCGAGGTCGTAGCCGGACTCGCCCTCGGCCACGACCGCGCCCGACGCGTCGAGGGCGACCAGCTTGAGCCCGCTGGTGCCGACGTCGGCGCCGAGCAGGACCTCGCTCACCGCGGGTGGTGGGTGGACCCGCCGCTGCGGCCGTTGCGGTCGGCCAGCAGCCTGGCCAGCGTGGCGAGGGTGATCTCGGCCGGCGTCCGGGAGCCGATGTCGAGCCCGATCGGCCGGTGCACGCGGGCGATGTCCTCGGGCGGGACGCCGAGGGCGGTCAGCGCCGCCACGTGCGGGCCCTCGTGGCGGGGGTTGCCCATGACGCCGACCCAGCGCACCGGCCCGGCCAGCGCGTCGCGCAGCACCTCGCCCAGCTCGGGCCGGTGGTGGTCGGTGACCACGACGTCGGCGTCCGCCAGGTCGAGGTCCACCTCGGCGAGACCGGTGACCTCGCCCCCGCGACCGGGGTCGGGGTCGAGCAGCACCGTGCGGAAGCCCAGCTCGGGCGCCCAGCGCAGCAGCACCGCGGCGACCGGGGAGGCGAAGACGGCGACCAGCGCCCGCCCGGACACCTCGGCGGACGGCGCCCCGTGCGCCACCCCGCAGGTCGGGTCGACGGTCATCGCGCCGGCTCCGGGCTGTCGCCGTAGGCGTAGGAGGCGTCGGCGTAGCGGGTCCCCTCGGCCACCCCCGGCGGGGCGATCTCCGCCAGCCGGGCCAGGTCGGCGTCGGTCAGCTGCACGGCCACCGCGCCGACGTTCTCCTCCAGGTAGCGGCGCCGCTTGGTGCCGGGGATGGGGACGACGTCGTCGCCCTGGGCCAGCACCCAGGCCAGTGCCAGCTGGCCCGGCGTGCAGCCCACCTCCCGCGCCATCGCCCGGACGGCGTCGACCAGCCGCAGGTTGGCCGCGAACGCCTCCCCGGTGAAGCGCGGATGGCCGCGGCGCCAGTCGTCCTCGGCGAAGTCGTCGGGGCTGGTGATCGCGCCGGTGAGGAACCCGCGGCCGAGCGGGCTGAACGGCACGATGCCGAGCCCGTGCTCGCGGGCCACGCCGAGCACCGTCTCACCACCCGCCCCGCCACCCCCGGCGGTCTCCAGGTCGCGGGTCCACAGCGACCACTCGCTCTGCAGCGCCGCGATCGGGTGGACGGCGGCGGCGCGGCGGACCGACGCCGCGCTGGCCTCCGACAGCCCCAGGTGGCGGACCTTGCCCTGGGTCACCAGCTCGGCCATCGCGCCGACGGTGTCCTCGATCGGCACCCGCGGGTCGACCCGGTGCTGGTAGTACAGGTCGATCACGTCGACCCCGAGCCGGCGCAGGCTGGCCTCGGCGCAGGCCCGCACGTTCTCCGGGCGGCCGTCGATGACCATGGCGCCGTCCCGGCGGGAGATGGAGAACTTCGTCGCCAGCTGCACCTCGTCGCGTCGTCCGGCGATCGCCTCGCCGACCAGTTCCTCGTTGTGCCCGTCGCCGTAGACGTCGGAGGTGTCGAGGAAGGTGACACCCAGGTCGAGGGCCCGGTGGATGGTCGCGATCGACTCGTCGCGGTCGGCGGCGCCGTAGCTCTGGCTCATCCCCATGCAGCCGAGGCCGAGGGTGGAGACGACCAGGCCACCCCCAGGACCATCGCGGCCGAGCGTGCGGGTACCGACAGGTGGGGTCGAGGTCACCCGGGCATCCTCCCCCCGCCGTCACCGGGACCGCCACCGCCGCGGCCCCCTCCCGGCCCCCTCCAGGGGCCCGCCCCGAGCCTGCGAGGGGTGGGGAGGAGGGGGTCCTTCTACTGCGAGTGGCGGGGGCAAGGGGGTCCTTCAAGAGGAGGACGGGGTCCTCACTCCAGCAGCACCGGCAGCTGCTCCAGGCCGTGGACGATGACGCTGCGCCGGTGCCGCAGCTGCTCCGGCGGCACGGCCAGGCGCAGGTCGGGGAACCGGTCGAGCAGCGACCGCAGGGCCACCTCGCCCTCGAGACGCGCCAGCGGGGCACCCAGGCAGAAGTGCAGCCCGTGCCCGAAGGCCAGGTGCCCACCGGTGTCGCGGTCGGGGTCGAGTAGTTCGGGCCGGTCGAAGCGTCCCGGGTCGCGGTTGGCCGCGCCCACCGAGAGCGTGACCACCGACCCCGCGGGGATGGGAACCCCCGAGTACTCGACGTCCTCGGCGGCGAAGCGCAGGGGGGCGTTGTGCACGGGGCCGTCCCAGCGCAGGAACTCCTCGACCGCCGCGGGGATCCGCTGCGGGTCGGCGAGCAGGTGCTCGCGCAGTGCGTCGTCGGTGGCCACTGCCAGCACGGCGTTGCCGATGAGGTTGGCCGTGGTCTCGTGGCCGGCGATGAGCAGCAGCACGCCCATCGCGACGACCTCCTCGGTGCTCAGCTGGTCGCCGGCCTCGGAGACCTCGACCAGGGCCGAGACCAGCGCGCCGTCCGGGGAGCGCCGCTTGGTCTCGACCAGGGCGTACAGGTACTCCGCCAGCCCCGCGGTGGCCTGCTGCTCGTCGACGTCGTCGTGGTCGTCGACCAGCGCCCGCGACCAGGTGCCGAAGGCGCCGCGGTCGGGATCGGGCACCCCGAGCAGCTCGCAGATGACGGCCATGGGCAGCGGCACCGCGTAGGTGGCCAGCAGGTCGACCGGTTCATCCCCGGGCAGCGCGTCGAGCAGGGCGGCGGCCAGGGCCTCGATGCGCGGGCGCAGCTCGGCGGTGCGCCGCGCGGTGAAGGCCCGGGAGACCAGCCGGCGCAGCCGGGTGTGGTCCGGCGGGTCGAGCAGGATCATCATCGAGCCGAAGGGGCCGGGCAGGCGCGGCGCCTGCTCGCGCACCTCCGGCGGCAGGGTCGCGCGGTGGTCCTTGACCAGGCGGGGGTCGGTGAAGGCCGCGCGTACGTCGTCGTAGCGGGTGATCATCCACGTGGTGCCACCCCGGGGCAGCGCCACCTCGCGCACCGGTGCCTGCGCGCGCAGCCGCTCGTAGGCCGGGTACGGGTCCCGCCAGAAGGAGCCCTCGAACACCGAGGCGTCGACCACCGTCATCGCCGGACACCCTCCCGCTGACGCCACCTGGGCCGCTTCCCGAGTTGGCTCACCAGGCCAGCGTCCGGGCCGGTCAGCCCGACGGCAAGACCGGGCGGGCGTGTCGCCAGTGCCCTGTGTCGTGGGCAGGGCCGCGGTTCCCGGTGCGGCCCGGCCGGCCCGGTCAGGACCGCGCCAGGCCGTCGATGCGGGCGACCTCGTCGTCGGTCAGCGCGAAGTCCGTGACCGCCAGGTTGGCGCGGATCCGCTCCGGGGTGGCCGACTTGGGGATCACGACGACGCCGTGGTCGAGGTGCCAGCGCAGCACCACCTGGGCAGTGGTGACGCCGTGCGCGTCGGCGACCTCGCGCAGCACCGGGTCGCCGAGGTCGGTGTTCTTGACCGGGCTGTAGCCCTCGAGGACCACGCCGCGCTCCCGGTGACCGGCCTCGACCGCCGGGTCGTACCGCGACGGCGCCCAGCTGATCTGGTTCACCTCCGGCGTTCCGCCGGTCGCCCGGGTCAGCGCGTCGATCTGGTCGAACGAGTAGTTGCTCACGCCGATCGCCCGCGCCCGACCGGCCTCGCGGGCCGCGACGAACCGCCGCCACAGGTCCTCCCCGGCGCCGCCGGGCGGCCAGTGCACCAGCCACAGGTCGACGGCGTCCACGCCGAGCGCGTCGAGCGACGCCGCCAGCGTCCGGTCGGCCCGGCCGGCCTCGCGGGGCGGCAGCTTGGTGGTCACGAAGACCTCGCCCCGGTCGACGCCGGAGTCCCGCAGCGCCCGGCCGACCTCGGCCTCGTTGCGGTACATCGTGGCCGTGTCCAGGTGCCGGTAGCCGGCGTCCAGGGCGGTGCGGACGGCGTCGTAGCACGCGGCACCGGTCAGCTGCCAGGTGCCGAACCCGAGCAGCGGCATGGCGCCGCCGCTGGCCAGCGGCACGGTGGGGACGGTCTCGGTCATGGCCCCTGCGTGCCCGCGCCGGGCGCCCGGGACACGCGTGGCCCGCGCGGTTGCCGTCCGCCCGCGTCGGGTAGCCGCTTCCCGCCGCCTCCCAGCCGAGCCCGTGCTGGCGCCCGTACCCGCGGCGCACGACGGTCCGGTGTGCGCCGCGTCGACCGTCCGACGCTCCGGGAGGGCAACCATGACCTCGACCGCCGGCCCCGGCCTCCGGGCGACCGCCCGTCTCCTCGGACTGGCCAGCACCGGCCTCGGCGTGGCCATGCTGCGCGACCCGCACGGCGTGGCGCGGCTGGTCGGCGTCGACGACTCCGCCGCCGCCGTCCCGGTCGTCACCGCGGTCGGCGCCCGTGAGCTCCTGCCGGCACTCCCGCTGCTGGCCGGCAGACCCGGCTGGGCGTGGGTCCGCGTCGCCGGCGACGCCGTGGACCTCACCCTGATGGGCCGCGCACTCACCGACCGCCGCGGGGATCGCTTCCGCCGGCTGCGCACGGCGACCGTCGCGGTTGCCGGCATCGCGCTGCTCGACGTCGTCACCGCCGTCCGGTCGGCTCGTTCCCACGGCACCGGCCCGGCGGCCGCCCTCCCGGGGACCGCTCCGTGGGAGTCGGCCATCGACGTCTCGGCCGCGACGACGGTCAACAAGCCCGCGGCCGAGGTCTACGGCTACTGGCGCGACCTGGAGCAGCTGCCCACCTTCATGGCGCACGTGCGCGAGATCCGCACCCTGGACGGCGGCGAGCGCTCGCACTGGGTCGCCGAGGCCCCGTGGCGGCGGACGGTCGAGTGGGACGCCGAGGTGGTCGAGGACCGCCCCGACCGGCTGATCCGCTGGCGCTCGCTGCCCGGCGCCGACATCGCGAACACCGGTGCGGTGGAGTTCCGGCCCGCACCGGGCGACCGCGGCACCGAGGTGCGGGTGCGCCTGACCTACGCCCAGCCCGGCGGCCGGGTCGGCAAGGTCGTCGCGAAGCTGTTCGGCGAGGACCCCGAGCAGCAGGTCCGCGACGACCTGGCCCGCTTCAAGCAGGTGCTCGAGACCGGCCAGGTGGTCCGGTCCGAGGGCAGCCCCGAGGGCCCGCTCGCCGGCCGCCTGCTCCGGCAGCGACCGGCGCACCCGCTGCCCTGACCGATCCAGACGCGAGAGGAGACACCGTGCTGGCCACCCAGTGGATGGGCACCGAGCACCTCGAGGTCAACGAGGTCCCCGATCCCCGGATCCTCAACGACCGAGACGCCATCATCCGGATCACCTCGACCGCCATCTGCGGCTCGGACCTGCACCTCTACGACGGCTACATCCCCACCATGGAAAAGGGCGACATCATCGGCCACGAGTTCATGGGCGAGGTCGTCGAGGTCGGCAGGGGTGTCGGGAACCTGCGGGTCGGCGACCGGGTCGTCGTCCCCTTCACCATCGCCTGCGGCGCCTGCCTGCAATGCCAGCGGCAGCTGTACTCGACCTGCGAGAACTCCAACCCCAACCACCGGATCGCCGAGAAGCTCATGGGGCACTCGCCGGCGGGCCTGTTCGGCTACTCGCACATGATGGGCGGGTACCCCGGCGGGCAGGCGCAGTACGCGCGGGTGCCCTTCGCCGACGTCGGGCCGATCAAGGTCGACGACGACCTGGCCGACGAGCAGGTCCTCTTCCTCTCCGACATCTTCCCCACCGGGTACATGGGCGCCGACATGTGCGACATCCAACCCGGTGACGTCGTCGCCGTCTGGGGTGCCGGGCCGGTCGGCCAGTTCGCCGTCGCCAGCGCGAAGATGCTCGGCGCGGAGCGGGTCATCGCCATCGACCGCTTCGACCACCGCCTGGACAAGGCACGTCAGGCCGGGGCGACCGACGTGCTGGACTACGAGCAGGTCACCGTCCTCGAGGCGCTGCAGGAGCTGACCGCCGGGCGCGGACCCGACGCCTGCATCGACGCCGTCGGCATGGAGGCCCACTCGCCGCTCGGGGTGCTCGACGCCTACGACCGCGTCAAGCAGGACCTCCGGCTGGAGACCGAGCGCCCGCACGCCCTGCGGGAGGCGATCCTGGCCTGCCGCAACGGCGGCGTCGTGTCGGTCATCGGCGTCTACGGCGGGCTGATGGACAAGTTCCCGATCGGCTCGGTGATGAACCGCTCGCTGATCATCCGCACCGGGCAGACGCACGTGCAGCGTTACACGAAGCCGTTGCTGGAGCGGATCCGCAACGGCGACATCGACCCCGGCTTCGTGATCACGCACACACTGCCGCTGACCGACGCGCCCGAGGCCTACCGGCTGTTCCGCGACGAGAAGGACGAGTGCAACAAGGTCGTCCTCAAGCCCTAGGTCCCGGCGTCTGGTGGGATGGACGGCGACGGACCGGCGACCGGCCGGCCGGCGAGGAGGGCGTGGCCGTGCAGTACGCCGAGTCCGTCGTCGACCTGGTGGGGCGCACCCCGCTGGTGCGGCTGACGTCCGTGACCCGCGACCTCGGGCCCGACGCCCCGCTGGTGCTGGCCAAGGTCGAGTACCTCAACCCGGGCGGCTCGGTGAAGGACCGCATCGCGGTGCGGATGGTCGACGCCGCGGAGGCCAGCGGTGCCCTGCGGCCCGGCGGCACGATCGTGGAGCCCACCAGCGGCAACACCGGCATCGGCCTGGCCCTGGTCGCCCAGCAGCGCGGCTACCGCTGCGTCTTCGTCTGCCCCGACAAGGTCGGCCAGGAGAAGATCAACGTGCTCAGGGCCTACGGCGCCGAGGTGCACGTCTGCCCCACCGCCGTCGACCCGGCCGACCCGCGCTCGTACTACTCGGTCTCCGACCGGTTGGCCCGCGAGCTCCCCGGCGGGTGGAAGCCCGACCAGTACTCGAACCCGGCCAACCCGCGGTCGCACTACGAGACGACCGGCCCGGAGATCTGGGCGCAGACCGAGGGGCGGGTCACCTGCTTCGTCACCGGCGTCGGCACCGGCGGGACGATCAGCGGCACCGGCCGCTACCTCACGGAGGTCTCCGGTGGGCGGGTCCGGGTGGTCGGCGCCGACCCCGAGGGCTCGGTCTACTCCGGTGGAACGGGCCGCCCCTACCTGGTCGAGGGCGTCGGCGAGGACTTCTGGCCCGCCGCCTACGACCGCACGGTCGCCGACGAGATCATCGCCGTCAGCGACGGCGACTCCTTCGCGATGACCCGCCGGCTGGCCCGCGAGGAGGGGCTGCTGGTGGGCGGCTCCTGCGGCATGGCCGTGGTGGCCGCGCTGCGCGCCGCGGCCACGCTGACCAGGGACGACGTCGTCGTCGTCCTGCTCCCGGACGGCGGCCGCGGCTACCTGAACAAGATCTTCAACGACGAGTGGATGGCCGACTACGGCTTCCTCGAGCAGGCCGCCGAGGGCACCGTCGGGGAGCTGCTCGCTGCCAAGACCGGGACCACCCCCGAGCTGGTGCACACCCACCCGAACGAGACCGTCCGCGAGGCGATCGACATCCTCCGCGAGTACGGCGTCAGCCAGTTGCCCGTGGTCCGGGCCGAGCCGCCGGTGACCGCCGGCGAGGTCGTGGGCTCCGTGTCGGAGAAGGCGCTCCTGGACGCCCTGTTCGCCGGCCGGGCGAGCCTGTCCGACCGGGTGGAGCGGCACATGTCCCCGCCGCTGCCGATCATCGGCGCGGGTGAACCGGTCAACGCGGCGGTGGCCGCGCTCGGGACGGCCGACGCGCTGCTGGTGCACGAGGAGGGCAAGCCGGCCGGCGTCGTCACCCGCCAGGACGTGCTCGGGCACCTCGCCGGCATGTCGTCTGCGGGTCTGGCTCCTACGGTCTCGTCATGACCGGCTTCAACACCCGCGCCATCCACGCCGGGCAGGAGCCCGACCCGGCGACCGGGGCGGTCATCGTGCCGCTGCACCTGACGACGACCTACAAGCAGGACGGCGTCGGCGGGCTGCGCGGCGGCTACGAGTACAGCCGCAGCGCCAACCCCACCCGCACCGCGCTGGAGGAGGTCCTGGCCGCGCTCGAGCGGGGCATGCGCGGGCTGGCGTTCGCCTCGGGCCTGGCCGCCGAGGACACGCTGCTGCGCACGGTGTGCGAGCCGGGCAGCCACGTCGTCCTCGGCGGGGACGCCTACGGCGGCACCTTCCGGCTCATCTCGCGGGTGGCCTCCCGCTGGGGCGTCGAGCACACCCCGGCCGACCTGAACGACGTCGACGCCCTGCGTGCGGCGATCCGCCCGAGCACGCGGGTGGTCTGGTGCGAGACGCCGACCAACCCGCTGCTCAACGTCGCCGACATCGCCCTGCTCGCCGAGGTCGCGCACGGCGCCGGGGCGCTGCTCGTCGTCGACAACACCTTCGCCTCTCCCTACCTGCAGCAGCCGCTGACCCTCGGCGCCGACGTCGTCGTCCACTCGACGACCAAGTACCTCGGCGGGCACTCCGACGTCGTCGGCGGCGCGCTCGTGGTCGGCGACGACGCCGACCTGGCCGAGCGGCTGGCCTTCTCCCAGAACGCGATGGGCGCGGTCGCCGGCCCGTTCGACTCCTGGTTGGTGCTGCGCGGCATCAAGACCCTCGGCGTGCGCATGGACCGGCACCAGGTCAACGCCGCCCGGGTCGCCGAGTTCCTGCTCACTCACCCGGCGGTCGCGTCGGTGCGCTACCCCGGCCTGCCCGACCACCCGGGGCACGACATCGCGGCCAAGCAGATGTCCGGGTCCGGCGGGATGCTGTCGTTCCGCCTGGCCGGCGGGGAGGAGGCCGCGCTGCGGGCCTGCGAGCGGACGCGGGTGTTCACGCTCGCGGAGTCCCTGGGCGGCGTGGAGTCGCTGATCGAGCACCCGGCACGGATGACCCACGCCAGCGCTGCCGGCTCGCCGCTGGAGGTGCCGGCCGACCTGGTGCGGCTGTCCGTCGGCATCGAGGACGTCGAGGACCTGCTGGCCGACCTGGACCAGGCGCTGAGCTGACGCGCCGGGCCTCCCTCGGCGTCCTCCAGCGTGGCCCCCGCGCCGGGCCACTGCCGGGTCTGCTCGTGCTCTGCGGGCGGGATCGCGCCCACAGAGCACGAGGAGCGCCCGCAGAGCGCGGCCGTACTCGCCCGCGTCGCGGGGAGGACGTCCTCGGAGCGGCACGCCGTCCGCCGGCGACACGTACGGCAGCGAGGTCCGCCGGGCCGCCGACTCCGGTCAGCTCGCGACCAGGTCGGCGTAGTCGGGGTGCCGCTCGATCCAGCCGCGGATGAACGAGCAGCGGGGCACCGCCCGCAGCCCGCGGGCACGGACGTCGTCCAGCGCACCGCGGGCCAGGGTGCCGCCCACGCCGCTGCCCTCCGCGCCGGGGTCGACCTCGGTGTGGGTGAAGACCACGCGGTCGCCGTCGCGCCGGTAGGCGGCCAGGCCGAGCACCCGGTCGCCGTCGCGCACCTCGTAGCGGTCGGATTCCGGGACGTCCCGGACGGTGAGCTCCACTCGCCCGCCACCTCCTCAGTCGGTCAGGGACAGCGCCCCGGTCGGGCACTGGTCGACGGTGTCGCGGACGACGTCCTCCTCGGCCCGCCCGGGTTCCGGCCGAAGCACCCGGACGACGCCGTCGTCGCCGACGCAGAACAACTCCGGCGCCAGCGCCTCGCAGGCTGCCGAGCCGACGCAGCGCTCCCGGTCCGCCGCGATCCGCATCAGCCGGCCCCGGTCAGCCGCGCCGGCAGCCGCTTGAGGCCGTTGACGAACGAGGACCGCAGCCGGTCGGGCTCGCCGGTCACCTGCAGGTCGGGCAGCTGGTCGAACAGCGCGCGGAAGGTGACTGCGAGCTCCCGGCGGGCCAGGTGCGCGCCGAGGCAGAAGTGCGGCCCCTTCGAGCCGAAGCCGACGTGCGGGTTCGGCTCGCGGGCCAGGTCGAGGTCCTCCGGGTCGCGGAACACCGCGGGATCGCGGTTGGCCGCGGCGTAGAAGAGCAGGAACTTGTCGCCGGCCGCGAAGCGGTGGCCGCCGACCTCGCCGTCCCGGGTGGCCGTGCGCCGCATCCAGGTCACCGGGCTCACCCAGCGCACGATCTCCTCGACGGCGGTGCGGTCCAGCCCCGGGTCGGCTCTCCACCGCGCCCGCTGGTCGGGGTGCTCGTGCAGGGTGAGCACGCCCTGGGAGATGGCGGTGCGGGTGGTCTCGTTGCCGGCGACCAGCAGCAGGATGAAGAACGAGGCGATCTCCTGGTGGGTGAGCCGCTCGCCGTCCACCTCGGTGGCCACCAGCGCGGTGGTGAGGTCGTCGCGGGGGCGCTCCAGCCGCTCGGCGGCCAGGCGCTCCATGAGCCCGGCCAGCTCCACGCCGGCGGTCAGGAAGGCGGAGACCGGGTCGTCGGCGTCCTCGACGAGGTCGGGGTCCCCGCCGGAGAGGATGACGTTGGACTGCTCGAGCACCGCCGCCCGGGACTCCTCGGGGACGCCCATCATGTCGCAGATGACCCGCAGCGGGATGGGGGCGGCGATGTCGGCGACGACGTCGATCGCGCCGTCTCGCTCCTGCGCCGTCCGCCGTGCCCGGGCCAGCACGTCGTCGACGACCGCGTGGACCGAGTCCAGCGTCTGCTCGAGCATCCGCGGGCTGAACGTCTTGGACACGATCCGGCGGATCTTGGCGTGCCGGGGGTCGTCCATGCTGATCAGCGAGCCGTAGAACTCGTGGAGGTCGGCCGGCATGTCCGCGATGGACACCGCGCCCCGGCCAGAGCAGAAGACCGGCGGCTGCGAGCTGATCGCCTCGACGTCGGCGTAGCGGGTGACGGCCCAGTAGCCGGGCCCGACGGGGATCATGGGCATGACCGGCTCGTCGAAGAAGGCGAACGGCCGCTCGCGGCGCAGCGCCGCGAAGGTCGCGTACTTGCGCTCGGGCGGGCCGGCCCACCAGTCCCGGTCGGAGAGGTCGACCGCGTCCAGGTCGACGGGCGGGGTGGCCTCGACGGTCACGGCGTCCTCCCCCTGCGAGACGGTCGGTGACGACCGGAACGCTAGAGAGGACCGGGGTGGGACACAACACACCCGCCCGGGACGACGGAGGGCCCGGTCACCGTGGTGACCGGGCCCTCCGGACGCAGTAGCGGGGACAGGATTCGAACCTGTGACCTCTGGGTTATGAGCCCAGCGAGCTACCGAGCTGCTCCACCCCGCGTCGCACCTCCACCGTACACGCCACCGCCCATCCCCTGCCGGCGGGGAGGTGCTCGCCGGTGCCGTCCCCCCGGTGCACCGTGTCGCTCCCGACCGGCGAGGGACGAACCGCCGGCCAGTCCCGGTCCCTCGGCGTCGGGATGCGAGCCGCGCCGGGTGGAGCGCAGTCGAGGAGTCGGCGCGGGACCGGCTGGGTAGGCCCCGGCCGTACCGCACCGAACCGGGAGGAGCGTGGCATGGACCTCGGAGGCCTCGGCGACAAGGCCGAGCAGGCCCTCGACAGCGAGCAGGGCGAGCAGCGCAGCGACCAGGCGCTGGACAAGGCCGAGCAGCTCGTCGACGAGCGGACCGGCGGCAAGTACGACCAGCAGACCGACAAGGCGCGCGACCTGGCCGACCAGCGCATCGGCCAGCAGGACGCCGGCCAGCAGGACGCCGGCCAACCGGGCGCCTGACGCGAGCGGTCGCCGCGGGACGGCGGGCCGGGGGACCCCGGCCTCCTCCGCGGGACGGCGGCGGTGTGCCCCGACCAGGACAGCCCGAGGCACACCGCGGCCGACATGACGAGGACCCCGGCCCTCCTAAGGAGGGCCGGGGTCCTGTCGTGGTAGCGGGGGCAGGATTCGAACCTGCGACCTCTGGGTTATGAGCCCAGCGAGCTACCGAGCTGCTCCACCCCGCGTCGGTGGCACCACTCTACCCCGCCGTCGCCGGGTCGCGCACCCCGCCCCGGCGTGGTCCCGGCCACGGGCCGGGACGGGACCGGTGTCCCGTCCCTTGCCGCCGGGCTCAGCCACCCGGCGTCGGGGGCGCCGACGCGGCGCCGCCGACGGCCTGGTAGGCCTGCACGGCCCGCTGCAGGTCGGCCAGGGCCTGCCCCTGCGCGGCGAAGTCGCCGTTGCGCTGCGCGTCGGCCAGCGCCTGCAGCGCGGCGTTCATGTCCGCGACCGCCTGGTCCCGCGCCGGGGTGTTCGTCGTCCCGCCGTCCGCCGGCGGAGCCGGGGTCGGCGCGGGCGAGGGGGACGGCGAGGGCGTGGTCGGCGTGGTCGGCGTCGTCCCCACCTCGCCGCTGTCGGTCGCCGACTCTCCCGCCCCGGCGCCGAACACCTGGTCGAGCGCCTGGGCCAGGGTGTCGGCGTAACCGACCCGGTCGCCGTAGTTGACCAGCACCTTCTGCAGCAGCGGGAACGAGTTCTCCCCGGTGCCCTGCACGTACAGCGGCTCGACGTAGAGCAGCCCGTCGGTGCCGATGGGCAGGGTCAGCAGGTTGCCGAACACCGCTCGGGACTCGGCGCTGTTGAACAGCGTGAGGTCGGGCCGCACCTGGTTGTTCGTGATGAACGACTGCTGCACCTGCTGCGGGCCGCGGAAGGGCGTGTTGCCCGGCAGCCGCAGCACCTGGATCTCCCCGTAGGTCCTCGGGTCGCTGGAGGCGGAGATGAACGAGGAGAGGTTCTCCCGGCGGAAGGCGTTCAGCGCGCTGGTCAGCTGGAAGCTCGCCGTCGGGTCGCCGGGCCGCTGGGCCAGGATGTAGTACGGCGGCTGCGGCTCCTGGGTGTCCCGGGTCGGGTCGGCGGGCACCTGCCAGCGGTCGCTCTGGTTGTAGAAGTCCCGCGGGTCGCTGACGTGGTAGCGGGTCAGGATGTCCCGCTGCACCTTGAACAGGTCCTCCGGGTACCGGATGTGGCCGACCAGCTCCTGGGACATCGCGCTGCGCGGCTTGACCACGCCGGGGAACGCCTTCATGTAGGTCTTGAGGACCGGGTCGTTCTCGTCCCAGGCGTAGAGGGTCACCGTGCCGTCGTAGGCGTCGACGGTCGCCTTCACCGAGTTGCGGATGTAGTTGAACTGCTCGTTGGGCAGCGCCGTCGTCCCGGTGCCGGTGAGCGCGTCGGACGCGGCCGTGCCCAGCTCCATCGACTCGGAGTACGGGTAGGAGTCGGCGGTCGTGTAGCCGTCGAGGACCCAGGTCACCCGGCCGTTGACCACCGCCGGGTACGGGTCGCCGTCGACCTCGAGGAAGGGGGCGGCCTTCTCCACGCGGTCGCGCGGGTTGCGCACGTAGAGCACCTTGGAGGCGTCGTTGACCGCGCTGGAGAGCAGGAAGTTGCGCTCCCGGTAGTAGATGGCGAACGTCAGCTGCCGGAAGAAGCTGCCGATCGCGACGCCACCCGTGCCGTCGTAGGTGTTGTTGATCTGACCCTGGTCCGAGCCGTCCTCGGGCCGGTCGAACTCCCGCGGGGTCGCTCCCTGCGGAGCACCGACGACGGAGTAGTCGTTGATCAGCTCCCCGTAGTAGATCCGCGACTGGTCGACCGGGATGTTGCCCACGGTGGGCAGGTCGCGGGTGGTGAAGTTCGGCTCGCCGCCCTCCTGGCCGGCGACCACCTCGTTGGCCGGCGCGGCCACGAACCCGTTGCCGTGGGTGTAGACGGTGTGCCGGTTGATCCAGGTGTCCTGGTTCTCCGACAGCGCGTCGCTGTTGAGCTCGCGGACGGCGACGACGTAGTCCCGCGTCTGCCCGTCGGTGGTGTACCGGTCGATGTCGAGCTTCTCGGGGAAGCCGTACACGTTGCGGATCTGCTGGCGCGCGGTGAACGTGGGCGAGAGCACGTTCGGGTCCAGCAGGCGCGCGTTGGGGATCGTCTCGGTGTCGTTGCGCAGCTCGGCCAGCGCCACCTGGGTGTCCACCTGGTCGCCGGAGCTCTGCTGGGCGTAGTCGACGTACTGGACGTCGGAGAGCCCGTAGGCGTCGCGCGTCGAGGTGATCGCCCGCGCGATGTAGTCGGCCTCGCGCTCGTTGGCGCTGGGGCGGACGACGAACTGCTGCACGATCGCCGGATAGGCCACCCCGATGACCAGGCTGGACAGCAGCAGCAGCACCAGCGCGGCCGCCGGCAGCCGGAAGTTGCGGACGACGACGTTGGCCAGGAACGCCACCGCGCACACCGCGGCGGCGAACACCAGGATCGTCTTGGCCGGCAGCAGCGCGTTGACGTCGGTGTAGCTCGCGCCGGTGAACAGCTCACCGCGGTCGGAGTAGACCAGCCCGTAGCGGTCGAGCCAGTAGGCCACCGCCTTGAGCGCGACGAACAGGCCGAGCAGCACCGACAACTGGACCATCGCCGCGCCGGTCAGCTTCTGCCCCGGCGTCTGCAGCCGCAGCCCGCCGAACACGTAGTGGGTCAGCAGCGAGCCGATCAGCGCCAGCAGCACGATCGCGAAGCCGAAGCCCAGCAGCAGCCGGTAGAAGGGGTAGTCGAAGACGAAGAAGGAGAGGTCGAGCCCGAACTGCGGGTCGGGCCGGCCGAAGTCGGTGGAGTTGCGGAAGGTCAGCCACGTCTCCCAGTTCCCCTGGGCGGTGAAGCCGGCGAACAGACCCAGCACCACCGCGACCACGGTGAGCACCAGGGTGCGGCGCGGCTCGAGGGACTGCCGGTAGCGCTCGAGGTTCTGCTGCTCGAGCGACATCGGCCGGAACGTGGGGCGGAACCGGTAGGCGAGGTGGACGGCCAGGGCGGTGAGGCCGCCGGTGGCCACCCCGGCGACGGCGAACAGCAGCGCCCGCGCCTGCAGCTCGGTCCAGAAGACCTCGGTGTAGTGCGTCTCGTCGAACCACAGGTAGTCGACGTAGACGTTGGTCAGGGTCCCGATGGCCGTGAACAGCACCAGCAGCACGGCGATGGCCCCGATGACCACCTTGGCGCGCCGCGACAGCGTGGGCACGGACACGGGGGGCCGCATGGCCACGAGCGGTCTCCTTCAGTTGCGGTCGTGGCGCTGCGCCACGGACGTCCCCGGCCGCGGGCGACCGGGCGGACCCGGCACGGGCCTCCCGACACCGGTCCGGTCGCCCAGACCAACGCTCGGGACCGCGCCGGGTTCCCCGGTCGCCCGCTCCGCCGCAAGCTTCCCCCACCGCGTCCGCGCCGTGCGTCGGGGGCGACCGTCAACAGGGCCGCCGTCAGCAGGGCCACCGTCAGCAGGGCCGCCGTCAGCAGGGCCGCCGTCAGCAGGGCCGCCGTCAGCAGGGCCGCCGTCAGCAGGGCCGCCGTCAGCAGGGCCGCGGCGTCCGCCCGGCGCGGAGGTCGGCCAGCGCGGTCAGCGCGTCGTCCAGGGTGGCCACGCGGGCCGTGGCGAGCCGGGGCTGCGGCGCGGCCAGGGCGTCGGCGCAGTTGTCGGCCGGCACGAGGAACAGCTCGGCGCCGATGTCGGCGGCGGCGACCATCTTCAGCTGGATGCCGCCGATCGGGCCGACCGTCCCGTCGGCGCCGATCGTGCCGGTGCCGGCCACCGTGGCCCCGCCGGTCAGGTCGGTGTCGCCGACCAGGTCGAGGATGCCGAGGGTCAGCATGAGCCCGGCCGACGGGCCGCCGACGTCCTCGACCCGGATGTCGACGTCGAAGGGCGCCGAGGGCTGCTCGAGGACGGACACGCCCAGCAGCGAGCCCGCGCGCCCCTCCGCGGGCCGGGTGGTGACCGTGGCGGTGCCGGGCTGCCCCAGCCGGGTGTACCCGACGGTGATCGTGGACCCCCCGGGGATCGAGGTCAGGACGCCGTCCAGAGCCTGCCTGTCGGGCGTGGGCCGGCCGTCGACGCTGTCGATGGCGTCGCCCTCCTGGAGCTGCCCCGCGGACGGCGAGTCCTCCGCCAGCCCCCGCACCACCACCTTCACCGGGTAGCCGAGCTCGCCCAGGGCCGCGACCTCGGCGTTCTCCTCGGAGGTGAGGAAGGCCTGCCGGTTGGCCTCGCGGGTCTGCTGCTCGGTCCTGTCCGGCGGGTAGACCGACTCCTCCGGGACGACGCTCACCTCGCTGTCGAACCAGCCCTGCACGGCCTCGACCAGGCTCAACCCGGCCCGGCTGACGCCGACCGTGGTCAGGGTCAGCTCCCCGTCGACGTCGTTGCGCGCCCGGCCCTCGACGCTGATGATCGGCTGGCCGTCGATGTCGCCGAGCGTGTTGAAGGTCGGGCCCGGCACCTGCGCCACGTAGGGCACCGGCACCGCGGCGCCGAGCAGGCCGAAGACCACCAGCAGCACGACACCGACGCCGAGGACACTCATCCGACGGGTCACGACGGAAGAGCGTATGTCGACCTGCGGACGCGCCCAGCCGGCCCGTGTGACCCGCCCGGACGCAGCCGCCGCCTCGGCGGTCCGGTGTTCCGCTGCCGGCGGACGACGGCGTCCACCGGGAGATCACGCGTCTACCGTGGGGGCATGAGCGATCTCCCGTTCGGCTTCGGCCTCCCCGATCGCGACCCCGAGCGTCGTGACCAGCCGGGGTCCGGTCCCGGCAACGACCCGTTCGGGCTGGGCGCCCTCTTCGGCGGCGGCGCCGGCGGGGGCACGCCGGAGGAACTGCTCGCCAAGATGCCCCTGTTCGCCGAGCTGCAGAAGCTCATGAGCTGGTCCGGCGGGCCGGTGAACTGGGACCTCGCCCGGCAGGGCGCCATCAGTTCGCTGGCCGCCGGGTCCCAGCCGACGTCCGACGCCGAACGCGCCGCCGTCGCCGACGCCCTGCGCCTGGCCGACCTGTGGCTGGACCCGGTCACCGAGCTGCCGTCGGGGGTCGACCGGCCGCTGGCCTGGTCACGGGTGGAGTGGGTGGAGCAGACCCTGCCCGCCTGGAGCGCCCTCGTCGACCCGCTCGCCGAGCGGGTGGTCGGCGCGATGACCAGCGCGCTGCCCGCCGAGGCGGCCGCCATGGCCGGTCCGCTGGCCGGGATCATGGGCCGGATGGGGGGGCTGATGTTCGGCGCCCAGGTCGGCCAGGCCCTCGGCCGGCTGTCCGGGGAGGTGCTCACCAGCGGCGAGATCGGCATCCCGCTCGCCCCGGCGGGCGCCGGTGTCCTGCTGCCGCAGAACGTGGCGGAGTTCGCCGCCGGGCTCGACCGCCCGGCCGACGAGGTGCGGCTGTTCCTCGCGCTGCGCGAGGCCGCCACGCAGCGGCTGTTCACCCACGTGCCGTGGCTGCGCCAGCAGCTGCACGACGCCGTCCACGCCTACGCCCGGGGCATCCACGTCGACCGCGAGGCGATCGAGCGCGGCCTCACCGAGGCCATGGGGTCGATGGGCGGCATCGACCCCACCGACCCGGAGGGCATCCAGGCCCTGCTCGGCAGCGGGCTGCTCGAGCCGGAGGAGACCCCCGAGCAACAGGCGGCGCTGCGGCGGCTGGAGACGCTGCTGGCCCTGGTCGAGGGCTGGGTGGACCACGTCGTGGCCGCGGCGGCGACCGACCGGCTACCTGGGCACGGAGCCCTGGCCGAGACGATGCGCCGTCGCCGCGCCTCCGGCGGACCGGCCGAGCAGACCTTCGCCACGCTGGTGGGGCTGGAGCTGCGGCCCCGTCGGCTGCGCGACGCCGCCACCCTGTGGGGCGCCATGGCCCAGCGCCACGGCGCCGCCGAGCGGGACCGGCTCTGGTCCCACCCCGACCTGCTGCCCACCTCCGAGGACCTCGACGAGCCGCTGGACTTCGTGGCCCGCCAGGGGACCGACGACGAGCTGCGGGCGCTCACCGGCGACGGGGAGCCGGGCTCCGAGGAGGAGGAGAAGAAGGACGACGAACAGAGCTGAGCCCCTCGTCGGTGTGGACCGGTCGCGGGGGCCCGCAGGGTCTCCCGACCGTGGCCCCGTCCCGGGCCCCGGCCTGAGCTCGCGAAGGCTGGGTAGGACGGGGTCCTTCAGGGCACCTGGCGCGGTGTCGCCGGTAGGCCGACGGAGCACTCAGTCGACCAGGTCGTCCTCGGCGGGGGCGGCCGACGGCCGGGCACCGTCGGTGGAGGCCAGCTCGACCCCCTCGAGGAAGCCGCGGGCCCGTTCCGCGCGCGGATAGCGGGCCACCAGCGCCCAGAAGCGCGCGTCGTGGCCGGGCTCGACGAGGTGGGCCAGCTCGTGCACCAGGACGTAGTCGACGACGTACTCGGGCATCGCGCGCAGTCGGCTCGACAGTCGGATGGTGCGGTCGACCGGGGTGCACGACCCCCAGCGGCGCTGCTGGTTGTCCACCCACCGCACGCTCACCGGCTGCGGCACGCCGTCGAGGTGCGCCTCGGACAGCGCCCGCGCCCGCGCCATCAGCTCGTCGTCCCCACCGAGCGAGCGGCGGCGTCGCTCCTCGCGGGTCTGCAGCTTGGCCACCATCTGCGCCACCCAGCGACGCTCCTCGGCCGGGCTGAACGCCGCCGGGATGAGCACGACCGTGCGTCCGGACTCGCGGTAGGCCGTCACCGTCCGGCGCCGGCGGCTGCTGCGCCGCACCTCCACACCGTCCGGCAGCGCGGAGCCCGTGCCACCCCGCTGCGACCGGTCGGTGGGGACGGCGCGGATCGTGCGCCGTCCTTCCCGCGAGGGGAGAGCCGGCACGGGCCTGCGCGAGGTGTCAGGAGTGGATCCGGGCACGCAGGCACCGTAGTTGCCGGGGTGTCGGCTCGGCGCCCGCACCCGCACCCGCCCGGGTGCATGTCGCACGGACGGTGGACACCGCCCGCCCGGTCCGGGGAGAGGCCGGCGCGACTGCCGTCCACAGGGAGGTCCCAGCGTCCGCCCAGGTGAGAACGGGAAACCGGGACGCCGGCGGGCGGTGCGGCGGGCCGTCGTCCCCGGGTCGTGCACAGGGAGACACCGCGACGTCCCCACCCCGTCCACAGGAGTGTCCACAGGCTGTGGGCGGGACCGGTCCCGGCGACCGCGTCGTCTGCCAGCGGACCGCCGCAGCCCGGGTAGCGTTCCGGGGGACGGCGCCCGGCACGGGACGCCGAGCCGACGCACGACGAGGAGGCACCGTGGCAGAGAGCTACAACGGCTACTGCGTGAAGTGCAAGGAGAAGCGCGACTTCGATGGCGAGGTCAAGGTCAGCGAGTCCGGCCGTCGCATGGCGCAGGGCACCTGCCCCGTCTGCGG
The DNA here is from genome assembly GCF_003319115.1 of Geodermatophilus sp. TF02-6. Taxonomy (GTDB): domain Bacteria; phylum Actinomycetota; class Actinomycetes; order Mycobacteriales; family Geodermatophilaceae; genus Geodermatophilus. The sequence goes on along the minus strand of NZ_QOHF01000034.1, from coordinate 415 downwards.
CACCAAGATGAACCGGATCCTCGGCAAGGCCTGAGAGAGGACCCCCTCCTCCCCACCCCTCGCATGCTCGGGGCGGTGCCCGGGAGGGGCCGAACGCCGCGGACGGCGGCGCCCGCACCGCGGGCGCCGCCGTCCGCCGTCTCCGGGGGTCGTGGACGGCCCGGGCGCCTGTGGACGGGCGGAGCGGACCGGCGCGCCGCGCTGTCACCCTGTCTGGGTGAGCGAGCTCGCGAGCGAACCGATGGACACGGCTGCCCAGGGCACACGGCCGACGAGCGCCGGCGAGGAGGCCGCGTGAGAAGCCCTGTGTCAAGCCGCCTGCCGTTGATCTTGGTTGAGGATGCGTTGCAGGGCGTTGTGTCGGGCGGGGTCGTAGGCTTCGCCGGCTTGCCAGCAGTGCCAGATCACGTAGAGC
>NZ_QOHF01000033.1 GCF_003319115.1 Geodermatophilus sp. TF02-6 | reverse complement strand
GACCGGGACACGGGCAGCGGCTCAGCGGCGGTCGGGAACGGCAGCTGGCCGCGGTGTGGACCGGTCGCGGGGGCCCGGAGGGTCCCCCGACCGGGACACGGGCAGCGGCTCAGCGGCGGTCGGGAACGGCAGCTGGCCGCGGTGTGGACCGGTCGCGGGGGCCCGGAGGGTCCCCCGACCGGGACACGGGCAGCGGCTCAGCGGCGGTCGGGAACGGCAGCTGGCCGCGGTGCGGTCCGGTAGGACCGCGATGTGACGGTCACGGGTTCAGCCCGAGAGCTCTCATCCGCTTGGTGTGCGCGGCGGTGATCCGCTCGACGAGCCGGCCGACCCCGGCCAAGTCCCCCGTGCCCTCGATGATGAGCCGGGCGAGCCGGTCGCGTTCGGCGATGACCGCCTGGGACTGGGTGATCGCCTCGCCGACCAGCCGCCGTCCCCACAGCGCCAGCCGACCGGAGAGGGTGCGGTTCGTGGCGATCGCCGCCCGCACCTCGCGGACGGCGAAGTCGGCGTGGCCGGTGTCGGCGAGGACGTCGAGGATGAGCGCGCGGTCCGGGTCGGGCAGGAACGCCGCGATCTCCCGGTAGAAGTCGCCGGCCAGCCCGTCGCCGACGTAGGCCTTGACCAGCCCCTCGAGCCAGGTGTGCGGCCGGGTGCTGTCGTGGAAGGCGTCGAGCGCGGCGACGAAGGGGGCCATCGCCGCGGTCGGGTCGGCGCCGAGCTCGGCGAGCCGGGCGGTGAGCCGGGCGTGGTGGCCGAGTTCCGCGGCGGCCATCTGCGCCAGCGCCGCGTGGCCGGCGAGCGTGGGCGCCAGTCGGGCGTCCTCGGCCAGCCGGTCGAACGCGGTCAGCTCCGCGTAGGCCAGCACCCCCAGCAGGTCGACGACGGCTCCCTGGTCGACCGCGTTCACTGGCAGCTCCCGGGCTCGGCGGCATCGGTGGCGCGTCCCTCGGACGGGTGGGCGGAGGGTCTGCTGGGCGCGCGGCGCACGGAGGCTAACCGGTGCGCCGGTTACGATGGGAATCGGCGAGCCGCCCGGTTCGCTTGTGCATCTGTGCGCTGACGACCGCTGGAGACGACACCCCCAGGGGTCCCCTCCCGGGCTGACACCGAGGTGGAGCCCGGTTTCTGCTGGCGTCGGCGCTGGAACCGATCCCGCGACACCCGACCGGGACAGGCGCGCTGCGGCGGGTCCCGCCGCCGCAGCCGGTCCCCCAGCAGACCAGAGGCGAGAGCACTGATCTCCACCGAGAACACCCCCACCCCCACCGACACCCCTGCCGCCGACCTGGAGCACGCCGAGACCGGCGCCCCGGACCCCGAGCAGCTCGAGCAGGCCGCCGAGCAGCTCGGCGGCGCCCCCGTCGCCGACGACGCGCCGCTGTTCAGCGACTTCGACGTCCACCCCGACGTCGTCGCGGCGCTGGCCGGGGTCGGCATCACCCGGACCTTCGCCATCCAGGAGCTGACCCTCCCGCTGGCGCTGGCCGGCAACGACCTCATCGGCCAGGCCCGCACCGGTACCGGCAAGACCCTCGGCTTCGGCGTCCCGCTGCTGCAGCGCGTCGTCCCCGCGGCCGAGGGCGGCGACGGCGTCCCGCAGGCGCTGGTCGTCGTCCCCACCCGGGAGCTGTGCGTGCAGGTCGCCCGCGACCTGACCACCGCCGGGTCGAAGCGCGGCATCCGCGTGCAGGCCATCTACGGCGGGCGCGCGTACGAGCCGCAGGTGCAGGCGCTGCGCGGCGGCGTGGACGTCGTCGTCGGCACGCCGGGCCGGCTGCTCGACCTGGCCGAGCAGGGCTCGCTGGTCCTGGGCAAGGTCCGCGTGCTGGTCCTCGACGAGGCCGACGAGATGCTCGACCTGGGGTTCCTGCCCGACATCGAGCGGATCCTGGGCATGGTGCCGGCGCAGCGGCAGACCATGCTGTTCTCGGCGACCATGCCCGGCCCGATCGTGACCCTGTCCCGCTCGTTCATGCGGCAGCCGACGCACATCCGCGCGCACGGCAACGACGAGGGCTCGACCGTCCCGGAGACGACCCAGTTCGTCTACCGCGCGCACAACCTGGACAAGCCCGAGCTGCTCGCCCGCGTGCTGCAGGCCCGCGACCGCGGCCTGACGATGATCTTCTGCCGCACCAAGCGGACCGCGCAGAAGGTGGCCGACGAGCTGGTCGAGCGCGGCTTCGCCGCCGCCGCGGTGCACGGCGACCTGGGCCAGGGCGCCCGCGAGCAGGCGCTGCGCGCCTTCCGCAGCGGCAAGGTCGACGTGCTGGTCGCCACCGACGTCGCCGCCCGCGGCATCGACGTCGCCGGCGTGACCCACGTCGTCAACTACCAGTGCCCCGAGGACGAGAAGACCTACCTGCACCGGATCGGCCGCACCGGCCGCGCCGGCCAGGAGGGTGTCGCGGTCACCCTGGTGGACTGGGACGACGTCCCCCGCTGGCAGCTGATCAACAAGGCGCTCGGCCTGGACTTCGACGAGCCGCGCGAGACCTACTCCACCTCGCCGTGGGTCTCCACCGACCTGGACGTGCCCGAGGGCGCTACCGGCCGGCTGCCGCGGGCGCGGCGCACCCGCGAGGGCCTGGACGCCGAGGCCGTCGAGGACCTCGGCGAGACCGGTCGGCGCTCGGGTGGGCGGGATGGCTCCGGCGCGCGGGGCCCGGCCCGTGAGGACGGCGAGCAGCCGGCCCGCGCCCGCAAGAGCCGCCCACGCCGGCGCACCCGCGGAGGCGGCGCCGCGGCCGCTGTCGAGGGGAGTGCGCCCGCCGCAGCACCGACGGAGGCCGGCGAGGGCGGAGCGGCCCGGCCACGTCGCCGTCGGCGCCGCCACGGCGGGGCCGACCGCGGCCCGGCCGAGCCCGCCGCCTGAAAGAGGACCCCCTTGCCCCCCACCGCTCGCAAGCTCGCGGCGGGACCCTGCAAGGGGGCCGCCCTGCCCTCCTGCAGAAGACGAGGCGGCCGATGATGCGTCCGCCGCTGCGGGTGTGGGTGTGGACGGCGGCCACGCTCGCGCTGGTCGTCATCGCCGCCCTGCTGTGGCGGGGCTCGGACGCGGCGGCCACGGTGAGCACCACCGCACCACCGGCCGGCGTCCCCGAGGGGACGCCGGCCGGAGCCGTCTCCGCCGTCTGGACCGCGCCGACCACCGCGCCGGACGGCGCGCCCCGGGCGACGGTGGCCGGCGGCCGCGTGGTGGTCGCCGGCGAGCACGGGGTGCGCGCGCTCGACGTCGGCACCGGCGCGGAGGCCTGGCGGTACACCCGCGCCAACGCCCACCTGTGCGACCGGACCGTCGTCGACGGGCTCGTCATCGCCGTCTTCCGCACCGAGGACCGCTGCGACGAGGCCGTGGCGCTGTCGACGCGGACCGGCGTCCGGACGTGGACCCGCAACATGTGGTTCCGCCCCGACGTGGTCCTGTCCAGCACCGCCGGGATCGTGCTGGCCGCCGCGCCGACCGGGATCGTCGCCCTCGACCCGGTCGGCGACAACACCCGCTGGCGGCAGGCCGCGCCCGAGGGGTGCCGGCTGGAGGACGCCGCCGTGGGGAGCGCGGGCGTCGTCGTCCTGCAGCGGTGCGGGGGCTCCGGCGGCCTGCAGCTGCGGCTCTTCGACGGCTACGACGGCAGCCCCCGGTGGACCCGCGACGTGCCCGAGGGGACGACGCTGGCCGGCGTCGACCGCACGGTCGCGGTGGCCGGCGACGACGGGGTGCGGCTGCTCGCCGGCGTCGACGGTGCGCCGCTCGGTGCGGTCCTCCCGGCGCCCGGGCCGGTGCTGGTCCGCGGCGTCGGGGACACGCTGCTCGTGCTGGCCGGCGGCACGCTGTCCGTCGTCGACCAGGCCACCGGCGCGCTCCGCTGGCAGACCGCCGCGACCGGCCTGCCGTCCGGACCGGCCGAGGGCACGCCGCTGCCGGGGACGCCGGTCCCGGTGCCCGAGGCGGACGCCGTCGTCCTCCGCGAGCTGGCGACCGGCGCCGAGGTCGCCCGCTCCACCGCCGCCGGGACGGACCCGGGCGGGCTGGTCACCGCGGTCGGCCCGGTCCTGGTCACCCAGCTGCCCGACCGGGTCGTCGCCCTGCGCTGAGTAAGGACCCCCCTGCCCCCCACCACTCGCAGGCTCGCGGCGGGACCCTGCAGGGGGGCCGCCCCTGCCCCCCACCACTCGCAGGCTCGCGGCGGGACCCTGCAGGGGGGCCGCCCCTGCCCCCCACCACTCGCAGGCTCGCGCCTGGCCCCGTCCCGGCCGCCTCCCGGGTCCCGCCCCGAGCTTGCGAGGGGTGGGGAGGAGGCGGTCCTTCCACCGAGCTCGCGAGGGCGGGGAGGACGGGGTCCTTCTCCCTGCAGGGGGGCCGCCGCCGGGGTTGACTGGTGGTCATGGGATTGCCCGGCGGCCCCGACGACAGCGCCTCCCCCTCCACCGCGCCCGACGACCTGCGACAGCTCGCCGACCACGACGCCCGGCACCGCACCTTCGCCGGTGGCGCCGGGCCGCTCGTCGCCCTCGACACCGGGGGGGACGGAGAACGGGGCACCGTCCTCATGGTCCCGGGCTACACCGGCAGCAAGGAGGACTTCGCGCCGCTGCTGCGCCCGCTGTGCACCGCCGGGTACCGCGTCGTCGCCCTCGACCAGCGCGGCCAGTTCGAGTCGCCGGGCCCGGACGACCCGGCCCGCTACTCGGTGGCCGAGCTCGGCGACGACGTCCTCGCCGTCGCCCGCGAGCTGCCCGCCGGGGCGCACCTGGTCGGGCACAGCTTCGGCGGGCTGGTCGGCCGGGCCGCCGTCCTCGCCGCCCCGTCGCTGTTCGGCTCCCTCACCCTGCTCGGCTCCGGACCGTCCCGGCTGGTCGGGCCGCGCGCCGAGCTGCTCGGCCACCTGTCCCCGCTCTTGGACGCCGGCGGGGTGCCGCTGGTGCACGAGACGCTCGAGCAGCTGGCCATGACCGACCCCCGGGCGCAGGCGGTCCCGGCGCCCACCCGGGCCTTCCTCGCCCGCCGGTTCCTCGCCACCAGCGCCGCCGGGCTGCGCGGCATGGCCGACGCGATGACCGGCGAGCCCGACCGGGTGGCCGAGCTGGCGGCCACCGGCGTCCCGGTGCTGGTCGCGCACGGCGTCGCCGACGACGCCTGGACCCCGGCCGCCCAGGCGGACATGGCGCGCCGGCTGGGCGCCCGGTACGAGGTCGTCGCGGGCTCGGTCCACTCCCCCGCCATCGAGAACCCGTCGCGCACGCTGGAGGTCCTGCTCGACTTCTGGGAGTCGGTACCCGTCTCCTCCGGGCGCGCCGGCGACGAGGCGGAGGTGCTGCGGTGAACCGGACGCCCTCGATCAAGCAGTTCACCGCCGAGGAGGACCTGCTCGGGTTCTTCGGCCCGGACAGCGTCAGCTGGCGCATCCACGCCGACCCGGCGTTCTCCGTCGGCGGCATCCGAGCCCTGCTGCTGCAGGCGCTGCACCCGGTCGCGATGGACGGCGTCGACCGGTTCTCCACCGCCTTCGCCAGCGAGCCGTGGGCGCGGCTGACCCGTACGGCGGAGTACGTGGCGACGGTGACCTTCGGCACCCGCCGGGACGCCCTGCGGGCGGTGCGCCGGGTCCGCGGCCTGCACCGGGGCAGGTCCGCGGTCGAGCGGACCACCGGGCGCACCTACTCCGTCGACGACGCCGACCTGCTCCTGTGGGTGCACTGCTGCGAGGTCGAGTCGCTGCTCTCGGTCGCCCGCCGCGCCGGGGTGCCCCTCGCCCACGACGACGCCGACCGCTACGTCGCCGAGCAGGTGACCGCCGCGGTGCTGGTCGGCTGCGTGGAGGCCGACGTGCCGGCGAACGCCGCCGACCTCGCGGCCTACCTGGACCGGATGCGCCCGCAGCTGGCGGCGACCCCGGCCGCGCGCAACGCCTCCCGGTTCGTCATGCTCCCGCCGATGCCCGGGTGGGTGCAGCTGCTCACCCCCGCCCGGCCCGCGTGGAGCACGCTGGCCTCGCTCGGCGCGGCCACGCTGCCGCGGTGGGCCCGCCGGCTCTACGGCCTGCCCGGCTTCGGCCTGACCGACGCCGCCGCGACCGCGGGCGTGCGCGCGTTCCGGCAGACGGCCCTGGCGGTGCCGGCGCGGGTGCGGGAGTCGCCGATCGTGCGGGCCGCCCACGAGCGCGTCGCGGCGGTGCCGGTCAGCGCGTGACGGGCACCGTCCGGTCCGGCGTCTGGTCCAGTTTCCGTCGCGCCGCGGCGAGGACCGTTCCCGCCAGGCGGTCCAGGGACGAGGAGCGCAGCTTCCACTGCTGCCAGTGCAGGACGACGTGGACCGCAGCGCCGGGGTCCAGCTCGACCAGCTCCCCGGCGGGCTCCTGCTGGGCCGGCACCATGCCCCACCCGAACCCCAGGCGGACGGCGGCGACGTAGTCGGTCGACGCGGGCACGTGGTGCACCGGCGGCGTCCCTGCGTCGACTCCCCGGGCGCGCAGGTAGCGGTGCTGCAGGTCGTCCTTGCGGTCGAAGACCACCACGGGTGCCCGGGTGAGCGCTTGGTCGGTGACGCCGTCGGGGAACCACCGCTCGGCGAACGCCGCGGTCGCCATCGGGCGGTAACGCATGCCGCCCAGCCGGGTCACGCTGCAGCCCGGCACCGGCTCGGAGTCCGCGGTGATCGCCGCCATCACCCGCCCGTCCCGCAGCAACGCGGCGGTGTGCTCCTGGTCCTCCCGGTGCAGGTCGAAGGCGACGTCGCCGGCGAGCGGGGCCAACGCCGGGAGCACCCAGGTGGCCAGCGAGTCGGCGTTGACCGCGATCGGCAGGGTGACCGGCCCGAACGTCGCGTCCTCCACCAGCTCCCGGGTGGCCTCGGCGGTGAGCAGCGCCACCTGCCGGGCCAGCCGCAGCACCGCCTGCCCGGACTCGGTCACCCGCACCGGCTTGCTGCGCACCAGCAGGACCCGGCCGGTCGCCGACTCCAGCGCCTTGACCCGCTGGCTGATCGCGCTCGGCGTGAGGTGCAGCGCCCGCGCCGCACCGTCCAGCGTGCCTGCGGCGACGGTCGCCTCCAACGCCCTGAGCTGGGCGAGGTCGAGCTCCATGCGGCCATCAGACCTGCTTCAGGTTCTTCAGCGATACCAGCAGCGCTGATGGGAGCGGTCGCCCTACCGTCCCGTCGTGCCCTCCACGCTGCTCGCCGCCGCGTCCGGCCTCGGCCTCTCCCTGTCGCTGATCGTGGCCATCGGCGCGCAGAACGCCTTCGTCCTCCGCCAGGGGCTGCGGGCCGAGCACGTGGCTGCCGTCGTCGCCGTCTGCCTGTGCTCGGACGTCGCGCTCATCACCGCCGGGACGGCGGGCGCCGGCGCACTGGTCACCCGAGCGCCCGGGTTGCTGACCGTCGTCTGCTGCGCCGGGGCGGCTTTCCTCGTCCTCTACGGACTGATGGCGGCCCGGCGGGCCACGCGCCCGTCCGCGCTGGTCCCCGAGGAGAACGACCGGCGAGCCGGGCTGGCGATCACCGTGACCACCTGTCTGGCGCTCACCTGGCTGAACCCGCACGTCTACCTGGACACGGTCGTGCTGCTCGGGTCGCTGGCCGCCACGTGGGACGACCTGCGGTGGTGGTTCGCCGCGGGCGCCGCCATCGGCAGTGCCGTCTGGTTCACCGGTCTCGGGTACGGGGCCCGGCTGCTGCGGCCGGTGTTCGCCCGGCCGACGGCCTGGCGGGTGCTCGACGCGGTGATCGCCGTGGTCATGGTGTCGCTGGCGGTCCCCCTCGCCGTGCGGGGCGTCGGCGGCTGAAGAAGAGGCTGTCCTCCTCCCCGCCCCTCGGAGAAGGACCCCTCTGCCCCCCACTGCTCGCAGGCTCGCAGCGGGACCCTGCAGAGGGGCCGACTGGGCCCGGGAGAGGGACGCCCTCCTGGGGGACCCCTTCAGGAGGCCGGAGGCGGCTGTGCCCCGGCGGCGGGCTCCTCGGGGAGGAAGCTCCACGTCTCCCGCGGCGGGGCCGCGGCCTGACCGGTCGGGCAGCTGGGACGGAAGTCGCACCAGCCGCACTGCCGGCCCGGGACGGCGGGGAAGGCCGCGTCGGCGTCCTCGCCCGCGTCGAGCGCCGCGGTGGCGGCACCGATGTCCTCGGCGACGTCCTCGGCCCGGCGGACGTGGTTGGCCAGCGACCGGTCGGTGTGCTCGAACGCGGCCACCGTCCCGCTGGGCAGGTGGTGCAGCTCCACCCGGCGGCACGGACGGTGCAGGGTGCGGCGCACGCCCAGGACGTAGAGGGCCAGCGCGGGTGATCCCCGCGCGTCGTCGTCGGTGCAGGCCGAACGGCCGGTCTTGTAGTCGACGACGACCAGCTCGTCGCCGCGGGAGTCGATCCGGTCGACCCGGCCCGACAGGGCCAGCCGCTCGGTGGTGGCGGCCACCTGCCGCTCGGCGCCGACCGGCTCGTCGGCGGGGTCGAGCCCGGCCACGTAGTCGGTGAGCCAGCCGGCCGCCCGGGCCCGCCAGCGGCCGGCCTGCTCGGCGTCGCGGAAGCCGGCCGGCGACCAGGCCGAGTACAGCAGCTGCCGCGCCGCGGCGGTGGTGCGCCCGGGGACCGGCAGCTCCCACCAGGAGCGCAGCGCGGCGTGCACCGCCGCGCCGACGCTGTTGTGCGCCCACGCCGGGCCCCGGGCCGGGGTCGGCCGGTCGAGGTAGGCGTACCGGTAGCGGCGCGGGCAGTCGGCGAAGGAGGCCAGCTTGCTCGGGGTGGCCGGGAACAGCCGCCGCGGCATGCCGGGCATCTCCAGCTGCGCACCTCCCACGGTCGTCACGCTAACGGGGGGAGCGACGCCGCCGGGTCAGGCGCGGTACGGCGCGGCGCCGGTGCCCGCGGCCAGCAGCGCCTCGAGCTGGTCGGGCGCGGTGGTGCAGGCGGCGATCGGCGTCGTCTTGTTGCGGCCGTGGTAGTCGCTGGAGCCGGTGACCAGCAGGCCGAGGTCGGCGGCGAGCTCGCGCAGGTGGGCCCGCTCCTCGGGGTCGTGGTCGGGGTGGTCGACCTCCAGCCCGAGCAGGCCCGCCTCCACCATGGCGGCGATCGCCTCGTCGCCGACCACCCGGCCACGCCGGGTGGCCAGGCCGTGGGCGAACACCGGGACGCCGCCGGCCGCGCGCACCAGCGCGATGCCGTCGAGGACGTCGGTGTCGGCCTTGGCGACGTAGTAGGGGCTGCGGTGGTGCAGCAGGGTGGCGAAGGCGGAGTCGACCGACTCGACGACGCCGGCCTCGACCAGGGCGCGCGCCACGTGCGGCCGGCCGACCACCCCGCCGCCGGACCGCTCGACGATCTCGTCCCACACCACCGGGTAGCCGGCCGCGGCCAGCGCCGCCACGATCCGCTCGCCGCGCCCCAGCCGCTCGGCGCGCAGCCGCGCCCGCTCCGCGGCCAGGCCGGGGTGCTCCGGGTCGAAGCAGTAGGCCAGCAGGTGCACGCTGATCGGTGGGGAGCCGGCCGGGAACCAGCGGCAGGACAGCTCCGCGCCGGGGACGACGGTCAGCCCGGCCGGCCGGGCCCGCTCGGCGGCGGCCCAGCCGGCGGTGGTGTCGTGGTCGGTGAGCGCGACGACGTCCAGCCCGGCGGCGCGGGCCGTGGCGAGCAGCTCGGCGGGGCTGTCGGTGCCGTCGGAGACCGACGAGTGGGTGTGGAGGTCGATCCGCATCACCGGTCAGCCTGCCGCACCCGCCGGCGGGCTCCCCGGGGGGTCCGGGGGACGCCGCGGGATCGGCTCGGTGTCCCGCCGTCCGCCGTCCGACGGGGGCGGGGGCGTGCGCCGCTCGGAGCTGCCCTCATCGTCAGCGGAGTCCGCGCCGTCGGCACCGAACAGCAGGTCGCTGACCCTGCGGTAGAGCAGGTCGGCGCGCGGCAGGTAGGTGATCTCCGACAGGGCCTGCTGCTGGCCGGCCGACTCGAAGCGGAAGGTGCCGTAGCCGAGCAGCTGCCCGAACAGGGTCTCCTTGTACGTCAGGTCGGTGATCCGGCGCAGCGGCAGCAGGGCCACGGTGCGGACGACGATCCCGCTGGTCAGCAGCACCCGGCGGTTGGTGACGATGAAGTGCCGCATCCACCACTCGCCGGCGCGCACGGCGAGGTGGCCGAGCGCGCCGACGAGCACGAGGAAGCCGGCCGTGGTGGAGACGCGGTTGTCCGGGTCGAGCAGCAGCAGCCAGCCGCCGAGGAGCAGCACCGGCAGCGCCCGGACGGCGGGTTCGACGAGCACCGCCCAGTGGCGGCGGGTGGCGATGACGGGCGGGTGCTCGTGCGGCAGCAGGTACTTGTCGGCGTCCCTGGCCCAGACGGACGGGGATCCGCCGGCTGGCTCCGGGGCCGGGTTGCTCACGCCGACCTAGATCAGCGACCCGACGAAGGAGGCCAGCGAGGACGCCGCGTCGCCGAGGGCCTGTCCGGCGCTGCGCACGATCTCGGCCGAGCTCTCCGGCGCCTGGACGATGTAGAAGACGACGAAGGCGACGGCCAGCCAGGTGAGGACCTTCTTGAGGTTCACCGCCACCTCCGCAGGTGCTCGGTCCCGAGGCGTGCGGACGGGGCCGTCCCCACCGTGAGCACCATGGGTAACACAGGTCCCACGGCTCCCTGCCGGGGACACGCCGCCGGGTCGTGGGTCACGACCCGGCGGCGTTCACCGCCCCGGCAGCAGGTGCTCGCTGGGCGGGCCCAGCGGCAGGTCGGGGTACACCCGCTCGCGCAGGTCGAGCAGCTCCAGCTGCTCGGCGAGCAACCAGGCCGCCGACGCCGGCCACATGACCAGCCACAACCAGACCCCGAAGGCCTCCCCCACGAACGCGGCGCGGTCGTCGGAGGTGGGCACGGCCCACAGCGGCGCGTGCTGACCGGCGGCCTTGACGTCGGCCGAGGAGGGTCCGGAGATGACGTCGCCCGGGTCGAGCCCGGGCAGCCCGGCGTAGCCGCAGCCGACCCCGGTGCCCGGCTCCTCGGCGACGAGCACCAGCTCGGCCGAGCCCCCGAGGGGAGCGGGGCCGGCACAGTCGACGACGATCGCCCGGGCACCCGGCTCCCCGCCCCAGGCCAGGCCGGTGACCGACCACCCGGGCGGCATCGGGTCGGGCACCCAGGCGGGCACCCGGGCGTCGACGGTGACCGCGGTGATGGCGTCGTGCGCGATCAGCGGCGTGTGGTGCAGCGGCGTCACCGCGCCGTGCACGTGGCACCAGGCCCGGGCCGAGTTCCCGGGACGGACGACGAGCCGCTCGCCGCAGCGGGGACACACCGTGGAGGCAGTCATCGGGCATCACCGTCCTGTGACCCGCGGGGTTCGTCAAGCGCTGGACCGGGGACCGCATGCCTACCGTGGGGCCGTGTCGCACGCTGCTGAGCCCGGCACCCCGGAGCTCCCGGTGATCTCCTGCGTGGGCGCGGTGGTCCTCGACGACCGGGGCCGGCTGCTGCTCGTCCGCCGGGGCCACGAGCCCGGCCGCGGGCTGTGGTCGGTGCCCGGCGGACGGGTCGAGCCCGGGGAGTCGGCGGCTGCCGCCGTGGAGCGGGAGGTGCGTGAGGAGACCGGCCTGGCCGTGCGCGCCGGCGCGGAGGTGGGCCGGGTGCACATCCCCGGTCCGGGCGTCGTCTACGACGTCGCCGACCTCGCCTGCACGCTGCTGGACCCGGCCGCGACGCCGGTCGCGGGGGACGACGCGGACGCGGTCACCTTCGCCGACGCCGCCGACCTCGAACGGCTGACGTGCACGCCGCGGCTGCTGGAGACGCTGCGCGGCTGGGGGGTGCTGCCGTCCTGACCCGGGCGCCGGCCTACCCCGGCCGGGTCAGCCGCGCGGCTTCGGCTCCGGACGGCCGGGCTGCTCGCCGCCGCGGGTCGCCCCGTGGGAACGCTTGGGCACCATGACCTTGCGCCGGAAGACGCAGACGACGGTGCCGTCCTGCTTGTAGCCGATGGTCTCGACGGAGACGACGCCGCGGTCGTCCTTGGACCTGGACTCGGTCTTGTCGAGCACCGTGGTCTCGCCGTAGATCGTGTCGCCGTGGAACGTGGGCGCCACGTGCCGGAGCGACTCGACCTCGAGGTTGGCGATGGCCTTGCCCGACACGTCCGGCACGCTCATGCCGAGCAGCAGCGAGTAGACGTAGTTGCCGACGACGACGTTCTCGCCGAAGTCGGTGTTCTCCGCCGCGTAGTGCGCATCCAGGTGCAGCGGGTGGTGGTTCATCGTGATCAGGCAGAACAGGTGGTCGTCGTACTCGGTGACGGTCTTGCCGGGCCAGTGCTTGTAGACCGCTCCGACCTCGAACTCCTCGTAGTACCGACCGAACTGCATGGACTGGCTCCCGGTGTCGACGCCGACGGCGGGACACGGACGGCCACGAGCCAGAGCCCACCACGCCCGGCGGGCCAGTTGCCCACCACGCGGCGTCGGTGACCCATCTGGACGGGCGCCGATCCTACGATGCCCCGGTGGTACCGGCTCCTCCCGTTCCGGACCCCGGGGAGACCGGCGTCCTCCCTCTCTCCTCCACCGGCCGGCGGATCCGGCTCGCCGCGACCGCGGTCGTCCTGGCCCTGCTGCTCGCCGGCACGGTGTGGGGCAACGACGCGGAGTTCCCCTTCGGCCCGTTCCGGATGTACTCGACCCGCGCCGACCCCGACGGGCCGGTCGTGTCGACCAGCGTGGTCGGCGTGAGCGCCGACGGAGCCGTGGTGCCGTTGTCCGGTGGCGAGGTGGGCCTCCGCCGCGCCGAGTTCGAGGGCCAGCTGCCCCGGCTCGTGGAGCAGCCGGAGCTGCTGACCCTGCTCGCCCGGTCCTACGCCGCCCACCACCCCGACGCCGAGCCCCTGGTCGAGGTGCGGGTCGTGCAGCGCCGGTACCAGCTCCACGACGGCCGGCGCACCGGTGAGGTCAGCGACAGCGTGCTCGTCGCCCAGCACCTGAGCAGCGCCCGGTGAGCGCTGCCCCGACCTCCGAGGGCGGGTCGGCGGACCCGACCCCGGTGCAGCCGCAGGTGGGCCCACCGGTGGCCACGACGGCCCCGGCGGGCACGGCGGGCGCGACGACCCCGGCCGGCACAGCCGGTACGACGGCGGCCGGCAGGGCGGGAGGCGGGCACGGCTGGTGGTTCGGGCCCGTGCCGCTGGCGCGGATCGCGGTGTTCCGGGCCGTCGCCTACCTGTTCGTGCCGGTCGACGTCTTCCTGACCACGGCGTGGGTGCACGCGCACGCCGCCGTCCCGACCGAGTTCTACCAGCCGCTCGCCATCGGCCGGCTGCTGCACCTGCCCAACCCCACGCCCACGGTGGTGCACGTGGTGCAGTGGGCCCTGGTGGGAGCGGCGGTGCTGGCGGCGACCGGCCGGGCACCCCGCCTGCTGGGCACCGCGGTGTTCCTCCTCTACCTCGAGTGGATGGTCATCGCGATGAGCTACGGGAAGGTCGACCACGACCGGATCGCCTACCTCGTCGCTCTCGCCGTGCTGCCGACGGTCGGGCGCGCGCGGTGGCGCGACCGGCGCTCCTCCGAGGCCGCCGGCTGGGCCATGGCGGCGGTGTTCGTCGCCGTCGTGCTCACCTACTTCTTCGCGGCCTGGGCGAAGGTGCGCTTCGGCGGGTGGGACTGGGCCACCGGCTCGACGCTGTCCCGGGCGATCGTACGGCGCGGCACAGTGCTCTCGGACTGGATGCTCGAGGTCCCCGGGCTCCTCCCGGCCGCGCAGTGGGCGATGCTCGTCCTCGAGTTCGCCTCGCCGCTGATGCTGCTCGTGCGGTCCGACCGCGCCCGGGTGGCTCTCGTGGCGTTCCTCCTCGGCTTCCACCTGACGGTCTACGCCAGCGTGGCGATCGTCTTCCTGCCGCACTGCGTGGCCATCCTGTCCGTCCTCCCGTGGGAGCGGTTCCCCGACGCGGTCCGGCGGCGGCGCGACCGGCCGGGCCGCCGGACCGCGACCCGGGCGCAGCCCGTCGGAGCCGCGCCTCCGGGCTGAGCCCGACCCGGCGCGGTCGCCGCCGCGCCGCGTCAGATCGCCGCGCCGCGTCAGATCGCCGCGCCGCGTCAGATCATCGCGCCGATGCGGGCCGCCATGTCGGCCTCGTGCTGCTGGTAGGAGGCTGCGACGCTGTCCAGCAGCTGGCCCATCCCGGTGAGCGCGTCGCTGACCCCCTGCGAGCTCAGGCGCCACTGCTCGTAGAGCTCGGTGAACCGGAGGGCGGCCTGGCTGTCGGTCCAGCCCTCCAACACGGAGGAGTTGATGCCGCTCGACAGGGTGGCGTGCCGCGCGGTGGTGTCGGCGGCCTCGGCCCGGCACTGCCCGGCCATCGACTGCAGGGTGCTGATCTCGGCCTTCACGTGTCCTCCTCGTGGTCCGGGCCTCTCCCGGTCCGGCCGGACGCTAGGGTGCCGGGCTCCGGTGCGGCCCTCTCCGTCCACAGGGGCCGTCGCCGTCCACAGGTGTCCGCCGACCGCCCGCAGGACCACACCGGTCCGGCACGGTCGACGCGTGCACACCCACCCTGCGACCACCGCGGCGGCCACCCGCTGCTGGACCGTCGTCACGCCCGAGGGCGCCGTGGACGTGGCGGTCACCGCCTCCGACGACGACCGGCTCGGCACGGTGCTGCCCGGCCTCGCCGCCACGGTGGGCCTGCCGCCGGCGGACCTGTGGTCCGGTTCCACCCGCCTCGACCGCGACCTCCCGCTGACCGACGCCGCACTGGCGCACGGCGCCGTCCTCGGCTTGGGTCGACCCGGCCCCCGGTCCGGCCGGTCCGGCAGCGCCAGCGCGCTCGAGCTGCACGTCGCGGGCGGCCCGGACGCCGGGTCGACGCACCCGCTGGACCGGGGCCGGCACGTCGTGGGTCGGGGCAGCGAGGCCACCATCCGGCTGGAGGACCCCGACGTCTCCCGCCGGCACGTCCTCGTGGAGGTCGGCACCGGCGACCTCACCGCGCAGGACCTGGGCTCGACCAACGGGAGCCGACTGGACGGCGAGGCCCTCGGTCCGGATCCGCAGGACTGGCCGGCCGGCGGGCTGCTCCGGGTGGGCGCCAGCACGCTGCGGGCGGCGGGTCCCGGCAGTCCTCGCGCCGCCGTGCAGGCCGCTCCCGGCGGGCGACTGCGGCTGCGACCGCACCCCCGCCTGCACGCGCCCGCCGAGGAGGTCGCGGTGGTCTTCCCCGCCGAGCCCCCCTCCCCTCCACCGCGGCGGCTGGCCTGGGTGGCCGTGGCGCTGCCCGCGGTGGCCGGCGTCGTCCTGGCCTGGCTGCTCGGCTCCGCGCACTTCCTCTTCTTCGCCCTCCTGAGCCCGGTGGTGGCGGTGGGCACGTGGTCGTCCGACCGGTGGTCGGGTCGGCGCAGCGCTCGACGGGCCCGGGCCGCCCATGCCGCCGAGTCGGCCGAGGCGCAGGCCCGAGTGGTCGCCGCCCTCGTCGCCGACGAGCGGGCGGCGGAGTCGGCGCACCCGGACCTGGCCGTCCTCACCACCGCGGCGCGGCGCCGGTCCACCGACCTGTGGCAGCGCCGGCGAGGCGACGGTGACGCCCTCGCGGTGCGCGTCGGCACGGGACCCGGGGAGTCCCGGGTGACGCGCGTGGACGCCGACGGGACGCGGCACCGGGTGCCGGCGGAGCGCCGCCCGGTCGTGGTCGAGCTGGCCGTCACCGGTGGCCTGGGCGTGGCCGGGCCACGCAGGCCCGCGGTGGGCGTCCTCGCCGGCGTCCTCGTCCAGTTGGCGGCGCTGCACGCTCCGGGTGAGGTCGACCTGGCCCTGCTGACCACGCCCGACCGGCTGCCCGAGTGGGGCTGGCTGCGCTGGCTCCCGCACCTGGACCCGGCTTCGGTGCACGTCAGCTCCCCGGCACCCGACGACGCCGACGGCGCGGCCGAGCTCCGCTGGCTCACCGCGTTGCTGGCCCGGCGGGCGGGTGCGGCGGCGGACGGTGCCCCCCGCGCCACGTCCCCGGGCGAGGAGGCCGTGCCCGGCTGGACCGTCGTCCTCGTCGACCGCCCGGCCGGATCCCGGCTGCTCGCCGCGCTGCGCCAGGCGCGCCGGGTCGGGGTGGTGACCCTCACCTCTGGGCCGTCGGTGTCCCGCCTGCCCCTCGCCGCCGACGCCCTGCTGGAGGTGACCGGCGAGACCGGCAACCGGGCGAGCCTCGTCCGCGTCGGCACGGTGGACCAGCCGGTGTCGACCGTCGACCGGCTACCGGGACCGGTGGCGGCCGGCTTCGCCCGCGACCTGGCGGCGCTCGCCCCCGCCAGCACCGACGCGTCCCTCCCCCGGCGGGTGCGGCTGCTCGACCTGCCCGCTGCGGGCATCCGGGTCGGGGCCGACGGCGCACCGACCGGCGGTTGGTCGAGGGCCAGGGACGCGCTCGTGGCCACGCTGGGCCGCACCGCGGCGGGCACCGCCTCGGTCGACCTCTGCCGGCACGGGCCGCACGCGCTGGTGGCCGGGACCACGGGCTCGGGCAAGTCCGAACTGCTGCAGACGCTGATCGCCGGTCTGTCCCTCGCGCACCCGCCCGACCGCTGCTCCTTCCTGCTGGTCGACTACAAGGGGGGTGCGGCCTTCGCCGAGGCGGCCGCGCTGCCGCACACGGTGGGTCTGCTGACCGACCTCGACGGCGCGACGACCGCCCGAGCGCTGCGCTCGCTCACCGCGGAGCTGGTCCGCCGGGAGGCCCTCCTGGCCGCGCACGGCGCGGCGGACCTGACCGCGCTCCCGGAGGAGGTGGCGCTGGCCCGGCTGGTGATCGTGGTCGACGAGTTCGCCGGGCTCGCCGAGGAGCTGCCCGCCTTCCTGTCCGGGCTCGTCGGCATCGCGCAGCGCGGCCGCTCCCTCGGGGTCCACCTGGTGCTGGCCACGCAACGTCCCGGCGGCGTCGTCTCGCCCGAGATCAGGGCCAACTGCACGCTGCGGATCTGCCTGCGCACGACCGACGAGGCCGACTCGAGGGACGTGCTCGGCACGCCGCAGGCCGCCTTCCTGCCGATCGACGCACCCGGCCGGGCCTACCTCCGCGCAGGGAGCGGACCACCCACGCTGTTCCAGGCGGCGCAGGTCACCGGAGCGCCGCCGGACGTCCAGGACCGGGGCCCGCAGGTGCGACCGTGGCGCTGGCCGCGGGCGGTCGCGCCGGCCGAGGAGGAGGCGCGCTCGGGCGACTCCGACCTGGCCCGGGTGTCGGAGGCGCTCCGGTGCCGGGCCCGCGAGGCCGGCGTCCCCCGCCCGCACCGGCCGTGGTGCCCCGCCCTCCCCGACGTCGTCCGCGCCGAGGACCTGTCCCCGCGCGGCTCCCGAGGGAGCAGCGGGGAGCGGCCGGACCCGGCCGCGACGGCGGCTCGCCTGCGGGTCGGGCTGCTCGACCGGCCCGACGCCCAGGTGCAGGAGCCGCTGGAGCTGGACCTGCGGCGAGCCGGTGGCTGGCTGGCCGTGGGCGGGCCGCGCAGTGGCCGGACGACGTTCCTGCGGACCGCGCTCGCCCAGGCCGTCTCCTCCCTGTCCCCCGGCGACCTGCACGTGCACGTCCTCGACCACGGCGGAGACGGGCTCGCGGCGGAGGCGGCCGGCCTGCCGCACACCGGCACCGCCGTCGGTGGCGAGGACGCGTTGCGCACCGTGCGGCTGCTCGACCGGCTCGGGCAGGAGGTGGCCGCCCGGCGCGCGGACCCCGCGGAGACCCGGAGGCCACACCTGTTGCTCCTGGTCGACGGCGTCGAGGCGCTCATGACCCAGCTCGACGAGGCCGACCCCACAAGGGGCTCGGCGGCCCTGCTGCGCCTGGTGCGCGACGGCGGGGCGGCCGGGCTGACCTGCCTGCTCACCGCGGACCGCGCGGTGCCCGGTGGACGGCTGGCCAACGCCGTCGGCACCCGGCTGGTCCTGCCCCTGCCCGATCGCGCCGACTACGCGGTCGCCGGCATCCCGGCGCGCGCGGTCCCCGACCACCGGCCGCCCGGGCGCGCCCTGCTCGGCGAAGAGGCCCTGGAGTGCCAACTCGCGCTCCCGCGCCCGCCGGCCGCCCGGCCGTGGCCGGCCACCCCCGGCTCGGCCCGGCCCCTGTGCATCCCCGAGCTGCCGGCCGACCCGGTGCTGCCGCTGCCACCCGCGCCCACCACCGACCGCACCCCCCGGCTGCCGCTGGGGCCGGGTGGGGACGACGGTGGCGTGCTCACCGTCGACCTGTGGCGGACCGGTGGCCTGCTCGTCGCCGGGCCGCCCAGCAGCGGCCGGAGCACCGTGCTGGAGGGCTGTGCCCGTCACCTGGCGGCCGCCGGTGTCGCCGTCCTGCGCGTCGGCCGGAGCGGTCCCGGGGCGGTCGACGACGGACCCGCCCAGCGGTGGCTGGCCGACGGGGACCTCGACGGGTGGCGGGCCTGGGTCGCCTCGCTCGCGGGCTCCCCGGGGGTGGTCGTCGTCGACGACTCCGTCGTCGTCGCCGACTCCGCGGTGGTGGCTGCGATGAGCGCAGCCGACGCCGGGGACGGCCTGGCCGTCGTCGTGGCCGGGACGGCGGCCGAGTTGTCGACCGCTTACCGGGGGCCGGTGCCGGCGCTGCGGCGTCGGCGCAGCGGCCTGCTGCTGTGCCCGTACCCCGGTGACGCCGACCTGCTCGGCATCCGGCTCCCCCACACGCCGCTCCCCCAGCGCCCCGGGTCGGGGTGGCTGGTGACGGCCGGTGTCCCGCAACGCGTGCAGGTCGCCCGCCGGTACCGGCCGGACGGCGCGCCGCCGGCAGCGGCCCCGTCTCGGGTCCCGCCCTGAGCCTGCGAAGGGTGGGGAGGACGGGGACGCTCCTCACAGCAGCTCGAGCACCGTCCCGACCTCCTGCGTCGCGTACCAGGCCAGTTCGTGCCCCTCGGCCTGGTCCACGACGAACTGGGCGTCCTCGCTGCCGAGGTCGGCCTCGAGGACGACGTCGACCGCGGCACGGACGTCGTCCTCCGCGTCGGCGCCGTCGACGTGCACGCTGGCCACGTCGCCCAGGGGGACGTCGGCCTCCACGCGCACGGCGCCGCGGTCGGCATCGGGGTCCTCGACGTCGGCGACCGCGGCGTCGGGGACGTCGGCGGCGACGACGACCCGCCGCCGGGCCGCGGCAGGGTCGATGTCGATCAGCCGCAGGCTCGCCCGCGCCGCCGTGAGGAGGGCGGCGTACTCCAGCTCCTCCAGGTCGGCCTCGGCGTCGCTGAGGGCGTAGAACTCCCGCAGCCCCGGGGTGACCGCGAAGGCGGTGAGGGGTCCGGCCAGACGCCCGTCGTCCACGAGGGTCTGCAGGACGCTCGTCGTCGCGGGCAGGTAGATCCGCACCGGGCTGGCTCCTCGTCGCAGGTGGGGGTCAGCGCGACCGTATCCCGGCGCCCGCGGGCACCGTCCCGGGGCCGGTCAGCCCGCGCTCTCCACCAGGACGTCGACCTCCTGCTCGATGAGGTCGGCGAGCACGTCGACGTCCCCGACACCGTCCCGGTCGGCGTTCAGGCCGAAGAAGACCCGGCCGTCGTAGCTGGTGATGCCCACCGACAGGCCCTGACCCGGGGCGAGGGGCACCACGGGGAAGACCTCCAGCATCCGGCTGCCGGCCGCGTACAGCGGCACCTGGGGGCCGGGCACGTTGGTCACCACCAGGTTGAACAGGCGCCGGGACAGGCCCCGGGCGGTCCGGGCTCCGAGCGCGTGCAGCGTCGGCGGAGCGAAACCGGTGAGCGCGATCAGGGTCTCGGCACCGACCGACCTCCCGTGCTGGCTGACCCCGCGCATCGCGTAGCTGACCCGGGCCAACCGGACCCCCGGGCTGGGCTCGCCGACCGGGAGGTCCACCAGGTGGGCCGAGACCCGCCCGGCCGGCGCCTCCTCCCCCTCGTCCTGGACCGAGACGGGGACCAGAGCCCGCAGGGAGGTGGAGGAGAGCACCGCCTGACCGCGCGACAGGAGCCAGTCGCGCAGGGCGCCGGTCACCACCGTCAGCAGCACGTCGTTGACGGTCCCGCCGTGGGCCTTGCGGACCGCCTTGACGTCGTCGAGGTCGGCCCGGGCCACCGCGACCCGCCGCTGGCTGCCGCGCGTCGCGTTCAGCGGACTGTCCGGGGCCGCGAACAGCGCCGAGCGGGCCGCACGGAGGGCTCCGGTCGTGGCACCGGCCAGGCGCGCTCCGGTGGACTGCAGGTCGGTCACGGCGTGCCGGGCCGCGTCCACCACCGTCGACGGGCGTCGGACGTACTCGCCGACGGCGTCGCGGACCAGCTCCACCGCGCCGGGCGGTCGTCGGGGCCGCCACTCGTCGGGAGCCGGGGTCGGGGCGTTCGGCGCGACGTCGAGGAGGACCTGGGCGATGTCGACCGCGCCGAGCCCGTCGACCAGCGCGGGGTGCGTCTTGGTGACGACCGCGACCCGTCCCCCGGCCAGCCCCTCGACCAGGTAGACCTCCCACAGGGGGCGGTTGCGGTCGAGCGGTCGCGCGGTCACCCGGGAGACGAGGTCCAGCAGCTGGGCCTCGGTCCCCGGGCGCGGTACCGCGGACCGGCGCACGTGGTAGTCGACGTCGAAGTCCGGGTCGTCGGCCCACACCGGGTTGGCCAGGTTCCCGGGCACCTCGAGGACCCGCTGCCGGTACCGCGGCACGAGCGGCAGCCGGGCCTCGACCAGCGAGGCGAGCGCGTCCAGCCCACCGGCCGGCGTCTCGAGCACCAGCACCCCGGCCACGTGCATCGGGCTGTCGGGTCGCTCCAAGTAGAAGAACGACGCGTCCAGGGTGGTGAGGCGCTCCACCATTCGGTCTCCTCCCGGTCGAGGACCCACGCTACGACGCCGGTCCTCCGGCGGGCACCCCGAACCGACCCCCGACGCTCCCCGCGCCCTCGACGGAACCGGGTCAGCCGGCCCGGCGACCGAGGCCGGGCCGGCGTCCGGCGGCGGGCGCCGGCAGACCGGCCAGCGTCGCAGCGAGGGCCCGCAGCTCGGTCCGCAACGGCGACCCGGGCGCGACCTCGGCGAGGGTGCGCCCGGCGGCGAGCGCCGCGTCGGTGGCGCGCCGGTCCGCCGGCAGGAAGACCG
Source organism: Geodermatophilus sp. TF02-6 (assembly GCF_003319115.1). Classification (GTDB taxonomy): domain Bacteria; phylum Actinomycetota; class Actinomycetes; order Mycobacteriales; family Geodermatophilaceae; genus Geodermatophilus. Next base: position 20,642 of record NZ_QOHF01000033.1, on the reverse strand, counting down.
CCGCCTCACGACCGGTGAACCGCTCGAGCGCGCCGGCGATCTCCCGCCTCGGGTCACCGGGCACCGGCCCCCGCCGGACCTGGTTGACCACGACCACCGGCTCCACGGCGGGCAGGACGTCGCGCAGGTCACCGAGGGCCCGGATGCTGCGCTGCAGCGCCACCGGATCGGCTCCGCTGACACAGAGCACGGTGTCGGCGGACTCCAGGACCGTCAGGGTCACGCCGTTGCGGCGGGGCGCCGCGGTGTCGAAGGAGAGCTCCTCGTCCTCCTCGAGGCTGAAGGAGCAGTCGACGACGGTCAGCGCGGCGGCCCGGCGCGCCTCCTCCAGCACCGCGCTCACGGCGTGCGGCCGCAACTCGGGCCAGCGGTCGGCGCGGGCCAGGCCGGTGAGGACGCCGAGCTTCGGACGCACCGCCCACGCCAGCCGGGCGAGGGCGGCCTCGTCGAGGGTTCCGGCGGCCGCCTGCCGGGCGGCGCCGGCCAGACCCGGCGACTCGTCGAGCAGCCCCAGCACCTGGGCCACCACCCCGCCGTAGACGTCGGCGTCGACCAGCAGGCTCGGCACGTCCAGGCGCGCGGCCTCGTCGGCGAGGCCGACGGCGACCGTCGTGCGGCCCGGCGCCCCGGTCGGTCCCCACACCGCGACCACGCGACCGCTCCCGGCCGACCGTTCGCGAGGGGCTTCCGGCAGCCCGCGGGCGGGCAGCGCGGCCCGCGGGTCGGCGATGTCGCGGCCGGTCGGTGGGCCGCCGGCGACCGCATCGCGCAGCGCTCGCGCGATGACCTCGGGCTCCGCGTCGGCGGGCAGGACGCGCACCACGCCGATCGCGTGCAGCCGGTCGGCCGCCCGGTCGTCGTCCGGTTCCACGAGTCCCACGACGGCGACCCCGGCCGCCGACAGGCGGGCGACCGCGTCGCCGTCGAGCCGGCGCAGGTCCGCCGACAGCAGAGCAGCCTGCCCGGTGCCGGTGCCGGCGGCGGCCAGCAGCTCGGAGACGTCGACGCAGCGGCGGACCACCGTGACCCCGTGGTCGGCCCGGTCCAGCGCGCCCACCAGCGCGGACTCCCACCCGGCGCCGGTGACCGCGGTGAAGACCTGCACCGTCATCAGGGCACCGCCGGGGCACCGGCCGTGCCGGCTCCCGTCCCGGTCGAGGGGACCGCAGGACCCGGAGTCGCCCCCGGCGTCCCGCCACCACCGGGAGCGCCCGCGCCGGCCCCGTTGCCCGGCACGGACGGCGGCACGGACGGCGGCACGGACGGCGGCACGGACGGCGGCACGGGCGGCTTCGGCGAGGTCGGCGCCGATGACGGCGCGGTGGAGCCCGTGGCCGGCGCCGCGGCCGAGCCCCCGGTGCGGCCCGCCGTGGGCTGCGCCGCCTCGGTGGCCGCCGCGTCCACCGAACCGTGCACCACGACCACCAGCGGCCGCCCGCCGATCGCGCCCAGGACGGCCGGCGCCCGGTCGACCGGCACCGAGACCACCACCTGCACGCTCGTCGTCGCGGTCGACAGCACCCCCTCCGAGCGCCCGGAGACGGCCTGCACCGGCGCCGCCGCCACGACGAGGGAGACGCCGGCGCCACCGGCCGCCGCCGCTCCCGCCGCGGGGTCGGCCACGGCGTACACGTCGACCACCTGACCGCGTACCAGCGCCGGGGGCACGTAGCCGGCCTGGACCGGGAGCGCGAGCTGGACCAACTCGGCCGGCTCCTCCAGCACCGACCGCGGCAGCAGCTCCCCGCTGCGGACCCCCCGGGCGAGGGTGCGCCCCTCCGGCCGGGTGCTCGTGGCGAGGTAGGCACCCACGACGTCGTCGAGCCGGACATCGACGGCGACCAGGTCGTCGGCCGTCAGCACCGTGCCGGCGGCGAGGTCGCCCGCCGCCGACCAGACGGGCACCGTGGCGTCGGCAGCCGTGACCACCCGCGCACCGAGCAGCACCGAGCCGAGCACGAGCAGCACGCCCAGGACCAGGCGCAGGTCCAACCAGCGCGGCGGCCTGACCCGGCGTGGCACCGGCCCCGGGGGCGGCTCGGCAGCCGCCGGGGAGGTGGTCGTGGTGCGCGTGGCGCTCACAGCCAGCGGTCCCTCCGATCTGCGCGACGCCGTGGACGGCCTCGATCGACCACGGTCGGACGCAGATGATGCGACAGGGACACCGAAGGGTGCATTCGCTGTCCACACGTTCGGGGTGTGGACAGCGCGCGTGCCACCCGGACGGGGCTGCCAGACTGGGCGGAACCGGACGGAGACCCTGATGCCCACACCGCGCTTCCTGACCCTCGACGACGTCGCCGAGACCCTCAACGTCTCGTGGTCGCAGGCCTACGCGCTGGTCCGCCGCAAGGAGCTCATCGCCATCCAGATCGGTGGCCGCGGCCAGTGGCGGGTCGAGGTCGACGAACTGGAGCGCTTCATCCAGCAGAAGTACGCCGAGGCGCGGGCCGGCGCCGCCCCCGCCGAGCCCGCCGCCGACGGGCCGGCGCAGCCCGCGGAGCCGGAGGGCGCCGAGGTGACCCCCAGCACGGGGGCGCGCCGCCGGCGCTGAGCCGGATCGTCCACCTGGCCCCCTGCAGGGTCCCGCCGCGAGCCTGCGAGTGGCGGGGGGCAGGGGGTCCTTCTTCAGTCCAAGCCGGGGGTGAGCGTCCGCACCACCGCGACCGCCGGGAGGGCGACCGCCCGCACACCGCGCACCGCGGCCGCCCGTCGAGGCTGGTCGAGGGCGTGCTCGGCGAGCTCCAGGTAGTCCGCGCCGACGCCGTCCACGGTGCCGACGAGCACCGTCCCGTCGTCCAGGACCAGCTGGACGACGCTGCGGTCGCGGGCCAGTCCGCGCAGCGCACGCCGCAGGTCCAACCGCGCACGCACGCGACCGGCGCCCTCGGCCGCGCCGGTGACCCGCCCCAGCCCCGCCACCGTCTGCACCGCCGGCATCGCCACCAGCACCTCCCGGCGCCCGTCGTCGGCCAGCAGCAGCCAGTCGGACCCCACCTCGGCGAGGACGCCGGCGACGTCCCCCGCGCCACGGCACCGCAGGGACAGCGACCGGCCGAGGGCGCCGGCCAGCCGCTGCGCGAGCCGGACCGACCCCGTCTCCAGACGCCGCCGTGAGGCGTCCTCCGCCCGATCAGCGGCCGCCTCCGCCTCGTCGAACTCCGCCTGCAGATCGGCGAACAGCCGCTGCCACCGCATCCGGCACCTCCTCGGCCAGAGCCTAGTCTGCCTCTGTTGTTGCGTTTGCTTGCGTTTGCTTGCTTTAGTCTCGTTGCACGTCGTTGAGTCGAGGAGGAGACATGTCGATCCGCCGACTGGTGGGGACGGCGGCCGCGATGGCCGCCATCGCCGTCGTCCTCCGCGCAGTGACCCCCGACCTGGCCTGGCTGGCCGATCCCGGCCTCGACCTGCCGCGGGCCGTGGACACCGCCGGCGCCGACACGGTGCTGCTCGCCGGCGTCGCCGCGCTCGCCTGGGCCGCCTGGCTGTGGGGCTGCCTGGGGCTGGTGCTCACGGTGCTGTCCGCGCTGCCCGGCACCGCCGGAGCACTCGCGCGTGCGGTCACCCGGCGCCTGCTGCCCGCCGGCGCCCGACGGGCAGCAGCGCTCACCCTGGGTGTCGGGCTGGCCACGAGCGGTCCGTTGCTGACCGCCTGCAGCACCGCCCCCGGGCAGCCGGCCGCGGCCGCCGTGACCCTCACCTCGTCGACGCAGAGCCCCGTGGCCGACTGGCCGGCCCCGGTCGCCGAGCAGCCGGCCGCCCCCGGCCCGGTACCCGACTGGCCGTCCCCGGCGCCGGAGTCCTCGGCCGGGGCCACCGACCGCCCACCCGCACCCACCGCTGCGGGCCCGGGCGCCGACCGGCCCGCGCCCACCCCCGGGGACCACGTCGTCCTGCGCGGGGAGTGCCTGTGGGACATCGCCGCCGACGACCTGCGCCGGAGGTCCGGAGCCGAGCCGGCGGACGGCGAGGTGGCCGCCGCGGTCACCGCGTGGTGGCGGGCCAACACCGACGTGATCGGCCCCGACCCCGACCTGCTGCTGCCGGGCCAGGTGCTGCGCCCGCCGGCGCCGTGACCGCGCCCCGCCCTCCCCGACCCACCCCCACCGGACCCCGGAGCACCCGATGACCGCGCCCGCCTCACCCGCCGACCCCGACCCCGCCCCGCAGACGCTGCGCGCCGCCACGCTGCGGCTGGCCGTCGTCCCGACCCCGCAGCCGCCGTTGGACGAGCAGCCGGTCCTCCGCCTGGTGCTCCCCGGTGTCGCCGTCCCGCGGCCGGCGCACCGACCGGGGCCCCGGCCACGCCCGGAGTGGCCCCCGGCGGGGTTCCTGGCGGGGTTCGAGCCGACCTGGTCGGTCCGCGCCGAGCTGCCCGACCCGCGCATCGCCGGCCGGCGGCTGCTGACGCTCGCCCTGGAGGCGCTGGCCGGCCGCCGGCCGCTCGCCCAGGTGCAGCCGCTGACCGCGGTCGGTGTCTTCGCGGCGCTCTCCAGCGGCCGCCGTCCCCACTGGTGCGCCGGGGGCACCGCTCCCCTGCTGCTCGGCCCCGTGCACGTCTGCGAGCCCGTCGACGGGGTGGCCGAGGTCAGCGCGGTGGCCCGGCGCTCGGGCCGGGCGCACGCGGTGGCCGCCCGGCTCGAGGGCATCGACGGCCGGTGGCGGTGCACCGCCCTGCAGATCGGCTGAGCACGCCGCGGACGAACGACCCCGTCCGGTGGCCCCGTTCTGAGCCTGCGAGGGGGAGGACGGGGTCCTCACCGGGCCGCGGCGGGACCCTGCAGGGGGCCGGAGTCCGCTCTCAGGAGCGGGAGGGCGCTCCGTGGCAGACCTTGTACTTGCGGCCCGACCCGCAGGGGCACGGCGCGTTGCGGGCCGGCTCCTTGGTGCCGGTCACCGTGGCTGACTTGGCCGCCTTGGCCCGTCCGCTCTGGGCCGCCGAGGCGTCCAGGCCCGGCGCCGAGTAGTTGAGGGCCTCGGTCGACCGGCGGGGTGCCTGCAGGCCCTCGACCGCGAGCTCCGGGCCGGTGCCCGAGGGTGCGGGCTCGTCGACCGTCGGAGCGGCCGGGGCGGCCTGCGCCGCGGCGGGGTGGGGTGCCTTCGTCGACGTCCGCGAGCGGCGGGCCGCCGGGGCGGGCGCCGGAGCCGGGGCCGCGGCCTCCTCAGCGGGGGCCGGGGCCGCGCCGTTCTCAACAGGAGCCGGGGCCGCGGCCTCCTCAGCAGGAGCCGGGGTCGCGACCCCGTCCCCCTCGGCCGGAGCGGGAGGGGCCGTACCAGCCGGAGCCGCGGCGGCCTGGGCGGTCGCCTGGCGGGCCAGCACCTTCGCCGTCCCCGCCTGGGCGGCGGCCAGAGCGCGGGCCTCGGCCTGCTCCTGCTGGGCCCGGGCCTCGGCCTCCTGCTGCTCCTTGGTCTTGACCTCCAGGTTGAACAGGAAGCCGACCGACTCCTCCTTGATGCCGTCGAGCATCTGGTTGAACATGTCGTAGCCCTCGCGCTGGTACTCCACGACCGGGTCGCGGTTGGCCATCGCGCGCAGGTGGATGCCGGCCCGCAGGTAGTCCATCTCGTAGAGGTGCTCGCGCCACTTGCGGTCGAGCACGGAGAGCAGCACCCGCCGCTCCAGCTCGCGCACGACCTCCGAGCCGAGTGACGCCTCCCGCTCCTCGTAGGCGCGGTGGACGTCGTCCAGGAGCTCCTGGCGCAGCACGTCGGCGGTCAGCGCCGCCTGGTCGCCGTCGGCGACCCGGTCGAGCAGCTCGGCCACCGAGAAGCCCACCGGGTAGAGCGCCTTGAGGCCGGTCCACAGCTGGTCGAGGTCCCAGTCCTCGGCGTACCCGGTCTCGGTCGCGCCGTTCACGTAGGCGCTGACGACCTCGTCGACCATGGCCCGCACCTGCTCGTGCAGGTCCTCCCCGTCGAGCACCTTGCGCCGCTCGTCGTAGATGACGGTGCGCTGCCGGTTGAGCACCTCGTCGTACTTGAGGACGTCCTTGCGGACCTCGAAGTTCTGCTGCTCGACCTGGGTCTGCGCCGAGCGGATGGCCCGGGTGACCATCTTGGACTCGATCGGCTGGTCGTCGGGGACCCGCAGCGTGGTCATCATCGACTCGAGCATCGGCCCGTTGAACCGGCGCATGAGGTCGTCGCCGAGGGAGAGGTAGAACCGCGACTCGCCCGGGTCGCCCTGCCGGCCGGAGCGGCCGCGCAGCTGGTTGTCGATCCGCCGGCTCTCGTGCCGCTCGGTGCCCAGCACGTAGAGGCCACCGACCTCGGTGACCTGCTCGTGCTCGGCCGCGACCTGCTCCTTGGCCTTGTCGACCGCGTCGTCCCAGGCCGCCTCGTACTCCTCCGGCGTCTCCGCCGGCGACAGGCCGCGGGCGCGCAGCTGCTCGTCGGCGATGAACTCCGGGTTGCCGCCGAGCTGGATGTCGGTACCGCGGCCGGCCATGTTGGTCGCCACGGTGACCGCGCCCAGCCGGCCGGCCTGCGCGACGATGTGCGCCTCCCGGGCGTGGTTCTTGGCGTTGAGCACCTCGTGCGGGATGCCGCGGCGGACCAGCAGCCGGGAGAGGACCTCGGACTTCTCCACGCTCGCGGTGCCGACCAGCACCGGCTGGCCGGCCTCGTGCCGCTCGGCGATGTCGTCGATGACGGCGTCGAACTTCGCCGTCTCCGTCTTGTAGATGACGTCGGAGCGGTCCTCGCGGACCATCGGCCGGTTGGTCGGGATCGGGACGACGCCCAGCGCGTAGGTCTGGTGCAGCTCGGCGGCCTCGGTCGAGGCGGTACCGGTCATCCCGGAGAGCTTCTCGTAGAGCCGGAAGTAGTTCTGCAGCGTGATCGTGGCGAGGGTCTGGTTCTCGTCCTTGATCTGCACCTTCTCCTTGGCCTCGATGGCCTGGTGCATGCCCTCGTTGTACCGCCGCCCGGCCAGCACGCGGCCGGTGAACTCGTCGACGATGAGCACCTCGCCGCCGGAGACGATGTACTGCTGGTCGCGGTGGTAGAGCTCCTTGGCCTTGAGCGCGTTGTTCAGGTAGCTGATCAGCGGCGAGTTGACCGCCTCGTAGAGGTTGTCGATGCCCAGCTGGTCCTCGACGAACTCCACGCCCTCCTCGGTGATGGCGACCGTGCGCTTGGCCTCCTCCACCTCGTAGTGGACGTCGCGCTGCAGCAGCGGGGCGATCCGGGCGAACTCGCCGTACCACTTGGCGCTCTGCTCGGCCGGGCCGCTGATGATCAGCGGGGTGCGGGCCTCGTCGATGAGGATCGAGTCGACCTCGTCGACGATCGCGTAGTGGTGCCCGCGCTGCACCAGTTCGGCCTTGGTCCAGGCCATGTTGTCGCGCAGGTAGTCGAAGCCGAACTCGTTGTTCGTGCCGTAGGTGATGTCGGCGGCGTACTGCTCGCGGCGGTGCGCCGGCCGCTCGCCGGAGAGGATGACGCCGACCGACAGGCCGAGGAACCGGTGCACCCGGCCCATCCACTCGGCGTCGCGCTTGGCCAGGTAGTCGTTGACCGTGACGACGTGCACGCCCTGGCCGGTCAGCGCGTTGAGGTAGGCCGGCAGGACGGCGGTCAGGGTCTTGCCCTCACCGGTGCGCATCTCGGCGATGTTGCCCAGGTGCAGCGCCACACCGCCCATGATCTGGACGCGGAAGTGCCGCTGGCCGAGGGTGCGGGTGGCGGCCTCACGGACGACGGCGAAGGCCTCGGGCAGGAGCTGGTCGAGGGTCTCCCCGTCGGCCAGACGCTCCTTGAACTCGTCGGTCCTGGCTCGCAGTTCCGCGTCGGTGAGGTCGGCGACGTCGTCCGCCAGCGACTCGACCGCGTCAGCGATCTTGTTCAGCCGTCGGAGGATCTTGCCCTCACCGGCTCGGAGGATCTTCGAGAACACCACGACTCCAGCGTAGGCGGCGAACAGGCGAGCCCCCGGCCGGACAGGTCACGATCCCCGGGTGGCGCACGACCTCGACGACCTGCCCCCAGGTCTGCTGCGGTTCCTCACCGAGCGGCACCTGGCGACCCTCACCACGCTGCATGCCGACGGCAGCCCCCACGTGGTGCCGGTGGGGGTGACCTACGACCCGGCCACCCGCACCGCACGGGTGATCACCTCCGGCGGCTCGGCCAAGGCCCGGCACGTGCGCGCCGGGCGGTCGCGGGTGGCGGTCTGCCAGGTCGACGGCCGCCGGTGGGTGACCCTGGAGGGAACAGCGGTGGTCCGCGACGACCCGGCCGTGGTCGCCGACGCCGAGGCCCGCTACGCGCAGCGGTACCGCACCCCGCGGGAGAACCCGGCGCGGGTGGTGCTGGAGATCTCGGTCGACCGGGTGCTGGGCAGGGCGTGAACATGACCGGGTGACCCTCGATCTCTCCGCCGTCGACCTGTAGAAGGACTCCCCGCCCCCACCGCTCGCAAGCTCGCGGCGGGCCCCTACGGGCAGCCACGCGGATGCCGTCTTCCGCGCCATGCAGGACCCGGAGACCCAGCGCTGGCTCACCGCTCCGCCCGTCCCCTGCACCCGGGAGGACGCCGTCCGGTTCATCACCGAGATCTCGCCCGGCGGCCGGGCCGGAGGTCGGGAACTGACCTGTGCCATCGAGGCCGACGGGGAGCTGGTCGGCTCCTGCGGCCTGCACCACCTCGCGGGCGGGAGCCGGCTGGGTCCGGAGATCGGCTACTGGTGTAAGGACCCCCGTGCCCCCCGGCCCTCGCAAGCTCGGTCCGGGACCCTGCACGGGGGCCAGGGCGCGCGGCCGGGGCTACGCGGTGGAGGCCGCGGCGGCGCTGGCCGAGTGGGCGCTCTCCCACGACGCCCCGCGGGTGCACCTGTTCACCGACGTGGCGAACACCGCGTCGCAGCGGGTCGCCGAGCGGGCCGGGTTCCGCCGCGAGGGCGTCGTCCGCCGGTGCCTGGACCAGCGGGACGGCGCCTGGACCGACGCGGTGCTCTTCGGGCGGGTGCGGGCGGGGTGAGTGGGGCGGGGTGCGGGGACGCCGCACCTCCGCCCCGGCGTCAGGCCCGGGCCGTGGGCTCCGCGGAGTGCCGCGCGGCGGCGCCGTCCAGGCCGGTGTCGACGAGCCGGATGAGGCCGTAGTCGTAGGCGTGCCGGCGGTAGACGACCGTCGGCCGGCCCGTGTCGGCGCACTGGAAGAGGAAGAAGTCGTGGCCGACCAGCTCCATCTCGTGGAGGGCCTGGTCGACGGTCATCGGCGTGGCGGGGTGGTGCTTCTCGCGGACGACCCGCCCGGGCAGGTGCTCGTCGAGGTCGGTGACGTGCGGCCCCTCCGCCAGCTGCCGGTCGCGGTCGAGGGACTCCAGCACGCCGGTGTCGGCGCCACCGGCGACCCGCACGGTGGCCGGCGTGCGGCGGCCGTGGTGCACGCGGCGGCGGTCGGCCGCCTTGCGCAGCCGGTGGTCGAGCTTGCCGGCGGCCAGGTCCAGCGCCGCGTAGAAGTCCGGCGCGGCGGCCTCGGCGCGCACGACCGGCCCCTTGCCACGGAGGGTGATCTCCACGCGCTGACACTTCCCGGACTGTCGTGGGTTCTTCTCGTGGAAGAGCTCCACGTCGATGCGCAGGATCTTCAGCTTGCCGTCGAAGCGGTCGAGCTGGCCGACCTTGTCCTCGACGTGCTGCCTGTAGTGCTCGGGGACCTCGACGTTGCGGCCACGGACCACGATCTCCATGAGACCTCCCGGTGCATCGGGTGTGATCGAGCCCACGCTAGTCCCCGTTGACGGGTCCCGACAGTCGGCGTATGGACGCCGGGCGGGTGGCGCCGGGGGTGGGTCCCGGGGCCGTGCCCGGGGCTCGCCGCGGGGTGGCCGCGACGACCGCGGCGAGCACCGGAGGACCGTCCGGGGGGAGCGCCGGGGCCAGCACGGCGGCCGCCTCGGTGAGCGTCGCGCCGCTGGTCACGACGTCGTCGACGACGACCAGGACCGCGCCGGCGGGAACGGCGGGCCGGCCGCCGCGCAGCGCGAACGAGCCGGTCAGGTTGGCCCGTCGCTGCGCCGCCGACAGCCCCGCGGAGTCCCGCGCCCGCCCGGCGCGCCGCAGCAGCCGCGCCTCACCCGCCGGCACCCCCGCGGCGCGGAGCTCGACGACGGCGCGGCCGGTCAGCTCCCGCACGTGGTCACGCCCCCGGGCGCGCAGCGCCGCGGCGCCGCTGGGCACCGGCACCAACCGCACCGGCCCGGGACGCTCCGGCAGGCCGGCGAGCACCCCGGCGACGGCGAGGGCCAGGGCGGCGCCCAGCGGCCGGGCCAGCTCGGCGCGGCCCCGCTCCTTGAAGGCGTTGACCGCCGGGCGCACCGGGCCGGCGTAGGCGCCGGCGGCCACCGTCGGCGGGAACCCGGCCGGGAACCGGCGCGGCTGGGCCAGGTGCAGGACGGCGAGCAGCGCGGCGCACCGCCGGCACAGCACCGCACCGGGCAGCTCGCAACCGGCGCAGGTGCGCGGCAGCACCAGGTCGGCCAGCGCGGCGGCCAGCTCCCGGACGGCGAGCACGCCTCACCCTATGGCCCCGTCCCGGGTTCCACCCCGAGCCTGCGAAGGGTGGGGAGGACGGGGTCCTTCTCCTGTGGACGCCCGGGCTACAGCGGGTAGAACGGCTCGTCGCCCCGCACCGGCTGCGTGCCGGGGACGAGGGTGACCCAGGTGCCGCCGGCCACCTGCCACTGCCAGATCGTGCCCCCGGCGCTGACCAGCGGCGGGCGTCCGGGGGCAGCGGCCACCCGGGTCGCCTGGCTGGGCAGGCCGGCCGTCGGCACCGTGGCCAGCCCCCAGCCGTCCACGCCCACCACGTACGGGACGATCCGGTCCTCGCCGGCGTCCCCGGCCAGCACGAGCAGGCTGCCCGCCGTCCGCCAGGCGACGTCGACGACCTGGCCGAGCGTGGGGGTCACCTCGCGCAGGTCGCGCAGCGCCACCGGCCCCTCCTGGGAGCGGACGACCGTCCCGACGTAGAGGACGTCGCGCTGCCCGTCGGCCACGACCACCGCGGCGCGGACGCCGTCGGGCGAGAGCTGCAGCACCGTGGTCCGTCCCAGCCCCGGGAGCGTGGGGGCGCTGACCGCCTGCGGCGTGCCGCCCGCCGCGGGCACCCGCACCACCGCGCCGCCGTCGCGGACCACCCAGAACTCCCCGCGGGTGGCGGCCACCGTGGGAGCGCTCAGGGTGCCACCGGCGAGCACCGGGGCCAGCTCGCCGCCGTAGGGGCCCACCAGCAGCGTCGCCTGCCCGTCGCGCACGGCCGTGCCCGCCGTCTGGGTGAGCGCGGCGGTGCCCGGGTCGGTGGCCACCGCCGCGGTGGTCAGGCCGTACGCGCCCGCGCCGGCCGGGCCGGGGGCCGGCGCCGGGGGGTCGGCCGCCGTCCAGAGGGCGCCGCCGTCGAGGTAGTGGCCGACCGCGTCCACCGGGACGGCCTCGGGGTCGAACGTCGTCCAGGTGTCCACCGTCTGCATGGTCGGGACGCCGGGGAGCGCCAGCGGCTCGCCGTCGGAGAGGATCTCCACCGACCGCACCGACGGCAGCTGCTCCAGGGTCCACACCAGCTGGGCGCACAGCTGGGGCAGCTGGGACGGCGGCACGTCGGCCAGGCCGGTCAGGTCGACGGTGACCGCCTGCGCCGAGACGGTCACCGTGCTGCGCAGCGCGGCGCCGTCCAGCGCGTTGCGGACCCCGGCGTCCAGGGTGGACGACGGCCCGTCGAGCAGCCGCTCCACCAGCACGGTCGGCTGGGCCTCCCCGCCGATCAGGTAGCGGGGGTCGGGGACGACGCGCTGCCCGGTCGGGTCGAGGAAGTAGAGGTCGCGCCGCTGGTAGAGCCGCTCGAAGTCCGGCTCGAGCACCAGCAGCCCGTCGGGGGGGTCGGCGACCCGCCACTCGCCGTCCACCTGCTGGAGGGTGAACTCCCGGGTGTAGACCTCCTGGCCGCCCACGCTGAAGACGCCCCGCTGGTCGATCGTGCCGACCAGGTCGGCGGTGACCGCCACGGTGCCCGAGTCGGTCGTCACGGTGGCGTAGTCCTGGCCCAGGACGGTGACGTCCCCCTCGTCCGACCACGAGTCCCGCGACTCGGGCGCGAGGTACTCGCGGGCCACCGGGTGGCCGCGCACCGTGCTCGCGGCGGCGTCGAGGAACCCGCGCACCACCTCCTCCGGGGTGGCACCCGGTTCCGGCGACAGCGGCTCGATGCCCACCTCCTCGTCCAGCCGGGTCGGCGCCTGGGTGATCTGCACCGTCGGCGAGTCCGACGGCACCGCGGAGCACGCCGCCAGCACCACCGACAGGAGCGCGAGCAGGACGGCGAGGCGTCTCACCGGGGCACCCCGGGACGACGGGCGACCGCCGGCCGCAGCGGCAGCGGCGAGCTGGTCAGCTCGGCTCCCGCGGTCAGCGGCAGGGTCAGCCGGAACTGCGCCCCCACCCCCGGCTGGCCCCACACCTGCAGCCAGCCGCCGTGCAGCCGGGCGTCCTCCAGGCTGATCGACAGCCCCAGCCCGCTGCCGCCGACGGTCCGCACCCGCGACGGGTCGGCCCGCCAGAACCGGTCGAACACGTGCTGGGCCTCGGCCGAGGACAACCCCACCCCGTGGTCGCGGACGGTGACCGCGGCCGCCGTCCGGTTGGCCGCCCAGGTGACCTCCACCGGCCGGCCCGCGCCGTGCTCGATCGCGTTGCCGACGAGGTTGCGCAGGACCCGCTCCACCCGCCGGGCGTCGACCTCGGCGATGACCTCGGCCTCCGGACCGGTCACGGTCAGCGCGCAGCCGTGCCGCTCGGCCAGCGCGGACATCGCGCCCACCACCCGCCGCACCAGCGCGCCCAGGTCGGTGGGCTCCCAGTCGAGGACCGCCGCCCCGGCGTCGTAGCGGCTGATCTCCAGCAGGTCGGTCAGCAGCACCTCGAACCGGTCGAGCTCGGTGTGCATCAGCTCCGCGGAGCGGGCCACGTGCCCCGGGAAGTCGCCGCGGGACTCGTACAGGACGTCGGCGGCCATCTGCACCGTGGTCAGCGGCGTCCGCAGCTCGTGCGAGACGTCGGAGGTGAACCGCTGCTGCAGCTGCGACAGCGCCTCCAGCTGGGTGATCTGCCGCTGCAGGCTGTCGGCCATGGCGTTGAAGCTGGTGGCCAGCCGGGCGAGGTCGTCCTCGCCGCGCACCGTCATCCGCTGCTCGAGCTGGCCCTCGGCCAGCCGCTGGGCGATCCCGGCGGCCCGCCGCACCGGGTCGACGACCAGCCGGGTCACCAGCACGCCGATGCCCACGACGAACAGGGTGAGCGCGATGCCGCTGATCACCACCGTGCTGCGGAACAGCGACAGGCTCTCCTGCTCCTGGTCGAGGGGGAAGGCGTAGTACAGCTCGATCCGCTCGGTGGCGGACGCCTCGGTCGGCACCGGGGCGCCGATGAGCAGCGTCGGGCGCGGCTGCCCCGAGGCGTCGGGCACCCGCGCGTACTGCCAGAACTGCCCGCCGGAGGCGACGTCGGCACGCAGCTCGGCCGGGATCGCGGGGTAGAGGCCGCGCTGGCTGACCGCGGGCGGCCGCTCGGTGTCCCCGCTCCGGTAGACCATCACGACCTCGAAGTCGCCGGCCGGGCTGCCGCGCTCCTGCAGCTGCTTGATGGTGCGGTCCAGCGTCGAGCGGACGCTCGCGGCGTCACCGGTGGCGATGCCCGCGACCTCGTTCTGCGCGTAGAGCACGCCGGCCTGGGCCTGGTCGATGGCCGCCTGCCGCTTCACCGACAGCAGCTGGTCGCGGATCTGGCTGAACAGCACCAGGCTCACGATCACCACGACGGTCCCGGCGACGAGCATCGTGATCGCGCCGATCCGCACGTGCAGCGACGACCGCCAGGCGTGCAGCGCCCGGGCGCCCAGCCGACGCAGCGCCCGACGGGCCCGCCGGGTACTGCGGCGCAGGGTCCGGAGACGGCCCGCCGACCCCCGTCGCGGGGCGACCCGCGGGGCGGCCGGCGCCTCGACCGGGGAGGACGGCGCCTCCGACGCGGCGGGTGCCGCGGTGGTCTCGGCCGGCTGCGCGGTCACGGCCGTCGGCGGGCCGCCGTCACGACCCCCCGGCGCGACCTCGCCGGATCGGTCACGGTGGCCCCGCCTTGTAGCCCACGCCCCGCACGGTCAGCACGACCTCCGGCCGCTCCGGGTCCTGCTCGATCTTGGCCCGCAGCCGCTGCACGTGGACGTTGACCAGCCGGGTGTCGGCGGCGTGCCGGTAGCCCCACACCTGCTCGAGCAGCAGCTCACGGGTGAACACCTGACGCGGCTTGCGGGCCAGCGCCACCAGCAGGTCGAACTCCAGCGGGGTCAGCCCGATCGGCACGCCGTCGCGGGTCACCTGGTGCGCCGGGACGTCGATGTGGACGTCGCCGATGCTGAGGTTCTCCGCCTGCCCGCTCTCGCCCCGGCGCAGCTGCGCGCGCACCCGGGCGACCAGCTCCACCGGCTTGAACGGCTTGGTGACGTAGTCGTCCGCGCCGGCCTCCAGCCCCTGGACGACGTCGATCGTGTCGCCCTTGGCGGTGAGCATGACGATCGGCACCGCCGACTGGGCGCGGATGTCCTGGCAGATCTGCAGGCCGTTGCGGCCGGGCAGCATCAGGTCGAGCAGCACGATGTCGGGGCGGGTCTGCTGGAAGACACCCACCGCCCGGTTGCCGTCGGAGACGAACGCCGGTTCGTAGCCCTCGCGGCGGAGCACGATGCCGAGCATCTCGGCGAGGGCGGCGTCGTCGTCGACGACCAGGACGCGGCCGCGGCTGGACCCGTTGTGGGGAACAGTGGGTGGCACGGCGACCATTCTGCGCTGACCGGCGCCGGAAACGGGGACACCCGCCAGGAGAGCGGCCCCGTCCCGGGTCCCGCCGCCCCCTGCAGGCAGGAGGACTCCGTCCTCCTCACCACTCGCAAGCTCGCGGCGAGCCTCTGGACGGGGCCTGGCGCGAGCCTGGCGACGTCAGGAGGACCACGCTCCTCCCCACGCCTCGCACGCTCAGGCGGAGGGACCCTGGAGCGCGGCCGTCAGTACCGGTAGTGGTCGCTCTTGAACGGGCCCTCCACCGGGACGCCGAGGTAGTCGGCCTGCACCTTGGTCAGCTCGGTGAGCTGCACGCCGAGGGCGTCGAGGTGCAGCCGGGCCACGTGCTCGTCGAGCTTCTTGGGCAGCACGGTGACCGTGGGCTGCTCGCCCTGGTAGGCGGCCCGGTTGCCCCACAGCTCGATCTGCGCCAGCACCTGGTTGGAGAACGAGGCGCTCATCACGAAGCTCGGGTGCCCGGTGGCGTTGCCCAGGTTCAGCAGCCGGCCCTCGGAGAGCACGATGATCGTGTGGCCGTCGGGGAACCGCCACTCGTCGACCTGGGGCTTGACGGTCGTCCTCTCGATGCCCGGGGTGCGGGCCAGGCCGGCCATGTCGATCTCGTTGTCGAAGTGGCCGATGTTGCCGACGATCGCCTGGTGCTTGGTCCGGGCCAGCTGCTCGGCGGAGATGATGTCCCGGTTGCCGGTGGCCGTGATGACGATGTCGGCCCGGCCGATGACCTCGTCGAGGGTGGTCACCTCGTAGCCGTGCATCGCGGCCTGCAGCGCACAGATCGGGTCGATCTCGGTGACGACCACCCGAGCGCCCTGGCCGCGCAGCGACTCCGCGCAGCCCTTGCCGACGTCGCCGTAGCCGCAGACCACGGCGAGCTTGCCGCCGATCATCACGTCGGTGGCCCGGTTGAGCCCGTCGATGAGCGAGTGCCGGCAGCCGTAGAGGTTGTCGAACTTGCTCTTGGTGACCGAGTCGTTGACGTTGATCGCCGGGAACAGCAGCCGGCCCTCGCGGGCGAGCTCGTACAGGCGCAGGACGCCGGTGGTGGTCTCCTCGGTGACCCCGGCGATGCCCTGCCCGATGCGGGTCCAGTACCGCGGGTCGCGGGCCAGGCTCTCCCGCAGCGCGGTCAGGATGACGCCGTACTCCTCCGAGTCGGCCTCGGTGGTGTCGGGGACGGCGCCCTCGGCCTCGAACCGGGTGCCCAGGTGCACCAGCAGGGTCGCGTCGCCGCCGTCGTCCAGCAGCATGTTGGGGCCGACGACGGCGCCCTCCTCGTCGCGGAACTCGAACAGCCGCTGGGTGCACCACCAGTACTCCTCCAGCGTCTCGCCCTTCCAGGCGAAGACCGGGACGCCGGTGGGCCGCTCGGGCGTGCCGTCGCCGACGACGATCGCCGCGGCGGCGTGGTCCTGGGTGGAGAAGATGTTGCAGCTGACCCAGCGGACGTCGGCACCCAGCGCCACGAGCGTCTCGATGAGGACGGCGGTCTGCACGGTCATGTGCAGCGAGCCGGCGATGCGGGCGCCGGCCAGCGGCTGCTCGTCGCCGTACTCGGCGCGCAGCGCCATCAGGCCGGGCATCTCGTGCTCGGCGAGGGTGATCTCCTTGCGGCCGAAGCCGGCGAGGGTGAGGTCAGCGACCCGGAAGTCGCCGTCGGTCAGCACACGCGTGCCGGTCATGTCGCTCCACGTCCGCGCTCGGCCTCGGGGGCGAGCGCTCTCGGTCGGGGGATCTCGGAGGAGAGCGAGCGCGCCGAGGCTTCGGCGGGGCTCGTGCCGCCGTCCAGGATACGCGGCGGCCCGCCGTGATCAGGTCAGCTGACCGTCGAGCGTCGTGGCTCACGG
This sequence comes from Geodermatophilus sp. TF02-6, assembly GCF_003319115.1. Lineage (GTDB taxonomy): Bacteria > Actinomycetota > Actinomycetes > Mycobacteriales > Geodermatophilaceae > Geodermatophilus. The sequence continues at coordinate 3,952 of NZ_QOHF01000033.1, read as the reverse complement.
TCGACGGTGAGCCAGGACGCGGGACGACCAGGTCAGCTGATCACCGGGCGCTCGGCCGGTCGTCGCGCTACTCGCAGCCGACGCCGTCCCCGTCGCCGTCGAAGGTGTCGCGCCACCCCGGGTCGCCCCGGTGGATGGGCGCCGCCCCGGCCGCGCGGACGGCGGCGCAGTCGGCGTAGGAGACCTCCGCCGGGGGTGCCGACCGCGGCGTCGCACCGCCGCCGCTCCCGGGCAGCGGCTCGCCGGGGCAGTCGGAGAGCACCGTGGCCGCGGCGTTGCGCTCGGCGCGGGTCACCCACAGCCCGTAGCCGGCCTTGACCGCGACCTGCCGGGCGACGTAGGCGCACCGGTACGAGGTGTTCGGCGGCAGCCAGGTCGCCGCGTCGCCGTCCCCCTTCTGCATGTTGAGCGGGCCGTCGACGGCCAGCAGGTTGAGCGGGTCGTTGGCGAAGGCGGTGCGCTCGGCGGTGTCCCAGCCCTGGGCGCCCTTCTGCCAGGCGTCGGAGAGCGCGACGACGTGGTCGATCTGCACGTCGTCGCTGGTGTCGGCCCCCCGCCGGAAGCGGATGGTGCGACCGGAGTACGGGTCGTGCAGGGTGCCGGTGGCGACCACGCAGTCACTGCCGCGCCGGAGGGTCTCGTCGGTCAGGTCCCGGGCCAGGACGTCGTTGCGGGTGTCGCACCCGTTGTGGTCGGTGTCGACCCAGCCCTCGCCGAAGCGCTGCCGCTCGTAGCCGGTGCGCGGCGCGCGTCCCTTGACCGCGAGCTCGCCCAGCGTGGCCAGCGCGGACCCCGGCGGCGCCGCGGCGATCGCCTGCTGCGCGGCGCCGTCGTCCAGGACGCCGGTCGGCGGGCCGCCGGACTCGGGCAGCAGGCCGCAGCCGGTCAGGACGAGCAGCAGCGCGGCGAGCACTCCCCCGCGGCGGACCCGGCGGGGTGCCGGGGCGGGACGCACGGACACGGAACTGCGCTCAGCAGGACCCATGGGGTCGATGCTGGGCGACGCGGGCGCGGCCCGGGAGCGACACGCCCCCGGGCCGAGGTGTCAGTGCAGGTTCGTGGTGCTCCGGTAGAGGACGGCGGGGCCACGCGCGCTCACCGGCTCGCCGGCCGGGACGAACACCGCCGCACCCTTGCGCACGACCAGCTCGCCGTCGGCCGCGGCCAGCACCGCCTGCCCCTCGGTGCACAGCAGGATCTGCGGGCCGCGGGTGGTCAGGACTCCGGCCTGCGCGTCCAGCTGGACGCGGGTGAGGTCGAAGTCCTCCACCGGCACCGGGTAGCGCAGCCCAGCGGGCCCGAGGACCGGGTGGATGACCGGCACCCGGCCGTCGGTGAAGTCGAGCACCTCGATCAGCGCCGCCAGGTCGACGTGCTTGGCGGTCAGGCCGCCGCGCAGCACGTTGTCCGAGCTGGCCATGACCTCGACCCCGGCGCCGCACAGGTAGGCGTGCAGGTTCCCGGCGGGCAGGAACACCGCCTCACCCGGCGCCAGCTTGAGGTGGTTGCACATCAGCGAGACGACCACGCCCGGGTCGCCGGGGTAGGCCTCCGCCAGGTTCGCGGCCCACCGGTAGGTGTTGATGAACTCCGGGTCGTGCGCGGCCACGAACCGGGCCGCGGCCTCGGCCACGGCCTCGACCAGGGAGGTGCGGCGCACGCCGGAGAGGGCCAGCAGCTGCGGGATCGCCGCCCGCAGCCCGCGGCGGGCGAGGGCGGCGATCGTCGGCTTGAGCTCGGGCAGCTGCAGCTTGGCCAGGCAGTGCAGCGACTCCTCGACCGGCCGGAAGCCGCACAGCGCCTCGAACGTGGTCAGCGCCAGGATCAGCTCGGGCTTGTGACAGGGGTCCTTGAACGTGCGGGTCGGGTCGGTCTGCGGGATGCCCGCGGCCTCCTCGGCGGCGTACCCGGCCTCCGCCTGCTCGGTGGTGGGGTGCGCCTGCAGGGACAGCGGCCGGTCGGCGGCGAGCACCTTCATGAGGAACGGCAGCCGCGGCCCGAACCGCGCCACGACCGGGGCACCCAGCAGCCGCTCGGGCTCCTCGGCGATGGCCTTGTCGAGGGGCCGGCCGTCGGCGAGCACGCTCGGCTCGTCGGGGTGGGCACCCATCCACAGCTCCGCGTGCGGGAGGTCGGCGGGACTGGCGCGGCCGAGCAGCTCGGGTATGACGGTGCGGCTACCCCACGGGTAGTGGCGGACCGCGCTGGTGAGCTGCAACATCACCGACGAGGCTACTGGCGAAGTGGGCGCGTGGGTGTGTCGGACCACTCGCGTCCCGGTGCACTGCCCCGTTCGGGTCACACCGCGGAGCGCGCGCCCGGGACGCCGAGCCGCTCGGCCGCGACGCGGGCCCGGTGGCGGGCCACCTCGGCCGCGGTGCGCCCGGCGTCCCAGCCGAGGACGCCGGCCACGAGCCCGGCGACCGCGGCTCCGGACCCGCCGTCCCGGTCCGCCGCAGCGGTGGGCAGGCCCAGGCGCAGGGTGAGGACGTCGTCCAGGTGCAGCGCCCCCTCGACGGCGACCGCGTGCACGACCTCGGCGGCCAGGTGCTCCGGCGCTCCTGGCAGCGGCCGACCCAGCTCCGGGTCGGCGCGGACCAGGTCGAGCACCTCGCCGACGCGGTCGCCGTGCCGGTGCAGCAGCCGGTCGACGGCGTCCTCGGGCAGGCCGCCGGCGGCGGCCAGCTCCGGCGCGCGGTCGCGGACGGCGTCCCAGCGGCGCGCACCCACCAGCGGCAGGTGGGCGCTCCGGGACGGCGGCACGCCGGGCAACCCGGCGGTCGCCGCGTCGACGGCCTCGGCCGCCCTCCTGCGGTAGGTCGCCACGCCGCCGTCGGCCACGTGCACCAGCCCGGGGGCGGGCGTGGTGACCGCCCGCTCCCGAGCGAGCCGGCCGGTGGGCTCCGGCCCCGCGCAGATCCCCACGACCTGGTCGGCGGGGACCGGCCGGGTGAGCACCCGGCCGACCCGGGCGAGCAGGGCGCCGGCGTCCGCGCCGGCGCCGGTGACGACCCACCGCTGCCCGCAGGGGACGACGGCCAGCACGCCGGCGGTCGACGGCAGGAGCAGCCCCGGCCGCTCGCCGTCGGGGTGGTCCCCGCCGTCGATCGCCGAGCGCGGCAGCACCAGGCCCACGGCCTCCGGCGGGCCGGTGGCGACCGCCGTGGCGACCACGACGCTGCGGGCCCGCACGGCGAACGCCGAGCCGTCGGTGCCGTCGACGACCCGCGCGCCCACCACCGCAGCCCGGGGGCCGGCCCCGTCGCGCAGCAGCCCGGTCACGCGGGCGGCGGAGAGCACCCGGGCGCCGTAGCCGGCCGCCGTCCGCACGAGGGCGAGGGTGTAGCGGACGTCGTCGACCCGTGCTCCCCGGGTGCGCACGGCGCCGGCCACGGCGTCGGGGCGCAGCCCCGGGAAGGCCGCCAGCGCGGCCCGGCGGGACAGGACCCGGGGGACGGACGGCCCGAGCACGTCGAGGGCGGCACCGGCCGCGCGCGCCGACCGCCAGGCGGGGCCGGTCAGCGGCAGCAGCAGCGGCAGCGGCCGGACCAGGTGCGGCGCGGCGGTCGTGACCAGCCGGGCGCGCTCGCGCGGCGCCTCCCCGAGCACCGGGGAGCCGGCGGCGGGGACGAGCGTGCCCCGCCGGCCGCGGGCGCCCGCCGCCCAGTCGCCGGCCTCGAGCAGCCCGACGGACAGGCCGCGGCTGGCGGCGTCGAGAGCGGCCCCGGCCCCGGTCGGCCCGCCGCCGACCACGAGCACGTCGACGACCTCGTCGGCCAGCCGGGCGCGGTCGGCGCGCCGGCGCTGCGGCGACAGCTGCGTGCGGCTCACTGGTGCACCATCCATCCGTCACCGATCTTGGTTGGGTCGGTGATGCGCCCGAGGTGCCGCCTCGTCATCGCCCTGCTCGCTCGACACCGTTGATGTCCAGCGTGAGATCTGCGAGACGGGG
>NZ_QOHF01000032.1 GCF_003319115.1 Geodermatophilus sp. TF02-6 | reverse complement strand
TCATCGCGTCTGTCTCCTGAAGGACTGTGAGAGGTCTCCAGAAGATCACGCGGTGGCCGCCTTCACGTTCGAGGGCTCATCCGTCATCCGCGAGCCCGCCGTACACCACCTTGGCGGACGCGACTGTCTCAGCAACACCCACTCAGCAAGGACCACGGGCCTCAACGTCTCCGGCTCAAGATCGCAACCTTGCGGCTCGCGCCCCGCTGTTCACCGGGACCCCGCGAGGAGCCCCCTTCGGTGACCTGCGTGCCGCCGGGCAGACCTGGTCGTTCGCCAGGACGGAGCGTCGCCGGCAGGCTTCGCGCGGACATGCGAAGACCCCCGACACCAACGGTGCCGGGGGTCTTCAGGGGGCCTGGACCGACTCACTCGCCTCTGCGTCTCTGGACGCCGGTTCGAGAAAGACGGTCCTGGTGGAGGTGGCGGGAATCGAACCCGCGTCCTACGACGCAAGGCCAGGGCTTCTCCGAGCGCAGTCCGCTCCGTCTCTGCTCGGCCCTCCCGATCTCACGGACGAGACGGGATGACGGGCCCAGTCGCTGTGCGGTGTCCCGCGCGCACCCGCGACCGGCACGCACGGTGAGTCATCTAGCTGATGCCAGGATCCGGGCCGATGACGAACCCGGGCTGACAGAGTCGCCTACGCTGCTATCAGGCAGCGAGGGCGAACTCGCGCTGACTGGAGTCGGCGCTTGTGTTGTTCCCGACGCGTGGTTAACGAGCTCATCGTCGGCTTCCTCGGCTCGCTTCCCCTGGTCATCCGACCGCAGTCGAGACCATTCACCCCCTGTGCAGTTGTGCAGTCAGGATAACGGCACCCGCGGCTCCGGTGTTCCCCGAGGGCACCGTGTCACCCGCGGACGCCCCGACGGCGGCCCCACCCGGCGCGGGCACGAGGTCAGCACTGCCACGGATCCCGATCCTCGGAGGGTGCACGGCCACGTCCCCGCCGTTACCGTTCCCGGATGCTGCTGATCGTCGCGGTCATCCTGTTGGCCGCGGTGGTCGGCTTCGCGGCACAGCGCTACCTGCTCAACCGGTCGACGCACGACGACCCGCGGATGGGCATCGAGCGGCTGCCCATCAACGAGCTGATCCTTTCGGTCCGCACCCTGGCCGGGCTGCTCCTGGCGTTCGTGCTGTTCTCCGTGTACGCCTCCTACGACGGCGCCGGCAACCAGGCGGCCGCCGAGGCGGGTGCGGTGCTGTCGATGGCGGAGAACGCGGTACTGCTGACCCCCGAGGCGCGCAACGACGTCCTGGGCGCCATCAGGTGCTACGTGCGGTCGGTGACCGGGCCCGACTGGGGCGCGCAGGCCCGGGACGGTCGACCCTCGCCGATCGCCGACGCCGCGGCCGACAACATCACCGCGACGCTCGCGCAGGCCGCCGAGGACGAGCGCAACAGCGCCGTGATCGGCACGATCCTGGGTGAGAACGGCGACCGCATCCAGGCCCGAATCGAGCGGGCCGACGAAGCCCGGGCGGCCGTCCCGGGCGTGGTGTGGGCGCTCATGCTGATCACCGTGGCCATCTCGCTGGCCGGGCCGGCCGCGCTGGGCCACCCGGGCGTGCGGACCCGGGTCCAGGTCGCCGTCCTCGTCGGGACGACGGTCGTCTCCGGCTTCACCCTGCTGGTGATCCACGACCTCGACCGCCCCTACGACGGCCTGGCCGCGATCGGGCCCACCGCGATGCTCAACGTCGAGCGCCGGATCACCGACCTCCCCGGCGGCGACACCGACCCGCCCTGCGACGAGCAGGGGCGCCTGCACTGACCGTCCACCGTCCACCGTCCACCGTCCACCGTCCACCGTCCGCCGTCCGCCGTCCACCGTCCACCGTCCGCCCGTCCGCCGTCCGCCGTCCGCCGTCCGCCGAGTTGATCATGGGGTTGTTGCCGCGGGACACGCTCGCCACGGCGTGTCGGGGAGCAACAACCCCATGATCGACTCCGGGGAGGCCGGGGAGGGCGGGGGGATGGGGAGGGCTGCGGGGCTGCGGGGGCGTCGTTCAGATCCAGCCGCGTCGCTTGAAGACGGCGTACAGGGTGACGCTCACCCCGATCATGAGCACCAGCGCGAACGGGTAGCCCAGGTGCCAGTGCAGCTCGGGGATGTCGTCGAAGTTCATCCCGTACACCGTGCCCACCAGCGTCGGGGCGAACAGGATGGCCGCCCACGCGGATATCTTCTTGACCTCCTCGCCCTGGGCGATCGAGGCCTCGGTGAGCTCGCGGATCTCCTCGTTCTGCCGCTGGGCCACCAGGGTCGCGTTGACGGTGAGGATGTCGCGCAGCTGCAGCCGGAAGGCCTCCACCCGCTCGGTGACCCCGACGACGTGGTCCTCGACGTCGCGCAGGTAGCTGCGCAGCTCCTCGTCCACGCCGTACTTGTCGAAGCCGGCGGCGATCGCGGCGAGGATGCCGAGCAGCGGCTGGGCGGCGCGCTGGAACTCCAGCACCTCCTGCGACAGCTCGTAGATGCGCCGGGAGACGCCGGGGTCGCCGCGGAAGACCTCGGTCTCGATCTCGTCGATGTCGGTGGCCAGCCCCTCGACCACCGGCCGGTAGCCGTCGACGACGGCGTCCAGGATCGCGTAGAGCACCGCCTCGCTGCCCTTGGCCAGCAGCGCCGGCTCGCTCTCCAGCCGCCGGCGCACCCGGGAGAGGTCCGGCGACTCGCTGTGCCGCACGGTGATGGCGAAGTTGGGTCCGAGGAACAGGTGCAGCTCCCCGAACTCCACCTCCTCGGTCGCGTCCAGGTACCGCGCGGCCTTGAGGACGACGAACAGGGTGGCCCCGTAGCGCTCGAACTTGGGCCGCTGGTGGGCCTTGATCGCGTCCTCGACGGCGAGGTCGGGCAGGTCGTACTGCTCGGCCAGCTCGCCGAGCTCGGCCGGCTCGGGCCGGTAGAGCCCCAGCCACACCAGCCGCTCGGGGTCCTCGACCAGCCAGTCGTGGCTCTCGGCGGCGGTGTCGGGCGTGGCCACCCGCCGGCCGGACGAGTAGACGGCGTTGTCGACGATCAGCGACGCCCGCTGCCGCGCCACCGGCGCGGGCGGCGGGGTTGCGAGGCTGAGCTGGGGCCGCGGCCGGCGGCCGAGGCCGGACAGGGCGGTGAGGGAGGTGCGACGGCGGTCGACCACGACGGACTCCCGGGGAGACGCTGGAGCGGGGGACGCGTCGGAGGTCCGCACCCCGCCGCGGCCCCGCTGCAGGGTCCCACCGCGGGCCCCTGGAGGACCCCGTCCTCCTCACCCCTCGCACGCTCGGGGTGAGCCTCGGGACGGAGCCGGGACGGGGTCCTTCTCCGGTGGAGGCAGCGGGGTCTGTCAACAGGCGGCGCGGACCCCGGTGCCGGTACTGGGCGGTTCGCTGAGCACGTCGGTCAGGCCCCCTCCCGTCGTCCGCGGCGCCCGCGGTGTCGGCGGGCCGTCGTCCATCGTGACACGTCCGGTCCGGGCCGGCGTCCTCCGGGAGGTGGACGTCACTCCTCAGCCGGGGACCTCGCCGTCCGGCGGCGGCACCCGCAGCGCGACCAGGAGGCGGGACACCATCGCGTAGCCGGCCACCAGCGCGGTGAGCTCGAGGACCTGCCGGTCGTCGAGGTGCTCGCGGACGGCGGTGAACACCGCGTCGGGGACGGCGACGTCACGGGTGGAGGCGTCGGTGAAGGCCAGGACGGCGGCCTGCACCGGCGTCCAGACCGGCCCGGCGGCGTCCGGACGGCGCAGCGCCGCCAGGTGCTCGTCGCCGAGCCCGGCGCGGCGGCCGATCGGCTCGTGCGCGACCCACTCGAAGGCGGCGCCGTTCAGGACCGCGACCCGCAGGACCACGAGTTCGCGCAGGTCGGCGGGCAGCGTCGTCCCGGTCCGCAGGGCGCCGAGCAGGGCGTTCCACCCCTGCGCGACCGGCGGGCTGTGCAGCAGGAGCCGGTCGAGCACGGACAGCCGGCCGCCGCGGCGGACCGCGAGCAGGTCGGCGGTGGGCCCCTCGGCGGCCGCCTCGGGCAGCCGCGGCCGGGTCACCGGCGGGCGGTGGCGGTGAAGGTGTCGGCGGGGTAGGCGCCGTTCTCGACCAGCCGGGCCGACAGCTGCCGGCCCAGCGCGATGACCCGGGCGGTCCGCTCCGGCCCCAGGTGCACCCAGGGCGCGGCCGAGAGCTCGTCGGTGCCCGCCTCGATCTCCGCGCGCAGCCGCAGCCCCTCCTCGGTGAGCCCGCCGTCGGCGAGCAGCCTCCGCTCGGCCAGCCGGGCGCAGGCGGCCGCCCACTCCTGCTCGCTCCAGCCCCGGGTCGCCCGCGCGGCGGCCTCGGTGAACCCGCGCCCGGTCGCCGTGTGCGTGACCAGCGCCTCCAGGCCGGACAGGCCGGCCCGCAGCAGGCAGGCGACGTGCCCGTCCCCGCGGTGCTCGCGCAGGAGCGTGGCCCCGTGCCACAACGCCGGCACCGGCTCCTCGGGCCAGGGCAGGTCGGCGTGGCCGGCGTAGAGCGGACGGCCCTCCGGGGTCAGCACGGTGCAGGCCTCGCGCAGCAGCCCGGCCAGCTCGGCCACCTCGGGGGCGGCGACCGCCTCGGCGCCCCCGAGCAGCCGGGTCAGGGAGGCGCGGGCGCCGTCGAGGCGGGCGGTGACGACCTGCTCGGGGCCGGCGAGGGTCCAGGCGCGCGGGACGTGCCGGGCCACCAGCGCCGGCGCGAAGTTGGCGAAGGTCGCGGTCACCGCGCCCGGCCCGACCGCGCCCATGGGCGCCGCCCGCCCGGCGAAGTAGCACATCCGCCCCGGGCGCAGCCCCACGGCGGTCAGGTACTCGTCCTGCTCGGGCGAGAAGTACACCTGGTTGTGCAGCGGCTCGACGGCGCGGTGCGCGCGGGCGACGTCCTTGGGGTCCAGGGCGGGAGCGGACCGATCGGCGCTGACCATGTCGGGCACCCTAGCGACCGAGCGAGCGCAGCCAGTGCCGCTGCCACGGCGTCTCCACCGCCCGCGGGTGGTGGCGGGCCCGGATCCAGGGGACGGCGTCGTCGGCCGGCAGCCCGTCGAGGACGGCGAGCGCGGCCAGCGCGGTGCCGGTGCGCCCGACCCCGCCGCGGCAGGCCACCTCGACGCGCTGCCCCGCCCGCGCCCGTGCCAGCGCCTCGTGCAGCGCGGCGACGGCGTCGGCGCGGTCCAGCGGCACCCAGAAGTCGGGCCAGCGCACCCGGCGGGCCGGCCACGGCGGCAGCGGCCCGCTCCCGAGGACGACGGCCCAGTCGGCCGGGCTCGCCGGCGCGCCCAACCGGCGCCCGCGCACCCGCGCCCCGCCGGGCAGCACGACCACGCCCGTGTCGTCGCTCCAGGCCGACACCGCTCACCCCACCGGCAGGGTGCGGGTCCACCGGGCGTCGGTGCGGACCGCGGTGGACCCCAGCCGCCGGTGGTAGGCAGCCGGCACGACCGGCGACCACCCGTTCCTCAAGTGCGGACGAAGAGACAGAAGGGGTGGCCGGCGGGGTCGGCGTAGACCCGCACCTCCTCGTGGGGGTCCGTGTGGCCGCCGAGCCGCCGGGCGCCGGCGTCCTCGGCGACGGCGCAGGCCGCGGCCAGGTCGTCGACCTCGAAGTCCAGGTGCAGTTGCATCTGCTGCGTTCCAGGCTCGGGGGGCCACACCGGGAGCACGTGGTCCTCCTCCCGCTGGAAGGACAGCCCCGCGCTCCCGTCGGTGGGCCGCACCGTCGCCCACTCCTCTTCGTCGTCCAGGATCGGCCACCCGAGCAACCGCTCGTAGAAGCGCGCCAGGCCGCGCGGGTCGGGTGTGCCGAGGACGGTCGAGGTGAAGGTGAGGCGCGGGGTCACGCATCCACCCTGAACAACCGCGCACCGTTGTGCCACAGGACCGCGCGCAGCCACTCCTCCCCCAGCTCCAGCCGGTGCAACGCGGCCAGCTGGTGGGCGTAGGGGTACGGGATCGACGGGAAGTCGCTGCCGAGGAGGACCTTGTCGCGCAGCTCCCCCAGCCTCGGGCGCAGCGCCGGGTCGAACGGCATGAGCCGCTCGGTGAAGTCGGTGGCGAACATCGTGGTGTCCAGGTGCACGCCGTCGTACCGCTCGGCGAGGTCGAGGAACTCCCGGTACTCCGGCATGCCAAGGTGGGCGACGACCAGCCGCAGCCGCGGGTGGCGCTGCAGCAGCCCGGTCACCGGCGCGGGTCCGGTGTGCTCGCCGGTCAGCGGCCCGGACCCGCAGTGGACCACCACCGGGGTGCCGGTCTCCGCCAGCCGCGCCCACACCGGGTCGAGCAGCGGGTGCCGCGGGTCGAAGTCCCCGACCTGCACGTGCACCTTGAACACCCGCGCGCCGCGGTCGAGCGCCTCGGCGACGTAGTGCGGCGCCTCCGGCTCCGGGTAGAAGGTGGCCGACTGCAGCACCCGGGGGTGTTCCCGGGCGAAGGCCGCCGACCAGTCGTTGAGCCACGCGGCCATGCCGGCCCGGTGCGGGTAGGGCAGCGTCGGGAAGGCCCGCACGCCGAGCCGCGCGAGCACCGCCAGCCGCTCGTCGTCCGGCAGCGGGTAGGTGATCGGCCAGGCCGTGCCGTAGTGGGTCTGCGCCGAGGCGAAGTAGCGCCACACCTTGGCCTGCACCCGCTCGGGCAGGAAGTGCACGTGCACGTCGACCAACCCCGGCAGACCCAGCTCGCGCCAGTAGCGCGGGACGTCGGCGTCGTCGACCGGCGGGGAGGTGCTCACGGCAGCGTGCCCACGACCCTGCCGCGCACGTGCCCCTCGCCGACCAGGGCCTGCGCGTCGGCCACCTGCGCCAGGCCGAACGCCCGGGCGATCGACACCCGCAGCTGCCCGGCGTCGGGGCCGACCGGCGGCTCGGGCAGGTCGTCGCGGACGGTCAGGACGTCGAGCCCGCCGAACCGGTCGTAGCAGGCGCCCGTCACCGGCGGCCCTTGACGTACCGGCCGAAGGCCCGCTGGATCTCGCGGCGGGAGTCACGCTCGGCCATGTCCTGCCGCTTGTCGTAGGACTTCTTGCCCCTGGCCAGCGCGAGGGTGGCCTTGACCTTGCCGTCGCTGAAGTACAGGTCCAGCGGCACGAGGGTCAGGCCGCCCTCGCGGGTCTTGCCGATCAGCTTGTCGATCTCGGCGCGGTGCATGAGCACCTTGCGCTTGCGGCGCGGGGCGTGGTTGGTCCAGGTGCCCTGGGTGTACTCGGGGATGTGCACGTGCTGCAGCCAGACCTCCCCGTCGTCCACGGTGGCGAACCCGTCGGTCAGGGAGGCGCGGCCGGCGCGCAGGCTCTTCACCTCGGTGCCGGTGAGGACCAGGCCCACCTCGTAGGTGTCGAGGATCGAGTAGTCGTGCCGCGCCTTCTTGTTCTGGGCGATCAGCTTGCGCCCCTGTTCCCGCGGCATGTCCCTCAGGCTACCGGCGCGCTCTCGGGGACCTCCGCTCTCACCACTCCGGCAACGATCATGGAGTCCGGGAAGCGACACGCCGCCGTTCCTCGGCGTGTCGCTTCCCGGACTCCATGATCGCCGCGAGGAGGTCGGCGGGGCGGGCCGCTACAACCGCACGTAGAGGCGCAGCGTCACGTAGGCGGCGACCGCGGCCAGGCCCACGCCGGCGGCGGCGATGACGGGGGAGATCGAGACGATCGCGCTCCAGTCGACCGGCGGGATGATGCCGGCCTTGATCGGCCCGGCCAGGGTCTTGTCGACGAAGAGCACCTTGGTCAGCACCAGGCCGCCCACGGCGAGCAGCGCACCGATCAGCCCGGCCAGCGCCGCCTCGAGGATGAACGGCAGCTGGGTGTACCAGCGGGAGGCGCCGACCAGCCGCATGATGTTGGTCTCGTTGCGCCGGTTGAACGCGGCCAGCTGGATGGTGTTGGAGATCAGCAGCAACGCCGCCAGCGCCTGGACGACGGCGACGGCGATCGTCGCGTTGCGGGCGCCGTTGAGCAGGCTGAACAGCCGGTCGAGGAAGTCGCCCTCGTCGCGCACCTGGTCGACGCCGTTCTGCCCGTCGGGGAACTCCTGGGCGATCACCGGGTAGCGCTCCGGGTTGACCAGCTCGATGCGGAAGCTCTCCGGCAGCGCGTCCGGCGGCGTGTTCTGCACGAGCTCCGGCTGCTGGCTGAACTGCTGCTGGAAGCGCTGGTAGGCCTCGTCCTTGGACTCGTAGATGTAGCTCTTGACCTCGGGCGAGGCCGCGAGCTCCTGCTCGATCACCGTCCGCTGCTCATCGGTGACGTCGTCGGCCAGGAAGATGGAGACCTGCACCTTGTCGTAGTAGATCTCCTTCATGTCGGAGATCATCCCGGCGATCAGCAGGCCGGTGCCCATGAGGCCGAGCGAGATGGCCGTGGTCAGGATCATCGCGACCGTCATGGTCAGGTTGCGACGCAGCCCGGTGGCCACCTCGGAGAGCACGAAGTTGACGCGCATTGGTTCCCTGTCGTGAGTTCAGGCAGGTGGGGGCCGGCAGCTCAGCGGCCGACGCCGTAGACCCCGCGCGACTGGTCGCGGGTGAGCACGCCCCCGTTGAGCTCGATGACGCGGCGGCGCATGGAGTCGACGATGTGGTAGTCGTGCGTCGCCATGACCACGGTGGTGCCGGTGCGGTTGATCCGCTCCAGCAGCAGCATGATGCCCTCGCTGGTCTCCGGGTCGAGGTTCCCGGTGGGCTCGTCGGCGAGTAGCAGCAGCGGCCGGTTGACGAACGCGCGGGCGATCGCGACCCGCTGCTGCTCCCCACCGGAGAGCTCGCTGGGCAGCCGGCCGGCCTTGCCCTCCAGGCCGACCATCTCCAGCACCTCGGGGACGACGCGCTTGATCGTGCGCTGCGGCTTGTTGATGACCTCCAGCGCGAACGCCACGTTCTGGGCGGCGGTGCGGTTGCGCAGCAGCCGGAAGTCCTGGAAGACGCAGCCGATCGTGCGGCGCAGCTTGGGCACCTGCCACCTGCTCATCGTGTTGAGCGTCTTGCCGTTGACCCGGACGGTGCCCCTGGTGGGGTCGTCCTCCTTGAGCAGCAGGCGCAGGAAGGTCGACTTGCCCGAGCCCGACGAGCCGATGAGGAAGACGAATTCGCCCTTGTCGATCTCCGTGGACACGTCGTCGAGGGCCGGCCGGGAGCTGGCCGGGTAGAGCTTGGTGACGTGTTGCAGTTCGATCACGAGGGGCCACGGTACCTCTCGGGCGACGGGTGATGGGTGATCGCCCGACTGCGCGCCGCCGTCGCGCGCTGGACGGAGCGTGACGATGGCGGCCTATCCCCAGGGGTGTCGTCACCGAGGGTCATGTGCTCACGCACGCACCGTGGGACCACTGTGACCAAGGGGACGCCCAGGACGGCGGCCCCCGCAGGGCCCCACCGCGAGCCTGCGAGCGGTGGGGAGCAGGAGGGTCCTCTTCTCAGCTGCTCGGCACGGCCTCCTGCTGCCGCCGCCAGCGGATGCCGGCCTCGATGAAGGTGTCGATGTCTCCGTCGAGGACGGCCGAGGGGTTGCCGGTCTCCACCTCGGTGCGCAGGTCCTTGACCATCTGGTACGGGTGCAGCACGTAGGAGCGCATCTGGTTGCCCCAACTGCTGCCCTCCCCCTTGAGCGCCTCCATCGCCGCGCGCTGCTCCTCCTGCCGCCTGGCCAGCAGCCGCGCCTGCAGCACCCGCATGGCCGCGGCCCGGTTCTGGATCTGGCTCTTCTCGTTCTGGCAGGAGACGACGATGCCGGTGGGCAGGTGGGTGATCCGGACGGCGGAGTCGGTGGTGTTGACGCTCTGCCCGCCGGGACCCGAGGAGCGGAAGACGTCGACGCGGACCTCGTTCTCCGGGATGTCCACGTGGTCGGTCTGCGCGACGACCGGCAGCACCTCGACGCCGGCGAAGGACGTCTGCCGGCGCCCCTGGTTGTCGAACGGCGAGATGCGCACCAGCCGGTGGGTGCCCTGCTCGACCGAGAGGGTGCCGTAGGCGTAGGGCTGCTTGACCGCGAAGGTGGCCGACTTGATGCCGGCCTCCTCGGCGTAGGAGGTGTCGTAGACCTCGACCGGGTAACGGTGCCGCTCGGCCCAGCGCAGGTACATGCGCAGGAGCATCTCGGCGAAGTCGGCGGCGTCGACGCCACCGGCCTCGGAGCGGATGGTCACCAGCGCCTCGCGCGAGTCGTACTCGCCGTTGAGGAGGGTGCGCACCTCCAGCTCGTCGATCTCCTCGCGCAGCGCGGCGAGCTCCCCGTCGGCCTCGGCGAGGCTCGCGGCGTCGTCCTCCTCCTGCGCCAGCTCGTGCAGGACGGCGGCGTCGTCGAGGCGGCGGCGCAGGTCCTCGACCCGGCGCAGGTCGCCCTGCTTGTAGGACAGCCGGGCGGTCAGGGCCTGCGCGGCCTCGACGTCGTTCCACAGGTCGGGGGCGGCGGCCTGCTGCTCGAGCTCCGCCACCTCGCGGCGCAGCCGGTCGACGTCGAGGACAGCCTCGATCGACGTCAGGGTCGTGTCGAGTTCGTCCAGGACGACGGAGAAGTCAGCGGCCACGTCCACCCAGGGTAGTGCGCCGCCGGTCCGGGGTAGCCAGCCGTGGCATGAGCGGGCCTCGTCGACGCCGGTCGCGGCAGGACTACGAGCGCGGCCTCCCCGACCACCACGACCCCACCGCGGGCTTCGGCGGCGCGGCGCCGGCGCGGTCGGCGCTCACCCTGCGGCTGGTGCTGGCCGCCTTCGGGCTGGTCGTCTGCGTCGGCGGCGGCGTCGTGTGGCTGGTCACCGGCCTGCCGGTGTGGGCGGCGGTCGTGCTGTTCGTGCTCGCCGCGGTGGCCGCCGTCGACCTGGTCGTGGTGGCCCGGAGGAAGGCGCGCGGCGAACCGGGCTGAAGGAAGGACCCCCTGCCCCCCGCCACTCGCACGCTCGCGCCTGGCCCCGTCCAGGGCACTGCCCCCAGCTCGCGAGGGGCGGGGAGGACGGGGTCCTGCTACCTGCAGGGGGCCGGTCAGCGGAGGGCGCCGGCCAACAGCTGCTCGGCGTGCTCGGCCGCCCAGGCGGCCAGCTGGTCGGCCGGCATCGGCCGGGCGACGGTGAAGCCCTGGGCGAAGGTGCAGCCGAGCTGCTCGGCCAGCTCCAGCTGCTCGGCGGTCTCCACGCCCTCGGCCAAGCTGCGCACGCCGCAGGCCCGGCCCAGCGCGACCACCGCCGCGATCGCCGCCGCGGCCTCGCTGCGGCGTCCCTCGGGGAACGCGACCAGGCTGCGGTCGATCTTGAGGATGCCGGTGGGCATCGACACCAGCTGGCCCAGCGAGGAGAAGCCGCTGCCGAAGTCGTCGATGGAGACCTCCACGCCGGAGCGGCGCAGTTCGGCGAACTGGGCGGCGGCGCGCTGGGCGTCCTCGGCCACCGAGGTCTCGGTGAGCTCGATGACCAGCTGCTCGGGCGGCAACCCGGCCTCGGCCAGGGCCTCGTGGACGTCGCGGACCAGCGTGCCGGTGGAGAAGTGGCTGGCGCTGATGTTGACCGACGTGACCAGGTGCAGCCCGGCCCGCGACCAGGCCGCCGTCTGGCGGGTGGCCGAGCGCAGCACCCAGCGGGCGATCGCGGTCATCAGGTCGTGCTGGGCGGCGGTGGGGAGGAACTCGCCGGGCAGCAGCAGCCCGCGGGTGGAGTGCTGCCAGCGGACCAACGCCTCCACCCCCGTGCACCGCCCCGACGGCAGGTGCAGGATCGGCTGGTAGTGCAGCACCAGCTGCTCGTCGAGGATCGCCTCGCGCAGCTCCGCGGCGAAGGTGGCCTTGCGCTGGGCCGCGCTGCGCAGGTCGGCGGTGAACAGCCGGACCCGGTTGCGGCCGGCCGCCTTGGCCGCGTACATGGCGAGGTCGGCGTCCCGCACCAGGTCGGCGGAGCGCACCGCGACCGCTCCGGACTCCGGCGCGGTGGCGATCCCGATGCTGACCCCGAGCCGCACCAGCCGGCCGCCGAGGTCGAACGGGCGGTCGATGCTGGCGCGGCAGCGGTCGGCCAGGGCCTGCGCCCCGTCGGTGGAGCAGTCGCGGCAGAGGATGACGAACTCGTCGCCGCCCAGCCGGCCCACGGTGTCGTCGACGCGGGTGGAGCCGGTCAACCGCCGGGCGACCTGGCGCAGCAGGTCGTCGCCGGCGTCGTGGCCGAGGGAGTCGTTGACGTCCTTGAAGCCGTCGACGTCGAGGAAGAGCACCGACACCGGGCCGCGGTCGGGCAGCTGCAGCGCGGCGTCGATGAGCTCGTGCAGGTGGGCGCGGTTGGGCAGCTCGGTCAGGGTGTCGTGGCGGGCCCGCCAGTCCGACGCCCGCTCCGCCGCGACCCGCGAGGTGACGTCGGTGTGGGTCACCACGACCTGCCCGGCCCGGTCGACCCGGGAGGCCTGCACGTGCACCCACCGGGTGCCGTCGCGCAGCTCGATGGGCTGGTCGGCCTGCACGGAGGCGCACTCGCCGCGCGAGAGCGCCCGCAACTGCTCGACGAGGGCGGCAGCGCTCTGTCCGTCGAGGCGGCGGACCATGGCGAAGTAGTCGCCGTCGACGCCGATGCGCACGCGGTCGTCGCCGAGGACGTCGGCGGCCTTGACCCACGCGGTGTTGGCCAGCAACACCGTGCCCTCGGCGTCGAGGAGCAGCGTCGGCGAGGGCAGCGCGGCGAGGACGGCCTCCACCACCACGGTGGATCCGGCCGGCCCCTCCGCCCGACGGCGGACGTCCAGGGGCAGCTCGAGCTCCCCCGAGTGTCGTGCCACGTACGCTCCTGCCCTGTCCGGGTCGCCCGCCGCGGGCGCCCGCTCGTCGTCTGCCTCGATGGTGCCGGTGCCCGGATCCCGGCCCCTCACACCCACGGGGCCGCCGCGGCGCGCTGCGGGTCCCGCGTCTCCTCCACCACCCACCGCAGGTAGTCGGGGTTGCCGCCGGCCAGCGGCAGGGCGATCACGCACGGGACGTCGTACGGGTGCAGCTCGGCCGTGCGCGTGACGACCTCCTCCACCAGCGACCGGCGGGTGTGCAGCGCGACGCGCGCCTCCGGCTCGTCGTGCACCGCACCCTCCCACCGGTAGACCGACCGGATCGGGACGGACTGGTGGCCGCAGGCGGCCAGCCGCTCCTGCACCAGCGTCCGCGTGTACCCGGCCAGCCAGTCCGGGTCCGGCCCCGTGACGATCACCTCGCAGCACTCCTCCGGCACCTGCCCATCCTCCCTCCGCGGCCGGGCGTGGGTCGTGCGCCGCGCGGGGTAGGACCTGCCCATGGGCAACGAGATGACCGTCCAGCTCGACGGCGAGGAGTACCTGGTGCACCACGACGGCGGCAGCCTGCGGATCGGCCGTCGCCTCGGCGGGGAGGTCACCTGGTTCGACGACGTCGACACCGGCGTCCTGCCGGAGGCGGCGCGGACGGCGCTGCAGCGGGGCGACGCCGGCGACGAGGCGCTGCGGACGGCGCTGCGCGGGGTGGTGTCCGCCGAGGTCGAGCGCGGCGGCTGAGCAGGTCGGACCCTACGGTGCCGGTGTGACCTCGCCCGACCGGCTGCCGGCCGACCTCGTCCTCGAGGGCGGCGGCGTCAAGGGGATCGCGCTGGTCGGCGCCGTCGTCGAGCTCGTGGGGCGGTACCGGTTCGAGCGGGTCGCGGGGTCCTCGGCCGGCGCCGTCCTCGCCGCGTTCGTCGCCGCGGGGCTGGACGCCGACGGCGTGCGGGAACGGGCCGCCCGGCTGGACTACGACCGCGTGCCCGACGCGTGGGCGCCGGTGCCGGTCCTCGCCCCGGCGGTGGGCCTGCTGACCCGGTCGGGGCTGCACCCGGGCCGCTACGTCACCGAGTGGGTGCGCCGCGAGCTGGCCGACCTGGGCGTGCGCACCTTCGGCGACCTGCGCCGCGAGGACCCCGGCGACGACCCGGCCCTGGCGCCGTGGCAGCGCTACCACCTGGTCGTGACGGCGACCGACGTCACCCGCGGCCGGCTGCTGCGGCTGCCCTGGGACTACCGCGAGTACGGCCTGGACCCCGATGCGCAGCCGGTCGCCGACGCCGTCCGGGCGTCGCTGTCCATCCCGTTCCTCTTCGCGCCGCGGCAGCTGCGCGACCCGCGCACCGGGCGCCGGTCGACGCTGGTGGACGGCGGGGTGCTGTCGAACTTCCCGGTCGAGGTCTTCGACCGCACCGACGCCACCGCCCCCCGCTGGCCGACGTTCGGCGTCGGTGTCGGCGACACCCTCTCCGACGAGGACGTCTCCGTGTTCGGCCACCGCCGGTTGCTGCCGCCACCGCTGCGGCTGCTCGACTCCCTGGTGGCGACCTCGGTCACCGGGCGGGACCGCACCTACCTCGCCCAGCCGTGCGTGCGCCGGCGGGCGTTCTCGGTGGACACGACCGGGACGGGCCTCACCGACTTCGACGTCGGCGCGGCCGAGCGGGCCCGGCTGGTCACCGCCGGGCAGCGGGCCGCCCGGGAGTTCCTGGCCGGCTGGGACTGGGCGGGGTACCTGCGCGACTGCCGCGGCGTGCCGACGTCGTCGCAGCCGGGGTGACGCCGGTCCGGCGGGAGGGGCAGGTCAGCCGAGTCGGTCGACCGCGGTCTTGGCCTGGGCCAGGTAGGCCTTGTACCGGCCGTTGTTGTAGGCCGCCCACGGTCTCCAGGTGGCGCCACCGGAGGAGATCCGATACGCGGCGTTGGCGTTGCACTGGGCGTCGTAGGCGCAGCTCTTGGAGACCGAGGGGTGGTAGCAGTTGTTGATCTGCCACAGCCCACGGTCCACCGAGCCCTGCGAACAGCCCTTCGTCGGACCGTTGGCGTGGTACGCGGTCGGGTTGCAACCCGACTCGGCCATGCCCACCGCGACCGCGGTGACGAGCCTGTTGCCGGTGAAACCCGCCCGGGATGCGGCCTTCGCGCACAGGTCTGACGCGCTGGACGAGGCGTCGGAGGCCGCCATCGCCGGCGCCGGAGCCGCGAGGGCGATGAGCGCCAGGATCGCCATGATGCAGAGACGGGTGGGTCGGAGCGCACGGACGAGCCGGCGCACGCCAGAGACGCGCTGGTGCATGGGGTCCTCCGGAGCACGCCTGCGGGATGAGCTGTCGGGTTCGGGCGGGAGGACTGCCCGGCCGCGGCGGTCGCGGCTTCACCCCGAGGGCCGATGGCGGCCCGAAGGTCCTGCGATCTCCCGTTCCTGCCCTCAGGTGGGTCGAGGTCGGCCCGGCCAGCGGCAGGACTCGGCGTGTACCGCCGGGCCGTCCCGCGGACGCGGGCGAGCTGAACGTAGCCTGTGAGGTACGTCACAGCCAAGAGAGCGCGGAGCAACCGGCCGCACCTGCACCGCCGTCGGCGGGGCTCGGTCCGCGCCGCAGCCGCTCAGCCGTCGACGTAGCGGTCGCGCTCGACGACGAACTCGCCGGTGGCGGTGTTGGCGTCGACGAACTGCGGCAGCAGCGGAATCCGCACGACGACGGTGACGCAGACGGTGAACTCCTCCCCCGGCGCCAGCGTCGGCGCGTACCCGCCCGCGGCCGCACAGCCGGCACCGGCCGGCGCGTAGACCACCCGCACGTCCGTGGCGTCGACCGCCTGGTCCTCGACCGCGAGCCGGGCGGCGACCTCGGCCCGGGCGGCGCCGGTGACCGGGTCCGGAGCGGTGCCGATCGCCCGGCCGGCCTCCCGCGCCGCCGCGGTCGAGGCGAACACCCCGCGCTGCACCGCCGAGAAGCCGGCCACCACGTACACCAGCGGCACGAACACCACCAGGGCGATGAAGGTGAACTCGACCAGCGCCGAGCCGCGCTCGCCGTCGAACCGCCCCAGCCGGGCCCGCAGCCTGCTCACGCCGCCTCCTCCACCGCCCGACCGGTGACCGCGACCGGCAGCAGGGCGCCCAGCCCGGCCAGCAGCGTCGGCACCCTCCCCGAGCAGCGCACCACCACCAGCGCCAGCCCGCTCGCGTCGACCTCCTCCGCGGAGCGGCACACCAGCCCCTCGGCGGTCCGCACCGACGTCGCCCGGGCCACGATCGCCACCGTGCGGTCGGCACCGGCGGACGACGGCACGTCGGCGTTGGCCGCGTAACGGGCGCCCTGTTGCGCGCTCGCGGTCACCACGTTGCGGGTGTGCACGTAGACGGCCACCTGCAGGACCGCCAGCAACAGCACCACGACGAGCACGGACACGAAGACGAACTCGACGACCGCCCCGCCCCGCTCGCCGTCGCGCTGCCGGAACGGCCTCGCTGCAGGTGGAAGGACCCCGTCCTCCTCACCCCTCGCCAGCTCGGGGCGAGCCTCGAGACGGGGCCATGGGGGCGGGGGTGGAGGGGTCCTTCCACCTTCATCCACCGCTCGTGACGGACGACAGCGCGTTGGTGACCGCGGAGACGATCGCCTCCCGGAACGGGACGAGGATGGCCAGCACCAGGGCCGCCGTCATCACCGTGATCATGACCCAGCCGGGGACGTCGCCCCGTTCGGGGTCGTCCCCGCGCAATCGGTCGGCCAGTGCGGTCAGCGCCGCCACGACCCCCGTGAAGACCCCCGTGAGACCCGTCATGTGCCTTCCTTTCTCTGTGCGCCGGCTCAGCGCGCCAGCGAGACGATGCTGATCAGACCCGGGAAGAGGGCGAAGAGGACAGTGACCGGCAGCACCAGGAAGACGACCGGGACCATCATCGCGATCTCCTTGCGACCACCGGCCTCCAGCAGCCGGCGCTTGCCGGCCTCCCGCACGTCGCCCGCCTGCGCACGCAGCACCTCGGCCAGCGGGGTGCCCCGCTCCAGCGCCACGAGCAGGCCGTCGACGAACCGGGCCAGCGGGTCCAGCGAGGTGCGGTCGGCCACCTGCTGCAACGCCTCGGCGAGTGGCACCCCGGCGCGGGCCCGGCCGAGCGCGGAGCCCAGCTCGCGGGCCAGCTCGCCGCCGGAGAGCCGGGTGACCCGGTCGATCGCCGCGGTCGGGCTCTCCCCCGCGGTCACCGCCAGCGCCAGGAGCTCGGCCACCACGGGGAACTCCGCCAGCAACAGCTCCTCCCGGCGGCGCACCTGCTGGGTCAGCCACCAGTCGCGGCCGAGCACGCCACCCACCAGGCCGGCCACGCACAGCAGCGCGACCGACAGCACGTTGAGCGCGCCGGCCAGCAGCGACCCGACCGCAGTGAGCAGCGCCGCGCCCAGCAGGCCGAGGCCGCCCCACACCACCTGCTCGACGCGGAAGTCCTCGACCCCGGCGTCCCCGCCGAGGGCGTCGAGCCGGCGGCGCACCGCCGTCCGGCCGCCGAGCACCCGGTCGACGACGCGGGCGCCGTCGGCGACCACCGGGCCGAACAGCCGCCGCGCGGCGGTCAGCAGGCCGGCCTCGGTGGCCGTGCCCAGCAGCCGGGACGGCGGCGGGGTGTCGTGCACGTAGGGCGCCAGCCGGTCGACCAGGCGCACCGACCGGAACGGCGGCGCGAAGGTGACCACGAGCAGGACGCCGCCCGCCGCGGCCAGGCCGAGCAGCATCCCCGCCAGGCCGGCGCTCACTGCAGCACCCGCACGTCCTGCGGCAGCCGGCCGATTCGCAGCATGAGCCGGTAGGCCGCCAGGCAGACCGCGGCGCCGCCGAGCAGCAGCGCGGTGCCGACCGGTGAGTCGTAGGCGGCCAGCGTCGTCGACTGGGTGGCCAGCAGGAGCAGCACCACCCACGGCGCGGCGACGGCCAGCCGCGCCGCCTGGACCACCCAGCCCTGCCGGGTCTCCAGCTCGGCGCGGGCCCGGGCGTCCTCGCGGAGGAAGGAGGCCAGCGTCCGCAGCACGCGGCCCAGGTCGCTGCCGCCCACCTCCCGGGCCACGCGCAGCGTCTCGACGATGCGGTCGCCGACCGGGTCGGCGAGAGCCTCCTTCAACCGGTCCAGGCAGTCGCCGAAGCGGCCGCTGGAGCGGTACTCCGCGGCGAAGCGGGTGAACGGCGGGCGCAGCACCTCCGGTCCACGGGTGGACAGCGCCGACAGCGCCTCGGGCAGCGACAGCCCGGCCCGCACGGCGGAGGAGAGGTTGTCCACGGCCTCCGGCCAGACCTCCCGCAGGTCCGCCCGGCGCTTGGCGGCCAACCGGCGCACCTGGACGACGGGCAGCGCGAACCCGAACGCGGCGAACACCAGGCTCACCGTGACCGCGCCGGTGGTGAGCAGGACGACCACCAGCACCAGCAGCCCGAGCCCCACCTGCAGGGCGCCCAGCTGCGCGGAGTTGACGCCGGAGAGGCCGGCCGCGGCCAGCCGCTGCTGCCGCCGCGACGGTCCGCGCGCCGCCCGACGGCGCTGCGGCGCCCGCGGACCGCTGCGCCAGACCAGCAGCACCCCCACGCCCAGCACCAGCCCGAGCAGCGCCCCGACGAGACTCATGCCATCCCCCGCGCGTCGTCCAGCAGGGCGGGCAGGTCGAAGCCGTGGGCGGCGAAGCGCTCGGGGTGCGGCGGGTACCCGGTCGCCCGGACCAGCCGGCCGTCGCGGCTGGTGAAGACGTCGGCCAGCTCGACGACGCCGTCCTCGGCACGACCCGGGACGGCGACGATCTCGCGCACCCGGCGCCGGCCGTCCGGGTCGCTGCCGACGTGCACGACCAGGTCGACGCTGGCGGCCACCGTCGGGACGACGAACCCGAACCCGATGTTCTCCCCCGCCAGCAGCGGCAGGGTGCACATCTTCACGATCGCCTCGCGGGCGCTGTTGGCGTGCAGCGTGCACATGCCGGGCAGGCCGCTGTTGAGGGCGATGAGCAGGTCGAGGCACTCCTCCTGGCGCACCTCGCCGACCACGATCCGGGAGGGCCGCATCCGCAGCGCCTCCTTCACCAGCCGGCGCAGCGGGATCTCCCCGGCGCCCTCGAGGTTGGGCTGGCGGGTCTGCATCGCCACCACGTCCGGGAGCGGCACGCGCAGCTCGAAGACCTCCTCGCAGGTGATGACCCGCTCCCGTGCCGGGATGGCGGCGCACAGGCAGTTGAGCAGGGTGGTCTTGCCGGCCTGGGTGCCCCCGGCGACCAGGATGTTCAACCCCGACACCACCGCGGCCTCCAGGAACCGGGCGGCCGGCGGGGTCAGCGTGCCCAGGGCCACCAGCTCGTCGAGGGAGTGCGCCTGCAGCACGAACTTGCGGATGTTGACCGCCATGTGCTGGCGGGTGATGTCCGGGATGACCACGTGCAGCCGCGACCCGTCGGGCATCGTCGCGTCGACGAACGGGGTCGACATGTCGATGCGCCGACCCGAGGTGCGCAGCATCCGCTCCACCAGGTCGGCCAGCTCGCCCGGGGCCAGGATCGTCGTGGTCAGCTCGCTGCGGCCGCGTCGGGCGACGAACACCCGGCCGGGCTCGTTGACCCAGATCTCCTCGACCTCCGGGTCGTCGAGGTGGCGCTGCAGCGGCCCGAACCCGGCCACCCGGTCGAGCACGTCGCGCACGACCGACTCCGGGTCGCCGATCGGCGGCAGCGCCGAGGTCAGCGACCGCTCGGAGTAGTCGGCCACCACGTCGCGCACCAGCAGCCGCACCGGCCCCGGGTCGGTGAACGGGTCCAGCCCGCGGCGGCGGATGAGCTCGCGCACCTCGCCGTCGACGACATCCAGCGCGCTGGTCGCAGTCGGCACGACACCCCCGTCGTCTCCCCCGGTCAGGACGGACGGACAGTAGGAGAACCGGGACGTCCGCGGGGCGCCGCGACGACGGTCTGTGGACGACGCCGCCCGACGGCCACCCGGTCGGGTGTCACCCGCCGCCGGCGACGGTCGCGCGGAGTCCGACGGGTCAGCCCGTGCCGGCCAGCACGATGATCACCTGGACGAGCAGGACCTTGATGATCTGGTCGACCGCGAACAGGGTGGCGTAGCCCTCGGTGACCCGCTCGTCGGCGGTCCGGCTGTTGGCGAAGGCGAGCAGGCCGGGGTTGCCGACGAACCCGGCGAGCAGTCCTCCGGTGCGGGCCGGGCTCATCCCCAGCCGGGTGGCGACTGCGGCCATCACGGCGGGTCCGACCGCGGCCACCACCGCCCCGACGAGGACGAGCCTGAGGCCGATCGGCTCGGTGATCGCCGCGGCCAGGGCCGGACCGGAGGACAGCCCGACCGAGGCCATGAACAGCAGGAGCCCGATCTGGCGCAGCGTGGCGGCCGCGCCGGTCGGCAGGCTCCACACGATCGGCCCGGTCCGCTCCCGCCAGCCGAGCAGGATGCCGACCACCAGCGGGCCCGCGGCGACGCCGAGCGAGAGGCGGACCGACCCGACGGGGACCGCGATGAGCCCGACGAGGAACCCGAGCGTGAGCCCCAGCCCGAGGCTGACCGCGTCCACCTCGCTGACCTGCCGCTCGGTGTCGCCGAGGAAGCGGGTCAGCTCGCGCATCCGCCGGCGCGGGACGACGACCCGCAGCCGGTCGCCCAGCTGCACGTGCAGGTCGTCACCGGCCAGCAGGTCCAGGTCGCCGCGGCGCACCCGGGTGACCACCCCGCCGAAGCGTCCCGGGACGTCGAGGTCGGCGATGCGGTGACCGGCCAGCGTCGGGTTGGACAGCAGCACCCGCCGGTAGTCGACGTCCCGGCGGTCGTGGGCGAGGTGCTCGTCGGCCCGGGACCCGAGGAACTCCACCGCCCGGGTCACCGCGGCCTCCGGTCCGATGACGACCAGCCGGTCGCCCGGCTCGACGACCTCGCGACCGCCGGAGACCTCGATCGTGTCCCCGTGCCGCCAGAAGGAGAACCGGACCTCCCCGGTCGCCGCGCCCGGGACCTCGGCCAGGCTGGTGCGGCGCTCGACGACGACGGTGAGGTCGGTCAGCCCGGCCGCTGCCGCGGACTCCGGGTCGCGCGGGGTGGCCCGCTGCCGCCGCATGGCGAGGTGGATCGCGAGGATTCCCAGCACCACCCCGAACGGGTAGGACAGGGCGTAGCCGACGGCGGGGTCGGTGCTGCCGCCCGCGGCCTGGGTGGCCGCGGCGAGCGCGGCGGTGCTCGTGCCGGCGCCGGCGAAGGTGCCGGCGAGGAAGGTGCCGGCGAGGTCGAGGAACCGGCCGGCGACCGTGGCGACGGCGAGGACCAGCAGCGCCACGGCCGAGCCGATCACCACCGGTGCCTGGCGGCGGAAGGTGCGGATGAGCACCGGGCCCGACGAGAGGCCGACGACGTAGACGAACAGCGCCAGACCGAGCGTGCGGACCAGGGTCAGGTCCGCGCCGAGCCGGTCGTCGGCAGCGCCGAGCACCAGACCGACGAAGAGGGCGCCGGCCGGCCCGAAGCGGATCGGGCCGAACGGGATCAGCCCGACCGCGGAGCCGAGCGCGATGACGAGGAAGAGCGTGAGCACCGGGTTCTCGGCGAGCACGTCGAGCATGCGGACCTCCGCACTGGACCGGTCTCGTGCGCGGCGCGGTCAGATCCCCAGGGAGCGCGCCACGTCGCGGACGGCGTCCGCGGAGCGGTGCAGCGCGTCCCGCTCCGCTGCGGAGAGCGGGACGTCGAGGACCGCCCGGACGCCGCCCCGGCCCACCACCGAGGGCAGGGACAGGCAGACGTCCGCCAGGCCGGCGGTCCCGGTGAGCAGGGAGGTGACCGGGAGCACCCGGTCCTCGCCGCGGACCACCGCCTCGACCACGCGGGTCCCGGCCAGGCCGATGGCGTAGTTCGTGGCGCCCTTGCCCTCGATGATCCGTCCGGCGGCGGTCACCACCTCGCGGGCGATCCGGGCCTTGGCCGCGTCGTCGAGCGGAGCGCGCCCGGGCAGCGCGAACTCGTCCAGCGGCACCGACCCGACGCTCGCGCTCGACCAGAGCGCCACCTCGGAGTCGCCGTGCTCCCCGACGACGAAGGCGTGGACGCTCTGCACGGCCACGCCGACCTCCCGGGCCACCAGGTCGCGCAGCCGGGAGGAGTCGAGGACCGTCCCGGAGCCGAGCACCCGGGAGGACGGCAGTCCGCAGACCCGCAGCGCGGCGTAGGTCAGCACGTCCACCGGGTTGGTCACCATGACCAGGACGGCGTCGGGCGCGACCTCCAGCAGCTGGGGTACGAGGGAGCGGACGATGTCCGTGTTGGTGCCGGCGAGCTCCAGCCGGGTCTGCCCGGGCTTCTGCTTCGCACCGGCGGTGACGACGACGACGTCGGCCCCGGCGCAGACCGACACCTCGCTGCCTCCGGTCACCTGGGCCCGGGGGACGAACTGCAGCCCGTGCCGCAGGTCCAGGACCTCGGCCTCGACCTTGGCCGCGTCCAGGTCGTAGAGCACGACCTCGTGCGCCACCCCGCGGATGAGGCAGGCGTAGGCGAGGGTCGCGCCGACGGCGCCCGCCCCGACGACGGCGACCTTGGTCGGGTGCCCGACGGGTTCGGTCATGGCAGTCACGCACGCGTCTCCAGGTCCAGGCGGGCTCTCGGGCGGTCGGGCAGTCCCATTCACCGCGAGCGCGGACCCCGCTCGCAGGGGCCGAAGGTCCCCCTCGACCGGTAGGAAGTCCCGGGAGGTCCGCTCCGCGGCGACGCAGCCGGTGAGGCGACGAGCCCGGGGGTCGGACCGTCGCCGTCACGGCCGCGCCGTCGGTGCACTGCCGACCCGGGTGCTCACGCAGCGTGAGACCCGCTCCGTGGTGGACGGTCGATCCGGGTCCGGTGACCAGCCGGGCCGTCGTGCGGGACGCGGCGTGGCCTACGTTGCCTGGGATGTCATCCGAGGCGCGTCCGCGGTCCGTCGTCCTGGTGAGGCTGGCTCTGGCCGTGGTCACGGCCGGGGCGCTGCTGGCCGCCCTGCTGCTGCCGTGGGTCGGCGGTGCCGGCCTGCTGGGGCGTGCGTCGGTGCCGGCGTCCGCCGCGCTGCCGGTCGAACTGACCGACGACGTGCCGGGGAACACCCGGGTCCTGGCCGCCGACGGGTCGCTGCTCACCACCTTCTACGCCAACGACCGCATCCCGGTGGCCAGTGGGCAGATCGCCCCGGTGATGAAGCAGGCCATGGTCGCCATCGAGGACGCGCGGTTCTACCAGCACCACGGCCTGGACGTGCAGGGCACCCTGCGCGCGCTGGTGACCAACGCCGCGGCGGGTTCGGTGCGCCAGGGCGGGTCGACGCTGACCCAGCAGCTGGTCAAGCAGACCCTGCTGCAGACGGCGGACACCCCCGAGGAGCGGCAGGCGGCCACCGAGCAGACCCCCGGCCGCAAGCTGCGCGAGGCCCGGCTGGCGCTCGCGCTGGAGGAGACCCACTCCAAGGACGAGATCCTCACCCGCTACCTCAACACCGTGTACTTCGGCAACGGGGCCTACGGCATCCAGTCCGCCGCCCAGCGGTACTTCAGCGTCGAGGCCGCCGACCTCACCCTGCCGCAGGCGGCGGTGCTGGCCGGCCTGGTGCAGAGCCCGGCCAACGACAACCCGATCATCAACCCGGAGAACGCGCAGGCCCGGCGCAACCAGGTGCTGCAGCGGATGTTCGACCTGGGGGTCATCACCGACCGGGAGCTGGCGAGCGTCTCCGCCCAGCCGCTGGCCGTCGCACCGAGTCCCGGGTCACCGAACGGCTGCATCGACGCCGTGGTGGGCGGCTTCTTCTGCGCGTACCTGCAGCAGTACCTCGAGCAGCGGCTGGGGATCGGCCAGGGCGCGCTGGAGGACGACGGCCTGACCATCCAGACGACCCTGCGACCGGACATGCAGGTCGCCGGCGACCAGGCGGTGCTCAAGACCGTGCCGATGGGCGACCCGCTGGCCGGCATGTACACCGCCGTGGAACCCGGGACCGGGCACGTCCTGGCGATGAGCATCAACCGCCGCTACGGGTGTGGCGGTCCCGAGTGCGAGTCCGTCGTGCTCAACACCGCGCACAGCCAGGGCGGCGGCTCGACCTACAAGGTGTTCACCGCCGCCGCCGCGCTGGACCGCGGCATCCCGGCCTCGCACCTGATCACCACCGGCAACCCCTACGTCTCCCGCGTCTACAAGGAGAACGGCCGTCCCTACGTCGTCCACGCCTACGCCGCCGCGGACATCCGGACCATGAACATGGAGCAGGCGCTCTACCGGTCCTCGAACACCTACTTCGTCGCCCTCGAGGACCAGCTGGGCAGCATCGAGGGCCCGGTGCGCATCGCCGAGCGGATGGGCATGCACTTCACGGTCGACTCGGCCGACGAGATCATCGCCCAGAACCGCGGCTCGTTCACCCTCGGCCCGGAGCCGACCAGCCCGCTGGACCTGGCCAGTGCCTACTCGACCCTGGCCGCCAGCGGCACCCGGTGCGACCCGACCCCGGTCACCTCGGTGCTCGACCGCGACGGGCGGCCACTCGCCGGCGCCGACGGCTCGCCTCTGGTGCCGGGCGACGCCTGCACCCCCGAGGCCGTCCGTCCCGCCGTGGCCGACACCCTCGCCCAGATGATGCGCAAGGACGTCGAACCCGGACCCGACCCGCGCCAGACCGGTGTGGCGGCCTACGTCCCCGGGCACCAGATCGCCGGCAAGACCGGGACCTCGCAGAGCAACTTCTCCATCTCCTTCATCGGCTACACCCCCGAGTACTCCGCCAGCGTGATGGTGCTCAACCCCAAGGGGAACCAGGACGTCGGAGGCGGGGGCAGCGGCAGGTGCGCCGCCATCTGGCACGACGCCATGCTGCCCGTCCTCTCCGGCCAGCCGACGGCGCCCTTCCCCCCGGCCGACCCGTCCCTCGCCGGTCCCCCGTCGGCATCCGGCGCGGCTGCTGCCTACGGCACGGGAGCCGACCGCGGCGCGGGTGACGAGGACGCGGGTGACGAGGAAGCCGCCAACTGACACCGGCCGCTGACCTGGCCGGCCGGCGGCCGGCCCCGAGCGGCTCCGGACCGGTCGCGCAGCGCCGACCCGACAGCCGCGCCGACCCGCCGGCCGTTCAGCGCCGTCCCGGCAGCACCGCGTGGACCAGGTGCGGACCGGGCTCGGCGAACGCCGCACGCAGCTGGTCGGCCAGCTCCTCGGCGGTGGTGGCCCGGGTCGCGGGCACCCCCATGCCGCCGGCCAGCGCGACGAAGTCCAGCGCCGGGCCGCCCAGGTCGAGCAGCTGCCCGGCCCGCTCGCCGCCCGCGGAGGCCCCGACCCGGCTCAGCTCCCCCTGCAGGATCGCGTACGAACCGTTGTCGTAGACGACCACGGTGACGTCGAGCTGCTCGCGCGCCATGGTCCACAGCGCCTGGAGGGTGTACATGGCGCTGCCGTCGGCCTGCAGCGCCAGCACCGGCCGGTCGGGACAGGCCACCGCCGCGCCGACGGCCATGGGCAGCCCGTCGCCGATCGCCCCTCCGGTCAGCGCCAGCCAGTCGTGCCGCGGCGCCCCCGCGGTCAGCTCGGCCAGGCCCACGCCCGAGGTGATCACCTCGTCGACCACGACCGCCCGCTCGGGCATCAGCGCGCCGAGCACCGCCGACACCCGCCGCGGGGTGAGCTCCCCGCTCGGCAGCTGCGGCCGGGCGGGTTCGAGCAGCGCCGGTCGGGCACCGGGGGCGGCGAGCTCGGCCAGGGCCTGCACCGCCGCGACGCCGTCCTCCCCGGTTGCTGCGAGCACGTGCACGGCGCAGTCCTCGGGCACCGGCGTGCCGGGCACCCCCGGGTAGGCGAAGAAGTGCACCGGCGCGCTCGCCCCGGCGAGGACCAGGTGCCGCGTCCCGGAGAGGGCGGCGAGGGCGACCTCCGGCGGGTAGGGCAGCTTGGCGAGGTCGGGCAGGCCGGCGCCGCGCACCATCCGGGCGGGGAACGTCTCGGCCAGCAGCCGCGCTCCGGTGCCCGCGGCGACCCGGCCGGCGGCCAGCAGCCCCGCCTCGCAGGCCACCACCTCGCCGCCCAGGAGGAGCACCGCCGGCTCCCCCGACGCGAGCACGGCGGCCACGTCGGCCACCACGGAGGAGGGGACCTGCGGGGCCGGGCGCACGGGCACCGGGTCGGCCGGTGCGGCGCCGTCCTCCCACGAGACGTCGGCGGGCAGCACCAGGGTGGCCACCCCGACGCGGGTGGCCTGCGCCACCGCCTCGGCGGCGTCGGCGGCGACGTCGGCCGGGGACATCGACCGGCGCACCCAGCCGGACACCGCCCCGGCGAGCGCGTCGACGTCGGACTCCAGCGGCGCGTCCAGCCGCTTGTGCGACCGCGCGTGGTCGCCGACCACGTTGAGCACCGGCGCGTGCCCGCGGCGGGCGTTGTGCAGGTTGGCCAGGCCGTTGGCCAGCCCCGGGCCCAGGTGCAGCAGGGTGGCCGCGGGCCGGCCGGCCATCCGGGCGTAGCCGTCGGCCGCGCCGGTGGCCACGCCCTCGAAGAGGGTCAGCACGCCGCGCATCCGCGGGACGTCGTCCAGCGCCGCGACGAAGTGCATCTCGGAGGTGCCGGGGTTGGCGAAGCAGACGTCGACACCGGCCGAGACGAGCGTGCGCAGGAGGGCCTGGGCGCCGTTCACCGGCCGCGCCCCGCGGCGCCGGAGGGCAGCGCGGTCACGGCCGGGAGGTCGTGCCGGCCGGCACCTCGTGCACCTCGAAGTGGACCATGGTCGCCCCACCGCTGGCGAAGGTGCCGACGTCGGCGGCCGCCGCTGCGCCCTCGGGGGAGGCGAAGGCCTGGGCCATGTCCTCCTCGGAGGCGAAGTCCAGCTCGGCGACGAGGTAGGGCGGCAGCTCGGAGGGGTCCACGGGCACCGGGTGGCCCACGGTGAAGCGGACCAGGCCGGGCATCGCCGTGGCCAGCGGCACGTGCGTGTCGCGGTAGTGGGCGTCGAACGCCCCGGGGTCGTCGGGCTGCCCGTAGCTCACCACCAGCCTGTGCACCATCTGTCGCACCTCCGCGTCCGGCCCGGGCCCGCTCGCCCGGGAGTGCCCCCACCCTGGCAGGCCGGGGGCTCCCCCCGCGACCTCAGAACGTCAGCACCAGGCGCCCGCGGACGCCGCCGTCGGCGAGCAGCCGGTGCACCTCGGCGGCCCGCTCGGCGGGGAGGGTCCGGGCCACGCGGAGGGTGAGCACGCCGTCCTCGGCCTGCTGCCGCAGCCGGTCGAGCGCGGCCTGCTCCTCGGCGTAGCGCCGGACCAGCACGGGGTGCACGCGCAGCCCGCGCTGCCCGTCGCCCCGGTACCCGCGCACGGTGGCCACCGTTCCGCCGTCGCTGACGGCGGGCAGCACCAGCGCGTCCTGCACCGCGCCGTCGGCCAGCCCGTCGACGCCGTCGGGGAACCGCTCGCGGAGGCGGTCGGCGACGTCGTCCCCGCGGCGGACCACGACGTCGGCGCCGAGGTCGCGGACCAGCTGCTCGTCGGCCTCCGACGCGTCGGCCACCACGGTGAGCCCGTCGGCCTTGCCCAGCTGGACGACGTAGCCGCCGAAGGCGCCCGCGGCGCCGGTGACCGCGAGCACCTGACCCGGTCGCAGCGCCATGAGGTCGAGGGCCAGGCGGGCGGTGAGGCCGTTCATCGGCAGGGTCGCGGCCTCGGCGTCGGTGCTGCCCGCCGGGGAGCGGGCCACCGACCCGGCGGGGACGACGAGGTCCTCTCGGTACGCGCCGTGCGCCCCGGAGGGCACGACGACCGCCATCACCCGGTCGCCCCCCTGCAGGTCGGTCTCCACCTCGGGGCCGATCTCGGTGAGGACGCCGGCGGCGTCCATCCCGGGCACGTACGGGAACTCCTGCACCGGGTCGCGCCCCGCGTAGGCGCCCTCCCGCAGGTGCGTGTCGGTGGGGCTGACGGCCGCCGCGGTGACCCGCAGCCGGACCCGCCCCGGGCCCAGCGGCTCGGCCGGGACGTCGACGACGCGCAGGGCCTCGGGCCCGCCGAACTCGGTCACTCCGACGGCTCTCATGTCCCGACCCAAGCCGGTGATGCGCGTCACTGTTCCCGCGGCCCCACAGCAGACCCTCAGTGGCCTCCGGGTCCGGCGCCAGATCCGCGGCCGACCGTGACGGCATGCCACCGCTCCAGCACGGGGTGCACGAGCGCGCCCTGCCCACCGGCCGCGGGCGTCCCAGCCCTGATGGCCCTGGCCTCGATGTCCCTGGCCTCGACGTCCCCGTCCTCGACGTCCCCGTCCTCGACGTGGTCGTCCCGGTGCACGACGAGGAGGTCGACCTCGAGCCGTGCCTGCGCCGTCTGCACGCCCACCTGACCGACGCCCTGCCCTACCCCTTCCGGATCACCGTCGCGGAGAACGCCAGCACCGACGCCACCCTCGAGGTGGCCCACCGGGTCGCCGCCGAGCTGCCCGGCATCGAGGTGCTCGCCCTGCCCGAGCCCGGCCGCGGGCGGGCGCTGCGCACCGCCTGGCTGCGGTCGGACGCCGCGGTGCTGGTCTACACCGACGTCGACCTGTCCACCGACCTGGCCGCGCTGCTGCCCCTGGTGGCGCCGCTGGTCAGCGGGCACTCGGACCTGGCGATCGGCACCCGGCTGTGCCGCTCCTCCCGGGTGGTCCGCGGCCTCAAGCGCGAGGTGATCAGCCGCGGCTACAACCTGCTGCTGCGCGGCACGCTGCGCACCTCGCTGTCGGACGCGCAGTGCGGCTTCAAGGCGATCCGCGCCGACGTCGCCGCCCGGCTGCTGCCCCTGGTCGAGGACACCGGCTGGTTCTTCGACACCGAGCTGCTGGTGCTCGCCGAGCGGACCGGGCTGCGCATCCACGAGGTGCCGGTGGACTGGGTCGACGATCCCGACAGCCGGGTCGACATCGTGGCGACGGCGAAGGGCGACCTGGCCGGGATCGCCCGGATGCTGCGCGCGTTCGCCACCGGCCGGCTGCCCGTGGCCGAGCTGCGCGCCCAGATCGGCCGGCAGCCGCTGCCCGGCGTCCCGCCCGGCATGGTCGCCCAGCTGCTGCGCTTCGCCGTCGTCGGTGTGCTCTCCACGCTGGCCTACCTGCTGGTCTTCGTGCTGCTCCACGGCGCGACCGGGGCGCAGGCGGCGAACCTGACCGCCCTGCTGCTCACCGCCGTCGCCAACACCGCGGCCAACCGGCGGATCACCTTCGGCATCCGCGGCAGCGGCGGCGCGGCGGTCCACCACGCCCAGGGCCTGGTCGTCTTCGGCCTCGGCCTGGCGCTCACCGGCGGCTCGCTGGCCGTCCTGCACGCCGTCGCCCCGGCCGCCTCCCGGACGGCGGAGGTGCTCCTGCTCGTCGCCGCCAACGCCGCCGCGACGCTGCTGCGCTTCGTCCTCTTCCGGGGCTGGGTCTTCCGGCCCCGGCCCGCCTCTCCAGCCGACACGCCCACCCCTGCCGACGGCGCGAGCGCCGTCCTCGAGATGGAGACCGTCCGATGACCACGACCCTGCCCGCCGCTGCGCCCGACGCGTCGAACGGGCCTGCCGGGGCGACGGCCGCCACCCTCCGCCCGGCTCGGCCCTCGCGCGGACGGCGGCTGGTCCACGGCCGCGACGGCGACCCCGGCTGGGTGCGCCCGGCGCTGCTCGGCCTGCTCGCCGGCACCGGGCTGCTCTACCTGTGGGGTCTCGGCGCGTCGGGGTGGGCCAACGCCTTCTACGCCGCCGCCGCGCAGGCCGGCTCGCAGAGCTGGGAGGCGTTCTTCTACGGCTCCTCCGACGCGGCCAACTCGATCACCGTGGACAAGCCGCCGGCGGCGCTGTGGGTCATGGCGGCATCGGTGCGGCTGTTCGGCCTGTCGTCGTGGTCGCTCCTGGTGCCCGAGGCGCTGATGGGCGTGGCCACGGTGGGTGTGCTGTACCTCGCCGTCCGCCGGGTGGCGGGCCCGGGCGCCGGGCTGCTGGCCGGCGCGGCCACGGCGCTCACCCCGGTCGCGGTGCTGGTGTTCCGGTTCGACAACCCCGACGCCCTGCTGGTGCTGCTGCTCACGGTCGCCGCCTACGCGCTGACCCGCGCCGTGGAGACGGCGAACGGGCGGTGGCTGGCGCTGGTCGGCGTCCTCGTCGGGTTCGCGTTCCTCACCAAGATGCTGCAGGCGCTGCTCGTCGTCCCGGCGTTCGCCCTGGTGTACCTGGTGGTCGCGCCGACCGGTCCCGGCCGCCGGATCCGGCAGCTGCTGGTCGCCGGGCTGGCGATGGTCGTCGCCGGCGGCTGGTGGGTGGCGGTCGTGGAGCTGGTGCCGGCGTCGACGCGGCCCTACGTCGGGGGCTCGCAGACCGACTCGGTGTGGGAGCTCATCTGGGGCTACAACGGCCTGGGCCGGCTCACCGGGGACGAGACCGGCAGCGTCGGCGGCGGCACGGGCTGGGGCCAGACCGGCCTGAGCCGGCTGTTCGGCGCCGAGATCGGCGGCCAGGTCGCCTGGCTGCTGCCGGCCGCGCTGGTGCTGCTGGTCGCCGGGCTGGTCGCCGTCGGCCGGGCTCCGCGCACCGACCGGCGCCGGGCCGCGCTGCTCCTCTGGGGCGGCTGGCTGCTCGTCACCGGGCTGACCTTCAGCCTGATGGCCGGCATCTTCCACGCGTACTACACCGTGGCGCTGGCCCCGGCGGTCGCCGCGCTGGTCGGCATCGGCGGCGGGCTGCTCTGGCAGCGCCGGGACCGCGCCGGGGCGCGCGCCGTCCTCGCCGCGACCCTGGCCGGCACCGCCGTGTGGTCGTGGGTGCTGCTGGCCCGGTCCGCCGACTTCCTGCCCTGGCTGAGGTGGGCCGTCCTCGTCGTCGGGGTGCTCGCTGCGGCCGGGCTGCTGGTGGTCGACCGGGTGGGCCGCCGCGCCGCGGCCGCGCTGCTGGCGGGAACGGTGCTGGCCGGGCTGGGCGGGCCGGCTGCCTACGCGGTGCAGACGGCCGCGACGCCGCACACCGGCTCGATCCCGTCCGCCGGCCCCACGGTCGCCACGACCGGCTTCGGCGGTCCCGGCGTCGGCCCGGGGGGTGCGGCCTTCGGCGGCCGCGCCCCGGACGGGCAGCCGCCCGCCGGCCTGCCCGGCGGCGGGGCCACCGCGCAGGCCCCGACCGGCGGGTCGACGGGCGGCGCGGGCGGGACCACCGGCGGTCCCGGTGCCGCCGGGACGCGCGGCGGCGCGGGCGGCCTGCTCGACGCCCGCGAGGTCAGCGAGGAGGTCTCGACGGTCCTGTCGCAGGACGCGTCGTCCTACACCTGGGTCGCGGCCGCCGTCGGGTCCAACGACGCGGCCGGCTACCAGCTGGCCACCGAGCTGCCGGTGATGCCGATCGGCGGCTTCAACGGCAGCGACCCCTCACCCACCCTCGCGCAGTTCCAGCAGTACGTCGCCGACGGGCAGATCCACTGGTTCATCGGCGGCGGCATGGGGATGCGCAGCGACGGCGGCAGCGACTCCGCCTCGGAGATCGCCACCTGGGTGGCGGAGAACTTCCCGGCGACGACGGTCGACGGCGTGACGCTGTACGACCTCACCCAGCCCGCCGGCTGAGCCCCCACCGGACCTGCGTCCCCGGATACCGGGCACCCGGGGACGCAGGTTCCACGAGGAGGCACGGGTCTGGCCCCCGACACGCCGGCCCGCGGGAATGCGCACGGCGGGCCCGTCGCTGCACGGGGCACCTCCGGCCCGCCGCTCGCGAGAGGTCGCGCATGCCCACGCTGCCGCAGCACCGCCCGTCGTCGGTCGAGCCGACCGCCCGCCGCAGGCGCCGCCCGCCGCGCCGGCTGGTCGCCGCGGGGGTGGGCCTGGCCGTGCTGGTCCCGGTGGCGGCCCAGGTGCGCGACTGGCTGCCCGGCGACCCCCTCGAGCCGCAGGTCGTCGACCGCAGCACGACCCCGCTGCTGCTCGCCCTCGACGACCTGCACGAGTACCACGCCGCCACCGGGACCTTCCAGGTCGTGGTCGACCGGGAGGTCGACACCCCCTACGTCCCCGCGGCGATCAGCGGCGAGCGGGTCAGCTACCTGGCCACCGGCACCGCTGACGCCTACGTCGACTTCACCGGCCTGGACGCCGGGCGGGTCGCCCTCTCCGCGGACGGCGGCTCGGCGGTCATCACCCTGCCGGCCCCGCGCATCGACGAGGTGCGGATCGACCCCGCCGAGAGCCGGGTCCTCGACCGGGACCGCGGGCTGGTCGACCGGGTCGGGGACGCGCTGGGCGAGGACCCCGCGGCCGACGACGCCGAGCTCACCGCGCTGGCCGAGCGCCGGCTGGCCGCCGCCGCGGCCGGGAGCGACCTGGCCGACCGCGCGGAGGGCAACACCCGGGCGATGCTGACCACGCTGGCGCAGTCCCTCGGCGTCGACGAGGTCGAGGTCCGGTTCGAGGAGTCCCCCGGCAGCGCCGGCTGAATCGGCCCCCTTGCCGGGTCCCGCCGCGAGCGTGCGAGCGGCGGGACCCGGCAAGGGGGTCCTTTTTCAGCGCTCGATCGCGTACGCCTCGAGCAGGCCCCGGCTGATGATCGTCTTCTGGATCTCGCTGGTGCCCTCGCCGATGAGCAGGAACGGCGCCTCGCGCATCAGCCGCTCGATCTCGTACTCCTTGGAGTAGCCGTAGCCGCCGTGGATGCGGAAGGCCTGGGTGGTGACCTCGGCGCAGTACTCGCTGGCCAGCAGCTTGGCCATGCCGGCCTCGACGTCGTTGCGCGCACCTGCGTCCTTGAGCCGGGCGGCGTTGACCATCATCAGGTGGGCCGCCTCCACCTTGGTGGCCATCTCGGCGAGCTGGAACGCGATCGCCTGGTGGGCGGCGATCGGCTTGCCGAAGGTCTCCCGCTGCTGGGCGTAGGCCACCGCGAGCTCGAAGGCCCGCAGGGAGATGCCACAGGCGCGGGCGGCGACGTTGACCCGGCCCACCTCGACGCCGTCCATCATCTGGGCGAACCCGCGGCCCGGCGTCCCGCCGAGGACCTGCTCGGCGCCGATGCGGAAGCCGTCGAACACCAGCTCGGTGGTGTCCACGCCCTTGTACCCCATCTTGTCGATCTTGCCGGGGATGGTCAGCCCGGGCAGCACCTGGCCGAAGCCGGCGGGCTTCTCGACGAGGAAGCAGGTCAGGTTCCGGTGCGGCTTCTCGGCGCCCTCGTCGGTGCGCACCAGCGCGGCGACCAGCGTGGAGGACCCGCCGTTGGTCAGCCACATCTTCTGCCCGTCGATGACGTAGTCGCCGCCGTCGGTCCGGGTGGCCCGGGTGCGGATGGCGGCCACGTCCGAGCCCAGCCCCGGCTCGGACATGGAGAACGCGCCGCGCACCTCGCCGGTGGCCATCCGCGGCAGGAGGCGCTGCTGCTGCTCGG
This sequence comes from Geodermatophilus sp. TF02-6, assembly GCF_003319115.1. GTDB lineage: Bacteria > Actinomycetota > Actinomycetes > Mycobacteriales > Geodermatophilaceae > Geodermatophilus. The sequence goes on along the minus strand of NZ_QOHF01000032.1, from coordinate 14,100 downwards.
GCGTGCCGTGGTGGACGACCATGTGGGCGACGATGAAGTGGGTGTTGATGACGCCGGAGACGCTCATCCAGCCGCGGGCGATCTCCTCGACCGCCAGCGCGTAGGTCAACAGCGACTCCCCCAGCCCGCCGAACTGCTCGGGGATGGTCAGCCCGAAGATGCCCAGTTCCTTGAGGCCCTCGACGATCTCGGCCGGGTAGACGTCGCCGTGCTCGAGGGCCTGGGCGTGCGGGATGATCTCCTTGTGGACGAACGTCCGCACCGTCGCCAGGATCTCGCGCTGGACGTCGGTCAGGTCGGCGGTCTGGGCCAGGCGGGGCATGGCGTCGCTCCTCGGGGACTCCGGTGTCCGGTTACCGGTGAGTATGGGCCACCGCCGTCGACCGTCCGCGGTGGCGCTGCTCACCCCGGCCGACGTCCAGGTCCCGCGACCGGCGTCGTCCGGGTGCGGCCCCGTCCGGGGCGTCCCCGTGCGCGCGAGGGGTGGAGCAAGGACCCCCTTGCCCCCCACCGCAGAAGGACCCCCTGCCCACCACCGTGGAAGGACCCCGTCCTCCCCACCCTTCGCAAGCTCAGGGCGGTACCCTGGACGGGGCCGTACAAGGGGCCGGGTCCTCCTACTCCGGCGGGGTGAACGACGAGGTCCGCTGCATGCCGGCCGCGCGGCCCTTGCCCGCGATGACCAGCGCCATCTTCCGGCTGGCCTCGTCGATCATCTCCTCGCCCAGCATCGCCGAGCCCTTCCTGCCGCCGGCCTCGGAGGTGTACCAGTCGTAGGCGTCGAGGATCAGCTCGGCGTGGTCGTAGTCGGCCTGCGACGGCGCGTAGATCTCGTTGGCCGCATCGATCTGGCCTGGGTGCAGCACCCACTTGCCGTCGAAGCCGAGCACGGCCGAGCGCCGGGCCACCTCGCGGAAGGCGTCGACGTCGCGGACCTGCAGGAACGGGCCGTCGATGGCCTGCACGCCGCGGGCGCGGGCGGCCATGAGGATGGTCATCAGGATGTGGTGGAACGGATCGCCCGGGTAGTCCGGGTGCAGGGCGCCGACGACGAGCGACTTCATGTTGATGCTGGCCATGAAGTCGGCCGGGCCGAAGATGATCGTCTCGATCCGCGGGCTGGCGAACGCGATGTCGTTGACGTTGATCAGGCCCTGCGCGGTCTCGATCTGCGCCTCGATGCCGATCCGGCCCACCTCCAGGCCGGTGGCCTTCTCGATCTGGGTGAGCAGCAGGTCCAGCGCTTCGACCTGGGCTGCGTCGGCGACCTTGGGCAGCATGATGCAGTCGAGGTCGGCGCCGGCGCCCTCGACGACCTCGATGACGTCGGTGTAGGTCCACTGCGTCGTCCAGTCGTTGACCCGCACGGTGCGGATCTTGTCGCCCCAGCCGCCCTCGGTGAGCGCCGCGACGATGTTCTTCCGCGCCCCGGGCTTGGCCAGCGGCGCGCAGGCGTCCTCCAGGTCGAGGAAGACCTGGTCGGCGTCCAGCCCCTTGGCCTTCTCCAGGAAACGGGGGTTGCTGCCCGGGACGGCGAGGTTGGAACGGCGGGATCGGAGCTCGGCCACGGTGCCTCTCCTCGGGACGACGGTCTTCGGCTCCCGGAGGGTAGCGACGGCGCGTCCGGCCCCGCCCACTGGCGTTGATCATCGGCGGGTGGCGACCCGGCACGCCGACGCCGGCAGCCGCACGACGATGATCAGCTCGGGCGACGGCGACGATGACCGGCTCGGGCGACGGCGGGGACCTCAGGTGGCGGGCTCGGCCAGGGTCGCCGGTCGGCTGGCCCGGACCACCAGGGCGACCCCGGCGACGACCAGCGCGACCCCGGGCAGGGCGAGCAGCGGCGGCACCTGGCCCAGCAGCACCAGCGCGAACACCAGCGCGCCGGGCACCTCGAGCAGCACGACCAGGCTGACCACCGTCGGGCCGACCGAGGAGAGCAGCAGGTTGAGCAGCGTGTGCCCGAGCAGCTGGGCGCAGCCGGTGATGGCCGCGATCAGCAGCCAGTCGCGCGCGGCGAAGCCGGCCAGCGGGACGTCGACCACGGCCGCCGAGACGGCGACCACGGCCGCGCACACCGAGTAGCAGACCACCGCGTAGGCCGACGTGGACAGCCGCTGCCGCGCCCGCGCGCCGGCGAGCACGTAGCCCGCGGCGCAGATCGCGCCGAGCAGCGCCAGCCCGTCGCCGGCCAGCGCCCGCAGGCTGACGGTGACGTCCACCCCGGCGATCAGCGCGACGCCGAGCACCGCGAGGACCAGCCCCCACCAGATCGCCGCCGGCAGCCGCACGCCGCTGACCCGGGCGGCCAGCGCCGTCCAGACGGGGGTGGTGGTGACCAGCGCCGTGGAGGCAGCGACCGTCGTCATCGACAGGCTGGGCAGCCAGGCGGCGAAGTGGGCGGCGAGGAACAGCCCGGCCACCGCCGAGGTGCCCAGGTCGCGGGGCCGCAGGCCGGCCAGGGTCGGCCGCTCGCGCAGCAGCAGCACCGGGAGCAGCGCCGCCGTCCCACCGACGTTGCGCCAGAACGCCAGCGCCAGCACCGGCGCGGTCAGCATCGTGGTCAGCGGCGCCGACAGCGAGATGCCGACGACCGCGACCGCCATGATCGCGACGTCCCGGCTGCCGGGCCGGTGGACCGCCCAGGCGCCGGCGGCCCCGCGGCCCCCGTGCAGGGGCCCGCCGCGAGCCTCGATCGGCCCCCCTGCAGGGGCCCGCCGCGAGCCTGCGAGCGGTGGGGGGCAGGGGGGTCCTTCACGGGGGGCAGGGGGGTCCTTTGACTTCAAATCACGGCACCCGGATCCGGCCCCGCGCGACCGGCACCACCGCGCCCTGCACGGTGGCGGCGACCGCACGCCCACCCGAGGCGGTGACGGTGCAGGAGAGCACCGAGGGGCGGCCCCGCGCCTCGCCCTGCCCGACCACGTAGGACGACGTCCCGTCCGGGGCGAGCAGCCCCGCCGCCACCAGCCAGACGCCGGCGCCGAGGGCCGCCGAGCCGGTCGCGGGGTCCTCACCCCAGGCGAGGTCGCGGGCGAAGGCCCGCGCGGAGGCGGTGGAGGTCGCGGCGTCCCAGGCCAGCACCGACACGCCCTCCCCGACGCCGAGCCGCCCGAGCAGGGCCGGGATGGGCGTGGCGTCGTCGACGACCTCGCGGCGCACGGCCAGGAAGGCGAACGGCAACCCGCAGCCGGCGACGTGCGCGGGGACCCCGACGGCGTCGGCGGCCGAGAGCCCCACCGCCTCGGCCAGCGCGCCCGGCTCGGGGCCGTCCTCGAGGGTGGGCTGACCGCCGGAGAGCGTCGCACCCTCCTCGTCGACCACCAGGTCGAGGACGCCCACGCCGCACTCCTGGCGCACCGTGCCCGCGGCGAGCCGTCCCGTGCGGACCAGGGTGTGCGCCGCCCCGACGCTCGGGTGCCCGGCGAAGGGCAGCTCGGCGTAGGGGGTGAAGATCCGCACCCGGTAGTCGGCGTCCTCGGCCTGCGGGGCGCACAGGAACGACGTCTCCGAGAGGTGGAACTCGTCGGCCAGCGCCTGGCACTGCGCGGTGGTCAGGTCGTCGGCGTCGAACACCACGGCCAGCGGGTTGCCGGCGAAGGCCCGCGGCGCGAACACGTCGACGACCTCGTAGTCCAGCTCTGCTCCGGGGGACGGCACGTGCCGACGGTAGCCTCAGCGACCGTGACCGAGCCCGCGAGGTCACGCCCGGGCCCGGCACCCCCGGGCGCGGGGTCGACGAGTGGGGAGCACCTCCCGCGTGCGGAGGACGGCGAGGAGGTTGGCGTGACCACCGTGACCAGGGCCTACGTCTCCCGCCTGGCCGGGTTACCCGTCTTCGACCCCAACGGCGACCGCGTGGGCCGGGTCCGCGACGTCGTCGTGGCCCTGCGCGTGGGCACCGCCGCCCCCCGCGTGCTCGGCCTGGTCGTCGAGGTGGTGGCCCGCCGCCGCATCTTCGTGCCGATGGGCCGGGTCACCGCCGTCGACCCGGGCGCGGTGGTGCTCGGGTCGGGCACGCTGAACCTCAAGCGGTTCGAGCAGCGGCGCGGGGAGACCCTCGTGCTCGGTGAGCTGCTGGACCGCACGGTGCGGATCACCGAGTCCGGCAGGACGGCGACGGTGGTCGACGCCGGCATGGAGCAGACCCGCACCGGCGACTGGGTGCTGTCCAAGCTGGCCGTCCAGGAGCCGGGCCGGCTGGGCCGCCGGGGTCAGCTGCACCAGCTGGGCTGGGACGAGGTGACCGGGCTGGCCCTCCCCCAGACCGGGCAGGGCGCCGAGACGCTGATCGCCACCTACCGGGAGCTCAACGCCGCCGACCTCGCCCACGCCCTGCAAGACCTGCCGATCAAGCGGCGGCACGAGGTGGCCGAGGCGCTGGACGACGAGCGGCTGGCCGACGTGCTCGGCGAGCTGCCCGAGGGCGACCAGATCACCATCCTGGGCACGCTGGACGAGAAGCGGGCGGCCGACGTGCTGGAGGTGATGGACCCCGACGACGCCGCCGACCTGCTCGCCGAGCTGTCGGGCGTCGACCGCAACCGGCTGCTGGAGCTGATGGAGCCCGACGAGGCCGAGCCGGTGCGCCAGCTGCTGCAGTACTCCGAGGACACCGCCGGCGGCATCATGACCAGCGAGCCGGTGATCCTCGCTCCCGACGCCACGATCGCCGAGGCGCTGGCCCGGGTGCGCGAGCCGGAGCTGACCCCGTCCCTGGCCAGCCAGGTGTACGTGTGCCGGCCGCCGTCGGCCACCCCCACCGGGCGCTACCTGGGTCTGGCGCACATCCAGCGGCTGCTGCGCGAACCGCCGTCCACCCTGGTCAGCGGGGTGCTCGACGACCTGGAGCCGCTGCGCCCGGAGGCGCCGCTGGGCGAGGTGACCCGCTACTTCGCCACGTACAACCTGGTCGCCGCGCCGGTGGTCGACGCCCAGGGCCGGCTGGTCGGCGCGGTCAGCGTCGACGACGTGCTCGACCACCTGCTTCCCGACGACTGGCGCGAGCGGGGCCGCCGTGGCTGACGGGCGCCGCCTGGACGTCCCGCGGGGGGCGCGCGGCTTCGGCGGCTTCCTGCGGCTGGACCCCGACGCGGTCGGTCGCTTCGCCGAGGCCATCGCCCGCTTCCTGGGCACCGGGCGCTTCCTCGCCGTCCAGACGGTGGTCGTGGCCGTCTGGATCCTGCTCAACGTCTCCGCCGTGCAGCTGCGGTGGGACCCCTACCCGTTCATCCTGCTCAACCTGGCGTTCTCCACCCAGGCCGCCTACGCCGCGCCGCTGATCCTGCTGGCGCAGAACCGGCAGGCCGACCGCGACCGGGTGCAGGCCGAGGAGGACCGCGCCCGGGCGGCGACCACCCGCGCCGACACCGAGTACCTGGCCCGCGAGCTGGCCGCGCTCCGCGTCGCCGTCGGCGAGCTGGCCACCCGCGACTTCATCCGCAGCGAGCTGGGCCGGCTGGCCGAGGAGCAGAGCGAGGAGGCCGCGCGGCGGGAGCGCAAGCGGAGGAAGCGGGAGGTCGCCGCCCGCGACGGCGGCTGACCGGCCCCCTCCAGGGCGGGCCCCGTCCCGAGACCCGCGGCGGGACCCTACGAGGGGACCGGGGTCCTTCCTGGCTCAGCCGGCGAGACGTGCCGCCGCCCGGTCCAGCCGACCGGTGACCGGACGGGCCGCGGTGGCGGCGGCCAGGCCGACGGTCGGTAGGTCGACGTAGACGCTCTCGGCCCGGCTCACCTCGTAGGTCTCGTGCCAGACCCCCACCGCGCCCGGCACCCTGCGGGCGCGCCGGTTGAACGCCGTCCAGGCCGGGCGGTGCCGGGCGCCGCGGTCGGTGGCGTAGCGGTAGAGGTCCGCGGCGCGCCGCCAGTACTGGACGAGCACCGGGCCCCGCCAACCCAGGGTCATGCGGTACCCGAGGAAGCCGGAGTCGGGGTCGGTCGCCAGCTCGCGCAGCATCGGCCCCATGGCGGCCAGGACCGGCAGCCAGGCGTCCGGCCGCCACAGCCGGTTGATCCTCATCCCGATGAGGAAGACGGTGAGGTCTCCCGTGTGGTCGTGGGTCCAGCGCCCGTGGGCGATCCGTGCCATGCTGGCCTCCTCGTTGGATAGTAGAGATCCCCAATGTTGGATAGTGGAACTTCCCAATGTCAAGGAGGGTCGTGCAGATCTCCGAGCTGGCGCGCCGGGCCGGGATCCCGGTGGCGACCGTGAAGTACTACCTGCGGGAGGGCCTGGTGCCGCCCGGCGAGCTGACCGGCGCGACCCGCGCCCGGTACGGCGAAGAGCACCTGGCCCGGCTGCGGCTGGTCCGCGCGCTCCTGGGCCCGGGCAGGCTGTCGGTCGCCACGGCCCGCGCCGTCCTGGCCGCCGTCGACGACCCGGGGACCTCGGTGCACGAGGCCCTCGGCGCGGCGCACCGCGCGCTGCCCGGGGTCGGGGTCGACGGCGCGCCCGACCTGGACGAGGCCCGCGCCCACCTGCGCCGCTGGGGATGGCGGGTGGCGGCGGACTCCCCCGCCCTGCTCGCCCTGGCCGGCGCGCTGGACGCGCTGCGGACGGCGGGGTCCCCGCCCCCCGACGGGCTGCTGGACCGCTACGCCGCTGCCGCCGGCCGGCTCGGCGAGCAGGACGTCGCCGACATCCCCGCGGGCTCCCTGGTCGAGGCCGTGCGCTTCGTGGTGGTCAACACCGTGCTGCTGGAGCCCGTCCTCCTGGCCCTGCGCCGCCTGGCCCAGGAGGACGCGTCCCGCCGGCGCTTCCCGGACGGGCGGCCGAGCGGTGCGGAGGGCCGCTGAGGACGTCCGGTGGCGACCTGGCGGAGCCCTGTGGATCAGCCGGCGAGGACGTGCACCAGCGCGCCCGCCACGCCGGCGAGCACCAGGACGACGATGAACGGCGCCCGCAGCGCCAGCGCCAGGGCGGCCACCGCCAGCCCGACCAGCCGCCCGTCGAGCACCAGCGCGTTGCCGGAGGTGGCCGCCTGGACGGCGACCAGCGCGGCCAGCAGCGCGGCCGGGACGAAGTCGACGACCCGCGCCACCCACGGCTGCTCGACCCAGGCCGCGGGCACCGACAGCCCGGCCAGCTTGAGCAGGTAGCAGCCCAGCGACCCGGCGAGGACCGCCGCCCACAGCGCGGTGCCGCTCACGGCGCGCTCACCGGACGCGGCCGCCCGGCCAGCGCGACGGCCACGACCGCGGCGATCACCTGCACACCGGCCGGGACGACCGGGGTCAGCGCCAGCGCCACCACCGCCCCGCCGACCGCCACCCGCCGCTGCACCGCCGCCTCCGGGGAGGAACGCCGCAGCCGCGGCCACAGCAGCGCCAGGAACGCCGCCGGGACGACGGCGTCGAGCGCGGCCTGGGCCGTCTCCCCCAACCCGGAGGCGCCGAGCGCACCGAGGAGCGTGGTCAGGTTCCAGCCGAGGTAGATCGTCGCGCCGCCGACGAGGAACGCCAGCCGGGCGAGCGCCCGGTCCGGGGCGGCGATCGCCAGCGCCGTCGTCTCGTCGATGACCCAGTGCGCCGTGCCGACCCGCCGGACCGGCCCGCGCGGCTGCAGCAACGGGACCAGCCGGACGCCGTAGACGGTGTTGCGGGTGCCGAGCAGCAGCGCGCTGCCGACGGCGGCGGCCACCCCGCCTCCGGCGCCCAGGACGCCGACCAGGGCGAACTGCGAGGCGCCGGTGAACATCAGCAGCGACAGCGTCGTCGCCTGCCACGGGTCCAGGCCGGCGGCGTCGGCGGCGGCGCCGAAGGCCACCCCGTAGAGGCCGACCGCCAGCCCGAGCCCGACGGCGTCGCGCAGGACGGCGGAGCGGGCGGTGGACACCCGCCCGAGGCTAGCCAGGCCCCGCTGCGGGTCGGATCGCTCCTCTGCCGGCGGGCCGGCGCCCTCCCCGCCGTACAGTGGGAACAGACCCGTGTGCGCAGGTCGCCGCCGCCTCTCGGCGGGCCGGACCGGGTGCCCCGTCGAAGGAGACAGACGACAACGATGTCCGCCCCGATGACCGGCGCGCCGGCGCTCGACGCCGTCAACGCCGCACTGGCCACCGTGCAGGACCCGGAGATCAACCGCCCGCTGACCGAGCTGGGCATGGTCAAGGACGTGCAGATCGGCGCCGACGGCGCGGTCCGGGTCGAGGTGTACCTGACCGTCGCCGGCTGCCCGATGCGCGAGACGATCACCAACCGGGTCACCCAGGCCGTCTCCGCCGTCGCCGGTGTCACCGCGGTGCAGGTCGGGCTGGACGTGATGAGCGACGAGCAGCGCGCCGAGCTGCGCCGCACCGTGCGCGGCACCGACGCCGCCGACCCGGTCATCCCGTTCGCCCAGCCCGGCTCGCTGACCCGCGTGTACGCCGTCGCCTCCGGCAAGGGCGGCGTCGGCAAGTCCAGCGTCACGGTCAACCTGGCCGCCGCGCTGGTCCGGCGCGGCCTGTCGGTGGGGGTGGTGGACGCCGACATCTACGGCCACTCGGTGCCGCGCATGCTCGGCGTCGACGACAGGCCGACCCAGGTCGACAACATGATCATGCCGCCGCAGGCCTACGGGGTGAAGGTCATCTCGATCGGCATGTTCACCCCGGGCAACACCCCGGTGGTGTGGCGCGGGCCGATGCTGCACCGCGCGCTGCAGCAGTTCCTCGCCGACGTGTGGTGGGGCGACCTCGACGTCCTGCTGCTCGACCTGCCGCCCGGCACCGGAGACGTGGCGATCTCCATCGCCCAGCTGCTGCCGGGCGCCGAGATCCTCGTGGTGACCACGCCGCAGCTGGCCGCCGCCGAGGTGGCCGAGCGGGCCGGCGCGATCGCCACGCAGACCCACCAGCAGGTGGTCGGCGTCATCGAGAACATGTCCTGGCTGGACCTGCCCGACGGCTCCCGCCTGGAGGTCTTCGGCTCCGGCGGTGGCGAGGCGGTCTCCGAGGCGCTGACCCGCACCCTCGGTGCCCGGGTGCCGCTGCTGGGCCAGATCCCGCTGGACACGCGGGTGCGCGAGGCCGGGGACGCCGGCGCGCCGGTCGTGCTGGCCGACCCGGACACGCCTGCCGCGCGGGCCCTGGCCGCGATCGCCGACGGCCTGGCCGTCCGCCAGCGCGGCCTGTCCGGCATGTCGCTGGGGCTCACCCCCGTCCGCCACTGAAGGGCGCCGGCCCGCACTGCGCGAGAGGAGCCAGCAATGTGAGTCGGGGACTACGTCGCGTCGGGGTCGAACGGTGGCGGGGTGGCCCGGTCGCGGGACCGGGCGGCCGCCAGCCTGGTCGCGGCGGTGGCCCCGCTGGGCCGCGGCGGCGGGTCGTCGTCGGCGAGCAGCTGGTTGCGGATGAACGTCCTCGGGTGGTACTGGCGCAGGTCGAGGTCGCGCAGGTGGGCGAGGTCCTCGCCCAGCGTCTCGTCCACCTGGGCCCGGACGCCGGTGATCGCCTCCCGCACCTTCTTCAGCCCGGTGGCGGCGTCCTTGGCCAGGTGCGGCAGCCGCTCGGGACCGAAGATGAACAGCGCGGCGAGCGCGAGGACGACGATCTCACCCCACCCGATCGAGTCGAACACGCGGCCACTCCCGTCCTCCCCGCGGATCCCCGGTCCAGCGTAGGAGGAGGACCACCCTTCCCCCCACTCCTCGGAGAAGGACCCCCTGCCCCCCGCCACTCGCAGGCTCGTAGCGGGACCCTGCAGGGGGCCGGCCCTGGAGGGTGGCCGACGGGCGTCGTCAGGCCGCGTCGAGGGTCGCCTGCACCGTCGTGGAGGACCCGTTCCGGATCAGCTCGAGGGTGATGGTCTCGCCCGGCTCGTGGGCGTCGACGGCGACGACGAGCTCCTCGGAGCTGCCGACCGGGGCGCCGTCCACCGCGATGACGACGTCCTGCTCGCGGATGCCAGCCGCGGCGCCGGCGCCGCCCGGCTCGACGTTGACCACCAGCGCACCGTCGCGGGTGCCGTCGGTGACCGAGCGGGCGTTGACCCCGAGCGAGGCGTGCACGGCCTGCCCGGTGCCGATGAGCTGCTCGGCGATGTCGCGGACGGTGTCGATCGGGATGGCGAAGCCGAGGCCCACGCTGCCGCCGCCGAGCGAGGCGATGGCGGTGTTGATGCCGATGACCTGCCCCGCGGCGTCGACCAGCGCGCCCCCGGAGTTGCCCGGGTTGATCGGCGCGTCGGTCTGCACGGCGCTGATCACCGCGTTGGTGTCGCTGCCCTCGCCGGACAGCCGCACCGGCCGGTCGAGCGCGCTGACGATGCCGCTGGTGACCGTGCTGGCCAGGCCCAGCGGGGAGCCGATGGCGACGACCGGGTCGCCGACGACCACGTCGTCGGAGTCGCCGAGCGCGGCGGTGACCAGGCCGGGCTTCTCCACCTTGAGGACGGCGACGTCGCTGGCCGGGTCGCGCCCGACGATGCGCGCCGCCGAGCCGCTGCCGTCGGAGAAGACCGCGCGGATCTCGGCGCCCTCGACGCCGTCGGCGCCGGAGATCACGTGGTTGTTGGTGACGATGTAGCCGTTCGCCCCGTCGATGACGACACCCGAGCCGGTCGCCCCGGCCTCACCGATGCGCACCTCGACCGAGACGACGGTCGGGGTGACCCGCGCGGCGATGTCGGACACCGACCCCGGCTCGCGCGCGATGCCCTCGTCCGTCTCGTTGAGCTGGGTGCCGGGGGCCAGCAGCGGCGTCTCGTCGGCGGTGCGGGTCAGCCAGTAGCCGACGGCGCCCCCGAGCAGGCCGACCAGCAGGACGGCGAGGAGGGCGAGCACCGACAGCCGGATCGACAGGTCGCGCAGCCGCAGCCGCCTGCGGCCCTTGGCGTCGACCACGACCGGACCGGGCTGCTCGGGCTCCTCGAACACCGCGGGGCCGGCCAACCCGGCCGGGGCGTACGGGTCGCGCCAGGGGTCGGCGCGGGCGTCGGCCTTCCACCACGGGCCGATGGCGGTGCGCCGCCGTCCGGGGCGCCCGCCCGGGGGCTCCTGCAGCCCGCGCTGCCCGGGAGCGGACGGCGCGAAGGCGCGCAGCACCGCCTCGGGCGGCGGCGCCGGCTGGGAGCGCGGCGGGGGCAGCGGACGGTCGCCGGCGAAGCTGCCGGGCACGGCGGCCGGGCGTCCGAAGGCGGCCTGCTGAGCCGGGCTGGACGCCGGTGCGGGTGCGACGGCCGGGCGGGTGCGGCCCGGCGGCGGATCGAAGCCGCCGGCGCCGTCCCGCGGACGGGCGTAGGACTCCTCGGGGACCGGTCCGGGCTCGCTGCCGCCCTCGGACGACGGGTCCTGCCCGGGCGGGGTGTCGGCGCGGGTGCTCAGGGCGTCCCGCCCGCTGCGTCGGCGACAGCGACCGTGCCCACGGTCGTGGCGCGCACCACCGGTGGGACGATCTCGGTGCGTTCCTGCGGCGAGCCGCCGGCCACCGAGGCCGGGGACGGGCGGTCCCCGGCGGGAGAGGCCGGCAGGCTGAGCGCCAGCGCGGCCACGCCCAGTCCGAGCCCGAGCAGCGCCCCCGTGACGCCGCGGCGCAGCCAACGGGCCTGGCCGGGGCGGCCGGGACGGGCCGGCGGCGGGTCCAGCGGCACCGACCACGCGCCGGAGGCGCCGCGGACGGTGAGCTGGCCCGGGCCGGCGGCGAGCGCACCCAGGCCGCTGCCCGCGCCGGGGACGTCGGCGGTGAACGGGATGGCCCGCAGACGCGAGAGCAGGTCGCTGGGCACGGCGACGTCCGAGCAGGTGTGCAGGGCCTCCTTGGCCTCCCGCTGGGCCTGCACGGCCATCTGGCACTGCGCACACCCGGCGAGGTGGCGGGCCGCGCGGGTGGCGGGCCCACCGGCCAGTTCGCCGTCCACGAGGGCGGTGATCGCCTCCTGGGCCAGGTGGCTCTCCGGGATGTTCACCCCGCGCTCCCCTCCACGACGGCCTCCTCGCCGGCGACCGGCCGACGGGGGGCCAGGTGGGCGAGGGCCTCCCGCAGTTGGACGCGGCCGCGGTGGATGCGGCTGCGGACGGTGCCCAGCTTGATGCCGAGGGTGGCCGCGATCTCCTCGTAGGTCAGCCCCTCGATGTCGCAGAGGACGACGGCGACGCGGAACTCGGGCGAGAGCGCGTCGAGCGCCGCCTGCACCTGCGGGTCGAGGTGGGTGTCGTTGTAGACCTGCTCGGGGCTGGGGGCGGTGCCCGGCAGCCGCTCGGTGTCCTCCGGCAGGGCGTCGAAGCGGATGCGCTGCCGGCGCCGGACCATGTCGAGGAAGAGGTTGGTCGTGATGCGGTGCAGCCAGCCCTCGAAGGTGCCCGGGGAGAAGTCGGCCAGCGAGCGGAAGACCCGGACGAAGGTCTCCTGGGTCAGGTCCTCGGCGTCCTGCGGGTTGCCCGAGAGGCGGTAGGCCAGGCGGTAGACCCGCGCGGAGTGGTCGCGCACGACCTGCTCCCAGGTCGGCGCCACCCAGCCCTCGGCCGCGTCGCCGGGCACGTCGGGGGCCGCCTCCGGCGTGGGGTCGGTCGCGTCGGGCACGGCTCCAGGATCGCAGACCGGAGCCGTCGTCGGCCTCCCGGCGTCGGCAGGTCGGACGGGGGCGGCTGGCTCCGGTTCCACGCAACGACCAACGGGCCGGTCACGGCCCGGTGTTCCCGTTCCCAGGGAGCTCACAGGTGCGCCGGTCGCAGGCGGTTCGGCCGGACCGGGCCACTACCCTCGGCCGGTGATGAGCGCCGAGGGACCCTCGCCGGGGAAGGACGGCGCCGCCTACGCCGACCGCTTCGCGACCGAGACCCCCGCCCTCCTGGCGGCCCGGTCCCGCGCGAGCCGCCTGGCCGGCCCGACCCCGGTGCAGCCCGCGGTCGGCGCCACGCTGGCCGTGCTGGCCGCGGGCGCCGGCGCCCGGACGGTCGTGTCGATCGGCAGCGGCGGCGGGGTGGCCGGGCTGTGGCTGCTGCGGGGCATGCGGCCGGACGGCGTCCTCACCGCCCTGGACGGCGACCCCGAGCAGCTGCGCGCCGCCCGCCGGGCGTTCGCCGAGGCCGGCCACCCGCCCGGCCGCACCCGGGTGATCTTCGGGACGCCCGCGGAGGTGCTGCCCCGGCTCTCGCCCGGCGCCTACGACACGGTGGTCTGCACGAGCTCCCCGACCGAGTACGCCGCGCACCTGGATGCCGTGCTCGCCCTGGTCCGTGTGGGCGGCACGGTGGTCTGCCACGGGCTGCTGCAGGGCGGCCGGATCGCCGACCGGTCCGCGCGTGACGAGCAGACGGTGACGTGGCGGGAGCTGGTCCGCACCGTCCGCGAGCACGAGGACCTCACCTCCGCCCTCCTGCCCATCGGGGCCGGCCTGCTGGTGGCCACCCGGCGCCGCTGAGGACTTTGACGAGCTTAGTCGGGTTTATCAAACTCCGTTAAGGTGCTCTCTAAACCTCGAAAAGTCCTGGAGGTCGTATGGAGCGCAGCTCGAACCCGTACACACCGAACGCCGGGGCACCGCCCCGCTACCTGGCTGGTCGCCGTACCGAGGTCGACGACTTCCGTACCCTCCTCCGGCGTCTGGCCCGTGGCTACACAGAACAGTCAGTCGTCATCACGGGCTTGCGCGGCGTGGGTAAGACCGTGCTCCTCGGGGAGTACCGCCGCATCGCCGACGAAGAGAGCTGGGTGCCGATCGACGCCGAGGTCTCAAGAACACGCCCTTCGGTCCGCAGATCGCCAATCTGGGACGCAGGGCTCTCTTTTCAGTGTCACCCAAGGCTCGTTGGGGTGACCGCACCACCAGGGCAGCCGGCATCCTCAAGTCCTTCTCCCTCACCGTCCAGGCCGACGGAAGTCTGACTGCAGGTCTGGACGTTGAGCCTGAGTGGGGACGCGCGGACACCGGCAATCTGAACGACGACCTCGCTGACGTCTTCGAGGCGATCGGGGAAGCGGCTGTTGAGAAGGACACGGGTGTCGTCTTCCTGTTCGATGAAATCCAGTTTTTGTCCAAGGTCGAACTCGAAGCACTGAGGTTTTCTCAACGGATTGGTCGTTCGGCGATGGTGAGGACGAGTGCCGCTTTGGCGATGGCGCCGATTCGCCACGGACACAGCCGAATGCGGCGCAGCGCCTTCCATCGCATCTTCAGCAGCGC
>NZ_QOHF01000031.1 GCF_003319115.1 Geodermatophilus sp. TF02-6 | reverse complement strand
CGACACCGCGGCCAGGAGCCGTCCCCCGCCGCCGTGGAGCCCCACGCCCCCGTCCCTGCTCGGGGGAGCCTCCGGCCCCCCACTCACAGGGACCGACACCGCGGCCAGGAGCCGTCCCCCGCCGCCGTGGAGCCCCACGCCCCCGTCCCTGCTCGGGGGAGCCTCCGGCCCCCCACTCACAGGGACCGACACCGCGGCCAGGAGCCGTCCCCCGGGCGCGCGCCGTTCGCGGCTGCGTCGGAACCGGTGGTGGTCTCAGCGCAGGGCATCCCGCAGCGCCGCGGTGAGCACGGGCAGGGCCCGGCGGAGATGGGTGCGGGTCGGAGCGGCGAACCCCACGACCAGGCCGCCCCCGGGGTGGGACGGCGCGGAGCCGGTCCGGTGCCGCCCGAGCCCGTCGACCACGACGCCCCGCGCGGCCGCGGCGGCGACGACCGCCTCCTCGGTGGCCGGGTCGGGCAACGGCACCAGGACGTGGGCACCGGCCGGGTCGCCCTCCGCGTGCGCCCCGCCTGCGGCCACCGCCGCCAGCACCTCCGCACGCCGGCCGGCGAGCTCACGGCGCAGCCGGCGCAGGTGCCTGGCCAGGTCGCCGCTGCCGGCCAGCGCGGTGAACACCCGCTGCCCCGCCCGGGCGGGCCGGGCGCCGGTCGCCGTCCGCCGGGCCACGAGGGCGGTGCGCAGCTCGGGCGGGGCGATCAGCCAGCCCACGCCGAGCGTCGGGCTGACGATCTTGCTGGTGGTGCCCAGGTGCACCACGACGTCCGGGCCGAGCGCACCCAGCAGGGGCAGGGGCGCCACGTCGTAGCGCAGCTCGCCGTCGTAGTCGTCCTCCAGCACCCACCAGCCCTCGGCGCGGGCCCGGGCGACCAGGGCGACCCGCCGGGCCGCGGACAGCCGCCGGCCGAGCGGGAACTGGTGCGCCGGCGTGCAGTACACCGCCGCGAGGCCGGGAGGCACCGCGTCGACCACCAGCCCGTCGCGGTCCACGGGCAGCGGCACCACGTCGACGCCGCCGTCCCGCAGCGCGCCGACGACCCGCTGGTAGCCGGGGTCCTCCACGCCGACCCGGCTGCCGCGCGGCAGCAGTCCGGCGACCTCGGTGACCGCCGCCGAGGTCCCCGCGGTGGCCAGCACGTCCTCGGGCGCGGCGGGCAGCCCGCGGTGCCGGAGCAGGTGGTCGGTCACCGCCCGCGCGAAGGCCGGGTCGGCGGCCGGCTCGGGGCCGGCGTCCGGGGGCGCGTCGCCGGCGGCGCGCCAGGCGCGCCGCCACGCGGCCCGGTCCAGCACCTCCAGGCACGGGGTGCCGGCCCGCAGGTCGGTTCCGGGGGTGGTCGCCCGGGCCGACGGCCGCCGGACGGCCGGGGTGGTCCGGGCCGCGGCGGCCGCGCCGACGACGAAGGTGCCCACGCCGCGACGTCCGTCCGCCCAGCCTTCGGCGAGCAGCTGGTCGTAGGCGGCCGCCGTGACCGTGCGACTCACCCGGAGCGCGCCGGCGAGCTCGCGGGTCGAGGGCAGCCGGTCGCCGGGGCGCAGCACGCCGGCCGCGGCCGCGGCCCGCAGCGCGTCGGCCAGTTGCACCGACAGCGGCGTCCGCGAGGTCCGGTCGAGCACGACCGGTGGGACGTCGACCATCCCGACACCTCCAGTGGCCTGCCGGGAAGGCAGCGTATTGGCTCTTCGGGGAGGCCACCGGGTCGGGCAGGGTGGGGACCGTGCACCCCGCTCCCCCGCTGTCCCCCACCCCCCGCAGCACCGTCCGCCGCGGCGCCAGGCGCGCCCGGACCGACCGCGCCGAGCTGTACGCCGTCCTCGACGCCGGCCTGGTCGGACACCTGGGCGTCGTGCTGGGCGACGCGCCGGTGGTGCTGCCCACCGGCTACGGGCGGCGCGGCGACACCCTCTACCTGCACGGCTCCACCGGGGCGGCCTCCCTGCGGGCCGCGGCCGCCGGGGCGCCGGTCTGCTTCACCGTGACCCACGTCGACGGGATCGTGTACGCCCGCTCGGCCTTTCACCACTTGATGAACTACCGCTGCGCCGTCGTCCACGGGGTCGCCCGGCCGGTCACCGACCCGGCCGAGCGGCTGCTCGGGCTGGAGGTGCTCACCGAGCACCTGGCGCCCGGCTCCTGGACGGCGACCCGGCGACCCGACCGCCGGGAGCTCGCCGCGACCGCCCTGCTCACGCTCGACCTGACCGAGGCGAGCGTCAAGGTGCGCACCGGCCCGCCCGGCGACGACGAGCGGGACCTGACCGCCCCGGTGTGGGCGGGGGTGCTGCCGCTGCGCACCGTGGTCGGCGAGCCGGACTCGGATCCGCTGCTCCCGCCGGGCACCCCGGTGCCGGCCCGGGTGCGCGACCGGGTGCTGTGACGGTGACACTGTCGTCCTCCGGACGAGGACCGCGGCCAGGTGCCGTCCCCGACGCGCGCTGAGCCCAGGCCTCGTCCCGGGCCCCGCCCCGAGCTTGCGAGGGGTGGGGAGGACGGGGTCGTCCTGCTCCTCGGGGATCCTGCGGGCCCCAGTCGTCGGCGCGCCTCGCAGGGCGACACCGGGCCGCGACCTCGTGGTCACGGCCGGGACGTCACCCTCAGCAGCACGTCGGCGTCCCCGCCGTCGTCGGTCGTGACGTACAGGGCGCCGTCGCCGCCCAGCTGCACCGTGCGGATGCGGCCGTGGGTCCCTTCGAACTCGGGCAGCCGGAACTGCTCGAGCAGGGTGCCGTCGTCGGCGACCCGCAGGGCCAGCACCCCTCGTCCCTTGAGCAGGCCGAGCAGCAGCAGCCCGTCGTAGGCGCCCCACCGGTCCCCGTCGAGGAAGGTGGCACCCGAGGGGGCGATGGTCGGCGCCCCCGAGGCCCAGGTGGCCGACAGGACGTCGGGCAGCGCGGGGTCGGTCATCGGGACGTACTCGCCGTAGCCGGGACCGTGGGGGGCGAAGCCGCCGTTGCCGCCCGGACGGAGCACGGTCACCTCGTCGTCCCGGTCGGGGCCGTGCTCGGCGGCGTACACCTGGCCGGAACCGGGACGGACGGCCAGCCCCTGCACGTTGCGGTGCCCGTAGGTCCAGATGCGGGGGTCGGCTCCCGGCCGGTCGGCGAACGGGTTGCCGGCGGCCGGGCTCCCGGTGGCCGGGTCGACCCGGAGCACCTTCCCGGCGAGCGTGCCCAGGTCCTGCGCGGTGTCCGGGTCGGCCGCGTCGCCGGTGCTCACCAGCAGGGCACCGGTGGGGTCGACGCGCAGCCGGCAGCCGCCGTGCCGACCGATGCGCTCGTTGACCGGGATGCCGTCGAGCAGCGGGTCGGCGACCCGGGTGGCGGCGCGCCAGGCCCCGTCGACGGTCCAGGCGACCACCGCGACGGACCGGCCGTCGTCGTCCTCGCGGCCCTGGCAGGTGTAGAAGCGCCGGTTCTGCGCGAACGCCGGGTCGAGCACCAGCCCCATCAGCCCGGTCTCCCCCGTGGCGAACAGGTCGGCGAAGTCGGCGGCGACCTCCTGCACCGTGCCGTCGGGCAGCACCGCGGTCAGGCCGCCGTCCCGCTCGTCGAGCAGCAGGGTGCCGTCGGGGGCCTGCGCAACGTCCCAGGGGTGGTCCAGGCCGTCGGCGATCACCGTGACGTCGAGCGTCGGCACGGACGTCGCGGGCACAGTCGGGGTCGGAGCCGGGGTCGGGGTCGCGGCGTCGGGGGCCGGCGGCGCCGCCGGGCCGCACGCGCCGAGCAGCCACGCACCGAGCAGCAGGGCCCCGGCGCCCGTGCAGCCCCGCCGCCGGCCCCGTCCAGGGCACCGCCGGCCCCTCTGCAGGCAGAAGGACCCCCTCCCCGAGCCCTTCGCACGCTCAGGGCACGCCCGGAGGGGGCCTGGTGCGAGCCTGCGAGCAGTGGGGGGAAAGGGGTCCTTCCCCGAGGGGTGGGGAGGAGGTCCTTCGACGAAGGGCTCGGGGAGAGGGTCCTCCTCCGAGTGGCGGGGGGCAGGGGGGTCCTCTTCCGAGCGGTGGGGAGGACGGGGTCCTTCTCGGGGTCCTTGCCCGGTGGGGGGCATGGGGGTGCTCAGCTGGTGCGCCTGACGACGTACTCGCACAGCGCCGACAGAGCCTCGTGGACCGGCCCCTGCGGAACGGCGGACAGCCGCGCCCGCGCCCGGTCGGCGTACTCGCGCAGCACCCCGGTGGCACGCTGCAGGGCCGCGGAGGACCGCAGCAGATCCAGCGCCTCGGCGTGCTCGGCGTCGTCGGTGATCGGCCCGGACACCAGCTCCCGCAGCCGCTGCTCGGCCGGGTCGTCGCCGGCGAGCGCGAACAGCGCCGGCAGCGTGGCGATGCCCTCGCGCAGGTCGGTGCCCGGCGACTTCCCGGAGGCGCCGCCCTCGCTGACGATGTCGAGCAGGTCGTCGGAGAGCTGGAAGGCGACCCCTACCTCCTCGCCGAACGCGGTCAGCGCGACCACGAGCTCGTCGTCGACCCCGGCGAAGGAGGCGCCGAAGCGGGCGGAGGTGGCCACCAGGGAGCCGGTCTTGTCGGCCAGGACCCCGAGGTGGTGGGCCACCGGGTCGTCGCCGGGCCGGGCGCCGACGGTCTCCCGGATCTGCCCGGTGACCAGCCGCTCGAAGGTGCGCGCCTGGATCCGCACCGCCTCGGGGCCGAGGTCGGCCAGCAAGTCGGAGGCGCGGGCGAACAGGAAGTCGCCGGTGAGGATCGCGATGCTGTTCGACCACCGGCTGTTGGCGCTCGGCGCCCCCCGGCGGACGGCGGCCTCGTCCATGACGTCGTCGTGGTAGAGCGTGGCCAGGTGGGTCAGCTCGCAGACGACGGCGGCCTCGGTCACCCCCGGCGCGAGCGGGTCGCCCAGCTCGGCGGCGAGCAGCGTGAGCAGCGGCCGGAACCGCTTGCCGCCGGCGGCCACCAGGTGACCGGCGGCCTCCGCGATGAAGGTGTGCTCGCTGCCGACGGCGGCGCGCAGCACACCCTCGACGCGGGTCAGGCCCGCGGCGAGGCGGACTCCCAGGTCACCGTCGGGAAGCCACGGCCCGATCGAGGAGGCGGGGGTCGAGATCGGCTGCCAGGTGGCGGTCGGGGTGTCCCCGCCGACGGCGGCGCTGGCTCCGGTCATCAACCGACGAAGATAGCGGCCCGCTCGGCTACGTCGAGCACCGCCCCGGGCGCGATCCCCAGGACGACGGTCGCGGTGACCGTCACCGCGAGGACGATGGTGGTCGGCAGGCCCGGGACACCGACCGTGGGGCCGTCGACCACGGGCTCGGCGAAGTACATGAGCACGATGACGCGCAGGTAGAAGAACGCCGCCACCGCGCTGGCCAGCAGCGCCACCACGACCAGCGGCCAGGCACCGGCGTCGATCGCGGCCCGGAAGACGGCGAACTTGGCGGTGAACCCGCTGGTGAGCGGGATGCCGGCCAGGGCCAGGAGGAACAGGGCCATCACCGCGGCGGTGAGCGGTGAGCGCCGGGCCAGCCCGGCCCACCGCGACAGGTGGGTGGCCTCGCCGGCGCCGTCGCGCACCAGGGTCAGCACCGCGAAGGCGCCGAGCGTGGTGAGCCCGTAGGCCAGGAGGTAGAACATCGTCGCGCCGAGCCCGGAGCCGGCGGCGTCCGCACCGCCGTTCAGGCCGAGCACCCCGGTGAGCAGGAACCCGGCGTGCGCGATCGAGGAGTAGGCGAGCATCCGCTTGAGGTCGGTCTGGGTGAGGCCGAGGACGGCGCCGACGACCATCGAGACGATCGCGATGCCGTAGACCAGCGGCCGCCAGGTCCACTCGCTGGTGCCGAAGGCGACGTAGAGCAGCCGCAGGATGGCCCCGAACGCGGCGACCTTGGTGCAGGCGGCCATGAAGGCGGTGACCGGGGTGGGCGCGCCCTGGTAGACGTCCGGCGTCCAGGCGTGGAAGGGCGCCACGCTGGCCTTGAACATCAGCCCCACGACGAGCAGGGCCAGGCCCAGCACCAGCAGCAGGTCGGTGCCGCCGACGGCGGCGGCCGCCCGGATGTCGGCCAGCCGGACGCTGCCGGTGGCGCCGTAGACCAGCGCGAGGCCGTAGAGGAAGAACGCCGAGGCGAAGGCGCCCAGCAGGAAGTACTTGACCGCCGCCTCCTGCGACAGCAGCCGACGGCGGCGGGCCAGCCCGCTGATCAGGTACAGCGGCAGGCTGAGCACCTCGAGCGCGACGAACATGACCAGCAGGTCGTTGGCCGCGACGAAGAGCATCATGCCGCCGACGGCGAAACCGGTCAGCGGGTAGACCTCGGTCTGCACCCGCGAGGAGGTCATCAGCTCGCGGTCGCGCGGGCTGCCCGCGGGCACGGCCGCGGCGGCGACGAACGCCGAGCGGGCGGGGTCGAGCGAGCGCTCGGCGAACAGCAGGACCGACAGCGCGCCGAGGCCGGCGATGGTGGCCTGCAGGAAGACCGCCGGGCCGTCGACGGCCAGGGCGCCGCCGGCGGTGACCTGGCGCTCCCCGGCGAGCAGCAGGCTGGTGACCAGGCCGCCGAGGGTGCCGACGAGGGCGACGGCGACCTGGACGCGGTGCCGGCCCTCCGGCGGTCCGAAGGCCTCGACGAGGACGCCGACGCAGGCAGCACCCAGGACGAACAGCAGCGGGGCGAGGGCCGCGAGGGAGATCTCGGGAGCCTGGACCATCAGTCGGCCCCCTCGACGTCGGTGGTGGCGGGCTGGACGCCGGCCGGGTCGGCTCCCACGTCGACCATCGTGGCGGCGACCGCCGGCTCGATCAGGCGGACCAGCGGCTGCGGGTAGAACCCCAGCGCGATGATCAGCGCGACCATCGGGACCGCGACGGCCAGCTCGCGGCGGCCCAGGTCGGGCACCCGCAGCCGCGGGACGGCCGGCGGCGCGGGGGCGGTGACCGTCGCGGTCGCGGCGGACGCGCCACCGCCACCGGAGACGGCGGGCTCGAGCGTCTCGGACGGCTCGGGTTCGTCGAGGAGGACCCCGCGCGGCGGGCCGTGCATGGTGCGCTGGTAGAGGATCAGCACGTACAGCGCGGCGAGGATGATGCCCACGGTCGCCAGGACGGTGAACACCGGCCGGGTCGGGAACGAGCCGATCAGCACGAGGAACTCGCTGACGAAGCTGTTGGTGCCTGGCAGGGCGAGCGAGGCCAGCCCCGCGACGAGGAGGACCCCGGCCAGCACCGGGGCCTGGCTGGCCACACCGCCGTAGTCGCTGACCTGCCGCGACCCGCCGCGCGCGATGAGCATGCCCACGGCGAGGAAGAGCAGCCCGGTCGAGATGCCGTGGTTGACCATGTACAGCACCGCGCCGGTCCCGGCCTCGGTGGTGAAGGCGAAGATGCCCAGCGCGATGAAGCCGAAGTGCGCGATCGAGGTGTAGGACACCAGCCGTTTCATGTCGCTCTGCCCCATCGCCAGCAGCGCGGCGTAGAGGATGCCGGCGACGGCCAGCACGAGCACGAACGGCGCCAGGTCGCGGGAGGCGTCGGGGAACAGCGGCAGGCAGTAGCGGATGAACCCGAACGTGCCGACCTTGTCCAGGACGCCGACCAGCAGCACCGCCCCGCCGATCGGCGCCTCGGCACCGGAGTCGGGCAGCCAGGTGTGGAACGGCACCAGCGGCGCCTTGATCGCGAACGCGACGAAGAAGCCGAGGAACAGCAGCTTCTGCACGCCCGGGTCGATGTCGATCTGCCGCAGCGCGTCGAAGGCGAAGGTGCCCTCGCCCAGCTCGCCGCTGCTGACCACGTACAGCCCGATGACCGCGGCCAGCATGACCAGCCCGCCGACCAGGCTGTAGAGGAAGAACTTGACCGCCGCGTACTGCCGGCGCGGCCCGCCGAAGCTGCCGATCAGGAAGTACATCGGGACGAGCATCGCCTCGAAGAAGACGTAGAACAGGAAGACGTCGGTCGCGGCGAAGACGCCGACCATCAGCGACTCGAGCAGCAGCAGCCAGGCGAAGAAGGCCCGCACCGACCGCCGTCCGGGCGCGGTTTCCCGCCAGGAGGCGAGGACGACCACCGGCATCAGCACGCCGATCAGCAGCAGCATGACCAGGGCGATGCCGTCGACGCCGAGGGCGAAGTCGACGCCGAAGTCGGGGATCCAGGCCACCGAGGTGGTCAGCTGGAACCGGTCGCCGCCCGCGTCGAAGGCGACCGTCGCGAGGACCGCCAGCACGAGCACGAGCAGGCTGACGCCGAGGGCGAGCTGCTTGGCGAGCGCCTCGCGGTCCCGGGGCAGCGCGGCGACGGCGGCCGCGCCGATCGCCGGGACCACGATCATCGACAGCAGCCACGGGAAGTCGGTCACGACGTCGCCTCTCGGTCGGTGGGGACCCTGCTCGCCGGCACCGGTGCGCTCCCGCCCGGGAGAGCCGGCCGGACGGCACCGCTCGTCCCGCCGCTCATCCCACCGTCACCGCCAGCAGCACTCCGGCGACGACGACGGCGCCGCCGAGCATCGACAGCGCGTAGGAGCGGACGAAGCCGGTCTGGGCGCGGCCGAGGCGGGACGACGAGCCGCCCAGCGTCGCGGCCAGGCCGTTCACCGCGCCGTCCACCCCGCGGTTGTCGATGAAGACCAGCGCGCGGGTCAGCCACTGGCCGGGCCGCATGAACAGCGACTCGTTGACCGTGTCGGCGTAGAGCGCGCGGCGGGCGGCCCGGGTCACCGGCGAGACCCGCACCGGCGCGGTCACCGGCACCTCGCGGCGGCCGACGAACACCCACGCGGCGAGGACGCCGAGCACCATGGCCGCGGTGACCAGCAGGCTCACCGTCAGCGGCGCGACCACGTGCTCGGCCTCCGTCGGCGCCCCGAAGACCGGCGCCAACCACTCCTCCAGCGGGAACGCCACCACCAGCAGGAAGCCGGCCAGCACCGACCCGACGGCGAGCAGCACCATCGGGACCGTCATGACCGGCGGCGACTCGTGCGGGTGGACGCCGGGCTCCCAGCGGGGCCGGCCGGCGAAGGTCATCAGCATCAGCCGGGTCATGTAGAAGGCGGTGAGCCCGGCGGCGAGGACGGCGACCCAGCCGAGCAGGGAGCCCCAGCCGTCGCCCCGGTCGAACGCGGCCTCGATGATCGCGTCCTTGGTGTAGAAGCCGGAGAGGAACGGGAAGCCGATCAGCGCCAGGTAGCCCAGCCCGAAGGTGACGAAGGTGGTCTTCATCCGGGAGGCCAGCCCGCCGAAGCGGCGCATGTCCACCGAGTCGTCCATGGCGTGCATGACCGAGCCGGCGCCGAGGAAGAGCCCGGCCTTGAAGAAGCCGTGGGTGAGCAGGTGCGCCAGCCCGGCGACGTAGCCGATCGGCCCGAGGCCGACGGCCAGGAACATGTAGCCGATCTGGCTGACCGTCGAGTAGGCCAGCACCTTCTTGACGTCGTCCTGGGCGCAGCCGGCGACGGCACCGATGGTGAGCGTGATCGCGCCGACGGCGAGGACGGCGGCCCGCGCGGCCGGTGTCAGGTCGTAGATCGGCGCGCTGCGGGCGATGAGGTACACGCCGGCGGTGACCATGGTGGCGGCGTGGATGAGCGCCGAGACCGGGGTGGGGCCCTCCATGGCGTCGGGCAGCCAGGCCTGCAGCGGGAACTGGCCGGACTTGCCGCACGCGCCGAGCAGGAGCAGCAGGCCGATCGCGGTGACCGTGCCGCCGGTCAGCAGGCCGACCGAGCCGAACACGCCGGCGTAGGAGACGGTGCCCAGCTGCGCGAACAGGACGAAGATCGCCAGCGCCAGCCCGACGTCGCCGACCCGGTTCATGACGAACGCCTTCTTCGCGGCGGTGGCCGCCGCGGGGCGCTCGTACCAGAACGCGATGAGCAGGTAGGAGGCCAGGCCCACACCCTCCCAGCCGACGTAGAGGGCCACGTAGTTGTCGCCGAGGACGAGCAGCAGCATCGCCGCGACGAAGAGGTTGAGGTAGGCGAAGAAGCGGCGCCGGTGCGGGTCGTGCGCCATGTAGCCGACCGAGTAGACGTGGATGAGCGCGCCCACGCCGGTGATCAGCAGCACGAAGACCGCCGACAGCGGGTCGAACAGCAGCCCGGCCCGCACGTCCAGCGAGCCGACCGAGACGAAGGTGAACAGGTCGACGTCCACCGCCCGGCCGTCGAGCTGCACGGTGCACAGCAGGCCGAGCACGAACGCCGAGACCACCGTGGCCACGCCCAGCAGGTGGCCCCACCGGTCGGTGCGCCGGCCGCCGAGCAGCAGGACGGCGGCGCCGGCCAGCGGCAGCGCGATCAGCAGCCAGGACGAGGCGATCAGCCCGTCGGCGGGCGACAACTCAGGCACCGGTTCTCCGCATCAGTCGGTCGGCCGTCGTGGCCCCGTCCCGGGTCCCGCCCCGAGCCTGCGAGGGGTGGGGAGGACGGGGTCCTTCTCTAGTACTTCAGCAGGCTGGCGTCGTCGACCGAGGCCGAGCGGCGGGTCCGGTAGATGGACATGATGATCGCCAGGCCGACGACGACCTCGGCCGCGGCGACGACCATCACGAAGAACGCCATGATCTGGCCGTCGACGGTGCCGCTGGCCCGGGCGAAGGTGACCAGCGTGAGGTTCACCGAGTTGAGCATCAGCTCGATGCACATGAAGACGACGATCGCGTTGCGCCGCACCAGCACGCCGACCGCGCCGATGGTGAACAGGATCGCGGCGAGCACCAGGTAGTTCGTGAGGCTCACCGCTGCCCCCGCTCGGGTGCGGGGTCGAGGGTGCCCAGGGCGTCGTCGGGGGTGCCGAGCTGGGCGCGGCCGGTGGGGCGCGGCATCTGCTCGACCTCCTGGGGTTCGATGCCGGTGGCGAAGCTGTCCTCGGCGAGCCGGCCGTCGGGCAGCAGGGCGGGGGCGGCGACGGAGTTGCCGCGCGCGTACACGCCGGGGCCCGGGAGGGTCTGCGGCCGGTCGGTGAGGAACCGGGCGCGCGAGAGCTCCCGCTGGGTGCGCCGGGTGCCGGGATCGCGCTCGATGTGGGCGAGCACCATGGCCCCCACGGCGGCGGTGATGAGCAGCGCGCTGGTCACCTCGAAGGCGAGCAGGTAGCGGGTGAACAGCAGCCGGGCGATGGCCTGGATGTTGCTGGTGTCCCCACCCTGCACGGCGGCCAGGCCGGTGACCGGGAGGTCCTGGGTGGCCCGGGCGATGCCCGCGCCGACCAGCCCGGCGAAGCCGATGCCGAGCACGATGGCGGCCACCCGCTGCCCGCGCAGGGTCTCCACCACCGAGTCGGAGGAGTCGCGGCCCACCAGCATGAGCACGAACAGGAAGAGGATCATGATCGCGCCGGTGTAGACGATGATCTGCACCGCGCCGAGGAACGGCGCCTCCTGGACGACGTAGAAGACGCCCAGCGCCAGCATCGTGTTGACCAGCCACAGCGCCGAGTGGACGGCGTTGCGGGAGAGCACCATGCCCAGGGCCCCGGCCAGGGCGATGGGCCCCAGGATCCAGAAGACGACGGCCTCGCCGGTGCCGATGGCGACGTCGTTCACGGCTGCTCCACGGCTGTGTCTCCACCCACCCGGTCTCCACCCGCCCGGTCTCCACCCACCCGCGCCACCCCGACGGCCTCGGCGGGCGAGGTGGAATCCGGCGTCCGCACGTAGTAGTCACGCTCGTCGTCGCCGAGCCGCATCGGGTGCGGCGGGGCCTCCATGCCGGGCAGCAGCGGGGCCATGAGCTGCTCCTTGGTGTAGATCAGGTCGGCCCGGTTGTCGTCGGCCAGCTCGAAGTCGTTGCTCATGGTCAGCGAGCGGGTCGGGCAGGCCTCGATGCACAGCCCGCAGAAGATGCAGCGCAGGTAGTTGATCTGGTAGACGCGCCCGTACCGCTCACCGGGCGAGTAGCGCGCGTCCTCGGTGTTGTCCCCGCCCTCGACGTAGATGGCGTCGGCCGGGCAGGCCCAGGCGCACAGCTCGCAGCCGACGCACTTCTCCAGCCCGTCGGGGTGCCGGTTGAGCACGTGCCGGCCGTGGTAGCGCGGCTTGGTCACCTTCGGCTCGAACGGGTACTGCTCGGTGGTCACCTTGCGGAACATCTGCGCGAAGGTGACCCCGAAGCCCTGTCCGGGGCCGGGCAGCCGACTGGTGCGCTTGGCCGGCGCCGCGTCGCGCTCGCGGCGGGCGACCTCGCCGCCGGAGGCCCGGGTCGAGCCCGGAGCCGGCGGGTGCTGCTCAGACATCGACGTCCTCCTCGACGACGGCGCCGCTGCGCCGTCCGGTGCTCACCACGGCGCCGTCCGGCGCCACCGGCTCCCGGCGGCCCAGCCGCGGCGACGGGGGGACCCGCAA
Source organism: Geodermatophilus sp. TF02-6 (assembly GCF_003319115.1). Lineage (GTDB taxonomy): Bacteria > Actinomycetota > Actinomycetes > Mycobacteriales > Geodermatophilaceae > Geodermatophilus. The sequence continues at coordinate 37,400 of NZ_QOHF01000031.1, read as the reverse complement.
GTCCATGGGCGGGACGGGGAAGCCGCCCTCGGCCCGGCTGGGGCCGCCGGCCCGGGCCGGCCGGCGGCGCGGGCCGACGGGGGGCAGGACCTCGGGCTCCGCCTCGGTCGGGTGGATCGACCCGGCGGCAGCGCGGGTCGCGGCGACCCGGGTGGCCCGGTTGGTGGCCCGGCTGGCGACGAGCAGGCCGGCGAGGACCAGCAGCGCGACGGGGACGCCGACGAACAGCGCGACCTCGCCGGTGGACAGGTCGGCCTCGCGGGCGACGGTGCGCATGGTGGCCACGGCGAGGATCCACACCAGCGCGGTGGGCACCAGTACCTTCCAGCCGAAGCGCATGAACTGGTCGTAGCGCAGCCGGGGCAGCGTGCCGCGCAGCCAGATGAAGACGAACAGCGCGGCCACGACCTTGAGGAAGAACCACAGCAGCGGCCACCAGCCGGAGTTGGCGCCGTCCCAGATCGAGATCGGCCACGGCGCTCGCCAGCCGCCGAGGAACAGCGTCGCGGCCAGGGCCGAGACGGTGACCATGTTGATGTACTCGGCGAGGAAGAACAGGGCGAACTTCAGCGACGAGTACTCGGTGTGGAAGCCGCCGACCAGCTCGCTCTCGGCCTCGGGCAGGTCGAACGGCGCCCGGTTGGTCTCCCCCACCACGGCGATGACGTAGATGACGAAGGAGACCGGCAGCAGGATCGCGAACCAGCTCGGGCCGGTGAACTCCAGCCCGAAGAACGACACCCGGTTGCCGTCGGCCTGGGCGGCGACGATCTCCGAGGTCGACATCGAGCCGGCGTAGAGGAACACCGCGACGATCGACAGCCCCATCGCGATCTCGTAGCTGACCATCTGCGCGGCGCTGCGCAGGGACCCCAGCAGCGGGTAGGTCGAGCCCGACGCCCAGCCGCCGAGCACGATGCCGTAGACGCCCATCGCCGAGCAGGCCAGGACCACCAGCACACCGATGGGGGCGTCGGTGAGCTGCAGCGGGGTGCGCTGCCCGAAGATGCTGACGATGGGGCCCAGCGGGATGACCGAGAAGGCCAGGAACGCGGGCACGGCGGCCAGGCACGGGGCCAGGAAGTAGACCGGCTTGTCCGCCAGCGCCGGCATGATGTCTTCCTTGAACGCCAGCTTCAGCCCGTCGGCGAGGCTCTGCAGGGAGCCGCGCGGGCCGACCCGGTTGGGGCCGATCCGCTGCTGCATCCGGGCGACGACCTTGCGCTCGAAGACGATGGCGAACAGCGTCATCAGCACGAGGACGGCGAAGACGCCGACGATCTTGATGAGCACGATCCACCAGACGTCGTGCCCGAAGTCCTCGAGGGTGGGCTGGTCGGCCGCGACGAACGGGGTCATGCGGTTCCCTCCGCGGTGCAGAGCGTGACGACGCCGCCGGGTGGGGTGCCCAACCGGGTCCGCAGCTCGCTGCCGGGCGAGCGCATCGGCAGCCAGACCACCTGGTCGGGCATCTCGGTGACCAGCACGGGCAGCGTCACGTGTCCCATCTCGCCCTCGACGGTGAGCCGGTCGCCGTCGGCCAGGCCGAGGCGCCGGGCGGCGTCCTTGCCGATGCGGGCGACCGCGGGGTGGGCGGTGCCGGCCAGCTCGGGTTCGTCGCGCTGCAGGGTGCCGACGTCGAGCAGCTGCCGCCAGGAGGCGAGCACCGCCTCGTCCTCGGCGAGCCGCGGGGCGGCCGGCGGGGCGACGTCGAGACCGGTGACCGGCGGGCGCTCGGCCACGACGCCGAGGGCGGCGAGCTCGGCGCGCGCGGCCTCGGGGCCGGGCAGCCGCAGGTCGACGTCCAGCTCGTCGGCCAGCCCCTGCAGCACCCGGCCGTCGGGCAGTTGCCCGGTGCCGTGCAGGGTGGCGTCGAAGGAGCGCAGCCGGCCCTCCCAGTCCAGGTAGCCGCCGGCCTTCTCCGCGGCGGCGGCCACCGGCAGGACGACGTCGGCGTGCGCGGTGACCGCGCTCGGGAGCAGCTCCAGGCTGACCACGAAGCCGGCGCGGCCCAGGGCCGCCTCGGCCAGCCGCGGGTCGGGCAGGTCGGCCGGGTCGACCCCGCCGACCAGCAGGCCGGAGAGCTCGCCGTGCGCGGCGGCGGTGAGGATGCCGGTGGTGTCGCGGCCGGGGGTGGGCGGCAGGTCGGCGACCCCCCAGGCGGCGGCGACCTGGACGCGGGCTCCGGCGTCGGTGACCGGGCGCCCGCCGGGCAGCAGGGTGGGCAGCGCGCCGGCCTCGACCGCGCCGCGCTCCCCGGCCCGGCGCGGCACCCAGGCCAGGCGGGCCCCGGTGGCGGCGGCCAGCGCGGACAGCGCCGAGAACGCGCCGGGCACCTCGGCCAGCCGCTCGCCGGCGAGCACCACCGCGCCGGGTGTGCGCAGCGCCTCGACCGCCGGACCGCCCCAGGTGCCCTCGGCCAGGGCCGCCAGGGACCGGGCCTCGGTGCCGGGCAGCGTGGTCAGCACGGTGGCCTGCAGCTTCTCGGCGGCGCGGGTGGTGAACGGGGCCAGGTCGAAGACGGCCAGCCGGTTCTTGCGCACGGCCCGGCGCAGCCGCAGGAAGACGATCGGCGACTCCTCCTCCGGCTCGAACCCGGCCAGCAGCACCGCCGGGGCGGCGGCGAGGTCGGCGTAGGTGACCGCGCCGTTCCACGGGCCGGTGCCGGCGACGTGCGCGGTGAGGAAGGCCAGCTCCTCGGGCGAATGAGCGCGGGCACGGGCGTCGACGTCGTTGGTGCCGAGTGCGACCCGGGCGAACTTGGCGTAGGCGTAGGCGTCCTCGACGGTCAGCCGGCCGCCGGGCAGCACCCCGACGCCACCGGCGTCCCGCGCGGCGCGCAGGCCTTCGGCCGCCGCGGCCCACGCCTCCGGCCAGGACGCGGGCTCGAGCACGCCGTCCCGGCGGACCAGCGGCGTGGTCAGCCGGTCGTTGGCCGTGGCGTAGCGGAAGGCGAAGCGGCCCTTGTCGCAGTTCCACTCCTCGTTGACCGCCGGGTCCTCCCCCGCCAGACGGCGCAGCACCCGGCCGCGGCGGTAGTCGGTGCGCTGGGCGCAGCCGGAGGCGCAGTGCTCGCAGACGCTGGGCTCGCTGCGCAGGTCGAACGGGCGGGAGCGGAACCGGTACTGGGCGCTGGTCAGCGCGCCGACCGGGCAGATCTGCGTGGTGTTGCCGGAGAAGTAGGAGGAGAACGGCTCGTCCTCGTAGACCGCCACCTGCTCCAGCGCGCCGCGCTCGAACAGCTCGATGAACGGGTCGCCGGCGATCTGCTGGGAGAAGCGGGTGCAACGGGCGCAGAGCACGCAGCGCTCGCGGTCGAGCAGGATCTCAGCACTGATCGGCAGCGGCTTGGGGTAGGTCCGCTTGACGTCGACGAACCGGCTCTCGGTGCGGCCGTTGCTCATCGCCTGGTTCTGCAGCGGGCACTCGCCGCCCTTGTCGCACACCGGGCAGTCCAGCGGGTGGTTGATCAGCAGCAGCTCCATCGTGCCCTGCTGCGCCTTGTCCGCGACCGGGCTGGTGAGCTGGGTCTTCACCGCCATCCCGTCGGTGACCGGCATGGTGCAGGAGGCGACCGGCTTGCGCTGCCCCTCGACCTCGACCAGGCACTGCCGGCAGGCGCCGACCGGCTCGAGCAGCGGGTGGTCGCAGAACCGGGGGATCTGGATGCCGACCATCTCCGCGGCCCGGATGATCAGCGTCCCCTTGGGCACGGCGACGTCGAAGCCGTCGATGGTGCAGTGGACGGCGTCGGGTGGCGTGTGCGGGCCCGGGACCGCGGGGACGGCGGCCGGCGCCGGCTGGGGGGTGGTCATGTCAGGCGGCTCCCACCGTGACGGGCTCGATCGGGAGGCTGCGGCCCAGGCGGGCCTGCTCCTCCGGGGGCAGCAGGGCGACGTAGTCGTCGCGGAAGTACTTCAGCGAGCTGGCGATGCAGCTGGTCGCACCGTCACCGAGGGCGCAGAAGGAGCGGCCCAGGATGTTGTCGCAGGTGTCGGTGAGCAGGTCCAGGTCGGCCGCCGTCCCCCGACCGTGCACCAGCCGCTCGAGGATCTGGACCAGCCAGTAGGTGCCCTCGCGGCAGGGAGTGCACTTGCCGCAGCTCTCGTGCGCGTAGAACTCGGTGAACCGCAGGGTGGCCTCGACGATCGAGTCGGTCTCGTCGAAGACCATGAGCGCGGTGGTGCCGAGCATGGAGCCGGCGGCGGCCACCGAGTCGAAGTCCAGCGGGACGTCGAGGTGATCGGCCGTGAAGTACGGCGTCGAGGAGCCGCCGGGCGTCCAGAACTTGAGCTGGTGCCCGGGGCGGACGCCGCCGGCCATCTCCAGCAGCTCGCGCATCGTCGTCCCCATGGGGGCCTCGTACTGGCCGGGCCGGACGACGCGGCCCGACAGCGAGTAGATCTTCGGGCCCGGCGACTTCTCCGGACCCATCTCCTTGAACCAGTCCGACCCGCCGCGGACCACGAACGGCACGCTGGCCAGCGTCTCCACGTTGTTGATCACCGTCGGCGCGCCGTAGAGGCCGGCGACGGCGGGGAACGGGGGCTTCAGGCGCGGCTGCCCCCGGTAGCCCTCCAGGGAGTCCAGCAGCGCGGTCTCCTCCCCGCAGATGTAGGCGCCGGCCCCGGCGTGCACGACCAGCTCCAGGTCGTAGCCGGAGCCGAGGACGTCGCGGCCGAGGTAGCCGGCCGCGTAGGCCTCCCGGACGGCCTCGACCAGCCGGCGGTGGGCGTGCACCGCCTCGCCGCGGACGTAGATCACCGCCAGGTGGGAGCGGATCGCGTACGCGGCGATGACGACCCCCTCCACCAGGGAGTGCGGGTCGGCCATCATCAGCGGGAGGTCCTTGCAGGTGCCCGGCTCTCCTTCGTCGGCGTTGACCACCAGGTACTTGGGCATCGCCGCCGGGCCGGTGGGCGTCTCCCCCGGCTTGGGCTGCGGGATGAAGCTCCACTTCATGCCGGTCGGGAAGCCGGCGCCGCCGCGGCCGCGCAGGCCGGAGTCCTTGACCAGGGCGACCAGCTCGTCGGGGCCCATGGACACAGCGGTGCGCAGCGCGGTGTAGCCGTCGTGCTGTTCGTAGCTGGCCAGCCGCCAGGACCGCGGCTCGGCCCAGCGGGCGGTGAGCACGGGAGCGAGGGGCATGTCAGGTCTCCTTCTCGACGGAGGTGCCCTGCCCGGAGGCTCCGGGGTTGCGCGTGGGCGGGGTCTGGGTGCCGGCCCGCTGCCGGCCCCGCGGCTGCCCGTACTCGGCGCCCTCGTCGGGGTGGGTCTGCGCGGCGCCGGCCCGCTCGGCGGGGTTGTCGGCGGCGGCGACGCGGGCGTCGGCGGCCTCGGCCTCCGGGGTCTCGCCCGTGCGGCCGGACGGCGCGACGGTCTCCGCGGGCTCTGTCCCGGCCGGCTCGGCCTCGTCCGCAGGCGGCCGTCCGGGCATCGGCGGGGCCGACTCGCCGCGCTCGGCGGCCAGCCGCAGGCCGGCCAGGGTCGGCCCGATCTCGCCGGGAGCGTCGACCGCCGCCTGCCGCGCGGCCTCGCCGCCGTACTGGTCGAACCCGGCCAGCTGGCGGGAGATCCCCCGGAAGTCGGTCAGCGGCGCACCCCGGGTGGGGTGCGGCTTCTCCCCGCGGCGCAGGGCCGCGACCAGGGCGCGGGCGCTGTCGACGTCCTGCTGGTCGTAGAACTCGTAGTCGACGGTGACCACCGGTGCGTAGTCGCAGGCGGCCAGGCACTCGGCGTGCTCGAGGGTGACCGAACCGTCGGCAGCGGTCTCGTCGTGGTGGACGCCGAGGTCCCGGCCGAGCGCGTCGAAGATCCGCTGCCCACCGAGGACGGCGCACAGGGTGTTGGTGCAGACGCTGACCAGGTGCCGGCCGGTGGGCCGCCGCTTGTACATCGTGTAGAAGGTGGCGACCGCGCCGACCTCGGCCTTGGTCAGCCCCAGCTCCTCGGCGCACAGCGCCACGCCCTCGGGCGAGACGTAGCCCTGGTAGCTCTGCACCAGGTGCAGCATGGGCAGCAGCGCCGAGCGCGGCTGCGGGTAGCGGGCGATGATCTCCCGCGCCTCCGCTCGCGTCCGCTCGGTCAGCGGCGGCAGGTCGGCGGGTGCGGGCTCGACGGGACTGGAGTCCAGCCCGGTGACCGCCGTCCCCTCGGCCGACCCGGGAAGCGCGCTCATCGATCGCACCCCCGATCGCACTGGAGCTGTTCCAGGTTCGCTCCGCTCCTCGGTCGCTGGCGCTCCCTACGATGCTCACTCACCTGTCACAACCCCCCATCACCGGGTCTAGGGAGGCGATGGCCGCGATGACGTCGGCGATCATGCCGCCCTCGCTCATCGCCGCCGTCGCCTGCAGGTTGACGAAGCTGGGGTCGCGCACGTGCACCCGCCACGGCCGGGTACCCCCGTCGCTGACCACGTGGTAGCCGAGCTCGCCGCGCGGGGACTCGACCGGCACGTACACCTGGCCGGCCGGCACCCGGAAGCCCTCGGTGACCAGCTTGAAGTGGTGGATCAGGGCCTCCATCGACTGGCCCATGATGTGCCGGACGTGGTCGAGGGAGTTGCCCATGCCGTCGGGGCCGAGGGAGAGCTGCGCGGGCCAGGCGATCTTCTTGTCCTCGACCATCACCGGGCCCGGCTCGAGCCGGTCGAGCGCCTGCTCGACGATCTTCAGCGACTCGTTGACCTCGGCCATGCGGACCAGGTAGCGGCCCCACGCGTCGCAGGTGTCGGCGGTGGGCACCTCGAAGTCGTAGGTCTGGTAGCCCAGGTAGGGCTCGACCTTGCGCAGGTCCCACGGCAGGCCGGCGGCGCGCAGCACCGGCCCGGTGACGCCGAGCGCGACGCAGCCGGTGACGTCGAGGTAGCCGGCGTCCTTCAGGCGCCGCTGCCAGATCGGCTGGCCGGTGAGCAGCTTGTGGAAGTCGGCCACCCGCGCGGGCATGACCGCGAGGAACTCGCGGATGTGCTCGACCGCGCCCTCGGGGAGGTCCTGCGCCAGCCCGCCGGGGCGGATGTAGGCGTGGTTCATCCGCAGGCCGGTGATCTCCTCGAGCAGGTCGAGCACGAGCTCCCGCTCCCGGAAGCCGTTGGTCATGCCGGTGAGCGCGCCCATCTCCATGCCGAAGGTGGCCAGCGCGACCAGGTGGGAGGCGATCCGGTTGAGCTCCATGACCAGCACGCGGATGGTCTGCGCCCGCTGCGGCGCCTCGACGCCGAGCAGCTTCTCGACCGCCAGGCAGTAGCCGGCCTCGTTGTACAGCGGGGACAGGTAGTCCATCCGCGTCACGAACGTCGTGCCCTGCGTCCAGGTGCGGTACTCGGTGTTCTTCTCGATGCCGGTGTGCAGGTAGCCGATGACCACCCGGGCCTTGGTGACCGTCTCGCCCTCGAGGTCGAGCACCAGCCGCAGCACCCCGTGGGTGGAGGGGTGCTGCGGGCCCATGTTGACGACCAGCCGCTCCTCGCCGTAGGCCTCGGCGCCGAGGGTCTGGTCCCAGTCGCCGCCGGTGACGGTGTAGACGCGGCCCTCGGTGGTGTCGTAGGAGCCGGCGTAGGGGTCGACCGGGTCGTACGTGGTGCTCATCGGTGGCTCCGGCGGGTCGCGGCGACGTGGGGACCGCCGGACTGCAGGCCCGGGCTCACCGGTAGCTCCTGCGCGTGTCGGGCGGGGGGATGGTGGCGTCGTGGTACTCGACCGGGACGCCGCCGAGCGGGTAGTCCTTGCGCTGCGGGTGGCCGTCCCAGTCGTCGGGCATGAGGATCCGGGTGAGCGCCGGGTGGCCGTCGAAGACGACGCCGAACATGTCCCAGGTCTCCCGCTCCTGCCAGTCCGCCGTCGGGTAGACGCCCGTGACCGAGGGGACGTGCGGGTCCTCGGCGGTCACCGCGACCTCCAGCCGGATGCGCCGCCGGTAGGTCATCGAGGTCAGGTGGTAGACGACGTGCAGCCGCGGCCGGCCGGGGGTCGCCGCCGGGCCGCCGCTGTCCTCGTAGTCGACCCCGGAGACGCTGCTGCACAGCTCGAAGCGCAGCGCCTCGTCGTCCCGGAGGGCCTGCACGAGGGGGAGCAGGTGCTCGCGGGCGACGAAGTAGGTGATCTCCCCGCGGTCGACCAGCACGCGGTGGACGGCGGCGTCGTAGGTGGCCTGCCCGACGGCCTCGACCAGCGCGTCGGTGACCTCGTCGAAGTACCCGCCGTACGGGCGCTCGGTGGAGTGCAGCGCGACCGCGCCGCCGGGCTCGACGCGGACCAGCCCGCCGAAGCCGGAGGTGTCGCCGCTGCCGGTGACGCCGAAGGCGCCCTTGCGGAACCCCCCGCCCGGGGCCGTCACGCCCCGCGCGGCGTCCGATCCGCTGCGGTCCCCCGGGCCGGTCACCGGTCGCTCCAGACGTGGGGCTCCGGCAGCAGGACGGCGTTGCCGCCGCGCTGCTCGATGGCGAACTGGCCGGTGCGCCGCTCGGCCGCGGCCCGCTCGTAAGCCGCCCGGGCCGCCTTGTCCACCCGCACGGTGGAGGGCATCTCGACGTGCAGGTCCTTCGCCGTCCCGTCGGCCCGCGCCTGCTCCAGCTGCCGGGCCCGCCGCGGCCCCAGCGGCTCGTTCATGATCTTGTGGTGCAGCTTGAGGATGGCGTCGGTGAGCATCTCCGGCCGCGGCGGGCAGCCGGGCAGGTACATGTCCACCGGCACCACGTGGTCGACGCCCTGCACGATCGCGTAGTTGTTGAACATGCCGCCGGAACTGGCGCACACGCCCATCGCCAGCACCCAGCGGGGCTCGGGCATCTGGTCGTAGATCTGGCGCAGGACCGGCGCCATCTTCTGGCTCACCCGGCCGGCGACGATCATCAGGTCGGCCTGCCGCGGGGAGGCGCGGAAGACCTCCATGCCGAACCGGGCCAGGTCGTAGCGGCCGGCGCCGGTGGCCATCATCTCGATCGCGCAGCAGGCCAGCCCGAAGGTGGCCGGCCACAGCGAGGACTTGCGGGTCCAGTTGACCACCTTCTCCACCGTGGTCAGCAGGACGCCGCTGGGCAGCTTCTCCTCGAGTCCCATGGGTTGCTCCTCAGTCCCACTCGAGCCCGCCGCGACGCCACACGTAGGCGTAGGCGAGGAACACGGTGCCGATGAAGACGACCATCTCGACCAGCCCGAACACGCCGAGCGCGTCGTTGTCGACGGCCCACGGGTAGAGGAAGACGATCTCGATGTCGAAGACGATGAACAGCATCGCGGTCAGGTAGTACTTGACCGGGAAGCGGCCCCCGGTGAGCGGCTGGTCCACCGGCTCGATGCCGCACTCGTAGGCGGCGAGCTTGGCCCGGTTGTAGCGGCGGGGGCCCACGTACGGGGCGATCGCCACCGAGAACAGCGCGAAGGCCGCGGCCAGTGCGAACAGCCCGACGATCGGGACGTACATCGACAGCATCAGCAGCACCTCGCGGTGGCGGGAGTCGGACCCATGTCAGACCGCCGGGGCCAGCCGGGTCAGGACGGCGACGGCACGGTCGAACCGGTCGCCGTCCCGCCCGTCGGAGAGGTTGCCCATGAGCTTGAGCGCCGCGGCCACCATGCCGGGTCGCTTCAACCCGTGCGCGGTGGCGAAGCGGACCAGGTCGGGGCGGGCCAGCAGGGCGAGGAACACCGTGCCCAGCCGGTGGTGCCGGCCGTACTCCTCGCGCAGCCGGACCGGGTGGCGGCGCAGCGCCGCCTCGCGCGAAGGGCCCTCCGGCAGCGCCAGCGCGCGGGCGGCGGCCTCGGCGGCCATGCGGCCGGTCTCCAGGGCGTAGCTGATGCCCTCGCCGTTGAACGGGTTGACCGTGCCCGCGGCGTCCCCGGCGAGGAGCAGGCCGCGGGTGTAGGCCGGCCGGCGGTGCAGGGCCATCGGCAGGCCGGCGCCGCGCAGCGGGGTGACCGCGTGCTCCTCGCCCAGCTGCCACTCCGGCGGCAGCGTCGCCAGCCACTCCCGCAGCACCGCCCGCGGCTCGGCGCCGGTGCTCCGGCGGCGGTCGAGCAGTCCGAAGCCGACGTTGCTCGTGCCGTCGCCCATGCCGAACGCCCAGCCGTAGCCGGGCATGGAGTCCGCGCTCGGGCCGGAGGCGGACAGGTCGAAGGAGATGTCGAGGTAGTCGTCGTCCGTGCGGGGGGACGCGACGTACCGGCGGACGGCGACCCCGAGCGGCCGGTCCTCCCGCCGGAGGAGCCCCAGCGCCTTGCCCAGCCGACCGGACAGCCCCTCGGCCGAGACGACCAGCGGCGCGCGCCAGGTGGCCGGCTCCCGGTCGGGGCCCTCCTCGGCGTGCACCCCGGCGACGCGGCCGGCGTCGTCGAGCAGCGGCGCGGTGACCGTGACGTCCTCCACCACCCGCGCACCGGCTCCCCGGGCGTGCGCGGCGAGCCCGGCGTCGAGGTCGCGGCGGTTGCGGATCAGGCCGTGGGACGGCCACGAGCGCAGCTGCGGCCAGTCGACCTCGACGACCTGGCCGCCGCCGGTGACCCGCAGGCCCCGGTGCCGGACCCAGCCGGTGGTGTCCACGCCCATGTCGGCCAGCGCCTTCACCCCGCGCGGGGTCAGCCCGTCGCCGCAGACCTTCTCCCGCGGGAACCGGGCCTTCTCCAGGACGGCGACGTCGAGGCCCGCCCGCGCCAGGTGCCAGGCGGCCGACGAGCCCGCGGGACCGGCGCCGACGACCAGCACGTCGGCCCGCCGGTCTCCCTGCTGCACCGCGGCCCCCTCGGCTCGAGTTCCCCGGCAGACCTTGTGAATTGCTTCACAAAGTCTGCCGGTCCCCACTGTATGCCGATCCGTGACGTCGGTGACAAGTGACGGACCGAACTCGCGCGTCACAGTTCCGCAAAGGACCCCGCCCTCACCGGTCGGCCCCGTCCAGAGGCTCGCCGCCGGCCCTCCTGCAGGACCCCGCCACGAGCCTGCGAGTGGTGGGGGGCAGGAGGGTCCTTTCCGGTGACCGGGGTCAGGTGTGCGGCCTGCGGCCGCGGTGCAGCGCGACGACGCCGCCGGTGAGGTCGCGCCAGGCCACGTCGGCCCACCCGGCCGCCTGCAGCCGCGCGGCGAGCGCCGGCTGGTCGGGCCAGGCCCGGATCGACTCGGCGAGGTAGACGTAGGCGTCGGGGTTGCTGCTCACCGCGCGGGCGATCCGCGGCAGGGCCCGCACCAGGTACTCGGTGTAGACGGTGCGGAACGGCGCCCAGGTGGGGTTGGAGAACTCGCAGACCACCAGCGTCCCGCCGGGGCGGGTCACCCGGGCGAACTCGCGCAGCGCGGCGTCGGGGTCGGCGACGTTGCGCAGGCCGAAGGAGATGACCACGCCGTCGACGCTCTCGTCGGCCAGCGGCAGCGCCATCGCGTCCCCGGCCACCTTGGGCACCGGCCGGGCGGCGCCGGCGCGCAGCATGCCCTGGGAGAAGTCGCAGGCGATCGCCCGCACGCCGCCGCGGGCCAGCTCCACGGTCGACACCGCCGTCCCGGCCGCGACGTCGAGCACGGTCTGGCCCGGCCGGGCGCCCAGGGCCTCCCGGGTGGCCCGGCGCCAGGAGGCGTCGCGGCCGGCGGAGAGCACCGTGTTGGTGAGGTCGTAGCGCCGGGCGACCCGGTCGAACATGGCGGCGACGTCGACCGGCTGCTTGTCCAGCCCGGCCCGCGGCCCGGCGGTGTGTGCGCTGTCTCGCCGGTCTCCCACGGCGGCGACGCTACCGGGTGCGCCTACTCTGGCCCTGTGACCGCGGCTGCCGTGACCTCGCCGGACGCCGCCGTCACCACCACCCCGCTCGCCGACGACCCGGTCCTGCTGGACCTGCTGCCGTCGGCCGACGCCTTCTCCTGGGTACGCCGCGGCGAGGGCCTGGTCGGCTGGGGCGAGGCGGCCCGGCTGGAGGTCCGCGGCCCCGACGCGCTCGCCGAGGCCGCCACCTGGTGGGAGGAGTACAGCGCCGGACTCGAGGTCGACGACCGGGCCGGGGTGCCCGGCTCGGGGCCGGTCGTCTTCGCCAGCATCGCCTTCGACCCGGCCGCCGGGACGAGCGTGTTCGTCGTCCCCGAGGTCGTGGTCGGACGGCGGGACGGCGTCGCCTGGGTGACCGCGATCGGCGACGCCGACCCCCTCGACGCGCTGACCTCGACCCTCGCGGCCGTCCCTGCGTCGCTGGGTCGGCTGCGCTACGCCGACGGCGCGCTGGACCCGGCCTCGTGGTGCGCCACCGTGGCCGCGGCCGTGGCGCGGATCGGCGACGGCGACCTGGACAAGGTGGTGCTGGCGCGGGACCTGCTGGTCACCGCCGACGCGCCCCTCGACCCGCGCACCCTGCTGACCCGGCTGGCCGCCCGTTTCCCCGACTGCTGGACCTTCGCCGTCGACGGTCTCCTGGGGGCCACGCCGGAGCTGCTGCTGCGCCGCACCGGCCGGCAGCTGTCCTCCCGGGTGCTGGCCGGGACGGCGCCCCGCGGCGCCGGAGCCGACGACGAGCGGCTGGCCGCCGGCCTGCTCGGTTCGGCCAAGGACCGCGCCGAGCACGCCCTCGCGGTCGACTCCCTGGTCGGCGCGCTGGCCCCCTACTGCACGACGCTGAACGCGCCGGAGGAGCCGCGGCTGCTGACACTGGCCAACGTGCGGCACCTGGCCAGCGACGTCACCGGCGTCCAGCGGCGCACCGGGGCTCCCGGCGAGGCCGGGCTGCTCGAGCTGGTGGGCGCGGTGCACCCGACCGCCGCGGTCTGCGGCACGCCCACCGATGCCGCGGCCGCGCTGATCGGCGAGCTGGAGGGCATGGACCGCGGCCGCTACGCCGGGCCGGTCGGCTGGCTCGACGCCCGCGGGGACGGCGAGTTCGGCCTGGCCCTGCGCTGCGCCCAGCTCTGCGACGACGACCCGGCCACCGCCCGGCTGTTCGCCGGCTGCGGCATCGTCGCCGGCTCCGACCCGGCCGCCGAGCTGGCCGAGACGCAGGCCAAGTTCGCCGCCGTCCAGGCCGCCCTGGAGAGCTGACCGGCGCCGTGCCGGCGTGCCACCGCCTCCCGGTCACTCGTACGGGAGCCACCAGCTGGGCCCTGGACCTCCTCCCGCGTCGGTCGTGCTCTGCCCAGCAGGCTGGGCAGAGCACGACCGACGCGGGAGGAACACGGTGATCGGGGACGAGAGAGCGGGCCGGCAGGCACAGCAGGTCGCGTCCCGTGGACGCCGTCGACCGGTCACCGGTGGTGGTCCCCCCGGCACGGCGGCGGTCGGCCGCCATCAGCTGGCTCCGAGGGCCTCGGCCGCGGCCGTCCGCAGCGCGACCGCCAGCTCGGCCTCGGCGCGCTGGTCGGTGCGGACGACGAGCACCCGCGGCCCGCCGCGCCCGACCTCCCCGGCGAGCCCGGCCGGGTCCGCCACCCGGACGGCCGGCCAGCCCAGCGACTCGGCGACGGCGACCAGGTCCCGGCCGTGCGGGGTGCCGAACACCCGCCGGTAGTCGGCCTCGTACCGCGGCTGCCCCGGCTCGAGCTGGGCGAAGATGCCGCCGCCGCCGTTGTCCGGGACGACGAGGGTGAGGTCCGGCCGCGGCTCGCCCTCGCCGACGAGCAGGCCCTGCAGGTCGTGCAGGAACGTCAGGTCGCCCAGCAGCGCGACGGCCGGCCCGCCGTGCGCCAGGGCCGCGCCGACCGCGGTGGAGACCGTGCCGTCGATCCCGGCCACGCCGCGGTTGGCCAGCACGGTCACCCCGCCCCGCGGCACGGCCAGCCGGTCGACGTCACGCACCGGGGTCGACGAGCCCAGCACCAGCAGCGCGCCGTCCGGGAGACCGGCCACCAGGTCGCGGGCCAGCCGGGCGGCGGTCAGCGCCTCCGCCGCGTCGAGCACGCCGTCGACCGCCGTCCCCACCCGGGCCGCGGCACCGCACCAGACCGCCCGCCACGCCGGGTCGGCCGGGGGGCCGGGCGCCGGCAGGGCGCCGACCCACGCCGTCGAGCGGCCCGCGTCGGCCCAGCGGGGCGCGGCCGCGACCGTCTCCACCCGCACCCCGGGGTCGGCCAGCAGCGCCGCCACCGGCCGGGCCAGCGTCGGCCGCCCGACCACCAGCACCCGGTCCGGTCGGTGCGCGGCCAGCCACCCGGGGACGCCGAGCAGCAGCGCGCCGCCGCGCACGGACGCCGCCCACGCCCCGCTCGACGGCTCGGCGACCACCGGCCAGCGCTGGGCCCGCGCGAGCTCGGCCGCGGCTCGGCCGAGCCCAGCAGGCGCGTCCCCGACGACCACGAGGGTCCGCGCCGGGCCGAGGTCGAGCGGTGGGGGCGCGGCGGAGGCGGCGCCGTCGGTCCACGGGGCGCCGCCGGGGCGACCGGCCCAGGGTCCGTCCAGCTCGCCGGCGTCGTCGTCCGGCAGGAGCGGCTCGCGCAACGGCAGGTTCAGGTGCACCGGGCCGGGGTCGCCGGACAGCGCGCCGCGGGCCACGAGGAGCGCCTTGGCCACCAGGGACCGCCAGTACCGGTTCTGCGCCGCCTCCCGCCCGGCCTCGGGCACCCCGACGTCGACCGCGGCCCGCACCGCGCCGCCGTACAGCCCGGGCTGGGTGATCGTCTGGTTGGCGCCGGTGTCGCGCAGCTCGGGCGGGCGGTCGGCGGTCAGCGCGAGCAGCGGCACCCCGGCGGCGTCGGCCTCGAGGACCGCAGCGTGCAGGTGCGCCGTCGCCGTCCCGGAGGTGGTGAGCACCGGCACCGGCCGGCCGGACGCCCTGGCCAGGCCGAGGGCGAGGAAGGCCGCCGTGCGCTCGTCGATGCGCACGTGCAGGGTGAGCCGGGCGGCCCGCTCGGCCTCGAGCAGGGCCAGCGCCACCGGCGCCGACCGGGACCCGGGCGCCACCACCACGTCGATGACGCCGCCGCGGACCAGCTCGTCGACCAGCACCCGAGCCAGAGCGGTGGAGGGGTTCACTCGGACACCGCGGACAGCCGAGCGCTCCAGCGCGCCTCGGTCACCGGATCGGCGGCGACCGCGTCCAACCGGTCCGGCGCGACCCGGGTGACCGGCAGCGCGCCGTCCACCGGCAGCAGCGGGGTGCTCGTGACGTCGCCGGCGAGCAGCGCGACGGTGCCCAGCCCGCAGGCGAACGGCAGCTCCGGCAGGGCGGCGGCGAGCGCGACCCCGGCGGCGATGCCGACCGAGGACTCCAGCGCCGAGGAGACCACGCACGGCAGGCCGTGCGCCTCGGCGACGCGCAGCGCGGCCCGCACCCCGCCGAGCGGCTGCACCTTGAGGACGACGACGTCGCCGGCCTCCCCCAGGTCGACCCGCAGCGGGTCGGCCGAGCGGCGCACGCCCTCGTCCACCGCGACCCGCACGTCGACGCGGCGGCGCAGCGCGGCCAGCTCGGGCAGCGTGGCGCAGGGCTGCTCGACGTACTCCAGGCCGACCCGGTCCAGCTGGCGGATGCGGGTGACCGCGGTGGCGACGTCCCACGCGGCGTTGGCGTCGACCCGGATCGCGCCGACGGGGCCGAGCGCGTCGCGGACCGCCTCGACGCGGGCCAGGTCGTCGCCCGGCGTCTGCCCCGGCTCGGCGACCTTCACCTTCGCGGTGCGGCAGCCGGACGCCGCCACGAGCGCGTGCGCCCGGTCGGGGTCGACGGCGGGCACGGTCACGTTCACCGGCACCGCGTCGCGGACCGGCGCCGGCCAGCCCGCGCACGCCGCCTCGACCGCGGCGGCCCACCAGCGGCGGCTCTCCGCGACGTCGTAGTCCCAGAACGGGGAGAACTCGCCCCAGCCGGCCGGGCCGCGGACGAGCACGCCGTCGCGGACGTCGAGTCCGCGGAAGCGGGTGCGCATCGGCACCGACCAGGTCCGCACCTCGCCGAGCTGCGGCAGGGGTGCGTCCAACACCTGCCCAGCCTAGATCGACACGCGAAGTAGCCTCGGAGCCCGTGGCCCGGCAGCTGACCCTCGTCCCCGCGCCGGCCGACCCCCGCGCGCTCCTGCCCCACCTGCGCGCCGCTCTCGACGGCGCCGCCCCGCTGGCCGTGCTGCCCGCCGGGCCGCCCGCCGCGGTGGCGGCGGCCCGCGCGGTGCTGCGGCCTGAGCAGCCGCTGGAGCCCGGCGCCGACCTGGTCGTGGTCACCTCCGGCTCGACCGGCGGCGGCCGCGGCGTGCTGCTGCCCGCCGCGGCGGTGCGCGCCTCCGGGGAGGCCACCCTGGCCCGCCTCGGCGGCCCTGGGCACTGGCTGCTGGCCCTTCCGGTGTCGGCGATCGCCGGGCTGCAGGTGCTCGGCCGCTCGCTGCTGGTCGGCACCGAGCCGACCGTGCTGGGCCGCGGCGAGCCGCTGGCCGCCGCGGTCGCCCGCATGCCGGCCGGCCGGCGGTACACCGCGCTCGTCCCGACCCAGCTGCGCCGTTACCTGGACGCGGAGCCGACCGCGCTGCGGGCCTTCGCCGCGGTGCTGGTGGGCGGCGCGGCTCCCGACCCCGGGCTGCTGGCCCGCGCCCGGGAGGAGGGGGTCGCGGTGGTGACCACCTACGGCACGACCGAGACCGCGGGCGGCTGCGTGTACGACGGCGTCCCGCTGGACGGCGTCGACGTGCGGGTGACCGACGGCGGGGTCGAGCTCGCCGGGCCGACGCTGGCCCTGGGCTACCGGCTGGACCCGTCGGGCACCGCGGCGGGTTTCGCCTGCGACGACGACGGCACGGCCTGGTTCCGCACCCGCGACGCCGGGGCGCTCGACGACGAGGACCGGCTCACCGTGTCCGGCCGGCTGGACGACGTCGTCGTCACCGGCGGGGTGAACGTCGCTCCGCAGGCGGTGGAGGGCGCCCTGCGCGAGCACCCGGACGTCGCCGACGCGGTCGTCTTCGGCCGCCCGGACGACGAGTGGGGGCAGCGGGTGGTCGCCGCCGTCGTCCCGGCGCCCGGGGCCGAGCCCGACCTGGCCGCGCTGCGCCCGTGGGTGGCCGAGCGCCTCGGCGCGCCCGCCGCCCCGCGCGAGCTGCACCGCATCCCCGCCGTCCCGACCCTGCACACCGGCAAGCCCGACCGCCGGGGCCTTGCTGCCGACCTCGTGGCCGCGGTCCTGGACGTATGACCATGGCCACCCCCGCGCAGTGGCTGGCCGGTGCCCGCCCCCGCACGCTGCCGGCCGCGCTCGCGCCCGTGCTCGTGGGCACCGGCGCCGCCGCGGCCGCGGGCGGCTTCCGGCCGGTGCCGGCGCTGCTGGCCCTGGTCGTGGCCCTCGCCCTGCAGGTGGCGGTCAACTACGCCAACGACTTCTCCGACGGCCGGCGCGGCACCGACGCCGCCCGGGTGGGCCCGATGCGGCTGGTCGGGTCCGGTGCGGCGACCCCGCGGCAGGTGCTCGTCGCGGCGGTGGCCTCCTTCGCCGTCGCCGGGGTCGCCGGGCTGGCGCTGGCAGCGCTGTCGAGCTGGTGGCTGGTCGCCGTCGGCGCGGTCTGCATCGTCGCGGCCTGGACCTACACCGGGGG
The DNA here is from genome assembly GCF_003319115.1 of Geodermatophilus sp. TF02-6. GTDB lineage: Bacteria > Actinomycetota > Actinomycetes > Mycobacteriales > Geodermatophilaceae > Geodermatophilus. The sequence goes on along the minus strand of NZ_QOHF01000031.1, from coordinate 19,928 downwards.
CCCGCTCCCCTACGGCTACCGGGCGCTCGGCGAGGTCTTCGTCTTCGTCTTCTTCGGCCTGGTCGCCGTCGTGGGGACGACGTTCGCGCAGACCCGCACGGTGGAGGGGCTCGCCGTTGCCGCGTCGGTGCCGATCGGGCTGCTGATCGTCGCGCTGCTGGTGGTCAACAACCTGCGCGACATCGCAGGCGATGCCGCGGTCGGCAAGCGCACGATGGCGGTGCTGCTCGGTGACCGGAGCACCCGGGTCGCGTTCGCCGCGCTGCCGGTGGTCGCGTTCGCGGTCGTCGTCGCCATCGGGGTGGTGCGGCCGTGGGCGCTGCTGGCGCTGCTCGCCGTCCCGCTGGCGGTGCCGCCGGTGCGCACCGTGCTCTCCGGTGGCCGTGGCCCGGCGCTGATCGGCGCGCTGCAGGCCACCGGGCAGCTCACCCTCGTCACCGGCGTGCTGCTCGGCGCCGGGCTCGCGCTCAGCGGCTGAGGCCCCGCTGCAGGGTCCCATCGCGAGCCTGCGAGTGATGGGGGGCAGCGGGGTCCTTCAGTCGTCGCCGGCCAGGCGGGCCTCCCGAGCCGCCTTCGCCTGCTTGCGCGCCGTGCTGCGGGCGGCCAGCGCCGCGGTGAGCCGGTCGCGGGAGGGGCGCAGCAGCAGGTAGGAGACCGGCATCGACAGCAGCACCCCGAGCAGCAGGCCGAGGAAGCCGGCCAGGCCGAGCCACCACAGCAGCAGTACCAGCGCGACGGCGATGGCGAACCGGCCCACGGTGTAGATCGCCAGCCAGGGCGCGATCCTCGTCGGGGCAGCGGGGCCTGCACTCGACGCCCCCGACCCCGTCGGCTCAACCCTCTCGGCCATGGCAGCCCTCCCACTTGAGTGGCGGGGGAGGTGACCAACCACGGGACGAGATGTCGTCACCCATGGCGACCCTCCCACTTGGTGGACAAGACGACCGTCGTCCGGGTGCGGGCGACGCCTCTGATCCGGTTCAACGCGCTGATGGTGGCCTCCAGTGCCGGGATGTCGGTCACGCGCACCTTGAGCACGTAGCCCTCGCTGCCGGCGACCCGCCAGCAGTCCTCGACCTCGGCCATGGTGCGCAGCGCCTCCTCGATGCCGGTGTCGTCGACCGAGTCGCTCTCGATGACGCCCACGAGGGCGGTGACGCCCAGCCCCACGGACGCCGGGTCGACGATCGCCTGGTACCCGAGGACGACCCCGGCCGCCTCGAGCTTGCCGACCCGCTCGTGCACCGCGGGGGCGGACAGGCCCACCTGCCGGGCCAGTTCGGCGTAGCTGGCCCGCCCGTTGGCGCGCAGCAGGCCGATCAGCTGCCGGTCGACGGCATCGATGGCGCTCTCCCTTCCTCGTCCGGGTGCAGTGTCGCCGACCGTGCAGCGCCATCGCTCCCCGGCGACCGGGAGGAGTCCCTCGTCGACCGGACATCCGCGTCCTGGACGACGGCATCCCGGCGCGCCGATCCTGCCCGACCTGCCGTGCGTCATCCGCGAGGCCCCCGCAGGCCGTCCGCGACGTCGCCATCGACCGCGGCGGCCTCGACCGCGGACGGGCGATCACCGGGAACCTGGAGGCCTCCCTGGTCGACCTGCCCGGCCACGGCCGGCTCGAGGTGCAGGCCGCCATCCTGATGGCCTGCGGCTCACCCTTCCCCCACCCGGCTCCGCCGCGGACAGGCGGCAGTTGCCGGGCGCAGGGCGACGAGCAGCCTGTAGCCGCCTCCCGGGCTCGCCAGACGAACCCGCGCGAGAGGGCCCGGCGCAAGGAGGTGTTCAGTCGACCTGACGGAGCTTGGCGATGTCCTCGTCGGTGCGGTTCCCGTGGATCTCGATCTCGGCCAGCTCGGCTTCGATCCGGGTGAACTCCTCGTCGGTCAGCTCGACGTCGGCGGCGCGGAGGTTCTCCTCGATCCGTTGCAGCCGGCGCGATCCGGGGATGGGCACGATGAAGTCGCCCTTGTGCAGCATCCAGGCCAGGGAGATCTGCGCCGGGGTGGCCCCCTTCTCCTGCGCGAAGGCGGTGAGCAGGTCCAGCAGCGGCTGGTTGGCGCGGATGTTGTCCCTGTCGAAGCGGGTGATGGCCCGCCGGACGTCGTCGCCGGTGTAGGTGTCCTCGGCGGTGACCTTCCCGGACAGGAAACCGCTGGCCAGCGGGCTGAACGCCACGAAGCCGATGCCGAGCTGCGCGCAGGCGGGGATCACGTCCCGCTCGAACATCCGCTCCATGATCGAGTACTCGCTCTGGATCGCCGTCAGCGGCGTGACGGCGTGCGCGCGGCGCAGTTCCTGTTCGGTGGCCTGCGACTGCCCCCAGCCGAGGATCTTGCCCTCGTCGATCAGTTCTCCCATGCAGGCCGCCACATCCTCCACGGGGATGTCCTTGTTCACCCGGTGCTGGTAGTACAGCTCCACGTGGTCGGTGCCGAGCCTGGCCAGGGACGCGTCCAGCCGCTGCCGAAGCTGCCGAGAGAGGTCCCCGCGGGTCATGCCATCGCCGCCGGTGATGTGCAGCTTGGTGGCGATCACCACCTGGTCCCGGATGGGTGCCAGGGCCCGGCCCACGAGCTCCTCGTTGGCCCCGGCGCCGTAGCCCTCGGCGGTGTCGAAGAAGGTGCATCCCAGGTCGAAGGCCTTGCGCATCAGGTCGATCGCCTCGTCGGCGCCGGGCCCGGGGCCGTACCCGTGGCTGAAGCCCATGCAGCCGAAGCCGATGGCAGAGACCTCGAAGTCGCTGCTGCCGAGAACTCGTGTGTGCATGCTGTCTGTCCCTTCGGGTGCTTGCCGCTGTACGAGCCTGCCGCCGTACGGGCTGGCTGTACGAGCAGATCCTGAACGGAAGTGCCGCGACCGCGGCCCCGGATTCGGCGCTGTCACGGCCGCGCGGCTCGGGATTCCCTGCGGGACGTCGCCATCGGGAGAACCCGCGTGCGCGCGGGTGGAACACGTCCGGTCGTGACGGGTCACAGCGTGACCCCCTGCGCCCCGCGGCCGCACCTATCGTGGGCGCGTGGGCGCCCTGCGGGCGGAGGTGTGGGTGTCATCGGCCGGAGCTGCTCGGGCTGTGTAGACCGTCCTCAACGAGCTCGGCGTAGGTCGGCGCGGGGTCGGCGTTGCGCCAATGAGCGCGCCGGTTGGCGTTGCGCCAACAAGCGCGTCGTCCGAAGACATGCCGCGCAAACCGACGCCGGAGGTGAGGGTGCCATCTCACGGTCGGTGTCGCGCCTGGCGGCTAGCGTCGGGCGGGTGCGGTCAGTGAGCGAGTCGGCGCGGCTGGCGCAGCGGCAGACCTTCGACACCGACGCCGAGCGCTACGCCGCTCGCCGTCCGACCTACCCAGCTGCCCTCTTCGACCGCCTCGCCGCCTACGGCGACCTCGACGACGGCGCCCGAGTCGTGGAGATCGGCCCCGGCACCGGCCAGGCCACCGCGTCCATGGCCGAGCGCGGCTGGGCGGTCACCGGCGTGGAGCTGGGCGCCGACCTCGCCGCCGTCGCCCGCCGCCAGCTGGCGGACTTCCCCGCCGTCGAGCTGGTCGTCGGCGCCTTCGAGGAGTGGTCCCCGCCTCCGGAGCCCTTCGACGCTGTCGTCTGCGCGACCGCCTGGCACTGGCTCGACCCCGCCACCCGCCTGCGCACAGCCACCCGAGTGCTGCGCCCGCGCGGCACGGTGGCCATCGTCTGGACCCACCACGTCGCCGGCGGCAGCCAGGCCTTCTTCACCGCCGCGCAGGACTGCTACCGCCGCTTGGACCCGGAGACCTACGAGGACGGGCCACTGCCCGAGGACCGAGTGCCCACTCCCACCGACGAACTCGTGCAGTCATCCCTGGTCACCGATGTCGCGTCGCACCGCTTCTGCGTCGACCTGACCTACACCGGCGAGGAGTACCTGGACCTGCTGCGCACCTACTCCACGACGATCCGGCTGCCGGCCGGACGACGGGCTGCCCTGCTGGGCTGCCTGGCCGACCTGATCGATCACCGCTTCGGCGGCGAGATCACCAAGCGCTACACCTTCGACCTCGTCCTCGGCCGCGCCTCGCACGGCCTTCCCCGATGACCGGCGGGCAGTCCCCGCAGGAGGCTCACCTCGTCGGCGGAATCGAGCACCGGGCCGTCATCGTCACCGACTACGACCCCGCCTGGCCGGTCCGCTACGAAGCCGAACGGATCAAGATCAGGGATGCGCTCGGGCCGGCTGCGCTCAGCATCGAGCACATCGGGTCGACCTCGGTCCCCGGGCTGGCGGCCAAGTCGATCATCGACATCGCCGTCGGCGTCGCCGACGTCGACGACGACGGAGCCCACGTGGCGGCCCTGCTCGCCGCGGGTTATCAGCTGCGGGTGCACGAGCCGGCCCACCGGATGCTGCGCACGCCGGCTCTCGACGTCCACGTCCACGTCCTCGACGCCGACAGCCCCCACCTCACCGACCACCTGGCCCTACGCGACCACCTACGCCGCAACCCCGCCGACCGCGAGCTGTACGAGCAGACCAAGCGGCGCCTCGCCGCGATGGACTGGCCGAGCATGAACCACTACGCGCAGGCCAAGACCGAGGTCATCACCGAGATCCTTCGACATGCCCGGGCGTCGACAGCGGCTGAGCCCACCGCCGTCCGCGCTCCTGCGAACGATCCTCAGGCGCGACGATCGGCCGTACCGCCTGATCGAGGCGGCTGACGATCACACCGGCGGGCTCATGGCAGACCACGATGGCGGAGGTCATGCCGCAAGCCGACCCCTCACCGGGCAACGGCCCAGTCCAGGAGGGATGTGCTGGAGAGGGTGTCCCGCACATCCCGCCCGCGGGGATGCCCGGTGATGGGTGCTGACTGGCGACGCCGGCCACCTACCTGCCGAGGGTCCTCTCGGCTCCCCGCACGGGAGTGGTGCGGGCTTGGGGGTGCGCCGGGCTGCCTGTGCTGCGACCAGCGCCGCCACCGCCGGCCCGTCCTTCCCTGTACGAGCGGGACACGCTGACTGCGGCGGTACCGGGAACCGTCCTCGCCATCCCGCCGGACGCCTTCCCGGCCTGCGACCGTCCTACCGCTGCCTGGCCTGGCAGCTGGGCCGCACCGGATGTCTGATTCCGGACGACCTGCTCGAGGACGACCGGCCCGAGGCAGTGCGGGTGCAGCTCACCGCCGACCTGGAGTGGCTGTACCAGGACACCTCACCCATCGACCGGCCATCGGCCGACCGGTGACCAGCGACCACCACCCGGCTCCGCAGGAGCCGACCCGCGGTCGCCCTGGCCACGGGAGACCCGATCGACGAGAGGAACACATCATGAGCAGGCTCGCACTCGTCACCGGCGCCACCTCCGGCATCGGCAAGGCCTTCGCTGAACGCCTGGCTGCGCAGGGCCACGACCTGGTCCTCGTGGGACGACGCAAGGACCGCTTGGAGGAGTTCGCCGCCGCACACCCCGAGGTGACCGTCCGGACCCTCGCCGCGGACCTGTCCACCGACGAGGGCATCGACGAGGTCGCGCAGGTGTGCGCGACCGAACCGCTGTCCCTGTTGGTCGACAATGCCGGCGTCGCGCACTACATGCCGCTCGCCGAGCTGCCGGCCGACAAGGCCCGGGAGCTGGCCCACGTCGAGGTCGTCGCCCCGACGATGCTCACCCGCGCCGCCGTCAGCGGCATACAGGACCGCGGGGAGGGCACCATCGTCAACGTCGCCGGCATGAGCGCCTTCAGCGGTCCGGCGCCGAGCTCGGTGATGCCACGTCGGGCCGTCTACGCCGGCCGCCTCGCCTTCGCCATGTCGCAGACCCTCAGCGCCGAGCTGGAGGGCACCGGCGTCCGCGTCCAGGTCCTGTGCCCGGGCGTGGTGGCCACCGAGTTCCACGAGCGCCAGGCGATGGACCTCAGCGCGGTACCGCGGATGAGCGCGGACGAGGTCGTGACCGCAAGCCTGCGCGGCCTGGAGCTGGGCGAGGTCGTCGTGGCCCCCGGCGTCGAGGACGCCAGGCTGCTGGATGCGGTCTTCGCCGCCGATCTGGCCGCCTTCGGAGCGCAGAGCCCGAAGCTGGCGACGCGCTACCGCACCAGCTGACCGTGGGCTGCCGGTGCAGCAGAAGTCCCGCGACTGAGCCGCGCCTCACGCAGGACCACCGGACCACCGGTCGAAGTCGCCTTCCGCCGACTCTCCAGTCGACAGCCATCCAGCCCCGGCGACCGGCAGATGAAGGGCGTTCTCTGCGGTCGAGGCGTGTTCCGGTCCAGGCACCCTCGCGGTAACCGTCACCGGGTGGTCTCCCGGCGAGGGGCTGCTGCCGTGTCCAGATGTCCGCGGCCCGGGGTTGACTCTCACCTGGGTTGAGGGTCGACCGTGCTCGGCATGAGCGCTGACGCCCTCTCGGTGGCCCACCGGTTCACCCGGGCCTTCAACAGCCGCGACGTCGACCGAGTGCTGAAGGTGTTCACCCCGGACGCGGTCTACCACGACCTGTTCTACGGCCGGTTCGACGGTCACGCCGGGCTGCGGCGGCTCCTCGAGGTGTTCGAGACCCGAGCCGGTCGCTGCCACACCTACCGCGAGTACTTCGACCGCACGGCCGTGCTGCTGGCCGTGGGCATCGCACCGGCCGCGGTCGCCCGCATCGCCGCGCAGCGCCCGTCGGTACAGCTGTCCCTGCTGGAACAGAGCCCGCTGTCCCGGTGACCGGCAGCCCCCACCCCCGGTCGCTGCTGATCGCGGAGTTCGCCCGCTGCTGCCGCCTGCCGGTGTCCACGCTGCGCTACTACGACCGCATCGGCCTGCTGCACCCAGACAGCGTCGACCCGGCCACCGGCTACCGGCGCTACGCCGCCGGCCAGCTGGCCACCGCGATCACCATCGCCCGGCTGCGCGGGATCGGCCTGGCCCCCGAGGACATCGCCGACGTCCTGGCCGGCAGCGATCGCGCCGCCAGGACCCTGCAGGCGCACCGACGGCGGATCACCGCCCAGATCGACGAGCGCCGGCACGCCCTGGCGCGGCTGGATGAACTTGCCGCGCCGCTGGCCGGTCGTGTCGACCCGCCATGCGTCGTCGATCTCGTGCCCGGCCCGGTTCCGGCGCTGGCGTTCACCAGCGGTGTCGCCGAGCTGCCCGCCACCATCACCCGCGGCGTGGCCGTCCTGCGCCAGCGGTTGCGCCGCGCCGGGGTCGAGCCCACCGGCTGGGGGGCGCTGCTTCCGCTCGACCCGGGCGAGCCGATCAGCGGGCACGTCTTCGCCCGGACCGCAGGCGGAACCGCCCAGCTCACCGGGCCGGCGCGGTCGACGGCCACGCTGCCGCCAGGTCGCGGCGTCCAGGTCACCCACCGCGGCGACCCCGACCAGCTTCCCCTGGCCTACCACGCCGCGTTGACCGCCATCGAGCGGCGCGGTGCCCAACCGCTCGCCCTCGTCATCGAGGACTACCTCGACCCGGGGGCCGGTGACCCCGGTCGTCCTGGCATCCGCATCACCGTGCCCGTGAGGCCCGGGCCCGATGCTGCTGTGGGCCGAGAGCGTGACCCTCGTGGCCCGTCCTCAGGGACCGGAGGAGTGCCGTCAGGGAGGCGCTGAGCGGGAGGTGAACCCTCCCGGCGGTGGCCACCGGGCCGCTGGCATGGGCCTTGGCGGCGGCGAGCTGGGTCGGGCTTGCGGGCAGCTGTCGCCCGTGCACGTACTGTGGAGGCACGCGGGCTCGACGGACGAGGGGAAGGCCATGGGCGTCGTCGTGGTGCTGGTGGTGATGGTCGCGGTGGCCGTGCTGGTGATGCGCGCGGCCTCGGCGGGGGCGTCCGGGGGCGGCGGGGCGCGCGTCCCGCGGCGTCCGCGGCCCCGGCCGCAGCGCCCCGTGCGGCCGGTCGCCCCCGACGACGACCCCGACTTCCTGCGCGAGCTCGAGCGCCGCACCCGGCGCGACGACGGCTCCCCGGCCTGAAGCCTGCAGGGAGCCCGGCAGGGGGCCTCAGTCGGGACCGGGCGCAGCCGGCGGCGGGGAGGTCGGCCGCGGGGAGGCCGTGCCGCCGGGCCAGCCCAGGCCCGGGTGCGTCGTCCCCGACCCCGGCCAGCCCAGGCCGGGCACGGTCTGCGCGCCCGGGGCGTCCTGCGCGTCGTCCACGGTGGACCCTCTCAGTTCAGCCCGGCGTAGCTGTGCAGCCCGGTGGAGACCATGTTGACGTAGAGCAGGTTGAACACCATCACGACCAGGCCGACGACGTTCACCCACGCCGCGGGGCGCCCGCGCCAGCCGGCCGTCGTCCGCGCGTGCAGGTAGCCGGCGTAGACCACCCAGGCGATGAAGGCCCAGGTCTCCTTGGGGTCCCAGCCCCAGAACCGGCCCCACGCGCTCTCCGCCCAGATCGCGCCGGCGATGACCGCGAAGGTCCAGATCGGGAAGCCGAAGACGGCCGTGCGGTGGGCGACCCGGTCCAGCGTCGCCGCGCTGGGCAGCCGGGAGAGCACCGAGCTGCTGCCGTCCCCGCGGGGGGTGTCACGGGTGTCGTGCCGGATGCGCAGCAGGTAGAGGACGCTGGCGATCCCGCTGACGAAGAAGACGCCGAAGCCGAGGATCGCGCTGGTGACGTGCACCGCCAGCCAGCTGGAGCGCAGCGCGGCGACCAGCGGTCCGGTCTCGGTGTAGAGGAACAGCCCGATCGCGACGAGGGCGAGCACCGCCGGGGCGAGCACGAAGGCGCCCATGTCGCGCACCCCCGGCACGCGCACGGCCAGCACGACGAAGGCGGCCACCCCGACGAGGACGACGGCGGTGGCGAACTCGTACACGTTGCCCCAGGGCAGCCGGTGGGCGGCCAGGCCGCGGGTGACCAGCACGCCGGCGTGCGCGAGCGCGCCGAGCACGGTGACGGCGAGCCCGATCGAGCCCCAGCGGGAGCTGCGCGGCGGTGCGGCGGGCGCGGCGGCGGCGCTCCCGACCCCGGCCCCGGCGCCGACCAGCTCCCGCGCCGGCCGGCGGCCGAAGGCCAGCTGCGCGCAGAACGCGACGACGGCCACCGAGTAGAGCGCGACGGCGATCGAGAACAGGGTGTCCGACAGGTCGGCCAGCGACTGGTCAACGGTCACGGCGGGAGGCCTCCGGTTCCGGTGCGGCCCCGCCGGACGACGGGGCGGAGGGGGTCGGGGAGCGCTCGTCGAGCGCCGTCCGCAGCTGGCCGGTGAGCGCGGCGAAGCGGGTGGCGCTCTCCCCGCCGCCCCTGGTCAGCGAGCCGACCGAGAGCACGGTACCGCCGCCGTCGGGGGCCGGGGCGACGCGGGCGAAGAAGCGCTCCCGGCGCAGCAGCAGCAGGGCGAGCAGGCCGGTCAGCAGGCTGATCGCGGCGGCGAGCACCCACACCTGCCCGGGGTCGTGCGAGAGCTGCAGCGCGGCGAACTGCGAGGTGCCGGTGAAGGTGACCGTCGTCCCGTCCGGCAGGGTCATCGACTCGCCGACGGAGAGGTTGGCCCGGCCCACCTCGGTGAGCCGGCCGCGCTCGATCTGGCTGGCGTCGAGGGAGTAGACCGACTGGGGCAGCCCGGAGTCCAGGCCCAGGTAGCCCTGGTAGGCCAGGACCGCCACCTGCGGGTCCAGCGGCCGGGGGTCGATCGAGGTGAGGACCCCGCCCTGCACCAGCCCGGTCGGTGCGAAGAAGCCCTCGAGGGCCAGCTGGGAGTCGGCGCCGGCGCCCAGGTCGGGCAGCTTGAGCGCGCCCTCGCTGGCCATCGTGGTCTGGTCCGAGGGCAGGAACGGCGCCGAGACGTCGGTGAACTGCCGGCCGTCGGGCAGGGTGACGGTGAAGCGGGGCGCGTAGCCGTGGCCGGTCACGTACACCCGGTCGCCGTCCACCCGCAGCGGGTGGTTGACCCCGATCGTCGTCTCCCGGCCCGGCTCGCCGGGCGGGCCGTAGCGGATGTCGGCGGTGTAGGAAGCGGCGGTCAGGTCCTCCTCGTAGCGGGCGTGGAAGGCCTCCAGGTCGATGCACAGGGGGGTGAGGTCGCCGCCCTCGACCAGCGGCCCGGCCGAGTAGGTGTCGTACTGCTGGAACGAGTTGCAGAACCCCTGCCCCTCGGTGACCAGGATGCTGCCCTCGTAGCCCCACAGCTTGCCGCCGGCCAGGCCGAGCAGCAGTGCCACCAGGGACAGGTGGAACAGCAGGTTGCCGGTCTCCTTCCAGAAGCCCTTCTCGGCCGACAGCTCCGGGCCGGCCGGCGAGTCCCGGCGGACGACGCGGAAGCGCGCCACCCGCAGCTCCTCCTCGACCACGTCGAGGGCGGCCGGGCCGGGCAGCGGGGTGGCCAGCTCGGCGGAGTCGGGCAGCCGCAGCAGCCGGCGCGGCGCGGGCGGCGGGGCGGCCCGCAGCGCGCGGGCGTGCTCGACCAGCCGGGGGACGACGCAGCCGATCAGCGAGACGAACAGCAGCAGGTACACCGCGGCGAACCAGGGCGAGCCGAACACGTCGAAGGCGTAGAGCCGGTCGAGCACCGGCGCCAGCGTCGGGTGGTCGGTGAAGTACTGCCGGACGGCGTTCTGGTTCAGCGAGCGCTGCGGCAGCAGCGACCCGGGGATGGCCGCCAAGGCCAGCAGGAACAGCAGGATGATCGCCGTCCGCATGGCGGTGAGCCGGCGCCACCAGCGCAACCAGAGGGCCAGGGCGCGCCGGCCCAGGGGCGGTCGGGCCGCCGGCGGTGGCGCCGCGGCCTCCCGCGGCGGAGCGGTGGTGGTCACAGCGCGGACTCCCCGAACCCGGTGGTGGCCAGCCACGAGCGCAGCCAGCCCGTCAACTCCGTCCACGCCCCGGTGACCAGCAGGACGCCGACGACGACCAGCAGCGCCCCGCCGGCGCGGGTGACCGTGCGGGCGTGCCGGCGCAGGAGGGACGTGGCGCCGAGGGCCCAGCGCGCGCCCAGGGCGACCAGCACGAACGGCACGCCCAGGCCGAGGCAGTACGCGACGCCCAGGAGGGCTCCCCGCCCGGCGGTGGCCTCCACGTAGGCCAGCGAGTTGACCGCGGCCAGCGTCGGCCCCAGGCACGGCGTCCAGCCCAGGCCGAAGACGACGCCCAGCAGCGGTGCCCCGGCCAGGCCGGCGACCGGGCGGGCCGAGAGCCGCGCGGTGCGCTGCAGGAACGGCAGCCAGCCGAGGAAGGCCAGGCCCATGACGACCGTGACCGCGCCGAGGACGCGGGTGAGGACGTCGGCGTGCTCGAGCAGCAGCCGGCCCAGCCCGCCGAAGGCCGCACCGAAGGCGACGAAGACGGCGGTGAAGCCCAGCACGAACAGCGCCGCGCCGAGCACCATCCGGCCGCGGGGCGAGCGCTGGTCGACGTCCGTGCGCACCGCGGTCGCCGTCGCCCCTCCGGCCGGGACCGCGGCCCGGGGACGCTCGCCCGTGCCAGCCAGGCCGGCGACGTAGGAGAGGTAGCCGGGCACCAGCGGCAGCACGCACGGCGAGGCGAAGCTGACCAGCCCGACGAGGGCGGCCACGGCGGCGGCGACGAGCAGCGGGCCGTCGGTGACCAGGCCGCTGAGGGTCTGCCCCATCAGCCCTCCTCCGCCAGCAGCCGGTCGAGCACCGCGCGCAGGTCGTCCTGGGCGACCTCGCCGGTGTAGACCGCGGCCACCCGGCCCTGCCGGTCCAGCACGATGGTGGACGGGATCGCGTTGGCCGGGTAGTCCCGGAACGCCAGGGCCACCTCGCCGCGCGGGTCGTAGAGCGACGGGAACGTGATGCCCTCGCTGTCGACGAAGGCCTGCGCGAACTGCTCGCTGGTCTCCTTGACGTTCAGGCCCAGGAACTGCACCCCCCGGTCGCGGACCTCGGCGTACACCTGCTGGAACTGCGGCGTCTCCACCCGGCAGGGCGGGCACCAGGAGCCCCAGAAGTTGAGGACGGCAACGTCGCCGGCGAGCTCGGTCGAGGAGAACCCGCCCCCGCCCAGCAGCTCGCCGGAGAACTCGGGGGCGGCGGCCCGCTCGGACGCCGGGATGACCTCACCGGCCGGGGTGCCGGCCACGAAGCGGAACTCGCCGCCGTTGTTGACGTCGACGGCGTTCGCGCCGGTGGAGCAGCCGGCGAGGAACACCGTGCACACCAGGAGCAGCGCGCCCACGGCGGCCCCGAGCAGCCGCTCTCCACCGGAGCCCCCGCGGGGACGTGGAGCGCCAGCGGAGCGTCCGCCGGGGTCCCCGCGGCGTTGTGGAGCGGAGCGGAGCAACGTCATGGGGTGGCTTCGTGGGGAGCACCTCATGCGCCGGGTACCGCGTCCGGGTCGGTGGCGCCGGCGGGCTCGGCATGTCGAGGAGGTGACCGTCATGCGCCGGGTACCGCGTCCGGGTCGGTGGCGCCGGCGGGCTCGGCGTAGGAGATCCCGGTCAGGCGGTCGCCGTCGTAGGTCAGCGAGGTGACGCTGGCCAGGCCGCACTGGCGGCGGCGCGGGTCGTGCGCGTAGCGGCGTCCCTCCAGGTGCAGCCGCAGCGTCCAGATGGGCAGCTGGTGGCTGACGCACACCGCCGCGGCGCCGCGGGCGGCGTCGCGGGCGGACTCGACGGCGGCGAGCATGCGGGCGGCGATCTCGACGTAGGGCTCGCCCCACGACGGCCGGAACGGGTTGCGCAGCTTCCACCAGTGCTGCGGCGCACGCAGGACGCCGTCCCCGACGCCGACCCGCAGCCCCTCGAAGGCGTTGCCGGCCTCGATCAGCCCCTCGTCGACGGCCACCGGCAGCGACAGCCGCTCGGCGATGGGCGCGGTGGTCTGCCGGGCGCGCTCCAGCGGGCTGGACACCAGGTGGGTCACGTCCTTGTCCGCGAACCACTCGGCCGCGGCCAGCGCCATGGCCTGGCCGGTCTCCGACAGCCGGTAGCCGGGCAGCCGCCCGTAGAGGACCTTCTCCGGGTTGGCGACCTCGCCGTGGCGGAGCAGGTGGACGACGGTGGTCCGGTCGTGGGCCGCCATCAGGTGCTCACCTCGGCCGGGTCCTCGGCCGGTGGGGCGGTGGCGGGCTGGGCGGCCGCGGCAGCGCGGGCGGCCGCGGGCAGCGCCTCGAGCACGCGGGTCACGGCCTCGTCGTCGAGGGCGGCGCTGACGAACCACGCCTCGAACGCCGACGGCGGCAGGTACACGCCCCGGGCGAGCATCGCGTGGAAGAAGGCGGTGTAGCGGGCGGCGTCCTGGGAGCGGGCGTCGGCGTAGTCGCGCACCTGCCGGTCGTCGGGGACGAAGAAGACGGAGAACATCGACCCGGCCTGCTGCACCCGGTGCGGGACGCCGGCGGCGAACAGCGCCGCACTGGCCGCCCCGCGCAGGGTCACGGCCACCTCGTCGCAGCGGGCGTAGACCTCGTCGGTGCAGTGCCGCAGCGTGGTCAGGCCCGCGGCGACCGCCACCGGGTTCCCCGACAGCGTGCCCGCCTGGTAGACCGGCCCGGCCGGGGCCAGGTGCTGCATGAGGTCGGCGCGGCCGCCGAAGGCCGCCGCGGGCAGCCCGCCGCCCATGACCTTGCCGAAGGTGAACAGGTCGGCGTCCACCGGGTCCAGGCCGTACCAGCCGGAGCGGGACACCCGGAAGCCGGTCATGACCTCGTCGAGGACCAGCAGCGCGCCGTGCGCGGCGGTGATCCGGCGCAGCTCGGCGTTGAACCCGTCCAGCGGCGGGACGACGCCCATGTTCCCGGCCGCCGCCTCGCTGATCACGCAGGCGATCTCGCCGCCGCGCTCGGCGAAGACGGCCTCCACGGCGGCGACGTCGTTGTAGGGCAGGACGACGGTGTCGGCGGCCGCGCCGGTGGTGACGCCCGGGGTGTCGGGCAGCCCGAGGGTGGCGACGCCGGAGCCGGCGGAGGCCAGCAGCGCGTCGACGTGGCCGTGGTAGTGCCCGGCGAACTTGACGACCAGCGGGCGGCCGGTGACCCCGCGGGCCAGCCGGACGGCCGAGAGCACCGCCTCGGTGCCGGAGTTGACCAGCCGGACCTCCTGGACCGGCGGCATGCGGGCGACGATCTCGCAGGCCAGCTCCACCTCGCCCTCGGTGGGCGCGCCGAAGGTCAGGCCGCGGCGGGCGGCGGCGGTGACCGCCTCGACGACGGCCGGGTGGGCGTGGCCGAGGATCAGCGGCCCCCAGGAGGCGACCAGGTCGACGTAGCGGCGTCCGTCGGCGTCGACGAGGTGGGCGCCCGACCCCGACGCCATGAACCGCGGGGTGCCGCCGACGGCGCGGAAGGCGCGCACGGGGCTGTTCACGCCGCCCGGGGTGACCCGCTGCGCGCGGGCGAACAGGTCGGCCGAGGTGGGGGCCTCGTAGGCGTACGGGGGGCGCTCCGGCGAGGTCACGAGCCCAGTGTGCCTCGCTTCCCTGGGTGCCCGTCGCGGGTGTCCGGGTGAGCGGCCAGCAGCGCCGTGGTCAGCGCCGCCGGGTTCCGGGTGGGCACCAGCACGGTGCGCCCGTCGGTGAGCGTGAGCGGCAGCCCGGTCCGCCCGCGGGGGATCGACCCGCCGCCGCCGAGGACGGGGGCGCCGACGTCCCCGCCCGCCCGGCCGCCGCGGACGGCGCGCAGGTGACGGGCGTCGACGTCGGCGAGCGGCACCCGTTCCCGCCCGACCGACAGCGCCGGGTCCGGGGCGGCGTCGACGCGGACGGTCCACGTGCGGCGGGCCGTGACGGCGCCGGCGGCGAAGGTGCCGAGCACGAAGACCGCGCCGACCAGCCACAGCAGGGGCGGCACGTCCGGGTCCGGCAGGACGGCGTCGGCGGCGACGAGCACGGCCAGGGCGGCGGCGGCCAGCCAGAACGGCCGCCACGACCCGCCGGGCTCGACGTACGTCATCGCAGCCAGCGCGCGGCCTCCACCGCCCAGTAGGTCAGCACGGTGCCGGCCCCAGCGCGGCGGATCGCGGTGAGGGTCTCCAGGACCGCCCGCCGCCGGTCCACCCAGCCGCGGGCGGCGGCCGCCTCCACCATCGCGTACTCGCCGCTGACCTGGTAGGCGGCCACCGGAACGTGCACCGCGTCGGCCACCCGGGCCACGACGTCCAGGTAGGGCAGCGCGGGCTTGACCATGACCGCGTCGGCGCCCTCGGCGAGGTCCTGGGCGACCTCGCGCAGCGCCTCGTCGGCGTTGGGCGGGTCCATCTGGTAGGTCGAGCGGTCGCCGAAGCGCGGTGCCCCCTCGGCGGCCTCCCGGAACGGCCCGTAGAAACCGGAGGCGTACTTGGCCGCGTAGGCCAGGACCGGCGTCTCGGTGTACCCGGCGCCGTCCAGCCCGGCGCGGATCGCCGCGACCTGGCCGTCCATCATCCCGCTGGGCGCGATGACGTGCGCCCCGGCCTGCGCCTGGGCGACGGCCACGGACGCGTAGCGGTCCAGCGTGGGGTCGTTGTCGACCACGAGTTCCCCGCCCTGCCCCCGGACCCCACCCCTGGCCGGGGTCACCAGCCCGCAGTGCCCGTGGTCGGTGTACTCGCACAGGCACAGGTCGGCCACGAGCACCAGCTCGTCGTCGAGGTCGGCGGAGAGCTGCTGCAGGGCGACGTTAACGACGCCGTCGGCAGCGTCGGCCTGGGAGCCCGATGCGTCCTTCTTCCCCTCACCCGGGATGCCGAAGAGGATCAGCCCGCCGACGCCGGCCTCGGCCGCCTCGTGCGCGGCCTTGCGCAGCGAGTCCGTGGTGTGCTGGACGACGCCGGGCATCGAGCCGATCGGCACCGGCTCGTCGATGCCCTCCTTGACGAAGACCGGCAGCACGAGGTCCGCCGGGGCCAGCCGGGTCTGCGCGGTCAGCCGCCGCAGCGCGGGCGTCGAGCGCAGCCGCCGGCCCCTCGCGAAGCCGCGGGTCACCGGGTGTCCCCCTCCTGCTCGGTGCGGCGGGCCGCGGCGAACTCGGCGAGCGCGTCCACCAGCGGCGCCACCGCGGAGGTCTCCGGCTGGACGTCGACCCGCAGGCCGAACTCGCCGGCGGTGGCCGCCGTCTGCGGGCCGATCGCCGCGACGACGGTCCTGGCGTGCGGCTTGCCGGCGATGCCGACCAGGTTGCGCACCGTGCTCGAGGAGGTGAAGCACACCGCGTCGAACCCGCCGCCCTTGATCGCCTCGCGCACCGGGGCAGGCGGCGGAGCGGCCCGCACGGTCCGGTAGGCGGTGACGTCGTCGATCTCCCAGCCGCGCTCCTTCAACCCCGCGGCGAGGGTCTCGGTGGCGATGTCGGCGCGGGGCAGCAGCACCCGGTCGATCGGGTCGAGCACGTCGTCGTACTCCGGGAAGTCGGCCAGCAGACCCTCGCTGGACTGCGCACCCGTGGGCACCAGCTCCGGCGCGATGCCGAAGGCGCGCACCGCCTCGGCGGTGGACTCGCCGACGCAGGCCACCTTGACGCCGGCGAAGGCGCGCGCGTCCAGACCGAGCTCGACGAACTTCTCGCGGACGGCCCGCACCGCGTTGACCGAGGTGAACACGATCCAGCCGTAGCGGCCGGTGACCAGGCCCTTGATCGCGCGGTCCATCTGCGCGGGGCTGCGCGGCGGCTCGACGGCGATGGTCGGCACCTCGACCGGGACGGCGCCGTAGGCGCGCAGCCGGTCGCTCATCTCCCCGGCCTGGTCCTTGGTGCGGGGCACCAGCACCCGCCAGCCGAACAGCGGCCGGCTCTCCCACCAGGAGAGCTTGCCGCGCTTGTCGACGGCCGAGCCGACGGTGGCCACGACCGGCCCGGAGACGGCGTCCAGCCCGGCGGTCTTCTCCGCGACGGCGGCGAGCTGGGCCACCACGCTCCGCTGCCCGGTGCCCGAGCCGCCGCTGGTGACCACGACCGGGGTGCTGCCGGGCAGCCCGCCCTCGACCAGCCGCGCGGCGGCGTCGGGGAGGTCCTGGGCGTCGCCGCGCAGCACCAGCGGCGCGGCCAGGCCGGTCGCCGCGGCGGCCAGCGCGGCCAGGTCGGCCTCGCCGCCGCGCAGGTCCGCGGTCAGCGAGGTGCCGCCGAGGGCGACGCCGGCGAAGGCCGGGACGGCGGTGGCCGGGGCGACGCCGGGGACGACGTCGAAGCCCACCGAGGTGCGGCTGACGGCCAGCACCTCCTTGACCACGCCGTCGGAGGTGAACGGGTCGCCGGCGACCAGCCGGACGACGGTGCAGCCGCCCTTGGCGGCGGCGACGGCGGCCTTGGCGATCTCGGCCGGCTCGCCGGTGGCGGGGGTCAGCTCCAGCTCGGGCCGGTCCGCGCGGACGGCGTCGGTGAGCGCCGACGGGACGTCGGGGTCGACGAGGACGGTGTCGGCCTCGGTGAGCGCCGCGGTCGCCCGGGCGGTGAGCATCCCGGGGTCGCCCGGGCCGGCGCCGACGAAGACGACCGTGCCGGCCGTCCCGCCGTTGTGCTTGCGGAAGCGCGTCATCACGTGTTCCTGGTTCTGGCCCCGGAGGGCGCGTGCGGGGTTGTGGGAGGCCGGGGGTTGCTGCCCGGCCCGGGAGGAGGGGCTCATCGGGACGCCGACACGAGGTCCGCGGCGCCGCGGTCGAGCAGGTCGGCGGCCAGCTCGCGGCCGAGCCGCTCGGCGTCGGCCGGCGCACCGGTCGCCGAGCCGCGGACGGCGTCGCCGCCGTCGAGCGCGGTGACCGAGGCCCGGAGGAACAGCTCGGGGCCGTCCTCGCCCTCGGCCAGCTCGGCGTACGCCGCGACCGGCGCGATGCAGCCGGCCTCCAGCGCGGCCAGCGTGGTGCGCTCGGCCAGCACGCAGGCCCGGGTCGCCGGGTCGTCGAGCGCGCCGAGCAGCCGCCGCGTGCGGACGTCGTCGGCCCGGCACTCCACGGCCAGCGCACCCTGCGCCGGCGCGGGCAGCACCTGCAGCGGGTCGAGGGTCTCGGTGACGGCGTCCAGCCGGCCCAGCCGGGCCAGCCCGGCGCGGGCCAGCACGACGGCGTCCAGGTCTGCGTCCTGCCCCACCCGCCCGACGACCCGCGCCATGCGGGTGTCCACGTTGCCGCGGATCGGCACGACCTCCAGGCCGAGGCCCAGGGCGCGCAGCTGGGCGACCCGGCGGGGAGCGCCGGTGCCCACCCTCGCCCCCGCCGGCAGCTCGCCGAGGGTGAGGCCGCCCCGGGCCACCAGCGCGTCGCGCGGGTCCTCCCGGGGCGGGACGGCGGCGATGGCCAGCCCCGGCTCGGGCAGCGTGGGCAGGTCCTTGTAGCTGTGGACGGCGACGTCGACGGTGCCGTCGGCCAGCGCCCGGCGGATGGTCGTGACGAAGACGCCGGTGCCGCCGAGCTGGGCGATCGCCGCCGACGAGCGGTCCCCCTCGGTGCTGATGTGCACCAGCTCGACGGGGACGCCGCTGGCCGCGGTGATCGCGTCGGCGACCGTCCGCGACTGGGTGGTGGCCAGCTGGCTGGCCCGGGTGCCCAGCCGCAGGGTGTCGGTGGCGGCGGCCCGGTCCCGGGGCGACCTCGCGAGCTCGGTCACGCGCCACCCCCCGGGCGCAGGTCGTCGGGGTCGACGGCGACCGCCTCGGCCAGGGTGGTGCACTCCGGGGCCACCTCGGCGTCGATGCCCAGCCCGAACAGGGCGCGCAGCGCGTCGGCGTAGTCCACGCCGCCGGGGGCGCTGGCCAGTTCCTTGACCCGCACCGTCGGCTCGTGCAGCAGCTTGTCGACGACCCGGCGGACCGTGCGGGCGACCTCGGCCCGGGCCCGGGCGTCCAGGTCGGGGAGGCGGGCGGACAGCCGCAGCAGCTCGGCGTCCACCACCTCCGCGGCCTGGCTGCGCAGCGCGGACACCGTGGGCGCCACCGCGGCGGCCTGCCGCTCGGCGCGCACCAGCGCGGTCTCGGCCTCGATGAGGGCGTGCGCCGCGGCCACGTCGTCGGCGGCCACCCCACCGCTGGCCGGGTGCTCGCCGGCCGCCGTCCGCGCGCCCTGCAGCAGCGCCAGGTCCACGACGTGCACCCCCGGCAGGGCGGCGACCCGGGGGTCGACGTCCCGCGGCAGCGCCAGGTCGACGACCACCAGCGGCCGCTCCGGCCGGCCGGCCCCGCCCCTGGACCGCATCGCGCCGGCGACCACCTCGGTGCCGACGACGGTGCCGCGCGCGCCGGTGCAGGTGACCAGCACGTCGGCGGCGGCGATCTCCTCGGGCAGGCGGGCCAGGTCGGCGGCCCGGCCCTCCACCGCGGCGGCCAGCCGCTCGGCGTGCGCGGGCGTGCGGCTGCAGACGGTGATCCCGGCACCGCGGCGGGCCAGCGTGGTCGCCGCGAGGGCACCCATCGAGCCCGCCCCGACGACCAGCGCCGGCCGGCCCGCGAGGCAGCCGAGCCGCTCCTCGGCCCGGTCCAGGGAGACCGACACCAGCGAGGCGCCGGCCTTGTCGATGCCCGTCTCGGAGTGCACCCGCTTGCCCACCCGCAGCGCCCGCTGCGCGACCGGGTGCAGGGCCCGGCCGACCGTGCCCTGCTCGCGGGCCAGCGCGTAGGCGGTGCGCAGCTGTCCGAGCACCTGCGTCTCGCCGACGACCATCGAGTCCAGCCCGGCGGCGACGGTGAACAGGTGGGTGACCGCCTGGTCCTCGTAGTGGACGGTGACGTACGGGGAGAGCTCCTCCACGGTGGCCCCGGCCTGCCGGGCCAGCACCCGGCTGACCTCGGTGACGCCGCCGTGGAAGCGGTCCACCTCGGCGAAGACCTCGACCCGGTTGCAGGTCGCCAGCACGATGGCCTCGCTGACGTGGTCGCTGCCGACCAGTTCGTGCAGGGCCTTGACGGTGTCGTCGGCACCCATCGCGAACTGCTCCAGCAGCGTGACGGGCGCGGTCTGGTGGCTGACGCCGACCGCCAGCAGGCTCACTGGTGCACCATCCATCCGTCACCGATCTTGGTTGGGTCGGTGATGCGCCCGAGGTGCCGCCTCGTCATCGCCCTGCTCGCTCGACACCGTTGATGTCCAGCGTGAGATCTGCGAGACGGG
>NZ_QOHF01000030.1 GCF_003319115.1 Geodermatophilus sp. TF02-6 | reverse complement strand
GGCGCCGGTGCCCGACTGGGTGCACGAGCCCGACCTCGGCACCGGGCCGATCACCTCGCGGGAGGAGGCGATCGCCGAGGTGCTGCGCGCCGCCCTGGCCCGCGACACCTCCGACGCCGCCCTGACCCAGCTGCTGCGCGGCGTGCTGGCCGGCTCCTCCGGGCGGCCGGCGGTCGCGGCCGGGCCGGCCGACGTGGCCGACGACCTCGCCGAGGCGCACACCGCGGAGATCCCGGTCTGGGTCGACGCGACCGTCGAGGCCGACGGGTGGGAGGTGGTGGCCGAGGTGCTCGCCCCGACCGCAAGCGACCCCGCCCCCGCCGATGCCACCACGGTCCTGCCGCCGCTGTCCCTGCTGCCCCCGCCCGCGCCCGGCACCGCGCTCGCCGTCCCCCCGCTGCTGTCGCGGCCGCCGGTGCCGTCGGCGACCCGCCGTCCCCCGGCGGTCCCGGGTCAGCAGGTGGCCCGCGTCTGCGACCGGCCCGCCGACGCGCGGCTGGCCACGGTGACCCGCCTGGTGGACAAGCGCGCCGCCGCCTGGCGCCGCCGCGACCCCGTGGTCGTGACCTCGGTGCGCGAGCGGCCGTCGGCCCGCGAGGTCGCCGGGCCGGTGGCCGAGGCGGCGGAGGAGGCGCTCGTCTGCCGGCTGCTGGAGCTCGGCGTGCCGGAGTGGCTGCTCGGCGAGGAGTTCACCGCCGAGGTGGCCCGGCTGGGCACGTACGCGGCGCTCACCCGCGCGCTCGCCGCCGGCCTCCCGGCTGCTCCCCCGCTGCCCGCCGGGCCGGGCGAGGTGCTGCTCGTGGCGGGCCCCGGCGTCGAGACCCTCGCCGCCGCCCGGTCGCTGGCCGCGTCGCTGCGGCTGGACGGCGAGCAGCTGCACTGGGCCTCCCGCGGCGACCTGGCCGCCCTGGCCCCGCGCGGCAACCCGATCACCGGCATCGACACCGCCCTGGAGCGCAAGCAGCAGGCCGACCGGTCGAGCACGCTGACGATCGTGGCGGTCGACGTCCCGCTGCGGGCCGGCGGGGGTGCCTGGCTGGAGCAGATGGTGGCGGTGTTCGCCCCCGCCGGCGTCTGGGCCGTGGTCGAGGCCACCCGCAAACCCGAGGACGTCGGCCCGTGGCTCGACGCGCTGCCCCGCGTGGACGCGCTCGTCGTGCAGGACACCGACCTCACCGCCGACCCGGCCGCGGTCCTCGTCCGCACCACCACGCCGGTGGCCCTGCTCGACGGCGCGCGGGCGACCGCCCACCGCTGGGCCTCGCTGCTGTGCGAGCGGCTGGAGAGCCCCGGGGCATGAGCCCGCTGCGCTGGGACGTGCTCGCGGTCGGGTTCGTGCTCGCCCTGCCCGTCCTGGCCCTGGGCCTGCGCGGCGACCTCGGCCCCGAGGACGTCGTCGCCCGGCTGCCCTGGTGCCTGGCCGCCGGGTGGGCCGCCGTCGCGCTGCTGCGCTGGGCGGCCACCCCCCGCCGTCCCCCGGCCGACTCCCCCGCGGACGACGACCCGGCGGCCTGAAAGAGGACCCCGTCCTCCCCACCCCTCGCCAGCTCGGGGCGGGACCCGGGACGGGGCCACCGAGGGGCTCGCAGAGGGGTCCTCTCTCAGGTCGTCGCCGGCTGCGGGGTGAAGCGCAACGGCAGTTCCAGCAGCCCCCGGAACGCCGACGCGGCCGGGAGCCACATCAGGTCCTCGACCGGGACGTCGAGCTCGAGGTCGGGCAGCCGCACGAGGATGCGGCGCAGCGCCGTGGTCGCCTCCATCCGCGCCAGGGCGGTGCCCAGGCACTTGTGGATGCCGTGCCCGAAGGACATGTGGTGGGTGGCGCCGCGGCTGAGGTCCAGGTCGTCGGCGTCCGGCAGGAACTCCGGGTCGTGGTTGGCCGAGCTGAGCACCACCGTGACGATCGAGCCCGCGGGGATCGGTACGCCGCCGAGCTCGAGGTCCTCGGTGGCGAACCGGAAGCTCGACACCGGCACGGAGCCGTCGAAGCGCAGCAGCTCCTCCACGGCGTCGGGCACCAGGTCGGGGTCGTCCAGCAGCTCGGCCATCTCCTCCGGGTGGGTCAGCAGCGCCACCACGGCGTTGCCCAGGAAGTCCGAGGTGGTCTGGTAGCCGGCGAACAGCAGCAGGAAGCAGGTGGAGACCAGTTCCGCCTCCGACAGCCGGCCGTCCCCGTCGCGGGCGGCGATCAGCGCGCTCACCAGGTCCTCGCCGGGCTCGCGACGCTTGGCCGCCACCAGGCCCGTGAAGTAGGCGTGCAGCCGCTCCTGGGCCTGCCCGATCGCCGCCCGGTCCTCCTGGGGGCTGCGCCCGCCGGTGCCGACGGTCCGGATGACCTGGGTGCCGGCCAGGATCTCCTCGTGGTCCTCCTCGGGGATCCCGAGCAGGTCGCCGATGACGGCCAGCGGCAGCCGCAGGGCGAACTCGTCGACGAACTCGGTGCGACCCCGCGGCGCCATCCGGTCCAGCAGCCCCTCGACGATCTCCTCGATCCGGGGACGCATGGCCTCGATGCGCCGGGGCGTGAACGCCTGGGTCACCAGCCGGCGCAGCCGGGTGTGCTCCGGCGGGTCGGAGTTGAGCATGTTCGTGTTGATCTGCCGGGCCTTCTCCCCGAACACCTGCAGGTAGGTGTCGCCCGCGCGGTAGAGGTCCTTGGACAGCCGCGGGTCGGACAGCGCCGCCCGGGCGTCGTCGAACCGGGTGACCAGGTAGGAGTCGAAGCGCGGCGTGCGCACCCGCACCACCGGGCTCTCGGCGCGCAGCCGGGCGTAGGTCGGGTAGGGGTCGGCGCGGAACTCGGGGGTGTAGATCTCACCGCCGGGGATCGGGTCGGCCTGGGTCTCGGTCGAGGTCCGGGACTGGGTCTGGGTCATGGTGTCTCCAGGGGTGGGGTTCGGGCGGGGACCGCCTCCGGCTCGGTGGGTGAGGGCGCCGCCTCCCGGGCCGGGCGGGAGCCCTCAGGACGCTCTGCCTCGGGACGCTCTGCCTCGGGACGCTCTGTCCTCAGGACGCATAGACCCCGGCCAGGTGGTCGCAGAGCTCGGTCTCCGACACTGGGCGGGAGCGGAAGCCGACGTGGCCGTCGGGCCGGACGAGGTAGGCCGCCGTGCGCGCCCCGGTCAGCCCGTAGGCCGCCCGGAAGCCGCCGTCGACGTCGCGGACCACCGGGAGGTCGACCAGCAGCGGCAGGGACAGCGACGGGCTCGCGACCAGGTAGACGTCGACCTCGCCCCGCGCCCGCTCGCGGACGGTGCCGGCCAGCTTCTCCAGGTCGAGCAGCTCCTCCTCCCCCACGCCGGCGTCGGCGGAGAACAGCAGCGTCGCGCGCGGTCCGCGGGTCAGGTCGAACAGGCGCAGCCCGTGCGCGACCCCGAAGCGCCGCAGGCCGTGGACGTCGGGCGCCCGGTGACCCGGCTCCGGACCGCCGGGAAACGCCTCGCCGTCGGCGGCCTCCCCGACCAGCGGGCTGCCGGCGTAGTTCATCGTCATCTGCATCTCGAGCAGGAACTGCGCCTTCTCGTCCTCCATGTCCATCTCGTCGGTGAACGCGATGGCCACGGCCCGGTCGACGATCATCTTCCCGGCCGGACGGCGCTCGGCCTCGTAGCTGTCCAGCAGCCCCGGGGCGGCCAGCCCGCGGACGGCGAGGGCGAGCTTCCAGCCGAGGTTCCAGGCGTCCTGGATCCCGGTGTTCATGCCCTGCCCGCCGGCCGGGGGGTGCAGGTGCGCCGCGTCGCCGGCGACGAACACCCGCCCCCGCCGGTAGGCGTCGACGATGCCGTGCTTGATCCGGAAGATCGACGACCAGCGCAGGTTGCTCGCGGTCGTCCCGGGCGGGCCCAGGTCGTCGATCGCGGCCTGGATGTCGGCCAGCGTCGGCGGCTGGTACTCCTTCCAGAACCCGGCCGACACGACGCCGGAGCCGATCGACCTCTGCAGCTCCTCGGGGGCGAGGGTCGCGACCCGGTAGCGGTTGCGGCCCTTGAGCGGCACGCAGACCAGCATCCCGGTGAACGCGCCGTCGTCCTCGATGCGCACGAAGCGCACCAGGTGGCCGGCCGGCAGGTCCCAGTCCACGTCGACGTCGCCGAGCATGAACAGCTGCGGGAACATCGACAGCCCGCCCTCGAAGGACAGCCCGAGCCCCGAGCGGACGACGCTGTGCGCGCCGTCGCAGCCGACCAGGTACTGCGCCCGGGTGGTCTCCACCTCGCCCGAGGCGGACCGCAGCTGCGCGGTGACGCCGTCGTCGTCCTGGCTGAACCCGACCAGCTCGACCCCCCGCTCGACGTCGACGCCGAGGGAGGTCAGCCTGCCGAGCAGGAGGCGCTCGGTCTCGTACTGTGGCAGGCCCAGGTGGGCGTAGGGCAGCTCGTCGAGGCCGGCCCAGTCGACCTGGTGGGTCTGGCGGCCGTTGACGAACACCGTCTGGCCGTACAGCCAGATGCCGGCGTCCATCGCCTCCTTGACGATGCCCTGCTCCTCCCAGATCTCCATGGTCCGGCAGTGGATGCCGATCGCCTTGTCCGCCTGGGTGGACATCTGCGGGCGCTTGTCCACCACCCGGACGGCGACGCCGCGGCGGGCCAGCTCGATGGCGTGCGTCATGCCGGCCGGGCCGGCGCCGACGACGAGGACGTCGGGAGCGCGCCCGGGCCGCACGGACACGTCGGCCGGCGACGAGGGGACGGGAACCGCCGGCCGGTGCCCGTCGTCCGGCTTCTCGACGAACTCCTGCACGGTGGCGCTGGGCACCGTGCCGACGGGGACCGGCTCGATGACGGCGGCCGGCTCCACGAGCTCCTCCTCGGGCACCGACACCGGCTGCCCGGCCACCGCCTCCAGGTCCGGCTCGGGCGTCACCGGCACGCCCTCGGGGACGACGGCGGCCGGCTGGTGTGCGGGCCCGGGCAGCGTCCCCGCCCCGGCGCCGGCGGCCGCCGACGGCGGCACCGGTCGTGCGCGCAGCGCGAAGACCCTGCGGTCCTCGCCGCGCGCCAGCCACCGGCCCAGCGGCCCGGCGGCCCAGTTCGCCGGCTCCGCCGCCCAGTCGGTGAAGCGCTGCTCGGAGTCCCACTCGGCGACGACGTGGTAGCGCCGTCCGTCGGGTTCGCGCAGCAGCTCCTCGCGGGCGTGGCCGGGGACGCTGCGGGCCAGCTGCGCGGCGGCTGCGTAGGCGAGCTCGAAGGCGTCGGCCTCCCAGGGCTCGACGGCGACGGCGGTGTCGATGCGCACCCGCTCCACCTCGACGTCCCCGCCGGGTGAGGGCAGCGGCGGGAAGTCGGCGTCCGCGTCGGGCCGCTGGCGGATCTCGAGCACCTCGCGCCGGAACTCGACCGAGTGCCACCGGGCCAGCGGAGCGCCGGCCGCCATGTGGGACGGGTCCTCGACCCACTGCACGAAGTCGTCCTCGGACTCCCACTCCGCGAAGATGTGGTAGCGCAGGCCGCCGGCGTCGCGCAGCAGCTCCTCGCGCACGTACCCGCGCGCGTCGCCGATCCGCTGGGCGACCGTGGTGTACGCGCGCTCGAAGGCCTCCTGCTCGCCCGGCTTGACGCTGGTGGAGAAGTCGATGCGCACCGGCCGGGACCGCTCGGCCTCCACCGTCGCCAGCACGGTGAAGGTCGAGCGGGAGGCGTCCTCGCGCAGGTCGCGCAGCGCCTCGTCAAGCCGTTCCCGGGCGGCACTGCGCCCGAAGGCGTCCACCGACGCCCGGTCGGTCCAGTCGCTGACGACG
The DNA here is from genome assembly GCF_003319115.1 of Geodermatophilus sp. TF02-6. Lineage (GTDB taxonomy): Bacteria > Actinomycetota > Actinomycetes > Mycobacteriales > Geodermatophilaceae > Geodermatophilus. The sequence continues at coordinate 45,854 of NZ_QOHF01000030.1, read as the reverse complement.
GCGAACCAGCGCGGGTCGCCCTCGTCGCGCATCAGCTCCTGGCGCAGGTTGCCCGGCACCCGGCTGATCTCCGCGGCCGCCGTGCGCCAGGCCGCCTCGAACTGCGCCTCGCAGCCCTCCCGTGCCCGCACCCGCAGCAACGTCCGCACGGCCGCCCGGCCGCCGGCCCCAGGCGCCGCCGTCATGCGGCCCCCTCCTCCGGGCCCTGTCTGCCCGGGACGACCGCGAGCACCTCGTAGGTGTTGCGGGCCGCGTCCTCGCGCAGGTCGCGCAGCGCCTCGGTGAGCATCTCGCGGGCACTGCTGCGGCCGAACCCGTCGACCGCGGCCCGGTCGGTCCAGTCACTGGTGATCAGGAAGGTGCGCGGATCGTCCGCGTCCCGGATCAGCTCCTGCTGGAGGTTGCCGGGCACCCGGCTGATCTCCGCGGCCGCCGTGCGCCAGGCCGCCTCGAACTGCGCCTCGCAGCCCTCGCGGGTGCGCATCCGCAGGATCGTCCGCACCGCGGCCCGGCCCCCCGACCCGGTCGCCGGCGCGGTCATGCCGCCTCCTCCGGGTACCGGCGCAGCACCAGGGCGCTGTTGAACCCCCCGAACCCCCGGGCCAGGACGACGACGACCCCGACGTCCTGCTCGCGCGTCTCGCGCACCAGGTCCAGGCCGTACTCCTCGACCGGGTCGTCGAGGTTGCCCACCCCGGGGACCACGCCGTCCCGGATGGCCAGCAGCGCGGTCGCGACGTTGAGCGCCGACCCGCCGGCCATGAGCCGCCCGGTCCAGCTCGACGGGGCGGTCACCGGGACGCCGCGCTCGCCGAACACCGACGTGACGGCCTCGGCCTCCAGCCGGTCCAACTCGGGGACGCCCGCGCCGTCGGCGATGACCAGGTCGACGTCGTCCGGGCCGATCCCGGCGTCGGCCAGCGAGAGCCGGATGGCCCGCGCGTACTGCGTGGCGTCGGGCGCGGGGTCCTCGTGGTGGTGGGCGTCGTGCGTCGCGCCGTAGCCGACGACCTCGCCCCACACCTTCTGCGCGCCGCGGGCCCGGGCGGCGTCGGCCTCCTCGACCAACAGGATGGCGCCGCCCTCGCCGATCGTGTGCCCGTTGGCCCGCCGGTCGAAGGGCTTGTAGCCGTCCTCCGGGCGCGACGCGGTGGACAGCCGGCCGCTGGTGACCTGGCACAGCAGCGCGTAGGGGCAGATCCCGGCCTCGGTGCCGCCGACCAGCACCGCGGGGGTGCCGCGGCGGGCCACCCGGCGGGCCCAGCCGATGCTGTCCAGCCCGCCGGCGCTCTCGCTGACCACGACGCCGGACGGGCCCTTCCACCCGTCGCGGATGGAGATCTGCCCGGTGCTGGCCGCGTAGAACCAGGCGATCGACTGGTAGGCGCCCACCGCCTTGGGCCCCTTGGCCCACAGCCCCTGGATCTCGTGCTGGCTGAACTCGTTGCCACCGGAGCCCGCGGCGAGGAACACCGAGGTGGCGTAGGCCTCCTCCGGCGGGATGTAGCCGGCGTCCTCCGCGGCGAGCGTGGCCGCGGCCAGCGACATCCACGTCCAGCGGTCGGTCTGCACCAGCAGCCGCGCGTCGACGTGCTCCTCGGGCACGAAGCCGCGCACCTGCCCGGCGATGGTGACCCCGTAGACCGAGGCGTCGAATCCCTCGATCGGCCGCACGGACAGCTCGCCGCGCAGCAGGGACCGCCAGTGCTCCTCGACCCCGATGCCGCTGGGCGCGACGACGCCGATGCCGGTGACCAGCAGCCGGGTCGTCCGCCCGCCCCGGCCGGCGAGGATGGCCCGACCCGTGGGCGCGGTCTCGCGGTGACCGCCGACCACCTCGCTGGCGACCCCCTCCTCACTGAGCACGGTCGGCTCGGTCACCGACTCGCTGCGCGACCTCGCCAGCTCGGTCACCGACTCGCTGCCCGACCTCGCCAGCTCGGTCACCGACTCGCTGCCCGACCTCGCCAGCTCGGTCACGATGCCCTCCGATCGGGCTTGGCGAGCACGATCGCCGACTGGAAGCCGCCGAACCCGCTGCCCACCGAGACGGCGACGTCGACCTTCGACTCGCGCGCGGTCTTGGGCACGTAGTCCAGGTCGCACTCGGGGTCGGGCTCCTCGTAGTTCGCCGTGGGCGGCACCACCTGGCGCTGCACGGCCAGCGCGGTGGCCGCGATCTCGATCGAGCCGATCGCACCCAGGGAGTGACCGACCATCGACTTCAGCGAGCTCATCGGCACCTTGTAGGCGGCCTCCCCCAGGCTCAGCTTCACCGCGGCGGTCTCGTGCCGGTCGTTCTGCTTGGTCCCCGACCCGTGGGCGTTGACGTAGCCGACCTCCTCGGCGTCGATCCGCCCCTGCCGGAGCGCCTGGTCCAGCGCCTCGGCCATCTCCACGCCGTCCGGGCGCAGCCCGGTCATGTGGAAGGCGTTGCAGCGGTTGGCGTAGCCGGTGACCTCGCAGTAGATCTCGGCGTCCCGGGCCCGGGCGTGCTCGAGCTCCTCGAGGACCATCACCGCAGCGCCCTCCCCCATGACGAAGCCGTCGCGGCGGGCGTCGAAGGGCTTGGAGGCGTGCTCGGGGTCGGCGTTGTTCGCGGTGGTCGCGCGGATGGTGTCGAAGCAGGCCATCGAGATCGGCGAGATGGGGGCGTCGCTGGCCCCGGCGATCACCACGTCGGCGTCGCCGTCCTCGATCAGCTGGCTGCCGTAGCCGACCGCGTCGATGCCCGACGTGCAGCCGGTGGACACCACCGTCGCCGGCGCCTGCGCCCGGAAGCGCACCGCCAGCTCCGTCGCGCCGCAGCTGGGCACCAGCGCCTGGTGCAGGAACCGCGAGGCGTAGCGCGGGTCCACCAGCCAGTGGGTGCCCGCGTCGCTGACGTTGACGTACTCGTTCTCCAGCCGCATGGTGGCGCCGACGGCGCTGCCCAGGGTGACCCCGACCCGCTCGGGCTCGGGCGCGTCCGGCGCGCCGCCCACCCCGAAGCGCAGCCCGCTGTCGGCGACCGCCTCGTCCGCGGCGACCATCGCGAACTGCACGAACCGGTCGTTGCGGTGGACCTCGTGCGCGGTCAGGCCCAGCGCGCGGGGGTCGAAGTCGACCTCCGCGGCCACCTGGGAGCGGAACCGGCTGGGGTCGAAGAACGTGATCCGCCGGGTCGCCGTGCGCCCGGCGGTGATCATGTCCCAGAAGCCTTCGCGGCCGATCGAGCCGGGGGCGACGACCCCGATGCCGGTGACGACGACGCGGCGCCCGTCGGCACTCACTGCTCGACTCCGCACTCGTTCTGCTCCTCGGTCGCTGGCGCTCCCTGCGATGCCCGCGAGCGCGTCGTCATCGCGGCGCTCACTGCGCCGCGCCGGTGGCCCCCGGCGAGGGCTCGGTGTCGACGTGGCCGAGCTCCGGGCGCGGGGCCAGCGGGCCGAGGCAGAACACGAAGAACGCCGGCGTGTCGGTGTCGTTGACCAGGCGGTGGCGCACGCCGATGGGGACGTGCACCGCCGACTCGGCGACCATGCGGCGCTCCTCGCCGTCGAGCGTGATGAGGATGTCGCCCGACACGCAGTAGAGGAACTCCTCCGAGTACGGGTGCCAGTGCTCGGTCACGATCTCGCCCGGCTGCAGGGTGAGCGTGCCCATGAAGCCGGCCGTCGCCCCGACGCTGGCCGGGGAGAGCAGGGTGCGGATGTCCCCGCCCCGGCGGCGGTTGGGCGGGGTGCTGTCGCGGTACACGGTGGGACCGATGTGCACCACCGACGGCGCGTGCTGGATGGTGGTCATGTCTCTCCTCAGGCTGGGCTCGTGCCCGCGAGCGCGGGCTCGGGAGGGCTGAGCGGGTCCATCGAGTCGGGGTCGGGGACGAGGTAGACCGGCAGGTCGGGCAGGACCTGCCGGACGAGGGGTCCCAACGTGGGGGTGGCGCCGACCTCGAGGACCGCGGTGGCGCCGAGCTCGGCGAGCGCGCGCGAGGTCGCCTCCCACTGCACCGGCGCCAGCAGGTGCTCGCGCAGGCACAGCGCCAGCCGCTCGGGGTCGCGCGTGGGCCGGCCGTCCACGTTGGGCACCACCGGGATCGCCGGGACCGACCAGGCCAGGTCGGACAGCGCCTCCTGCAGGTGGGCGGCGACCGGTTGCATGAAGGGGGAGTGGAACGCGCCGGCCAGGTGCAGGCGCACCCAGCGCAGGCCGGCCGCCTCGACCGCCGGCCGGGCCCGGTCCAGCTCCGCGCAGCCGCCGGAGAGCACCACCTGCTCGGGGCCGTTGACGGTGGCGACCACGAGCACCCCGCCGCCGGCGACGTCCTCGACGACCGAGCGCGCCACGGCGCCGGCGTCCGGCCCGACGACCGCCGCCATGCCGGCGCACGACGGCCGGGGGGTCAGCGCCATGAGCTCGGCCCGCCAGTGCACGAGCTCGAGCACGGGGCCGAACTCGAGGGCGCCGGCCGCCACCAGGGCGGCGTACTCCCCCAGGCTGTGCCCGGCGACGCCGACCGCCGCCAGACCCCGGGCGGCCAGGCTGCGGAACCCGGCCACCCCGGTGACCAGCACGGCCAGCTGCGCCGCGGCGGGGTCGTGCAGGTTCAACGGGTCGCGCCACCACGCGGCGACGTCCCGGCCGACCAGGTCGGAGGCCTCGGTGAGCACCTCGCGGGAGGCGGCGTCCGAGAGCCACGGGTCGGCCGTGCCGGGGCGCGGCGTCCCCTGGCCCGGGAAGACGACGGCGGCCCCGCGTGGCGGCGCGACGGTCACGTCCGGGCCCTCTGGGCGGCGTCCTGGACCTTGTCCCGGATGACCGCCATCTGCACCTTGCTGTTGGCGTTGATGCGCTGGGTCATGCCGGCGGTGTCGACGGGGGCCTCCGGGCGCATCCGGAAGTCCTGCACCCAGCGCATCCGGGTGCCGTCGCCCTCGGGCGCGTAGGTCCACTCGATGTCCATGAACTCGAACGGACCGGGCTCGACCCGGCGGGCCACGACCCGGTGCGCCGCCTCGTCGAGGGTGCGCTCGGACACCCAGCTCCACACCTTGCCGTTCTCGTCCGGGTGCATGGTGAGCCGGAAGCGGTAGGTGTCGCCGGTGTGGTCGAGGATGTCCACCGAGGCGTACTCGGTGAACAGGTCCGGCCAGTTCTGCAGGTCGTTGGTCATGCGCCACACGAAGTCGATGTCGGCGTCGATGACGATCGAGTTGTCGGTGTGGCCGACGGTCTGGCTCTCCTGCGGGGTGGCCTGGGTCATCGGGGTCCCTCCGGGTCGCTCGTGGTGGGTCGGCGCGGGTGCGGGCGGGTCGCCGTGCCGGTCAGGAGGCCTCGGCCGGGGCCGGCTCGGCCTGGTTCAGCTGCGACGACACGACCTCGACGATCTCGCCGAACGTGTAGTGGTCGGGCTTGTCGTCGGGCATCTCGACGCCGTAGCGCTCCTGCAGCTCGGTCTGCATGGAGAGGAAGGCCAGCGAGTCCAGGCCCACGTCCTCGAACTTGGCGTCCGGGTCGCTGGTGTGCGAGGTGGCGGGGAGGCCGGCCTTCTCGGTGAGCAGGCCCATCAGGTCGTCGAGGGTGAAGGTGGTGGCGGGCACGGGGGGCTTCCTTCCATCGGTTGCGTCGGTTGCGTCGGTGACGGTGTGCAGGTGCAGGGAGGCGGTCTGCTCCGGTCCGGCCGGGACGTCGAGGGGGTCCGGGTCGTCCGGGGGCAGCACCGCCGACGGGTCCGCGGCCAGGGCCGCGGCCCGGTCGAGCAGCTCGGGCAGGTGCCGGTCGAGGAACTGGACGTCGTGGCGGTCGGCCCGGACGTCGGGGTCGCGCAGGAGGGCCCGGTGCAGCGCGATGGTGGTGTGCACGCCGGGGCCGTCGACCCGCGTCTCCGCCAGCGCGCGGTCCATCCGCCGGATGGCCTGGGCCCGGTCCGGCGCCCAGACGACGAGCTTGCCGAGCAGCGAGTCGTAGTGGGGGCTGACCTCGTCGCCCTGGCGGTAGCCGGAGTCGAAGCGGGTCCAGGGCCCGTCGGGGACGCGCAGCACGTCGAGCCGGCCGGGTGCGGGCGCGAACCCGCGGACCGGGTCCTCCGCGTTGATCCGGCACTCGATGGCCGCGCCGCGCAGGACGACGTCCTCCTGGCGCAGGCGCAGCGGCCGCCCGCCGGCGACCAGCAGCTGCTCACGGACGAGGTCGACCCCGGTGAGCAGCTCGGTGACCGGGTGCTCCACCTGGATCCGGGCGTTGACCTCCATGAAGTACGCCGACCCGGCGCCGTCGACGAGGAACTCCATCGTCCCGGCGCCGACGTAGCCCACCGAGAGCGCGCCCTGGACGGCGACCGCGCCCAGGGCGGCCTGCTGCTCGGGTGACAGGTGCGCCGGCGGGCCCTCCTCGAGCAGCTTCTGGTGCCGCCGCTGCAGCGAGCAGTCCCGCTGGCCGAGGTGGACGCCGTTGCCGTGGGCGTCGCAGAGGATCTGCACCTCGACGTGCCGGGCGCGCGGGAGGTAGCGCTCGATGTACACCGTCGGGTCCCGGAAGACCGCCCGGGCCACCGCGCGCGTGCCGGTGAACGCCTCGGCGAAGTCCTCGGCGGTGTGGACGACGGTCATGCCCCGCCCGCCCCCGCCGGCGGCCGCCTTGATGATCACCGGGTAGCCGATGCCGTCGGCGATCAGCCGACCCTCCTCGACCGTGCGGACCGGCTCGACGACGCCGGGCAGCAGCGGCAGGCCGGCGTCGGCCATGAGCCGCCGCGCGGTCGCCTTGTTGCCCATCTGCTGCATGACGGCCGGCGGCGGCCCGACGAAGGTCAGCCCCTCGGCCTCGCAGATCTCGGCGAAGTCGGGGTCCTCGGAGAGGAACCCGTAGCCGGGGTGCACCGCGTCGGCCCCGGTGCGCAGCGCGGCCTCGACGATGTTCGGCACGTGCAGGTAGCTGCAGCGCGGGGCGGAGGAGCCGATGTGCACGGCCTCGTCGGCCATCGCCACGACGGCGGAGTCGCGGTCCGAGGTCGAGTACACGGCCACGACCTCGATGCCGAGCTCGCGGCAGGCCCGGGCGACGCGGACGGCGATCTCCCCGCGGTTGGCGATGAGCAGCTTGGAGATCACGGCGCGGCCCCCGGAGGCAGCAGCAGCATCAGCGTCTGGTCGTACTCGACCGACTCCGTGTCGCCGACGAGGATCTCGGCGACGACGCCGGCCTGGTCGGCCAGGATCGGGTTCATCAGCTTCATCGCCTCGACGATCCCGAGGGTCTGGCCGGCCTCGACCTGGTCACCGACGCGGACGAAGGGGTCGGCGCCCGGGGACGGCGCCACGTAGAACGTCCCCACCAGCGGGGCGCGGACGGCGGTGGCGCCGGCGAGCGCCGTCGTCCCCTCCGCCACGACCGACTCCGCCGCCGCCTCGCCGCGGGCCGGGGCGGGGCCGCCGGCGCCGCCGCCCCACTCCACCTCGATGGCGCACGAGCCGCTGCGGACGGTGAGCCGGCGCAGGTCGCCGGGGAGGGTGCGGGCGAGCTCCACCACCTCCCGACGCAGCTCCTGGGCGGTCTCCTCGGTGGTGGGGAGGTGGCCCGGGGAGGTGCCGTTGCCCGTGGTGGGGGGCAGCTCGACAGGGGTCATGGCTCAGTCCTGGGTCCGGGGGGCGGGCTGCGGGCCCGTCCCGGCGTGCGCCTCGGCCCCGCCGATCCCGGACAACCGGCGGCTGCGGGCGGCGAGGAGGGTGTCGGGGTCGCTACCGGCGAGGTCGTCGAGCTCGCGGACCAGCGCCTCCCGGAGCCGGTCGGCCGCCGCGACGGGGTCGGCCTGCGCACCGCCCGCGGGCTCCCGGACCACGGAGGTGGCGATCCCGGTCTCCAGCAGGTGCGCCGCACCCAGGCGCATGGCCCGGGCGGCGGTCGGCGCCTCCGTCGCGGTCCGCCACAGGATGGCGGCGCACCCCTCGGGGCTGATCACGGACAGGAAGGCGTTCTCCATGACCAGGAGGCGGTCGGAGGTGCACAGCGCCAGCGCGCCACCGCTGCCCCCCTCGCCGGTCACCACGGCGACGACCGGGACGCGCAGCCGGCTGCTGCGCATGATGATGCCGGCGATCGCGTGCGCCTGGCCCCGCTCCTCCGCCTCCGGCCCGGGGTGCGCACCCGGCGTGTCGACGAGGGTGACGACGGGCAGCGAGAAGGCCTCGGCGTGGTCCATCAGCCGCTGCGCCTTGCGGTAGCCCTCGGGGTGCGGCATGCCGAAGTTGCGGGTCACCCGCTCGCGGACGGTGCGGCCCTTCTGGTGGCCGATGACGACGACCGTGCGGCCCTCGATCGAGGCCAGGCCGCCGACGACGGCCGGGTCGTCGGCAAAGGCCCGGTCGCCGTGGAGCTCGACGAAGTCGTCGAAGGCGGAGTGCAGGTAGTCCAGCGTCGTCGGCCGCTCGGCGCAGCGGGCCTCCTGCACGACCACCCACGGGTCCTCGTGCACCGGAGCGGCCGCGTCCGGTCCGTCGTCCGACCGCCGCGGCCCCGGTCGGGCCGCGCCGCCGAAGAGGCCGGACCGGTCGGCGTCGGAGGAGGCGCTGCTGTGCAGGGCGAGCAGCCGGATGAGCAGGGGACGCACCTCGGCGCGGCTCTCCACGCGGTCCACCAGCCCGTGCTCGAGCAGGAACTCGGCGGTCTGGAAGCCGGCGGGCAGCTCGGCGCGGATGGTCTCCTGCACCACCCGCGGCCCGGCGAAGCCCACGTGCGCGCCCCGCTCGGCGACCACGACGGACCCCAGGGTGGCGAAGGAGGCCGACACCCCGCCGTAGGTAGGGTCGGTGAGCAGGCACACCGACAGCTGACCGGCCTCGCGCAGGCGGGCGAAGGCCTGGCTGGTCCGGGCCATCTGGAACAGCGAGAAGACGCCCTCCTGCATCCGCGCGCCGCCGCTGGCGCAGACGGTGAGCAGCGGGAGTCCCCGCTCCAGCGCCAGCTCGGCCGCTCCGCAGACGCGCCGGCCCACCTCGATGCCCATGCTGCCGCCGAGGAACCCGAACTCCATGACGGCGAGGACGACGTCGTGGCCGCCGATGCGGGCCGTGCCGACGACCACCGCCTCGGACTCCTGGGAACGGCGCGAGGCGTCGTCCAGCCGGCCGGGGTAGGCCCGCAGGTCGGTGAAAGACAGCGGGTCGGGGGACAGCGCGGTGAAGTCCTGCTCGGCGAAGCTGCCGGTGTCGGCGAGCAGGTCGATGCGTGCCCGGGCGTCCATGCGCAGGTGGTGGTCGCACTCCGGGCAGACCTGCAGGTTGCGGTCGAGCCGTTTGCGGTAGAGCAGCCAGCCGCAGCCGGGGCACGAGGTCCACCCGGACCGTTCCCCCGACGGCGGCGTGCTGCGTTCGGTGCGCGCCGCTCGCGCCGGCGGCGGTGTCGCTGTCCGGGACACAGGCGTCTGTGTCACGACTCCCCCTCTCCCCCTCGCCCGCCCCCGACGGGGCGGGCGGCCCTCACTCGGGCGACGAGGTCCAGTGGTAGAACCGGCGCGCCATCGCGTCTTGAGGCGACTTCCAGTTGGGGTCGTAGGCCTCGATGTGGGGCCGCAGGTCGTCGCTGACCGCGCGGAACGCGGGCAGCGACTGGGCGATCCGCATCGCCTCCGCCGCCGGGCGGTCGAAGTCGATGAGGTGCACGTAGAGCTCGTGGAACTGCCAGAGCGTGCGGCGGACGACGCCGATCTCGTGGGGCATCGACGTCGCGTCGGAGCGGCCGAAGATCTCGGCGACGTCCGCTGCGGACGACGGCGCCATCTTGGCGATGATCATGGTCTGGTGCACCGGAGGTCCTCCTCGTCGTGCGTCCGTCGAACTGTGAGCCGGCAGGGAGGAAGCTGTGAGGGCGCCGGGTTAAGACGAGGCAAACGTTAGAGCGGCTACAGCGACGCCGTAATCCGTCACAGGTCCCGTTCCGCATCCACGACCGCGGGGTGGGGGCGGGCCGGGGACCCGCTGAGACGAGAGGTGCGGGTCGTGCGCACCTGCGGTGCGGGACCCGACGCGGGGCGGTGCTCCGTCCGACTTTGCGGGCGGGCCGACCTGCCCCGGGGCGGGTCGGCCCCCTACCCGGGTATGAAGTCGGGCGGGACCGAGGGGGAGCGGTTCCCGAGCAGGTGGCGCCCAGGTCGTGCATCACCTACTTTTCGGGGACCTGGAGCGGGACCGACGAACCGAGCGCCACGCCACACCTCCCGCCCCGACGGGGCGACCGGTCTTCTCCGGGCCGTCTGGGACGCCGGCACGTGGACCCCGTGCCGGAGTGGGGGATCCGGAGCAGGAGCTGAGCACATGGCGGAGGTACGGGGCCCTGACCCTGCAGCCGAGGACCTGCCGTCCGGCGCTGCGGCCCGGGTCTTGGTGTGCGACGACTCCGAGGTGTTCCGGTTCGGGCTGCGCACCGTGCTGCGCTCGGCGCCCGACCTCGTCCTCGTGGCCGAGGCCCCCGACTCCTCCCGTGCGCTGGCGCTGGCCGACGAGCACGTCCCCCACGTGGCCCTGGTCGGGCACGACACGCCGGGGAACGGCGCCCTGCAGCTGGTCCGGGAGCTGAGCACCGGCGGGGTGAAGGTCATCCTGCTCAGCGAGACGGGCACCCGCGCGGACCTCGTCGCCGCCCTGACCGCCGGCGCCTGCGGCTTCTACGTGCGCAGCGTGAGCCCGGCCCGCCTGGTGGAGGCCGTGCGGGCGGTGGTCCGCGGCGAGACGCGGCTGGACGAGCACCTGCTCAACAACCTCGACGAGCCGACGGTGCCGGCGACCGGCGAGCGGCCGACTCCGGAGACCCGGCTGACCGCGCGGCAGCAGGCGGTGGCCGCCCTGGTCGCCCAGGGGCTGACCAACTCGGAGATCGCCGCGTCCCTGCACCTGTCCCAGGCCACCGTCAAGGGCCACATCACGGTGGTCCTGCGCCGCCTGGGGCTGCGCGACCGGACGCAGCTGGCCATCCACGTCAACCGGGGCCGGCCGGGCGGGCGGCCGCCCCCCAGGGTCGGACCCGCCCCGCCGATGACCGTGTGAACACCTCCGGTGCCCGTGTGTGTGCGCTCACCGGCGGTCACCCGCCGGAACCGGTAACGTCTCGTGCACTATTCGACCCGAAGCCGCGATCCCGACCCGGCGCCCAGCCACCGGCGCCGTCGGGGTCCGCGGCGGAGAGCTCGGGGTGAGCCCATGAGCCGCTACGGCGTCGTCGTCCCCCAGCCCGCCGGCGCGCGCCCCGCCGGGCGGGCGCACGTGGACGACCGCCCGCCCGGGCCCGCCGCCGGGGGCAGCCCGCTGCGGGTGCCCGAACCCCGGGGAGGGGGCCGGCCGGCCCCCCATCCGCTCCCGGCGCGCCCCCTGGTGAGCCTGGTCCGGATTCTGCTCTGCGAGGACCAGGAGCTGTACCGCCTGGGGCTGCGGGTGGTCCTGGACGCGCAACCGGACCTCGCCGTCGTCGGCGAGGTGCACGACCTCCCGGCGGCGATCGCCGCCGCCGACCACGACTCCGTCCAGATCGTGGTGGTGCGCCAGGCGCTGGTCGAGGGTGGCCTCCCGCTGGTGCGGGAGCTCTCGCAGCGCGGCACCGCGGTGCTGGTCCTCGCCGACGTCGCCGCTCCGCCCGATCCCGAGCTGGTCAAGGTGCTGCGGGCCGGCGTCCGCGGCTACCTGTCCCGCCGGCTGGCCGCCCAGCGCCTGGTCGACGCGGTCCGGGCCCTGGCCCGCGACGAGGCCGCCCTCGACGCCGCCGTGGCCGGCCGCCTGGTGCGCTACCTGAGCGACGACTCCGTCCGGGACGGTGCGGCGCCGGCCGGCAGCGGCCCGCTCGACCGGCTCACCGGCCGGCAGCGCGACGTCGCGGTGCTGGTCGCCCAGGGGTTGAGCAACGACGAGATCGCCCGCCGGCTGTTCCTGAGCCAGGCCACGGTGAAGAGCCACCTCACCGCCGTGCTGCGCCGGCTCGAGGTCCGGACCCGCACCCAGCTGGCCATCCTGGTCAACCGCGACGAGCTGGCCACCTCCTGAACGAAAGGACCCCCTTGCCCCCCACGCCTCGCAGGCTCGGCGCGGGACCCGGCAAGGGGGCCGTTCCAGTCCGTCACCTGGTTCAGATCGGGAGGTCCTCCAGCATCTCGGTCACCAGGGCGGCGATCGGCGAGCGCTCGGAGCGGGTGAGGGTCACGTGCGCGAACAACGGGTGGCCCTTGAGCGCCTCGATCACCGCGGTGACGCCGTCGTGCCGGCCGACCCGGAGGTTGTCCCGCTGGGCGACGTCGTGGGTGAGCACCACCCGCGAGCCCGACCCCAGCCGGGACAGCACGGTGAGCAGCACCCCGCGCTCCAGGGACTGCGCCTCGTCGACGATGACGAACGAGTCGTGCAGCGACCGGCCGCGGATGTGGGTCAGCGGCAGCACCTCGATCAGGTCGCGCGAGGCGATCTCGTCGAGCACGTCGGTGGAGACCAGCGCCCCGAGGGTGTCGTAGACCGCCTGCGCCCAGGGCGACATCTTGTCGCCCTCGCTGCCGGGTAGGTAGCCGAGCTCCTGGCCGCCGACGGCGTACAGCGGCCGGAAGATGACGACCTTCCGGTGCGCCCGCCGCTCCATCACCGACTCCAGCCCGGCGCACAGCGCCAGCGCCGACTTGCCGGTGCCGGCCCGCCCACCGAGCGAGACGATGCCGATGTCCGGGTCGAGCAGCAGGTCGAGGGCCACCCGCTGCTCGGCCGAGCGACCGTGCAGCCCGAAGGCCTCCCGGTCGCCGCGCACCAGCCGCACCTGCTTGTCGGGGGTCACCCGCCCCAGCGCCGAGCCGCGCCCGGAGAGCAGCACCAGCCCGGTGTGCGTCGGCAACTCGGCGGCGTCGGGCACGAACACCGTGCCGTCGTCGTAGAGGGCCGACAGCTCGCCGTCGTCCAGGGACAGCTCGGCCATGCCGGTCCACCCGGCGTCGACGGCGTCCAGCGCGCGGTACTCGTCGGTCTCCAGGCCGACCGATGCGGCCTTCACCCGGAGGGGGACGTCCTTGGTGACCAGGCAGACGTCGCGCCCCTCGGCACGCAGGTGCAACGCCACCCCCATGATCCGGCTGTCGTTGCTGTCGTTGCGGAAGCCGGCCGGCAGCACCGACGGGTCGCTGTGGTTCAGCTCGACGTGCAGCGTCCCGCCGTCCTCGCCCACGGGCACCGGCGCGTCGAGCCGGCCGTGGGCGACCCGCAGGTCGTCGAGCAGACGCAGCGCCTGGCGGGCGAACCAGCCCAGCTCGGGGTGGTTGCGCTTGTCCTCGAGCTCCCCGATGACGACGAGGGGGAGGACCACGTCGGAGTCGCCCAGGCGCAGCGGCGCCGCGGGGTCGGACAGCAGGACGGAGGTGTCGAGGACGAACGTGCGGCGAGTGTTCACGTGTCGACTCCCGTGGGGCGCGCCGCGCCCCGGCTCGAAGGTGACCGGGCCCCGGCGCGGGAGCCGGGCACCGGCCCCCTGGTCGACGAGATCGTCAGCACCAACCGGGCCTCCCGTGGACGACGAGGTGAGCTCGTCCTCCACCGCGGACGGTAGGCCCGGGAGGTGACAGGGAGGTGACGGCCGGCGGGCGTGTCCCTCCATCGGGGTACCAGCCGCCCCAGCCGACCCAGCGCCCCCGAGGGCTCAGCGGCGACGACGCGGCCGGACGGCGACCAGCGCCCAGACGAGCGGCACGAGCAGCACCGGCCACTGCAGCCGCAGGTCGCCGATCCACCAGATGCCGGCGACCAGCAGCACGGCCAGCCACCCGGCCGTCCACAGGCCCAGGTCGCGGGCCTCCTCGGGGCCGTGCCGCGTCACCACTCAGGCGGCCTGCAGCTCGCCGGCCACGGCGGCCGGGGTGAGGGGCTCGTCGAGCAGCCGGACGAACCGGTCGGCGACCGGCTGCCCGGCCGGGCGCGCGTCCAGCCAGCGCGAGAGCAGGTCGAAGCCCTCCACGTAGGTGGTGATGTAGGCCCGCCACAGCGGGTGGGTGAGGAAGCGCAGCTGCTGGCGGGCCCGGTCGGGGCCGACCAGCGACCAGCGCTGGATGTAGGCGGCCACCTCGTCGGCGTCGGCGGCCCGGTCGTGCAGGAGGACGGCGGCGTCCTGACGCACCCGGTTCAGCGGTGCGGCCGCGGCGGCGATCCGCTCGGCGAGGGAGCCGTCGAGGTGCAGGCCGAGGTCGCCGAGGACCTCGGCCGCCCACGGCCCCCAGCCCTCCCCGATCGCGGCCTGCACGCCGAGGTCGGCCAGCCCCTCGGCCATGAGGCACTCGGGGGTGTTGACGAGGAACACCGTGTGCTCCAGGCGGGCGGCCCGCTCGACCAGCCCCTGCTCCTTGCGGCAGTGCTCGGTGTGGTGGCCCGGGTAGGCCTCGTGGGCCACCAGGTGCGGCAGCTGCGCCAGCCGGTGCGGCAGGTCGGCGTTGATCGCCACCCGGGAGCGGTAGTCGCCCTCGTAGTAGTTGAACCCCGACCAGGGCTGGTCGGTGACCACCTCGTACCGGACGGTCTCCACCTCGGGCAGCCCGTACTCGACGTGCACCCGGTCGCGCAGCGCGCTGGAGAGCGCGTCCACGGCCTCGGCCAGCCGCTGCGGCGGGCACTCCTCCCGGCGACGGTGCGCGGCGTAGCGCTCGGCCAGCGGACCGCGGCCGGGCAGCAGCGCGTCGAGCTCGGCGTGCGCGGCGGCGTAGGCGGCCGGGTCGCCGAGGGTGAGGTCGACCTGGAAGTAGCTCGCCACCTCGTCGAGGAAGGTCACCGGCTCGCCGCTCATCTTCCGGGCGCTGCACTCCAGGCCGGTGAGCTGGCCGCGGAGGAACGCGGTGCGGTCGGCGGGCAGGTCGGCGGCGTCCAGCTCGCGCAGCAGCCCCCGGGCCCGGTCGCGCAGGCCCTGCGGGGTGGGGGCCGGCTCGCTGTCGACCTCCGCCCGCATCCGCTGGTCACCGGTGTAGGCGTCGACGAAGCCGGGCTCCAGCCGGTCGAATCGCAGCCCCAGGCGCACGTACTCCAGGGGCAGGTCGGGGGAGGCCGGCATGAGCAGCAGTCTGTCAGCCGCCGAACCGCCGGTGCCGCGCCGCGTAGGCACGCAGCGCGCGCAGGAAGTCGACGCGGCGGAAGTCGGGCCAGTAGACGTCGGTGAAGTGGAACTCCGAGTGCGCGGTCTGCCAGAGCAGGAAGCCCGACAGCCGCTGCTCCCCGCTGGTGCGGATCACCAGGTCGGGGTCGGGCTGGCCGCGGGTGTAGAGGTGCTCGGCGATGTGCTCGACGTCGAGCACGCAGACCAGCTCGTCCAGCGTCGTCCCCCGCTCGGCGTGCTCGGCCAGCAGCGACCGGACGGCGTCGGCGATCTCCCGCCGTCCGCCGTAGCCGACGGCGAGGTTCACGGTGGCGCCCGGGCGGTCGCGGGTGGCCTCCTCCGCCTGCTTGAGGACGGCGACCGTCTCGGCCGGCAGCAGCTCCAGGGCTCCCACCGGGCGCAGCTGCCAGCGCCGGCCGGGGGCGGCGAGGTCGCCGGCGACGCCCTCGATGATCCGCAGCAGCGGGACCAGCTCGGGTTCGGGCCGGGACAGGTTGTCGGTGGAGAGCAGGAAGAGCGTGACCACCTCGACGCCGGCCTCGTCGCACCAGCCGAGGAACCCGGCGATCTTGTCCGCGCCGCGCCGGTGACCGGCGTTGGGGTCCTCGAGGCCGATCGAGCGCGCCCACCGCCGGTTGCCGTCGACGATCACCCCGACGTGGCGCGGGATGTCGGCGCCCTCCAGCGCCCGGGCCAGCCGGCGCTCGTACAGCTGGGTGAGGACGTCGCGAGTCCACTGACGCACCCCCACGGCCGTCACCCTAGAAGGACCCCCTGCCCCCCGCCGCTCGCAGGCTCGCGACGGGGCCCTGCAGGGGGCCACCCGAGACGAGCTGCCCGGGTCACATCCGCGTCCCGGTGCACCCCCAGCAGCGCGTACGTAGCCTCGGCGCATGAGCGTCTCCCCCGACGGCCGTGGACCCGTGCGGATCGAGGCGGACGGCGCCGAGATCGAGGCACCCCTCCAGCAGGCGGTGGCCGCCGTCCTCGAGGAGGGCGGGCGGGTCGAGCGGACCTGGACCGCCGAGGACTTCGCCGACGACGACTGGGACCACCCCGACACCCGCCCGCGGATGCGCGGCTGGCTGCACCTGTTCGCCTTCTTCGGCGCCATCGTCGCCGGAGCGGTGCTCATCCCGCTGGCCTCGGTGCTCGGCGCCCGCGCCGGGTTCTCCGTCGCCGTCTACTGCGCCACGATCTGCGGCCTGTTCGGGATCAGCGCGCTCTACCACCGCCGTCGCTGGTCACCGCGCGGCTGGAAGCTCATGAAGCGGCTCGACCACTCGATGATCTTCCTGTTCATCGCCGGCACGTACACGCCGTTCTCGCTGCTGGCCGTGGACCAGCCGACCGGCTACTGGGTGCTCGCC
Source organism: Geodermatophilus sp. TF02-6 (assembly GCF_003319115.1). Classification (GTDB taxonomy): domain Bacteria; phylum Actinomycetota; class Actinomycetes; order Mycobacteriales; family Geodermatophilaceae; genus Geodermatophilus. The sequence continues at coordinate 29,418 of NZ_QOHF01000030.1, read as the reverse complement.
ACCGTGTGGGCCGGCGCCCTGGCCGGCGTCTTCCTCAAGCTGACCTGGCCGACGGCCCCGCGCTGGGTCGGCGTACCCCTCTACATCGGGCTCGGCTGGGTGGCCGTCTTCGTGCTCACCGACATCCTGCACATCGCCGGGGTCACCTCGCTGGTGCTGCTCGCCGTCGGCGGGTTGCTCTACACCCTCGGCGGGGTGGCCTACGCGATCAAGTGGCCCAACCCGGTGCCCGGCGTCTTCGGCTACCACGAGGTCTTCCACGCGCTGACGGTCGTGGCGGCGATCTGCCACTACACCGCCGTCTACTTCGCGATGTACAACAGCCCCTTCGTCGGCTGACGGTCCCCCGGGCATGGGAAGCGATACCTGCGTCATGGGCGGCAGGACGCAGGTATCGCTTCCCATACCCGGGGGTGGGATTCGGCCGGGAGCGCTCGATCAGGTGAACGGGGGGCGCTGGTCGAGGCGGGTGGACAGCCGGCCGGCCGCGCGCCAGGCGCGGGCCACGACGTCGCGGTCGGCGTCGGTGACCAGGTTGCCCATCACCCGCAGCGCGACGGTCATCAGCGCCCGCGAGCGCATGCCGACCGGGCCCGCGGCGGGCAGGAACCGGGGCACGGTGAGCAGCCCGGCGAGCCGGCGGGCGATGGAGAACGCCTCGCCGTAGTGCCGCCGCAGCTCGGCCGGCCAGGCCCGCGACCAGTCGTCCTCGCCGAACAGCCCGACGACGGTGCGCCCGGTCTCCAGGCCGTAGTCGATGCCCTCGCCGTTGAGCGGGTTGACGCACCCGGCGGCGTCCCCGACCAGCGCCCAGTTGCGCCCGGCGACGCCGGTGACCGCGCCACCCATCGGCAACAGCGCCGATGCCGGCGCCTCCACCGGCCCGTCGAGCCGCCAGTCCTCCCGGCGGGCGTCGGCGTAGGTCTCCAGCAGCGCCTTGAGCTGCACCCCGGCGGGACGGCGGGCGGTGGCCAGCGTGCCGACGCCGATGTTCACCTGCCCCGATGCCGCCCCCAGGGGGAAGACCCAGCCGTAGCCCGACAGCAGCTCGCCCTCGGCGCCGCGCAGCTCCAGGTGCGAGGAGATCCACTCGTCGTCGGCCCGCTGCGAGCGCACGTACCCGCGGGCGGCGACGCCGTAGGCGGTGTCCCGGTGCCACTCGCGACCGAGCACCCGGCCCAGCGGGGACCGCACCCCGTCGGCCACGACCAGCCGCCGGCAGGCGACGGTGACCGTCTCCTCACCGACCTCGAAGACCACCCCGGCCACCCGGTAGCCGTCCCGCTCGACGTCGACCGCGCGGGCGCTCTCCAGCGGGACGGCGCCGTCGGCCAGCGCGGCTGCCCGGATGCGGGCGTCGAGCTCCGTGCGCGGTACCGCGCTGCCGTGGTCGGGGAACTCCCCGCCCGGCCAGGGCAGCTCCCAGACCTGCCCGAAGCCGGCCGCGCGCAGCCCGCGGTTGCGAGCCCGGGCGCGCGCCCAGTTCCCCAGGCCGAGCAGGTCGAGCTCGGCGACCGCCCGCGGGGTCAGCCCGTCCCCGCAGGTCTTGTCCCGCGGGAAGACCGCGGCGTCGGCGAGCACCACGTCGTGGCCGGCCCGGGAGGCCCAGGCCGCGGCGGCCGCACCGGCCGGCCCGGCGCCGACCACGAGCACCTCGGTGGCGGTCGGGACGGCGGCGCTGGCTGGCACGCCCTTCAGTGTCCCCGGTCGTGTCGGGCCGAGGAGTGGGGGCCGGGGGCCTCCACGACGAGCAGGAGGACCTCGTCCTCCTACTGCGGCCCCCGGCCGCGCACCTCCTCGACCGAGGCCATGGCCTCGCGCAGCTCGGTCAGCCAGTCCTGCGTGTGCTGCCCGACCAGCCGGACCGCCCACACCAGCGCCTCGGAGCGCGAGCGGGCCACCCCGGCGTCGACGAGCGTGTCGAGCACCAGCCGCTCGGGCTGGCGCAGCCGGGTCATCACCGGCACCGACAGGTTGGTGAACAGCTCGCGGACGTCGTCGCAGGCCGCCCCCCAGGCCACCGAGCGGCCGTAGCGGGCCTGCGCGGCGTCGGCGATGGCCATGCGCTGCTCGCGGGTGTCCTCGCGGAAGCGGGCGATGCGGCCCGCCCGCGCCGCGGCCGGGTCGCCCTCCCCCGCCTCGGGCTCGGGCAGGGTGCCGACGACGGTGATCTCGTCGCGGTCGGTGGCCAGGTCCACCGGGCCGGTGAACCAGTCGTCGGGCAGCCGGCCGGCGAACCAGCCGGCGACCTCGGCGCGCTCGACCGGGGGCGGCGCGTCGGGTCCGCGGCCGCGGCCGCCGGGGCCACGCCCCCGGAAGCCCGAGCGGAACCCGCCTCGCATGCCGGCGAAGGGCGGATCGGGAAAACGGTGGTGTCCGTGCACGACGGCCTCCTCAGCGTGTGTTGATTACACACTTACACGGTAAGTCGTCGCGGCGTCCTCAGGAAGGGTCGAGCGCTGCGCTCAGAGCGGACACGTCGGTGACCGGCGCGGAGCAGACGAACCCGCGGCACACGTAGGCCGCCGGCTTGCCGCCCACGAGCGGCCGGTCGGCGAGCAGCGGGACGCCGGGCGCGTCCGGCTCCCCCACCACGACCACGGCACCCGGGCTGGTCGACGTCCGGGCGACGGTCGCCAGCGCGTCACGCTCCGCCCCGGCCGGCCCGCTCACCGCCACCTCGAGCGGGCCGGCGAGCAGCGCCTCCCCGACCGCAGCGGCCCAGCCGGCCGCCCGGGGCGCCTGCGCCACCAGCCGCGCCAGCGACCCGACCGCCGCCTCGCCCAGCTCGCGGTGCCGCGGCGAGCCGGCCAGGCCCGCGTAGGTGACGGCGGCACCGGCGGCGGCCGCGACGCCGGCCGGGGTGGGGCCGTCGGTGGGGTCGAACGGCCGGTGCACGAGCGTCTCGCCGTCGGCGGCGGTGTCGTGCCAGGTGGGTGGGGTGCTGGCGGAGTCCACGAACTGCTCGGCCACGACGTCGAGCAGGTCGCCGGCGAGCTCCAGCCAGCGGCCCTCGCCGGTGGCCTGGTGCAGCGCCAGGAGCCCCTCGGCGAGGTCGCCGTAGTCCTCGAGCACGCCGGCCGGAGCGCCCGCGACGCCGTCCCGCGACGCCCGGCGCAGCCGTCCGTCCACCCAGTGCGTCGACGCGACCAGCTCCGCGGCCCGGCGGGCGGCGGTCACCGACCCGTCGTCCCCGGTGAGCACGCCGTGCTCGGCCAGGGCGGCGATCGCCAGCCCGTTCCAGGCGGTGACCACCTTGTCGTCCCGGGCCGGCTGCGGACGGCGCGCCCGGGCCGCGGCCAGCCGCTCGCGGACCGACGCGAACCGGGCGGGGTCGTCGGGGTCGTGCAGCAGCTGCAGCGTCGAGGTGCCGTGCTCGAACGTCCCGTCGACGGTCACCGCGAACACCTCGGCGGCCCAGCGGCCGTCGTCCTCCCCGAGGACCTCGACCAGCTGGGCCGGCGTCCAGACGTAGGTGAGCCCCTCGACGCCCTCGGTGTCGGCGTCGAGCGCGGAGGCGAAGCCGCCCTCGGGCGTGCCGAGGTCGCGGACGAGGAAGGCGGCGGTCGCGTCGGCGACCCGGCGGGCCCACTCGTCGCCGGTGGCCCGCCACAGGTGCAAGTATCCGCGCAGCAGCAGGGCGTTGTCGTAGAGCATCTTCTCGAAGTGCGGCACCACCCACTGCGCGTCGACCGAGTAGCGGGCGAAGCCGCCGGCGAGCTGGTCGTGGATGCCGCCGCGGGCCATCGCCTCGAGCGTGCCGCGGGCCGTCCGCAGCGCTTCGCCGTCCCCGGTGCGGGCGGCGTGGCGGAGCAGGAACTCCAGCACCATGGACGGCGGGAACTTCGGCGCGCCCCCGAAGCCGCCCCAGCGCTCGTCGTAGCTCCCGACCAGCGCGGTCACGGCCGCGTCGAGCACCTCGGGCGACAGCGGGGTGGGCGCGCCGAGGTCCAGCCGCGAGGAGATGCCCTGCGCGATGCGGGAGCTCGCGGCTTCCAGCTCGTCCCGCCGGGTTCGCCAGGCGTCGCTGACCGCCGCGAGCACCTGGCGGAAGGCGGGCATGCCGGACGCCGGCCGCGGCGGGAAGTAGGTGCCGCAGTAGAACGGCCTGCCGTCCGGGGTCGTGAAGACCGTCATCGGCCAACCGCCCTGGCCGGTCAGCGCCTGGGTCGCGGTCATGTAGACGCTGTCGACGTCCGGCCGCTCCTCGCGGTCGACCTTCACGCAGACGAAGTCGGCGTTCATCTGCGCGGCGGTGACCTCGTCCTCGAAGGACTCGTGGGCCATCACGTGGCACCAGTGGCAGGCGGCGTAGCCGACCGAGACCAGCACCGGGACGTCGCGCTCGCGGGCCTCGGCGAAGGCATCCTGCCCCCACTCCCGCCAGTCCACGGGGTTGTCCGCGTGCTGCAGCAGGTAGGGGCTGGTGGCGGTGGCGAGTCGGTTGGGCACGCACCCTGCCTACCCGGCGGTCCCCCCAGCACGCCCCGGGTCGCTCCGCTTGCCTTCGTCCGGCTCGCGCTCCTTGCGTCGCAGCAGCCAGGACGTGAGCCCGAGCAGCAGGACGTCGAGCAGCGCCAGCACCATCGTCTGCGAGAAGTCCGTCTGCGAGAAGTCGCCGAACACTAGCCAGCCCGTCCACGCGGCGCGGACGAGCAGGATGCACGCCGCCGCGATGAGCGGCAGGGCGATGCCGGCGTAGACGACCTTCTCGGCGAACTCGAGCAACCGGCTGCCGACCCCGCCGAAGCCGGGCGCGGGCGTCGGCTGCTCGGACGTCCGCGGCGCGCGCTCCTCACCCGACGTGAGAACGCCGCCCCGATGAGGGCGATCCGGGGACCGACCAGCCATCGTGGTCGGCGTTGTGGTGGCTCAGTCCTCCGGCCGGGGAGCGGCCGCTCGACCGTCGCCGTCGCCGTCGCCGTCGCGGCGTGGCCCCTCGATCGCCCGGGGGGCGCGGCGGAGGGTGTCGAGCAGCTCCTGCCCCGGCGCGGGGCGGGGCTCGACCAACTCGGCCGGGGTGTCGGGGACGACGACCCGAGGCTCGGCGTCCTCGGGGTCGAAGCTGCGGGGCAGCCGCTTGAGGTGCCGCGACATCGACTTGACCAGCAGCGCCACCGCGATGAGCAGCAGCACCATGAGCAGCAGGCCGATGGGGCCCGCCTTGCCGACGTCCTCGGGCAGCTGGTCGCCGGCCGCGGCGAGCACGGTGGCGGCGGTCACCGCACGGTCACCTCGCTGCGGACGCCGGCGAACAGGTCGTCCTCGGGCACCGGCGAGTCGACGACCGAGCGGGCCAGCTCGTAGTCCTCGGTCGGCCACACCTGCTGCTGCACCTCCAGCGGACAGGCGAACCAGCGGCCGTGGGGGTCGATCTGCGTGGCGTGCGCGATCAGGGCGGCGTCCCGCACGGCGAAGTACTCGGCGCAGGGCACCTTCGTGGTCACCCGGTGGGACGTGTCCCGCTCCGGGTCCCAGTTCTCCAGCCACTCGGCGTACGGGGACTCCGCTCCCGAGGCGAGGATCGCCTCGTGCAGCGCCCGCGTGCGGGGCAGCGTGAAGCTCATGTGGTAATAGAGCTTGAGCGGCTGCCAGGGCTCGCCCAGCTCGGGGTAGCGGTCGGGGTCGCCGGCGGCCTCGAAGGCGTGCACCGAGACCTCGTGGGTCTTGACGTGGTCGGGGTGCGGATAGCCGCCGCGCTCGTCGTAGGTCGTGATGACGTGCGGCTTGAACCGGCGGATCAGCTCGACCAGGGGGGCGGCGGCTTCCTCGGTGGGCACCAGCGCGAAGCAGCCCTCGGGCAGCGGCGGCAGCGGGTCGCCCTCGGGCAGGCCGGAGTCGACGAAGCCCAGGAACTCCTGCTCGACGTCGAGGATCTCGCGGGCGCGGGCCATCTCCTCCCGGCGGATCTCGGGCAGCCGCTCCCACACGTCGGGGCGGTCGAGCGCCGGGTTGAGCACCGAACCCCGCTCACCGCCGGTGCAGGTCGCCACCATGACGCGGACGCCCTCCGCGACGTACTTGGCCATCGTCGCGGCGCCCTTGCTCGACTCGTCGTCGGGATGGGCGTGCACCGCGAGCAGGCGCAACGGGTCTGCTTCGCTCACCGGACCATTGTCCCCTGTCGCGCCCGTGCCCCGCCGCCCGTCGCGGCCTCCGAGCGGGGGACGTGGCGCTCGTCATGCCACGACAGCCTGGCGTTCCGCGTCTCCGGCGCCGGGCCGGGGCGGAACACGTCCCCCGACGACGGTGTTACGTTGGCGGTTCTGAACGCGGCCGTTCCCCGCACGGGGAGCGGCCACCGACATTTCAGGAGCTCCCTCGTGTCCACCTCCACTGACGAGCAGAACCAGGGCGTCTGGCTGACCCAGGAGGCCCACGACCGGCTGAGGGCCGAGCTCGACCAGCTGGTGGCGGGCCGTCCGGCCATGGCCGCCGAGATCAACGCCCGCCGCGAGGAGGGCGACCTCCGCGAGAACGGCGGCTACCACGCCGCCAAGGAGGAGCAGGGCAAGCAGGAGGCCCGCATCCGCCAGCTGGAGGACCTGCTGCGCAAGGCCCGGGTCGGCGACGCGCCGACGACGGCGGCCCACGCAGCCACCGGCACCGTCATCACCATCCGGTTCCAGGGCGACGACGAGACCGAGAAGTTCCTCCTCGGCTCGCGGGAGATCGCCGGCACCACCGACCTGCAGGTCTACTCCCCCGAGTCGGCCCTCGGGTCGGCCATCATGGGCGCCGCGCCCGGGACGACCGTCACCTACCAGGCCCCGGGCGGCCGCGACATCACCGTCGACGTCGTCGCCGTCGAGCCCTACGTCGCCTGACCGGGGTCCCCGCGTGAGCCCCGCCCGCTCGCGGCGGGCGGAGAACACCGGGTTCGTCTGCGTGCACTGCGCCTCGGCCGTGCCGGCCACCACCGACGGGCACTACCGCAACCACTGCCCGGCGTGCCTGTGGTCGTTGCACGTCGACGAGCTGCCCGGTGACCGGGCAAGCGGGTGCCGGGCGCCGATGGCGCCGATCGGCCTCGTGGAGAAGTCCGGCAAGGGCTGGCAGGTGGTCCACCGCTGCACGGCGTGCGGCCACCGCCAGCCCAACCGGCTGGTCCGCGAGGGTGACGGCCCCGACGACCTCGACGTCGTCCTCTCGCTGCCCTGGTTGTAGAGGCCTGACCTCTCCCCGTGTCGACCTTCGGCGGGGGGCTGCTCCTCTCGGCGGGTCAGGCAGCCACCCGCCGATGATCACGGTGAGCTGGGCAGCAATCCTCGCCTCCGCAGCAGCGGCGTGGGGTCGGCGTCCCGGCCGCGGACGGCGCGGAAGGCCGCCAGCGGGTCGACCGACCCGCCGACCGACAGCAGCCGCTCCCGGAAGACGTCGCCGTTCTCCCGGCGCAGGCCGCCGTTCTCCTCGAACCACTGCTCGGTGTCGGCGTCGAGCACCTCCGACCAGATGTAGGAGTAGTAGCCGGCCGCGTAGCCCCCGGCGAAGACGTGCTGGAAGTACGTCGTCCGGTAGCGCGGCGGCACCAGGTCGTAGGCGACGCCGGCGGCCTCCAGGGCGGCCCGCTCGAACTCGACCGGGTCGCCGATCTCGGTGTCCGGGGTGATCCGGTGCCAGGCCTGGTCGAGCAGGGTGGCCGCCAGGTACTCCAGCGTGGCGAACCCCTCGCCCCACAGCCGGGCGGCCTCGATCGCCTCGACGACGGCGGCCGGCAGCGGCTCGCCGGTGTCGACGTGGCGGGCGTAGCCGGCCAGCACCTCCGGCTGCAGCGCCCACATCTCGTTGACCTGGCTCGGGTACTCGACGAAGTCCCGCGGGACGGCGGTGCCGGCGAACCGCGGGTAGGTGACCGCCGAGGCGAGCCCGTGCAGGGCGTGACCGAACTCGTGGAACAGCGTGTTGACCTCGTCGAGGGTGAGCAGCGTGGGTTGCCCGTCGGCGCCGCGGGTGACGTTGAGGTCGTTCACCACCACCGGCCGGGTGCCCAGCAGCCGGGACTGGGTGACGAACGAGCTCATCCACGCCCCGCCGCGCTTGCCCTCCCGCGCGACGTAGTCGCCGAGGTAGAGCCCGATCGTCTCCCCCGCCGCGCCGGTGACCTCCCAGACCCGCACGTCGGGGTGGTAGCCGACGAGGTCCGGCCGCGGGGTGAACCGGTACCCGTAGAGCCGCTCCGCGGCGGCGAAGACGCCGTGGACCAGCACCCGGTCCAGCTCGAACCACGGCCGCAGCGCCGTGGCGTCGACCGAGTACCGCTCGGCGCGCACCCGTTCGCTGTAGAAGGCCCAGTCCCAGGGGGCGAGGTCGGTGACGCCGTCCCGCGCGGCGACCTCGGCGAGCGCGGCCGCCTCGGCCTGCGCGTTGGCCAGGGACGGTCCGACCATCGAGGCGAGCATCGCGTCGACCGCCTCGGTGCTGCCCGCGGTCTGGTCGGCGACCACCAGGTCGGCGTGGGTGGCGAAACCGAGCAGCCGGGCACGCTCGGCGCGCAGCCGGGCGATGCGGACGGCGACCGGGCCGTTGTCGTGCGCGCCGGCCGACGCGCGGGTGACCGAGGCCTCGAACACCCGGCGGCGCAGGTCGCGGTCGCGCAGCTTGGCCAGCACCGGCTGGCCGGTGGGCAACAGCAGCGGGATCAGGTAGCCGTCGACCCCGCGGTCGGCGGCCACCCCGGCCGCCGCGGCGACCTCCTGCGCGCCGAGCCCGTCGAGCGCGGCGGGGTCGGAGACGACGACCGCCGCGGCCTCGGTGGCCAGCTGCAGGTTCTGCCCGAACGTCGTCGACAGCTCCGCGAGCTCCCGGTTCAGCTCGGTCAGGCGGGCGCGGCCGGCGTCGTCGAGCCGCGCACCGGAGAGGACGAAGTCGAGGTGGTAGCGCTCCACCAGCCGCACCGCCTCGGCGTCGAGGCCGACGTCGTGTCGGGCCGCGTGGACGGCGTCGATGCGGGCGAGCAGGGCCGGGTCCAGCCGCAGCGCGTCGGCGTGGGCCGCCTCCAGCGGTGCCAGCTCCCGCTCGACCTCCCGGAGCCGGTCGGTGGCCACCGAGGAGGCGAGGTTGTGGAACACCGCGGCGGCCCGGCGGTACAGCCGGCCCGAGCGCTCCAGGGCGACGACGGTGTTCTCGAAGGTCGGCGACTCGTCCGATCCGACGATCGCGGCGACCTCGGCCCGCTGCTCGGCCATCCCGGCGATCAGCGCTTCGCGGCAGTGCTCGACGGTGATGGCCGCGAAGGGCGGCAGCTGCAACGGCAGCGGGGACGGCGCGAGCAGCGGGTTGTCGGCGGACGGGGCGGTGGGGACGGTGCTCATCGCCGTCCATCCTGCCGTGACACCGCGGTCCTGCCGGACCGCGGTGTCACGCGCTCACCGCGTGGCCGTGCGCTGGTAGAGCCGCACCGCCAGCGGCACGAACACCACCAGGATGACCGCCGTCCAGATCACCGAGTAGAGCACCGGGTGCTGCAGCGACCACACGTCGGCGACCGGGGCGCCGGGCACGGTGTTGCCGAACAGCTCACGGGCAGCCTGCACCACCGCGGACACCGGGTTCCACTCCGCGAAGACCCGCAACACCGTCGGGAACGTCTCCAGCGGGACGAACGTGTTGGCCACGAAGGTCAGCGGGAAGATCACGATGAAGCTGGCGTTGTTGACCACCTCTGGAGTGCGCACCAGCAGCCCGACCATCGCCATCAGCCAGGAGAACGAGAAGGCGAACAGCAACAGCACGAGGAACCCGCCGACCGCCTCGCCGACCGACGAGTGGATCCGCCAGCCGACGACCAGGCCGGTCAGCGCCATCACCACGACGGAGATGACGTTGAGCCCGAGGTCGGCCAGGGTCCGCCCGACCAGCACCGCCGAGCGGGACATCGGTAGCGACCGGAACCGGTCGATCAGCCCCTTCTGCAGGTCGTCGGCGAGGCTGGCGCCGGTGATCGTGCTCCCGAAGACGACCGTCTGCGCGAAGATCCCGGGCAGCAGGAACTCCGCGTAGCTGATGCCGTCGGGCAGCAGGATCGCGCCGCCGAAGACGTAGCGGAACAGCAGCACGAACATGATCGGCGACAGGGTCGCGAAGACGATCAGGTCGGGTACGCGCTTGACCTTGATGAGGTTGCGCTTGGTGATGACCACGCTGTCGGACAGCGTGGCGGCCAACGAGCTCATCGGGCACCTCCGGTGGGGACCGGCTCGGCCGGTGGCGTGTCGCGGCTCGTGGTCGCCGCGTCCTCGGTGCCCCCGCCGTCGGTGGCACCGCTGTCGGTGGCACCGCTGTCGGTGGCACCGCTGTCGGTGGCACCGCTGTCGGTGGCACCGTCGTCGGCGGCGTGGCCGGTGAGGGTCAGGAACACGTCGTCGAGGTCGGGGCGGCGCAGCCCCATGTCGAAGACGTCGGCGATGTGGCCGTCCAGCCGGCGCAGCGCCTCGGCCAGCACCTCCACGCCCCCGCTCACCGGCAGGCTCAGCCGCCGGGCCTGCTCGTCGACGTGCGGCTCCTCGACCGCCAGCGGCCGCAGCCGCTCGGCGATCGCGGGCAGCACCTCGCCGCGGGTGGCGGTCAGCTCCAGCCGCTGGCCGCCGACCTGGGCCTTGAGCTCGTCGGCGGTGCCGCGGGCGATGACCCTCCCCCGGTCGATGACCACCATCCGGTCGGCCAGCCGGTCGGCCTCCTCCAGGTACTGGGTGGTGAGCAGGATCGTCGTCCCGCCGTCGGCGAGGTCGGCGATGAAGTCCCACATCCCCAGCCGGCTGCGCGGGTCGAGTCCGGTGGTCGGCTCGTCGAGGAAGAGCACCCGCGGCCGCGCGATCAGCGAGGCGGCGATGTCGAGTCGCCGGCGCATGCCGCCGGAGTAGGTCTTGGCCGGCCGGTCGGCCGCGCCGGTCAGGTCGAAGCGCTCCAGCAGCTGCCCGGCCCGCGCCCGCGCCTCCCGGCGGCCCAGCCGGTAGAGCCGGCCGACCATCTCCAGGTTCTCGGCGCCGGTGAGGTACTCGTCGACGGCGGCGTACTGGCCGGTCAGACCGATCGACGCCCGCACCGCGTCCGCGTCGCGCACCACGTCGAGGCCCACCACCTCCGCCCGCCCCGCGTCGGCGCGCAACAGGGTGGTGAGGATGCGCACCACCGTCGTCTTGCCCGCGCCGTTGGGGCCGAGCAGCCCGAGGACGGAGCCCTCGGCCACGGTCAGGTCCACCCCGTCGAGGGCGGTGGTGCCGCCGAAGCGCTTCACGAGCCCCTCGACGACGATCGCGTCGGTCATGACAGGGAAACTAGGCGCCGGTGCCGACACTTCCCGACTGCTTTTCGGCCTCCACGGGCCGCGTTCGCTCCCGGCTGATCCACCGGCCCCCTCCCGGGTCCCGCCCCGAGTCTGCGAGGGGTGGGGAGGAGGGGGTCCTTCTTCAGCCCGCGTCCACCGCGTACCCGGCCCGGGCCAGCCGGGCCAGCACCTCCTCGGCGTGCTCGGGTCCGCGGGTCTCCAGGACGACGAAGACCTCCACCTCGCCGAGGTCCAGCCGGGTCGCCGTCCGCTCGTGCTCGACCTCCAGCACGTTGGCCCCGACGTCGGCCAGCTCGGTGAGCACCGCCGCCAGCGACCCGGGCCGGTCGGGCACCCGCAGCCGCAGCCGCAGGTAGCGACCGGCCGCGGCCATGCCGTGCTGGACCACCTTGAGCATCAGGACCGGGTCGATGTTGCCGCCGGAGACGACCGCCACCACCGGCGGCGCGAAGGCCCCCGGGTCGGCCAGCACGGCCGCGACCGCCGCTGCCCCGGCCGGCTCGACGACGAGCTTGGCCCGCTCCAGGCAGAACAGCAGGGCCTGCGAGAGGTCCTCCTCGCTGACCGTGCGCACCTCGTCGACCAGGTCGCGGACGTGCGCGAGGGTCAGCTCGCCGGGCGCGCCGACGGCGATGCCGTCGGCCATCGTCGCCATGCCCTCCAGCGCCACCGGGCGGCCGGCGGCCAGCGACCCGGGGAACGCGGCGGCGGCCGCGGCCTGCACGGCGACCACCCGCACCTCCGGACGGCGGGTCTTCACCGCCGCGGCGACCCCGGAGACCAGCCCGCCTCCGCCGGTGCAGACGACGACGGTGGCCACGTCGGGGCACTGGTCGAGCACCTCGAGCCCGACGGTGCCCTGCCCGGCGATCACGTCGAGGTGGTCGAACGGGTGGATGAACACCGCGCCGGTGCGCTCGGCGTGCTCGACGGCCGCGGCGAGGGCCTCGGTGAGCGTGTGCCCCACCAGCCGGGCGTCCGCGCCGTAGCCGCGGGTGGCCGCCACCTTGGGCAGCGGCGCGGTCTCGGGCATGAACACCGTCGCCCGGATGCCCAGCATCCGCGCGGCCAGCGCGACGCCCTGCGCGTGGTTGCCGGCGCTCGCCGCGACGACGCCGCGGGCCCGCTCCTCGCCGGTCAGCCGGGCCAGCCGGGTGTACGCGCCGCGGATCTTGAACGAGCCGGTGCGCTGCAGGTTCTCGCACTTGAGCCACACCGGCCCGCCCACCTGCTCGGCCAGCGCGCGGGAGTGCTCCAGCGGGGTGCGGCGGACGACGCCGTCGAGCAGCGCGGCCGCGGCCTCGACGTCCGCACCGCTGACGAGGGACACCTCACGAGCGGACACGCTTCCGATCCTCGCAGGCAGCGGGGGCCGGGGCAGTGACCGGACGCAGGTGGGCGTCGTACCGTGGCTGGGGTGACGGACCCCGGCGCTCCTGCCTCCGCTCCCCCCGCCCCCACGACCCTGGGCGAGCTCCGCGCCAGCGGGGCCACCTTCCGGCCGGTCAAGGCCGAGATCCGCGCCAACCTGCTCGCCCGCCTGGCCGCCGGCGAGCCCAGCCTGCCCGGCATCGTGGGCTTCGAGGACACCGTGGTCCCCGAGGTCGAGCGCGCCCTGATCGCCGGGCACGACCTGGTCCTGCTCGGCGAGCGCGGCCAGGGCAAGACCCGGCTGATCCGCACGCTGGTCGGCCTGCTCGACGAGTGGACGCCGGTGCTGGCCGGCAGCGAGCTCAACGAGCACCCGCTGCACCCGATCAGCGTGTGGGCGCACCGGCAGATCGCCGAGTTCGGCGACGCGACCCCGGTCGGCTGGCTGCACCGCGGCGACCGGTTCGGCGAGAAGCTGGCCACCCCGGACACCAGCGTCGGCGACCTGATCGGCGACGTCGACCCGATCAAGGTCGCCGAAGGCCGCACCCTCGGCGACCCGGAGACCGTCCACTACGGCCTGGTGCCGCGCACCAACCGCGGCGTCTTCAGCGTCAACGAGCTGCCCGACCTCGCCGAGCGCATCCAGGTCGCGCTGCTCAACGTGCTCGAGGAGCGCGACATCCAGATCCGCGGGTACCGGGTGCGGCTGCCGCTGGACCTGCTGCTGGTGGCCAGCGCCAACCCCGAGGACTACACCAACCGCGGCCGGATCATCACCCCGCTCAAGGACCGCTTCGGCGCCGAGGTGCGCACCCACTACCCGATCGAGCTGGCCGACGAGATCCGGCTGCTGCACCAGGAGGCGCACACCGGTTGGCTGGGGGACGGCGCCCTGGGCCAGCCGCTGATCCCCGAGCACCTGGCCGAGATCGTCGCCCGGTTCACCCGGCTGGTGCGCGAGTCCAGCCACGTCGACCAGCGCTCCGGCGTCAGCGCCCGCTTCGCCATCGCCGGGCTGGAGACCGTCGCCGCCTCCGCCGTCCGCCGGGCCGCCGTCGCCGGGGAGACCCGGCCGGTCGCGCGGGTGGTCGACCTGCCCAGCGTCGTCCCGGCCAGCCGCGGCAAGGTCGAGTTCGCCGACGCAGGCAGCGACCCCGACGACGAGCGGGAGCTGGAGATCCTCGAGCACCTGCTGCGCCAGGCCACGGCGCAGACCTTCCGCGCCCGCTGCGCCGGGCTGGACCTCACCGGGCTGCAGGAGCACTTCACCGGCGGGGAGACCGTCGAGTCCGGCGAGCTGGTGCCGGGGGCGGCGCTGCTCGGCCAGCTGGGCACCATCCCGCGGCTGGCCGAGCTCCTGGGCCGCCTCGGCGTGCCGGAGGGCGAGCAGTCGGCCGAGCAGGCCGCCGCCGCGGTGGAGTTCGCCCTGGAGGGGCTCTACCTCACCCGCCGGCTGGCCAAGGACACCGACGGCCAGCGCACCGTCTACGGGGCCTGACCGTGGTGTCCAGGAGAGGCCGCGGCCACCGGTACTCGCGGTGGCACGGTGGGCCCGACCCGCTGGCCCCGCCCTACGACCTGGGCAGCGCCGTCGACGAGATCGGCGACTCCGTGCTCGGCGGCAGCGGCGTGCGCGAGGCGATGCGCGAGCTGCTGCGCCGCGGCATGGACGGCCGCCGCGGCCTGGACGAGCTGCGCCGGTCGGTGCGCGAGCGGCTGCGGCAGGCGCGCCAGGCCGGACGGATGGACGGCACGCTGCAGGAGGTCCGCGAGCTGCTCGACCAGGCCGTGCAGGCCGAGCGGCGGGAGCTCTTCCCCGACCCGGACGACGCGGCGCGCCTGGCGGAGGCCGAGCTCGACGCGCTGCCGGAGGACACCGCGGGCGCCGTCCGGGCGCTGAAGGACTACGACTGGCGCTCCGCGGAAGGCCGGGCTGCCTACGAGCAGATCCAGGACCTGCTGCGCCGCGAGGTGCTCGACAGCTCCTTCGCCTCGATGAAGCAGGCGCTGCAGAACGCCTCCGAGGGCGATCTGCAGGCGGTCAAGGACATGGTCGCCGACCTCTCGGCGCTCATCGACGCGCACAACCGCGGTGAGGACACCGACGAGCAGTTCCGGCAGTTCATGGAGCAGCACGGCCAGTTCTTCCCGGACGACCCGCAGTCGGTCGAGGAGCTGATCGACTCCCTGGCCCGCCGCGCCGCCGCGCAGGAGCGGATGATGGCCGGCCTCTCCCCCGAGCAGCGGGCCGAGCTGGCCGACCTCATGGCGCAGGCCATGGCCGACATGGGCCTGGCCAGCGAGATGGCGCACCTGCAGGACGCCCTGCGCCAGGCCCGGCCCGACCTGCCGTGGGGGCAGCGCGGGCAGGTGCCCGACGGTGAGCAGGGGCTCGGCCTGGGCGACGCGACGTCCGCCGTCGCCGAGCTCGCCGACCTGGAGGCGCTGTCCAACCAGCTGTCCCAGGGCTACGCCGGCGCCTCGCTGGCCGACGTCGACGAGGAGCTGCTCGAGCGGGCGCTGGGCCGCCCCGCCGTCGACGACCTCGCCGCGCTGCGCCAGCTGGAGCGCGAGCTGGAGCGGCAGGGCTACCTCAACCGCTCCGACGGCAAGCTGGAGCTCTCCCCCAAGGCGGTCCGCCGGCTCGGGGCGACCGCGCTGCGCCGCGTGTTCGCCAAGCTCGACGCCACCGGCCGCGGCGAGCACGACGTGGCCGACGCCGGGGCCGCCGGCGAGCTGACCGGCAGCTCCCGGGAGTGGCGGTTCGGCGACGAGCAGCCGCTGGACGTCGTCCGGACGGTGAGGAACGCCGTCCTGCGCACCGCGCACGAGCCGCGTCGTCGGGCCCACCCCACCGCCCCAGCGCACGAGCACGACCGGGCCGTGCGCATCGCCGTCGAGGACTTCGAGGTCGTGGAGACCGAGCGGCGCACCGGCGCCGCGGTCGCGCTGCTGGTCGACCTCTCCTACTCGATGGCGCTGCGCGGCACCTGGGGCGCGGCCAAGTCGACGGCGATGGCGCTGCACTCGCTGGTGACCACCCGCTTCCCGCAGGACGCGATCCAGATCATCGGCTTCTCCTCCACCGCGCAGGTGCTGCGGCCGGAGACCCTCGCCGAGCTGTCGGTGGACACGCTGCAGGGCACCAACCTGCAGCACGGGCTGATCCTGGCCCGCCGGTTCCTCGCCCGGCACAAGGACGCCGAGCCGGTGGTCCTGGTGGTCACCGACGGCGAGCCCACCGCGCACCTGGAGGACGACGGGACGCCGTTCTTCTGCTGGCCGCCGATGCCCGAGACGATCACCCGCACCGTCGCCGAGGTGGAGCGGGTGGCCCGCTCCGGCGCGATCCTGAACGTCTTCGCGCTCGACCCCGAGCCGGGGCTGGTGCACTTCGTCCACGACATCACCCAGCGCGCCGGGGGCCGGGTGTTCACCCCGGACAGCGAGCGGCTCGGCGAGTACGTGGTCGCCGACTACCTCCGCACCCGTAGGGGACGACGCGCCCGCTGAAGCGGCCCGCTCCTCGAGCCCTCGCGAGCTCGGGGCAC
Source organism: Geodermatophilus sp. TF02-6 (assembly GCF_003319115.1). Classification (GTDB taxonomy): domain Bacteria; phylum Actinomycetota; class Actinomycetes; order Mycobacteriales; family Geodermatophilaceae; genus Geodermatophilus. Next base: position 13,209 of record NZ_QOHF01000030.1, on the reverse strand, counting down.
ACCAGGAGGGGGCCGGGGACCCTGCGGAGGGCCGGGACGGGGCCACCTCCGGCGTCTGCCGGGGGCGGGTCGGGGAGACTGGGCGGGGTGAGCAGCACCGCGCTGACCGTCGAGGAGGTGCCGGTCGGCGTCGTCCTGCCGCTGCGCAGCGCGGTCCTGCGCGGCGGCGGGCCGGCGGGCATGGCCGGCGACGACGACCCCGCGACCGTGCACCTCGCCGCCCGCACCCCGGACGGCGCGGTCGTCGGGGTGGTCCGCCTGGCCCCGGCGCCGTGCCCGTGGCACGCCGCCCGCGCCCCCTGGCAGCTGCGCGGGATGGCGACCGACCCGGCGGCGCGGGGCACCGGCGCCGGCCGGGCCCTGGTCGACGCCGGGCTGGCGCTGGTCGCCGCCCGCGGCGGGGACCTCGTGTGGTGCGACGCCCGCGAGGTCGCCGTCGGCTTCTACGAGCGGACGGGGTTCACCGTGGTCACCGGCCCCTACGACAAGCCGGGGATCGGTCCGCACCTCGGCATGCTGGTGGAGCTGCCCGGGCGCTGAGTCCGGCCGCCGGGTGGGGTCTGACCGTGCATGACGCAGTACGTGCAGACGCGCAGCGGGATCCGCATCGCCTACGACCGGGAGGGCAGCGGCCAGCCGCTGGTGCTGATCGGCGGGGCGGGTCAGTTCCGGGCGGTCGACCCCGACACCCGGGAGCTGGTGACCGAGCTGGCCGGCCGCGGCTTCGACGTCGTCCACCACGACCGCCCCGGTCGCGGCGACAGCGGCGGTGAGCCGCCGTTCACGCTGGCCGGGGAGGTGGCCGCCGTCCGGGCGCTGCTCGACCTCGTCGGCGGGCGGGCGTGGCTCTACGGCAGTTCGTCGGGTGGTGCGATCGCCCTCGCCGCGGCCGCCGAGCTACCCGGCGTGCAGCGGCTCCTGCTGTGGGAGGTCCCCCTCGGCGAGGAGAGCGGCACCGACGGCGCGGAGTACCTGGCCGCCGTCCGGGAGCGGGTGGCCGCCGGCGACCGGGAGGGCACGTGGCAGCTGTACATGGAGGGCATGCCGCCGGAGTGGTTCGAGGCGATGCGCACCGGCCCGCAGTGGCCGCTGTTCGAGCGGATGGCCCCGGCCCTCGAGGCCGACGCCGAGGCGCTGGCCTGGACCCAGTCGGCGCCGCGGGCGCAGCTGTGGGCGCCGGTCACCGCGCCGACCGCGGTGCTGCTGGGGAGGTCGGCCTTCCCGTTCATGGTCGACGCCGCCGACTCGATCGTCCGGGCCCTGCCCCGTGCCGAGCGGGCCGAGGTGCCTGGCGGCGACCACCGCTGGCGGGCAGCCGACCTCGCCGCCCGCCTCGCCGGGTACCTGGAGGCTGACGGTCCGTCCGCGGCGGCGGGTGGGCGCAGCTGACCCGTGCGGGGGGACCCCGTGCGAGGGATTCCGTCACGGGACGACGCCAGGCGCCGACTAGCCTCCTGGACAGCAGGTCCTCTCGGCTGAAGGAGACGCGGGCGGCGGTGACTCGAGCGAGGAGGGCGTGGCGGCTGGCCGCGGGGGCCGCCTACGGCGGCGGCGGGCTGGGCCTGGCCGGGGCCGGCATGGTCACCCTGCTCCGCCAGCAGGCGCGCTCGGCCCGGCGACGGGTGGAGTCGCGCACCGTCGAGGCCGTTCCTCCCTCCGGCGACGGCGTGTACGGCCAGTCGTCGAAGAAGGGGCGCAGCACGCCGATCCGCTTCGCGGTCCTCGGCGACTCCACCGCGGTCGGCCTCGGCGTCGAGCGCGCCGCGCAGACACCGGGCGTGCTGCTCGCCGCGGCGCTGGCCGAGCTGGCGGAGCGGCCGGTGCGGCTGGTGCGGCTCGCGGTCTCCGGCGCCCAGTCGCGGGAGCTCGACAGGCAGGTGGACCAGGCGCTGCGCGAGCGCCCGGACATCGCGTTGATCATGATCGGCGCCAACGACGTCACCAGCCGGACCCGCCCCGCGACCTCGGTGCGCCACCTGCGCGACGCCGTCCGCCGGCTGGTGGAGGCCGGGACGCAGGTCGTCGTCGGCACCTGCCCCGACCTGGGCACCGTCCGCCCGATCGGCCGGCCGCTGCGCTGGCTGGCCCGCCGCTGGAGCCGGCAGCTGGCCGCGGCCCAGACGATCGCGGTCGTCGAGGCCGGCGGGCGCACCGTGTCGCTCGGCTCGGTCCTCGGGCCCACCTTCGCCGAGGACCGGGGCCTGTTCAGCGTCGACGAGTTCCACCCGAGCGCGGCCGGGTACGCCGCGGCGGCCGCCGTCCTGCTGCCCTCGATCGCCGACGCGATCGGCGTGTGGCCGGCCGCCGCCGACCGGGGGCTGCGCAACCTGCGGCGCGACACGGTCCGCCCGGTCGCCCGGGCCGCCGCGCAGGCCGCCGGCCGGACCGGTACCGAGGTCCAGGCGACCGAGGTGCGCGGCTCGGAGACCGGTCCCCGGGGCCCGTGGGCGCGGCTGCGCCGGCGCCGTCCCCCGGACATCCCGACCCCCGACCAGGCCGAACGGGCCGCCTCCGAACCCGTCGGCTGACGGTCCGCGGCGCCTGGGCCCCACCCGCGTTACCGGGGAGTAGGTTCGGGGGTGACCCGACGTCCGGCGAACCGTCGTCGGATCCCCTCATCGTGGAGGACCCATGCCCGAAGCCGTCATCGTCGCGACCGCGCGCTCGCCCATCGGCCGCGCGTTCAAGGGCTCGCTGAAGGACCTGCGCCCCGACGACCTCACCGCCACCATCGTCCGCGCGGCACTGGACGAGGTGCCCGCGCTCGACCCGACCGACATCGACGACCTGATCCTCGGCTGCGGCCTGCCCGGCGGCGAGCAGGGCTACAACATGGGCCGGGTGGTCAGCGTCCTGCTCGGCTTCGACCACCTGCCCGGGACGACGGTCACCCGCTACTGCTCCTCCTCGCTGCAGACCACCCGCATGGCCATGCACGCGATCAAGGCCGGCGAGGGCGACGTGTTCGTCTCCGCCGGCGTGGAGATGGTGTCCCGGTTCGTGAAGGGCAACAGCGACTCCCACCCCGACACCCAGAACCCGGTGTTCGCCGACGCTCAGGCCCGGGTGGCCAAGACCGCCGAGAGCGGCGCGGACACCTGGACCGACCCGCGCGAGGCCGGCGAGGTCCCCGACATCTACATCGCGATGGGGCAGACCGCCGAGAACCTGGCGCTGCTCAAGGACGTCTCGCGGCAGGAGATGGACGAGTTCGCCGTCCGCAGCCAGAACCTGGCCGAGCAGGCCATCGCCGACGGCTTCTGGGCGCGGGAGATCACCCCGGTCACCACGCCCGACGGCACCGTGGTCAGCACGGACGACGGCCCGCGGCCGGGCACCACGATGGAGGGCATCTCCGCCCTCAAGCCGGTGTTCCGCCCCGACGGCCGGGTCACCGCCGGCAACGCCTGCCCGCTCAACGACGGCGCCGCCGCGGTCGTGGTCATGAGCGACACCAAGGCCCGCGACCTGGGGCTGACCCCGCTGGCCCGCATCGTCTCCACCGCGGTCACCGGCCTGTCGCCGGAGATCATGGGCTACGGCCCGGTGGAGGCCTCCAAGCTCGCGCTACAGCGGGCCGGGATGAGCATCGGCGACATCGACCTGGTCGAGATCAACGAGGCCTTCGCCGCGCAGGTCATCCCCAGCTACCGCGACCTGGGCATCGACATCGACCGGCTCAACGTGCACGGCGGGGCGATCGCGGTCGGCCACCCCTTCGGCATGACCGGCGCCCGCATCACCGGGACACTGCTCAACGGCCTGCAGACCCGGGACGCCACCTTCGGCCTGGAGACGATGTGCGTCGGCGGCGGGATGGGCATGGCGATGGTCCTGGAGCGCCTGTCCTGACGCCCCCGGCTCCCGCCCGGACAGGCCAGTGGCCCGGCCCCCACGGGGACCGGGCCACTGCCACGCGGTACGTGCTGCCTCAGTTGTCCTGGAAGTAGGACAGCAGCCGCAGGATCTCCAGGTACAGCCAGACGACGGTCACGAGCAGACCGAAGGCGATGTACCAAGCGAACTTCGCCGGGGCGCCGCGGCGGATCGCCTCGTCGGCCATGTCGAAGTCGAGCAGCAGCGAGAAGGCCGCCACGCCGATCATCAGCAGGCTGAAGCCGATCGCGACCGGACCACCGGAGCGCAGGCCCAGCGGGTCACCGCCTGCGAAGATGCCGACCAGGAAGTTGACCAGCAGCAGGGCGAGCGCGCCGAACATCACGCCGATGACCCAGCGGGTCAGCTTCGGGGTGACCCGGATGGCGCCGGTCTTGTAGACGACCAGCATGCCGGCGAAGACGCCGAACGTGCCGATCAGCGCCTGCACCACGATGCCGGGGTAGACGCTGTTGAACGCCTCGCTGATGGCGCCGAGCGCGACACCGTAGAGGGCGCCGTAGGCCAGCGTGGCCACCGGGTTGGCGATCTGCTTGAACGAGATCACCAGGCCGAGCACGAAGGCCACCAGGACGGCGGGCAGCGCCAGACCCCAGGCGGCCTGACCGGGCATCGCCCAGACGGCGGCGGCGGCCAGGACGGTCACCAGGAACGACAGGCCCGTCTTCTGGACGACGTCGTCCATGGTCATGTAGCGGGTCGTCGTCGGCGCGTACGGCGACTGCGCGTACGGCGACGGCGCGGCGTACGGGTCCTGCGTCCCGTACTGCGGCGCGCCGTACTGGGGGCCGCCGTAGCCGTACTGCGGCGCGCCGCCCCACGGGGTGCGCTGCTGGCCGTTGCCGGCGCCCGCGTTCGCGAATCCCCGGCCGAAGACCGGGTTGTGGCTGGGCATCGTCATCTCCTCGAGGTGACCGAGCGGTGCTGAGTCGATCAGTGGGGTCTACGGTCCTGCACCCCACTCGTCCCGGTCAACGCCTGGAGCGGCCCGGGCGTTCCTGGACGCCGGCGGAGACCCCCGCAGGGGTGGTGCGGACGCGTCGCGGGGCCGGCGGCAGCGACCATCGACCCCGCGACGGACGCCGGGTCGGCCGGCGGGCACCCCGCGGGCCCCGCCGTCCCGGCTGCTCACTGCCCGGCGGCGGCCAGGGTCAGCGTGGCGTAGCCGATGGCGTCGACGTTCTGGTCGAGCACCTCGCTGTCGACGTTGCCGATGTCGTCGCACGCCTGGTGGTAGCAGGGGTCGAACGCCTCCCCCGCCGTCCCGCCGTAGCGGGCGGCCTGCTCGGGGGTCTTGACGTCCTCGGCCCCGGTGAACAGCCCGCCCGAGGGGACGCCGGCGCCGGAGAACGCCTGGTAGTCGCTGCGGCCGTCGAAGGCGGTGTCCTCGTAGGTCAGGCCCTGGGAGTCGTAGAACTCCTCGAACAGGGTCTCGATCGCCGCGGACCGGTCGGTCACGTAGCCCTCGGGGGCCGGGAACGTGGAGCCGTCGCCGTCGTAGATGAACCGGGCGTAGTTCGGCGAGGCGACCATGTCGAAGTTCAGGTAGGCCGTGATCCGGCCGACCTCCTCGGGCGTCAGCGACTCCACGTAGTGGGTGGACCCGAGCAGCCCCGACTCCTCCGCACCCCACCAGGAGAAGCGGACGGTGCGCTCCAGCTGCGCCTTCTCCAAGGCCTCGGCGACCTCCAGGACGGCCGCGCTGCCGCTGCCGTTGTCGTTGATGCCCGGCCCCTCGGGCACCGAGTCGAGGTGCGCCCCGACCTGGACGACCTCGGCGGTGCGGCCGGGCAGCTCGGCGAGCACGTTCGCGGTCTGCCGCACCTCGCTGAGCGCGTCGACCGACAGGCTCACCCGGGTGCCGGGCGCGCTGAGCTCCTGGCCCAGGGCGAACGTGGTCCCGACGGCCGGGATGGTGGCGCCGGGCTCGCCGAGGGTGCCCTGCAGCAGCACGGTGCGGTCCTCCCCGGCGACGTCGGTCTGGCCGCTGTTGAAGACGACCGCCGCCACTGCGCCGGCGGCCTGGGCATTGGCCACCTTGACCGCGAAGGAGCAGGTGCCGCGCTGCACGAGCGCCACCGCTCCGGCCGGGAAGCCGGCGAAGTCCGACGTCTCGCACCCGCTGGTGATCGCGGCGGGGTCGGCCGGCGGGGGCAGGACCACGTCGACCGGCACGACCGGGGCCTCGGTCACCGTGCCCGAGCCGGAGTAGGACATGGTCGCGTAGTCCGTGCCGCTGGTCAGCTGCCGCGCGGTGGGCGCGGTGATCCCGAAGGAGTCGCTGGTGAGCTGGAAGAAGGGGAAGTCGAACGACTGCCGGGTGACCGTGTACCCGGCCGCCTCCAGCCGCTGCTGCACGTAGTCGGCCGAGGCGTCGAAGCCCGGGGTGCCCGAGGCGCGGGTGCCGCCGTTGGCGTCGGCGATCTGCTGGAGGGCCTTGAGGTGCTCGGTGACGCCGTCGGCGTCCACGCAGCGCAGGAGCTTGGTGACGGTGTCGTTCGTGCGGTGGTCGCAGCCGGGCGGCGCGGCCGCCGCCGGCAGGGCCGTGACCACGGTGCCCGCCAGCGCCATGGCGCCGGCGGCCGAGGCGGCGAGGAGCCGGGGTCGGCGGGACGGCTTTCCTGCGGTCATGCAACTCCCCCTTCGGGATCCGGGGTGCTCCGGGGCGGGACACCGCCCCGACCCTCACGAGAGACCCACCCGAGGTCAACTCTTGACTTCGCACGGTCGAGAGCACTAGGGGTCCGGTGCCCCCGGTGGGGTTCGAACCCACACTCGGACCCTTTTAAGGGGCCTGCCTCTGCCGGTTGGGCTACGGGGGCGCTCGCGGGACGCTGACCCCTCCGGTCAGCTCGCCTGCGCTGACCCCGACCGGACCCGGTCCTCGCGGACCGGCGGCGGCAGCTGACCGGCCCGCCCGGTGTTCGCCGCCTGGACGAACTCGCGGCGCGGGTCCTGCAGCTGACCGAGCGAGATGACCTCCCGGCGGAACACCGCGGCCAGCGTCCAGTCGGCGACCACGCGCGCCTTGCGGTTGAAGGTCGGCACCCGGCTGACGTGGTAGGTGCGGTGCATGAACCAGGCCGGCCAGCCCTTGAGCTTGACGCCGTAGACCTGGGCGACGCCCTTGTGCAGGCCGAGGCTGGCGACCGACCCGGCGTACGCGTGGTGGTAGGGCTCCGGCTCCCCGCCGTCGAGCGCCAGCACGATGTTGTCGGCCAGCCGCTTGGCCTGGCGGACGGCGTGCTGCGCGTTGGGCGCGGTGGTGGCGCCGGGGCTGTCCTTGGTGAGGTCGGGGACGGCGGCCAGGTCGCCGGCCGACCAGGCGTCGGGCACCCCCCGCACCTGCAGGGTCGTCTCGCAGACCACCCGGCCGCGCTCGTCCAGCGGCAGGTCGGTCTGCGCGAGCACCGGGTTGGGCTTGGTGCCGGCCGTCCAGACGAGGGTGTCGCTGGCGAACTCCTCGCCGTCGGACAGGCGCACCACGCAGCCGTCGGTCACCGACTCCAGCCGGGTGTTGAGCCGGACGTCCATGCCCCGCGCGGTGAGCTCCCTGACCGTCCACGCGGCCATGTCGAGGTCGACCTCCGGGAGGATCCGCCCCATCGCCTCGACCAGCACCCAGCGCATGTCGGCCGGTGACAGCCGCGGGTAGTAGCGGGTGATCGCGTAGCGGGCCATGTCCTCGAGCTCGGCGAACGCCTCGACCCCGGCGTAGCCGCCACCGACGAAGGTGAACGTCAGCGCCCGGCGGCGCACCCGCGGGTCGTCGGTGGAGCTGGCCGCGTCGAGCCGGCCGAGCACGTGGTTGCGCAGGTAGATGGCCTCGCCGACGCTCTTGAACCCGACGCCGTGCTCGGCCAGCCCCGGGATGGGCAGGGTGCGGGCCACCGAGCCGGCCGCCATCACCAGCACGTCGTAGACGAGCTCGAAGGGCGTGCCCTCGATCGGGGTGATGCTGGCCCGCCGCTCGGCGTGGTCGAGCGAGGTCACCGCGCCGGTGATGACCCGGCAGTGCCGCAGCGTGCGGCGCAGCGGCACCACCACGTGCCGCGGCTCCACCGAGCCGGCCGCCGCCTCGGGGAGGAACGGCTGGTAGGTCATGTGCGGCTGCGGGTCGACGACGACGACTTCCGCCTTGCCGCGGGAGAGCCGCTTCTGCAACCGCAGGGCGGTGTAGAGGCCGACGTAGCCGCCACCGACGACCAGGACCACGGGTCGCTGCGCCATGGGGGGAGCCTAGAGGCGGGAGGCCGGTTGCGGCACGCTCTCGGCCAGCTCGGTGGCCCGGGACAGCACGGCGTCCAGCATCGGTTCGGTCAGCCTGCCGGTGAAGGTGTTCTGCTGGCTGACGTGGTAGCTGCCCAGCAGGGTCAGCGGTCCCCGCGGGCCCTCGAGGGTGACCTCCACCCCGTGCCCGAACGCCGGCCGGGGACGGGGCAGCGCGTACCCGGCCTCGGCCAGCACGGGCAGGAGCGCCGTCCAGCCGAACCCGCCGAGCACCACGGCGACCCGCAGCCGCGGCAGCAGGGCCAGCTCCCGGGCCAGCCAGGGCGAGCAGGTGTCGCGCTCCTCCGGGGTGGGTGCGTTGGCCGGCGGGGCGCAGCGCACGGCCGCGGCGATCCGCACGTCGGTGAGCTCCAGCCCGTCGCCGACGCAGGTGGACGTCGGCTGGTTGGCCAGCCCCGCCCGCCACAGCGCCGCGAAGATCCAGTCGCCGCTGCGGTCGCCGGTGAACACCCGCCCGGTCCGGTTGCCGCCGTGCGCCGCCGGGGCCAGCCCGACGACGGCGATCCGGGCGTCGGCCGGTCCCAGCCCGGGCACCGGCCGGCCCCAGTAGTCCTCGTCGCGGAAGGAGGCCCGCTTCACCCGGGCCACCTGCTCGCGCCAGGCCACCAGGCGCGGGCAGGCGCGACAGCCGGAGATCCGGGTGTCGAGGACGGCCAGGTCGCGGGCGCCCCGGGCCGAGCGGACGACGCCGGCGGGGCTGCGGGTCACCGGGCCGGCCGCATCGCCGGGGCGGCCCCGCTGCGGGGGCCCACCGCGAGCCTGCGGGTGGTCGGGGGCAGCGGGGTCCTTCACGGGCACCAGCAGACCACCCGGCCGCGCGCAGGTGCGGCGCGGGGCGGCATGATCGCGGAGTGACCAGGAGGGACGGGCGGCGGTCGTCCGCCCGGAGGCGGCCGGGCACCGGGTCCGCCGTCCCCACCGGGTTCGCCGTCCGCGGCACCCCGCCGCCGGAGGACTCCGCCGCGCCGGGTGTCGGCTGGGGTGCGGCCCTGGCCTGGGCCGCGGTGTCCGGGGTCGTCGTCGCGGCCGGCCGGCTGGTCGCCGCCCGGGCGCGGCGGCCGCCCACCGCTCGCTGACCGGCCGCCGCCGGAGCTCACCGAGGGCCCTCCCGGACCGGGCCGCGGGCCAGCCGCAGCGCGATGCCGTCGAGGATGTCGTGCTCGCTGACCACGACGTCGTCGACGGCGAAGGCGTCCATGACCACCCGCAGCAGGAGCGAGCCGGCGCCGATGACGTCGACCCGCCCCGGGTGCATCACAGGGTATGCCGCGCGCCGCTGCCGGGTGGCGGTGAGCAGGCCCGCCGTCACCGCGCGGACGGCGGAGACCGGGATGCGCGAGCCGTGGATGGCGACCGGGTCGTAGGCGGGCAGGTCCAGGGCGAGCGCGGCGACCGTGGTCACCGAGCCGGCCAGCCCGACCAGCGTGGCCGCCTCGCCGACCGGGACGGTGGCGACCACGTCGGCCAGCGCCGCCCGGATGTCGGCCTCGGCCCGGCCGATCTCGTCGGGGGTCGGCGGGTCGCCGTGCAGGTGCCGCTCGGTGAGCCGGACGCAGCCGACGTCGACCGACCGCGCGGCCTGCACCCCGCCGGCGTCGCCGAGGACGAACTCGGTCGACCCGCCGCCGATGTCGACGACCAGGTACGGCGGCCGCGGAGCGGGCCGGCCGTGGGCGGCGACCGCGGCGTCCAGCGAGGCGGTGGCCCCGAGGAAGGACAGCTGCGCCTCCTCGTCGCCGGGGACGACGTCGGGCAGCTGGCCGAGGGTGGTCAGCACCACGTCCTCGAAGTCGGTGCGGTTGGCCGCGTCCCGGCTGGCGCTGGTGGCGACCATCCGCACCGCGGTCGCGCCGAGCTCGCGGGCCTGCGCGGCGTACTGGGCCAGCACCACCCGGGTGCGCTCGACGGCTTCCGGCGCCAGCCGGCCGGTGGCGTCGACGCCCTGGCCGAGCCGGACGACCTCCATCCGGCGCAGCAGGTCGTGGTGCGGCCCCTCGGGGGGCACGTCGGCGACGAGCAGGCGGAGGGAGTTGGTGCCGCAGTCGATCGCCGCGACGCGGGTCATGCGGTCTCCTCCGGCAGGGCGCACGGGCCGTTCGCCCACCACTGCCCCATCTCGGCGACCGCGCGGTCGCCGATCGGGTTGACCCCCGGGCCCGCGGCCAGCGCATGGGCGGCCAGCGCGTGCAGGCACTTGACCCGGTCGGGCATGCCGCCGGCGGTGGTGCACGTGGGCAGCACCCCGAGGGCGTCGCGCTCGGCCAGGTAGGCCTCGTGCGCGGCGCGGTGGCGCGCGGCGAGCTCCGGGTCGGTGCCCAGCTGCGCCTGCCACTCCCGCATCCGGCCGGCCGACTCCAGCCGGCTGGCCGCGGCCGACGCCCGGGGGCAGGTCAGGTAGTACAGCGTGGGGAACGGGGTGCCGTCCTCCAACCGCGGCGAGGTCTGGACCACGTCCGGCTGCCCGCAGGGACAGCGGTGCGCCACGGCGCGCAGGGCACGCGGGGAGCGGGCGAGCTGGCGGGCCACGACGTCGCGCTCCTCGGGTGTGACCGGGTCCCTGCTGCGCTCCCCGGGTGCGCTGGCGAGCTCGGTCACCGGCCGGGCTCCCCGTCGGCCACCGCGACCGAGTGCAGCAGGGCCTCGTACCAGGGCAGCTGGGCCGGCGCCGGCTCGGGCACCGTGCCGGCGTCCCCCTCGACCGCCTCGCCGTCCACCACGACGACCAGCCGGTCGCCGGGCAGCACGTAGGTCAGCCGCTCCCGGGCCTGCCGCGTGGTGTACGCCGGGTCGGCCTGGCGTTCCAGCTGCGTCTGCAGGTCCGCGATCCGCTGGTCGAGCGCCGTCCCCTCGGCGGCCAGCCGGGTGAGCTCGGCCCGGCCGGCGAGGAACTGGCGGACCGGCCCGGCGAGGGTCAACGCCAGCAACAGCACCAGCCCGACCAGCAGCACTCCGCGGCCGGTGGCCAGCGACCGGCGCGGCGAGCCCGCGGACGCCGACGTCCGGGCCGAGCGGCGGACGCCGCGACGCGGCTCCGGCCGGCTGCCCGCACCCGCCCGGGAGCCGGCCGGTACCGGACGGGACGCCGCGTGCGACAGCGGCCGCCCGGTGGGACGTCGTCGTCCCGGAGCCGCGGCTCCCGCCCCGCCCCGGCGGCCAGGCGCACCGCTCATCGGCGGGAGGACCTCATCGGCTGCTCAACCGCGGGAAGGCGGCCGCACCGGCGTAGCGGGCGGCGTCGTCCAGCTCCTCCTCGATGCGCAGCAGCTGGTTGTACTTCGCGACCCGCTCGCTGCGCGCGGGGGCGCCGGTCTTGATCTGCCCGCAGTCGGTCGCGACGGCGAGGTCGGCGATCGTGGTGTCCTCGGTCTCGCCGGAGCGGTGGCTCATCATGCAGCGGTAGGCGTTGCGGTGCGCCAGGCTCACCGCGTCGAGGGTCTCGGTGAGCGTGCCGATCTGGTTGACCTTGACCAACAGCGCGTTGGCCGCCCCGCGGGCGATGCCGTCGGCCAGCCGGGCCGGGTTGGTGACGAACAGGTCGTCCCCCACGATCTGCACCCGGTCGCCGAGGGCGGCGGTCAGCGCGACCCAGCTGTCCCAGTCCTCCTCGGACAGCGGGTCCTCGATCGAGACGATCGGATAGGCGTCGACCAGCTCGCGGTAGTAGTCGATGAGGTACTCGGCCGACCGGGTCTGGCCCTCGAAGTCGTAGCCGCCGTCGGAGTGGAACTCGGTGGCCGCGACGTCCAGCGCCAGCCCGATGTCGCTCCCGGGGGTGAAGCCGGCCTTCTCCACGGCCTCGACGATCAGGTCGAGCGCGTCACGGTTGCTGGGCAGGTCGGGGGCGAAGCCGCCCTCGTCGCCGAGGCCGGTGGCCAGGCCGCGGCCCTTGAGCACCGACCTGAGCGCGTGGTAGGTCTGCGCGCCCATGGCCAGCGCCTCGGCATAGGTGGCACCCCCGATCGGGGCGATCATGAACTCCTGCACGTCGACGTTGCTGTCGGCGTGGGCGCCACCGTTGAGGATGTTCATCATCGGCACCGGCAGCAGGTGGGCTGAGGGGCCGCCGACGTAGCGGAACAGCGGCAGCCCGGTCGACTCCGCGGCGGCCTTGGCCACGGCGAGGCTCACGCCGAGGATGGCGTTCGCGCCGAGGCGCGCCTTGTTCGGCGTCCCGTCGAGGTCGAGCAGCCGCTGGTCGACCATCCGCTGCTCGGTGGCGTCATAGCCGACCAGCTCGGGGCCGATGACGTCGAGGACGTTGTCGACGGCCTGTCTCACCCCCTTGCCGCCGTAGCGCTCACCTCCGTCGCGCAGCTCCACGGCCTCGAAGGCACCGGTGGATGCGCCACTGGGCACCGCGGCCCGGGCCAGCGTCCCGTCGTCGAGGGCGACCTCGACCTCCACGGTGGGGTTTCCGCGCGAGTCGAGGATCTCCCGCGCGCCTACGGCGTCGATGCTGGGCACGCGAGGAGCCTAGCCAGCAACCGGTCGATCAGCGGGCACCCGCCGCCTCACAGCGCCGGTGAGGCCGAGGGCCACCGCCGGGGCACGGCACCGACCACGACCGACCACACGTCCACGTGGCCCTCCCAGAGCTGGTCGACTCGCCCAGCACGTCCACTGGAGCCGTACGGCGTCGTGGCGCGCCAAGCCGCCTGTCATCCCGGCGGACGTCCCCGGGTCGGCCGCTCGGGCACACGGCGTCGTCCCACCGACATCAATACGGCGGGAGGTCGAGGTCGGTGCCGAACCGGGGCGGGTGGCTGACCAACACCTGGCCGTTGGGCAGGGTGACCGCCAGGCCGCCGTCGTCGGCCGCGTCGAACCGCCAGCCCGGTGCCTGGTGCTTGAGCCGGTGATGGTGCTCACACAGGGCGCACAGGTTGTCGTGCGAGGTCGGGCCCTCGGGCCATCTGCGGCGGTGGTCCAGATCGCAGGTGCGGGCACGGGCTCGGCAGCCCGGGAATCGGCAGCGCTTGTCGCGCAACCGCACGAACCGGTCCAGCTCGGCCTCGGCATCGT
>NZ_QOHF01000053.1 GCF_003319115.1 Geodermatophilus sp. TF02-6 | reverse complement strand
TGAGGTTTTCTCAACGGATTGGCGTGTGAGCCATTCTCCGGCCCGAGGATGTGCAGGTCGGCGGGCTGAAGGGAGTGTCACTGCATAGGCGCGGGGTCCTGCGAGAGGATCGGTTCTGCTCAAGGAACGATCCTCAACCCGCAAGGACCCCGCGTGATCACCTACTCTGCCACGCTCGACGTGCCCGAGACCACCGCCACGCTGCTGACCAACCTGTTGATCGCCGAACGGCTGCGCTGCGGCACGCCCGTCGGCTCCCGTGCCGCCTCCGCCCGCACCCAGGCGATCCTGGTGCTGCGCTGGTTTCGGGAGGACACCGACATGAAGGTGCTCGCCGCCGACGCCTGGGTGTCGCTGGCCACTGGCTACCGCTATCTGCACGAGGGCATCAACGTGCTCGCCGCCCAGGCTCCGGACCTGCATCAAGTCCTCGAGGCCGGCCAGGCCGCGGGCTGGACGCATGTCACCGTCGACGGCACGCTGATCGCCACCGACCGCTGCCGGGTGCCCAATCCCGAGACCGGTCACGACCTGTGGTACTCGGGCAAACACTCCGCCCATGGCGGCAACGTTCAGGTCATCGGCGACCCCACCGGCTTTCCGGTGGCCGTCTCCGAGGTCGAGCCCGGCTCGACCCATGACCTGGCTGCCGCCCGCCGTACCGGCTTCCTCGGCGCGCTGTACGCCGCGGCCGCGCTGCTGGGGTTGCCCACCCTGGCCGACAAGGGCTACGACGGTGCCGGCGCGGGCATCCACACCCCGACCAAGGGCCGCGGGCTGCATCCGGACAGCGTGACCCGCAACGAGTTGATCAGCTGTCTCCGTGCTCCGGCCGAACGCGGCAACGCGCTGCTGAAGATGCGATGGAAGGCGCTGCGCCGCATTCGGCTGTGTCCGTGGCGAATCGGCGCCATCGCCAAAGCGGCACTCGTCCTCACCATCGCCGAACGACCAATCCGTTGAGAAAACCTCA
>NZ_QOHF01000029.1 GCF_003319115.1 Geodermatophilus sp. TF02-6 | reverse complement strand
TGGCTCTACGTGATCTGGCACTGCTGGCAAGCCGGCGAAGCCTACGACCCCGCCCGACACAACGCCCTGCAACGCATCCTCAACCAAGATCAACGGCAGGCGGCTTGACACAGGGCTTCTCACGCGGCCACCTCCTCGGTCCCGGGATCCGGGTCGGCGACCGCCTCGCGGAACAGCTCGACGAGGGTCGGCTCGCGCCAGGCGAAGTGGGCGACCCGGCCGGTGCGCAGCGCGGCGGCGAGCACCGCCTGGTCGTCGGTGCCGGCGTCCAGCTCGAGCAGGGTGTCGCCGGCCCGCTGGGACACCACCCGCACGCCGGGCAGCGCGGCCGCCCACCCCGGCGGGGCGTCGGGGACGACCACCCGCAGCACCCGGCCGGCCTCGCGTCGGCGCAGCTCGGCGACGGGGCCGGCGGCCACCATGTGTCCGCGGGCGAGGATGCCGACCGAGTCGCACAGCCGCTCGACCAGGTCGAGCTGGTGGCTGGAGAACACCACCGGGACGCCGCCGCGCACCTGCTCCAGCAGCGCCTCGGCCAGCGTGTCGACGCCGACCGGATCCAGGCCGGAGAACGGCTCGTCGAGGATGAGCACCTCCGGCCGGCTGACCAGCGCGGCGGCCAGCTGGACCCGCTGCTGGTTGCCCAGCGACAGCTTCTCCACCCGGTCGCCCCGGCGGGCGGCCAGGCCCAGCCGGTCGGCCCAGTGCTCGGCCGCGTGGGCGGCCGCGGCGGCGTCCAGGCCGTGCAGCCGGGCGAAGTAGGTCAGCTGCTCGCCGACCCGCATCTTCGGGTAGAGGCCCCGCTCCTCGGGCATGTAGCCGACCCGGCGCCGCACGGCGGCGTCCAGCGGGCTGCCCCGCCAGCGGACCTCGCCGGCGTCGGCGCGGGCCAGCCCCATCGCGATGCGCATCGTCGTGGTCTTCCCGGCGCCGTTGGCCCCGCAGAAGCCGAACATCGAGCTGGGGGCGACGGCGAACGAGACGCCGTCGAGCACCCGGCGTTCCCCGTAGGTCTTGTAGAGCCCGTCGAACTCCAGCACCGCTGTCGGTCCTCCTCCGTCGGGCTTCGTCGGGCCGACCGTATCGGCTGCCCGTGTCGCGCCCGGGCCGGGACTGCGGTGTCATCAGCACATGAGCCAGGAGAACGTCCCGGCGCAGCCGCCGACCGGGGTGGGGCTGGACGGCCTGCGCGCGGCCGCCGCCGGGTGCCGGGCGTGCGAGCTGTGGGAGCCGGCCACCCAGACCGTCTTCGGCGAGGGCCCGGAGACCGCACGGATCGTCTTCGTCGGCGAGCAGCCCGGCGACCAGGAGGACCGCAAGGGCGAGCCGTTCGTCGGCCCGGCCGGGCGGCTGCTCGACCGGGCGCTGGCCGACGCCGGCATCGACCGCCGCGACGCCTACATCACCAACGCGGTCAAGCACTTCCGGTTCACGCCCACGCCCAAGCGGCGGCTGCACAAGACCCCGGGGCCGGAGCACCTGCGCGCCTGCCGGCCGTGGCTGGAGGCGGAGTTCGCCGTCCTGCAGCCGGAGGTGGTCGTCTGCCTGGGCGCGACCGCGGCCAAGGCGCTCATCTCGCCGTCCTTCCGGATCACCCAGGAGCGGGGTCGGCTGATGCCCTGGACCCCGCCGGGCACCGACGACCTGTTCGCCGCCGCGGCCGCCGACGACGACGAGGACGCCCCCCACCAGACGTGGGTGCTGGCCACCACCCACCCCTCGGCGATCCTGCGCACGCCGGACGACGCCCGCGAGGCGGCCTACGACGCGCTGGTGGCCGACCTGCGGGTGGTCGCGCACGCCCTGGCCTGAAAGCGGACCCCGGCCCCCCTGGCACGCTCGGGGACGCCGAGGAGAGGGCCTGGCGCACGCCGCTCCCGGGCGGTAGGACGGTCCCCATGGACCGCATCTACACCGCCGAGGCGACGGCGACCGGCGCCCGCACCGGGGAGGTGGCCTCCTCCGACGGGCGGCTGGCCGCACAGCTGTCCCGCCCGGCCGAGCTGGGCGGGGACGGCGGCCCCGGTACCAACCCCGAGCAGCTGTTCGCCGCCGGCTACGCGGCCTGCTTCCAGAGCGCCATGCGGTTCGCGCTCAAGGACCTGGGGCTGACCCCGAAGGCCCTGGAGGACTCCTCGGTCACCTGCCAGGTGCACTTCCTGCGCGGCGAGCCCGGCGACTTCGGGCTCGCCGTCGACCTGTCGGCCCGGCTGCCGCAGCTGGACGAGGAGACGGCCCGGAAGGTGCTGGAGAAGACGCACACCATCTGCCCGTACTCGCGGGCCACCGCGGGCAACGTCGAGGTCGGGCTGCACGTCGTCCCCCCGACGTCGGCGGACTGAGCTCAGCCGCGCGCGGACGGGTACGCGGTCCGCGAGGCGCGGAACGTCCGGAACGACGGCACGGCCAGCGCCACGACCGCCATCGCGGCGACGACGACCACTCCGCCGGAGACCATCGCGGCGGTCACCCCGGCCGCGCTGGCGATCGCCCCGGCCCGCAGGTCGCCCAGCCGCGGCCCACCGGCGACGACGACGAGGAAGACGCCCTGCATGCGGCCGCGCATCTGCTCCGGAGCGGCCAGCTGCAGCATCGAGGAGCGCAGGACGGCGCTGACCATGTCGCCGGCCCCGGCCACGGCCAGGCAGAGCACGGCCACCCACAGCGTCGGGGCGAACCCGAAGCCGATGATCGCCAGGCCCCACACCACGATCGCGGCGAGGACGACGGCGCCCTGCCGGTCCACCCGGGACACCCACCCCGAGGTCAGCCCCATGACCAGCGCGCCGATGGAGATGCCGGCGAACAGCCAGCCCAGGCTGTTGGGCGAGCCGGCGTAGCGCCCCTCCGCCAGCTCGGGGAAGACCGCCTGCGGCCAGGCGAACAGCATCGCGACGACGTCCACGACGAAGGTCATCAGCAGCACCGGCTGGGTGCGCAGGAAGGCGAACCCCTCCCCCACCCCGCGCACCGCGGCGCCCAGCCGCAGCGGCCCGGCCTCCCGGCCCGGCGGCAGTGCCGGCAGACCGCGCAGCAGCAGCACGGCCACCGCGAAGCCGAGGGCGTCGACGGCGTAGGTGAGGAACAGGTCGCCGAGGCCGATGAGGACGCCGGCCAGCAGGGGGCCGACGATGACCCCGACCTGGCGCACGGTCATGGCCAGGGCGTTCGCCGCCGGCACGCCCTCGGCCCCCACCAGGGCGGGGATGACCGCGCTGCGGGTCGGCTGGTTCACCGCGCTGAACGCGGACACGCAGGCGGTGAGCACCCACAGCACCGCCAGGTTCCCGCCGCCGGGCAGCAGCGCCTGGACCGCCAGCAGCGCGCTGGTCCCCGCCGACCCGGCCCCGGTGACCAGCAGCAGCCGCCGCCGGTCCATCGCGTCGGCGATCGCCCCGCCGAGCAGGCCGAACACGATCAGCGGCACCAGCGCCACGACCGACGTGACGCCGACCAGCAGAGAGGAGCCGGTGATCTCGTACACCTGGTACGGGACGGCGACCAGGGTCATCTGCTGGCCGAGCGTCGTGGCCGCGACGCCCCAGAACAGCCGTCGGTAGTGCGGGTTGCGCAGCGGGCCGGTGTCGATGGCCAGGTGTCGGGAGACCCGGGCGCGCCGGGCTCTCGGCGGCACCGGCACGGGCTCCTCGACCGGTCCGGCCCCCTCGACCGGGTCGACCGGCGCGCTCACCGGAGCATCCCCGGGGGGCCGAAGTGGCCACTTCGGCCCCTGACGGCGGGCGCGCTCACGGCGCCAGCCGCTGGACGACCCAGCCGCCGCCCTCCTCGTCGTCCCGGACGAACCGCAGCCGGTCGTGCAGCCGGTCGGCTCCGCCCTGCCAGAACTCCACCCGGTCGGGCACGACCCGGTACCCGCCCCAGGTCGGCGGCCGCGGCACCCCGCCGTCGGAGCTCTCGGTCTCCAGCCGGCGCAGCCGCTGCACCAGCTCCTCGCGCGAGTCGACCAGCGTCGACTGGATCGACGCGGCGGCGGCCAGCTGCGCGCCGCGGGGCCGCGGGTCCCACAGGTCGTCGCTGGCGGCGTCGCCGATGCGCTCCACCCGGCCGGCCACCCGCACCTGGCGCTGCAGCGCGTGCCAGGGGAAGACCAGCGCCGCCCGCGGGTTGACCGCCAGCTGGGCGCCCTTGGCCGAGGCGTAGCTGGTGCCGAAGACGAAGCCGAACTCGTCGTAGCCCTTGACCAGCACGACGCGGGCGTCGGGGGCGCCGTCGGCGTCGGCGGTGGCGACCACGACCGCGTTGGGCTCGGGCAGCTCGGCGGCGACGGCGTCGGCGAACCAGCGGTCGAACTGCTCGACCCAGGTGGGGGCCAGGTCGGGCTCCCGGAGTCCACGGGTCTGGTAGTCCCTGCGCATGCGGGAGAGGTCGGGCACGCACCCCATGCTGTCACCCTCCCGGCGCGCCGGACCTGCACCGAGCGGGTCCCGCGGGCGAGGGCGTCCGGGGGCGCCCGCGGCTCCGGACCCGCCCGTTCCCCGGCCCGTGCCCACGGCCTACTGTTCCGTCGCAGCCGTGCGCGGGGTCCCGGGCGCGCACGGGACAGCGCGCGCAGAGGAGCATGCGACATGGCCGACGACTTCGTCCCCGGTCTCGAGGGCGTCATCGCCTTCGAGACCGAGATCGCCGAACCGGACAAGGACGGCGGGGCGCTGCGCTACCGCGGGGTCGACATCGAGGACCTGGTCGGCAAGGTCACCTTCGGCAACGTGTGGGCGCTGCTGGTCGACGGCAGGTTCGGCCCGGGCCTGCCGCCGGCCGAGCCGTTCCCGATCCCGGTGCACACCGGGGACGTGCGCGTCGACGTGCAGGCCGCGCTGGCGATGCTCACCCCGATCTGGGGCTACCAGCCGCTGCTGGACATCGACGCCGTCGAGGCCCGCGACGAGTTGGCTCGCGCCGCGGTCATGGCGCTGTCCTACGTGGCGCAGTCCGCCCGCGGCATCGGGATCCCGGCGGTCCCGCAGCGGCGGGTCGACGAGGCCTCGACCATCGTCGAGCGGTTCATGGTGCGCTGGCGCGGCGAGCCCGACCCCCGCCACGTCGCCGCCGTCGACGCCTACTGGACGTCGGCCGCCGAGCACGGCATGAACGCCTCCACCTTCACCGCCCGCGTCATCGCCTCCACCGGCGCCGACGTCGCGGCCGCGCTCTCCGGGGCGATCGGCGCGATGTCCGGCCCGCTGCACGGCGGCGCCCCCTCCCGCGTGCTGCACATGCTCGACGGCGTGGAGGAGGCCGGCGACGCGGAGAAGTACGTCAAGGGCCTCCTCGACCGCCACGAGCGGCTGATGGGCTTCGGCCACCGCGTCTACCGCGCCGAGGACCCCCGCGCCCGGGTGCTGCGCCGCGCCGCGCAGGAGCTGGGCGCCCCGCGCTTCGAGGCGGCCCTCGCCCTGGAGCAGGCCGCGCTGAAGGAGCTGCGGGAGCGCCGTCCCGACCGGCCGATCGAGACCAACGTGGAGTTCTGGGCGGCGATCGTCCTGGACTTCGCCGAGGTGCCCAGCCACATGTTCACCTCGATGTTCACCTGCGCCCGCACCGCCGGCTGGTGCGCGCACATCCTGGAGCAGAAGAACACCGGCCGGCTGGTGCGCCCGTCGGCGCGCTACACCGGCCCCGGGCCGCGCCGGCCCGAGGAGGTCGAGGGCTTCGACACCATCAGGACCACGACCACCCTGTCCACGCCGGCCTGAAAGAGGACCCCACTG
Organism: Geodermatophilus sp. TF02-6; assembly: GCF_003319115.1. GTDB lineage: Bacteria > Actinomycetota > Actinomycetes > Mycobacteriales > Geodermatophilaceae > Geodermatophilus. The sequence continues at coordinate 47,105 of NZ_QOHF01000029.1, read as the reverse complement.
CCCCCGCCACCTGCGAGCTCGCGGCGGGACCCTGCAGGGGCCGGCGGGACGGGGCCGCCCTGGTCCTCTGCACCGGCCCGCCCCCGACCCCGAGAGGCAGTCCCCGGATGAGCATCACCCTCCCCGCCGACCTCCTGCCCGCCGACGGCCGCTTCGGGTGCGGCCCGTCGAAGGTGCGCCCCGAGGCGCTGGCCGCGCTGGCCGACAGCGGCGCCTCGCTGATGGGGACCTCCCACCGCCAGGCCCCGGTCAAGGGGCTGGTCCGGCACGTGCGCGAGGGGCTGACCCAGCTGTTCGACCTGCCCGACGGCTACCAGGTCGTCCTCGGCAACGGCGGGACGACGGCGTTCTGGGACGCCGCGACCTTCACCCTGATCCGGGAGCGCAGCGCGCACGGCAGCTACGGCGAGTTCTCCTCGAAGTTCGCCTCCGGGGTGGCCGAGGCCCCCTTCCTCGCCGACCCGGTGATCGCCCGGGCCGACCCGGGCTCGCTGGCGCTGCCGACCGCGACCGAGGGCGTGGACGCCTACGCCTGGGCGCACAACGAGACCTCCACCGGCGTCATGGCCCCCGTGCAGCGGCCGTCCGGCACCGACGACGCGCTGGTGCTCATCGACGCCACCAGCGCCGCGGGCGGGCTGCCGGTCGACGTCTCGCAGACCGACGTCTACTACTTCGCGCCGCAGAAGAACTTCGCCAGCGACGGCGGCCTGTGGATCGCGCTCATGTCCGGTGACGCCCTGGAGCGGGTGGCCGAGATCAAGGGTTCGGGCCGCTGGGTCCCCGGCTTCCTGGACCTGTCCATCGCCATCGACAACTCGGGCAAGGACCAGACGTACAACACCCCGGCGGTGGCGACGCTGTTCCTGCTGGCCGACCAGATCCGCTGGCTGCTCGACCTGGGCGGCCTGTCCGGCGCCGTGGCCCGCACCCGGGAGTCCTCGACCCGGCTGTACGGCTGGGCGGAGCAGTCGGAGTACGCGACACCGTTCGTCGCCGACCCCTCCCTGCGCTCCTACGTCGTCGGCACGGTCGACTTCGACGCCTCGGTGGACGCCGCCGAGGTGGCCCGGGTGCTGCGGGCCAACGGCGTGGTCGACGTCGAGCCCTACCGCAAGCTGGGCCGCAACCAGCTGCGGGTGGGCATGTTCCCCGCCGTGGACCCCGACGACGTCAGCGCGCTGACCGCCTGCATCGACTTCGTCGTCGGGAAGATCTAGGAGGGCCCCCCTGCCCCCCACCAGAGAAGGACCCCGCCCTCCCCACCCTTCGCAAGCTCAGGGTGGGACCCGAGACGGGGCCGGCGGCGGGACCCTGCAGGGGGGCCGTTCCCTCACGTCACCAGGCTCGGGGCCGGACCCGGGGTGGGGCCGCCGCTGACCGCGTGTCGGTCGGGACACACCGGGGTGGGCGCCCGGCGTCCGGTACCGGCCGTGACCCCGTGGCGACGAGCTGACAGCATCGGCGGGTGTGAAGCGCGCCACAGTCACCCTCGCCGTCCTCGGTCTCGTCCTCGCCGGCGCGGGCACCGCCCAGGCCGCGCCACCCGACGGTCCGGTGCCGCCGGGTCCGGTGGCGCTGGACGACCCGGAGTTCACCGCCAACGTGATGGCGCCGCTGCACGTGACCGACTGGGCCGACTTCGAGGCCGACCTGGACAGCGTGGCCGGCTACGGCGTGGACGCGGTGAGCGTCGACGTGTGGTGGGGCGACGTCGAGGGTCGGGCGGACAACCGGTTCGACTGGAGCTACTACGACCGCGTCTTCGACGTGATCACGTCGCACGGGCTGGACATCGTGCCGATCCTGTCCTTCCACCAGGCCGGCGGGAACGTCGGGGACGAGTACACCAGCCTGCTGCCGTCCTGGCTGTGGCAGAAGTACGCCGAGGTCACCTACCGCGGCGTCGAGCTCGGCCCGACCGGGCTGCAGCACCGCAGCGAGCAGGGCAACTACTCGGCCGAGAGCGTGCAGGGTTGGGCCGACGGCGTGGTGATGGACGAGTACCGGGACTTCACCCGGGCCTTCGCCCAGCAGTACGGCGACACCTACGCCGACGACGTCATCGAGGTCAACGTCTCCCTCGGCCCCTCCGGCGAGCTGCGCTACCCCTCCTACAACCAGCACGACCAGGGCACCGGCTACCCGACCCGCGGCGCGCTGCAGTCGTACTCCCCGCTGGCCGTCCGCGACCTCCAGCAGTGGGCGCTGCGCCGCTACGGCTCCCTCGAGGCGGTCAACGCGGCCTGGGGCACCGCCTACACGTCGGTGGACCAGATCTGCCCGCCCCAGGACGCCGACGCCTTCTTCGCCGGCCTGGACTACCTCGACACGCAGTACGGCCGCGACTTCGTCGACTGGTACAACGGCTCCCTCGTCGACCACGGCGAGCGGGTGCTGCGCACGGTCGTCCGCACCCTGGGCGAGGACTTCCCGGAGGCCGACATCGGCTACAAGGTGCCGGGCATCCACTGGTCGATGACCAACCCGGCCCACCCGCGGGCCGCCGAGGTCACCACCGGCCTGGTCCAGACCAGCGTCGACCTCGACTCGTGGGCGACCGGGCACGGCTACCAGCGGATCATCGAGCTGGCCGACCGGTTCGACGGCGGCCCGCGCGAGGTGGTCGTGCACTTCACCGCCCTGGAGATGGACGACCAGGATGCCCCGCCCGCGTACTCGCTGGCCCAGACGCTGGTCGGCTGGATCGGCGACTACGCCTTCCGGGCCGGCGTCGAGCTCAAGGGCGAGAACGCGCTGGCCGGCGGCGTGCGGTCCGACGAGGGCTGGGACGACATCGAGGAGGCCTTCGAGCAGTGGGGCTACCTCGGCCTGACGGTGCTCCGGATCGGCGACGTGTCCTCGGGCACCGGTGCCGACCGGTACGCACGGTTCATCAAGACGTACAGCCCCGACGTGTGACCGCACCGAGCGCGGCGTCGGGTGGTCGCGTCGTCACGCCCCGTGAGGACCTCGGCCGCGGTCGCGCCACGCCGGGCGAGCCTGCCGACCAGCTCCCGCGGGCACGGATAGCCTCGCCCCACGGGACTGTCTCGAACCGAGCCGGCCCGACCACCGTCGTCCCGCCACGAGCACCACCCGGAGGTCGCCCATGCGCACTCTGCGTCTCGTGGCGCTCTCCGAGGACGGGGAGAACCTGGTCCTCGTCCTGGACGGCGCCGAGGCCGGCGAGGAGCCCGAGCGCTTCCTGCTGCCCATCGACGAGCGGGTCCGCGCCGCCGCCCGCGGGGACGCCCGCCGCCTCGGCCAGATCGACGTCGAGATCGGCGTCACCATGCCGCCGCGGGTGATCCAGGCCCGCATCCGCGCCGGGGAGACCCCCGAGCAGGTCGCCGCGGCCTCCGGCATCCGGGTGGAGCGGATCATGCGGTTCGCCCACCCGGTCCTGCAGGAGCGCGAGCGGGTCGCCGAACAGGCCCGCGAGGCCCGGGTGCGGCTGTCCGAGGGGACGCCCGCGGTGCCCCTGCAGCAGTTCATGGCCGAGCGGCTGCGGCTGCTCGGCGCCGACCTCGACGCGGTCCGCTGGGACGCCGCCCGGTCCAGCGACGGCGTCTGGCAGGTCACCGCCGCGTGGCAGGCCGGGTCGAAGTCCGGCGTCACGCGCTGGGCCTACGACGTCCCGGCCCGGACGGTCACCCCGGTCGACGCCGCGACCACCGACTTCGCCGAGGGCACCCGCCTGGTCCGGGTCGTTCCGCACGTGCCGAACGAGCGGCCGGTGCCGGTGCACCGCAGCCGCCCGGTCTCGGTCGTCCCCGACGACGAGGTCGCCGCGCCGGCGTCGTCGGCCCGGCTGGCCGCCGACGAGGACGGCGGCGACCCCGGCCGGGACGGCGGCGACCCCGGCGAGGCCGACCACGTGCGCCCGGTACTGCCGGTCGACGGCACCCCGCGCGGCGAGCGCCGCACCGATCCCCTGCTCGACGACGACGTCGCCGAGCACGACACCGTCGTCCTCGGCCGACCCGGCGGGGAGGGCGAGGGCGAGGACGAGGACCCCCGCGCCCGCATCCCGGCCTGGGAGGACATCGTCTTCGGGGTCCGCCGCCACCGCTGACCCACGGTGGGGCCGCCCGGAGGTGTCCGGTGTCCGTGCGGGGGTAGGACCGACTCATGTCAGCCTCGGTGTCCATGCCCCTCGGCGGCGTGCAGGTCGGTTCCTACGACAGCTACGAGCAGGCCCAGGCCGCCGTCGACTACCTCTCGGACGAGAAGTTCCCGGTCGAGAACGTGACGATCATCGGGTCGGACCTCAGGCAAGTCGAACGGGTCACCGGTCGGCTCACCTGGGGCCGGGTGCTGGCCGCCGGTGCGGCCGGCGGGGCCTGGTGGGGACTGTTCGTCGGCCTGCTGCTCGGCATCTTCGCCGTCAGCGGCACCGCCTGGTTCGGCTCGATCCTGACCGGCCTGCTCATCGGTCTGGCGTTCGGTGCGCTCTTCGCCGCGATCGGCTACGCCGCCACCCGGGGACGGCGGGACTTCACCAGCGCCAGCGCGATCGTCGCCGCCCGCTACGACGTCATGTGCAACCCGGCCCGCGCCGAGGACGCCCGGGCCCTGCTGGCCCGCTTCTCCCTCCGCGGGTAAGGACCCCCTGCCCCCCACCACTCGCAGGCTCGCGGCGGGGCCCTGCAGGGGCCGCATCAGCGGAGGGTCGCGAAGGCAATCGCGGCGGCCGCGGCGACGCCCAATGAGTCCACCCCGGCGCGCATGGGGATGCGCGCCCTGATCCGCGCGGCCCGCTGCGCCTGCGGGGTCAGCCCCGGCCCCTCGGCGCCGAGCAGCACCGCGGTGCGCGGGTGGGCGCGCGGGTCCACCTCGACCAGGTCGACCGCGTCGGAGGCCGGGGTGAGCGCGACCGTCAGGTAGCCGGCGTCGTGCAGCCGCGCCAGCCCGGCCGGCCAGTCGGGCAGGACGGCGAACGGCAACGCCAGCACGTGCCCCATCGAGACCCGCACCGAGCGCCGGTAGAGCGGGTCGGCGCAGCGCGGGTCCAGCAGCAACCCGTGGACGCCGAGCGCGACCGCCGAGCGGGTGATCGACCCCAGGTTCTCCGCGTCGTTGAGCGCCTCGAGCACCGCCAGCCGCCGCGGCGCGGCCGGGTCCGGGCCGGCCAGCAGCGCGTCGAGGTCGGCCGGGCGACGGCGGTCGGCGGAGGCGAGCACGCCGCGGGTCAGCCGGAAGCCGATCACCTCCGAGAGCACCCACTTGTCCGCCTCGTAGGCCGGCACCCCCTCGGGCAGGTCCAGCGCCGCCACCCGCCCGGGCACGCCGAACACCGCCCGCACCCGGTACGGCGAGACCAGCAGCCGCTCGACCGCCGGCACGCCTTCGACGATCACCGGGCCGGTCCCCCGCTCGGTGCCGGGCCGCCGGTCGCCGGCCTTGAGGTCGCGGAAGTCGGCCACCCGCACGTCGTCCGGGTCGGTGATCGGCACAGGAGCCGTCGGCACGGCGCTGATCATGCCCGCCGCCGGACGGCCGGAGCGCGGGGTCGCGGTTCTGTTCGGAACGGAGCCGAATTGCTCGCGGCGCGGTGTGCCCATAGCCTCGTTCCCGGGTCAGTTCCGCCCGACACACTGACGACAGGAACGGCGATGGCGACCCCTGCGCAGGACACCCCCGCCCTCGACCGCAGCTCCCTGCGCCGGCTCATGGCCGCCGGGCTGATCGGGAGCTCGATCGAGTGGTACGACTTCTTCATCTACGCCACCGCGGCAGCGCTGGTGTTCGGGGACCTGTTCTTCCCCAACGCCTCTCCGCTCATCGGCACCCTGCTGGCCTTCAGCACCTTCTGGGCGGGCTTCATCGCGCGCCCCATCGGCGGTCTGATCTTCGGCCACTTCGGGGACAGGGTCGGTCGCAAGCCGGCCCTCGTCACCTGCCTGGTGCTGATGGGGTCGGCCACCTTCCTCATCGGCCTGCTGCCCACGGCCGGCACGATCGGCGTGCTCGCCCCGGTCGCGCTCGTCGTCCTGCGCTTCCTGCAGGGCATCGCGGTCGGCGGGCAGTGGGGCGGGGTCATCCTCCTGCTCACCGAGAACGCCGGGCGCGACCACCAGGGGCGCGCGGGCACCTTCGGGCAGATGGGCGTGCCCATCGGCGTCATCCTGGGCAACGTCGTCTTCCTGCTGGTGAGTGCCCTCGTGAGCCCCGACGCCTTCGTCTCCTGGGGCTGGCGCATCCCGTTCCTGTGCAGCGCCGTACTGCTGCCCGTCGTGCTGTTCATCCAGCTGCGCGTCGAGGACACGCCCGTCTTCCGGCAGCTGCAGGAACGCCATGCGCACAATCCCGAGGCCCAGGTGGCGCAGGCCCCGCTCACGGAGGTCCTGCGCAGGCACCGCCGGCCGGTCCTGCTCGGCGCGGGCCTGCTCTTCGGCACCAACGCGATCTTCTACATCAGCATCGCCGGAGTGCTCAACTACGCCACCCAGGAGCTCGGCATCGACCGCGACGCCCTGCTCAGCGTCACGCTCATCACCTCCTTCATCTCCATCTTCATCATCTACTTCAGCGGGTCGGTGTCGGACCGGATCGGCCGCCGGCCACCGATCCTGGTGGGCGCGGCGATCATCACGCTGTGGGCCTTCCCGTTCTTCTTGCTCATCGACACCGCGTCGCTGGCGCTGATCTTCGTCGCCCTCACCGTGGGACTGATCGGGTCCTCGCTCACCTACGGCCCCCTGGCGGCCTACCTGGCCGAGCTGTTCGAGCCGCGGATCCGCTACTCGGGCGCCTCGATGGCCTACCAGCTGGCCGCCATCCTGGTCAGCGGAGGCACCCCGTTCATCATGACCGCGCTGCTGGCCGCGACGGGCACCTCCATGTCGGTGGCGGCCTACCTCGTCCTCATGGGCGCGATCACGTTCGCTGCGGCGCTGGCCCTGCGCGAGACCCGTCCCAGGGGTGAGAGCCGCAGAGGTGGCCTTCGCGGCAGCACGGGGACGGACTCGACGACCGGGATCCGCACGACCGACCTGCAGCCCGGCCACTGACCGGAGCCGTTCCCGGCCGTCGCGAGGACGGCGGCCGTTGACCCCCGGGGGCAACTCATCGGGTACCGAGAGTCCCCTCCCACCGGAGAGGTCAGCGGGGCAGGCGGGCCAGCTGGCGGCTCTGCGCGACCAGCCGGCCGGTGGCGTCCCAGATCCGGTAGTCCTCGTCCAGCCAGCCGCCGGCGAGCTCGTTCGCCCGGGCCTCCACCAGGCACCAGCCCGGCGCCGGCAGGGCCCGGACCAGCACCTGCAGCTGCACCGTCGGCGCCCAGCCGAACCGGCCGATCGCCCAGCTGGTCGGCGGGAGGACGTCGGCGAACAGCAGCAGCGCCAGCGGGTCGGGCTCGCGGCCGTCGGCCAGCCGCACCCACCCGCGCACCACCGGCTCCTCCCCGGGTCGGCCCAGCGCCCAGCCCGCGGTCGCCGGGTCCAGCCGGGTGTGCACCCGCGTGCGCAGCCCCACCTCCGGTAGCGGGTGCGGCAGCGTGCCGTCGTCCACCGCGGGCAGGCAGCGCTCCACGGGGGTGACCTCCGGCGGCGGGGCCGCGGAGTACGCGGGCGGCTCGTCGGTCAGCGTCGCCGTCGTCACCTGGACCGCCAGGGACGGTCCGCCGGCGCCGGTGAGGACGACGGAGCTGTGCGCCAGCGTGCGCCCGGCCGGGCCGGGGGTGACCGCGAGCGTGACCGGCCCGGGTCCGGTGGCCCGCAGGAAGCTCGCCGACAGCGCCACCGGGTGCGGGTGCCGGCTCTCCGCCAGGGCCGCCCGGGCGACCACCGCGAGCAGGTAGCCGCCGTTGAGCACCCCCGGGCCGACGTCCCAGCCGGGGTCGAGGTCGGCGACCAGGCCGCCGCCCTCGGTGCGGGTCACGGCGGTGGCGGCGTCGAAGAGGGAGGCGTCGGTCTGCGGCACGGCCCCGAGCCTGCCAGGGTGGGGACCCGTGGAGTACACGCACCTGGGGCGCAGCGGCCTGTCGGTCTCCCGCCTGTGCCTGGGCACGATGAACTTCGGCTGGAAGACCGAGGAGGCCGACGCCCACGAGATCATGGACCGCGCCCTGGCCGAGGGCGTGAACTTGTTCGACACCGCCAACGTCTACGGCTTCGACGCCGGCAAGGGCCGCACCGAGGAGGTCCTCGGCTCCTGGTTCGCCCGGGGTGGCGAGCGCCGGGAGAAGACCGTGCTGGCCACCAAGGTGTACGGCTCGATGTCCGACTGGCCGAACGACACCTTCCTGTCCGCGCGGAACCTGGTGCGCTCCTGCGAGGCCTCGCTGCGCCGGATGCGCACCGATTGGGTCGACCTCTACCAGTTCCACCACGTCGACCCGTCCACGCCGTGGGACGAGATCTGGCAGGCCTGCGAGACGCTGGTCGCCCAGGGCAAGGTCCTCTACGTCGGCTCCTCCAACCACGCCGCCTGGCAGATCGCCGCCGCCAACGAGGCCGCCGCCCGCCGGCACTTCCTGGGCCTGGTCAGCGAGCAGTCGCACTACAACCTGCTCACCCGGCACGTGGAGCTGGAGGTGCTGCCCGCGGCGGCGCACTACGGGGTCGGCGTCATCCCGTGGAGCCCGCTGGCGCAGGGGCTGCTGGCCGGCGTCCTGGCGGGACAGGAGGGCAGTCGGCGCCACGCCTACGAGGAGCGGATCGAGCAGCACCGGCCCGCGCTGCAGGCCTACGAGGACGCCTGCCGGGAGTGGGGGCTGGCGCCGGCGGACGTCGGCCTGGCCTGGCTGCTGCACCAGCCGGCGGTGACCGCGCCCATCGTCGGCCCGCGCACCACGGCGCAGTTGGAGGGGTCGCTTCGGGCCCTCGACGTCCGGCTCGACGAGGCCCAGCTGGCCCGGCTCGACGAGATCTTCCCCGGCTACGAGCCGGCGCCGGTGGAGTACGCCTGGTGAAGGACCCCGTCCTCCTCACCCCTCGCAGGCTCGGGGCGAGCCTCGGGACGGGGCCGGGGCGGACGTCCCGAGGGGCCAGGCGGCGACGCGGTCGTAGCGGGGCGTGGGGCCGAGGTGGCTCTCCAGCAGCTCCACCTCGGTCACCGGCCAGCTCGGGCCGCAGTAGCCGGCCAGCCGGTCGGGCAGGTCGCCGTCACCGGGGCGCCCGGGCCGCCAGCGGCCGAGGGTGAGGTGCGCGCGGAACGGCCGGTCCTCCACCGGCAGGCCCCGCCGGCGGGCGGCGCGGGCCAGCCGACCGGCGAGCGCGCCGAGACCGTCGCCGTCCCCCGTAACGCCGGCCCAGAACACCTGCGGACGGCGGCGGGAGCCGAACCGCCCACCGCCGGCCAGGCGCAGCTGCAGCGGCGGGGTGGCCGCCACGGCCGGCCCGGCCGCCGCCACGAGCGGCGCGACCTGCGCCGCGGGCACGTCCCCGAGGAAGAGCAGGGTGAGGTGCCAGCGGCCGGAGGCGGTCCACCGGGGTGCGCCGGGCGCGTTCCGCAGCGGCGCCAGCGCGCGGTCGAGGTCGGCCAGCGCCTCCGGCGGCGGGGTCACCGCGAAGAACAGCCGGCGCGGCGTCGGCTCGCTCAGTCGTGCACCACCAGCCCGGCGTCGGCCAGCGCGGCCTGCAGCCGCAACCGCTCCACCTCGCGGGCCGTCCCGGGCGGCGTGCCGGTGAGCGTGTGCGGCACCTCCAGCAGCTCCGCCGCCTCGACGAGCACGTCGTCGTAGGCCGCCTGCAGCCCCCGACGTCGGGCCATCGGCACGCCGGCGGGCACCCGGGCGAGCTGCCGGGTCAGCCGGCGCAGGTCGGCGGCGACGACCTCCAGCGGACGGCGGGACGGCTGCGCCGGCTGGGCCGCGCGGCGGCGCACGGGGGCCGGCAGCCGCGCCGACCCGAAGACGAGGCGGGCCAGCCAGCCGAGGGCGCCGACCGACCCGACCACACCGGCGACGATCGCCCCGAGGGTCACCAGCGCAGGGGCCATGCCGCCTCCCCGGACGTCTCGCATGTCGCCTCCACGGACGACTCGACTGTGGTGGCGGTCACGGTACGTCCGCGAGCCGGCGTCCGGCACCGGTACGCTCACCCGCCCGCGGCCGGCCGGCCCGGCGCCGGCCCGGCCGCGGCCTCCGCGGCGGCTCGCACGCCCGCCGGCGGGTCCACGTGCAGCTGCAGCCGGAGCGGGGCCACGGAGGCCTCCAGCCGCACCCGCCGGCCCCGGGCCAGCACCGTGGCGGCGACCACGCCGGCCGCGACCGCGACCGCTCCGCCCAGGATGAGACCCCACGGGGCGCCGAGGGTCTCGCCGACCCAGCCGATCAGCGGCGCGCCCAGCGGCGTCCCACCCATGAAGCAGGTGAAGTACAGCGCCATGACCCGCCCGCGCACCTGCGGGTCGACGCCCAGCTGCACGAAGCTGTTGTTGGCGACGCTGAACACCAGGCCCGCCGCGCCGGTGGGCACGAGCAGTGCGGCGAACGCCCAGTAGCCGGGCACCAGCCCGCAGGTGATGGTGAGCACCCCGAAGACGACGGCCGAGCCCACGAGGAAGCGCTGCCGCGGCCGGGTGGCGCGCCGGGTCGACAGCAGGGCCCCCGACAGCGACCCGACCGCGAAGCAGGTCGAGAGCAGCCCGAAGGCCTCGGCACCGAGGTCGAAGACCTGGCGGGCCATCAGCGCGATGGTCACCTGGTAGTTGAACGCGAAGGTGCCCAGCACGAGGGCCAGGCTCATGGCCAGCACCAGGTCCGGGTGCGCCCAGGTGTAGCGCAGGCCCTCCCGCAGCTGCCCCTTCGCCCGGGCGACCGGCGGGCTGGGGTGCAGCTCCCCGGGCCGCATGGCGAGCAGCGCGGCGATGGTGCAGGCGAAGCTCGCCGCGTTGACGAGGAACGCCGGCGCGGTGTCCCCGGAGGCGGCGCCGATCACCAGACCGGCGATCGACGGGCCCACCAGCCGGGCGCCGTTGAAGATCGTGGAGTTGAGGCCGACCGCGTTGGGCAGCAGCTCCGGGCCGACCATCTCGGAGACGAACGCCTGCCGCACCGGCGCGTCGATCGCGGCGACCGCCCCGGTCGCACCGGCGAGGACGAACACGTGCCACAGCGCGACGACGTCGACGGCGACGAGCAGGCCCAGCACCAGCGCGGCCAGCCCGGTGAGCGTCTGCGTGGCCACCAGCATCCGGCGCTTGTCGTAGCGGTCGGCCAGCACCCCGCCGTACATGCTCAGCAGCAGGCTGGGGCCGAACTGCAGCGCGGTGATCAGGCCGAGGGCGACGCCGCTGTCGTGCGACAGCTGCAGCACCAGCCAGTCCTGGCCGATGCGCTGCATCCAGGTGCCGGTGAGGCTGACCAGGTTGGCCGAGGCGTAGATCCGGTAGTTGCGGACGCGCAGCGAGCGGAACACGCCGGCGTCGTCAGCCGTGCCCGTCACCCACTCGCCAGCCCGCCCATGATCGTCGCCGCCTCGCGCAGCACGGCGCGCTCCTCGGGGGTGAGGTCCTGCAGCCGCCCGGCCAGCCAGGCCTCGCGGGCCCGCGCCTCGGCGGTCAGCAGCTCCGCGGCCGCCGGCGTCAGGTCGATGACCACCTGACGCCCGTCGGTGGGGTGCGGGTTGCGGGTGACCAGCCCCATGCCCTCCAGCGCGACGACGACGCGGGTCATCGACGGCGGCTGCACCCGCTCGTGCGCCGCCAGCTCCCCCGGGCTCATCGCCCCGTGCCGCTGCAGGGTGGACAGCGCCGCCAGGTGCGTCAGCGTCACCGACTGGTCGACGCGCTGGTTGCGCAGCCGCCGGGAGAGCCGCACGACGGCCAGCCGCAGGTCGTGGGCCAGCGCCGCGGTGTCCAGCGTCGTCCGGCGCACGATCCTGAGCCTAGCGAAGGACCTCGTCCGCCGCCCTAGAACAGCTGCTGCAGCGGCTCCAGGGCGAAGTAGACGACGAACAGCGCGGCGATCACCCACATCAGCGGGTGCACGTCGCGGCCCCGGCCGGTCGCCGTCCGCAGCAGCGCGTAGGTGACCACGCCGGCGCCGATGCCGTTGGTGATCGAGTAGGTGAAGGGCATGAGCGCGATGGTGAGGAAGGCGGGGATGACCAGGGACATGTCGTCCCACGCGAGGTTGCGGATCTGGCTGATCATCAGCGCACCCACGATCACCAGCGCCGGGGCGGCCGCCTCCGACGGCACGACCTGCACCAGCGGGGTGAACAGCATCGCCAGCAGGAACAGCACGCCGGTGGCGACGCTGGCCAGCCCGGTGCGGGCACCGTCGGCCACGCCCGAGGCGCTCTCGATGTAGGTGGTGTTCGACGACACGCTGCCCGCGCCACCGGCGGCGGCGGCGAGCGAGTCCACCAGGAGCACCGGCTGCGAGCGGGGCAGGTTGCGGTCCTCGTCGAGCAGGTCGCCCTCGGCGCCGACCGCGGTCACCGTGCCCACGGTGTCGAAGAAGTCGGCGATCATGATGGAGAAGACGATGAGCAGGGCCGCGATGACGCCGATCCGCTCGAAGCCGCCGAACAGGGAGAAGTGGCCGACCAGCGACAGGTCCGGTGCGCCGACGACGTCGCTGGGCAGCGTCGGCACCTGCAGCGCCCAGCCGTGCGGGTCGACCTCGCTGCCGTCGGCGCCGGTGCGCGGGCCGATGTCGGCGACGGTCTCGACGACGATGGCCAGCACGGTCGAGACGACGATCCCGATGAGCAGCGCGCCCTTGACCCGGCGGACGACGAGCACCCCGGTGAGCAGCAGGCCCACGACGAAGACCAGCAGCGGCCAACCGGCCAGCTGCCCGTTGACGCCGAAGCTGATCAGCGGAGAGCCCGGGCGGACGACGCCGGCGTCGGCCAGGCCGATGATCGTGAGGAAGAAGCCGATGCCGACCGCGATCGCCGTCTTCAGCTGCGGCGGGATCGCCTCGAACACCGCCTTCCGGAAGCCGGTGAGCACGAGCACCGTGATGAGCAGGCCCTCGAGCACCACCAGGCCCATGATCTCCGACCAGGACAGCTGCGTGGCCGCGTACACGGCGACGATCGCGTTGATGCCCAGACCGGTCGCCAGGGCGAAGGGGTACCGGCCGACGACGCCCATGAGGATGGTCATCACGCCGGCGACCAGCGCGGTGACCGCGGCGACCGAGGCGAACGGCAGCGTCCTGCCGGTGACGTCCGCGCCGGACAGGATGATCGGGTTGAGCACCACGATGTAGGCCATCGTGAAGAACGTCGTCAGGCCGCCGCGCAGCTCGCGGGCCACCGTGGAGCGGCGGGCGCTGATGCCGAAGTAGCGGTCCAGCCCGTTGCGCGGTCGCACCCGCGGCCCCTCGCTGCGGCGCGGTGGCCGCGCCCCGACCGCGACGTCGGCCGGCGTGCCGCCGTCGCTGCTGGCGCCCGTGGACGGGCGGTACCTCTGTGCCATGACGACTCCCCGTCGGGTGGCCGGACGGGTGGCGGCGGGGGAGCGCGCGCCGGCCGACCGGTGCGGACTGCAACGAGCGGCGCCAGCGTGCCACACGCGTGTGTCGGCCTCGTGACGCCGGTCGCGCCGCCCAGGACCTAGGGTTCCGGGTGTGCCCGCCCCGACCAAGCAGGCCCCTCCCCCGCTGCGCGTGGACACCGTCCGGGTCGTGCTCGCCGGGACGGCGCTGTGGACCGTCGCCCTCGTCGTCCTGCTGCTGCTCGGCGACCGCGTCGACCGGGTGTGGACCTGGACCTGCGTCGCGGGCATCGCCCTGGCGGCGGTCGGCCTGGGGATCATGCACCGGCAGGGTCAGCTGGACCGTCACGAGGACTGACCGCTCCCACCGCCGCGACCTCCCGAGTCCGCGACCTCCCGGAGTCGATCACCCCTCCCCGAGTCGGCCGCCCGTTCCCCGAGTTGGCCGCCCGTTCCCCCCAGTTGATCATGGGGTTCTTGCCGGGAGACACGCTTGCGACGGTGTGTCACGCGGCGAGAAGTCCATGATCGACTCGGAGGCGGGGGCTGGACGCGGGTCGGGGGACGGCGCGTGGTGCGGTGTCACCGGGTAGGGCGACGGTGTCACGGTGTCACAGCACGTCGAAGGAGCCGGTGTCGTAGTGCGCCGACGCGACCACCTCGGCCGCGTCGTCGGCGACCATCGTGGCCTGGCTGTGCGCGCCGCAGCCGTAGTCGACGGCGACCACGTGCCCGTCGGCGGGGGCGTAGACGTTGCCGCAGGCGCCGAAGCCGTGCCGCAGCGAGCCGGCCAGCGGGAGGAAGAAGCCGCAGGTGCCGCAGGGGCCGGGGGCGTGCCGGGCCATCGCCGAGCGGGGACCGAACTCGCCGGCGTTCCACCGGGCGGCGGCCTCGCCGCGCCCCTCCCGCGACATGACCCGCTCCCGGCCCAGCCCGATCTCGCGGGCCACCACCGATCCCTCGGGGTCGTCGGCGGAGTCGTCGTCGGTGGTGTAGGCCGGCACCAGGCGGGGGTCGTCCTCGGTGGAGGGCAGCACGTCGCCCACCGACAGGTCGCCGGGGCGCAACCGCTCGTGCCACGGCACCCACGCGGGGGCCAGCAGCGCGTGCTCACCGGGCAGGAGCACCACCTCGTCGACGGTGACGTGCACCTCGCCGGGCACGCGGGCGAGGGTGACCGCCCAGTACCACCCGACGTAGCCGGGGAGCCGGCTGGCGAAGGAGTGGGTGACCACCTCGCCGAGGACGGCGGCGTCACCCGGCTGCTCGGGCGTGATGCCCAGGTGTTCTCCGACCACGTCCGGCGAGCCGGCGGTCTCGACCGCGGCGGCCCGCGCCTGCTCGACCGCTGCGAACGACGCGTCGCCCGGAGGAGGGGTGGAGGAGTCGGCCACGGCGCCATTGTCCCCGACGCGGGTGGGCGCCGGTCGGCGCGGGGCGGGCCGACCGTCCACCCAGCTGGCCCGCCGGTGCTCCCAGGTGGGTGCGGCACCATGGGCCCGTGCCCACCTCCCGACCGCCCGGCGCCCGCCGCGGTGCCCTGCGCCGGCGCGCCCAGCCGCCGGTGGACCGGGTGGACCGGGTGGACACCACCCCCCTCGACGTCCCGCGGCCGGCCACCCGGCCCCGGCCGGCGGTGCCCCCGCCGTCGGACGCCCCCCCGTCCCCGCCGCGCAGGCCGACGGTCACCCGGGTCGCCGCCGCCCGCACCCGGGAGCTGACCGGCGCCACCGTCGGCCGGGTGCGCACCGCCGGCCGGGCCGACGGGGCGGCCGAGAGCGGGTTGACCCAGCTGCTGTGGGTCAACGCCGTGCACGCGGCCGGCGACGCGATGGTGGCGGTCGCCCTGGCCGGCACCCTGTTCTTCGCCGCGCCCACCGACGCCCAGCGCGGCAACGTGGCCCTGTACCTGCTGGTGACGATGGCGCCGTTCGCGCTGCTGGCCCCGGTGGTGGGCCCGTTGCTCGACCGGCTGCAGCGCGGCCGTCGCTGGGCGCTGGCCGTCAGCCAGCTCGGCCGGGCGGCGCTGGCCGTGGTCGTGGCCGCCCACGTCGGCGACCTGTGGCTCTACCCGGCCGCGCTGGGCGTGCTGGTCCTGTCCAAGGCGCACACCGTGCTGCGCGCCGCGGTGGTCCCGCGGGTGCTGCCCGCGGCGATGTCGCTGACCTCGGCCAACGCACGGACGTCGGTCTTCGGTCTGGTCACCGCGGCGGGAGCGGGAGCGGTCGGCGCCGGGCTGGCGTGGGCGCTGGGCCCTCCCTGGCTGCTGGGCGCCACCGCGGCGGTCTTCGGCTGCGGCGCGGTGCTGGCCGTGCGGCTGCCGCGCTGCGTCGACGTCCCGGGCGGGCAGCTGTCCGCGGGGGTTCTCGGCGCCGTCCCCCACCCGGCGGCGCCGGGCCGCCGGCGCCCACCGGCCGGCCCCCGGGTGGCCGTGGCGCTGCGGGCCAACGCCGCGCTGCGCGCGCTCGGTGGGTTCCTCACGATCTTCTCCGCGTTCCTGGTGCAGGCCACGGTCGAGGGCGGCTGGCGGGCCGGCCTCGCCCTCGGCGCCCTCGCTGCGGCGGCCGGGACGGGCAGCGTGGTCGGCACCGCCGTCGGATCCCGGCTGCACCGGGCCGACCCCGACCGGCTGGTGCTGTGGTCGGCCGCCGGCGCCGCGGCCGTCACCGTCGCCGCGGCGGCGTTCTACAGCTTCGCGATGGCCGTCCTGGTGGCCGGAGTGGCGGCGGTGGCCAACGCGCTGGGCAAGGTCGCCCTCGACGCGATCGTCCAGCGGGAGGTGCCCGAGCGGCTGCGCGCCTCGGCGTTCGCCCGCTCGGAGACGCTGCTGCAGCTGACCTGGGTCGTCGGCGGGGCGCTGGGCATCGCCCTGCCGCCCATCGGCTGGCTGGGGTCCACGGTCGCGGCCGCGCTGCTCGTGCTGGCCGTGGGGCTGGCGCTGTGGCGGCCCCGGCAGACGGCGCCCACCGCGCCGCTGCCGGTTCCCGGGGCGGCCACCGACCCGCTGGGTGGGCTCCCGGCGCAGCGGTGGACGGGGTGAGGCCGGCCGCGGCGCTGGCCGCGGCCCTGCTGCTGGCCGGGTGCGGCGCGAACCAGCCGTCCGGTGCACCGGACGTCGTCGTGGAGGCCGGATCGCAGCGGGTGGAGGTCTCGCCGAGCCAGTACTGCCTCGACGGCGACGGCCAGCGCTACACCGTCACCCCGCCGATCATCGAGGTCTCCCCGGACACCACCATCCGGCTCACCGTGCCCGACGCGGTGGCCGAGCAGGGGTGGAGCGTGCAGGTCTACGACGAGCGGCTCGAGGGGAAGCTCGGCAACGTGGAGGTCGACGAGGGCGCGAACCGGTTCGAGGTCAACTCCGACGACGTCGTCCCCCCGGCGTTCTACCTGGTCGTCGTCGAGGACTCCGGCGGCTCGTGCCAGGGGTTGAGCGGGGGGTGGCCGGTCGGGTTCCTGCGCGCCGGTGGCACGCTGAGCGGTCCGACGGCGTCGGCGACGCCAGCGCCGTCCCAAGGCTGACCCGGCCTGGTGAGGCACTGGAACGGCCTCGTCCAGAGGCTCGCCGCCGGCCCGTTCGGAGGCTCGCCCCGAGCTTGCGAGGGGTGAGGGGAACGGGGCCCTTGCTCAGTGCTCCAGGTCGGTGGCGACCGCGCGCAGCACCGAACCGACCTTGCGGGCCACCGGCCGGTCGGGGTAGCGGCCGCGGCGCAGGCCGGTGGAGACGTCGTCGAGCAGCTTGATGAGGTCCTCGATGATCGGCACCAGCTCGTCGGGCGTCTTGCGGGTGGCCGCCGCGTGCGCCGCGGTCACCGACGGCAACGGGTCGAGCACCCGCACCTGCAGCGCCTGGTCACCGCGGCGGCCGGCGACGATGCCGAACTCCACCCGCTGGCCGGGCTTGAGCTCGCTGGTGCCGGCCGGGAGGGCGTCCTTGTGCACGAAGACGTCGGGACCGTCCTCGCGGGAGAGGAAGCCGAACCCCTTCTCCGGGTTGAACCACTTGACTCTGCCGGTGGGCACGTTGATCCCTCAGTCGGTCGCGGACGGCCCGGCACCGAGCCGGGAGGGCGGGGCGGCTCGAGCGGCCGCCGTCTCCAGGTTAGTCGCCGCGGCCCGGGTCACGGGCGGTCGCGAGGGGAGCCGGCAGCGGTCCGCGCCTAGCCTGGCCCGGTGCCGCCCGCCGACCAGCCGCCCCCCCATCCGGACTACCGGTTCACGCTGGCCAACGAACGGACGCTGCTGGCCTGGCTGCGCACCGGGCTGGCGCTGGTGGCCGGCGGGGTCGCGGTGGCGCAGTTCGCGCCCGACCTCGGCGTGCGCTGGGGCAGCTCGGCGGTCGCGGTCGCGCTGGTCCTCGCCGGGCTGGGCACGGCGCTGGGCGGGTATCGGCGGTGGCGGGTCAACGAGCAGGCGATCGTCGCCGACCGGCCGCTGCCCCCGAGCCGGGTCCTCCCCGCCGTGGTGACCGCGGTGGCCGCCGTCCTCGTCGTGGTGGCGGTGCTGGTCGGCCTGCAGGTACTGGGCCGGTGAGCCGAGCGCCCCGCGGCAGCGGACGGGGGACGTCGGGCGCGGCCCGGGAGACCCAGCCGGAGCGGACGGCGCTGTCCTGGCAGCGCACCGGCCTCGGCGTGCTCGGCGTGGCCGCCCTGCTGGCCCACTCCGCGGTGGCCGGCGACGCGCCGGCGCGGCTGGCCGCAGCCGGCGCGGTCGCCCTGCTGGGGCTCGGCGTGCTCGGCTGGCTCGCTCCGCTGCGGGCGCGGGCGGTGCACCGCGCGGTCGGCCGCGGCGGCGGGGTGGCCGCCCCGCGGCTGGCGCTGCTGGCCGCCGCCCTCGTGGCGGCGGTGGCCGGCGCGACGCTGGTCGCGGTGCTCAGTCGCTGACCGGCTGCGCCACGATCCCGAGCCGGTCGAGCAGCACGAGGAAGACCACCGCGAAGTCGTTGCCCGCCACGTCCCGGCGCACCCGGTCCCAGTCGACCTGCTCCCGCAGCGCGCGGGCGACCGGCAGCAGCCGCGAGTAGTCGCAGTAGTGCTCGTCGAGGGCCATGAGCTTGGTGACGACGATGTCGGTCGCCTGCAGCACCGGCATGTGCACCGACAGCACCGGCAGCTGCTCGGCCCGGTCGATGAGGTCGGTCTCGACCGGGATGCCGCAGGTGCGCCAGAGGACGTCGACGAAGGAGGCGCCCTGGACGACCTTGGTCAGCCAGTCCTCGGCGGGGTCGACGACGTCCAGCCCGGCCTCGGCCAGCACCTTGGTCGCCCGCTCGGACTCCGCATGGGGGACGAGGAAGTCGGCGTCGTGGTCGGGCTCGGGGGCCCCGCGCACCCAGGCCGCGTAGCCGCCGCAGAGCGCGAAGGGGACGCCGCCCTGCTTCAGCGCGACGGCGGTGCGCTTGAGGAGGTCGTGGATCTCGTCTCGGTCCGAGGGCTGCACGCGTCCCCTGCTACCCGGGGCGCGGTCGGCGGAACGTGCCCGTGTGGACGGCGGCGACGCGGGCACAGGAGCCTGCGTGCGGATCGCGACCTTCAACATCCTCCACGGGCGCTCACCCGCCGACGACCGGGTCGACGTCGAGCGCCTCGCCGCGGCGGTGAAGGCCCTCGACGCCGACGTCCTCGGCCTGCAGGAGGTCGACCGGGACCAGCCGCGGTCCCTGGGCGCGGACCTCACCGCGGTCGCCGCGGAGGCGATGGGCGCGGTGGACTCCCAGTTCGTGGCGGCGCTGGCCGGCACCCCGGGCGGCACCTGGATGGCGGCCACCGGCGACGAGCAGCCGGGGTCGGCCAGCTACGGGATCGCGCTGCTGTCGCGCTGTCCGGTGGTGTCCTGGCGCGTCGTGCGGCTGCCGGCGCTGCGCAGCCGGGTGCCGGTGTGGTTCCGCGGCGCGCCGCGGCCGGTGCTGGCCGGCGACGAGCCCCGGGTCGCCGTCGCCGCCGTCCTCGAGGGGCCGGCGGGCCACTTCACCGTCGCCAACACCCACCTGTCGTTCGTCCCGGGGTGGAACAGGCTGCAGCTGTCCAGGCTGGTGCGGTCGCTGGAGGGCACCCGGGAGCCGCTGGTGCTCATGGGCGACCTGAACATGGAACGCCGCCAGGCCGTCCGGGGCAGCGGGCTGGCGTCGCTGGCCGCCGCCCCCACCTTCCCCGCCGACGCGCCGAGCCGGCAGCTCGACCACGTGCTCGCCCGCGGCGGGATGACCGCGACCGGGCCGGCCGAGGCGGTGCGGCTGCAGTTGTCGGACCACCGCGCCCTCGTCGTCCCCGTCGGGTTCGGCTGACCGTCCGGTACACCCGGGCATGGGAAGCGATACCTGCGTCTCGGGGTCGCAGACGCAGGTATCGCTTCCCATGCCCGGGGGGCTGTCGGGGGCCGAGGCGCGTCAGGCGTTGCGGATCGCCGCGGCGTCCTGCAGGCCCAGTTCCTGCACCGAGACCTGGCGCATCTCGACCTTGCGGACCTTGCCGGTCACCGTCATCGGGAACGCGTCGACGACCTTGACGTAGCGCGGGACCTTGTAGTGGGCCAGCTTGCCGGCGCAGAACGCGCGCAGCGCCTCGGGTGTGAGCGGCTCGGCACCCGGGCGCAGCCGCACCCAGGCCATCAGCTCCTCGCCGAAGCGCTCGTCGGGCACCCCGATGACCTGGGCGTCGACGACGTCGGGGTGGGTGTAGAGGAACTCCTCGACCTCCCGCGGGTAGACGTTCTCCCCGCCGCGGATGACCATGTCCTTGATCCGGCCGACGATGTTGAGGTAGCCCTCGGTGTCCATGACCGCCAGGTCGCCGGTGTGCATCCACCGGGCGGCGTCGATGACCTCGGCGGTCTTGGCCGGCTCGTCCCAGTAGCCGAGCATCACCGAGTAGCCGCGGGTGCAGAACTCCCCCGGCGTGCCGCGCGGCACGGTCAGCCCGGTGGCCGGGTCGACGACCTTGACCTCCAGGTGCGGGTGCACCCGCCCGACGGTGGAGGTGCGGCGGTCGAGGTCGTCGTCGGCGCCGGTCTGGGTGGACACCGGGGAGGTCTCGGTCATGCCGTAGCAGATGGTCACCTCGGTCATGCCCATCTCGGCGACCACCCGCTTCATCACCTCCACCGGGCACGGCGAACCGGCCATGATCCCGGTGCGCAGGCTGGAGAGGTCGTAGGAGGCGAAGTCGGGCAGCGCCAGCTCGGCGATGAACATCGTCGGGACGCCGTACAGCGAGGTGCACCGCTCGTCGGCCACCGCCTGCAGGGTCGCCGCCGGGTCGAAGCCGGGCGCCGGGATGACCATGGTCGCCCCGTGCGAGGTGGCCGCCAGGTTGCCCATGCCCATGCCGAAGCAGTGGTAGTAGGGCACCGGGATGCAGATCCGGTCGGCCTCGGTGTAGCCGCACCCCTCGCCCACGAAGAACCCGTTGTTGAGCAGGTTGTGGTGGGTCAACGTGGCGCCCTTGGGGAAGCCCGTCGTCCCCGAGGTGTACTGGATGTTGATCGGGTCGTCGGCCGACAGCTGCCTCTCCCGCTCGGCCAGCAGGCCGCGGTCGCCGGCCCGCCCGGTGGCCACCAGCTGCTCCCACTCGGGGTCGCCGAGGAAGACGACCTCGCGCAGGGCCGGGCACCCGCCGCGGACGTCGGCGACCATGGCCCGGTAGTCGCTGGTCTTGAACGACGGCGCGGCCACCAGCACCGAGATCCCGGCCTGCTCGAGCACGTAGGCCAGCTCGTGGGTGCGGTAGGCCGGGTTGATGGTGACCAGGATCGCGCCGAGCTTCGCGGTCGCGTACTGCACGAAGGCCCACTCGGCGCAGTTGGGCGCCCAGATGCCGACCCGGTCGCCCTTGGCCACACCGAGCGCGTCGAGGCCCAGGGCGATCGCGTCGACCTCGGCGACGAACTCCGGGTAGGTGAAGCGGCGGCCGGTGGCGCACTCGACCAGCGCCTCGTGCTCACCCACCCGCGCCGCCGTCCGGTCCAGGTCGGCCCCGATGGTGTCGCCGAGCAGGGGGACGGTCGAGGTGCCACTGCTGTAGGACGGCAACGCGGGTGCGCTCACCGCTACTCGCCCGCCTGGACGCCGGCCCGGTTGGGCTTGTCGGTCGGGTGCGCGTACCGCAGGCGGTCCGGCGGCAGCGGGAAGTCGTGGTCCTCCCCGAACGGCGACAGCGGACCGGCCGCCTCGGCGGTGAACTCGGTGACCGGCGCGCCGCCGTCCTCCGACTGGCCCCAGGTGGGCTCCACCAGGTGCTCGTTCTTGGGGTTGCGTTTGGCCATCTCCGTCGCTTCCTCCGTGTGCCGTGTCCCGCGGCGCACCGCACGGTGCCCGCACCGGTGTGCATCTTCGCGGACCGGATACCCGGAACGCACGCACTCCTCCCCTGCGCCGGTCAGCGGCAGCGCACCGCCCGGGCGCCGTAGACGGTGGGCAGGCCGTCCGCGGTGAACACCCACTCGCGCGGCCCGACGGGCGCGGCCCGCACCACCGCGTCGTGCAGCTGCTGGACGGCGCGGGTCCGCCACACCGCGGTGCTCTCCAGCCGCAGCCGCACCGGGGCGGCCAGCGGGTCGGTCTCGTCGTAGCCCTCGGGTTCGAAGGCCAGCACCGCCGGGCCGGCGATGCGCAGCACCCCGGTCTGCCAGGGCACGGCCCGCAGCGCCCGCCGCCAGCGCAGGTGGCGCACCAGGGCACCGGCGCCGGCGACGGCGGCGACCGTCCCGGCGACCACCAGCACGACCACCACCAGCCCGACGCCGGGCAGCGGGCGGCCGGTGTCGGCGGCGATGCTGACCGCCGCGGCCCCGAGCAGCACCCCGAGGACGACGGCGATGGCGCCGCCGGCCAGCCAGCGCAGCGCCCCGGCCTGGTAGCCGGGGAGAGCGCTGCTGGTCTGCGGGTCGTCGGCGGCCGGGTGCACGGGCCCCATGCTGGCGCACGGCAGACCGGTCTCTGCGGCGGCAGGGGCGACGTCGGCCGGACGGTCCCGGACCCGGTCGAGACGTCGTCGGCGGCACCCGGCCGGACCGTCGTAGCGTGGATCGGATGTCTGCCGAACGCCGCGCCGGAGGCGCCCCGCCGGGACGCGAGGGGGAGACGGCACCCGCCACCCCCCGTCCTGCCCCGGCGACGATCGCCGCCTGGCTGCGCACCCGCGGCGACGAGCAGCTCGGCGCCCTGCTGGCCGCCCGTCCCGACGTCGCCCGGCCGGCTCCCTCCGACGTCGTGGCCCTCACCAGCCGCCTGGCCGTGCCCCTGTCCGTGGACCGCGCGCTCGACGAGCTGGACGCCGCGACGCTGCAGGTGCTCGACGTCGTGCTGCTCTCCTCCGACGGGGTGGGCGCCGCCGACCTGCCCACCGCGCTGCCCGAGGTGCCCGACGCGGTGCTGGGGACGGCGGTGGACCGGCTGACCACCCGGGCGCTGCTGTGGGGCGACGAGGTGCTGCACGCCCCCGACCCGGTGCGCCGGGCGGTCCGGTACCCCGCGGGGCTGGGCCGGCGGGCGGTCGAGCTGCGGCTGGCGCTGCCGGCGGACCTGCCGGCGGCGCTGGCCGAGCTGCCCGCCGCGGAGCGGGAGGTGCTGGAGCGGCTGGCCGGCGACCGGCCGGTGGGCCACCTGCCCGACACCGACGGCAGCTCCGCCTCGCCGGCCCGCCGGTTGCTGCAGCGGGGCCTGCTGGCCCGCGTCGACGCGCTGAACGTGG
Source organism: Geodermatophilus sp. TF02-6 (assembly GCF_003319115.1). Taxonomy (GTDB): domain Bacteria; phylum Actinomycetota; class Actinomycetes; order Mycobacteriales; family Geodermatophilaceae; genus Geodermatophilus. The sequence continues at coordinate 24,018 of NZ_QOHF01000029.1, read as the reverse complement.
AGCTGCCCCGGGAGATCGGGCTGCTGCTGCGGGGCGGCCGGCCCTACGGCCCGCCGCGGCTGCGCCCCGAGCCGGCTCCGGTCGAGCGCGACCCGGCGGCCGTCGACCGGCAGGCCGCGGGCGCCGCCCTGGAGACGATCGGCCGGGTCGGGGAGCTGCTCACGCTGCTCGAGGAGGAGCCGGCCGGGCTGTTGCGCAGCGGCGGGGTCGGCGTCCGCGACCAGAAGCGGCTGGCCCGCGCGCTGCACGTGACCGAGCCCGAGGCCGGCTGGTTGCTGGAGCTGGCGCACGTCGCGGGCCTGCTCGACGTGGGCGGGCCGCACCGCGACGAGTGGCTGCCCACCCGGGCCTTCGACCTGTGGCGCGAGCAGGACCTCCCCGACCGCTGGGCCACCCTGGCCGCCGGCTGGCTGGACGCCGTGCGGCTGCCGTCGCTGGCCGGGCAGCGCGACGTCGCCGGCAGGGCGGTCAACGCGCTGTCCCCCGACCTGGTCCGGCACACCGCGCCGGCGATCCGCCGCGCCGCACTGGGCGCGCTGGCCGAGTACCCGCCCGGCTGCGGCCTGGCGCCCGACGACCTGGTCGCGCTGCTGCGCTGGCGCACGCCGCGCCGGGTGGACCGGCTGGCCCCGGTCCCCGACCTGCTGGCCGAGGCCGCCCGGCTGGGCGTGCTGGTCGGCGGGGCGCTCCCCTCGGGCGGGCGCGGGCTGCTGGTCGCCGGGGAGGACGGCGCCGCCGACGGGGTGCGCCGGCTGCTGCCCGAGCCGGTCGACTCCGTGCTGGCCCAGCCCGACCTGTCGCTGGTCGCGCCCGGCCCGCTGGTCGCCGAGCTCGCCGACGCCCTCGCCGTCGTCGCCGACGTGGAGTCCTCCGGCGGGGCCACGGTGTTCCGGGTGACCGAGGCGACCGTGCGGCGGGCGCTCGACGCGGGCTGGTCGGCTACCGACCTGCACGAGTTCTTCGCCCGCGCGTCGCGCACCCCGGTGCCGCAGGCGCTGGACTACCTGGTCGACGACGTCGCCCGCCAGCACGGCCGGCTGCGGGTGGGCGCGGTCGAGAGCTACGTGCGCTCCGACGACTCCGGGCTGCTCTCGCAGGTGCTGGGCGACCGGCGGACGGCGACGGCCGAGCTGCGCCGCCTCGCGCCCGGGGTGCTGGTCAGCGGCCTGGGCGCCGACGAGGTGCTCACCGTGCTGCGGGAGGCCGGCTACGCCCCGGCCGGTGAGTCCCCGGGTGGCGCCGTCCTCACCCGCCCGCCGGCCCGCCCGCGCGCCGCTGGACGCCGGCCCGGGGCCGCCGCCGCGCAGGCGGCGCGGCCGCTCGCGCCCGACGAGGTCGCCGCGATCGTGCGGGAGATCCGGGCCGGGGACGCCGCGCTGGCCGCCCGCCGCAGCGAGCCGGTGCGCCAGGTGCCCGGCGGAACCACGGCCGGCACCCTCGAGCTGCTGTCCCGGGCCGTCCGCGAGGGCGTGCCGGTGTGGCTGGGCTACGTCGACGCCCAGGGCAGCGGCAGCCAGCGCGTCGTCCAGCCGGTGTCGCTGGGAGGCGGGTTCCTGCAGGGGTACGACGAGCGGCGCCGGGAGAGCCGCACCTTCGCCGTGCACCGGATCACCTCGGTGGCGCTGGTCGAGGACGACGAGCCGGCCGCGTCGTCCTGACGCCGCGCCGGAACCGCTTGCCGCGACCCGGGTGACGGGCCACCCTCCGGGGCTCCTGCAGAGCCGAGAGGAGGACCGCGATGGCGAGCGAGCAGGACGCGGCCACCCGGCTGGCGGCGGTGGTGCGCCAGGTGCTGGGGGTCGACGAGCTCCCCGTCCGGCTGCGCGCCTGGGACGGCTCGGTGGCCGGGCCGCCGGGGGCGCCGCTGGTCGCCGTCCGCGACCGGCGGGCGCTGCGCCGGCTGGTGTGGGCCCCCGGTGAGCTGGGGTTCGGCCGCGCGTACGTGGCCGGGGAGGTCGACCTCGAGGACGACCTGTTCGCCACCCTGGCCGCGCTCACCTCGACCGGGCGGCTGTCCGCCGCCGACGGCGCACCGGCCCCCGGCCTGCGGGAGCGGGCCGGCCTGGTCGCCACGGCGGCCCGGCTCGGCGCGCTGGGGCCCGAACCCGCACCCCCGCCGGAGGAGGTGCGGCTGCGCCGGTTCGGCCGCCGGCACTCCCGCGTCCGGGACGCCGCCGTCGTCGCCCACCACTACGACGTGGGCAACGACTTCTACCGGCTGGTGCTCGGCCCCTCGCTGGTCTACTCGTGCGCCGTCTGGGAGTCGCCGGCCACCGGCCTGGACGCCGCCCAGGAGGCCAAGCTCGACCTGGTCTGCCGCAAGCTGGGCGTGGGTCCGGGGGCGCGGCTGCTCGACGTCGGCTGCGGCTGGGGAAGCCTGGCGCTGCACGCCGCGCAGCGGTACGGGGCCGACGTCGTCGGCGTGACCCTCTCCCGCGCGCAGGCCGACCTCGCCCGGGAGCGGGCGGCCGACGCCGGGCTGGCCGGCCGGGTGGAGATCCGGGTGCAGGACTACCGGGACGTCGCCGACGGGCCGTTCGACGCGATCGCCTCGGTCGGCATGGCCGAGCACGTCGGCGCCCGCAGGATGCCCGGGTACGTCCGTGCCCTGCACGACCTGCTCCGCCCGGGCGGCCGGCTGCTCAACCACGCCATCGCCTGGAACGCGGGGCCGACCGGCTGGGACGGCGACACCTTCATCGCCCGGTTCGTCTTCCCCGACGGGGAGCTGCTCAGCCTGGCCGACACCGTCGCCGCGCTGGAGGACGGCGGCCTGGAGGCGCTCGACGTCGAGGCGCTGCGCCGGCACTACGGGCTCACGCTGCGCGCCTGGGTGGAGCGGCTGGAGAAGCACTGGGACGCCGCGGTCGCGGTTGCCGGCGCGGGCCGGGCCCGGGTGTGGCGGCTGTACATGGCGGCCAGCGCGCTGGCGTTCGAGCGCGGGGTCATGGGCGTCAACCAGGTCCTGGTGCGGCGGCCCGGCGGCGAGGAGCCGCCGCTGCGGCTGCGTTCCTGGCCCTGACCCGGACCACCGCGCCGGACGGGAAGGGCCCGTCGGTGCCCGTGGTTACCGTGGCAGAGGTCCTGCGCGACCCCGCTCCCCCACGCCTGCCGAGAGGTCCTTGGTGAACGACGGCCCCCTCATCGTCCAGTCGGACAAGACCCTGCTGTTGGAGGTCGACCACCCGGCCGCCCGCGAGTGCCGGGCGGCGATCGCCCCGTTCGCCGAGCTGGAGCGCTCGCCGGAGCACGTGCACACCTACCGGGTGACCCCGCTGGCGCTGTGGAACGCCCGCGCCGCCGGGCACGACGCCGAGCAGGTCGTCGACGCGCTGGTGCGCTACTCCCGCTACCCGGTGCCGCACGCCCTGCTGGTCGACGTCGCCGACACCATGGACCGCTTCGGCCGGCTCGCCCTGACCAACCACCCGGTGCACGGGCTGGTCCTCACCACGTCCGACCGGGCGGTGCTCGAGGAGGTCGTCCGCGCCAAGCGGGTCGCGCCCATGCTCGGCGCCCGCATCGACGAGGACACCGTCGTCGTCCACCCCTCGGAGCGCGGCCGGCTCAAGCAGGCGCTGCTCAAGCTCGGCTGGCCGGCCGAGGACCGCGCTGGATACGTCGACGGCCAGGCCCACCCGATCGAGCTCGACCAGACCGGCTGGCACCTGCGCGACTACCAGGTCGAGGCGGTCGAGGGCTTCTGGTCCGGCGGCTCCGGGGTCGTCGTCCTGCCCTGTGGTGCGGGCAAGACGCTGGTCGGCGCCGCGGCGATGGCCGAGGCCAAGGCGACCACGCTGATCCTGGTCACCAACACCGTCGCCGGGCGGCAGTGGAAGCGCGAGCTGCTGGCCCGCACGTCGCTGACCGAGGAGGAGATCGGCGAGTACTCCGGCGAGCGCAAGGAGATCCGCCCGGTCACCATCGCCACCTACCAGGTGATGACCACCCGACGGAAGGGCGAGTACCGGCACCTGGACCTGTTCGACGCGCAGGACTGGGGGCTGATCGTCTACGACGAAGTGCACCTGCTGCCCGCGCCGATCTTCCGGCTGACCGCCGACCTGCAGTCCCGCCGCCGGCTGGGGCTGACCGCCACGCTGGTGCGCGAGGACGGCCGGGAGGACGACGTCTTCTCCCTCATCGGGCCCAAGCGCTACGACGCCCCGTGGAAGGACATCGAGGCGCAGGGCCACATCGCGCCGGCCGAGTGCACCGAGGTGCGGGTGTCGCTCGACGACGAGGAGCGGATGACCTACGCCGTCGCCGAGCCCGACGAGCGGTACCGGATCGCCGCGACCGCGTCGTCCAAGCTGCCGGTGATCCGGCGGGTGCTCGAGCGGCACCCCGGGGAGCAGAAGCTGGTCATCGGCGCCTACCTCGACCAGCTCGACGAGCTCGGCCGGGCGCTCTCCGCCCCGGTGATCCAGGGTTCGACCCGCACCAGGGAGCGGGAGGAGCTCTTCGACGCCTTCCGCGCCGGCGAGATCGGCACGCTGGTCGTGTCGAAGGTGGCCAACTTCTCCATCGACCTGCCCGAGGCTGCGGTCGCCGTCCAGGTGTCGGGGACGTTCGGCTCCCGCCAGGAGGAGGCGCAGCGGCTGGGCCGGGTGCTGCGACCCAAGGCCGACGGCCGGCAGGCGCACTTCTACACGATCGTCAGCCGGGACACCCTCGACGCCGAGTACGCCGCGCACCGGCAGCGGTTCCTCGCCGAGCAGGGCTACGCGTACACCATCGTCGACGCCGCCGACCTGGCCGGCCCGGGTGAGGTGGGCGGCCCGGACCGGGTCGACGAGGGCGCCTGAGCAGCTGATGATCGGGGCTCCCGCACAACAGTGCGTCTCTGATGCAGCCCGCGGGCATGACATCTGGTAGCACATGGAGTGCTACCGTGGTCGGCGTGACCCGGATCGGCGTGCGTGAACTGCGCCAGAACGCCAGCAGGTACCTGGCGCTGGTGAAGGCTGGCGAGACGGTCGAGGTGACCGAGCGCGGTGAACTCGTGGCCGTCCTGGCCCCGCCCTCGCCTGCGGCCACAGCGCGCGAGCGGCTGATCGCCGAGGGCCGCCTGGTCCCGGCAGCCGGGCCACGGTTCCTCCCGGAGCCCGTGACGCCGCCTCCCGGAGCACCGAGCGCCTCCGAGGCCCTGGCCCAGCAGCGCGCCGAGCGACTGTGATCGCCTTCGACAGTTCAGCCCTCACGAAGCTCGTCGTCCGCGAACGCGAGACCGCTCCCCTGCGCGCCTGGCTGGCAGAGCACGAGGAAGCCGCCTGGTCAGCGAGCTCACTGACCCGCGTCGAGGTCGTCCGCGCCGTCGCCCGGGTGGACGCCGCCGCCGTGCCGGATGCTCGTAGACTCCTGGCGGGGATGGACCTCGTCCCCATGGGCCCCGATCTCCTCGAGGCGGCCGCGGACCTCGGCCCGCCATCCCTGCGCAGTCCGGACGCGATCCACCTGGCGACAGCCCGGAGCCTCGGCTCGGCCCTCGAGGTGTTCGTCGTCTACGACGAGCGGCTGGCGGAGGCCGCCGTCGACGCCGGGCTGCCGGTCGTCGCGCCGTCCTGACCCTGAGGCGTCTGGGACGCGGGACGGAGCGGCTCATCCGCGACCCGGGACGAACCCCACACGTCCGGCCGGCTGTGCGCATCGACGCCGGGCGGCGACCTGCACCCGGCCCTGCACGGCGCCGGGCGGCGGGCGCACGGGAGGTGGCCGGTCGGGCGTGCCGCCCCGACCGCAGGCGGGATGGCTCTTGACGTAGAAGGGCAGCACGCGCCGAGGCGGTCGCCCCGCAGAGGACCGGCCGACCTGAGTCCCACGGCGCGGTCCGCGCGCCCGTGGCACCCCACTCGGTCCAGCAGCCGGACAGCCGAACCGCCCGTCCGCTGTGGGACGCAGGTCAGGCGCGCAGGTAGGCCAGGGTGGCCAGTACCCGGCTGTTGCGGTCCTCGTCCGGGGTCAGGCCGAGCTTGGCGAAGATCCGCTGGGTGTGCTTCTCCACGGCGCCGGGGGTGACGACGAGCCGGCGGGCGATCGCGGCGTTGGAGTGTCCCTCGGCGATCAGCGCGAGCACCTCGCGCTCGCGGGGGGTCAGCCGCCGCACCGGGTCGTCGGCCCGCCGGCGGGCGAACAGCTGGCCGACCACCTGCGGGTCGAGCACGGTACCGCCGGCCACCACCCCGGACAGCGCGTCCAGCAGCTGGTCGAGGTCGGCCACCCGGTCCTTGAGCAGGTAGCCCACGCCGCCGCGGCCGTCGGCGAGCAGCTCGTCGGCGTAGGCGACCTCGACGTACTGGGAGAGCACCAGCACCGCCGTCCCCGGCTCCTGCCGGCGCGCGTCCACCGCCGCGCGCAGCCCCTCGTCGGTGTGCGTGGGGGGCATGCGCACGTCGACCACGGCGACGTCCGGCCGCAGGTCGACCACCGCCCGCACCAGCGAGGGGCCGTCGCCGACGGCCGCGACCACCTCCGTGCCGGCCTCCTCCAGCAGGCGGACCAGCCCCTCCCGCAGGAGCACCGAGTCCTCGGCGAGCACCACCCGCACCGGGCGGCCGCCGGTCAGGCCCACGCCAGCTGCGCGGTCAGCCGGGTCGGCCCACCGCTCGGGCTGTCCACGGTCAGGACGCCGTCCACGGCGCGCAGCCGGTCGGCCAGCCCCGCCAGGCCGTGGCCGGGGGCGGCGACCGCCCCACCGGCGCCGTCGTCCTCGACCACGACCCGTACCACGCCGTCGGCCCGGCCGACCTCGACCCGGCACACCCGTGCCCGGCTGTGCTTGGCCGCGTTGGCCAGCGCCTCGCTGACCACGAAGTACAGGGTGTTCTCCACCGCCGGAGCCGGCCGCTGCGGCGGCAGGTCGACGGCGAGCTCCACCGGCACCGGCGAGCGGGCGGCCAGCGCCGCCAGCGCGGCGGGCAGGCCGCGGTCGGCGAGCACCGGCGGAGCGATGCCGCGGGAGAGGGCGCGCAGCTCCTCGAGCGCCTCCCGGGCCAGGCCGGCCGCCTCGCCGAGGGTCGTCCGGGCGGCCGCGGGGTCGCGGTCGAGCTGGCGCTGCGCCCGGGAGAGGTCCATGCCCAGCCGCACCAGGTGCTGCTGCGGGCCGTCGTGGATGTCGCGCTCGAGCCGGCGCAGCGCGACCGCCTCGGCGGCCACCGCGGCGTCCCGGCCGCCGGCCAGCCGGTCCATCTCGGCCTGGGTCGCCGCGCGGGAGGTGAGCAGCACCCGCCCCAGCTGCGCCTGCAGCAGCGCCACACCGCGCACGACGAACGGCAGGAGCAGCGCGAAGACCACCCCGATCGCGGTGTAGAGCAGGATCCGCCGCCAGGGGCTGCTGTCGAAGCCGAGCAGCTCCAGCAGGTCGGTGTTCTCCGGGTCGCGGGAGGCGTCGGGCAGCGTCCAGTCCCAGGCCGCGTAGGTCAGGCCGCCGAGCGCCGCCGACCAGAACGCCACGGTGACGGCGAACGCCAGGATCGACAGCGGGAAGCGGATCAGCGCGTGCAGCGCGTCGAGCCAGGCCTGCGGATCGCGCAGCGGCGTCAGCAGCCGCCGGACCGTTCCGCCCTCCGCCCGCCGGTGAACCGGCGCAGGCAGCGGGGTCCCGAGGACGGCGGGCAGCCAGGCGCGCTCCACGCCGGCCAGGCCGCGCGCCGCGAGCAGGGTCCCCGCGAGGACGGGGAGGCCGACCCACACCACGAGCAGCCCGGCGCCGGCCGCGAGGCCGACCACGACCAGGACGAAGCCGGTGGTCGCCACCGGGAAGGTGACCAGGCTGTAGGCGGTGTCCACGCCGAGGCGTCGCAGCGCGTCGCGGGGACGGGGTGGGGCGGGGGTGCCCGGGGCGGTCATCGGCGGCGGGACGGCGGTGTCGGCGGTCATGCGGTCGAGCCTGGTCGGGGCGGGTGCCCCACCCCATCCCGCCAACCGGCCGATCCCGTGTCGGGCTGGCCCGACAGCCGTCCGCGCTCCATCTCGGACGTCGATGCTCCCGGCGTCCGGCGGCCGTGTCGAGAGCCCCGAGCCCGGCGGCACGGGCCGCCGACGGCGGGAGAGCAGCCCGGCTCCTCACCGGGGCAGCGGGTGCACCGCGTCGTCCTCCGCGCGGCGCAGCGGCGAACGGGGGTCGTGGACGCCGCAGACCGCGTAGTAGGCGTGCGTGACCGCGTTGAGGACGACGAGGGTGACCGCGTACAGGGCCGTGCCGAGCACGGGGACGCGGTCGGGCGGCACGGTGTAGGCGAGCAGCACCCGCACCGCGGCGTCGGCGAGCAGGCCGATCCCCCACAGGACGCCGGCAGTCCGCCACATGCGCCGGAACCGCGGGGAGGCCGCCCACAGCCGCTCCCAGTCCGCGGGCCAGTGCAGGCGGCCCTCGAGCAGCGGCCGGGACAGCAGGTAGACCAACGGACGGCGGGTCCGCACGCCGGCGAGGAACCAGACGCCGGTGACCCCGGTCAGCACCGCCTCCCGGGCCAGCAGGAACCGCGTGTCGCCGGGCAGCAGCGAGACGACCAGGGCGCCGAGCGTCATCGCCGTGACGTACGCGGAGAACCCGTCGACGCGCCGGTCGCGGACCAGGGAGACCAGCGCCGGCAGCGCCGAGACCAGCGCCGAGGCCACCAGCGCCGGGTACACCCCCACCCCGGACCAGCGCAGGACGTAGAAGGCGAGAGTGGGGACGGCGAACCCGACCGCCGCGCCCACCGCGACGCGGACGGCGGGTCGGTGCCGGGAGGACGGAGTGGCCACGGCCGCCACGCTGCCCGGGCGGAGCCCGGCCGGGCAGCGTCCGGAGAGCTGTCGGCCGGTCACCCGGCGGCGGTCGACGAGCCGACTTTGGTCGGTACCCGCGCAGCCGGCGGACCCCTACCGTCCAGGCATGCAGGACTGTGCCGACCGTCCGCCCGCACGGGCGGTGGTCGTCAGCACCGCCGCCGTGGGGTCGGTGGTCGCCGCCACGCTCGTCGGCCGCTGGGCGAGCCTGGGGCTCAGCGGGCGGTTCCTGCTGGACCTGGCGGCGGGGATCGCCGCGTGCGCCCTGGTCCCGCCGCTGCTGCGCCGTCCGGTGACCGGTGGCGTCGCGCTGGTGCTGCTCAGCGCGCTGTCCCCGGCCGCCACCCCGTGCGCGACCCTCGCCGTCGCCCTCGTCGCGCGCACCCGCCCGCTGCGCACCGCCCTGCTGCTGGCGGCAGCCGGCTTCTCGGCACTCCTGGTGCAGCGGGCGCTGGTCCCTGCGCAGAGCATCCCGCTGCTGTGGTGGGTCGTCCTCGACGCGGTGACCCAGGCGGCGCTGGTGGCCACGGGCGCGTTCCTGCAGGCGCGGGCGTCGCTGCTCGCCTCGCTGCGGGAACGCGCGCGGCGGGCCGAGGCGGAGCAGGAGCGGCGCGTCGCCGAGGCGCGTGCGGCCGAACGGACCGCCATCGCGCGGGAGATGCACGACGTGCTCGCCCACCGGCTCTCCCTGCTGGCCACCTACGCCGGGGCGCTGGAGTTCCGCCCGGACGCGGCACCGGAACGCCTCGCCGAGGCCGCCGGCCTCGTCCGCCGCGGCGTGCAGGAGGCGCTCAACGACCTCCGCGACGTGATCGGCGTCCTGCGCAGCGACGAGGAGTCGCCGCCGGCCGAGCGGCTGCACCCCCCGCCCGGCGCCGGCGACCTGGCACGGCTGGTCGACGACGCCCGCCGCTCCGGCACCCCGGTCGAGCTGCACGGCTCGCTGGACGCCCTGCGGAGCCTGCCCGACGGGGCCGGGCGGACCCTGTACCGGGTCCTGCAGGAGGCGCTGACCAACGCCCGCCGGCACGCGCCCGGTTCTCCGGTGCACGTCACCGTCGGCGCGCAGCCGGGCGGCTCCGCCGAACTGGTGGTGAGCAACCCGCTGCCTCCGGCCGGCCGCGCTCCGCTGACCCGCGGCAGCGGCACCGGTCTGCTGGGCGTGGACGAGCGGGTCCGGCTCGCCGGCGGACACAGTGCCCACGGCGTCGAGGGCGGGCGGTTCGTGCTGCGGGTCCGGGTGCCGTGGCCGGTCGCCGGCCGCAGCCTCGCGGCGGCCACCCGGTGAGCACGCCCCCGGCAGCCGGCCCCGCCGACCGGGTGTCGATCCTGCTCGTCGACGACGACCCGCTGGTGCGGGCCGGACTGCGGCTGATGCTCGACGGCGTCGCCGGGATCACCGTCGTCGCCGAGGCCGCCGACGGCGACGAGGTCCTCCGCGCCCTGCGCGGTCAGCGCGCCGACGTCGTCCTCATGGACCTGCGCATGCCCCGCGTCGACGGGGTCGAGGCCACCCGGCAGGTGCGCCGGCGCCCCGACGCCCCCCAGGTCGTGGTGCTGACCACCTTCGACAGCGACGAGGACATCGCCCGGGCGCTGCGGGCCGGCGCCGCCGGCTTCCTGCTCAAGGACGCCGCCCCGGCCACCATCGTCGACGCCGTCCTGCGCGTGGCCCGCGGGGAGCCCGCCGTGTCCCCCTCGGTGCTGCGCCGGTTGATGGACCGCGTCGCCGACACCGCCGGCGAGGACCGGGCGCGTGCCAGCCTGCGGGCGCTCAGCCCGCGCGAGCTGGACGTCACCCTCGCCGTGGCGCGCGGGGCCACCAACGCCGAGATCGGCGGCGAGCTCTACCTGAGCACCGCCACGGTCAAGGCCCACCTCACCCGCATCCTCGCCAAGCTCGACCTCGCCAACCGCACCCAGCTGGCCCTGCTCGTCCACGACGCCCGCCTGGACTGAGCACGTGGTGGGTGCCGCGGCGGGGTCGACCCGGTGAGCAGCACCCGGCGGGCGGTCAGCCCGCGGCGTCGCCGCAGGTCAGGTCCTCGTCGCCGAGCCCCATACGCCGAGGGCGGGGACGCGCGCGGCAGGCGGCCGGTTGGGCGTGTCGCCCTCGCCGCAGGCAGGATGGCCGGCGACATGGGAAGTGCAGCACGCGCGGAGGCGGTCGCCCCGCAGAGGACCGGCCGACCGCTCCGGGCCTGGCAGCAGGCCGCCCTGGAGCAGTACGAGCAGGAGTCGCCCAGGGACTTCCTGGTCACCGCGACCCCGGGCGCGGGCAAGACGACCTTCGCGCTCACCCTGGCCGCGCGGCTGCTGCAGCGCCGCGAGGTCGCCCGGGTGGTCGTCGTCTGCCCGACCGACCACCTGCGGCTACAGTGGGCCGACGCCGCCGACCGGATGGGCATCGTCCTGGACCCGGGGCTGACCAACGCCGTCGGGCCGGTGCGCGCCGGCACCCAGGGCTACGTGACCACCTACGCGCAGGTCGCCGGCAAGCCGATGCTGCACGCCGCCCGCGCCACCGCGGTCAAGACGCTGGTGATCCTCGACGAGGTGCACCACGCCGGCGACGGGCTGTCCTGGGGCGAGGCGGTCGAGGAGGCCCACGGCCGCGCCGCGCGCCGGCTGTGCCTGACCGGGACGCCGTTCCGCACCAAGCCCGACGAGCGCATCCCCTTCGTCCGCTACGAGGAGGACGGCTTCGAGGGCGACGACGGCGAGGGCGGGCTGGGCCTGGTCAGCCGCGCCGACTACACCTACGGGTACCGGGAGGCGCTGGCCGACGACGTGGTGCGGCCGGTGGTGTTCGCCGCCTACACCGGGACGTCGCGCTGGCGGAACTCCGCCGGCGAGGTGGTCGCCGCCTCGCTGTCCGAGGCCGGCACGCGATCGGTGGAGATGCAGGCCTGGCGGACGGCGCTGGACCCCAAGGGCCAGTGGGTGCCGCACGTGATCGCCGCGATGGACGACCGGATCACCCACCTGCGCGAGAACGGCATGCCCGACGCCGCGGGGCTGGTGCTGGCCAGCGACCAGGACGACGCCCGCGCCTACGCCCGCATCGTCAAGCGGGTCACCGGCAAGGCGCCGGAGCTGATCCTCTCCGACGACCCCAGGGCGTCGAAGAAGATCGAGCGCTTCGCGGCCGGCTCCGCGCGCATCGCGGTCTGCGTGCGGATGATCTCCGAGGGCGTCGACGTCCCGCGGGCCGCCGTCCTGGCGTGGATGACCTCCTACCGGACGCCGCTGTTCTTCGCCCAGGCGGTCGGCCGGGTCGTCCGCGCCCGGGCGCCGCACGAGTCGGCGACGGTGTTCCTGCCCGCCGTCCGGCCGCTGCTGACCCTCGCCGCCTCGATGGAGGAGCAACGCAACCACGTTCTTCCGCCGCCCAAGGCGGCCGACCCCGAGGCGCTCGACCTCGAGCCGCCGCCGCGCAGGGACCCGCCGGTCGACGGGGTCCGGCAGTTCGAGGCGCTCGAGGCCGACGCCCGCTTCGCGCACGTGCTGCACGGCGGCACCGCGCACACCGGGTCGGGGTCACCGGCGGAGGTCGCCCCCGAGGACGAAGACTTCCTCGGCATCCCCGGCCTGCTCACCGCCGAGCAGACCGCCGAGCTGCTGGCCCGGCGGGACGACGAGCTGCGGGCCCGGATCGCCGAGCGCCACCACGACGACACTGGCGAGCTGCCGCTCGTCGAGGACCACCCCGACGAGGACCTCGCCGATGGTGCTGCCGGCCGCTCCTGGCGCGACGCGGCCGAGCTGCGCCGGGAGATCAACCGCCTGGTCAGCCGGGTGTCGGCGAAGACGTCGACGCCGCACGCGGTGGTGCACACCCAGTTGCGCAAGTCGGTGCCCGGGCCACCCTCGGCGTCCGCGTCGATCGAGGTGCTGCGCGCCCGCCGCGAACGCCTGGGCACCATGCTGTGACACCCCGCCCGTCGATCATCGGCGGGTGGCTGTCCACGTCGGGCGTGTCGGCCAGCCATCCGCCGATGATCATCCCGGGCCCTGGGTCGGGCGACGGCAGGCGGGGTGAGCACTCAGCTCGCCGGCGCGCCCACCGACGGCAGCAGCCCGCGGGCGGCGGCCAGCGCCACCGCCTCCGCGCGGCCGCCGGCGCCGAGCTTGGCGAGGATGTTGCTGACGTGCACGCTGGCCGTCTTCTCGCTGATGTAGAGCTCCGCGCCGATCTGCCGGTTGGTCCGCCCCCGCGCCAGCAACCCGAGCACCTCGCTCTCGCGCGGCGTGAACACCGCCGCGGGGTCGACGACCCGCCCGGCCCCGGGCAGGTCCAGGGGCAGGCGTCCGCGCCGGGCCAGCGCCACCAGGGCAGCGCGCAGCGGCGCGGCCCCCAACCGGTCCGCGACCGAGGCGGCGGCGCGCAGCTCCTCGGCGGCGCCGGCCCGGTCGTCGGTCGCGAGCAGCGCCTCGGCCAGCCGCCACCGCGACCGGGCCTGCTCGTAGACGTGCCCGTAGCCGAACGCGTCGACGGCGGCCCGCCACAGGTCGGGTTCGACCCGGCCGGCCAGCCGGGCCTGCTCGGCCTCCACCCGGGTCAGCCACGCCACTCCCTCGGCGCCGTACCCGCCCACCGACCGCAGGTGGTCCTCGACCGCTGCGTGCGCCAGCCCGGCGAGCTCCTCCCCCGTCTCCACCCAGCGCCGCGCACCGGCGTCGTCGCCGAGCAACCGAGCCGTGACCGCGGCGTCGCCGACCGGTGCCAGCGCCATGGCGCTCAGCCGGACCACCGCCAACCGATCGGCGCCCCACAGGGTGCGCACCCGCTCCGCCGCCGCGCGGGCCCGCTCGGCCGCCGTGCCGGCGTCCCCGGCCCAGGCGGCCAGGTCGATCTCGGCGCTCGCGGTGGCGAGGAGCAGCAGCACGTGCGCGTCCAGCCGGCGGACGAGCCCGCGCGCCCACGCGACCCGGTCGGCGGCGGCCGGGTCGCCCCGGCCGACCTGCACGAGCAGCCCGGCCGCGCGCACGTGCGCCGCCATGACCGGTACCCGCGCCAGCTGGTCGGCGAGCTGCAGGCTGCCCTCCCAGTTCCCGGTGACGTACCGGGCGACGACCCCCAGGTGGCGCAGCTCGGCGGGGTAGAACGCCCACTCCACGCCCAGCTCACGGGCACGCTCGAGCCCGGCGTCGATCCAGGTCAGCGCCTCGGCCACGTCCCCGGCGTCCTGGGGGACGACGGCCAGGTTGAACAGCACCCGCATCTCGACGTCGGTGTCCCGCGAACGGCGGGCCCGCACCAGCGCCTCCTCCAGGCGGGCCCGCACCACCGCCCGGTCCCCGGACCCGCGCATCCGGACCAGGGACACCGCCGTGTCGGCCCAGGCGCTGTCCAGGCCCAGCGTGTCGGCGGCGGCCAGCGCCTCGTCGGCGGCCGCATCCCCCTCCGCGCGCAGCCCCCGGTCGTAGCTGGTACGCGCGTGCGTCGCCGCGGCCCAGGTGCGCACCACCGACGGCGGCTGCGCCGGGACCAGCGCCATCGCCCGGCTGGTCTCCCGGTGGGCCGCGGCCTGGTCCTCGATCCGGCCCAGCGCCTGGGCCAGGGTGGAGTGCACCCGGGCCCGGGCGATCGGGTCGCCGTCCTCCCCGAGCAGCTCCAGGGCCGAGCGCAGCAGCGCCACCGCCCGGTGCAGCTCGCCACCCCGGCGGGCCGCCGCGGCGGTGTCGAGCAGGAGCTCGACCTGGTCCCGGCCGGCGCGCCCGGCCGCGTCCGGGACCGCCGACCACAGCGCCAGGGCCGCCTCCAGGTGCTGCAGCTGCTCGGCGGGTGCGCCGACCCGGCCGGCCTCGGCCGCCGCCTCCAGCGACGCGGAGAGAGCCCCGGCGAGGTCGTTGCTGCCCCGCGCGTGGAGGGCCAGCTCCGCGGCGGTGCCCCCGCCCGGCGTGGCGAGCAGATGGGCGGCGATCGCCGCGTGCAGCCGCACCCGCTCCCCGGGCAGCAGGTCGGCGAGCACCGCCTCGCGCAGCAGGGCGTGCCGGAAGCGGTAGCGACCGTCGTCCGAGACGACCAGCAGGTGCCGGTGGACCGCCTCGGCCAGCGCGGCCTCGAGCTCCGTCGGATCGAGCCCGCCGACGGCGGCGACCAACTCGTGGCGCACCCGCCGGCCGGCGACCGCGGCCACGCGCACCACCCGCTGGGCGGCCTCCCCGAGCTGCTCCACCCGTGCCAGCAGCACGTCGGTCAGCGCCAGCGGCAGCGTCTCCCCCGCCAGCCCCGCGGCGAGCAGCTCCTCGGCGTAGAAGGCGTTGCCCTCGGCGCGGGCCACGACGTCCTCGACCGTGCTGTCGGGCACCTCGGGGGTCAGCCCGCGGACCAGCTCGCCGACGGCGGCGTCCGGCAGCGGCGCCAGCTCCAGCCGCTCGACCCCCGGCAGCCGCACCAGCTCGGCCAGCAGCGGGCGCAGCGGGTGGCGACGGTGCAGGTCGTCGGAGCGGTACGAGACGACCAGTGCCACCGGCACGTCGGCCAGCCGGGCGAGCAGGTAGCGCAGCAGGTCGCGGCTGGACCGGTCGGCCCAGTGCGCGTCCTCGAACACGACCAGCAGCGGAGTCACCGCGGCGAGCTCGCCCAGCAGCGCGGCGACCGCCTCGAACAGCTGCAGCCGGCCGTCGTCGAGGAGGGGCCTGGGGGTCAGGGGGCGGCCGAGGTCGGCGGCCTCCCCGGCCGGCAGCTCGGGCGCGCCCGCGACGGCCCGGCCGGCGAGCAGGCCGGCCAGGGCCGGCTGCGCCGCGGCGGAGGCGGCCGCGGGCTCGCCGGCCACCGGGCGCAGCAGGTCGACGAACGGCAGGTACGGCAACCCGACGTCGCCGAGGTCCACGCAGTGGCCGGTCAGCACGCGGACGCCGCGCCCGGCCGCCCGGGCGGCCAGCTCGTCGAGCAGCCGGGTCTTGCCGACGCCGGCGTCACCGGCCAGGAGCACCGCGCAGCCGCGGCCGTCGATGGCACGGTCGACCGCGGCCAGCAGGCGGGCGAGCTCGGCGTCCCGGCCCACCATCGGTCGGTCGTCCCACTGCGGCACGAGGTCGATCGTGGCACGGGCCCCCGACCGGACCGGTGGGGCAAGGACCCCCCTGCCCCCGCCACTCGGGAGGAGGAGGTCCTTCGACGGGGGGCTCGGGAAGGGGGTCCTCCTGCCTGCAAGGGGGCCGGGGTCCTTCAGCCCGCCCGCCGGGTGCGCCGGCGGAACCAGGGGCCGCGTCGGGTGCGCGTCCCGCGGCCGATGGCGCGCAGCACCTCGCGCCGGTAGGCCAGCTCGGCCTCGAGGCCGGGGTTGGGGTAGGTGGCCATGACCGCCTCCTGTCGTCGGGTCCATTGCGACGACGTCGACGGTGGTGCTGAGGGGTGCCCCGGGGCATCGGTCGGTCGGGCGGTCCCGGGCGCCCGGCCAGCGACTGAGTCCCCTCAGGGCACCTCACGGCGGTGCGGACGGCGAGCGCCGCGGCCGGGGAGAGGAGGGTCCGGACCGGGCGACGGCCGCCTCGCGGCGAGAGGCACGACGCGGCTCCAGACCCCCGACCGGAGTCGGGGCGGTGGTCCGCGAAGGCGGTGACCAATTGGCACCCGGGGGCACGATGCGCCCGGCCCGGACACCGTCCACGCTACCCCCGGTCCGGGCGGCTCGCACGGGCCCGGGACCGATCGCCCCCGCGGTCGTCCTGCTCCAGCGCGGTGTCGACGGTCAGCGCACAGGCGATGACCATGCTCGCCAGCGGGTCCTCCAGCCGGGAGTGCACCCGGACGACGTACCGGTCGGCCGTGCTGAGCAGCGCCCGGGCCAGCCCCTCCCACCGCTTGGTGATCCTGGCCACCTCGGTGCCGCCGGCATCGGTGACCGGGAAGTCCCACGCCGCCCGGTCCTCCGCCCGGATCGCCCCGACCACCCGGCCGCCGGCGACGAGGTCGAACCGGGACCGGCCGCGGATGCTGGCCTGCACGATCTCCCCGACCGGCTGCCCGTCCGGCCGCTCCACGACCAGGCGCGCGCGCAGGAGCGTGGCCGGGCGGGTCAGCACCAGCACCACACCCGAGGCGTCGCGGACCTCGAGCCGGTGGTCGAGGAACCGGTCGACGCTGGAGACGAAGCGCGCGGCCTTCTTCAGCGTGGTCTGCCCGACCTCGACGACCGCACCGATCCGTCGCCCCTGACCGTCGAGGACGGTGAACTCCTGGGTCAGCCCGATCAGCTTCGTCCGCTGGCTGACCACCAGCACCGGCTGGTCGTACACCGAGGCCCCGCTCGGCGCCTGCTGCACGTGCCGGGTCCAGACCCGGCCGTCCCACCAGCGGATGCCGCCGCTGCCCCCGGGGTCGGGGTACCAGCCGGGCGGCGGGAGCCGTGAGGTCACGACGCCGAAGCTAACCCGCCGGGTCCGGCCCCGGGGTCGGCCGAGCGTGCCAGACTCCGCCCGTGGCCGACCTGACCGACGTCGAGGCCCGCGCGTCGACCCTGCTTGCCGTGCGCACCTGCGGGGCGGCATGAGCCTGGTCGGCTTCGAGGCGTGGGCGCGGCTGGCCGGCGACTCCTCCACCTCCCGCACCGAGTGGGCCGCCGTGGTGGCCGCGTGGGGCGAACCGCACCGCCGCTACCACGACCTGGCGCACCTGGCCGCCGTCCTCGGGCTGGTCGGCGAGCTGGCCGCTGCCGCGACCGACCCCGACGCCGTCCGGCTGGCCGCCTGGTACCACGACGTCGTCTACGACCCCCAGCGCGGCGACAACGAGCAGGTCAGCGCCGAGCGGGCGCGCGCCGGCCTGCGCGGCCTCGTGGCCGCCGAGCGGGTGCAGGAGGTGGCCCGGCTGGTGCTGCTCACCGCCGGGCACGACCCGGCTCCGGACGACGCGGACGGCGCGGTCCTGTGCGACGCCGACCTCGCGGTGCTCGCCGGCCCGCCCGAGGTCTACGCCGCCTACGCCTCGGCGGTCCGGGAGGAGTACGGGCACCTCTCCGACGCGCAGTTCACCGCCGGGCGCACCGCCGTCCTGGAGCAGCTGCTGGCGCTGCCGGCGCTGTACCGGCTGCCCGCCCTCGCCGCGGGGTGGACGCCGCGGGCCCGGGCCAACCTCGCCGCGGAGCTCAGCCTGCTGGGGCAGCGGGCCGGGAGGGCCTCCTGAGCCGCAGCCCGGCCGCCGTCAGCCGGGCCAGCAGCTCCCGGGCGCCCACCGGCTCGGCGCCGGCGGCCACCGCCACGTCGTAGAGGTCCTCGGGGACGTCGTAGTGGTCGCCCTGGAACGCCCGCCGCGGGATGCCCAGCTCGGCGGCGACGACGAAGGCGTGCAGCTCGTCGTAGGAGACGTCGCTGACCAGGTGGGACCACCGCCGCCCGCGCCAGGGCCACGCGGGGGTGTCGATCAGCACGGCCACGGGTGCAGTCTGCTCCGGTGACCGACTCCCCCGCCGAGGTGCGGGCCTCCCCGGTGCTGCCGGTGGCCGACCTCGACCGCTCCCTCGACCACTACCGCGCCCTCGGCTTCCTCGTCAGCCGGCACGACGACAGGTACGGCTTCGCTGCCTGGGCGGGGCTGGAGCTGCACCTGGCCGTGGTCCCCGGCCACGACCCGGAGCGGACGGCGGCCACGGTGTTCCTGCACGTGCCGGACGCCGACGCGGTGGCGACCGCCTGGGCGGACGTGGACCGCACCAGCGCGCCCGAGGACCGGCCGTGGGGCATCCGGGAGGGCCGGCACGTCGACCTGGACGGCAACCTGCTGCGGTTCGGCTCCCCGGTAACGTCCCCGGGGTGAGCCGGGAGATCCGCTGGGGCATCGTCGGGCCGGGCCGCATCGCCGAGAACGTGGTGGGCGACTTCGCGCTCGTGCCGGGCGCGCGACCGGTCGCGGTCGCCTCCCGGTCGGCCGACCGCGCGGCCGCCTTCGCGCGGCGGCACGGGCTGGAGCGGGCGCACGGCTCCTACGCCGACATCCTCGCCGACCCCGAGGTCGACGTCCTGTACATCGCCACGCCGCACCCCCAGCACGCCGCGATCGCGCTCGCCGCGATCGACGCCGGCAAGGCGCTGCTGGTGGAGAAGGCGTTCACCGCCACCCCCGCCGGCGCGGCCGAGGTGGTCGAGCGGGCGCGGGCGCGCGGGGTCTTCGTCATGGAGGCGATGTGGACCCGCTTCCAGCCGGTCGTCGTCCGGCTGCGGGAGCTGGTCGCCGACGGCGCCGTCGGCGAGGTGCGCTCGGTGCAGGCCGACCTCGGCGTGGCCCGCGAGTACGACCCCGCCGACCGGCTGTTCGCGCTGGAGCTGGGCGGCGGCGCGCTGCTGGACCTCGGCGTCTACGTCGTCTCCTTCGCCCAGATGCTGCTCGGGGCCCCGGACACCGTCACCGCGGTGGGCTCGCGCTTCCCGACCGGTGCCGACGCCGAGGCCGCGCTGCTGCTGGGGTACGCCGACGGCCGCTCGGCCACCCTCACCACCTCGCTGCGCTACCCGACGCCCGGTCAGGCGCGCGTGTTCGGCACGGCCGGCTGGGTCGACGTCCTCCCCCGCTTCCACCACCCGGACACGATCGTGCTGCACCGCACCGGCGCCGAGCCCGAGACGATCACCCTCCCGCCGACCGGCCGCGGCTACACGCACGAGCTGGCCGAGGTGACCGAGTGCCTGCAGGCCGGGCGGACGGAGAGCGCGGTCGTGCCGCTCGCCGACACCCTCGCCGTCCAGGCGGTGCTGGGGCAGGCGGCCGACCAGCTCGGCGTCCGCCACGCCGAGGACCCGCACGCCATCGTCGGCTAGGCCGCGGGCCAGGCGCGCCCGGTGGCTTCGTCGGGGGTGGGCACGCGGGTCGGCGTCCGGCCGGTGCGGCGGACCTCCTCGGCGAGGGCCACCGCGTCGACGACGGCCGCACCGCCCGGGTCGTTGTTGAGGTAGACGTACACGTCGGCGTTCGGCTCCCAGGTGGCCGCCAGCCGCTCGGCCCACAGCTGCAGCGTCTGCCGGCGGTAGCCCCAGGCCTCGACGCCGTGGTGCAGCCGCAGGTAGCCCCAGCCGGCGGTGCGCCACAGCGGCGCGACCGGCTGCTCGTCGCGGTCGGCCCAGCACAGCGCGGCGCCGGAGCGCTCCAGCAGGGCGCGGACCTCGTCGGTCCACCAGCTGTCGTGCCGCGGCTCCACGGCGACCCGGGTGACGGGTGGGAACTGCACCAGGCAGTCCCGGAGCAGCCCGGCGTCCGCCCGGAGGGTGGGCGGCAGCTGCAGCAGGACGACGTCCAGCTTGTCGCCGAGGCCGGCAGCTCGCTCGACCAGGCGGGCGACCGGCTCCTCCGGTTCGCGCAGCCGCTTGACGTGGGTGAGGAACCGGCTGGCCTTGACCGCCCACCGGAAGTCCGGCGGGGTGCGCGCCCGCCACGCCTCGAACGTGGCCAGCTCGGGCAGCCGGTAGAAGGCGTTGTTGCTCTCCACCGTGGCGAAGTGACCGGCGTAGTGCTCCAGCCACAGCCGCTGCGGCAGCCCCGGCGGGTAGAAGCGGCCGCGCCAGTCGCGGTACTGCCAGCCCGACGTCCCGATCAGCACCGCCACGGGCCGCGCGTACCCGGCGCGGCCGGTCCCGACGCCGACGACCCGCGCACGAGTGACCGCCGCGCCGCCCGGGCACAGCAGTGCTGCCCGTCCCCGGCCGAGAGGAGCGCCGTGACCGACCTGCCGCCCACCGTGTTCGTGCTCTTCGGCGCCACCGGTGACCTGTCCCGCCGGATGGTGCTGCCCGCCTTCTTCCAGCTCGCCCGCGACGGCCTGCTGCCCGACGACTGGCGCCTCGTCGGCAACGGCCGCGGTGACGTCTCCCACGAGGACTTCGCCGGCCGGGTGCACGACGCGCTCGTCGAGTTCGGCCCGGTGGGCGAGGCGGGCGACGACGCGCAGGGGCCGTGGGAGGAGTTCTCCCGCCGGCTGCGCTTCGCCGGCGGCGGCTTCGACGAGTCCTCCCCCGGCAGCCTGCTCGACGTCCTCACCGAGACCCGCGAGGAGCTGGGTGCCGACGCCCAGCTGGTCCACTACCTCGCCGTGCCGCCGTCGGCGTTCGAGACGCTGACCCGGGGCCTGCAGCAGCACGGGCTGGCCGAGGGCTCGCGGGTGGTCTACGAGAAGCCCTACGGCACCTCTCCGGCGACCTTCCGCGAGCTCGACGAGCTGGTGCTGTCCGTGCTCGAGGAGGACCAGGTCTTCCGCATCGACCACTTCCTGGGCAAGGAGGGCACGCAGGACCTGCACGTGCTGCGCTTGGCCAACGGGCTGTTCGAGCACACCTGGAGCCGCGAGTACGTGACCCAGGTGCAGATCGACGTCCCGGAGACCCTGGACGTCGCCCAGCGCGCGACCTTCTACGACGCCACCGGCGCCGCCCTCGACATGCTGGTCACCCACCTGTTCCAGCTCGCCGCCGAGGTGGCCATGGAGCCCCCGGCCAGCTTCTCGCCGGCGGACCTGCAGCAGGCCCGGGAGGCGGTGCTGGCGGCCTTCCGGCCCCTCGACCCGGACGAGGTGGTGCTCGGCCAGTTCGACGGCTACACCGACATCGAGGGCGTGGCCGACGACTCGAGGACCGACACCTTCGTGGCCGCCCGGCTGTGGGTGGACACCGACCGCTGGCGCGGGGTGCCGTTCCTGCTGCGGACCGGCAAGCGGATGGCCGCCAGCGAGCAGCGGGTCAGCCTGCTGCTGCGCAGGCCCGAGGGGCCGGTGACCGGCGTCCCCGGCCACGACGACGTCGGGCACGGCAACGTGCTGTCGCTGTCGCTGTCCGGGTCGGGCCAGGTGGACCTGCGGGTGGTCGTCAAGGAGCCCGGCCCCGACCTGGCCCTCGCCCGCGCGACCGCCACGCTCGAGATCGCCGACGTCCCGGGCGGGACGCCGCTGCCGCCCTACGCCTCCCTGCTGCACGACGTCCTCGTCGGCGACCGGTCGCTGTTCACCAGCAGCGCCGGCCTGGCCAGCGCCTGGACGGCGTTCGCCCCGCTGCAGGAGCACCCGCCGCGGGTGCACCGGTACGCACCCGGCTCGTGGGGTCCGGCCGAGGCCGACGCGCTGGCCGAGCCCTGCGGGTGGCTGCTGGGCGGGCCCCGGGGCTGAAAGAGGGCCCCCTGCCCCCACCGCTCGCACGCTCGCGGCGGGACCCTGCAGGGAGGCCGAAGGCCACATGACGCCGACAGGGGCGGCCCCGCGTGCTGCGGGACCGCCCCTGCTGGTGACGGACTGGAACGGCCCCGCTGCAGGGACCCGCCGTGAGCTTGCGAACGGTGGGGGGCAGCGGGGTCCTTCTAGAAGTCCATGCCGCCCATGCCGCCGTCACCGGCGCCGGCCATGGCCGGAGCGGCCTTCTCGGGCTTGTCGGCGACGACGGCCTCGGTGGTGAGGAACAGACCCGCGATGGACGCGGCGTTCTGCAGCGCCGAGCGGGTCACCTTGGCCGGGTCGATGATGCCCGCGGAGACCATGTCCACGTACTCCCCGGTGGCGGCGTCGAGGCCGTGGCCGGTGTCGGAGTTGCGGACCTTCTCCACCACGACGCCGCCCTCGAGGCCGGCGTTGACGGCGATCTGCTTCAGCGGCGCCTCGAGCGCGACGCGCACGATGTTGGCACCGGTGGCCTCGTCACCCTCGAGCTCGAGCTTGTCGAACGCGACGCCGGTGGCCTGCGCCAGGGCGACGCCACCACCGGCGACGATGCCCTCCTCGACGGCGGCCTTGGCGTTGCGCACCGCGTCCTCGATGCGGTGCTTGCGCTCCTTGAGCTCGACCTCGGTCGCGGCGCCGGCCTTGATGACGGCGACGCCGCCGGCCAGCTTGGCCAGCCGCTCCTGCAGCTTCTCGCGGTCGTAGTCGGAGTCCGACTTCTCGATCTCGGCGCGGATCTGGTTCACCCGGCCGGCGATCTGGTCGGGGTCACCGGCACCCTCGATGATCGTCGTCTCGTCCTTGGTGGTGACGAACTTGCGGGCGCGGCCCAGCAGCGACAGGTCGGCGTTCTCCAGCTTCAGCCCGACCTCCTCGCTGATGACCTGGCCACCGGTGAGGATGGCGATGTCGTTCAGCATGGCCTTGCGGCGGTCGCCGAAGCCGGGGGCCTTGACGGCGACCGACCTGAAGGTGCCGCGGATCTTGTTGACCACCAGGGTGGCCAGGGCCTCGCCCTCGACGTCCTCGGCGATGATGGCCAGCGGCTTGCCCGACTGCATGACCTTCTCCAGCAGCGGGAGCAGGTCCTTCACCGAGCTGATCTTGGAGTTGACGACCAGGATGTACGGGTCGTCGAGCACGGTCTCCATGCGCTCGGGGTCGGTGACGAAGTAGGCCGACAGGTGCCCCTTGTCGAAGCGCATGCCCTCGGTGAGCTCGAGCTCCAGGCCGAAGGTGTTGCTCTCCTCGACGGTGATGACACCTTCCTTGCCGACCTTGTCCATCGCCTCGGCGATGAGCTCGCCGATGGCGGTGTCGGCGGCGGAGATCGACGCGGTGGCGGCGATCTGCTCCTTGGTCTCGACGTCCTTGGCGGTCGAGAGCAGGTACTCGGTGACCGACTCGACGGCCTTCTCGATGCCCTTCTTCAGGGCCATCGGGTTGGCGCCGGCAGCGACGTTGCGCAGACCCTCGCGGACGAGCGCCTGGGCGAGCACGGTGGCGGTGGTGGTGCCGTCACCGGCGACGTCGTCGGTCTTCTTCGCGACCTCCTTGACCAGCTCGGCGCCGATCTTCTCCCACGGGTCCTCGAGCTCGATCTCCTTGGCGATGCTCACACCGTCGTTGGTGATCGTGGGGGCGCCCCACTTCTTCTCGAGGACGACGTTGCGGCCCTTGGGGCCGAGGGTCACCTTGACGGCGTCGGCGAGGGTGTTCATCCCCCGCTCGAGGCCGCGGCGAGCCTCTTCCTCGAAGGCGATCATCTTGGCCATGTGGTGATGTCCTCCATGCATGGATCGCTGCACGGCCGGGTCCGGCGCCCGCGACGGACGACACCGGCGACGCGGGCTCCCTGCGCCCGCACACCAGTGCCTCACCGTTCCGACCTGATTGGCACTCGGCACTGTCGAGTGCCAAACCCGAGTCTGGCACTCGACCCTGCCGAGTGCAACCACACTGTCGTCCTCCGGACGACGACCGCGGCCAGGTGCCGTACCCCACCTGCACCGAGCCCCGCCACGTCCCTCCTCGGGGACCCTCCGGGCCCCACTCGTCGGTCGTCCCCCCGGGACCCGCCCCGTCCGGCCAGGTGCCGTACCCCACCTGC
>NZ_QOHF01000002.1 GCF_003319115.1 Geodermatophilus sp. TF02-6 | reverse complement strand
GCGCACTCCAAGACGATCCGGGCCCGGGTGGACAGCCCCTGGGCTGTCTTGCGGCGACGCGCCCATCCCTCGAGCGTCCGCCGCTCGTCCTGGCTGATCACCAGCGCATCTCTCGGCTTACCGGCCATACATCCATGACACACCCGATTTCAGGACCGGCACACTAGCGCAGATGGTCACGCACAACACCGACGCCCACAGCACGGCCTTCACCGTCACCGTCGACGCGGTTGGAACGGGCACCGGTGTCTCGGCCGCCGACCGCGCCGCGACCTTCCACGCGCTGGCCGATCCGGCCACCCGCCCGGGCGACCTGCGTCGGCCCGGTCACGTGTTCCCGCTGCGCGCCCGGGAGGGCGGCGTCCTCATCCGCGCCGGCCACACCGAGGCCGCTGTCGACCTGCTCCGCATGGCCGGTCTCTCCGGGGTCGGTGTCATCGGCGAGATCACCGCTGAGGACGGCGGCATGCGCGCCGGGGCCGATCTCCGCGCCTTCGCCGCGGCGCACGGCCTGTTCGTCCTCGACGTGGCCGATCTCGTGCGCCACCGGCGGGCCACCGAGCGGCTGGTCGAGCAGGTGGCCGCGTCGCAGATGCCGACCGCGTTCGGCGAGTTCCGCGCGGTGGCCTACCGCAACCTGCTGGACGGCGTCGAGCACCTCGCGCTGGTCATGGGGGACGTCGCCGCGGCCGGGCACAGCGAGCGCGGCGCCCTCGTGCGGGTGCACAGCGAGTGCCTCACCGGGGACATCCTCGGCTCGTTGCGCTGTGACTGCGGCGCACAGCTCGAGCAAGCACTGGCCGAGATCGTGGCCGAGGGCAGCGGCGCGGTGGTCTACCTGCGCGGCCAGGAAGGGCGCGGGATCGGCCTCGGTCACAAGATCCGGGCGTACGCGCTGCAGGAAGCGGGGCTGGACACCGTCGACGCCAACACCGCACAGGGCCTGCCGGTTGACTCGCGCAGCTACGGCGTCGGGGCCCAGATCCTGGGCGACCTGGGCATCCGGCGGCTACGGCTGATCACCAACAACCCGGCCAAGTACGGCGGGCTCGACGGCTACGGACTCGACGTCGTCGGCCGGGTGGCGTTGCCGGTCGTGCAGACGCCGCACAATGTGCGCTACCTCCGCACGAAGCGGGAACGCATGCACCACGAGTTCGTCCTGGCAACCGACGCCCTGCCCGGCACGGGGTCCGACAGCGACGCCGGGCGACCGGTTGCGGCCGGCGAAGGGCGATGAAGGCCGAGCGGTCCGCACGGCGGCCGGTTGTCCGACGAGAAGGCCTCAGCGCGTGGGCGCCTCGCGGGTGATCGGCTGCGACGAAACCGGCGTGATCCCGCTCAGCGACGACCGGCTGCCGGTGCTGTCGGTCGGTCAGCGCTTGCGCGGGTGACGGGGAGCAGCACACGTGGCGGGCGGCCGGCTGCATCCTGGGATGCGTCCGCTCGCACCCCTGGTGCTGTGGGGGTCGGGTTCGTCTTCCCGACGCTGGTCGGGGCGCTGCCGATGTCGCTGTCCACCGCCGTCGCGGTGAACGCGTAGACCATGCACCGGCTCGACTTCAGGCACATCGTCCGCGGCTTTCGCCGATCCCGAACTGGCCTGTATCGCCGCCGCCGCGTGAGTCAACCTACGAGCAATCTCCCTGGTATCGGGCGAATGAGCGGTGTGCCAGCCCTGGATCGTCGTCGTGATCAAGAGCTTCCGCTGGTAGAGCGCCTCGCGCGGCTGGGCTGTACCCGCATCGGCTCGCCGGGCATCTTCGGGTAGTCGGGGGGATAGGGCAGGTCGCCGAGCCCCTCGTCCTTCGCCTGCCGCTCGGCCAGCTCCAGCAGCGGCTCGATGCCGAAGGCGTGCTCGGCCAGACCGGCGTGCTTGTCCCCGACCGCCCGGAACCGCGCGGGCATGGTCCGGACGTCGAAGTCCTCCGGTCGGACGTCGGGCAGCTCGTCCCAGTCGACCGGCGCCGACACCGGCGCGTTGGGCCGGGGCCGGATGGAGTACGCCGAGGCGATGGTGCGGTCCCGGGCCATCTGGTTGTAGTCGATGAAGATCTTCTCGCCGCGCTCCTCCTTCCACCACGACATCGTCACCTGGGCGGGCAGCCGACGTTCCAGCTCCCGGCCGAACGCGATGACCGCCCGGCGGACCTCGGGAAAGGTCCACCGCGGCCGGATGGGCACGTACACGTGCACCCCACGCCCGCCGGAGGTCTTCGGCCAGCCCTGCATGCCCAGCTCGCCCAGCAGCTCCCGCACGTGCGGGGCCACCCGCACGGCGTCGGCGAAGTCGGTGCCCGGCTGCGGGTCCAGGTCGATGCGCATCTGGTTCGGCGACTCGACGTCGTCCTTGTCGACCGGCCACGGGTGGAAGGTCAGGGTCCCGAGGTTGGCGCACCAGGCGACGACGGCCACCGAGTCGGGTGCGATCTCGTCCGCCGTCCGCCCGCTGGGGAAGGTGATGTGCGCGGTCGGCACCCACTCCGGGGCGTTCTTCGGCACCCGCTTCTGGTAGAAGGCGTCGCCGGTGTTGTCCACCCGGGTGGACAGCCGGGCCCCCTCGAAGAAGCCGCCCGGCCAGCGCTCCAGCGTCGTCGGCCGGTCCCGCAGCGCGTTCAGGATCCCGCCGCCGACCGCGACGAAGTACTCGACGACGTCGATCTTGCGGATCCCGCGCTCGGCGAAGTACGGCTTCTCCGGGTTGGAGACGCGCACCTCGTGCCCGTCGACGTCGAGGACGACGGCGTCCTTGCTGCTGCTGCTGGCCATGGGGCTCCTCGGCTCGGGCGGGTCAGGGTCTCATCCGGCCGGGCACGTCGGCCCGTCCCGCGGCACGGTGAGGTCGATCGGGGAGGCGTCGACCGCGGCGTCCGTGCAGGCGCAGCACGTCCTCGGGGAGGGCCGGCGACCAGCTGACCGCGAGCGGGTGAGCCGCGAGGAGGGCCTGCCGGAGGGCCCGGGCACGGCCAGCCGGGCGGGGGACGGGACGGGTCAGCGGTCCACGGTCACGTCGGTGAACGGCAGGTACGGCTCGACCTCGGGGAAGACGACGAACAGCAGCAGCGCGCTCACCGCGGCCACGAGCAGCAGCGCGAGCAGCGCCCTGACCGCGGTCGGGCCGGGCAGGTGCCGCCAGATCCAGGAGTACACGGGCGGTCCTCATCCCTCCCGCAGAGGCGGCGGGCCCTGCGGGGCGTCGGCGCGGGCCAGCGGGGCGCCGTCGAGCACGGCGTGCACGACCAGCCGCTGGCGGGCGGAGTACTCGGGGTGGCAGGTGGTGAGCGTCAGGTAGGCGCCGGTCGGCGGACCGCCGGGTGCGCCCCCGGGCGTGGGGGAGATCACCGAGACGTCGCTGGGGGAGACGATCTCCCGGCCGGGCACGAGGCCGCCGCCGTCGTCGTCATCGTCGTCGTCGTGGAAGGAGCCCGTGGCCGGGTCGCCCAGGACCCGGTAGACGAACCAGCGGTCGGCGGTCTCGACCACGACCGGGTCACCGGGGCGCAGCTCGTCGAGCTCCAGGAACGGCGACCCCCGGCCCACCCGGTGCCCGGCGACGGCGAAGTTGCCCTGCTCCCCGGGCATCGCCGTCCCGGTGTAGTGGCCGGGGCCCTGGGCCAGCTCCGCACCGCCGGTGCCCTCGACCACCGCCCGGGCGTAGTCGGCACCCAGCCGCGGGACGTGCAGGAAGGCGAACGCCTCGCCGGAGGTGATCTCGGCCGGCACCGACGGCGCCGGCCCGGTCCACTCCTCGCGCAGCTCGGTGGCCAGCTCCTCCTGGGCGGCGTCGCTCTGCAGGTCGGTCACCCACAGCTCGTAGACGACGAACAGCAGCAGCACGAAGCCGACGGTGAGCAGCGACTGGCCCAGCCCGCGGGCCGTCGTCCGCAGCAGCTCACCTCGACCGTTCGACACGGACAGCAATGCTAGGCCGACGGTGGGTGCGGACCCGCCCGCGACAGGCCGTCGGCCGGCGATCAGCCGGTGAGGACCTCCGCCAGGTCGTAGCGCACCGGCACCTCGAGCTGGTCGTAGGTGCAGCTGTGCGGGTCCCGGTCGGGCCGCCAGCGCAGGAACTGGCCGGTGTGCCGCAGTCGGCGTCCCTCCAGTTGGTCGTACCTGACCTCCACGACCAGCTCCGGGCGCAGCGGCACCCAGGAGAGGTCCTTGCCGGCGTTCCACCGGCTCTGCGCACCGGGCATGCGGTCGGCGTCCCCGTTGCCGGTGTCCGCGTTGGCCCAGTGCTGCCACGGGTGCCCGTCGAGCACCTCGGCCCGGTGGGGCGCCAGCTCCTCGACCAGCTCGGCCCGCCGCGCCATGGGGAACGACGCGGCGACCCCGATGAACTGCAGCGTCCCGCCGTCGTCGAAGAGGCCCAGCAGCAGCGACCCGACCACCGGCCCGCTCTTGTGCCAGCGGAACCCGGCGACGACGCAGTCGGCGGTGCGCACGTGCTTGACCTTGGTCATCAGCCGCTGGTCGGGGGCGTAGGGGAGGTCCGCGGGCTTGGCGACGACGCCGTCCAACCCCGCCCCCTCGAACTCGGCGAACCAGCGCTGCGCGGTGGCGACGTCCTGGGTGATCGCGGTGACGTGCACCGACCCGCTACCCGCCCCGACCACCTCGCGCAGCCGGGCCTGGCGTTGGGCGAAGGGGACCTCCATCAGCGACTCGTCGCCGATCGCCAGCAGGTCGAAGGCGACGAGGGAGGCAGGCGTCTCCTGCGCCAGCAGGTCGACCCGCGACTTGGCGGGGTGGATCCGCTGCAGCAGCGCCTCGAAGTCCAGCCGGTCGCCGCGGGGGACGACGACCTCGCCGTCGACCACGCACCGCTCGGGCAGCGCGGCCTGCACCGCGGCCACCACCTCGGGGAAGTAGCGGGTCATCGGGCGCTCGTTGCGGCTGCCCAGCTCCACCTCGTCGCCGTCCCGGAAGACGATGCAGCGGAAGCCGTCCCACTTCGGCTCGTAGTACAGCCCCTCGGCGGTGGGCATCGTGGTGACGGCCTTGGCCAGCATCGGCTTCACCGGCGGCAGCACGGGCAGGTCCATGCCGGTCAGTCAAGCAGCCACCGCTGACCGCGGACCTCGGACGCGACCGGTGGCCACCGGATGGGGTGTCGACCCTGACGCTCGACTAGACTAGATGGCATGACCACCTCCGTCGGGGTGCACGAGGCGAAGACCCACCTGTCCCGGCTGCTCGAGAAGGTCGCCGCCGGCGAGGAGGTCGAGATCACCAACCGCGGCCGGGTGGTGGCCCGGCTGGTCGGGCCGGCCCGCCGTACGCCGAACTTCGGCTTCGACCGCGGCAACGTGTGGATCGCCGACGACTTCGACGACCCCCTGCCCGAGGAGCTGCAGCGGGCGTTCGAGGGAGACGGGTGAGGCTCCTCCTCGACACCCACGTGCTCGTGTGGGCCGCCGCGGTCCCCGAGCGGCTCGGTGCGGCCGGGCAGCTGGTCGCCGACGCCGACCGACGGCTGGTGTCGGCGGTGAGCGTCTGGGAGCTGGCGATCAAGCAGCACCTGGGCAAGCTGTCGGTCGGGTCCGACGTCCGGACGTGGACCCGCCGCATGACGACCGAGCTCGCGCTCGAACACCTCCCCGTCAGCGCCGAGCACGCCGCAGCGGTCGAGCACCTGCCGGACGTGCACCGCGACCCGTTCGACCGGCTGCTCGTCGCCCAGGCCGTGGCCGAGGGCGCCGTGCTGCTCACCGCGGACGAGCGCCTGCTCGGCTACGGCGACGCGGTGCGACTCGTCGGCTGACGTGCGCCCCACGGCGGACCCGGCCGGCGGCCGCTAGCGTCCGGGTGCATGGAGGTCTCGGAGTACCGGCCCGACATGACCTACCGCGCCCGGTCGGTCTCCCTGACCGGCGACGACCCGGTGTTCCAGGACGTGGTGGTGCGCTTCGCCGACGGCCTGCTGCTGGTCGAGACGGGAGGGGCGGTGCGCGTCTTCCCGATGCACCGGGTGCTCGAGGTCGCTGAGCTGGAACCGGTCGAGAAGGTGGACGCCGACCAGGTCACGGTGCCCGTCCGGGTGCGCTGACCCGCAGAGGATGGTGGAGCAGGGCGTAGCGGGCGAAGAGGACGCCGTCCTCCTCCAGCAGCTGCCGCAGGTCGAGCCGGACGATGTCGGGCAGC
This sequence comes from Geodermatophilus sp. TF02-6, assembly GCF_003319115.1. Classification (GTDB taxonomy): domain Bacteria; phylum Actinomycetota; class Actinomycetes; order Mycobacteriales; family Geodermatophilaceae; genus Geodermatophilus. The sequence continues at coordinate 293,103 of NZ_QOHF01000002.1, read as the reverse complement.
GCTCCGGCCACCAGCCGGTCTGGGGCGCCCACCAGGGCGGGGGCGATCGACAGGTCCAGCTCGTCGACCACGTCGGCGGCCAGCGCGGCGGACAGCAGCACCGGACCGCCCTCGCAGAGCACCTGCTCGTGGCCGAGCTCGGCCAGCCGGTCGAGGGCCAGCGGCAGGTCGACGTCGTCCTCCCCGCAGACCAGCACGCTCACCCCGGCGTCGGCCAGGGCGGCCCGCCGGCCCGGGTCGGCGGCGGCGCAGGTGACCAGGACCGTCGGAGGGACGGCGAGGCGGTCGCCGGGCACCAGCGACGCCCGGCGCGATGCCACCGCGATGGGCAGCTCGGCCGGCCGGCCCAGCGCGGCGCGCATCCGACCCAGCGTCGAGCCCGCCACCACCGGCCCGTACCCCTCGCTGGCCGCCGTGCCGTGTCCGACCAGCACCACGTCGGCCAGCGCCCGCAGCACCCGGAACACCCGCTGGTCACCGGGTGAGCCCAGGCCCTCGCTGCGGCCGTCGACGGTCACCGCACCGTCCAGGGAGGCCACGAAGTCGACCCGCACCGAGCGCCCCGGCGGGAGCCGGTAGGCCTCCACCAGCCCGTCGTCATCGAGGTCGCCGGCCGGCCCGGGCAGCAGCCGGCGCACGTCAGGCGGTGGTGAGCACGGCGGCGCTCTCGGCCGGCACCGCCACCGTGGTCCCGGCCAGGTCGGGTTCGTCCCCGGTGGCGAACAGCACGCCGGTGGCCGCGCGGTCGAGCGCCACCTCCCGCGGGGCGTCGGCCAGGTTGGCCACCACCCGCAGCGCGCCGCGGTGCACGACCAGCCAGCGGTCCTCGTCGTCCCAGCCGACCGCCACCCGCGTCAGGTCGGGGTCGACCAGGTCCGGGTGCTGCTTGCGCAGCGCCAGCAGCGTGCGGTGGACGGCGAGCAGGTGGGCGTGCGGCTCCTTCTCCACCTCGGCCCAGTCCAGCTTCGACCGGGTGAAGGTCTCCGGGTCCTGCGGGTCGGGGACGACCGCGGGGTCCCAGCCGTGCTCGGCGAACTCGCGCGTGCGGCCCTCGGCGGTGGCCCGGCCCAGCTCGGGCTCGGGGTGGCTGGTGAAGAACTGCCACGGGGTGCTCGCGCCCCACTCCTCGCCCATGAACAGCATCGGGGTGAACGGGCTGGTCAGCACCAGCGTCGCGCCGGCGGCGAGCAGGCCGGGGGAGAGGGACGCCGAGATCCGGTCGCCGGTGGCGCGGTTGCCGATCTGGTCGTGGTCCTGCAGGTAGCCGAGGAACTTCCAGCCGGGCAGGACGGCGGTGTCCACCGGCCGGCCGTGGGCGCGGCGCCGGAAGCTGGACCAGGTCCCGTCGTGGAAGTAGGCGCCGGTCAGCGTCTTGGCCAGCCCGGCCAGCCCGGCCTCGGCGAAGTCGCGGTAGTAGCCCTGCCCCTCGCCGGTCAGCGTGGCGTGCAGCGCGTGGTGGAAGTCGTCGCTCCACTGCGCGGAGATGCCCGTGCCGTTGGCCGCCCGCGGGGTGACCAGGTGCGGGTCGTTGAGGTCGCTCTCGGCGATCAGCGTCAGCGGCCGGCCGACGGCGACCGACAGCCGGTCCACCTCCTGCGCCAGCTCCTCGAGCAGGTGGGTGGCCCGCTCGTCGACCAGCGCGTGGACGGCGTCCAGCCGCAGCCCGTCGACGTGCATGTCCCGCAGCCACATCAGCGCGTTGTCGATGACGTAGCGGCGCACCTCGTCGGAGTCCGGCCCCGAGAGGTTGATCGAGGACCCCCACGGGTTGGGCCCGCCGGTGCTGAAGATCGGCATGAACAGCGGGAGGTGGTTCCCCGACGGCCCCAGGTGGTTGTAGACGACGTCCTGGACGACGCCGAGGCCGCGCTGGTGGCAGGCGTCGACGAACCGCTGGTAGGCGACCGGGCCGCCGTAGGTCTCCTGGACCGTGTACCAGAGGACGCCGTCGTAGCCCCAGTTGTGCGTGCCGTTGAAGCCGTTGACCGGGAGCAGCTCGACGAAGTCGACGCCGAGGTCGACCAGGTGGTCGAGCTTGCCGATCGCGGCGTCCAGGGTGCCCTCGGGGGTGAACGTGCCGACGTGCAGCTCGTAGACCACGCCGCCGGCCAGCGGCCGCCCGGTCCAGGCGGCGTCGCCCCACCGGTACGAGGCCGGGTCGAACCGGCGCGAGAGGCCGTGCACGCCGTCGGGCTGGCGGCGCGAGCGCGGGTCCGGGCGGGGCGTGTCGTCGTCCTCGAGCAGGAAGCCGTAGTCGGCCTCCGGGGAGGTCTCCACCTCGGCCCGCCACCAGCCGCCGTCGTCCCGGTGCATGTCGTGCACCGCTCCGTCGACCTGCAGCCGGACCCGCTCGGGAACCGGCGCCCAGACGGCGAACTGGACTGGTGCGGACATGCGGGAGCCTCCAGGGGATCGGGGGTGGCCGGGAGGTCTTGCCCGCGGCAGTCGCGGTCAATCCCCGCGGGCCCCGACCGGGCCGGCGGCCGGGGGAGGAGCTCCCCCGGCCGCCGCACGGCTCAGGGGAGCCGCAGCACCTGACCGACGTAGATCCGGTTCGGGTCGTCGACCTTGTCGCGGTTCACGGCGAACACGGCCCGCCAGCCACCGTCGACGCCGTACTTCTGGGCGATCTTCTGCAGCGTGTCGCCGCTGTGGACCGTGTGGGTCTGCCCGCTGGCGGACGGCGCGGACGCCTCGGCCGCCGGAGCCGGCTTCGGCGCGGGAGCCGGCTTCGGCGCGGGGGCCGGCTTCGGCGCGGGGGCGGCCGCCTGGGTGGCGGCCACGGCCGTCGTCCCACCCGTCAGGTACTTGCCGCACACCGGCCACGCGCCGATGCCCTGGCCGGCCAGGACCTTCTCGGCAATCTCGATCTGCTGCGCCGGGGTGGCCAGGTCGGCGCGGGCGGCGTAGGCGGTGCCGCCGTAACCGGCCCAGGTGCCCTGGGCGAACTGCAGCCCGCCGTAGTAGCCGTTGCCGGTGTTGATGTGCCAGTCGCCGCCGGACTCGCACTGGGCGACGCCGCTCCAGTCGTGCGTCGCGGCCGACGCCGGGGAGGCGAGGACGCCGAGGCCGACGGCCGCGGCGCCCAGGGTCAGCGCACCGCCGCGCACCAGGCGGCGGGCACGGCTGTGCCGGGGCAGGACGTGCTGGGACATGCATCCTCCGATCGCCGCCGGCGGGGTTAGCTGTCGGGTTCGGGCGATCGGGTGCCCGGCCGCGCGGTGCGGCTTCACCCCCAGACGCGGGAGGCGTCAGCTGTGGGTCCCCCACCCCCGTCCGGACTCGAGCTCGGAAGGGACGGACGCCGACGGACGGGGTTGGGCGGATCGGCTCCGGCACCCGGTCTCGGTCGGGCGGGTGCGAGAACAAGGTAACGAACAGGTCACGGCTGGGCGCGTCCCACCCCGGGCGGCACCCCGTCCCAGCCCGGCCGGCCGGCGGACGGCCGGAGCAGAACCGCTGGTCACACCCGCCCCAGGAGCGTCGGTCCGGGGCGGGTGTGAACTCGCTCTCAGTTCCGGACGAGCAGGGCGACCGGCAGCCGCTCCAGCAGCGGATCGACGGGCAGCCCGGCGGCATCGGAGACGAACCGGTCGCCGGTGAGCAGGTCCCGCCAGGCGCCGTTGGGCAGCTGCAGCGCGGTGTCGCCCCACCCACCGGCGTCGGCCAGCCCGACCGGCAGCCGCGTCGCCACCGTCACCGCGCCGCCCTCCTCGCCGGACCCCCGGTCGAAGGCCACCACGTGCCCGGCCGCCGACCCGGTGGCCGCCACCGGCTCGTACCCGGCGAACCACTCCCGGTGCTCCCGCCGGGTCCGCAGGGTCCGGGAGACGACGAGCAGCTTCGCCGCGCCCTCGGCGTCCACCGGCGGCACCCAGCCCTCGTCGAGGCGGGCGAGCAGCCGGCGGCGCAGGTCGTGGTCGACCGGGCGGCGGTTGTCCGGGTCGACCAGGGAGAGGTCCCACAGCTCGGTGCCCTGGTAGACGTCCGGGACGCCGGGCACGGTCAGCTGCAGCAGCTTCTGGGACAGCGAGTTCGACCGGCCGGACGGCGCGATGCGGGCGACGAACCGCTCGACCTCGGCGTTCGTCGTCGGGTCGTCGTAGGCGGCGTCGACCAGCGCGTGCAGCGCCGCCTCGAACTCCTCGTCCGGGTCGGTCCACGTCGTCGACGTCCCCGCCTCGCGGGCGGCCTTCTCGGCGTACGCGTGCGCCCGATCCCGCGACAGCGGCCAGGCCCCGACCAGGTTCTGCCACATCAGGTGCGCCAGCGGCCGGTCGGGCAGCGGGTGCCGCTCCAGCCAGCCCCGCACCAGCTGCGCCCACTCGTCGGGGACCTCCGCCAGCACCGCCAGCCGGGCGCGGGTGTCCTCGCTGCGCTTGGTGTCGTGCGTGGTCAGCGTGGTCATCGACCGCGGCCTGCGCTCGGCCCGGCGGCGCTGGGCCTCGTGGAACTGCGCGACCGTGCTGCCGAAGCGCGCCGGGTCGCCGCCGACCTCGTTGAGCACGACGAACCGCGCCCACCGGTAGTACGCGCTGTCCTCCACGCCCTTGGCCATGACCGGGCCGCTGGTCTGCTCGAACCGGGTCGCCGCCTCGGTGCCGGCCCGCGACAGCACCGGGTGGAGGGCGTCGACGGCGGCGGTGAGGTCCGGGCGGCGCTCCCGGACGGCGGCCACCGTGGCGTCGAGGTGCTCGCGCCCGTCGGGCAGGTAGGTGCGGTAGACCGGGAAGGAGGCCAGCAGCTCGGCCAGAGCCTCCTCCTCGGTGTCGACGTCGACGCCCGGCAGCTCGCCGATGACCCGCACCAGCCGGGCCACCTCCGAGCCGAGGATCCCGTCGGTGACCTCGCGCTTGCTCCTCCGCACCAGCTCGGCGTAGTCCACCGGCGCGCCGGACAGCTCGGTGTCCAGGGCGGTCAGCGCCGGCTCCCCGGCCGGGTCGACGAGCACGTCGTCCACCTCGGCGAGGGCGTCGTAGCCGGTCGTCCCGGCGGTCCGCCACGACTCCGGCAGGTCCTCGCCGGGCTCGAGGATCTTCTCCACCACGGTCCACCGGCCGCCGGTGGCCTCGGCCAGCCGGTCGAGGTACCCCGCAGGGCTCGCCAGCCCGTCGGGGTGGTCGATCCGCAGCCCGTCGACCGCGCCGTCCGCGACCAGCCGCAGCACCAGCTCGTGCGTGGCCCGGAAGACCTCCGGGTCCTCCACGCGCAGCCCGGCCAGGGTGTTGATCGCGAAGAACCGCCGGTAGTTCAGGTCGCGGTCGGCCCGCCGCCAGTCGACCAGCTCGTAGTGCTGGCGGTCGTGCACCTCCTGCGGGCTGCCCTCACCCGTGCCGGGCGCGATCGGGAAGCGGTGGTCGTGGTAGCGCAGCTCCGAGCCGTCCGGCCCGTCGACCACCTCGAGCTTCTCGACGTCGTCCGCCGACCCGAGCACCGGGATGCGCACCCGGCCGGCGCCTGCGTCCCAGTCGACGTCGAACGCGGCGGCGTGGACGCTGTCGCGCCCGTGCTGGAGCACGTCCCACCACCACGGCGCCTCGGCGGGGTCGCCGACGCCCATGTGGTTGGGCACCAGGTCGAGCACCAGCCCGAGCCCGTGCTCGTGCAGCGCCGCGACCAGCCGGTCGAAGCCCTCCCGCCCGCCGCGGGACTCGTCGACGTGCGCGTGGTCGACGGTGTCGTAGCCGTGCGTGCTGCCCGCCGCCGCGCGCAGCAGCGGGGAGGTGTAGGCGTGGCTGACCCCGAGGTCGGCCAGGTAGCCGGCCAGCGACGCGGCGTCGTCCAGGGTGTGCTCGGCGGTGACCTGCAGCCGGTAGGTGGCGGTGGGGACGTCGCGCCGGCGCCCCTCCTCGCGCGGATCGGTGTCGCGCGGATCGGTGTCGCGCGGATCGGTGTCGCGCGGATCGGTGTCGCGCGGATCGGTGTCGCGCGGATCGGTGTCGCGCGGATCGGTCACCGTCACGACCGCCGCGGCGCGCTGAGCACGACCATCGACCGGTCCTGCAGGGTGATCGTCTCGCCGGGCTTGAGCTCCCGCGGCTCGACGTCCCCCATCTCCGCGGTGTCGACGACGACGGTCCACGCCGCGGCGTACTCCTCGGCGGGGAGGCAGAACTCCATCGGCTCGTGCGTGGCGTTGAAGGCCAGGTAGAAGTGGTCGTCGACGACGTCCTCGCCGCGCTCGTCGGTCGACCGGATGCCGTACCCGTTGAGGTACATCGCGATCGACTTGGCGTGGTGCGCGTCCCAGTCGTCCTCGGTCATGAGGTCGCCGGTCGGCGTCAGCCAGGCGATGTCCTGCACGGGCGCGCCCTCCTCGCGCCGCACCGGCCGGCCGTGGAAGAACCGGCGGCGGCGGAACGTGGGGTGCTCCGCGCGGATGCGGGTCACCCGCTTGGTGAACGCCAGCAGCCCCTCGTCGACGTCGTCCCAGTGGATCCAGGTCAGCGGGGAGTCCTGGCAGTAGCCGTTGTTGTTGCCCTGCTGGGTGCGGCCGAGCTCGTCGCCGTGCAGCAGCATGGGCACGCCCTGGCTGAGCATCAGCGTGGCCAGGAAGTTGCGCCGCTGCCGGGCGCGGAGGGTGAGCACCTCCCGGTCGGCCGTCTCGCCCTCCACCCCGCAGTTCCAGCTGCGGTTGTGGCTCTCGCCGTCGTTGTTGCCCTCGCCGTTGGCCTCGTTGTGCTTCTCGTTGTACGAGACCAGGTCGGTCAGGGTGAACCCGTCGTGGGCGGTGACGAAGTTGATGCTCGCGACCGGACGGCGCCCGGAGTGCTGGTAGAGGTCCGAGGAGCCGGTGATCCGGCTGGCGAACTCGCCGACCGTCGCGCTCTCCCCGCGCCAGAAGTCGCGGACGGTGTCGCGGTACTTGCCGTTCCACTCGGTCCACAGCGCCGGGAAGTTGCCCACCTGGTAGCCGCCCTCGCCGACGTCCCACGGCTCGGCGATCAGCTTCACCTGGCTGACCACCGGGTCCTGGTGCACCAGGTCGAAGAACGCCGACAACCGGTCCACGGAGTGCAGCTCGCGGGCCAGCGTCGAGGCCAGGTCGAAGCGGAACCCGTCGACGTGCATCTCGGTGACCCAGTAGCGCAGCGAGTCCATGATCAGCTGCAGCGCCTGGGGGGTGCGGGCGTTCAGCGAGTTCCCCGTGCCGGTGTAGTCCATGTAGTACTGCGGGTCGTCCTCGACCAGCCGGTAGTACGCCCGGTTGTCGATGCCCTTGAACGACAGGGTCGGGCCGAGGTGGTTGCCCTCGGCGGTGTGGTTGTAGACCACGTCGAGGATGACCTCGATGCCCGCCTCGTGCAGGGTGCGGACCATCCCCTTGAACTCGGTCACCTGCATGCCGTTGTCGGTGTTGCTCGCGTACTCGTCGTGCGGCGCGAAGAACCCGATGGTGTTGTAGCCCCAGTAGTTGCGCAGGCCCTTCTGCAGCAGGGTGTCGTCCTGCACGAACTGGTGCACCGGCATGAGCTCGATCGCGGTGACGCCGAGGTCCTGCAGGTGCGAGACCACCGCCGGGTGGGCGATGCCGGCGTAGGTGCCGCGCAGCTCCTCCGGGACGTCCGGGTGGGTCATCGTCAGCCCCTTGACGTGGGCCTCGTAGATGACCGTCTTGTGGTACGGGGTCCGCGGCGGACGGTCGACGCCCCAGTCGAAGTACGGGTTGACGACGACGGACTTCGGCATGTGCGCCGCCGAGTCCTCGTCGTTGCGCTCACCGGTCTCGAAGTCGTAGCCGAAGACCGACGGGTGCCAGTCGACCTGGCCGTCGACCGCCTTGGCGTACGGGTCGAGCAGCAGCTTGTTCGGGTTGCAGCGCAGCCCCTGCTCCGGGTCGTACGGGCCGTGCACCCGGTAGCCGTACCGCTGGCCGGGCTGGATGCCCGGCAGGAACGCGTGCCAGACGTAGCCGTCCATCTCCGGCAGCAGGATGCGCGTCTCGGTGCCGTCGTCGTCGAACAGGCACAGCTCGACCTTCTGGGCCACCTCGCTGAAGACCGCGAAGTTGGTGCCGGTGCCGTCGAAGGTGGCGCCGAGGGGGTAGGCGGTGCCGGGCCACACCAGGTTCATGTAACGGGGTCCTCCTGCTTGGTGCCCCCGGGTGGGCCGGGGGCCAGTGGCCTCCCAGCGGCGAGCCTCGCCGGGGAGATCGGTGCGCGTGCTGCTCCGAGGTCCCCGGTGCCCTCGTCGGCAGCGGCCCAACCCTCCGGCGGGCGGCGTCACCCGAGACGTCGCTCACGACAGCCCGCGCGACGACCCGCCCGCCCCGCCGGTGTGCTGGTGGCTCACGGGCGTCGTCCTGTCACCGGGGGGTCGTACCGTCGTCCTCGTGCGCGCCACCACCGACATCGTCCCCACGCAGGGGCGGTTCCGCGTCGTCAGCGAGTTCCAGCCCTCGGGCGACCAGCCGGCCGCGATCGAGGCGCTGGCCGAGCGGGTCCGCCGCGGGGAGGCCGACACCGTCCTCCTCGGCGCCACCGGCACCGGCAAGTCGGCGACCACCGCCTGGCTGGTCGAGCAGGTGCAGCGGCCGACGCTGGTCATGGCGCCGAACAAGACCCTGGCCGCCCAGCTGGCCAACGAGTTCCGCGAGCTGCTGCCGGACAACGCCGTCGAGTACTTCGTCTCCTACTACGACTACTACCAGCCCGAGGCCTACGTCCCGCAGACCGACACCTACATCGAGAAGGACTCCTCGATCAACGAGGAGGTGGAGCGGCTGCGGCACTCGGCGACGATGAGCCTGCTCACCCGCCGCGACGTCGTGGTGGTCGCCACGGTCTCCTGCATCTACGGCCTGGGCACGCCGCAGGAGTACGTCGACCGCGCGCTGCGGCTGCGGGTGGGGGAGGAGCGCGACCGCGACGAGCTGCTGCGCACGCTGGTCACCGAGCAGTACACCCGCAACGACCTCTCCTTCACCCGCGGCACCTTCCGCGTGCGGGGCGACACGGTCGAGGTGTTCCCGGTCTACGAGGAGCTCGCCGTCCGGATCGAGATGTTCGGCGACGAGGTCGAGCGGCTGTACTACCTGCACCCGCTCACCGGCGAGGTGGTCCGCGAGGTCGACGAGCTGTTCGTGTTCCCGGCCACCCACTACGTCGCCGGCCCCGACAGGATGGAGCGGGCGATCACCTCGATCGAGGCCGAGCTGGAGCAGCGGCTGGCCGAGCTGGAGCGGCAGGGCAAGCTGCTGGAGGCCCAGCGGCTGCGCATGCGCACGACCTACGACATCGAGATGATGCGCCAGGTCGGCTTCTGCTCCGGCATCGAGAACTACTCGCGGCACATCGACGGCCGCGCGGCCGGCAGCGCGGGCTCCTGCCTGCTCGACTACTTCCCCGACGACTTCCTGCTCGTGATCGACGAGTCGCACGTGACCGTGCCGCAGATCGGCGGCATGTACGAGGGCGACACGAGCCGCAAGCGCACCCTCGTCGAGCACGGCTTCCGGCTGCCCTCGGCGATGGACAACCGCCCGCTGAAGTGGGAGGAGTTCACCGACCGGATCGGCCAGACGGTGTACCTCTCCGCCACCCCCGGCGACTACGAGCTGGGCCGGGTGCAGGGCGAGGTCGTCGAGCAGGTCATCCGGCCGACCGGCCTGGTCGACCCCGAGGTCGTGGTGAAGCCGACCAAGGGGCAGATCGACGACCTGGTGCACGAGATCCGGGAGCGCACCGAGGAGAAGGACGAGCGGATCCTGGTGACCACGCTGACCAAGAAGATGGCCGAGGACCTCACCGACTACCTGCTCGAGCTCGGCATCAAGGTGCGCTACCTGCACTCCGAGGTGGACACGCTGCGCCGGGTCGAGCTGCTCCGGGAGCTGCGGCAGGGCGAGTACGACGTCCTGGTCGGCATCAACCTGCTGCGCGAGGGCCTCGACCTGCCCGAGGTGTCGTTGGTCGCGATCCTGGACGCCGACAAGGAGGGCTTCCTCCGGTCGAACCGGTCGCTGATCCAGACGATCGGCCGCGCGGCCCGCAACGTCTCCGGGCAGGTGCACATGTACGCCGACACGGTCACCCCCTCGATGGCCACGGCGATCGAGGAGACCAACCGGCGCCGGGAGAAGCAGATCGCCTACAACCGCGAGCGCGGCATCGACCCGCAGCCGCTGCGCAAGAGGATCGTCGACATCCTCGACGGCATCTACCGCGAGGCGGAGGACGCCGGCGACGCCGAGCTGATCGGCGGCTCGGGCCGGCAGCAGTCCCGCGGCAAGGCACCGGTGCCCGGCCTCTCGTCGCGCACGAAGGCCGGCTCGGTCACCAAGGCCGGCGGGATCGACGCCCAGGGGCTGCCGCGCAACGAGCTGGCCGACCTCATCACCCAGCTCAACGACCAGATGCTCGCCGCCGCCCGGGAGCTGCAGTTCGAGGTGGCCGCCCGGTTGCGCGACGAGCTCGCCGAGCTCAAGAAGGAGCTGCGCCAGCTCGACGCCGCGCACGCCTGAACCGGACGCGGCGGGAACCGATCGCGGGCCCCGCTCGTTGCACGCTGCGGACCCACGGTGCGCGGGCGATGACGCCTGCCCGTCGACGGGGTCCGCGTGGAGGGGAGTATCCCTGCGCGGCGGAGTCGTCACCACGAGGTCGTGACCCGACCTCCGGCCCCGCCGGTCGCCGGCCCGGCGGCGGGAGAGACCTCCGGTACTGACACTCGCCAGTCTCCGGAGGTACCCCTGGTATGGACGTCCCCTTCTGGGTGTGGACGGTCACGGTGGCCGCCATCATCGGCCTGCTCGTGTTCGACTTCGTCGGCCACGTGCGCACCCCGCACGCACCGACGCTGCGGGAGTCGGCGGTCTGGTCGGCCGTCTACGTCGGCATCGCCGTCGTGTTCGGCCTGCTCGTGCTCTGGTTCGCCGGCCCGGAGTACGGCGGGGAGTACTTCGCCGGCTTCGTCACCGAGAAGAGCCTCTCGGTGGACAACCTCTTCGTGTTCGTGCTGGTCATGGCCAGCTTCGCGGTACCCCGCGAGCTGCAGCAGAAGGTGCTGCTCTTCGGCATCGCCTTCGCCCTGGTGCTGCGGACGGTGTTCATCTTCGTCGGCGCCGCGGCGATCGAGAACTTCAGCTGGGTCTTCTACGTCTTCGGCGGCTTCCTCGTCTGGACCGCCTGGGCCCAGGCCCGCAGCGGCGGTCACTCGCACGACGAGGAGTTCCGCGAGAACGCCGTCCTGCGGCTGACCCGTCGCGTGCTGCCGACCACCGAGGACTACCACTCCGACCGGATGGTCGTGAAGCTGCGGGGCAAGCGGTACATCACGCCGCTGGCCATCGCTCTGGTCGCCATCGCCAGCGCCGACATCCTCTTCGCCGTCGACTCGATCCCGGCCATCTTCGGGCTGACCCAGGAGACCTACCTGGTCTTCACCGCCAACGCCTTCGCCCTGCTGGGCCTGCGGCAGCTGTTCTTCCTCATCGACGGCCTGCTCGACCGACTCGTCTACCTGTCCTACGGCCTGGCCGTCATCCTCGGCTTCATCGGCGTCAAGCTGCTCATCCACGCCCTGCACACCAACGAGCTGCCGTTCGTCAACGGCGGCGATCACGTGACCGTGATCCCCGAGGTGCCCACCTGGCTGTCGCTGACGGTCATCCTCGTCACCCTCGCGGTCACCACGGTGGCCAGCCTGGTCAAGAACCGCCGCGACCGGGCGCGCGGCATCGAGTCCTCCACGGGCGCCGGCGACCCGGCCGCCGACGGCGGGAGGCTCCTCGCCCAGGGGCCCGGCGACCGCGACCCGCACGCCGGCAGCCCGGACCGGACCCCGACGTCGCCAGGCGACGCGACCGTGACCGGCGCCGAGGGTCCCCAGGGCCGGTCCGGGGGCGGAGGCCCCGCCGAGACCGGCCCGGACTCCGGTGCCACCCGGGCGTCCCGGACCGACGCCGCGCCCCGGCCCCGCTGACCGGGCCGCCGGGCCCGCCCCACCTCGAGGCGGGCCCGGCGCACCCGGACGACCAGGGGCCCGCCGGGAGGGCGCCCCCTAGAGTGGGAGTTCGTGGAGCTCCCCGTCTGGTTCGAGGTCTCGACGTTCGTGGGGCTCACGGTCCTGCTGCTCGCCGACCTGGCCATCATCGCCCGGCGCCCGCACGAGCCCTCCGTCAAGGAGGCCAGCCTGTGGGTGGGCTTCTACATCGCCCTGGCGCTGCTGTTCGGGGCGGTGCTGCTCGCGGTGACCGACACGCGGTACGCGACGGAGTTCTACGCGGGCTGGCTGACCGAGTACAGCCTCTCGGTCGACAACCTGTTCGTCTTCGTGATCATCATGGCGCGCTTCCGCGTCCCCCGGGCCCTCCAGCAGCAGGTCCTGATGGTCGGCATCATCATCGCCCTGGTGCTGCGCGGGGTGTTCATCCTGCTCGGCGCCGCGGTGATCGAGCGCTTCACCTGGGTCTTCTACCTCTTCGGCGCCTTCCTGGTCTACACGGCGATCAACCTCGTCCGGCAGCACGGCGAGGACGAGGAGTACGAGGAGAACGCGTTCATCCGGCGGCTGCGCCGGGTGCTGCCGATGACCTCGGACTTCCAGGGCAACAAGATCCGCGTCGTCGAGGGCGGCCGCAAGCTGTGGACGCCGATGATCGTCGTCTTCCTGGCCCTGGGCACGACCGACCTGCTGTTCGCCCTCGACAGCATCCCGGCGATCTTCGGGCTGACCAAGGAGGCGTTCATCGTCTTCACGGCCAACGTCTTCGCGCTCATGGGGCTGCGGCAGCTGTACTTCCTGCTCGGCGGCCTGCTCAAGCGGCTGGTGTACCTCTCCCTGGGTCTGGCGGTGATCCTGGCCTTCATCGGCGTGAAGCTGGTCATGGAGGCGCTGCACACCAACGAGGTGCCGTTCATCAACGGCGGCGAGCCCGTCGAGGCGGTCCCGGAGATCCCGATCTGGCTGTCGCTGGCCATCATCCTCGGCGTCCTCGTCGTCGCCACCGTCGCCAGCCTGGTGCGCACGCGCGGCCAGCTGCCCGAGCCGGCGCCCACCGACGCCGAGGTCGCCGGGTCGGTGGGCAGTCAGGGGCCGGATGCGCTGGCCGAGGCCGAACGGCGGGCCGGCGACGCGGCGCCGGAAGGGCGCGGAGTCGGGGAGGACACCCCTCGCCACTGACCCGACGTGCACGCTCCGGTGGTCTAGCGTCACTCCCCGTGCACCCGATCGACCACGCGTCCTGACCACACCGCACATGCGTGCTGAAGACATCGAGCTGCTGCGCACCCCGGGCGTGCCGGCGGTCTCCCCGGACGGGCGGATGGCGGTCGTGGCCGTGGCCCGCCCCGACCTCGACGGCGACCGGTTCCGCAGCCAGCTGTGGGCGGTGCCCACCGACGGTTCCGCGCCGGCCCGCGCCCTGACCTCGGGCGCCCGCGACCGCGCACCGGCGTTCTCGCCGGACGGCCGCTGGCTGGCCTACCTCGGCGCCGAGCCCGGGGAGCCGCCGCAGATCTGCCTGCTGCCGACCGCCGGCGGGGCGCCGCGGCGGCTGACCGCCTCCCCGCTCGGCGCCGGCGCCCCGGTGTGGGCGCCGGACTCCCGCCGGCTGGCCTACACCGCCCGGGTGCCGGCCGGGGACCCGGGCGCTCCGCGGCTGGTCACCACCCTGCGGTACCGGCGGGACGGCGCGGGCCCGCGGTGCGTCTTCGTGCTCGACCTGCCGCCCGACGGGGAGGACGACGGCGCGCCCCTCCCGCAGCCGCGACAGCTCACCGACGGTCCCGCCGACGACACCGACGTGACCTGGCGCCCGGACGGCGCCGAGCTGGCCTTCGTCTCCGCCCGCCACCCGCGGGCCGACTGCGACCTGGTCCGCGACGTCCACGCCGTCCCCGCCGCGGGCGGGACGCCGCGCCGGGTCACCGACGGGCGGGCCCGGTGCGCGCTGCCCGCCTACGACCCCTCCGGGGCCTGGATCCACCTCACCGCCCGGCCCGACCTCGGCCCCGAGGGCCGCGACGTCGCCGACAGCGGCGCCACCCTGTGCCGGGTGCCGGCCGCCGGGGGCGCGGTGGAGCCGGTGCTCGACCCCGGGTCCACCGACCGCGGCGACGAGACGCCGGCGACGGTGCTGGCCGCGGGCGCGGCCCACCTGGGCGTCCGGCGCCGGGGCGGGGTGGAGCTGCTGCGGGTGCCGCTGGACGGCGGTCCGCCGCAGGCGCTGGTCGACGGGCCGTTCACCGTGCGCGGGGTGGCCGTGGGCGGCGGGGTCGTCGTCGCCACGGTCGCGCACGACCGCTCCGCCGGGGAACTGATCGCGATCACCCCGGGACGACGGCGGCTGCTCACCGGCTTCGGCCGGGCCCTGGGCGCGACCGGCCGGCTGCACCGGGCCCGCGAGCTGCTCGCCACCGCGTCCGACGGCTCGCCGGTGCACGGGTGGGTGACCGTGCCGGACGGCCCCGGGCCGCACCCGGTGCTGCTGCTCGTCCCCGGCGGGCCGCACCGCCCCGAGGGCTGGTCGCTGTCGGAGGACACGCAGGTCCTGGTGTCGGCCGGCCACGCCGTCGTCCGGTGCGACCCGCGCGGCGCGGCGGGCCCGCGCGACGCCGACGACGCCGTCGCCCTCCTCGACGCCGCGCTCGCGGACCCCGCCCTGGACGCCCACCGGGTGGGCGTCCAGGGCGGCTCCCTCGCCGCCCTGCTGGTCGGGCGGACTGCCCGGTTCGCCGCGGCGGTCTGCGAGGACGGCCCGGCCGACCCGGCCGCCTCCGACGTCGGGTGCTGCGTGGACCGGCACCCGGACCCGGAGCGGCCGGCGGCGCCGATCGCCACGCCGACCCTCGTCGTCCACCGCGAGCAGGACAGCAGCTGCCCGGGCGAGCAGGGGCTGCGGCTCTACGGCGAGCTCAAGCGCCGTGGCGTGCCGTCGGAGCTGCTGCTGTTCCCCGGGGAGGGCGGCAGGCCCGGCCGGCCCCGGCACCGGCTGGCGCGGCTGGAGCACCTGCTGCGCTGGTGGGCCCGCTGGCTGCCCACGGCGCCGTGCCCGGACGGGCCGCCCGACGAGGACGCAGCCGGTGCACCGCCGCCCGGCGGCGGCGGGCGGGCCGCGGTCCCGGTGCGCGCGGCCCGGCCGGACTGAGCGCGGGGAACGCGGTCAGCCGGTCAGGGCGCGGTCGCCGCCGTGGGCGGCGATGAAGTCGCGCAGCACCGGGTAGACCTCCGCCTCCCATCGGGAGCCGCTGAAGACGCCGTAGTGGCCGACACCCGGCTGCAGGTGGTGCCGCTTGTGCTCCTCCGGGATGCCGGTGCACAGCCCGTGCGCGGCGCGGGTCTGCCCGGGGGAGCAGATGTCGTCGCGGGCGCCCTCCACGGTGAGCAGCGCCGTCTGCCGGATCGCGCCCGGGTCGACCGGTCGGCCGCGCCAGGTGAACCGGCCGGTGGCCAGGGAGTGTTCCTGGAAGACGCGGGCGATGGTCTCCAGGTAGAACTCGGCCGGGACGTCCATCACCGCGCCGTACTCGTCGTAGAAGGCCCGGGTGGCGGCGGCCCGCTCGGCGTTGCCGGCCACGAGGTCCCGGTAGAGGCGGACGTGGGCACCCAGGTGCCGGCGGGCGTTCATCGACATGAACGCGGTCAGCTGGACGACGCCGGGGTAGACCCGCCGCCCCGCACCGGCGTACCGCGCCGGCACCGTGTGGATGAGCCGGCGCTCGAAGGAGGACAGCGGCCGCCGCTCGGCCACGGCGTTGACCCGGTTGGGGTTGACCCGCGTGTCGACCGGGCCGGCCATCAGGGTGAGGCTGGCCGGCTGCGCGGGGTCGTCGTCCGCGGCCAACAGGGAGACGGCCGCCAGCACGGGGACGGCGGGCTGGCACACGCCCACCACGTGCACCCCGGCGCCGAGGTGCCGCAGCGCCGCCACCACGTGCTCGACGTACTCGTCGAGGCCGAACGGCCCGTGCGCGAGCGGGACGTCGCGCACGTTGTGCCAGTCGAACACGAACACGTCGTGGTCGGCGAGCAGCGTGCGGATGGTCGGCCGGATCAGCGTGGTGAAGTGCCCGGACATGGGGCCGACCACGAGCACCCGGGGCTGGTCCTCGACCGACGGCCTGCGGAAGTGCAGCAGGGTGGCGAACGGCGTCCGGTACACCGCGTGCTCGGCCACGGGGGAGGTGCGGTCGCCCACCCGGACGGCGTCGATGCCGTAGGCCGGCCGGTCGTGGGTGGGCCGCGAGCGCGCCACGATGTCGCAGGCCGCGCGCAGGTGGCGCACGCCGCGCCCGCGGGCCAGTGCCGGCGGCAGCGCGTGCAGCGCCCGGGCGGTGAGCTCGGACGCCGCCACGACGGGCGCCCCCGCCCGACGCTGGAACTCGTATGCGCTGTACAGCATCGGCTCGTCCTCCGGTCGCGGTCGTCGGTGACCTGCACCACTCGACCGGCAACCTAACCGCGATCGGGGACCGGCGCCCGGGGACGGTGGCCGTGTCGTCCCACGGGCACCTGCTGCCCCACCGGTGCCCCCGGGCCGGGCGGACGCCGGCGGTCGACGAGCGCAGCCGCCGCGCCGTCGCCGAGGAGCGAGCCCGGCCGAGCCTGGCAGGGTGGGGCGGACGCCGACAGGAGGAGGCCCCGTGGTCGAGCGCCGCGTGCCCCGCTGGTCCGAACTGCGCGAGCTCGTCCGCCCCCGGCGCCTGCCCGGGGACGCGACCGACCGCCGGCTGGCCGCAGCGGCCACGGTCGCCGACCTGCGCGCGATCGCCCGCCGCCGGGTGCCGCGCGCGGTGTTCGACTACACCGACGGCGCCGCCGGCGCGGAGATCGGCCTGCGCCGCTCGCGGGAGGCGTTCGCCCGGGTGGAGTTCCGGCCCAGCGTGCTGCGCGACGTCTCCGTCGTCGACCCGTCGACGACGGTCCTCGGCCGCCCGTCGGCCCTCCCGCTGGTGTTCGCGCCGACCGGCTTCACCCGGCTCATGCACACCGAGGGCGAGGTCGCGGTCGGCCGGGTGGCCGAGCGGGTCCGCATCCCGCACGCGCTGTCGACCATGGGGACGACGACCATCGAGGCCCTCGCGGAGGCGGCGCCGGGTGCCCGGAAGTGGTTCCAGCTCTACCTGTGGCGGGACCGCGAGGCCAGCCAGGCCCTCGTGGAGCGGGCCGCGAAGGCCGGGTACGAGGCCGTGGTGCTCACCGTCGACACCCCGGTGGCCGGGCCGCGGCTGCGCGACGTCCGCAACGGGTTCACCATCCCGCCGGCGCTGACCCTGCGCACCATGGCCAACGCCGCCGTCCACCCGCGCTGGTGGATCGACCTGCTGACCACCGAGCCGCTGGAGTTCGCCTCGCTGCGCTCGTGGGGCGGCACCGTGGCCGAGCTCGCCGACCGGGTCTTCGAGCCGGCCGCGACGCTGGCCGACGTCCGGGCGCTGCGGGAGGCCTGGTCCGGCGCGCTGGTGGTCAAGGGCGTGCAGACGGCCGACGACGCCCGCGCGGTCGTGGACGCCGGCGCCGACGCCGTCGTCGTCTCCAACCACGGCGGCCGGCAGCTCGACCGCGCCCCGACACCGCTGGAGGAGCTGCCCGCGGTGGTGGCCGCGGTGGGGGACCGGGCCGAGGTCTACCTCGACGGCGGGATCCTCGACGGCGGGGACGTCGTCGCCGCCGTGGCCTGCGGCGCCCGGGCCTGTCTGGTCGGCCGGGCCTACCTCTACGGGCTCATGGCCGGCGGTGAGCGCGGGGTGCAGCGGGCGGCGGACCTCCTGGCCCGCGAGATCACCCGCACGCTGCAGCTGCTCGGCGTCCCGTCGGTCGGGGAGCTGACCCCCGACCGGGTGCGCTTGCGGGGCGGGACCGCGACGTCGCCGACCCCGCCTGCGGCCTAGGGTGCGGCATGGACGTCGTCGAGGTCGTGCCCACGTTCGAGCAGTACGCGTACACGTTCGGCGGCGTGGCCCCGCTGCGGCGGGTGCGGCCCGGGACGGCGCTGCGGGTGTGGTCCGAAGACGCGTTCAACGGCACCCTCCGCTCGACCGAGGACCTCTCCGGCGCGAAGGTCGACCTGCGCTTCATCAACCCGCAGACCGGCCCGTTCCTCGTCGAGGGCGCCGAGCCCGGAGACGCCCTCGCCCTGCACTTCGTCGCGATGGAGCCGGCCCGGGACTGGGGTGCGTCCGCCGCGATCCCCTTCTTCGGCGGGCTGACCAGCACCGACCGCGTCGCCACCCTGCAGGACCCGCTGCCGGACACCACCTGGATCTACGAGCTGGACCGGGCGGCGAACACGGTGACCTTCGCCGCGCAGCGCACCGACCTGCAGATCGCCCTGCCGGTCGAGCCGATGCTGGGCACGGTCGGCGTCGCCCCGCCCGGCGGGGAGGTGCGCAGCTCGCTGGTGCCCGAGCGCTTCGGCGGCAACATGGACACCCCGCAGATGCGCCCCGGCGCCACCTGCTTCCTGCCGGTCTTCGTGCCGGGCGCGCTGTTCTCCGTCGGCGACGGGCACTACCGGCAGGGTGAGGGGGAGGCCTGCGGCACCGCCGTCGAGGGCGCCATGACCACGACGCTGCTCGTCGACCTGGTCAAGGGCGGGGCGCCGGGCTGGCCCCGGCTGGAGGACGACACCCACTGGATGACCGTGGGCTCCAGCCGCCCGCTCGAGGACGCCTGGCGGATCGGCCAGGTGGAGCTGGTCCGCTGGTTCGGCGAGCTCTACGGGCTGCACCCGATGGACGCCTACCAGCTGCTGTCGCAGATCTCCGAGGTGCCGATCGCCAACGTCGTCGACGTCAACTACAGCGCCGTGGTCAAGGCCCGCAAGTCCCTCCTCCCACCGGCCAGCGCCTACGGCGGACTGCACGACGAGCTGCGCCGCCGCGCGGCGTCGCTGCGCTGACCGGCACACCCCCTCCGGCACACCCCCTCCGGGAGGACCCCCCGTGGACCTGCAGCTCACCGGCGCCCGCGTGCTCGTCACCGGGGGCACCCGCGGGATCGGCCCCGTGATCGTGGCGGCCTTCGTCGACGGCGCGCTCACCCGCGGCGTCCGGCTCTGAGAGGCTCCGGCGTGGCGCTCGTCTACCCGGTCCAGGCCGACTCGCCCGAACCCGACGGCGGCACCGCCCCGGACTTCGCCGAGCTGGCCGCCGACCTCTCCGACACCTGGCTGGTCGAGGTCGCCGTCGGCGACGAGGGGGACGACGCCTGCTTCGGCCCGCTCACCGCCCGCGCGGCCTGGGACCTCGCTCTCGCCGTCGACCAGCGGCGTCCGGAGTGGACGGTCTCCGTCGTCCCGCTGCACGTGGCCGGCACCGCCGACGAGCTGGTGGCCCTCTTCGAGGAGGGGTAGCCGTGCGCGCGGCGGCCGGCCGGGCCGCCCCCACTGGCGGGCGGACGCCGACCCGAGTAGGCAGGCGAGCACCGGGGAGGGTCCCGCGGGACAGGAGGCGGCCGGATGACGACGGAGCTCGACCGCCGGTCCCCGGCCTGCGTCCTGGTCATCTTCGGTGCCTCGGGGGACCTCACGGCCCGCAAGCTGCTACCTGCCCTGGAGCGGCTCGCCGCCTACGGGGCGCTGCCGCCGGAGGTGGCGCTGGTCGGGGTGGCCCGCACGCAGATGACCGACGAGGAGTTCGGCGACCTCTGCCGGCGCAGCGTGGCCGGTGACGGCAACCGGCGGTGGGAGGAGCTGGCGGCCGGGGCCCGCTACGTCCACGGCGGCTACGACGACCCGGCCACGTACGCCCGGCTGGCGGAGGTCCTGGCCGAGTGCGACCGCCGGCACGGCACGGCGGGCAACCGGGTGTACTACTTCTCCACGCCCCCGCGGCTGTTCGGCCCCATCGCGGTCAGCCTCGGCAAGGCCGGGCTGAGCACGCCCGACGGGGACTCGTTCGTCCGGGTCGTCGTCGAGAAGCCGTTCGGCTGGGACGAGGACAGCGCCCGCGAGCTGTACGCCGACCTGTCCTCGGCGTTCGTCGAGGAGCAGATCTTCCGGATCGACCACTACCTGGCCAAGGAGACCGTGCAGAACCTGCTCGCCTTGCGCTTCGCCAACTCGATCTTCGAGCCGATCTGGAACCGCACCTGGGTCGACAACGTGCAGATCACCGTCGCCGAGACCCTCGGGGTGGGGGAGCGGGGCGGCTTCTACGAGACGACCGGCGCGATGCGCGACATCGTGCAGAACCACGTCCTGCAGGTGCTGTCGCTGTTCCTGATGGAGCCGCCGACCTCGTTCCACCCCGAGGCGATCCGGGACGAGAAGGTCAAGCTGCTGCGCGCCATCCGGCCCCTCGACGAGGAGCCGGAGATCGCCGCCAACGCGGTCCGCGGCCAGTACTCCCGGGGCGGCACCCGGGAGGAGCTGATGCCCGGGTACCGGGAGGAGCCGGGGGTCGACCCGCTCAGCTCGACGGAGACCTTCATCGGGCTGCGCCTGGACATCGCCAACTGGCGGTGGGCCGGCGTCCCGGTCTACGTGCGCACCGGCAAGCGCCTCCCGGCGCGGGTCACCGAGGTCGCCATGGAGTTCCGGCGGCCGCCGCAGCTCCCGTTGTTCCCCGGCACCTCCGGCGACCTGGAGCCAGACGCGCTCGTCGTGCGGGTCCAGCCCGACGAGGGGCTGAGCCTGGTCTTCGGGGCGAAGGTGCCCGGCCACGCGTTCCGGGTGCAGAAGGCGTCCATGGACTTCTCCTACGAGAGCTTCGCCGAGCAGTCGCCGGAGGCCTACGAACGGGTGATCCTCGACGCGCTGATCGGGGACCCCACGCTGTTCATCCGCGCCGACGAGGTCGGCCGCTCCTGGCGCATCGTCGACCCGGTGCTGCAGTACTGGAACCAGGATCCCCGGCCCATCCCGCTGTACCAGGCGGCCACCTGGGGTCCGACGGAGGCCACCGAGCTGATCGCCCGCGACGGCCGGTCCTGGCGGCACCGCTGAGTCCGTCCTGACCCGTCGGGAGGTGTCGACGAGGTGACGGAGAGGTCGACGAGGTGACGGAGAGGGAGAGGGGCGGAGATGGGGAGGGGACCGACCGTGGCCGAGACCCGACACGACGACATCTGCGGCATGGACGCCGTCACCATGGCGGCCGAGATCCGCGCGAGGCGGCTCTCGCCGGTCGAGGTGACCGAGGCGGTGCTGGAGCGGATGGACCGGCTGGAGCCGACCCTGCACGCCTATTGCACGCCGACCCCCGAGCTGGCACGGAGTACTGCTGCACGGATCGAGTCGGCCATCGCCCGGGGCGAGGACGTCGGGCCCCTGGCCGGGGTCCCGGTGGCGGTCAAGGACCTCATCTGTACCGCCGGCATCCGGACGGTCTCCGGCTCGAAGGCCTACGAGGACTTCGTCCCCGACGAGGACGACGTCGTCGTCGAACGGGTGAGGGCCGCGGGCGCCGTGGTCATGGGCAAGACCAACGTCCCTGAGTTCGGCTACAGCGGTGTCGGCCACAACCCCGTCTTCCCGGCGACCCGGAACCCGTGGAACACCGACCTGACCTCCGGCGGCTCCAGCGCCGGCTCCGGGGCGGCGGTCGCCGCGGGGATGGCGCCGTTGGCGCTGGGCAGCGACGGCGGCGGCTCCGTCCGCATCCCCAGCAGCTTCTGCGGCCTCTACGGCCTCAAGGCCTCGATGGGACGGGTGCCGCTCTACCCGGGGACGAAGGACGAGCGCTACCCCGGTGTCTCCAGCTGGGAGTCGCTGGAGCACATCGGCCCGATGACGCGGACCGTCGCCGACAGCGCCCTCCTGATGTCGGTCATCGCCGGGCCCGATCCCCGCGACCGGTTCTCACTGCCCGCCGGCGACGTCGACTGGTCGAGCTGCACGGAAGGAGGCATCGCGGGCCTGCGCGTCGCCTACAGCGCGGACTGGGGCTACGCGGCGGTCGACCCCCGGGTGCGGGCCGTCGTCGGGGAGGCGGTGCGGGTGTTCGAGGAGCAGCTGGGCTGCACCGTCGAACCGGTGGACCCGGGCTGGCCCCAGCCCTACGAGGCGTTCTGGGCCATCGTGGCCAACGAGAGCGACCTCACCGGCCTGCGCGCCATGGCCGAGCGGGTGGGCGCGGAGAACATGACCCCGCACGTCGTCGAGTTCATCCAGACGTCCTGGACGGCGGAACAGTTCACCGATGCGCTGATGGTCCGCAAAGCCGTCCAGAACGCGATGTGGCGACTCATGCAGGACCACGACCTGCTGGTCACCCCGACCCTGGCCGTCCCGCCCTTCGAGGTGGGCATCCAGGGGCCGACGACGATCGACGGGCGCGAGGTCGAGCCCTTCGAGTGGCTCCACTTCACCTACCCGCTCAACTTCACCGGCCAGCCAGCCGCGAGCGTCCCCGCCGGCTGGACCGACGACGGACTGCCGGTGGGGATGCAGATCATCGGACGGCACCTCGACGACGCGACGGTGCTGCGTGCCTCGGCCGCCTTCGAAGCCGCGGCGCCGTGGGCCCACCGGTGGCCCGCCCTGGTGACGAGCGCAGCGATGGGGTCCTCCGCCGGATCAGGTCGATGACGACCGTCGGACGGTGGGACCGCGCGGTGCGCCGGTACACCGAGGTGCGCCGGTCCGCGCCGACGAGGTCGGCCGGTCCCGGCGCATCGTCGACCCGGTGCTCCGGTACTGGCACCAGGATCCCCGGCCCACGGCGTCAGCGGGTGACGCCGGTGTGCCCGAGTGACCAGCGGCCCGGCTGCGGCCGGACGCACAGCCCGTGCGGGCCGTCGGCCAACGGGATGCGAGCCAGCAGGTGCCCGTCGGCGGTGGAGAGGACGTAGACCTCCCGGTCGTACCGCCCGGACAGCCACAGCTGGCTGCCGTCGGCGGTCACCCCGCCCATGTCGGGGCTGCTGTGCGGGATGGTCCACTTCGTGACGGCCGCGCCGGTGTCGGCGTCCAGGACGCTGGCGCTGCCCTCCACCCGGTTGGTGACGTAGAGCTGCTGGGCGTCCCGGCTGACGTAGATGCCGTGGGTGCCCGCGCCGGCATGTCGATCATCCGGACCAGGGTGCGCGAGGCGATGTCGACGACGGCGACCCGCCCGGCGAACTCGCAGGTGGAGACGGCCAGCCGGCCGTCGGCGGTGTAGTCCACGTGGTCCACGCCGGCGCAGTCGGGCAGCGGGGTGCGGCTCTGCTCCTGCCACGTGTGCGGGTCGTAGAAGACCAGGGCCTTGCGGTCCTCGGCCACGGAGATCGCCGCGCTGCCGTCGGGGGTGGGGTACGTGTCGTACGGGTCGTCCACGGGGATGCGGGCGCCGTGCGCGCCGGTGGTCGGGTCGATCGGGGTCATCGTGTTGCCGACGTCGTCGGTCGCGTACAGCGTCCTCGTGTCCCACGACGGGACGACGTGCTGCCCCTCGGTGCCGGCCGGGAACCCGTTGTCGTCGGGCAGCGCGTCGAACAGCCGCTGCCCGGTCGCGGACCTCCTCGCGCCGCCGCGAACCCGTGACGTCGCGAACCTGTGACAGAGCCTCGATCCGTTGACCGCCCCTGAGGGCGGTGGTATTGACGACTCACCACCGGGCGCCGCAGCGCAGGGGAGGTGGGTGATGCCGGAGCGCATCCGCCGATCGGCGCTGTTCCTCGTCGGAACTCTCGGGTCCGTCTCACTGCTGATCGGCGGCTGCGTCTCCGCCGGTGGCAGCACCGCGACCGGCCCTGCCGCCGGCTCGACCGCCGCCTCGGCGGTCCCGCCGCCCCCGGACTGCGGCCAACCCGCCGAGGGAGACACCATCGTCGTCCTGGCCTCCGGGACCGCCACCGAGCCACGCCCGTCGCTGACCCCGCAGGCCGAGCAGGTCCTCCGCGACGCAGCCGAGAGCGGCGACGTCTCCGACGGGCGCAACGGCAGGGGCAGCGTCGCGGTGGTCACCTCGGCCGACACCGGCACCGGCGGCCAGCCCGCGGAGGTCCTGCCGCTGACTCCGCGCCGCGCGAACTGCGAGGTGGAGCACGGGTTCCAACGCGACAACCTGATCGACACCAACATCGCACGGGTCCGCAACGCCGTCGCCGGCCGGGCCGCCGTCCGCCCCGGACTGGACCTCCTGGCCGGCATCGACGACGCCGTGCGCGGATACAGCCCCGGCACGTTGATCGTCGTCAGCAACGGGCTCAGCACCGCCGGCGGGTTCGACCTGCGCCAGGTCGGCTGGAACGCCGACCCCGCCGACCTCGTCACCCAGCTGGCCCAGCGCGGGCTGCTGCAGGACCTGCTGCCCGGCTGGCACGTGCTGTTCACCGGCCTCGGCGCCACCGCCGGCGCCCAACCGCCGCTGACCAAGCCGGTCCGGGACACCCTCGTCGGTTACTGGACGGCGATCTGCACCGCCGCCGCACCGGGCGGGTCCTGCGACGTCGACGCCCGGCCGCTGGACCCCTCGCCGCCGGTCGCGACCGCCGACACGCCCGTCGTCGACGTTCCCGGCATCGACTCGGCGACGGGTCCGGACGGCCGCACCACCGTCACGCTCTTCGACGCGGTGACGGGCTTCGCGCCGGACTCCGCCGTCCTGTCGGCCGACGCGCAGGACGTCCTCCGCGGCATCAGCGCCCGGATCGCGGCCGAGCTGGCTGCGCAGCCCGACACGACGATCACGATCCGCGGGTACGTGGCCGACCCGCCGGACAGCACCCCCGCCGGTCGGCAGCAGACCGCGGACGAGCGCGCCGGGGCCGTGCAGGCCTTCCTCACCGACCAACTCCGGGCCGCCGGCTCGCCTCCGATCGACGCCGCCGGCGCCGGGACCCCGCCCCAGCCGCCGACGGCGATCGTCAACGGCGCCTTCGACGACGCCACGGCCGCCCAGATGCGCAAGGTCACCATCACCTACTAGCGCCCCGTCCGACGGACGGTCACGAGGAGGACCTGCCGTGACCACCACCGACCCGCCTGCTCCCATCCCGGGTCCCAACCCGGGCTCCCGGCACCTGCTCGAGCAGATCCACCTCAAGGAGTTGGAGATCCGGCGCATCCCGGACGAACCCGTCCGTGGTCCGCGGGGTCAGTACATGACCCGCCGGGAAGCCCGGGAGAGGCACGACTTCGTCAAGGCCGAGATCGACGCGGCGGAGGCGGGCGGCAGCCTGAAGCACCGCACCGTGAGGCGGTCGACGAAGGCGCTGACCCTGCTCTTCCTGGCGGTGATCGACTTCCCCGTCATGCTCTGGCTCGTCAGCTCGGTGTTCAACGTCGACTGGGCCCACCCGGTCGGCCTGCGACTGGTGATCAGCGTCGTGCTGTCCGTCCTCGCCACCGCGGGCGCGGCTTGGGTGCTCTACCACGTGGGCCACATCCGCCGGGACGACAAGAACGACCGGCGCGAACCGGACTGGCGCGAGATGTCCGTGCCCGCCCGGGTCAGCCTGGTCGGGGTGGCCCTGCTGGTGATCCTCGTGTCCGTCGTCATGTTCGTGCGGGTGTTCACCGAGGGTGTGCTCAGCGGCCTGAGCGGTCTGGCGTTGCTGCTGTCCGTGCTCGTCGCGCTGATCATGCTGCTGTCCGCGGCGCTGGTCTTCTTCACCGCGTTCCGGGACGGATCCCCGGAGCAGGAGGACCTGGCGCACTACAGCGCCCTGGTCCACGACGGCGAGAGGCGCCAGCGCCGGCTCGTGGACGACGTCGTCCGGCTCCGCATGCACCACAACATGCTCGAGGAGCGGGACGCGGGGAGCAGCGACGGGCGATCTGCCGACGGCGCCGACGCCCACGTCGTCCGGGTCGACTACGCCCGCCAGCCCCTTCTCCCTCCCTCCAGCAACGGGAGGAAGGCCCCAGCGATCGGGGGCGACCAGCCCACTCCCTAGCCGTTCGGCGCCGGGTGCACGCGCCGTAGCGCCGCGTGTCGACACGAGCGTGTGACCGTGCCGTCCGTTCGAGCCGAGCAGCGCCAGAGCAGGACCCGTCGCAGCCTGGCCTCGCCGCCGCCAGACTCGAGCTCGACCTGACCGGGCGGCGGTCACCAGCACCACGTCGGAGACCCGCTGCGCTGCCGTTCCGACGACGACCTCCTGGAGAGAGCATGCGGGTGACCGGGGTCGGGCACGCCGGGCTGTTCATCGAGACCCACGCGGGCAGCGTCCTGTGTGACCCATGGGTCAACCCCGCCTTCTTCGGGTCGTGGTTCCCGTTTCCCGACAACAGCGACCTGGACTGGGAGACCCTGGGCAAGGCCGACTACCTGTACGTGTCGCACCTGCACCGGGACCACTTCGATGCCGAACTGCTGGCCCGCTTCGTCAGCAAGGACGCGACCGTGCTGCTACCGGACTTCCCCACCGATGAGCTGGAGCAGGCGCTCACTGCACTCGGCTTCACCCGGTTCCTCCGCACCCAGAGCGGCATCCCCGTGGTGCGCGACGGCCTCAGGATCATGATCACGTCGCTGACGGGGCCCGGCGACGGCCCCATCGGAGACTCCGCGTTGAGCCTCGACGACGGGCGCACCACCCTGCTCAACCAGAACGACGCCCATCCGCTGGACATCGAGCGGCTGCGGGAGTTCGGCGACGTGAACGCCTATTTCACGCAGTTCTCCGGCGCCATCTGGTGGCCCATGGTGTACGAGCTGCCGCCCGCCGCCAAGAAGGAGTTCGCCCGCCGCAAGAGAGCAGGCCAGAGCGACCGGGCGGTGCGCTACATCGACGCCGTCGAGGCCTCCCACGTCTTCCCCACCGCAGGGCCGCCCTGTTTCCTCGACGACGAGCTCTTCGACCTGAACGGCCACGGCGTCGACGGTGAGAGCATCTTCACCGACCAGGTGGAGTTCTTGGCGGAGATCGCACAGCGCCGGCCGCAGGTGTCCGCGCATCTGCTCCTGCCGGGCAGCGTCGCAGAACTCGACGGCGCGAACTGCCGGCTCAGCCACCGGTACTCCGATGACGTGGTGCGGCGGATCTTCGCGGAGAAGCGCGAGTACCTCCGGGGATACCAGCGCCGGGCCCAGCCAGCGCTTCGGCGTGAGCGCCAGAGCCGCGCGCCGGTGCCCGACGACCTGCTGGAACAGCTCAGGGCGTGGTGGGAGCCGCTGCTGCAGCGAGCCGACAACATCTGCGCCGGGGTGGCCGGCCCGGTGCGCCTCGACATCGGCGAGTGCTCCATCGTCGTCGACTTCACCGCCCGGCAGGTCCGCAGCTACGCCGGCGAGGCCTGCCGTTACCGGTTGTCCACGTCCGCGGACCTCGTGGCGACGAACGTCGCCCGCCGCGAGGTCGACTGGTCCAACAGTCTCTTCCTGTCCCTGCGCTTTCGAGCGAGCCGCGTCGGGCAGTACAACGAATACGTCTACACCTTCTTCAAGTGCCTGTCCGAAGAGCGGATCGACTACGTCGAGAACTGGTACGACCAGCAGAACGACGGCGATGTGCACGACATCGAGCTCGACGGCTGGACGGTGCAGCGCCGTTGCCCGCACCTGAACGCAGACCTCGGGCGGTTCGGCAGTGTCGAAGACGGCACGCTGACGTGCGCACTGCACGGGTGGCGCTTCGACCTCACCAGTGGCCGCTGCTTGACCTCCGGTGGCCACGAGATCAGAGCCACACCCACGCAGGTGATCCCCACCCGGCACGCGTGACGGGCGCTACCAGCCGCGCTCCCGCCACTCCGGCAGGTGGGGCCGCTCGGCACCGAGGGTGGTGTCCTTGCCATGGCCGGGATAGATCCACGTACCGTCGTCGAACTGCCCGAAGACCCGTTCCTCCACGTCGTCCATCAGTGAGGTGAAGTCCTCGGGATTCGTCGTCCGCCCAGGACCTCCGGGGAACAGGCTGTCGCCGGTGAAGACGTGGGTGCCGGTGTCCCCGGGGCCGCGCCAGACCAGCGCGATGCTGCCGGGGGTGTGCCCGCGCAGGTGCACGACCTCGAGGGTCTGCTCACCCACCGCCACCGCGTCGCCGTGCTCGACCGGCCGGGCGACGGGGACCGGCAGGTCGCCGGCGTCGGCGGGGTGGGCCACCGTGGTCGCCCCGGTCGCCTCGACGACGTCGGGCAGCGCGCGGTGGTGGTCCCAGTGCCCGTGCGTCGTGACGACGGTGCGCAGGTCGGCGTCCCCGATCAGCTGCCGCAGCCGCTCCGGCTCGGCGGCGGCATCGATCAGCAGCGCCTGGCCGGTGGCGGTGTCCTGCAGCAGGTAGGCGTTGTTGGCCATCTCGCTGACCGCGAGCTTGGTGATCGTCAGGCCGGGCAGCTCGCGGACGTCGGCCGGCCCGCCCACCTCCACGTCGCCGGTGTAGCTCATCCCAGCCTCCCCTTCGGAGAGTGTCGCCGATCGCCGTTACGGTCGCGGGCATGGACGCTAGCGGAGGTCTCGCGACCCGTCAGATCGTCGGCCTCCCGGCCACCGAGCTGGCCGCGCGGGTGCGGGCGGGGGAGCTCACCGCCGTCGACGTCGTCCGCGCGCACCTGGCACACCTCGAGGAGGTCGAGCCCCGCGTGGGCGCCTTCCGCGTCGTCCGCTCCGAGGCGGCGCTGGCCGAGGCGGCCGCGGTCGACACCGCGCCCGGCCGCAGCTCGCTGCCGCTGGCCGGCGTCCCGGTCGCGGTGAAGGACAACGTCGCGGTGACCGGGGAGCTGGCCACCGACGGCTGCTCGGCGGCCCCCGCACGACCGGCGACGCAGGACCACGCGGTCGTCGCCCGGCTGCGGGCGGCCGGCGCGGTCGTCGTGGGTGTCACCCGCGTGCCCGAGTTGTGCCTGTACGCCTCGACCGACGGGCCCGGCACGGTCACCCGCAATCCCTGGGACACCGCCCGCTCCCCGGCCGGCAGCTCCGGGGGCAGCGCGGCGGCGGTGGCCTCCGGGGCGGTCCCGCTGGCCCACGGCAACGACGGCATGGGCTCGCTGCGCCTGCCGGCCGCCGCCTGCGGGCTGGTCACCCTCAAGCCCGGCCGCGGGGCGGTGCCCGGCGGCATCGGCGCGGACGACTGGTCGGGCATGGCGGTCAACGGTGCCCTGGCGACGACGGTGGCCGACCTCGCCCTGGCGCACGCGGTGCTGGCGGGGGAGGAGCCCGGCCCGCTCGAGGCGCCCGGCCGGCCGCTGCGGATCGCCGTCTCCACCCGCTCCCCGCTGCCCGGCGTGCGCGCCGACGGCCCGGCCCGGGGCGCCGTCGACACGGTGGTCGCCGCGCTCACCGCGGCCGGGCACACCGTCGTCCGGCGGGACCCGCCGATCACCCCGGGCGCCGCGGCCGGCGCGCTGGCCCGCTGGATGGCCGGCGCGGCCGACGACGCCGCGCAGCTCGGCATCCCGCCGGCCCACCTGCAGCCGCGCAGCCGCACGCACGCCCGCGTCGGGCGTGCCGTGCGGGCAGCCGGGCTGGTCCGGCCGGCGACCGCCGAGCGGTTCCGGGAGCGGATGGCCGCCTTCTTCGCGGGGTCGGCCTCCTCGCAGGGGCCCGGCCCGAGCCGGCGAGGGACGGGGGGCGAGGAGGTCCTTGATCTGCTGCTCACCCCGGTGACCACCGGGCCGCCGCTGCCCGCCCGCCCCTGGCACGAGCGGTCGTTCCTGGCCAACGTGACCGCCAACGCCCGCTGGGCGCCGTGGACGGCGGCGTGGAACCTGGCCGGCCTGCCCGCGCTGGTGCTGCCCGCCGGCACCCGCCCGGCGGGACACCCTGTGGCGGTCCAGCTCGTCGGCCCCCCGGGAGCCGAGAGGCGGCTACTCTGGACCGCCGGAGAGCTGGAGCGGCGGCTGCCCTGGCGCCGGTACGCGCCGGTCTTCGACCCGACCGCACCGCAGGCCCCAGCACCCGTCTGAGCAGCACCGACCCGGCACCGCCGCCGCGGCCGGCGCCCACGCGCGCCGGGTCTCCACCGCACCGCCGACCGCACCACCCCACCGGCAGTACCACCCACGGCCCGGCCCCCACCGAGCACGACCGACAGGGACAACATGGACCGCCTCGTCGTCCGCGGCGCCCGAGAGCACAACCTCAAGGACGTCCACCTCGACCTGCCCCGCGACGCGCTGATCGTCTTCACGGGGCTGTCCGGCTCGGGGAAGTCCAGCCTCGCCTTCGACACGATCTTCGCCGAGGGCCAGCGCCGCTACGTCGAGTCGCTGTCGGCCTACGCGCGCCAGTTCCTCGGGCAGATGGACAAGCCCGACGTCGACTTCATCGAGGGGCTCTCCCCGGCGGTCTCCATCGACCAGAAGTCGACCAACCGCAATCCGCGGTCGACGGTGGGCACGATCACCGAGGTCTACGACTACCTGCGGCTGCTCTACGCGCGCGCCGGCCAGCCGCACTGCCCGAACTGCGGCAAGCCGATCTCCCGGCAGACGCCGCAGCAGATCGTCGACCAGGTCCTGGCGATGGCCGAGGGCACCCGGTTCCAGGTGCTCGCCCCCGTCGTCCGGGCCCGCAAGGGCGAGTACGTCGACCTGTTCAGCTCGCTGCAGACCCAGGGCTTCTCCCGCGTCCGCGTCGACGGCGTCGTCCACCCGCTCACCGAGCCGCCGACGCTGAAGAAGCAGGGGAAGCACACGATCGAGGTGATCGTCGACCGGCTGACGGTGAAGGAGACCGCCAAGCGCCGGCTCACCGACTCGGTGGAGACGGCCCTCGGCCTGGCCGGCGGGCTCGTCGTCCTCGACTTCGTCGACCTGCCCGAGGACGACCCGCAGCGCGAGCGCACCTTCTCCGAGCACCTGGCCTGCGTGGACGACGGGCTGTCCTTCGAGGCGCTGGAGCCGCGGTCGTTCTCCTTCAACTCCCCGTTCGGCGCCTGCCCCGAGTGCACCGGCATCGGCACCCGCAAGGAGGTCGACCCCGACCTCGTCGTCCCCGACCCGGAGAAGAGCCTGGCCCAGGGCGCGATCGCCCCGTGGGCCACGTCGATGAGCAACGAGTACTTCACCCGGCTGCTCACCGGCCTGTCCCAGCAGCTGGGCTTCTCCATGGACGACCCGTGGGAGCGGCTGCCCGCGAAGGTGCAGAAGGCCGTCCTCCACGGCTCGCCGGACCAGGTGCACGTCCGCTACCGCAACCGCTACGGCCGCGAGCGCAGCTACTACGCCGCGTTCGAGGGCGTGCTGCCGTTCATCGAGCGGCGGCACGAGGACACCGACAGCGAGTACATGCGGGACAAGTACGAGGGCTACATGCGCGACGTGCCCTGTCCCGTCTGCCACGGCACCCGGCTCAAGCCGGAGATCCTCGCGGTCAAGCTCGGCGGCCGGTCGATCGCCGAGGTCACCAGCCTCTCCATCGGTGAGGCCGCCGAGTGGCTGGGCGCCCTGGAGCTGGGGGAGCGGGAGCGGGCCATCGCCGACCGCGTGCTGAAGGAGATCCAGGCCCGGCTGTCCTTCCTGGTCGACGTCGGGCTCGACTACCTGTCCCTGGACCGCCCGGCGGCCACCCTGGCCGGAGGGGAGGCGCAGCGGATCCGGCTGGCCACGCAGATCGGGTCGGGGCTGGTCGGCGTCCTCTACGTCCTCGACGAGCCGTCGATCGGGCTGCACCAGCGGGACAACACCCGGCTGATCGAGACCCTCGTCCGGCTGCGCGACATGGGCAACACGCTCATCGTCGTCGAGCACGACGAGGACACGATCAAGACCGCCGACTGGGTGGTCGACATCGGGCCCGGCGCCGGCGAGCACGGCGGCGAGGTGATCGTCAGTGGGCCGGTCGACGAGCTGCTGGCCAGCGACCGGTCGCTGACGGGTGCGTACCTGTCCGGCCGCAAGGAGATCGCGGTGCCGCAGGTGCGCCGCCAGCCGACGTCCGGTCGTGAGCTGGTGGTGAAGGGCGCGCGGGAGAACAACCTCAAGGGCGTCGACGTCACCTTCCCGCTGGGCTGCCTGGTCGCGGTCACCGGCGTCTCCGGCTCGGGCAAGTCCAGCCTGGTCAACGACATCCTCTACACGGTGCTGGCCAACGAGCTCAACCGCACCCGGCTGGTGCCCGGCCGGCACCGCACGGTGACCGGTCTGGAGCACCTGGACAAGGTGGTGCACGTCGACCAGTCGCCGATCGGGCGCACGCCGCGGTCCAACCCGGCCACGTACACCGGCGTGTGGGACCACATCCGCAAGCTGTTCGCCCAGACGTCCGAGGCGAAGATCCGCGGGTACCTGCCCGGGCGCTTCTCGTTCAACGTCAAGGGCGGCCGCTGCGAGGCGTGCTCCGGCGACGGCACCATCAAGATCGAGATGAACTTCCTGCCGGACGTCTACGTCCCGTGCGAGGTCTGCAAGGGCGCCCGGTTCAACCGGGAGACCCTCGAGGTGCACTACAAGGGCCGGACGGTCGCCGAGGTCCTCGACATGCCGATCGAGGAGGCCGCGGACTTCTTCGCCGCGATCCCGGCGATCGCCCGGTACCTGCGCACGCTCACCGACGTCGGGCTGGGCTACGTGCGGCTCGGCCAGCCGGCGACGACGCTCTCCGGCGGCGAGGCGCAGCGGGTCAAGCTGGCCAGCGAGCTGCAGAAGCGGTCGAACGGCCGCAGCGTCTACGTCCTCGACGAGCCCACCACCGGGCTGCACTTCGAGGACATCCGCAAGCTGCTCATGGTGCTGCAGGGCCTGGTCGACAAGGGCAACTCGGTGCTCGTCATCGAGCACAACCTCGACGTGGTCAAGAGCGCCGACTGGATCGTCGACATGGGCCCCGAGGGTGGCTTCCGGGGTGGCACGGTCGTCGCCGAGGGGCCGCCGGAGTTCGTCGCCTCGGTGCCGGAGAGCCACACCGGCCGCTACCTGGCCAGGCTCCTCGACCCGGACGCCGTCGCCGCGGCCGCGGCCGGACCGAGGAAGCGGGCGCGGCGCAAGGCGAGCTGACCGCTGCTCCGGCCGGCCGGTGTCTCCGCGCGCCGACCGGCCGGGCCCCTGGCCGCACCGGCCGATCCGGGTCTCCACAGCCGCCGACCGGCGGATGGGCCGCTGCACGGTGGTCGGCCGGGACACGCTCGACCCGGCCGACCCGGCCGACTCGGGGCGAGGCGGCTGGCTCCGACCGGGTTGGTCCGGGAACGCCGGGGGCAGCGCCATGGTGCGATGGGTGCGCCCGTGGTGCTGCCCGAGGGCCGGGAGCTGCGGTCGTCGTGCACCCTCGCACGTTCCCGGTCAGGCCGCTCCGGCTTGCCGCGACCGCTGGGCCACGGTGGTGACCAGGGCGTTCTCTCGATTCGGTTTTGCATCGTCTCATATTCGAACGTATGATCGAGTACATGGACGGCGGCGCGCTCACCGGCAACTCGGCTGCTGCCGCACCTGCCGTCCAGCCGCTGGCCAGCCCGTCGGTGGGCTGGGCGTCGGGTCCGTTGGGGGCGGTGCAGGCCGCCGATCGGGAGATCGCCCGGCAGACCGCGGTGCGCGCCCGAGCCGTCGCCGCCTTCGCCGCCACCCGGCCGGCCACCACCGACCGCCAGCAAGGTGAGCGCGGCGCGATGAGCGCGGAGCGGTGGGCGGCGCGGGCCGAGGTGCTGCGGCCGGTCAGCGAGTGGGCCGCGCCGGAGCTCTCGCTCGCCCTGTCGATCAGCGCGCCGGCGGCCGATGCCCTGCTGGAGCGGTCGCTGACGCTGGTGCAGCGGCTGCCGCGGGTGCTCGATGCCCTGGAGGACGGGGTGCTGCACCCGGGGCACCTGTGGTGCCTGCTCGAGCACGTCGCCCCGATCGGCGACGAGCGGCTGCGCGCCCGCATCCAGGACGAGCTGATCGACTGGATCGCCGCCCGGCACCGGGTGACCACCCCGGCGGCGCTGGGGGATCGGGTGCGCCGGGTGATCGCGAAGCACAACGCCCGCGACGCCGCCCGGGACCTGGCCCGCGCCCTGCGCCAGCGCGGGATCAGCCTACGTCCGGAGCGGGCCGTGGGCATGTCGGCGGTGACGGTGGTGTGCACCACGCCCGAGGCGCAGGCGCTGTACCGAGCGCTGGGCGCCTACGCCGACGCCCTCGCCGACGC
Organism: Geodermatophilus sp. TF02-6; assembly: GCF_003319115.1. Lineage (GTDB taxonomy): Bacteria > Actinomycetota > Actinomycetes > Mycobacteriales > Geodermatophilaceae > Geodermatophilus. The sequence continues at coordinate 259,231 of NZ_QOHF01000002.1, read as the reverse complement.
CGCCGATGGCGGGGAGACCCCGCGGACGCGGGGGCAGAAGATGGTCGACTGTCTGCTGGACCTGGTGCTGCGGCCCGGGGAGAACGACCTGCCGCCGGTGCAGGTGTTGCTGACCGTGGTGGCCTCCATCGGCACGCTGCTCGGCGGCGACGCGCCCGGTGAGGTGGACGGGCAGCTGGTGCCCGCCGAGATGGTCCGCCGGCTGGCCCGCGCCTTCGCCGGCCTCGACCCTCGACCCACTGCCACCGATGCCGGCCCGGCCGGCTCGGACACCGCTGCACCGGCGGGAACGTCCGCCGCGACGACCTCCGGCGGCGCCGGGCCGGACCTCAGCGCCGGCACCACGGCCGACACCGCCACCGCATCCGACGGGGATCCGGACGACCCCGAGGGCGGCCCGGTCGATCGGGCCCGCGACCAGCTCAGCGCGGATGAGTTCGACCGCTGGCTCGACGAGCTGACCGGCCGCGCGTTCGGAGACGCCCCCGCCTCCGGCGAGGCGGGCTGGCCGTCGGGGCATCCGTCCGAGCCCGGTTGGTGGGGCCCCGACCCGCGGGTCGGCCTCACCGACGTGAACGACCTCGCTGAGGCCACCGGCCGGGATGAGTCCTGGGCGTCGGATCGGCCGAGTGTCGGCGGCCCACTCGGTGGGGATCCACCGACCGGCGCCTCACCGGAGGGTGTTGGCGCTCCGCCGCCCGATCATCCGGCGTTTGACGGCGATGGCGCCGAGAGTGCAGGGGGCGGTGGCTGGTGGGCGGCGGCGGATCGGGCGGTCGAGGACGCCGGGACGGCGGTGCACGCTGCCCGGCTCGCTCTGGGCGCCGCCGAGCGTCTGGTGCGCACCGCGCAGCGCGCCGACGCCGCCGACGAGGCCGCCTGGCAGGCCAGTGCGGCCGGGCGGGTCACCGCCGCCGGCGACGCGCTTGGCGCGCTGGCCGCCGCCACCGACACCCAGCGGGAGGAGCTGGCCGCGCTGCTGGCCGCCACCGCCGGCGGGGGGCTGGCCGAGCGGCCCCGGATCGCGCTGGTCGACGCGGTCAGCGGCGCCCTGCTGGCGCTGACCGACCTGCCCGGCCTGCGCCGGGCCGGCGCCTGCGGCCGCCCGGCCTGCCGCCGCCACCCCGAGCGCTGCGGCCACGACCTGTCCGGGCGGCCCGGCCTGGGCCCGCCCGGCCCCACGCCGGTCTACCGGCCCGACGCCGAGCTGGACGGCTACGGGCGCGCCCGGGATCGGCGGTGCCGCTTTCCGGGGTGCCGCCGCCGGGTGCCCGCCGGCGGCCAGCTCGACCACCACCGGCCCTGGCCCGAGGGTCCCACCAGCGCGGCCAACCTGGCCGGCTACTGCGGCACCGACCACCGCGGCAAGCACCAGGCACCCGGCTGGCGCTACCAGCTCGACCCCGACGGCACGTTGACCGTCACCACCCCCACCGGCCTGACCGCCACCACCACCCCACCGCCCTACTGACCGCGGTCCTCACGGAACGACAACCCCCTGGGGTGAGCGGTGGACCTTCGGCCACCTTCCCCTGGACGGTGACTCGTGGTTGCCTGGGACCCCGCGCCGGGTGCACCGGAGGTGCCGCTGTGCCGCTGACTCGCAGGTCGTTCCTCGCCGGCGTGGTCGCTGCCCCCGTGCTCGGCGCGCTGGCCGGCTGCGCGGGCACCGTCGTCCGACCCGGGGACCTCTCCCGGCTGCGGATCATGGCCCCGGCCAGCCCCGGCGGGGGGTGGGACACCACCGCGCGGGTGGTGCAGCGGACCATCCAGAGCAGCGGGCTGGCCCGCAACGTGCAGGTCTTCAACGTCGAGGGCGCCGGCGGCACCATCGGCCTGGGCCAGCTCGCCCGCGAGGACGACGACGCCCTGCTCATGATGATGGGCCTGGTCATGGTCGGCGCCGTCGACACCAACGACTCGACCACCCGGCTCACCGACGTCACCCCCGTGGCCCGGCTGATCGGTGAGACGGAGCTCATCGTCGCCCCGCCCGACGCCCCCTACGACGACATCGCCGGCTTCGTCGACGCCTGGAAGGCCGACCCCGCGAACACGCCCATCGCCGGCGGGTCGGCCGGCGGCACCGACCAGATCCTCGCCGGGCTGCTGGCCCAGGCGGCCGGCATCGACCCCGGGGACGTCAACTACATCCCCTACTCGGGCGGCGGCGAGTCCCTGGCGGCGCTGCTCGGCGGCCAGGTCGCCGCCGGCATCTCCGGCACCGCCGACTACGGGCCCCAGGTGGCCGGCGGCGACCTCACGGGCCTGGCCGTCTCCACCGCCGAGCGCAGCGGCCAGGTCCCCGACGTCCCCACCCTGGTCGAGTCCGGGTTCGACGTCGAGCTGTCCAACTGGCGCGGCCTGATGGCCCGCCCCGACATGAGCGACTCCGCTCGCGAGGACCTCATCGGCCTGGTCGTCGACATGCACGGCACCGACGAGTGGGCCGAGGCGCTGGCGAACAACGGCTGGGACGACCTGTTGCTGACCGGCGACGACTACGGCGCGTTCCTCACCGAGGAGGAGGCACGGGTGCGCGAGATCCTGGTGCAGATCGGGCTGGTCCAGTGACCGGGCCGGGCGCCGGGCGGGACGGCCCCGCCGGCGCGACCCGGAGCGACCGCGAGCCGGCCGCCCCCGTCGCCCAGGAGTTCCGGGGGCGGAACACCGGCGAGCTGGTCATGACCGTCGCCCTGGGCGCGCTCGGGGTCTACCTGGTCCTGGACGCCGGCACGATCGCCGTCCCCGGCTCGGCGAACACCGTCGGCCCGCGCTTCTTCCCCTACCTGGTCGGCGGGCTGGTCATCGCCACCGCCCTGGCCCTGGGCTACCGCGTCTTCCGCGGTGACCGCGGCCCCGCCGACGAGAGCGAGGACGTCGACCCCACCGCCGGCACCTCCTGGCGTGCGGTCGGCGTCATCGCCGTCGCCTTCCTCGCCCACGCGCTGCTGATCAACGTGGTCGGCTGGCCGCTGGCGGTGACGCTGATGTTCGGCACCGTGGCCTGGGCGCTGGGCGCCCGCGGCATCGTCCGACCGCTGCTCGCCGGCGGCATCACCTCGATCGTCGTCTGGGTCGTCTTCGTCAAGGCACTGAACGTGGCGCTGCCCGGCGGGACGCTGCTCGAGTGGGCGACGAGCTGGGTGTGAGGGGCTGGTCGTGATGGACGCCCTCTCCGACCTGCTCGGCGGCTTCGCCGACGCGCTCACCCCGGTCAACCTGCTGTTCGCGCTGCTCGGCGTGCTCCTGGGGACGGCGGTCGGCGTCCTCCCCGGCATCGGGCCGGCCATGACCGTCGCGCTGCTGCTGCCGATCACCTACGTCCTGGAGCCGACCAGCGCGTTCATCATGTTCGCCGGCATCTACTACGGCGGCATGTACGGCGGGTCGACGACGTCGATCCTGCTCAACACCCCCGGCGAGTCCAGCTCGATCATGACCGCGCTCGAGGGCAACCAGATGGCCAAGGCCGGCCGCGGCGCGGCGGCCCTGGCGACGGCGGCCATCGGGTCGTTCGTCGCCGGCACCATCGCCACCCTGCTGCTCGCCCTCGTCGCCCCCACCGTGGTCGACCTGGCCATCGGGATCACCGCGGCCGACTACTTCGCCCTCGCCGTCCTCGCCTTCGTGGCGGTCTCCACCGTGCTGGGCTCCTCGCCGCTGCGCGGGCTGGCCTCCCTCGGCGTCGGCCTCTACCTGGGCCTGGTCGGCACCGACGTGCTCTCCGGGCAGGAGCGGTTCACCCTCGGCATCCCGCAGCTGTCCGACGGCATCGACGTGGTCGTCGTGGCGGTGGCCCTGTTCGCGGTCGGCGAGGCGCTGTACGTGGCGTCCCGGCTGCGCCGCGGGCCGGTGCAGGTGATGCCCGCGTCCGGGCCGTACATGACCCGCGAGGACCTGCGCCGGTCGTGGAAGCCGTGGCTGCGCGGCACCGCGCTGGGCTTCCCGTTCGGCGCGCTGCCCGCCGGTGGTGCGGAGATCCCGACCTTCCTCTCCTACGCCGCCGAACGCCGGCTCACCAAGCACCCCGAGCAGTTCGGCCGGGGCGCCATCGAGGGCGTGGCCGGGCCGGAGGCGGCCAACAACGCCGCGGCCGCCGGCGTCCTCGTGCCGCTGCTGACCCTCGGCCTACCCACGTCGGCGACCGCGGCGATCCTGCTGGCCGCCTTCACCGGCTACGGCATCCAGCCCGGGCCGACCCTGCTGACCACCGAGTCCACGCTGGTCTGGACGCTGATCGCGGCCCTGCTCATCGGCAACGCGATGCTGCTGGTGCTCAACCTGCCCCTGGCCGGCGTGTGGGTGCAGCTGCTGCGCATCCCGCGCCCCTACCTGTACGCCGGGATCCTGCTGTTCGCCTCGCTCGGCTCCTACGCGGTCAACGCCGACCCCCTCGACCTGGTGATCCTGCTGCTCCTGGGCGGCCTCGGGTTCCTCATGCGCCGCTACGGCTGGCCGGTGGCGCCGGCGGTCATCGGGCTGATCCTCGGCCCGATCGCGGAGACCAACCTGCGCCGGGCCCTGGCCATCAGCGGCGGCGACCTCGGCGTCCTGGTCGAGACCTGGTTCAGCCGCATCGTCCTGGCCCTGGCCCTCCTCGCCCTGGCCGGGCCGATCGTGCTGCGCGCCGTCCGCGGCCGCCGCTCGACCCCCGAGGAACTGCAGGAGGGCGCCAGGCTGCGGCACCGGGAGGACGAACGGGAGGTGCGCCGGTGACCGGAGCCCAGCCGGTGGTCGTGGTCGGCGTCGTCCCCACCCCCCGGGGCCGGGCCGCGCTGGAGCACGCGGTGCTCGAGGCACAGCGGCGCTCCGCGCGGCTGGTCGTGGTCAACAGCTCCCGCGGCGACGCGCTGGTCGACGAGGAGTTCCTCTTCGGCGACCGCCTGCGGCAGCTGCACGCCGACCTGACCGTGTCCGGGGTGCCCTTCGAGGTGCGCCAGCCGGTGGGCCGGGACGTCGCCGAGGAGCTGGCCGACGCGGCGGCGGACACCGACGCCGACCTGCTGGTCATCGGCCTGCGGCGGCGTTCGGCGGTGGGCAAGCTGCTCATGGGCAGCGCCGCCCAGCGGATCCTGCTGGACGTCGACTGCCCGATCCTGGCGGTCAAGGGCCCACCCGGGGAGGACGCGCGATGACGGTGACCGGTGAGGACGAGCGGCTGCTGCAGGCTGCCGACGGGGTGCGCCTGGTGTACCGGCGCTGGCTGCCGGAGGGGGAGGTCCGCGCCACCGTTCAGGTCGTGCACGGCGCCTCCGAGCACTCCGGCCGCTACGGCCGGCTGGCCGGCGCGCTCACCGCCCGCGGCCTGGTCGTGTACGCGATGGACCTGCGCGGCCACGGCCGGACGGCGGAGGCCACCGGCGCCGGCCGGTTCGGCGGCGCCGGCGTCGACACCCTGGTGGACGACGTCCGGGCGCTGTCCGCGGTCGCCGCTGACGAGCACCCCGGCGTCCCGCACGTGCTGCTCGGCCACTCGATGGGCTCGATCGTCGCGCTCGCCGCGGCCGAGCGGGACGGCGGCGACCTCGCCGGCCTGGCGCTCTCCGGCCCGGTCGGCGTCGCCCCGCACCTGACGGAGGCGGTAGCCGCGCTGGAGGCCTCGACGGCGGCCGGCGCCGGCGACCACCCGTTGGACGCGCTGAGGGCCTTCAACCAGCCGTTCGAGCCGGCCCGCACACCCTACGACTGGCTCTCCCGGGACCCGGCCGAGGTCGATGCCTACGTCGCCGACCCGATGTGCGGCGACCAGATGCCGCTGACCACGGCCTACGCAGCCGGGGTGTTCGGGCTGTCGGTCCGGGCGGCCAGCGAGGAGGGGGTGGCCGCGCTGCCCGGCGACCTGCCGGTGCTGCTGCTGGCCGGGCAACGCGACCCGGTCGGCGGGGTCGACGCCGGCCAGGTCACCGCCCTGGCCGACCTGCTGCGCGCCCGCGGCCTCCCGGTCGAGCTGCACGTCTACTCCGACGCTCGGCACGAGGTCCTCAACGAGACCAACCGCGACGAGGTGACTGCCGACCTGCTCGCCTGGCTCGAGGCGCGTCTGCGCTGACGGTCCGGCGGGCGTCAGCTGTCGCCGGGCGGCTCCGCGGAGCGAGCCGCGACGAATCCGGGGGGGTCGCGCCGGGAGGCCGCGACGACCTCGGCGGTCGGCGCGAGCCGCACCTGCACACGTGCACCGGCCGTGACGCCCGACGACTCGGGGGCGACCGGGACGTCGGGCCCGCCACCTAGGCTAGAGCGCATGCCCGACCCGTCCACGTACCGACCGGCGGTCGGCAGCATCCCGGAGGACCCGGGGGTCTACAAGTTCCGCGACCCCAACGGGCGGGTGGTCTACGTCGGCAAGGCCAAGAACCTCCGGCAGCGACTGAACAGCTACTTCGCCGACGTCGCCGGGCTGCACCCGCGCACCCGGCAGATGGTGACGACGGCGGCCAGCGTCGAGTGGACCGTCGTCGGCACCGAGGTCGAGGCCCTCCAGCTCGAGTACAACTGGATCAAGGAGTTCGACCCGCGGTTCAACGTCCGCTACCGCGACGACAAGAGCTACCCCTCGCTGGCCGTGACCCTGAACGAGGAGTACCCGCGGCTGCAGGTCATGCGCGGGCCGAAGAGGAAGGGCGTGCGCTACTTCGGCCCGTACGCGCACGCCTGGGCCATCCGCGAGACGCTCGACACCCTCACCCGGGTCTTCCCGGCCCGCACCTGCTCCAACGGCGTCTTCACGCGCGCCGGGCAGATCGGCCGCCCGTGCCTGCTCGGCTACATCGGCAAGTGCGCCGCGCCCTGCGTCGGTCGGGTCAGCGCCGAGGAGCACCGGCGGATCGTCGACGACTTCTGCGACTTCATGGCCGGCCGGACCGACCTGATGGTCAAGCGGCTCGAGCGGGAGATGGCCGAGGCCGCCGAGGCGATGGAGTACGAGAGGGCCGCCCGGCTGCGCGACGACATCGGGGCGCTCAAGCGGGCGATGGAGAAGCAGGCCGTCGTCCTCGGCGACGGCACCGACGCCGACGTCGTCGCCTTCGCCCAGGACGAGCTGGAGGCCTCCGTCCAGGTCTTCCACGTGCGCGGCGGGCGGGTGCGCGGCCAGCGCGGCTGGATCGTCGACAAGGTCGAGGAGGTCACCACCGGCGAGCTGGTCGAGCAGTTCCTCCTGCAGGTCTACGGCGGTGTGGACGACGAGAACGGCGCCGGCGAGGCCGTGCCCCGCGAGGTGCTCGTGCCCGAGCTGCCCGCCGACGCCGACGTCTACGCCGAGCTGCTCGCCGAGCTGCGCGGCTCGAAGGTGTCCCTGCGCGTCCCCCAGCGCGGCGACAAGCGGGCCCTGCTCGAGACCGTGCAGCGCAACGCCGAGGAGGCCTTCGCCCGGCACCGGGTGAGGCGGGCCAGCGACCTCACCGCCCGCTCGCTGGCGCTGGCGGAGCTGCAGGAGGCGCTCGAGCTGCCCGAGGCGCCGCTGCGGATCGAGTGCATCGACGTCTCGCACGTGCAGGGCACCGACGTGGTGGCCTCGATGGTCGTCTTCGAGGACGGCCTGGCGAAGAAGTCCGACTACCGCCGCTTCGCGGTCACGAACGGGACCGACGACACCGCGGCGATGGCCGAGGTGGTCCGCCGCCGCTTCGCCCGGCACCTCCGGGAGCAGGCCGACCGGGCGGACGCCGGAGGCGTCGCCGCGGAGGAGGGCCGGCCGCGCCGGTTCGCCTACCCGCCCAACCTGCTCGTGGTGGACGGCGGCGCCCCGCAGGTGGCCGCGGCCGCGCGGTCCCTGGACGAGCTGGGGATCGTCGACGTCGCCGTCTGCGGGCTGGCCAAGCGCATGGAGGAGGTGTGGCTGCCCGGGGAGAGCGACCCGGTGGTCCTGCCGCGCACGTCGGAGGCGCTGTACCTGCTGCAGCGGGTCCGCGACGAGGCGCACCGCTTCGCGATCACCTACCACCGGCAGAAGCGGTCCACCAGCATGCTGGTCTCCCTGTTGGACGACGTCCCCGGGCTCGGCGACACCCGGCGAAAGGCGCTCATGAAGCAGTTCGGATCGCTCAAGCGGCTGCGCGCCGCGACCGTCGAGGAGCTGATGGCCGTCCCGGGCATCGGCCGGCGGACGGCGCAGGCGGTGCTGGCGGCGGTCGCACAGCCGGAGGTGGGGGAGGCGACGGAGGTACAGCCGGAGGTGGGGGAGGCGACGGAGGTACAGCCGGCGGAACCGGTGGAGCCGGCGGTCGACACCCCGGCCGGTGCGGTCGTCGAGACGACGACCGCACCGGCCGGCCCCGCCGAGCGGGGCACTCCGAGCGGCGACGCCGGGACCACCGCCGAGGTCGGCCGGGTGGCCTCGTGAGCCGGATGGACGGGGCGCGGACGGCGGACGGCGTGCTCGGCGCCCACCCCGGCCCGGCCGGCAACGGCGGCCACCCGCACGGCGACCTCCCCGCCCCCATGGACCCGGCGTCCACCGAGACCCCGCCGCTGGACGTCGTCGTCGTCACCGGCCTGTCCGGCGCCGGCAAGAACAGCGCCGGGCGGGTGCTGGAGGACCTCGGCTGGTTCGTCGTGGACAACCTCCCCCCGGCGCTGCTGCTGCCGATGGTGGAGCTCGGCGCGCGGGGCGACGTCCGCCGCTTCGCCGCCGTCGTGGACGTGCGCAGCCGGGCGTTCTCCAGCGACCTGCAGGAGGCCATCCGTGTGCTGTCGGAGGCCGGGCACCGCCCGCGGGTGCTCTACGTGCACGCGCGCGACGAGGTGCTGGTCCGCCGCTACGAGTCCAACCGGCGCGAGCACCCGCTGCAGGGAAACGGCACGCTCATCGACGGCATCACCGCCGAGCGCGGCCTGCTCACCGGGATCGCCGGCGAGGCCGACCTGTGGGTGGACACCAGCGACCTCAACGTGCACCAGCTGCGCGCCACGCTGGAGAACGCCTTCGCCCGCGAGGGCCAGACCCCGCCGCTGACCGCCACGGTGATGAGCTTCGGCTTCAAGTACGGCCTGCCGCTGGACGCCGACCTGGTCGTGGACGCGCGGTTCCTGCCCAACCCGCACTGGCTGCCCGAGCTGCGCCCGCACACCGGGCAGGACCCGGACGTGCGCGCCTACGTCCTGGGCCAGGAGGAGGCGGCCCCGTTCCTGGACCGCTACACCGACGTGCTGCGGCTGCTCATCCCCGGCTACCGGCGGGAGGGCAAGCGCTACCTGACCCTCGCGGTGGGGTGCACCGGCGGCAAGCACCGCAGCGTCGCGATCGCGGAGGAGTTCGCCCGCCGACTGCGGGCGGACGGCGTCGACGCCGCCGTCCAGCACCGCGACCTGGGCCGCGAGTAGTGGCCGCCGGAGACACCGGGCCTGCGGGTCCGGCGCTCGACCGACCACTGCGCGTCGTGGCGTTCGGCGGCGGCCACGGGCTGGCCGCCGCCCTGGCCGCGTGGCGGCGGATCACCCCCGACCTCACCGCCGTCGTCACCGTCGCCGACGACGGCGGCTCCTCCGGCCGCATCCGCCGGGAGATGCCGGTGCTGCCGCCCGGCGACCTGCGGATGGCGCTGACCGCCCTGGCCGGCGACGACCCCGGTACCCGGCAGGTGGCCGCGCTGCTGCAGCACCGGCTCGGCGGGACCGGCGTCCTCGCCGGCCACCCGGTGGGCAACCTGGTGCTCACCGGGCTGGTCGAGATGCACGACGGCGACACCGTCCGCGCGCTGGACGACCTGTGCCGGCTGCTCGGCGCCCGCGGCCGGGTGCTGCCCATGGCCGACGTGCCGCTGGACCTGGTGGCCCGGGTGGACAGCACCGACCCCGACGACCCGGCGCGCAGCCGCACCATCCGCGGGCAGGTGGCGATCGCGACCACGCCCGGCCGGGTGCGCGACATCATCGTCGCGCCGCCGGACCCGCCGGTGAGCCGGGCGGTGCTCGACGCCATCGCCGCCGCCGACGTCGTCTCCCTCGGCCCGGGCTCCTGGTACACCTCGGTGCTGCCGCACCTGCTGGTCCCGCGGCTGCGCGCCGCCCTCGAGGCCAGCCGCGCCCGAGTGGTCGTCGTCCTCAACCTGGAGCCGCAGCCGGGGGAGACCGACGGCTTCTCGCCGGAGGAGCACCTGGCGGTCCTGCGGGCGCACCTGGGCGGGGTGGCGCTGCACACGGTGATCGCCGATGTCGACTCGGTGGTTGACCGCTGTGGTCTCCTGTCTGCGGTGCGTGAGTGCGGAGCCGAGCTGGTCCTGACCCCGGTGGCCGAGGGGGAGGGGGCGCCGCGCCACGACCCGGTGCGCCTGGCCACGGCTCTGGGGACGGCCCTGCGGTCGGCGGCCGGGGTGCGACAGGGCATGGAAATCCGGAGTCCGGTACCGCAACCTCAGGTACCGGCACCGGTACGAGGGGGAGAAGGAGACGCCGCACATGGGGCTTGGTGACCCCGGGGGGACGTGGGGGTGGACGGCATGGCGATGACCGCCATGGTCAAGGACGAGCTGTCTCGGGTGGAGTGCAGCAAGACCTCTGAGCGCAAGGCGGAGGTCACCGCGCTGCTGCGGTTCAGCGGCGGCCTGCACATCGTCGGTGGCCGCGTGGTCATCGAGGCCGAGCTCGACACCGGCTCCGTCGCCCGCCGGCTCCGTCGAGACATCAGCGAGGTGTACGGCTACACCAGCGGGGTGAGCGTGCTGGCCGGCGGCAACATCCGCCGCGGCGTGCGCTACCTGGTCCGCATCGCCAAGCACGGCGAGGGCCTGGCCCGCCAGACCGGGCTGGTCGACCAGCGCGGCCGTCCGGTCCGCGGGCTGCCGCCCGCCGTCGTCTCGGGCAGCCTCAACGACGCCGAGGCCGCCTGGCGCGGGGCCTTCCTCGCGCACGGGTCGCTCACCGAACCGGGCCGCTCCTCCTCCCTGGAGGTCACCTGCCCCGGCCCCGAGGCCGCCATGGCGCTGGTCGGCGCCGCCCGGCGGCTCGGCATCGCCGCCAAGGCCCGCGAGGTCCGCGGCGCCGACCGGGTGGTCGTCCGGGACGGCGACGCGATCAGCGCGCTGCTGACCCGCATGGGCGCCCACGACGCGGTGATGGCCTGGGAGGAGCGGCGGATGCGCCGCGAGGTCCGGGCCACGGCCAACCGGCTGGCCAACTTCGACGACGCCAACCTGCGCCGCTCCGCCCGCGCCGCGGTGGCCGCCAGCGCCCGCGTCGAGCGGGCGCTGGAGATCCTCGACGGCGACGCCCCCGAGCACCTGCTGGTCGCCGGCCGGCTGCGGCTCGAGCACGGTCAGGCGTCGCTGGAGGAGCTCGGCCAGCGGGCCGACCCGCCGATGACCAAGGACGCCGTCGCCGGCCGCATCCGCCGGCTGCTGGCGATGGCCGACAAGCGGGCCAAGGACCTCGGCATCCCCGACACCGAGTCCGTCGTCACCGAGGACATGCTCGCCCAGTAGTGGAAGGACCCCTCTGCCCCCCACCGCAGAAGGACGGGGTCCTTCTCGAGGAGGACGGGGTCCTTCTGCTGCAGGGAGGCCGTTCCGGTACGTCACCGGGTGCGCGGTCGTCACCGAGGCCGTGCTCGCGCTCCTCGGGCCGTCACCGGCGCCCCGGGCCACATCAGCCCAGGACCGCTAGGGTCGTCCCCGAGCGAGGCCGCGTGCTCCGCGCGGCCCCCGGAACACCGGCTTCACCGGACTAGGGAGGTCTGCAGTGACCGTGCGGGTGGGCATCAACGGATTCGGCCGGATCGGGCGCAACTTCTGGCGGGCCGCCGCGGCGAGCGGTGCGGACGTGGAGATCGTGGCGGTGAACGACCTCACCAGCCCCGAGACCCTCGCCCACCTGCTGAAGTACGACAGCGTCCTGGGCAAGCTCTCCGAGGACGTCGCCGCCGACGGGGAGGGCATCAAGGTCGGCGGGGACACCATGAAGGTGCTCTCCGAGCGCGACCCGGCCAACCTGCCGTGGGGCGACCTGGGCGTCGACGTGGTCGTCGAGTCCACCGGCTTCTTCACCAAGGCCGACGACGCCCGCAAGCACGTGGACAAGGGCGGCGCCAAGAAGGTCATCATCTCCGCGCCGGCCACCGGCGACGACATCACCATCGTCATGGGCGTCAACGACGACCAGTACGACGGCTCGCAGACGATCATCAGCAACGCGTCCTGCACCACGAACTGCCTGGCCCCGCTGGCGAAGGTCCTCAACGACGCGTTCGGCATCGAGCGCGGCCTGATGACCACCATCCACGCCTACACCGCCGACCAGAACCTGCAGGACGGGCCGCACCGCGACCTGCGCCGCGCCCGCGCCGCCGCGCTCAACATGGTCCCGACCTCCACCGGTGCGGCCAAGGCCATCGGCCTGGTGCTGCCGGAGCTGAAGGGCAAGATGGACGGCTACGCCATCCGGGTGCCGGTGCCCACCGGCTCGGCCACCGACCTGACCGTGGAGCTGGGCCGCCAGGCCTCCGCCGACGACATCGACGCCGCCTACCGCGAGGCCGCCGGCGGCCCGCTCGGCAAGTACCTCACCTACACCGACGCGCCGATCGTGTCCTCCGACATCGTCACCGACCCGTCGTCGTGCATCTACGACGCCAAGCTGACCAAGGTCTTCGGCCCGATGGCCAAGGTGCTCGGCTGGTACGACAACGAATGGGGCTACTCCAACCGGCTGGTCGACCTGACCGTGCTGGTCGGCACGTCCCTCTCGTGAGGACCGTCGACGACCTGCTCGCCGAGGGGGTCTCGGGTCGGCGCGTGTTCGTGCGCGCCGACCTGAACGTCCCCCTGGACAAGACGCAGGCGATCACCGACGACGGGCGGATCCGGGCCAGCCTGCCCACCCTCCAGGCGCTGCGGGACGCCGGCGCCCGGGTGGTCGTGGCCGCGCACCTGGGCCGCCCGGAGGGCGCACCCGACCCGCAGTACTCGCTGGCGCCGGTGGCCGCGCGCCTGGGCGAGCTGCTCGGCGCCGACGTGCCGCTGGCCGCGGACGTGGCCGGCGAGGACGCGCGGGCCAGGGCCGCCGACCTCGGCGACGGCGACGTGCTGCTGCTGGAGAACGTCCGGTTCGAAGCAAACGAAACGGCAAAGGACGCTGACTTGCGGGGCGAGCTGGCCGACCGGTTCGCCGCGCTGGCCGACGCCTACGTCGACGACGCGTTCGGTGCGGTGCACCGCAAGCACGCCTCGGTGTACGACGTCGCGCTGCGCCTGCCGCACTCCGCCGGCCGGCTGGTCGTCGAGGAGCTGGACGTGCTGCGCCGGCTGACCGAGGACCCCGAGCGCCCCTACGTCGTGGTCCTCGGCGGCTCCAAGGTCAGCGACAAGCTGGCCGTCATCGAGGCGCTGCTGCCCAAGGTCGACCGGCTGCTGGTCGGCGGCGGGATGTGCTTCACCTTCCTCGCCGCCCAGGGCCTGGGCGTCGGCGGCTCGCTGCTGGAGGCCGACCAGGTCGACACCTGCCGGCGGCTGCTCGACGAGAACGGGGACCGGATCGTGCTGCCGCTCGACGTGGTCTGCGCTGCCGACCTCAGCGACGACGCGCAGACCACCGTCGTCGCCGTCGACGCCATCCCCGACGACCTCAAGGGCCTCGACGTCGGCCCGCGCACGGTGGAGGCCTTCGGCCGCGAGCTGGGCGGGGCCCGCACCGTGTTCTGGAACGGCCCGATGGGGGTCTTCGAGCTGGCGCCGTTCCAGGCCGGCACCCGCGGGGTGGCCGAGGCGGTCGCCGCCGTCGACGGACTGTCCGTGGTCGGTGGCGGGGACTCCGCGGCCGCCGTCCGCCAGCTCGGCCTCGACGAGTCCGCCTACGGGCACATCAGCACCGGGGGCGGAGCGTCGCTGGAGTACCTCGAGGGCCGGGAGCTGCCCGGGATCGCGGTGCTCGAGCGAGGGGACGCGTAGTGGCCCGCAGGGACGCCGCGGGCCGCCGGGAGGGGCGGTCTCGCGAGGGGCGGGCTCATGAGGGGCGGGCTCATGAGGGGCGGCCTCATGAGGGGCGGAGGCCGCTGATCGCCGGCAACTGGAAGATGCACCTCACCCACCTCGAGGCGATCGGGTTGGTGCAGAAGCTGGTGTTCTCCCTCAAGGAGGCGGAGCTGGAGGCCGCCGAGGTCGTCGTCCTGCCGCCGTTCACCGCGCTTCGCAGCGTGCAGACGCTGGTCGCCGGCGACAAGCTGGACGTCGGGTACGGCGCGCAGGACCTCTCGGCGCACGACTCCGGCGCCTACACCGGTGAGGTCAGCGGCGCGATGCTGGCCGCGCTCGACTGCACCTACGTCGTCGTCGGCCACTCCGAGCGGCGCGCGCTGCACGGCGAGGACGATGCGGTGGTGGCGAGCAAGGTGCAGGCCGCGCTGCGGCACGGCCTGGTGCCGATCCTGTGCGTGGGGGAGGGGCTGGAGGTGCGCCGCGCCGGCCAGCACGTCCCGTACACCACCGCCCAGCTCGACGCCGCGCTCGAGGGGCTCTCGACCGAGCAGCTGACCGCGCCGGGGGACGGCACCGGGATCGTCATCGCCTACGAGCCGGTGTGGGCCATCGGCACCGGTGAGGTCGCCACCCCCGAGGACGCCCAGGAGGTGTGCGGTGCCATCCGGTCACGGCTCGCCGAGCGTTTCGGCCCGGGGACGGCCGAGGTCGTCCGTATCCTCTACGGCGGGTCGGTGAAGGCCGCCAACACGGCCGGGATCCTGGCCGGGCCGGACATCGACGGTGCGCTCGTCGGTGGCGCCAGCCTGGACGCCGACGAGTTCGCGCAGATCTGTCGGACAGCCGCCGACGGCAGCTGACCGCCGCCGCCGGCCAGGCGGGGAGCGGTGGGTGGACAGCACGCTGGAGCGGGGCCCGGCCGGGGCCGGCGGCGCCCGGGGCCGGGTGCTCGGCGCCGTCCTCGCCGTCCTCCTCGTCGCCGGCCTCGCCGTCGGGTGCGGGGGCACGGGGGACGCCGGCGCCGGCGTCCCCGTCCAGGGCGGCGGCCCGGACACCGGGCTGACCGGGGTCCGGGCGCCGTCCGACGCTCCCGGCGGGACGCTGCGGGTGGTCACCGGCGAGGTCGACAGCCTCGACCCCCAGCGCTCCTACCTGCCCGGCGTGTGGAACCTCATGCGGCTCTACACCCGGACCCTGGTGACGTACTCGACCGAACCCGGCCGCACCGACGAGCTGGTGCCCGACCTGGCCACCGACCTGGGCACCACCCCGGACGGCGGCAGCACCTGGACCTTCACCCTGCGCGAGGGCGCCCGGTTCGAGAACGGCCGGCCGATCACCTCCCGCGACGTCAAGTACGGCATCGAGCGCTCCTTCGCATCCGACGTGGTGGTCGGCGGCCCGACCCACGTGGTGGAGCTGCTCGACGACCCGGCCGACCCCTACGCCGGTCCGTACCAGGACGAGTCGCCCGACAGGCTGGGCCTGGCCGCCATCGAGATCCCCGACGACCGCACCGTCACCTTCCGGCTGCGCACGCCGCAGCCGGACTTCCCGTTCGTCATGGCGCTGCCGTCGAGCAGCCCGGTGCCGGTCGAGGACGACATCGGCGCCGACTACGGCCGCGACCCGGTCTCCTCGGGCCCGTACGCGGTCACCTCGGTCGACGCGGTGACCGGCATCGTGCTCGACCGCAACCCGCAGTGGGATCCGGCCACCGACGACGTGCGCACCGCGCTGCCCGACCGGGTCGTCGTCCGCACCGGGCTGACCGGGGTGGAGCGCGACCAGGCGCTGCTGGCCGGCTCGGCGGACGTCGACGTCTCGGGCACCGGGGTGCAGGCCCCCACGACCGCCCGGGTGGTGGAGGAGGCCGGCGGGGAGGTCCCCCTCGCCGACCGGGTGGACGAGGTCCCCAGCAACGTGGTCCGGCTGCTGGCGCTGCCGACCGACGTGGCGCCGTTCGACGACGCGCACTGCCGGGCCGCGGTCGCCGCGGCGGTCGACCGGGCGGCCGTGCAGGAGCAGCTGGGCGGTCCGCAGGAGGCCGCGCGCACCTCGCAGCTGTGGCCGCAGGGACTCGACGGCGGCCCCGAGGACCCCGACCCCGGCCCCGACCCCGACGCCGCGCGGGAGTCGCTGGCCGCGTGCGGCCGGCCGGACGGGTTCGGCACCGTGCTCGCCGTGCCCGACGCCGCGACCAGCGTGGCCGTCGGCGAGGAGGTCGCCGCCGAGCTGGCCGGGGTCGGCATCCAGGCCGAGGTCCGGCCGCTCGACGCGCCCAGCTTCTACGCCACCGAGGTGGGCAACCCGGACACGGTCCGGGCCAACGGGATCGGCATCGTGCTGGCCACCTGGACCGCCGACGTCCCGACCCCCGGGTCGTTCCTCGTCCCGCTGGTCGACGGCCGGTCGGTCAGCCTCGTCGGCAACACCAACTTCGCCCGGCTGACCGACCCCGCCATCGACGCCCTCATCGACACCGCGCGGGCCGCCGGCGACCCGGGTACCGCCCGCGCCGCCTGGCGGGAGGTCGCGACGGCGGCCGTCGCGACCGGGGCGTACGTACCGCTGGCCGAGACGCGGGTGCAGCTGATGGCCGGGCAGCGGCTGCGCAACGGCGTGGTGATGACGGCCTACAGCAGCTACGACCTGGCGACCGCCGGCGTCCGCTGACCGGCGTTCTCCGCCGGGCGTCGCTGCGAGCCCGGGCGTCGCTGTGAGCCCGGGCGTCATTGCGAGCAGCGGACCGGGACGCAGGGGCGGACCCGTGTCGTCCTCCGCCGACCGCCGGACCGCGCGGGAGCGGAGCAGGACCCGGTCCGGGCCGCGGAGGCCGGGCCGACCCGGCCGGTCGGTTACCCTCGGGACATGATCGAGCTGGTCCTCAACGTGCTGCTGGTGCTCACCAGCGTGCTCCTCGTGGTGCTGATCCTGCTGCACCGGGGCAAGGGCGGGGGACTGTCCTCGATGTTCGGCGGCGCGGTCTCCTCGCAGCTGGCCGGTTCCTCCGTGGTCGAGAAGAACCTCAACCGGCTGACCGTGTTCACCGGGCTGATCTGGGCGATCTGCATCGTGGGCCTGGGCATCCTGCTGAAGGTCTGAGCCGGGGGAAACGGGTCGGGATCACGCTGCGGAGGCCCTAGACTGCCCAAGCGGCCGGTTGCGCCGCAGGACCGCTGGGGACACAGGGGGCGCTCGTGGCTGGTGGGAACGCGATCCGGGGGACGCGGGTCGGAGCGGGGCCGATGGGGGAGGCCGAGCGCGGCGAGTCCGCCCCCCGCCGGCGGGTGGGGTTCTGGTGCACGCAGGGGCACGAGACCCTGGTGGCCTTCGCCACCGACGCCGAGGTGCCCGAGTTCTGGGACTGCCCCCGGTGCGGGCTGCCCGCCGGTCAGGACCCGGCGGCGCCGCCGCCGGTGCCGCGCACCGAGCCGTACAAGACCCACCTCGCCTACGTCCGCGAGCGGCGCAGCGACGCCGACGGCGACGCCCTCCTCGAGGAGGCGCTGAACAAGCTGCGGGAGCGGCGCGGCGGCTGAAGCAAGGACGCCTTGCCCCGCGCCCGGCCCCGTCCAGGGCACCGCCCCGAGCCCTGATGGCCCCCTCGCAGGAGAAGGACCCCGCCCCCCTCATCCCTCGCAGGCTCGGTGGAAGGACCCCGCCCCCTCACGCCTCGCAAGCTCGGCGCGAGCCTCCGGACGGGGCCGGGACGGGGCCAGCGGCGAGCCTGCGAGTGGCGGGGGGCGAGGGGGCCCTTCACGGGGAGGACGGGATCCTCCTACCTGAAGGGTGGCCGCCGTCCCCACCCTCCGCTCGGAGAGGCCCGGGAGGGGTCCTCGCTCAGCCGCCTCCGCTCAGCTCGCCGGCGGCGTCGGCGTCCAGCAGCCACCGGGTGGCCCGGCGGCCGTGCACCCCGGCGGCCGGCAGCTGGAGCGGCCCGGCCCCGCCCTCGAGGGCCCGGGCGACGGCCGGCGCCTTGGCCGCCCCGGAGACCAGCAGCCACACCTCCTCCGCGGTGTTGATGGCGGAGAAGCCGAGGCTGATCCGGGTGGGCGGCGGCTTGGGGCAGTCGCGCACCGCGACCACGGTGCGCTCGTCGGAGGCGGCCGGGGACTCGGGGAAGATCGACGCCACGTGTCCCTCCGGGCCCATGCCCAGCAGCAGGACGTCGAAGCGGGGCAGCGCCTCGCCTTCGGGGGCGGCGTCGGCCAGCTGCCCGGCGTACCAGGCCGCGGCGTCCTCCGGTTCGGTGCCGGCGTCGGAGGCGGGCATCGCGTGCACCCGCTCCGCCGGCACGCCGACCACGTCGAGCAGCGCCCGACGTGCGCCCAGCTCGTTGCGCTCCTCGTCGTCGGCCGGCACGAACCGGTCGTCGCCCCACCAGACGTCGACCGTCGTCCAGTCCACCTGCTCCCGCTCGGGCTCCCGGGCCAGCCCGGCGACCCGTTCCAGGACGGCGGTGCCGATGCCGCCGCCGGTGAGCACCACCGACGCCGTCCCGTGCACCGTCTGCGCCGCGGCCAGCCGGGCGACCAGGGCGGAGGCGGCGGCGCGGGCCAGCCGGTCGGCGTCCGGCTCGACGACGACGTCGGGCACTTGGCCCTCCTGCAGGGGCCCGCCGCGCGGCCCCGTCCCGAGGCTCACTCCGAGCCTGCGAGGGGTGAGGAGGACGGGGTCCTTCTACGGTGGGGGGCAGGAGGGTCCTTTCTCACGGCACCCTCTCCGCAGTGTCGTGCTCGCCCTCGAGGGCGACCTCGTCGGAGTCGACCGAGTCCGCCGGCACCTCCGGGGCCATCTGACCGTCGCTCGGGGCAGCCTGGGCGGGGTCGACCCACACGTGCTCGCGCACCGGGGAGCGGTCGCTCAGGCCGGAGACGCCGGTGGCGGCCTCCAGGGCGTCGGCGAACGGCTCGTCCGGGTCCAGCCGGCGCAGCTCCTCGCCGATCAGGTCGCCGAGCTGGCGGTCGGGCAGCGCCACGGTCGAGTCCGGCCGGAACGGCTGGGTGATCGCGGCGCCGCCGCGGCGGTCGGCCTCCACCCGCACCTGCTCGTCCTGGTCGAGCTGCAGGACGACCGCCGAGACGCCGCTCGGGCCGGGGCGCCGGGTGGCGCTCACGAGGGGGACGTCGCAGCCGCAGCGGGCGCCCACCCAGCCGGCCAGCAGCCGGGCGGTCGCGTTGTCGGGGTCGCCCTCCACCTGCCCGCCCCGCAGCCGCACGGCCTCGCCGCGGCGGCCCGCCACGGAGTCCAGGGCCGAGGTGAGGGTGGTCCGCCAGGGCGTGCTGCGGGTCCAGGCCAGGTCGGTGTCACCCGGGGCGTAGTCCTCGGCCCGGGTGTGCAGCGCGGCCACCTGGTCGTCGGCCAGCGAGCTGTCGGTGATCCGCCGGTCGGCGATGACCGCGAGCGCGTCGGTGGCCAGCCGCCCGGGCGGCGGGCCGTGCCACCAGGTGACGACGGGCGCGTCGGCGGCCAGCAGCGGCAGCACGACCGACTCGGCGTGCAGGGCGAGCCGGCCGTACATGCGCATCACCACGGCCTCGCCGGGCCCGAGCCGGCCTCCGATGAGCACCTCGGCGTCCAGCCGCGGGTGCGGGGCGTCGATCTGCCGGCGGACGACGATGAGCAGCCGGCACGGGTGCTGCTCGGCGGCGGCGGTCGCGGCCTCCTCGGCCTCGGCCACCCGGCCCTCGTCGGCCACGACGACCAGCGTCAGCGCGACGCCGGAGAGCACCGCGCCGCCGGTGCGCCGCTGCGCCGCGAGCTCCTTCACCACCGCCGAGCCGGTGGTGTCCCACAGCGTGGTCACGGGGTCTCCTCGGGTCGGGCGGGCAGGGGATCGAGACGGGTCACGGGCGCCGCCACCGGCGTCCCTCGACGGCGAGCATCTCGTCGGCCGCCCGCGGCCCCCACTCGCCGGCCCGGTAGGGCTGCGGCGTCGTCCCGGCCCAGAACTGCTCGAGCGGGTCGATCACCGTCCAGGACGCCTCCACCTCGGCGTTGCGGGGGAACAGCGTGGCGTCGCCGAGGAGCACGTCGAGCAGCAGCCGCTCGTAGGCCTCGGGGCTGGCCTCGGTGAACTGCTCGCCGTAGAGGAAGTCCATCGACACGTCGCGGACCTCCATGACGCTGCCGGGGACCTTCGACCCGAACTTGAGGGTGACCCCCTCGTCCGGCTGCACCCGCACGACCAGCTGGTTGTTGCCCAGTTCCTCGGTGTCGGTGTCGGCGAAGGGCAGGTGCGGCGCCCGCTTGAACACCAGCGCGATCTCGGTGACCCGCCGCGGCAGCCGCTTGCCGGTGCGCAGGTAGAACGGCACCCCGGCCCAGCGGCGGGTCTCCACGCCCAGCCGGACGGCGGCGTAGGTCTCCGTCCGCGAGTGCGGGTCGACCCCTTCCTCCTGGCGGTAGCCGGTGGCCCGCTGACCGGCCAGCCAGCCCTGCTCGTACTGGCCGCGGACGGCGAAGGTCGAGAGGTCCTCGGGCAGCGAGACGGCCCGCAGCACCTTGAGCTTCTCGGTGCGGATCTCCTCGGCCGAGAGCTCGACCGGCTCCTCCATGGCGGTGAGCGCCAGCAGCTGCAGCAGGTGGTTCTGCAGGACGTCGCGGGCGGCGCCGGTCTGCTCGTAGAACTGCGCCCGGCCGCCGATGCCGACGTCCTCGGCCATGGTGATCTGCACCGAGTCGACGAAGTGACCGTTCCAGATCGGCTCGAACAGCGTGTTGGCGAACCGCAGCGCCATCAGGTTCTGGACGGTCTCCTTGCCCAGGTAGTGGTCGATGCGGAAGACGTCCTCGGCGGTGAACACCGAGTCGACCAGGGCGTTGAGCTGCCGGCTGGACTCCAGGTCGTGGCCGAAGGGCTTCTCCACCACCACCCGGCGCCAGCGCTCGGGGGTGCTGTCGGCCATGCCGGTGCGCTGCATCTGCTTGAGCACCACCGGGAACATCGCCGGCGGGATGGACAGGTAGAAGGCGGCGTTGCCGCCGATGCCGTGGGTGCCCTCCAGCTCGTCGAGGGTGGCGGCGAGCTGGTCGAAGGCGTTGTCGTCGTCGAACGACCCCTGCACGAACCGCACGCTGGTGGCCAGCCGGTCCCACACCTCCTCGCGCCAGGGGGTGCGGGCGGCCTTGTGCGCGGCCTCGCGGGCCAGCTCGGCGAAGTCCTCGTCACCCCAGTCGCGGCGGGCGAAGCCGAGCAGCGCGAAGTTGGTCGGCAGCAGGCCGCGGTTGGCCAGGTCGTAGACGGCCGGCAGCAGCTTCTTGCGTGCCAGGTCCCCGGTGATGCCGAAGACGACGAGGGCGCAGGGTTCGGGCACCCGGGGCAGCCGCCGGTCCCGCGGGTCGCGCAGCGGGTTGGTGATCATGGTCCGTCCTCGAGGTCGGGGAGGGGGCCCCGCCGTCCGGCGCGGCGGTGGACCGGACGGCGGGGACGGAACAGGGACGTCCTCGACGCGATCCTGCTGGAGCAGTCGCCGATCCTGCCGGAGCAGGCTCAGCTCAGCGCGTCGAGGAGCGGACCGACCCCGACGGTCACACCTTGTCCTCCAGCTGGGTGCGCACCGACTCGGTGAGCTCGTCCCAGGAGTCGACGAACTTCTGCACACCCTCGTCCTCGAGCACCCGGAAGACGTCGTCGAGGTCGACGCCGGCGTCGGCGATCGCCTGCATCACCGAGGCGGCCTCGTCGTAGGCCTTCTGGACCGGGGTGCCGGGGCTGCCGTGGTCGGCGTAGGCCATCAGGGTCTTCTCCGGCATGGTGTTGACCGTGCCGGGGGCGATGAGCTCGCTGACGTAGAGGGTGTCGGGGTAGTCGGGGTTCTTGACCCCGGTCGAGGCCCACAGCGGCCGCTGCGGTCGGGCGCCCTTGGCCTCCAGCGCCTTCCAGCGGTCGGAGGAGAACACCTCCTCGTAGGCCTGGTAGGCCAGCCGGGCGTTGGCCACCGCCGCCTTGCCCTTGAGCTGCGGGTCGGCGCCGGCGGCGTCCAGCCGCTTGTCGATCTCGGTGTCGACCCGTGAGACGAAGAACGAGGCGACGGAGGCGATCCCGGTGAGGTCGGCGTCCGGGTCCTCGGCCAGCCGCTGCTCCAGCCCGGTCAGGTACGCGTCCATGACCGCCCGGTAGCGGTCGAGGCTGAAGATGAGGGTGACGTTGACACTGACGCCCTTGGCGATGGACGTGGTGATGGCCGGCAGCCCCTCCCGGGTCGCCGGGATCTTGATGTACAGGTTGGGCCGGTCGACCAGCCACCACAGGTGCGCGGCCTCCGCGGCGGTCGCGTCGGTGTCGTGGGCCAGGCCGGGCGCGACCTCCAGCGACACCCGGCCGTCGCCGGGCTGGCGCTCGGCCACCGGCGCGAGTAGGTCGCAGGCATCCCGGACGTCGGCGGCGGTGATGGTCCGCAGCGCTTCCTCCACGCACACCCGGCGGACGGCGAGGGCGTGCAGCTGGTCGTCGTAGGACTGCGACCCGCTGATCGCCCCGGCGAAGATCGTCGGGTTGCTGGTGACCCCGACGACGCTGTACTCGTCGACCAGCGACTGCAGCTTTCCGCCGTGGATCATGTCGCGGGAGAGGTCGTCCAACCAGACGGCCACCCCGGCCTCCGACAGCTCGGCCAGCTTCTCGTTCTGTGCCATGTCAGGTTCCTTCCTAGGTGAGTCTGGAACGGCCCTGTCGCAGGGACCCGGCCCGAGCTTGCGAGGGTCGGGGGGCGAGAGGGTCCTTACCGGTCGCCGGTGGGGTGGGTCAGACCGCCGGTGGAGGGCACGGGGCCGGCCGGGACGGCGTCGCCGGACCTCGCCGCCTCGATGCTCTCGTGGGCGGCGGCGACGACCGCTTCGTCGGTCAGACCGAACTGCTCGTAGAGCACGGAGTAGGCCGCGCTGGCCCCGTAGTGGGTCAGGCCGACGATCCGGCCCGCGTCACCGACGAACTCGCGCCAGCCCATGGGGACGCCCGCCTCCACGCTCACCCGGGCCCGGACGGAGGGCGGCAGCACGTCCTCCCTGTAGGCCTGGTCCTGGTCGGCGAACCACTCGACGCAGGGGACGGAGACGACCCGGGTGGGGACGCCCTCGGCCTCCAGCCGCTCGCGGGCGGCCACCGCGATCTGCACCTCGGAGCCGGTCCCCAGGAGGATCACCTCGGGGGTCCCGTTCGAGGCCTCGGCCAGGACGTAGGCGCCGCGGGCCACGCCCTCGGCCGAGTTGGACGTCGAACGGTCGAAGACCGGCAGGTTCTGCCGGGACAGCGCCAGACCCGCCGGCCGGTCGTTGTGCTCGAGGATCGTCCGCCACGCGATGGCGGTCTCGTTGGCGTCGGCCGGGCGGACGAAGTCCAGCCCCGGTATGGCGCGCAGGGCGGCGAAGTGCTCGATCGGCTGGTGGGTGGGGCCGTCCTCGCCGAGGCCGATCGAGTCGTGGGTCCACACGTAGGTGACCGGCAGCTGCATCTCCGCGGCCAGCCGCACCGCGGCCCGCATGTAGTCGGAGAAGGTGAGGAAGGTGCCGCCGTAGACCCGGGTGCCGCCGTGCAGCGCGATGCCGTTCATGATCGCGCCCATGGCGTGCTCGCGGACGCCGAAGTGGAGGGTGCGCCCGTACGGCCCGCCCGACCACATCTTGGTCTGCCGGTCCGGGGGCAGGAACGACGGCTCGCCCTCGACGGCGGTGTTGTTGCTCTCCGCCAGGTCGGCCGACCCGCCCCACAGCTCGGGCAGCTTCGGGTAGAGCGCGGCGAGCACCTGGCCGGAGGCCTTGCGGGTGGCCACGCCCTTGGGATCGGCGTCCCAGCTCGGCAGGTCGTCGGCCCAGCCCTCGGGCAGCCGGCGCTCCCGCATGCGGGCCAGCAGCGCGGCCCGCTCCGGGTTCGCCTGCTCCCACGCGGCGAAGCGCTCGTCCCACTCGGCGCGCTCCTCGCGGCCCTTCTCCACGACCGAGCGCGCGTGCGCGAGCACCTCGTCGTCCACGGCGAAGTGCTGGTCGGGGTCGAAGCCCAGGATCTCCTTGGTGGCCCGCACCTCGTCCTCGCCGAGGGCCGAGCCGTGGGCGGCGCCGGTGTTCTGCTTGTTCGGCGCGGGCCAGGCGATGATCGTCCGCAGCACGATCATCGAGGGCCGGGAGGTCTCGGCCTTGGCCGCGGCGAACGCGGCGTCGACCGCGGCGAGGTCCTCGCCGTCGTCCACGTGCTGGACGTGCCAGCCGTAGGCCTCGTAGCGCTTGCCGACGTCCTCGGTGAAGGCGACGTTCGTGTCGTCCTCGATGGAGATCCGGTTGTCGTCGTAGACCAGGATCAGGTTGCCCAGCTGCTGGGTGCCGGCCAGGGAGGAGGCCTCGCCGCTCACGCCCTCCTCCATGTCGCCGTCGGAGGCGAAGCACCAGATGGTGTGGTCGAACAGGCTCTGGCCCTCGGGGGCGTCGGGGTCGAGCAGGCCGTGTTCGCGGCGGGCGGCCATCGCCATCCCGACGGCGTTGCCGACGCCCTGACCCAGCGGGCCGGTCGTCGTCTCCACGCCCGGCGTGTGGTTGACCTCGGGGTGGCCCGGGGTCTTCGAGCCCCAGGTGCGCAAGCCCTCCAGGTCTTCGAGCTCCAGGCCGTAGCCGGAGAGGTAGAGCTGGATGTAGAGGGTCAGGCTCGAGTGCCCCATGGAGAGGACGAACCGGTCGCGGGCCACCCAGTTCGGGTCGGCGGGGTCGTGCCGCAGCCACTTGTGGAACAGCAGGTAGGCGGTCGGGGCCATGCTCATCGCCGTCCCCGGGTGGCCGTTGCCCACCTTCTGGACGGCGTCCATGGCCAGCACCCGCACGGTGTCGATCACCCGGCGGTCGACGTCCCCGAAGCCGTCGGGGAGGGTCGGGTGCGGCTGGCGCGGGTCGCCGGTGGGGGCGTCGGTCGCGGCTTCGGCCGGGGCCTCGGACTCGGTGCTCTGGGTTCCCATCTCTGTCGCGCTCCCTCGGGTCGGCCGGTGCGGGACCACCCGGGATGCGGTGACCGTGCGGACCCGGGCGGACGGCGGTGCGTGACCCCAGCGACCGGCCTGGTGTCCCGGACGGCCTGGTGTCCCGGAGCCCGACACGCCGGACCCGGACGCACCGTCGTCATCGACATCGGCCCTACCCGCTCGGTGCCCAGCACCAACGTGACCAGACCCTAGTCATGCCGGCAGTTCCCGGGGGTGGACCAGGGCTACAGTTGTCCCGTTCTCCTGTCCCCGGCCGGAAGGGACCCCGTGCTGTCCAGGTGTCCGGTGGCGCCCTACCCGCGTGTCGCGCCGCCGGGCCCGGCGGCACCCGAGGTGGACAGGTGACGGCGTTGTCCGAGCGACCGGCCCTGCAGGCCCGTCGCCTCTCCGCCGTGGTGCGCGCCTACGTCGCGCTGACCAAGCCGCGGATCATCGAGCTGCTCCTGGTGACGACGCTGCCGGCGATGATGCTGGCCGCCGGCGGCTGGCCGGCCTGGCGGCTGCTGCTGGCCACGATGGCCGGCGGCACCCTCGCCGCCGCCGCGGCCAACGTCTTCAACTGCTGGTACGACCGCGACATCGACCGGCTCATGCACCGCACCGAGCGGCGGCCGCTGCCCACCGGCGAGGTCGGCCCCCGCGCGGCGCTGGTCTTCGGCGTGGTGCTGACCGTCCTGTCGATCGCGCTGCTGTACGCGGCGACCACCCCGCTGGCGGCGCTGCTGGCCGCCGGGGCCATCGCGTACTACGCGGTGCTGTACACCATGGTGCTCAAGCGGCACACCCGGCACAGCACCCTGTTCGGCGGGGTGCCCGGGGCGGCGCCGGTGCTCATCGGCTGGGCCGCGGTCACCGGGTCGCTGGCCTGGCCC
Organism: Geodermatophilus sp. TF02-6; assembly: GCF_003319115.1. GTDB lineage: Bacteria > Actinomycetota > Actinomycetes > Mycobacteriales > Geodermatophilaceae > Geodermatophilus. Next base: position 233,488 of record NZ_QOHF01000002.1, on the reverse strand, counting down.
GCGGTGGTCTTCTTCGGCGTCGTCTTCTGCTGGCAGCTGCCGCACTTCTGGGCGCTGGCCATGCGCTTCCGGGCCGACTACGCCCGCGCCGAGGTCCCGATGCTGCCGGTGGTGGCGACTCCCCTGTCGGTCGGCCGGCAGACCGTCGTGTGGACCTGGCTGACCGTCGCCGTCTCACTGCTGCTGTGGCCGGTGGCCGGCGCCTTCGGCATCGGCTGGCTCTACACCGCCGCCGCGGCGGGGCTGGGCCTGTGGTTCGGCATCGAGGCCCACCGGCTGCTCGGCCGCATCCGCTCCGGTGCCGATCCCCGGCCGATGCAGCTGTTCCACATCTCGATCTCGTACATGGCGCTGCTGTCGGTCGCGATCATCGTCGACGTCCTGGTCTGATTCGGCGACGCCTCGGCAGACGGGCGCCTTCCCTGCTATCTGGCGGCCCGGTGTGACCAGGTACGACACGTGGTGGGGCCGTGAGGAGCGGGGCCCCGACCCCCTCCAGGGCCTCCCCGAGGGGAGCCAGGAGGGGGTCCTTCGACCGACGAACCGCCGGTGGGGCTCAGTGCGACAGGGGGACGGCAGGCCGCGGTGTCGTCCGGTAGGACGACAATGTCATGGCAGGGCCGCGGACCGACCAGACCAGCCGGGCCGTGAACGCGGTGATCAGCACCGCGCCGAGCACGTGCAGCAGCACGAGCGCGACCGGTAGCCCGGTGAAGTACTGCACGTAGCCGACGACGCCCTGCGCCAGCTGCACGACCAGCAGGTCCCGCGCGGCCCGCCTCACCCGGTCGGGGGCGTCGGTCGCGTACAGGGTCACCAGCAGCGCGACGGTCAGCCCCAGCAGGAGGAAGACCGCGTCGGCGTGCAGCTGGCTGACGGCCTCGACGTCGAACCCCGTGCGGTCGCCGGTGGGCACGCCGGCCTCGTCGACGTCCCCGCTGTGCGGACCGCTGCCGGTCACCAGCGTGCCGAGCACGAGGACCGCGCCGGTGACCACGCCGATGCCGGACACCAGCAGGGCGAGGGGGCGGCGCAGCAGCGGCCGACCCACCCCGGGCTCCCGCGAGCGCAGCCAGAGCACCGTGGCGACCGCCACCAGCACCGTGGACAGCAGGAAGTGCGCCGCCACCGTCCACGGGTTCAGGCCGGTGAGCACCGTGACGCCGCCGAGCAGCGCCTGGGCGGGGATGCCGAGGAAGGAGAGGACGGCGAAGGCGCGCAGGTCGCGGCGCACCGAGCGGAACACCGCCACGACGGTGGCGATCGCGACCGCGGTGAGGACGAAGGTGAGCAGCCGGTTGCCGAACTCGACGGCGCCGTGGCCGGCCAGCTCCGGGGTGGCGACGAAGCTCTCGTCGGTGCACCGTGGCCACGTGGGGCAGCCGAGCCCCGAACCGGTCAGCCGCACGGCCCCGCCCGTGACGACGATGGCGCCGTTGGCGACGGCGTTGGCCAGGGCGATCCGCGAGACGACGGCAGGGGAGACCGGCACGCCCCGATGCTAGGTGGTCGTCCGACCGATCTCCGGCCTCCGGACGGTGATCCCCCGTCGGCACGGGTAGGTGACCGGCGACCGTGCACACCCCCGATCCGGACGGATGTCATGACCAGCGGTTTCTTCCCCGGCCCCTACGGAAGTCCCTTCGACGACTTCTTCGCCCGCTACCTGGGCGGAGGGCAGCAGCCACAGCGACAGCGCGTCGACATCACCCAGTTCCTCAGCCAGCAGGCGCGGGAGCTGGTCAACGCGGCGGCGCGGCAGGCGGTCGCCACCGGCAGCGCCGACCTCGACACCGAGCACCTGCTGCGGGCGATGACCGACGAGGAGCCGACCCGCCACCTCCTCGCCCGCGCCGGCGCCGACCCCGACCAGCTGCGGTCCCAGCTCGACGGGCAGCTGCAGCGGGGCGAGCCGCGCGAGGAGCCGCCGTCGCTCACCCCGGCCGCCAAGCGGGCCCTGCTCGACGCCCACCGCATCTCCCGCGCCCTCGGCTCGACCTACATCGGCCCGGAGCACCTGCTGTTCGCCCTGGCCGTCAACCCCGACTCTCCGGGTGGCCGGGTGCTGCGCGAGCGCGGCGTCACCCCGGAGGCGCTGCAGCAGGCCGCCGCGGGCGCTGGGCAGCCCGGCGGCGGACGTCCCGGCGGCCCCGGACAGCCCCCCTCCAGCACGCCGACGCTCGACGAGTACGGCCGTGACCTCACCGAGATGGCCCGCAACGGCCAGATCGACCCGGTGATCGGTCGGGAGTCCGAGATCGAGCAGACCGTCGAGGTGCTGTCCCGGCGGCGGAAGAACAACCCGGTGCTCATCGGCGAGGCCGGCGTCGGCAAGACCGCGATCGTCGAGGGCATCGCCGCGCAGATCGTCGAGGGCGACGTCCCCGAGACGCTGCGCGGACGGCGGCTGGTCGAGCTCGACCTCACCGGCCTGGTGGCCGGCACCCGCTACCGCGGCGACTTCGAGGAGCGGATCAAGAAGATCATCGACGAGATCCGCGAGCACAGCGACGAGGTGATCGTCTTCATCGACGAGCTGCACACCGTCGTCGGCGCCGGGGCCTCGGAGGGCTCCGGCGGCGCGGGCAACATGCTCAAGCCGGCGCTGGCCCGCGGTGAGCTGCACATCATCGGCGCCACCACGCTCGACGAGTACCGCCGCAACATCGAGAAGGACGCCGCCCTGGAGCGCCGGTTCCAGCCGATCCTGGTCGCCGAGCCCAGCGTCGAGGACACCGTGCAGATCCTGTGCGGGCTGCGCGACCGCTACGAGGCCCACCACGAGGTGCGGTTCACCGACGACGCGATCCGGGCCGCGGTGGAGCTGTCGGACCGCTACATCACCGACCGGCACCTCCCCGACAAGGCGATCGACCTCATCGACCAGGCCGGGGCGCGGGTGCGCCGGCGGGTGAAGACGCCGCCCACCGACCTGCGCGGCCTGGAGCAGGAGGTCGAGCGGCTGCAGCGGGAGAAGGACCAGGCGGTCGCCGCCGAGCAGTACGAGCGCGCCTCCGAGCTGCGCGACCAGCTCGCCGAGGCCCAGCGCCGGCTGGAGGAGGCGCGTTCCGGCGGCGGGCGGTCCGGGGGTGGGTCGGGTGTGCCGGAGGTCGGCGTCGAGGACATCGCCGAGGTGGTCTCCCGGTCCACCGGCATCCCGGTGAACCAGCTCACCCAGGAGGAGATGCAGCGGCTGCTGCAGCTCGAGGAGCACTTGCACCAGCGGGTCGTGGGCCAGGACGAGGCGGTGCGCGTGGTGGCCGAGGCGGTGCGCCGCTCGCGCGTCGGGCTGGGCGACCCGGACCGGCCGATCGGCAGCTTCCTGTTCCTCGGCCCGACCGGCGTCGGCAAGACCGAGCTGGCCCGGGCGCTGGCCGAGGCGCTGTTCGGCGACGAGGACCGGATGATCCGGCTGGACATGAGCGAGTTCCAGGAGCGGCACACGGTCAGCCGGCTGGTCGGCTCCCCGCCCGGGTACGTCGGCTACGAGGACGCCGGGCAGCTCACCGAGGCCGTCCGCCGGCGGCCCTACTCGGTGGTCCTGCTCGACGAGATCGAGAAGGCGCACCCCGACGTCTTCAACACCCTGCTGCAGGTGCTCGACGACGGCCGGCTCACCGATGCGCAGGGCCGCACGGTGGACTTCAAGAACACCGTGCTGATCATGACCAGCAACCTGGGCTCGGAGCTCATCCAGGGCCGCAACGCCCCGCTGGGCTTCGGCAACGGCGACAGCGCGGCGGCCGATGCGGGGCTGCGCGACCGGTTGATGCGGCGGCTGCGGGAGTCCTTCCGGCCGGAGTTCCTCAACCGGATCGACGAGATCGTGGTATTCACCCAGCTGGAGGACCAGCAGCTGCAGCAGATCACCCGGCTGCTGCTCGACGAGACCCGCCGCCGGCTGGCCGCCCAGGACATCGAGGTCGCCTTCACCGACGACGCGGTCGCCTGGATCGCCGAGCACGGCTTCGAGCCGCAGTTCGGCGCCCGGCCGCTGCGCCGGGCCATCCAGCGGGAGGTCGACAACCGGCTGGCCCAGCTGCTGCTCGACGGCCGACTCACCCCGCACCAGCGGGTGACCGTCGACGTGCGCGACGGCGCGCTGGACTTCGTCGTCGACCAGCCCGCGGAGGCCGCCGCGACGGCCGGCTGAGGAACGTCCCCGTCCTCCTTCACTCCGCTCGGGGCGGTGCCCGGGACGGGCCGCGGCGAGCCTCTGGACGGGTCCGGCCCGGGACGGGACCGCCCCGGCGGTCCGGGGTTAGGAGACCCTTGCTTGCGAGCGCGCCGATTTAGGCAACACTCGTGTTGTGGAAAGCAGCTCGGTGCAGGGGGACGGGGCTCCGCCCCGGCTCTCGGCGACCGCCGACGACGGGCGCACCCGGCACCGCGTCAGCGCTCTGCTGCTCGAGCACGGCCCGCAGACCGCGACCGAGCTCGCCGGGCGGTTGGGTGTCTCCCCGACCGCCGTCCGCCGGCACCTCGACGCCCTGGTGGGCACCGGCCGGGTCGAGGAGCGGGCGGGTGGGCCGGGGGGCGGCGCGACCCGGCGCGGGCGGGGCCGGCCCGCGCGGCTGTACCACCTGACCGACGCCGGCCGCTCGGCGTTCCCGCACGCCTACGACGACCTGGCGCTCACCGCGCTGCGCTTCGTCGCCGCGCAGTGCGGCCCCGAGGCGGTCCGGGCGGTGGCCGAGCAGCAGCTCTCGGCGCTGGAACGGCGCTGCTCGACCGCGGTCGAGGCGGCGCCGGACGCCCCGGTCGACCGGGCCCAGGCCCTCGCCGGGGCGCTGACCGCCGAGGGCTACGCTGCCTCGGCCTCGGCGATCTCCAGCGGCGGGCAGCTGTGCCAGCACCACTGCCCGGTGGCGCACGTGGCGGCGGAGTTCCCGCAGCTGTGCGAGGCCGAGACGGCGGTGATCGGCCGGTTGGTGGGCACGCACGTCCAGCGGCTGGCCACGATCGCCCACGGCGACGGCATCTGCACCACCCACATCCCCGGCCCCGTCCGTCGGCCCCGGAAAGCACCCCGTCCCCCTCACCCCTCGCGAGTTCGGGGCGAGCCTCTGGACGGGGTCCTCTCTCACACCGGTGCGGGGAACAGAACGGTCCCCGCACGACCTGTACCAGGTGAGCGAGCAGCGCACCGGCTGCAGACCGGGACGCGCACCGCGTCGTCCACCACCAGCACCACTCGACCCACCCAACCCGCCCTGAACGACCGGGAGAGGACGCATGACCAGCACCCAGCAGCCGGTGACCAGCACTCCGCTGACGCAGGACGAGCAGATCGAGCAGCTCGGCCGCTACCAGTACGGCTGGGCTGACGCCGACGTCGCCGGGGCGTCGGCCCGCCGCGGCGTGGACGAGGACGTCGTCCGGAACATCTCCCGCCGCAAGGACGAGCCCGAGTGGATGCTCGAGCGGCGGCTCAAGGCGCTCAAGCTCTTCGAGCGCAAGCCCATGCCCGACTGGGGCTCGGACCTGTCCGGCATCGACTTCGGCAACATCAAGTACTTCGTCCGCTCCACGGAGAAGCAGGCCACCTCCTGGGACGAGCTGCCGGCGGACATCAAGAGCACCTACGACAAGCTGGGCATCCCCGAGGCGGAGAAGCAGCGGCTGATCGCCGGCGTGGCCGCCCAGTACGAGTCCGAGGTCGTCTACCACAAGATCCGCGAGGACCTCGAGGAGCAGGGCGTCGTCTTCCTCGACACCGACACGGGTTTGAAGGAGCACCCCGACCTGTTCCGCGAGTACTTCGGCTCGGTGATCCCCTCTGGTGACAACAAGTTCGCCGCGCTCAACACCGCGGTGTGGTCGGGCGGCTCGTTCATCTACGTGCCCAAGGGCGTGCACGTGGAGATCCCGCTGCAGGCCTACTTCCGGATCAACACCGAGAACATGGGCCAGTTCGAGCGGACGCTGATCATCGTCGACGAGGGCGCCTACGTGCACTACGTCGAGGGCTGCACCGCGCCGATCTACAAGTCGGACTCGCTGCACTCCGCGGTCGTGGAGATCATCGTCAAGAAGAACGCCCGCTGCCGGTACACGACCATCCAGAACTGGTCGAACAACGTCTACAACCTGGTCACCAAGCGGGCGATCGCCCACGAGGGCGCGACCATGGAGTGGATCGACGGCAACCTCGGCTCCAAGGTCACCATGAAGTACCCGGCGGTGTGGATGACCGGCGAGCACGCCAAGGGCGAGGTGCTCTCCATCGCCTTCGCCGGTGAGGGCCAGCACCAGGACGCCGGCGCGAAGATGGTGCACGCCGCGCCGCACACCTCCTCGACCATCGTGTCCAAGTCGGTGGCCCGCGGCGGCGGCCGCACCTCCTACCGCGGCCTGGTGCAGATCGACGAGGGCGCGCACGGCTCGAAGTCGACGGTGAAGTGCGACGCGCTGCTGGTCGACACCATCAGCCGGTCGGACACCTACCCCTACGTCGACGTCCGCGAGGACGACGTCGCCATGGGTCACGAGGCGACCGTCTCCCGGGTCAGCGAGGACCAGCTGTTCTACCTGATGAGCCGCGGCCTGTCCGAGGACGAGGCGATGGCGATGGTGGTGCGCGGGTTCGTCGAGCCGATCGCCCGGGAGCTGCCCATGGAGTACGCCCTCGAGCTCAACCGCCTGATCGAGCTGCAGATGGAAGGTGCCGTCGGCTGATGCCGTCCGAGAAGTCCAACACCACCGGCCTGACCACGGAGTCGGCCACCCTCGCCGGCGAGCTGTTCGCCGAGGGGGTCGGCACCCAGGCCGGCCCGCCGACCACCCCGGCCGCGGGCACCGGCACCGCCGGCCAGGCCGCTCCGGGGGCGCACTCGCACGGCGGTGCCGTGCCATCAGGTGCAGCGACCTCAGGTGCGGCGGCAGGTGCCGCGACCTCAGGTGCAGCGCCCACCGGCTCCCCGGCCGAGCGGTTCACCTCGACCGACCCCGACGCGTTCGGCGTCCCCACCGGCCGCGAGGAGGACTGGCGCTTCACCCCGATGCGCCGGATCCGCCCGCTGCTGCAGGGTGGACCGTCGGAGGAGCACCTGGACCGGGACGCCGACCTGCCCGAGGGCGTCGAGCTGACCCGTGTCGAGGCCGACGACCCGCTGATCAAGGGCCTGCCCGAGCCGGCCGACTTCCTGGCCGCGCTCGCCCGGCAGCGCAGCGGCGGCGCCGTCGTCGTCCGGGTGCCCGCCGAGGCCCAGCTGGACCGCCCGGTCACCCTGCGGCTGTCGGGCACCGGCTCGGACGACGTCGTGTGGGGCCAGCTGGTCGTCGAGGTGGGCGCGTTCGCGCAGGCGACCGTCGTCCTCGACCACACCGGGCTGGCCCGCTACGCCGGGGGCGTCGCCGTCCTCGTCGGCGACGGCGCACAGGTGAGCCTCGTGTCGGTCCAGGACTGGGCGCCGGGGGCGGTCCACGGCGGCCAGTTCGACGCCGTCGTCGGCCGCGACGCCACGTTCACGCAGGTCGTGGTGACCCTCGGCGGCGACGTGGTCCGGCTGGTCAGCAACGTGCAGTACGCCGGCCCCGGGGGGACGGCGGAGCTGCTCGGCGTCTACTTCTCCGACGAGACCCAGCACCAGGAGCACCGGCTGTGGGTCGACCACGCGGAGCCCAACTGCACCAGCAACGTGCTCTACAAGGGCGCGCTGCAGGGCGAGGGCGCGCGCACGGTGTGGGTCGGCGACGTGCGAATCCGGCCCGCGGCCACCGGCACCGACACCTACGAGCTCAACCGCAACCTGGTGCTCACCGACGGCGCCCGCGCCGACTCGGTGCCCAACCTGGAGATCGAGACCGGCGAGATCGTCGGCGCCGGCCACGCCAGCGCCACCGGCCGGTTCGACGACGAGCAGCTGTTCTACCTCTGCTCGCGGGGCATCGACGCCGAGACCGCGCGCCGCCTGGTCGTCCGCGGCTTCTTCGCCGACGTCGTCTCGCGCATCGGCCTGCCCGAGCTGGTCGACCGCCTGATGGCATCCATCGAGACCCGCCTGGGCGCGCTGCCCGACCTCCCCGTCAACACCGACGAGCAGCCGGTCGAGGTGGCCTGACCGATGCCTTTTCAGCGGGTCTGCGCGCTGTCCGACATCGAGGAGCCCGGGGCGCTGCGGGTGGAGCTGGACGACGTCGACATCGCCGTCGTCCGGTTCGAGGGCGAGGTCTACGCCATCGAGGACCTCTGCTCGCACGCCGAGGTGCCGCTGTCCGAAGGCGAGGTCGAGGAGTTCGGCGGCGCCCCGACCATCGAGTGCTGGCTGCACGGGTCGTGCTTCGACCTGCGCACCGGCGAGCCCACCAACCTGCCGGCCACCGAGCCGGTCGACGTCTACCCGGTCCGCGTGGACGGGGAGGACGTGTACGTCGACACCGAAGCCGACGGCAGCCTCCCGCTCGCGGCCGGTGAGTGAGTGAGTGAGTGAGTGAGTGAAGGAGCGAGAAGAAGAGTGTCCGTGCTGGAGATCCGCGACCTGCACGCCAGCGTCGGTGAGGGAGATGACGCCAAGGAGATCCTCCGCGGCGTCGACCTGACCGTCCGCTCGGGTGAGACCCACGCGATCATGGGGCCGAACGGGTCGGGCAAGTCGACCCTCGCCTACTCGATCGCCGGCCACCCCAAGTACACGATCACCGGCGGCACGGTGACCCTCGACGGCGAGGACGTCCTCGCGATGAGCGTCGACGAGCGGGCCCGCGCCGGCCTGTTCCTCGCCATGCAGTACCCGGTCGAGGTCCCCGGCGTCTCGGTGTCGAACTTCCTGCGCACCGCCGCCACCGCCGTCGAGGGTGAGGCGCCGAAGCTGCGTACCTGGGTCAAGGACGTCAAGACCGAGATGTCGGCCCTGGAGATGGACCAGGCGTTCGCCGAGCGCAACGTCAACGAGGGCTTCTCCGGCGGTGAGAAGAAGCGCCACGAGATCCTGCAGATGCGGCTGCTCAAGCCGAAGATCGCCGTCCTCGACGAGACCGACTCCGGCCTCGACGTCGACGCGCTGCGGGTCGTCTCCGAGGGCGTCAACCGCACCCGCGAGGAGGGGGACGTCGGCGTCCTGCTGATCACCCACTACACGCGGATCCTGCGCTACATCACGCCCGACTTCGTGCACGTGTTCGTGAACGGCCGGATCGCCGACGAGGGCGGCCCAGAGCTCGCGGAGAAGCTGGAGACCGAGGGCTACGCCGCGTACGTCAAGGGCTCGAAGGAGACCGCGAAGGCATGACTCAGACCGTCTCGCGTCCCGCTGTCGGGGCGCGCACCCCGCTGCCCCTGGACGTCGAGGCGATCCGGGCGGACTTCCCGATCCTGTCCCGCACCGTGCGGGACGGAAAGCGGCTGGTCTACCTCGACTCCGGGGCCACCTCGCAGAAGCCCCGCAGCGTCCTGGACGCCGAGCGGGACTTCTACGAGACCTGCAACGCCGCTCCGCACCGGGGCGCTCACCAGCTGGCCGAGGAGGCCACCGCCCGCTACGAGGCGGCCCGGGCCACGATCGCCGCGTTCATCGGCGCTCAGCCTGCGGAGGTCGTCTTCACCCGCAACAGCACCGAGGCGATCAACCTGGTCGCCTACGCGCTGTCCAACGCGGCCACGGCCAAGGAGCCGGCCTTCCGCCGGTACGCCGTCGGCCAGGGCGACGAGATCGTGGTCACCGAGATGGAGCACCACGCCAACCTGGTGCCCTGGCAGCAGCTGTGCGAGCGCACCGGCGCCACCCTGCGCTGGCTCGGGCTGACCGACGACGGCCGGCTGGACCTCTCCGACCTGTCCACCGTGGTCAACGAGCGGACGAAGCTGGTCGCGGTCACCCAGCAGTCGAACATCCTCGGCACGATCAACCCGCTGGACCAGATCGTGGCCCGGGCGCACGAGGTCGGCGCGCTGGTGCTGGTGGACGGCGCCCAGTCGGTGCCGCACCAGCCGGTCGACGTCACCGCGCTCGACGCGGACTTCCTCGTCTTCTCCGGGCACAAGATGCTCGGGCCCACCGGCGTCGGCGTGCTGTGGGGCCGCTACGAGGTGCTCGACGCGCTGCCGCCGTTCCTCACCGGCGGCTCGATGATCGAGGTCGTGCGCATGGAGGGCAGCACCTTCATGCCACCGCCGCAGCGGTTCGAGGCCGGCGTCCCGATGACCGCGCAGGTGATCGGGCTGGCCGCGGCCGTGGAGTACCTGCAGCGGCTGGGCATGGAGAAGGTGCAGGCGCACGAGGAGGCGCTGACCGGCTACGCGCTGGCGAAGCTGGCCGAGATCCCCGGCGTCACGGTGATCGGCCCGCCGGACACCGTGGCCCGCGGCGGCGCGGTCTCCTTCACCGTCGAGGGCATCCACCCGCACGACGTCGGGCAGGTGCTCGACGACCTCGGCGTCGAGGTGCGGGTGGGCCACCACTGCGCCTGGCCGGTGGTGCGCCGCTACGGCGTCCCCGCGACGACCCGGGCGACCTTCTACGTGCACACCGGGTACGACGACGTCGACGCGCTCGCCGACGCCGTCCGGAAGGCCCAGGAGTTCTTCGGCGTTGTCCCCTCCTCGGAGGGGGTGGGCTGAACCGTGCAGCTCGAGTCGATGTACCAGGAGATCATCCTGGACCACTACCGCAACCCGCACGGCCGCGGTCTGCGCGACCCGTTCGAGGCCGAGGTGCACCACGTCAACCCCACGTGCGGTGACGAGGTGACCCTGCGGGTGCACCTGGACGGCGACCGGCTCGCCGACGTCTCCTACGAGGGGATGGGCTGCTCGATCAGCCAGGCGTCGGTGTCGGCGATGCGCGACCTGGTCGTCGGGCGGACGGTGCCCGAGGCGCTGGAGACCGGCGAGCACTTCATGACCCTGATGCAGAGCAGGGGCGACCCGTCGGTGGCCGAGAAGCTCGAGGACGAGCTCGAGGACGCCGTCGCGTTCGCCGGGGTGTCGAAGTACCCCGCGCGCATCAAGTGCGCGCTGATGAGCTGGATGGCCCTCAAGGACGCCTCCGCGCGGGCCCTGTCGGTCACCGACCCCACCACCCCGACGGGAGGGCACCAGTGAGTGAGACCACCGAGAACACGACGTCCGATGCTGCGCCGGCGGAGCTGCCGCCGTACAAGTCGGCGCTGGTCGAGGACGTCGAGGAGGCCATGCGCGACGTCGTCGACCCCGAGCTCGGCGTCAACGTCGTCGACCTCGGCCTGGTCTACGGCATCGACGTCGTCGACGACAGCGACGCCCAGGTCGCGGTCATCGACATGACGCTGACCTCGGCGGCCTGCCCGCTGACCGACGTCATCGAGGACCAGGCCCGCGCCGCGCTCACCGGCGGTCCCGGTCCCGGCCTGGTCGACGATCTCCGGATCAACTGGGTGTGGATGCCGCCGTGGGGCCCGGACAAGATCACCGACGACGGCCGCGAGCAGCTGCGCGCCCTCGGCTTCCGCGTCTGAAAGACCTCTCTGCTCCGCAGGCCCAGCGTGGGGCCCTGCGGAGGGCCACTCCGCCTCCGCGATCATGAAGTCCGGGGAGCGACACGCCGCGAATCGGCCGCGTGCCGCTCCCCGAACTCCGTGATCGCGAAGTGCGGTGTCAGCGCATCTGCGCCACCCAGGCCACCGCCTCGCGGGCTTGCTGCCGCCGCCGCTCGTAGGTGGCGCCGAGCACCAGCAGGACCACCCCGACGACGGCGAGCGTGAGCCAGCGCGGCAGCAGCGGGGCGTACGGCGTCAGCCGGCCCGTGACGACGAGGACCAGCGACGCGGCGCCGACGACGAACGGCGCCTGACAGTGGGTCAGCGTGCCGACGACGGTCAGCGCCGCGGCCGCGACCACGACGAGCACCAGCCGCACCACCGACGGCTCGGCGACCGCGACCAGCGCCGAGGGGACCAGGGCGGTCGCCACGGCCGGCCCCTCCGCCGCCCACGACCGGGCGCCGGCCCGCAGCTGCGGCAGGGCGACCAGCAGCAGGCCAGCCGCGGCCGGCAGCGTGTACGCCTCGGGCGTCTGCACCGAGGCGCCGCCCGCGGCGATCCAGCAGGCGACCACCAGGTCGGTGACGGCCAGCACCGCCACCCGCCGCCGGTGCGCGACGAGCGCGTAGCCCCCGGCCGCGGCACCGGCGAGGCCGAGCTGCAGCGCCGCCTGCCCCCATGCGCCGACCTCCGCGCCGACGAGCGCAGCGACGAGTGCGGCGACCGCGGCCGCCCCGGCAGCCGCCGGCTCTTCCGCGGCGCCGGTCCGGACAGCGGCCAGGGCGAACCCCGCGACGGCCACCAGGACCACGAGCAGCCCCGCGGCGGCCGTGCCCAGCACCCCGCCCTCCAGGGCGAGCAGGACCGCCCCGACCGGGAGCAGCAGGGCGGCGACCACCGCCTCCGGCCGCAGGGCGGGCAGCCGGACGGCGGCCAGCACCGCCGGCACCGTGCCCGCGAGGACGACGAGGGCCAGCGCGCCGAGCCGGTCGTCCAGGTACAGCAGCCCGCTCCCGCCTCCGGTGAGCACCCCACCGCCGGTGAGCAGCCCGGCCAGCGCCGCGCGCCGTCGCACCGCCGGGACCGCTGCGGTCAGCAGGAGAAGGCCCAGTCCCGCCGCGGCGACCCAGCCGGCCGGGCCGCCGTGGGCCAGCGCACCGGTCAGCGCCACGGCCGCGACGCCGGCACCCGTCCCCGCCACCGGCTCGGCGTGCGGCAGGCGCGCGGCCAGCCGTGGCTCCTGCCGCAGCAGCAGCACGACCGCGCCGGCCGCGGCGAGCAGGCCGGTCACCGCCCAGGCGTCGAGCGCCGTCCCGGTCCAGGCGACGCCGGCGCCGCCGAGCGCCGCGACCGCCGCCCACAGCGCCGCCAGTACCTGGGCGACCGGCACCAGCACCGGCCGCAGCCGCAGCAGCACCAGCACGTCGAGCAGCGCGACACCGAGTGCTACGGCGACCGGGGCCCCGGTCAGCTCGACGGCTGACGGCAGCAGCAGCAACGGCACCGGCTGAGCGGCCAGCAGGGCGACGAGGGGCCAGGTGACGGTGCTGCGGGTCAGCCGGCCGAGCGCCGCGGCGACGGCGGCGACGACGGCGCAGGAGACCGCCGTCCACAGCCGCGGTGGCACGTCGCCCAGCCCCCACAGCCCGAGCGCGCGCGCCGCACCGAGGTCGACGGCCAGCAGCGCGGCACCCGCGGCGGCCAGCGCCTCCTCCGTGGCCCGCAGGCCCCGCCGCGCCGTCCAGGCCGAGACGCCGCAGGCGGACGCCGTGACGGTGCCCATCACCGCGGCCTGGAACACCAGGCCCAGGCGGGTCCAGGCCACGGCGACGAAGGCGATCGCCGCGGCCACCACGAGCAGCGCGCCCAGCCCGAGCAGCACCTGCTGAGGGCTGACCCGGCGCGGTGGCGGGGGCACCGGGTGCCGCTCGTCGACCGAGGGCGGCGAGGGCGGCGCCGGCGACGGGGGCGCCACGGTGACCACGGGTGCGGCGACCGACGCAGCGGGGGCCGGGCGCGGTGGCGCAGGCGCGGCCGCGGGAGGCGGCGACGCCGCCGTCCGCAGGACGGCCAGCAGCCGGTCGCGGTCGCGGGCCAGCCCGTCGATGGCCGCGCCGATCCGGGCGACGACGGCGGCCGCCTCGGCGACGGCCGGCAACCCGCAGGAGGGACACGGCGCGGGTCCCCGGCCGGCAGCCGGCCGGCCGCACACCGGGCACGGCGGGCTCCAGGACGGCCCGTTCGTCGAGGTCATGCCGGGGATGGTGGCGTGCCGGCGCGCCGCGTGGCGGCCGGTTCACCCGCCCTGTGGACGCCGGTGCCGCCGACGTCACCCGAAACGCGGTCGGAGCGCACCGGGGGAGCGCCTACCCTGGGATCAGTGATCACGACGACCGGCCTCGAGCTGCGCGCCGGCGCCCGCGTCCTCATCAGCGACGCCACCCTGCGCGTGCAGCCCGGCGACCGCATCGGCCTGGTGGGCCGCAACGGCGCCGGCAAGACCACGACGCTCACCACCCTCGCCGGTGAGCGCCTCCCGCACGCCGGCGAGGTCGCGGTCACCGGGGAGATCGGCTACCTGCCGCAGGACCCCCGCAGCGGCGACCTCGACACCACCGCCAGCGACCGCGTCCTCTCCGGCCGCGGCCTCGACGTCCTGCGCGCGCAGCTGACCAAGGCGCAGATCGCCATGGCCGAACCGGCCGACGACGCCGAGCGCGACCGCGCGGTGCGCCGCTACGGCCGGCTGGAGGACCAGTTCGCCGCCCTCGGCGGGTACGCCGCCGAGAGCGAGGCCGCCCGCATCTGCACCGCCCTCGGCCTGCCCGACCGGGTGCTCGCCCAGCCGCTGCGCACCCTCTCCGGCGGACAGCGGCGCCGCGTGGAGCTCGCCCGCATCCTGTTCTCCGACGCCGAGACGCTGCTGCTCGACGAGCCGACCAACCACCTCGACGCCGACTCCATCACCTGGCTCAAGGGGTTCCTGGCCGCGCACAGGGGCGGGCTGGTCGTCATCAGCCACGACGTCGAGCTGCTCGAGGCCGTCGTCAACAAGGTCTGGCACCTCGACGCCAATCGGGCCACCGTCGACGTCTACAACCTCGGCTGGAAGCCCTACCTCGCCCAGCGCGAGACCGACGAGCGCCGGCGCAGGCAGGAGCGGGCCAACACCGAGCGCAGGATCGAGGCGCTGACCGCGCAGGCGGACCGGATGCGGGCCAAGGCGACCAAGGCCCGCGCCGCGCAGAGCATGGACAAGCGCGCCCAGCGGCTGGCCGCCGGCCTGGAGGCCGTACGGGTGCAGGACCGGGTGGCCCGGCTGCGCTTCCCGACCCCCGCGCCGTGCGGGAAGACCCCGCTCACCGCCCAGGGGCTGTCCAAGAGCTACGGCTCCCTGGAGGTCTTCACCGACGTCGACCTCGCCGTCGACCGCGGCAGCCGGGTCGTCGTCCTCGGCCTCAACGGGGCCGGCAAGACCACGCTGCTGCGCCTCCTGGCCGGCGAGGAGGCCCCCGACACCGGCGAGGTCCGGCCCGGGCACGGCCTGCGGATCGGCTACTACGCCCAGGAGCACGAGACGCTCGACCTCGACCGCTCCCTGCTCGAGGTGCTGCGCGCGGCGGCGCCGCAGAGCACCGACACCGAGCTGCGGCGCGTCCTCGGCGCGTTCCTCTTCTCCGGCGACACCGTCGACCAACGGGCCGGCACCCTCTCCGGCGGCGAGAAGACCCGGCTGGCGATGGCCACCCTCGTCGTCTCCGGCGCCAACGTGCTGCTGCTCGACGAGCCGACCAACAACCTCGACCCGGCCAGCCGCGAACAGGTGCTCGAGGCGCTGCGCACCTACACCGGCGCCATCGTGCTCGTGACCCACGACGAGGGTGCGGTGCGGGCGTTGGACCCGGACAAGGTGATCCTGCTGCCCGACGGCACCGAGGACGCCTGGAGCGAGGACCTCGCCGACCTGGTGGAGCTGGCGTAGTCACCGTCGTCCTACCGGACGACACCGCGGCCACGGACCGTCCCCGGCCTGCGCTGAGCCCCAGAGCCCCGTCCCCGCTCGGGGGAGCCTCCGGCCCCCCGCTCGCAGGGACCCGACACCGCGGCCACGGACCGTCCCCGGTTCGCGCTGAGCCCCAGACCCCCGTCCCCGCTCGGGGGAGCCTCCGGCCCCCGCTCGCAGGGACCCGACACCGCGGCCACGTGCCGTCCCCGGTCCGCGCTGAGCCCCAGACCCCCGTCCCCGCTCGGGGGAGCCTCCGGCCCCCGCTCGCAGGGACCCGACACCGCGGCCACGGACCGTTCTCCGGCAGCTCCGGGTCGCAGTCGATGGAGTGACTCCAACATTTTTCCGTCTCGCCTGGCCGAGCCCGCGTCCCTGGGTGATCATGGGTCGCGGACGCCGGGGTCAGCGGGCCCGGCGTCGAGGGGACGAGCACCGGCGGGCCGGACGGTCCGCAGCCGGTGGGGGACGGAGGGCAGCCATGGCCGACTCGAGCACAGCGGACCTCGGCAAGGGCAAGCGCATCACCGGGGGCGAGCGCACGTCGCTCGCCGACGAGCTGCGCAAGCGGTACGACGGGGGCGAGAGCATCCGGTCGCTGGCGACGTCGACCAACCGCTCCTACGGCTTCGTCCACCGCCTCCTGTCCGAGTCCGGTGCCACCCTGCGCAGCCGCGGGGGAGCCAACCGGAACAGCAGGAAGAGTTGAGCGGGGCAGACCCCGACGGCTGGGTGCGGACGGCGCGGGACGGCGCCGTCCTCACCGTCACCCTCGACCGGCCCGGCCGGCTCAACGCGCAGACCCCCGCCACGTGGGCCGCGCTGGCCGCCGTCGGCGAGTCGCTGGACGACGGGGTGCGGGTGGTCGTGGTGCGCGGCGCCGGCCGGTCGTTCTCGGCCGGGCTGGACCGCAGCCTGTTCAGCACCGACCCCGACACCCCCGGCGGGCTCGGTGAGCTGGCGAGGATGCCCCCGGAGCTGACCCAGGAGCGCATCCGCCGCTACCAGACCGGCTTCCGCTGGCTGCGCTCGCCGGGGATCGTGTCGGTCGCCGCGGTCCAGGGACACGCCATCGGCGCCGGCGCGCAGCTGGCGCTCGCCTGCGACCTGCGGGTGCTCACCGAGGACGCCGCGCTGCGGCTGCCCGAGGCGACCCTGGGGCTGGTGCCCGACCTCACCGGCACCAGCACCCTGGTCGAGCTGGTCGGCTACTCCCGGGCGCTGGAGATCTGCCTGACCGGGCGCGCCGTCGACGCGGCCGAGGCCCGGGCGGTCGGGCTGGCCACCTCCGTCGTCCCGGCCGACCGGCTCGACGCGGCCGTCGCCGAGCTCGCGGCGGCGCTCACCGCGCCGCCGGTGGGCGCCAGCCGGGAGACCGCGGCGCTGGTCCGCTCCGCCGTCCGCAACGACCCGCAGGAGCAGGACGCCGCCGAGCGGGCCGCGCAGACCCGGCGGCTGGCCGAGCTCGCCGGCGGGCGCTGACGCGGCGGCGGACGCCGGGAGACCGCCCGCTGGAACGTCGGTGAGCGCCGGGAGACCGCCCGCGGAACAGGCCGCACCGGCGCGGTGTTGGCCTGGGGGTCCGCTCCCCGTGGGACCGGAGAGGGAGGAGGTGACGTGGACGTGAGCAGTCCCATGACCTCCATGGCGGCGATGCGCTCCTTCCGCCGCGACCCATCGGTGACCGCGCGTGAGCTGCCCAAGGGCACCGTCCGCCGCATCCTGGGCATCGCCCGGCCCTACCGCCGCGACCTGGTGTTCTTCCTGCTGCTGGTGATCGGCTCGTCGGTCATCGGCGTGCTGACCCCGCTGCTGGCCGGCCGGATCGTCAACCGGATCGCCAGCCTGGAGGGGACGGCGGCCGACATCGTCCGCATCGCGCTGCTGATCGCCGCGCTGGCGGTCGTGGACGCCGGCATCTCCCTGGCCACCCGCTGGTTCTCCGCCCGGATCGGCGAGGGCGTGATCTACGACCTGCGCAGCCGGGTGTTCGAGCACGTCCAGCGCATGCCGGTCGCCTTCTTCACCCGCACCCAGACCGGTGCGCTGGTCAGCCGGCTCAACAACGACGTCATCGGCGCGCAGCAGGCGTTCACCTCGACGCTGTCGGGGGTGCTGTCCAACGCCATCGGGCTGGTGCTCACCGCCGGCGTGATGTTCACGCTGTCCTGGCAGATCACCGCGCTGTCGCTGGTGCTGGTGCCGGTGTTCGTGCTGCCCGCCCGGCGGATCGGCCGGCGGCTGCAGGAGATCACCCGGGAGTCCTACGGGCTCAACGCCTCGATGAACGCCACGATGACCGAGCGGTTCAACGTCGCCGGCGCGCTGCTGGTCAAGCTCTTCGGCCGGCCCGCGGTCGAGGCGGAGGGGTTCCGCGGCCGGGCCGCCCGGGTCCGCGACATCGGCGTCGTCTCGGCGATGTACGGGCGCACCTTCTTCACCGCCCTCACCCTGGTGGCCGCGCTGGCGACCGCGCTGGTCTACGGCCTCGGCGGCTGGCTGGCGTTCACCGGCTCGCTCAGCCCCGGCGACGTCGTGGCGCTGGCGCTGCTGCTGTCCCGGCTGTACGGGCCGCTGACCGCGCTGTCCAACGTCCGGGTCGACGTCATGAGCGCGATGGTCAGCTTCGACCGCGTCTTCGAGGTGCTCGACCTGCAGCCGATGATCCGCCAGGCGCCTGACGCCGTCCCGGTGCCGGAGACCGACCGGTCGATCGAGTTCGAGCACGTCTCGTTCAGCTACCCGTCGGCCGCCGACGTCTCGCTGCCCTCGCTGGAGGAGGTCTCGCTGCCCGAGCACGGCGGGCCGACGGCGGTGCTGCACGACGTCTCCTTCCGCGTCGAGCCCGGACAGCTGGTCGCGCTGGTCGGCCACTCGGGGGCGGGCAAGTCGACGATCGCCAACCTGGTGCCGCGGCTGTACGACGCGACCAGCGGCACCGTGCGGGTGGGCGGGCTCGACGTCCGGCGCGCGACGCTGGACTCGCTGCGCGACGCGATCGGCGTGGTCAGCCAGGACGCGCACCTGTTCCACGACACCATCCGGGCCAACCTCCTCTACGCCCGACCCGAGGCGAGCGAGGAGCAGCTGTGGGCGGCGCTGAGCGGCGCCCGGATCGCCGGGCTGGTGCGCTCGCTGCCCGACGCGCTGGACACCGTCGTCGGCGACCGCGGCTACCGGCTCTCCGGCGGGGAGAAGCAGCGGCTGGCGATCGCCCGGGTGCTGCTCAAGGCGCCGGGGATCGTGATCCTCGACGAGGCGACCGCCCACCTGGACAGCGAGTCGGAGGTCGCTGTGCAGCACGCGCTGGACACCGCGCTCACCGGCCGGACGTCGCTGGTGATCGCCCACCGGCTGTCGACCATCCGCAGCGCCGACCAGATCCTGGTCGTCGACGACGGTCGCATCGTGGAGTCGGGCACGCACTCGCAGTTGCTGGCGCTCGGGGGGCGCTACGCGGACCTGTACCAGACCCAGTTCGCCGTCGGGGAGGGTCGGACGGTCGGTGCGGCGTGACCACTACCGTCACTCTGGTCCCGGGCACGATGAAGGAGTGAGCGTGACGTCAGCGCACCCCTACGACGCGCAGATCCGTGCGCTCTACACCCAGTTCATCGACGGGTGGAACCGGCGCAGCGGTGCCGCGGTCGCGGCCGGGTTCGCCGACGACGGGGACATCATCGGCCCCGACGGCACCCACCACCGTGGCCGGCTCTCCATCGCCGCCGACCTGCGCCAGGCCTTCGGCAACCACCCGACCCCCACCTACGTCGGCATCGTGCGCTCGGTCCGCCCGATGGCCACCGGCGTCGCGGTGCTGCTGGCCCACGCCGGGATGATCCCGCCCGGGGCGAGCGACTTCGACCCGGCGCTGCACACGGTGCACACGCTGGTCGCCGTGGACGAGGGGGGTCGCTGGCGGATCTCGCTGCTGCAGTCCACCCCGGCCGGCTGGTACCACCACCCCGGGGCCAAGGACGCGCTGACCCAGGAGCTGCGCGGGCTGCTGGCCCCGCAGTGACCCCACCCGCCGACGCGCCCGTGCTCGTCACCGCGGGCGAGCTGCGGGCGCGGCGAGCACGGACGGTACTGCTCGACGTCCGCTGGGCGCTGGGCGACCCGCACGGCCGTGCCCGGTACCGCTCCGGCCACCTGCCCGGGGCGGTCTTCGTCGACCTCGACGCCGAGCTCAGCGACCGGCCCTCCTCCACGGCAGGCCGCCATCCGCTGCCCTCGTTACAGCGACTGCAACGAGCCACTCGGCGGTGGGGGATCCGGACCGGCGACCCGGTCGTGGTCTACGACGACGTCGGCGGGCTGGCGGCTGCCCGGGCCTGAGGAAGGACCCCTCTGCCCCCCGCCACTCGCAGGCTCGCGGCGGAACCCTGCAGAGGGGCCGCGGGAGCGCTGGGGCGGGCTGGCCGACGTCCGGCTGTTGGACGGCGGCCTCGCGGCGTGGACCCGCGCCGGCGGGCCGGTGGAGACCGGCGACGTCGTCCCCGAGCCCGGCGACGTGACGCTGACCGGCGGCGGCATGCCGGTGGTCTCGATCGACGAGGCGGCGGCCCTGCCGGCGTCCGGCGGAGTGCTGCTCGACGCCCGGGCCGCCGAGCGCTACCGGGGGGACGTCGAGCCGGTGGATCCGCGCGCCGGGCACGTACCCGGCGCGGTCAGCGCACCGACCACCCGCAACCTGGCCGGCGACGGCACCTTCCTTCCAGCCGCTGTACTGACCGCGCGCTTCGCCGGGCTCGGGATCGCGCCGGGGCGCCCGGTCGCCGCCTACTGCGGATCCGGGGTCACCGCGGCCCACGAGGTCGCCGCCCTGGCCGTCGCGGGCATCGAGGCGGCGCTGTACCCCGGCTCCTGGTCGCAGTGGTCGGCCGACCCCGACCGGCCGGTGGCCACCGGCGACCGACCCTGACGGCGGTCCGCCGCGTTCAGGACAGCCGCCGCACGACGCCGGTGACCTCCGTCGCATGACCGACGAACGGGTCCTCCCGCCGGTGCAGGGCGAGCTCGACGACGCGCCCGTCGGCGGGCTCGTCCGGGCGGTCGTCGGCGGTGGCGCCGAGCAGCGAGGTGAGTCCCGCGACGGTCGGCTGCCACAGGGCCGCCCAGTTGCTCCCGGGCGGCACCGTGTACGACAGCTGCAGCTGCACCGGTCCGGCGGGCAGCGCCTGCGCGCCGGCCAGCTGCTCGCCGACCTGGGCGGTGAACGCGGGTGACCCGGCCGAGGTGTCGGTCCGCACGGCGAACCGGCGCTCGCCGGCCGGGAGGGGCACCGGCCGCGCCGGGCCGACGCGCAGGACGGAGTCCGCGGCGGCGGCCTTGGTGGCCCACACGCTGGTGAAGTCCCGCCCGTGGGCGCCCAGCCACTCCACCAGCGGGCCGAGGTAGCGGGCCAGGCCGTACTGGTCGAGCAGCCGGGCGTCGCCGGGCAGGCCGACGTCCAGGCGCAGGGCGAGTGGGCCACCGACCATCGGTGGCGGCCCCAGCGCCTGCTCGGCGGAGGTCACGAACTCCCGGACGTGCACCGGGTCTGGGTTGCCGGTCACCAGCCAGCCGACCAGGCGCGGCGGCATCTCCAGCGGCCGGGGGTCCCCCTCCGGGCGGGCGTAGAACTTGGGGTCGGCCATGGTCGCGAGCCTCCCCGGGACCGCGGGACCGGACAACCGCACGGCCCGCAGGACTGCTCGGACGGCGGGTCGGACGGCCACCGCGGCGTCGTAGCGGTCGAGCAGGACGGCGACGATCCGCTCGTCGGGCAGCAGGTCAGCTGCGGGGTCCGGATCAGGCCAGCGCGTCGACGACCAGGACGCCGTACGCCCGGAACCGCGGATCGGCGGTCACCACGGTCAGGTCTTCGGCTATGGCCTGTGCGATCAGCAGCCGGTCGAAGGGATCGCGGTGGTGCAGCGGGAGCTCGGCGACCGCCAGGCCGTGCGCTGGCGCGAGCGGCAGGATCCGCGCTCCGCTGGTCACCACGTGCGCATGGAGATCCCTGTCGAGCGAGAGCTCCCCCACAGTGGCCTTGACCCCGACCTCCGCGAAGGAGACGACGCTGACCAGCAGCCGGCTCACGTCCGCGATCGCCTGCTGAGCGCTCGCACCGAGTCGGCGGAGGCCGCTCGCCTGCCACAGCACGACGTACGTGTCGAGGAGGAGCCTCACGCCGGATCGTCGATCATGTCGTCGATCTCCGTGTCGGTGAACTCGGAGTCGTCCCCGATCCAGACGTGTCCTGCCATCGCCCCCCACTCAGCGAGGAAACGGCTCCCCGGCGATGGCGGCTCGACGGGTACGAGTCGGGCGACGGGGACGCCGTCTCGGGCGATCTCCACCTCCTCGCCGGCCTCTACTCGAGCCAGCAGCTTGGACAGCTCGGTCTTGGCCTGTCCCACGTTGACCTGCACAGGATGATCCTCACCGGGTTGGCCGAGCTCGGCCAAGTACCGACCTGGACTGGACCGAGCGTCCGCGACGGTCAACCGGACGCCGGGGCCCCGTCGTAGCGGTCGAGCAGCACCCGCACGATCCGCTCGTCGGGCAGCAGGGGGGCGCTGACCGCGTCGGCGCCGGCCCCGGCCAGCCGGTCGTGGAAGTGTCCCGGGGCGAGCAGGTAGGCGGCCACCACCACCCGCGCGGCGCCGTCCCGGCGTGCGGCGGCGACCGCGTCGGGCACCGGCGGCTGCGCGGCCGACCCGTAGCCGGTGCTCACGGGGCCGGCCCAGCGAAACTTCAGTTGCGCGGCGGTGGCCTCGACATCGGCGACCGACCGGGGGTCGCTGGACCCGGCGGCGGCGAGGACGACGGCGGTGGCGGGGTCGCGGGGGTCCGCGCCGGCGGCGAGCAGCCGATCGTGCAGCACGGCGACCAGCCGCGGGTCGGGCCCCAGCGGCCGGGCGGCGCGGGCCGAATCGTGCTCCCCCACGGCGCGGGCGATGTCGACGTGCACGTGGTACCCGCCGGACAGCAGCAGGGGGACGACGACGGCCGAGCGGCCCTCGGCGGCGAGGCCGGCCACGACGTCGGCCACGGTCGGCGGCTGGACGTCGACGAACGCCGCGGTCGTGGTCAGCCCCGGGCGCAGCCGGCGGGCGGCCAGGGCGAGCTCGGCGACCAGCCGGCGGCCGGTCGGGTTGCGGGTGCCGTGGGCGCAGGCGACGAGGACCGGGCCTTCTCGCAGGGGCCCGCCGCGAGCCCGGATGGCCCCGTCCAGGGCACCGCCCTGAGCCTGCGAGGGATGAGGAGGACGGGGTCCTTCTCGGGGGGCGAGGGGGTCCTCCTTCACGGCGTTCGGAGGCGGCCGCCGTCGACGGCCACCATCGTGCCGGTGACGTAGGAGGCGGCCGGGGAGAGGAGGAACGCGGCCACCCGGCCGAACTCCTCGGGCTGCCCGACCCGGCGCAGCGGGATGCCCTCGGCGGCCCGCGCCATCCCCTCCTCGCCGTACAGCGTGGCGGTGCGGTCGGTGGCGATGGTGCCCGGCATCAGCCCGACCACCCGGACCCCGCGCGGCCCGAGCTCGTCGGCCAGGCCCTTGGCAGTCATCGCCAGGCCGGGCCGCAGCCCATTGGAGACGGCCAGCCCGTCGAGCGGCTCGCGCACCGACGTGGACAGCACGAACGCGATCACCGAGCCGGCGCCCAGGTGCGGGACGAGCGCCCGGACCAGCCGCAGCGGGCCGAGCAGCACGCTGTCCACCCCGGCCCGCCAGTCCTCCTCGGCGGTGCCCAGCACGGTGCCCGGCGCCGGACCGCCGACGCTGACCAGCGCGCCGTCCACCCCGCCCAGCCGGTCGGTGGCCGCCTCGACCAGCCGCTCGGCGTCGCCGGGGTCGGCCAGGTCGGCGACGACCCCGGACGCCGCCGGCGCCCCGCCCAGCGCGGCGACGGCGGCGTCCACCGACTCCCGGGAGCGCGCGCTGAGCAGCACCCGCGCCCCGTCCTCGACCAGGGCCCGGGCGGTCGCGAACCCCAGCCCGCGGCTCGCGCCGGTCAGCAGGTAGCGGCGACCGCCCAGGCCCAGGTCCATCAGACGGCGTCCATCAGGCGGCGTCCATCAGGCCCTGGCCGACCCGCGGAGGGACCGCAGGACGTACTGCATGATCCCGCCGTTGCGGTAGTAGCTCGCCTCGCCAGGGGTGTCGATGCGCACCCGGGCGTCGAACTCCACGTCGCCGGCCTTCACCTTGACCGTGCGGGGCGTGCGGCCCTCGTCGAGCTCGGTGATGCCGGTGATCGTGAACTCCTCGTCGCCGGTCAGGCCCAGCGACTCCCGGTCCTGGCCCTCGGGGAACTGCAGGGGCAGCACGCCCATGCCGATGAGGTTGGAGCGGTGGATCCGCTCGTAGCTCTCGGCGATGACCGCGCGGACACCGAGGAGCGCCGTCCCCTTGGCCGCCCAGTCGCGCGACGAGCCGGAGCCGTACTCCTTGCCGGCGAGCACGACCAGCGGGATGCCGGCTTGCGCGTAGGCCACCGACGCGTCGTAGATCGTCGTCGTCTCGCCGGTGAGGTGGTTCTTGGTGACCCCGCCCTCGGTGCCGGGCACCAGCAGGTTGCGCAACCGGATGTTGGCGAACGTGCCGCGGATCATCACCTCGTGGTTCCCGCGCCGGGAGCCGTAGGAGTTGAAGTCGCGCCGCTCGACGCCGTGGTCCCGCAGGTACCTCCCCGCCGGGCTGTCCGGCTTGATCGAGCCGGCCGGGGAGATGTGGTCGGTGGTCACCGAGTCGCCGAGCACCGCCAGCGTGCGCGCGCCGGTGATGTCGGCCACCGGGGCCGGCCGGGCCGGCATGCCCTCGAAGTACGGCGGCTTGCGGACGTAGGTGCTCTCCGGGTCCCAGGCGAAGGTGTCCCCGGTCGGCGTGGGCAGGTTCTGCCACTGCTCGGTGCCGGCGAACACGTCGGCGTAGTCCTCGGCGAACATCTCCGCGGAGATGGCCTCGTCGATGACCTGCTGCACCTCGTGCGGCGAGGGCCAGATGTCGGACAGGTACACGTCCCGCCCGTCGGCGCCCCGGCCCAGCGGCTCGGAGGTGAGGTCGACGTCCATCGAGCCGGCCAGCGCGTAGGCGATCACCAACGGCGGGCTGGCCAGGTAGTTCATCTTGACGTCGGGGTTGATCCGGCCCTCGAAGTTGCGGTTGCCCGACAGCACCGAGACGACGGCGAGGTCGGCCTCGTTGACCGCGGCGCTGACCGGCTCGGGCAGCGGGCCGGAGTTGCCGATGCAGGTGGTGCAGCCGTAGCCGACCAAGTAGAAGCCGAGCTTCTCCAGGTACGGGGTCAGCTGGGCCTTCTCGTAGTAGTCCATGACGACCTTGGACCCCGGTGCCAGCGTCGTCTTCACCCACGGCTTGGTCGCCAGGCCCGCCTCGACGGCCTTCTTGGCCAACAGCGCCGCGCCGATCATCACTTGCGGGTTGGAGGTGTTGGTGCACGAGGTGATGGCCGCGATCACCACGGAGCCGTGGTCGACGTGGGTCTCGGTGCCGTCCTCGAGCACCACCCGGGTCGGCTTCGAGGCGCGGTCGGGTACCCGGTCGGGGACGACGGTGCGCGGCTTGCCGGCGCCGCCGTCGCCGTCCTCGTCGCCGGGGGCCGCGGTGGCCGGATCGGAGGCCGGGAACGACTCCGCCGAGGCCTCGTCGACGGCCGACTCCACCCCGTAGGGCTGCTCCTGCTGCGGGACGCCGGGCTCGCGGTCCTCGCCGCCGGTCACGTCGTCGGCCACGTAGTCGCCGAGCGCGGCGCGGAAGGAGGCCTTGGCGTCGGACAGGGCGACGCGGTCCTGCGGCCGCTTGGGGCCGGCGATCGACGGGACGACGGTGGAGAGGTCCAGCTCCAGGTACTCGGAGAACACCGGCTCGCGGGACGGGTCGTGCCAGAGGCCCTGCTCCTTGGCGTAGGCCTCGACCAGCGCCACCTGCTCCGGGGATCGGCCGGTCAGCCGCAGGTAGGCGATGGTCTCCTCGTCGATGGGGAACATCGCCGCGGTGGAGCCGAACTCCGGGCTCATGTTGCCGATCGTGGCGCGGTTGGCCAGCGGGACGGCGGAGACGCCCTCGCCGTAGAACTCCACGAACTTCCCGACCACGCCGTGGCGGCGCAGCATCTCGGTGATGGTGAGGACCAGGTCGGTGGCGGTGGAGCCGTCGGGTAGTTCGCCGGTCAGCTTGAAGCCGACCACCCGCGGGATGAGCATCGACACCGGCTGGCCGAGCATCGCGGCCTCGGCCTCGATACCGCCCACACCCCAGCCGAGCACCCCCAGGCCGTTGACCATCGTGGTGTGGGAGTCGGTGCCCACGCAGGTGTCGGGGTAGGCGATCACCCGCCCGCCCGCCCCAGGGTCGCCGTCCTCCCGGGAGAAGACCACGCGGGCCAGGTGCTCGATGTTGACCTGGTGCACGATGCCGGTGCCCGGGGGGACGACCTTGAAGTCGTCGAACGCACCCTGGCCCCAGCGCAGGAACTGGTAGCGCTCGCCGTTGCGCTGGTACTCGATCTCGACGTTGCGCTGAAAGGAGTCCTCGGTGCCGAAGACGTCGGCGATCACCGAGTGGTCGATGACCAGCTCGGCCGGCGCCAGCGGGTTGATCTTGTTCGGGTCGCCGCCGATCTCGGCCATGGCCTCGCGCATGGTGGCCAGGTCGACGATGCAGGGGACGCCGGTGAAGTCCTGCATGACCACGCGGGCCGGGGTGAACTGGATCTCCTGGTCCGGCTCGGCCTCCGGGTCCCAGGTCGCCAGGGCGCGGATGTGGTCGGCGGTGATGTCGGCGCCGTCCTCGGTGCGCAGCAGGTTCTCCAGCAGCACCTTCAGGCTGAAGGGCAGCCTCTTCGCGCCCTCCACCGCGTCGAGCCGGTAGATGTCGTAGTCGGTGCCGTCGACGGTGAGCGTCGACCGCGCCCCGAAGCTGTCCTTGCTGGCTGCCACGTCTTTCCGCCTACCCCTCAGCTGGTCCATTGCGCTCGGTCCACCGCGCTGCTTGCCACCCCGCATCATCCCAGCCGCCCGCCACGCTGCGCAGGTGAGGCGACCCTTGCCCGCCCTCCGTCCTCACCCGAGGAGCCCCCGGATGACCAGCTGAGCTGGTCGAGCGACGTCCGGGCTCGCGGTCGACGGTGAGCCAGGAAGCGCGACGGTGAGCTCACCTGAGCGTCCGGCAACCGGGCGGCTCCTACCGTGGACGCCGTGACCGGCCTGCCCGAGCCCCTGCCCGACTGGCTGACGTCGGCGCGGCGGGTCACCGTCCTCACCGGCGCCGGCATCTCCACCGACAGCGGCATCCCCGACTACCGCGGCCCGCAGGGGCTGTGGACGAGGGACCCGGACGCCGAGAAGCTGGTGACGCTGTCCTACTACGTCGCCGACCCCGAGATCCGCCGCCGCGCCTGGCTGATGCGCCGCGACACCGCACCGCACGCCCGCTCCAACGCCGGCCACCGCGCGCTGGTCGACCTGGAGCAGCAGGGCCGGCTGCGGGCGCTGCTCACCCAGAACGTCGACGGTCTGCACCAGGACGCCGGCTCGACCGCCGTCCTGGAGCTGCACGGGACCGTGCGCGAGGTCGAGTGCCTCTCCTGCCGCGACCGGACGACGATGGCCGAGGCGCTGGCCCGCGTCGACGCCGGGGAGCCCGACCCGGCCTGCCGGGTCTGCGGCGGCGTCCTCAAGTCGGCCACCATCAGCTTCGGCCAGGCCCTCGACCCGGCGGTCGTCGAGGCAGCCGCGGCGGCGGCCACCGATTGCGACGTCTTCCTCGCCGTCGGCACCTCGCTCACCGTGCACCCGGCCGCGGGCCTGGTCGACCTGGCCGCGGGGTCCGGCGCGCGGGTCGTCGTGGTCAACGCCCAGCCGACCCCCTACGACGACCTGGCCGACCTCGTCGTCCGCGAGCCGATCGGGACGTCGCTGCCCCGCCTGCTCACCCGGTGAGCCGGGAGGCCCCGCCGGGCGGGGCGCGGCGGGAGGCACTTCTCGCCCGCTACCGGCAGCTGGTCGGCGAGGAGCTGCCGCGGCGGGCGCGAGCCGACCGCTGGGTGGTCACCGCCGACCACTGCTTCGGCCGCATCCTCCTCGACTCCGCCGTGGGGGGCTGCTGGTACGACGTCCTCGACCGCCGCCGCTCGCCGGCGTCCGCACAGCTGACCGACGCGCAGCTGGCCGCCGCCGTCGCGCTGGCCGAGCGGGTGCTCGCCGAGGGCGACCCGCTGCTGCGCGAGCTCGACGCGCAGAGCCTGGCCTGGCGCGGTAAGAGGACCTCCCTGCCCCCCACCGCTCGCGCGCTCGCGGCGGGACCCTGCAGGGAGGCCGGCCCGGGCCGGCACTGCCGGTGACGCTGCTGGTCGTCCACCTGGCGCTCACCGCGGCCTACGCCGGCTTCCAGTGGACGGTGCGCGCGCTGGTCTACCCGCAGTTCACGCTGGTTCCGCCCGACGCCTTCCCCCGCTACGAGCGCCGCCACCAGCAGCTGGTCGTCCGGGTGGTCGGCCCGCTGTTCGCCGGCCAGGGCGTCACCACGCTGTGGCTGCTGACCGCCCGGCCGGCCGGGACGCCGCTGGCGCCGGTCCTCGTCGGCGCGGCCTGCCTGGCGGTGGTGCTGGTGGTCACCGGGCTGCTCGCCGTCCCGCTGCACCGCAGGCTCGGGGCGGGGTGGGACGACGCCGCCCTCCGCCGGCTGCTGCGCGTCGACACCGTCCGGGCGGTCGCGGCGACCGCGGGCACCGCGGCCGCGCTCTGGCTCGTGCTCGCCTGATCGCGGAGGGCTCGGCTCGCCGCGCGCAGGTGCGGCGCTAGCGTGACGGCCACCACGTCGAGCGGCTGACCACCACGGCAGCCCTGGGACCCGGGAGCCGGCATGCGCGTGCCCTTGACCACCCGTGACTTCCTCGACCGGGCCGAGCTGGTCTACGGCGACCGGGTCGGCATCGTGGACGAGCCCGACCAGCCCGCACCGTCGCTCGGCGAGCTGACCTACGGCGAGGTGGCCCGCCGCGGCCGGGCGCTGCAGGCCGGTCTCGACGCGCTCGGCGTGGGTGAGGGCGAGCGGGTGGCGGTCGTCAGCCACAACTCCGCCCGGCTGCTGGAGTGCCTGCTGGCGCTGCCGTCGTCGGGGCGGGTCGTGGTCCCGGTCAACTTCCGGTTGCAGCCGGAGGAGGTCAGCTACATCGTCGGCCACAGCGGCGCCCGGGTGCTGCTGGTCGACCCGGAGCTGGAGGCCGCGCTCAAGGGGGTCGACGCCGAGCACCGCCTCGGCACCGGCGAGGAGTACGAGCAGCTGCTGCGCTTCGACACCGAGCCGGCGCCCTGGTCGCAGCCCGACGAGGACGCCACCGCGACGATCAACTACACCAGCGGGACCACGGCCCGGCCCAAGGGCGTGCAGATGACCCACCGCAACATCTGGGTCAACGCGGTGACCTTCGGCATGCACGTGCAGGTCGGCGACCGCGACGTCCTGATGCACACGCTGCCGATGTTCCACTGCAACGGCTGGGGGATGCCGTACACGGTCACGGGCCTGGGCGGCCGGCACGTCGTGCTGCGCAAGGTCGACGGCGCGGAGATCCTGCGCCGGGTCGAGCGGCACGGCGTGACCCTGATGTGCGGCGCGCCGGCGGTGTGGAACGCCGTCCTGGACGCCGCGGCCGAGTGGGACGGCGAGATCCCCGGGCGCGACCGCGTGCGGATCGTGGTCGCCGGAGCCCCGCCGCCGTCGCGGATGATCGCCCGCGTCGAGGCCGAGCTCGGCTGGCAGTTCAACCAGATCTACGGCCTCACCGAGACCGCGCCCCTGCTCACCATCAACCGCCCCCGCGCCGAGTACGACGACCTCGACCCCGAGGAGCGGGCCCGGCGGCTGTCCCGGGCCGGGGTACCGTCGCTGGGCACCCGCCTGCAGGTGAGCGAGACCGGCGAGGTGCTGGCGCGCAGCAACACCGTGCTCGACGGCTACTGGCAGAACCCGGACGCCACGGCCGAGGCGCTCGAGGGCGGCTGGTTCCACACCGGCGACGGCGGCTCGATCGACGACGGCGGCTACCTCACCATCTCCGACCGCAAGAAGGACGTGATCATCACCGGCGGCGAGAACGTCTCGTCGATCGAGGTGGAGGACGCCGTCTTCAGCCACCCCGCGGTCGCGGAGGTCGCGGTCATCGGCGTCCCCGACGACAAGTGGGGCGAGATGGTCACCGCGATCGTCGTCCTCGCCGAGGGCCGGTCGGCGACGGCGGAGGAGATCATCGCCCACTGCAAGGCCCGCATCGCCGGGTACAAGGCCCCCAAGCGGGTCGAGTTCCGGGACGCCCTGGCTCGGACCGCGACCGGCAAGATCCAGAAGTTCAAGCTGCGCGAGGCGTTCTGGACGGACTCGGAGCGCCAGGTCAACTGAGCGCGGCGCACCGTGGTGGTCCGGCGACGGAAGAGGTCGGTTGGTGCTCTCCAGCGGGCGCACGACCCCGGGACGGGTCCTGGGGACGGCGGTCGGCATCGCTCTGGCGACGGCGGTGGCCGTGGGTGCGACGGCCGGGTCGGCGTCGGCCGCACCCGGAGGTCCCAGCGACACCCGGATCGCCTCGGCGCAGGCCGCCGCCGACGCCGCCGCCGTGCAGCTGGAGCAGACCAGGACCCGGCTGGCCACCGCCCAGGCCACCGTCTCCGAGGTGCAGGCCCGCGCCGCCATCGCCCTCGACGGCTACCAGGCCGAGCAGGCCGCCCTGCAGGCCGCCCGGTCCACCGCGCAGGACGCGCAGGTCGCCGCCGCCCGGGCCGCCGTCGCCGAGCAGGCCGCCCGGGACCAGCTCGTCGCCTTCGCCCGGCGCAGCTACGAGGACGGGAGCACCTATCCCGGTGCCGCCGCCCTGCTCAGCGCCGACGGCCCGGCCGAGCTGCTCGAGCGGGTGGCGCTGCTGGACGCCGCCGGCGCGGAGCGCAGCGACGAGGTCGACCGGTTCACCGCGGCCGCGCGGGAGGCCGCCACCGCCGCCGACACCGCGCGGAACTCGCTGCAGCAGGCCGACGTGCTGCAGCAGCAGGCCGCCGCGGCCCTGGCCGTCGCGCAGACCGCCGAGCGCCGGGCGCGCGCCGAGGCCGCCGACCTGGCCGCGCAGCAGGCCGACCTGCAGGCCCAGGCCGACGCCGCCCACGCCCAGCTGGTCGAGCTGCTCGGCGAGCAGCAGGCCGCCGCCCGCGCGGCCCAGGCGGACGCGGCCGCCGCGGCGGCCGCCGCAGCGGCCTCGAGCAGCGCCCGCCCGTCGTCCTCCGCGGGCTCCTCGTCGGATTCGACGTCGCACCCGTCGTCCTCCGACTCCGCGGGCCCGTCCACGGTCACCCGCACCACGGCCGGCCCCGCCTCCGGCTCCGCCGTGGACACCGCGATCGCCGCGGCCGAGCACTACGTCGGCACCCCGTACTCCTGGGGCGGCGGCGGCGCCCGAGGCCCGAGCTCCGGCATCGACCCGGACGCCGGCGTGGTCGGCTTCGACTGCAGCGGACTGGTCCAGTACGCCTACGCCCAGGCCGGCTTCCTCCTCCCCCGCAACGCCCGAGCGCAGTTCGCCGTCCTGCCCAAGGTGGCGGCGGCCGACCTGCAGCCCGGTGACCTGGTGTTCTGGGCGTCGGGCTCGGACTACACGTCGATCTACCACGTGGCGCTCTACATCGGCAACGGCCGGGTGGTCCAGGCTCCGCAGAGCGGCGACGTGGTGCGGATCTCGTCGATGTGGTTCGGCAGCGACTACTTCGGCGCCGTCCGGCCCACGGCCTGACGAGGGGCCCACGGCCTGACGAGGGGAAGGGCGTCGGGCAGCCACGGGGGGAGCTGCCCGACGCAGGAGGGAGGCTAGCAGTCACGCGCAGCCGCGGGCAGGGGTGTGCACGCGCCGTGCGCCCGGCTCGGCTGACCCGGGAGCGCGCCCGGCTGCCGCCTGGAACGTGTAGGAGACTGGCGCGCAGGACGGGCACGCTGCCCGTCGCCGGCCCCGCGACCTCTCAGGGACGCGGGTCCGCGGACCGGCACGACCAGGGAGCCCCGTGAGCAGCGCCGCCAGCACCCCCCTCGAGCAGACCGCCGGGTCGCCGGCCACCGGGCAGCCGGTGCCGCCGTCGGTCGACGCCGCCCGGCTGGAGCGGGTGCTGTTCGAGATCAAGCGGGTGATCGTCGGCCAGGACCGGCTCGTGGAGCGCATGCTGGTGTCGCTCCTGGCGCGCGGGCACGTGCTGCTCGAGGGCGTGCCCGGCGTGGCCAAGACCCTGGCGGTGGAGACCCTGGCCACGGTGGTCGGCGGCAGCTTCGCCCGCCTGCAGTTCACCCCCGACCTGGTGCCGGCCGACATCATCGGCACCCGCATCTACAAGGCCGGGCAGGACACCTTCGACACCGAGCTCGGCCCGGTCTTCGCCAACTTCGTCCTCACCGACGAGATCAACCGCGCGCCGGCCAAGGTGCAGTCGGCGCTGCTGGAGGTCATGGCCGAGCGCCAGGTCTCCATCGGCGGGGTGACCCACCCGCTGCCCGACCCGTTCCTCGTGCTGGCCACGCAGAACCCGATCGAGTCCGAGGGCGTCTACCCGCTGCCCGAGGCCCAGCGCGACCGCTTCCTCATGAAGGTGCTCGTCGACTACCCGAGCCCGGAGGAGGAGCGGGAGATCATCTACCGGATGGGTTCGGAGCCGCCGGTCGCCGAGACCGTGCTCGGGGCAGAGGACCTCCTCCGCATGCAGCACACCGCCTCCCGGGTGTTCGTCCACCACGCGCTGGTCGACTACGTCGTCCGGCTGGTGGTGGCCACCCGCGCCCCGCGGGAGCACGGCATGGACGACGTCGCCGCATGGGTCTCCTACGGCGCCAGCCCGCGCGCCTCCCTCGGGCTGATCGCCGCCAGCCGGGCGCTGGCGCTGCTGCGCGGGCGGGACTACGTGCTGCCGCAGGACGTCCTCGACGTCACCGCCGACGTGCTGCGCCACCGGCTGGTGCTCTCCTACGACGCGCTGGCCGACGGCGTGCCGGCCGACCACGTGGTCAAGCGGATCCTGCAGACGGTGCCGCTGCCGCAGGTCGCCCCCCGTCAGCGGGCCGGCGGCTCCGGTCCCGGCAACCCCGGTGGGCCGGCCGTCCCGCTCCCGTCCACCCCGTCTGCCCCACCGCAGTTCGGGCCGCCCGCCACGCCGTTCGGCGTCGCCGGCCAGCACGGCCCCGTGCCGCCCGGGACCGTGCCGCCGGCCCAGCCCGGCACGGCGCAGGTCCCGCCCGGCGCCACCGCGCAGCCGGGTTCCTCCCCGAACGGCTGGCCCCGCGGGTCGACGTCGGCGTGAGGCTCCCTCGCCGCTCCGCCGGCGCTGCGCTGCCGCCGCCGGCCGGGCCCGCGCCCACCCCCGGCTCGGGGATCGCCCCCGCACCCGGTGAGGGCACGCCGCCGCACTTCGCCGAGGGCCCGGCCGACGTCCTGTTCCAGCGGCTGGAGCTCACCGTCCGGCGCCGGCTCGACGGCCTGCTGCAGGGCGACCACCTGGGGCTGGTCCCCGGTTCGGGCACCGAGGCCGGCGACTCGCGCACCTACCACCCGGGGGACGACGTCCGGCGGATGGACTGGCCGGTGACCGCCCGCACCCAGGTCCCGCACGTCCGCGAGACGATCGCCGACCGCGAGCTGGAGACCTGGGCGGTGGTCGACCTCTCCGCCAGCCTGGACTTCGGCACCGCCACCTGCACCAAGCGCGACCTGGCCATCGCCGGCCTGGCCGCGGTCAGTCACCTCACCGTGCGCGGGGGCAACCGGCTGGGCGCCGTCGTCACCACCGGCGAGCGGGTCGACCGCTACCCGGCCGCGGCCGGACGGCTGGCCGCCGACCGGCTGCTGCGCGCCGTCGTCGCCACCCCGCGGGCCTCGGGCGGGCGCCGCGGCGACCTCGCCGCCGCGCTGGAGTCGCTGCGCCGCCCGCCGCGCCGCCGCGGGCTGGTGGTCGTCGTCTCGGACTTCCTGGGTTCCGACGCGCGGGGCTCCGCCGACTGGGAGCGCCCGCTGCGCGGCCTGTCCGCGCGGCACGAGCTGCTCGCCGTCGAGGTGGTCGACCCCCGCGAGCTGGAGCTGCCCGACGTCGGCCTGCTCACCGTCGTCGACCCGGAGAGCGGTCAGACCCTCGAGGTGCCCACCGGCGACGCGGAGTTCCGCGCCCGCTTCGCCGCCGGCGCCGCGGCCCAGCGGCAGGAGATCGCCGCCGCGCTGCGCCGGGCCGGCGCCGGTCACCTGCAGCTGCGCACGGACCGCGACTGGCTGATGGACGTGGTCCGTTTCGTCGCCGACCGCCGACGCGCGGGCTCCGGAGGGGCGTCGCGATGACGTGTCGGTTCAGACCTCGTGACCGCCGACGCGCGGGCTCCGGAGGGGCGTCGCGATGACCTTCCAGGCCCCGCTGTGGCTGCTCGCCCTGCTCGCCGTCGCGGCGCTGGTGGCGCTCTACGTCGTGCTCCAGCTGCGCCGCAGGGCCTATGCGGCCCGCTTCACCAACGTCGCGCTGCTCGGCACGCTGGTGCCCAGGCGGCCGGGGTGGCGGCGGCACCTGGCGTTCGGCCTGGTCGCCCTCGGACTGGCCGCGCTCGTGGTGTCCCTGGCGGTGCCGAGCACCGAGGTCCGGGTGCCGCGGGAGCGGGCCACGGTGGTCATGGCCGTCGACGTCTCGCTGTCGATGCAGGCCACCGACATCGAGCCCAGCCGGTTCCAGGCGATGCAGAAGGCGGCCAAGGAGTTCGTCGACGTCCTGCCCGCGCGGATCAACCTCGGGCTGGTGTCCTTCGCCGGCACCGCGAGCACGCTGGTCACGCCGACCACCGACCGCGGTCAGGTGCGCAACGCCATCGACAACCTCGACCTGGCCGAGTCGACGGCGATCGGCGAGGCGGTCTTCACCTCGCTCACCGCCATCGAGAACTTCCAGTCCTCGATCGACACCGGCACCGAGGAGCTGCCACCGGCCCGGATCGTGTTGCTCTCCGACGGCTACAACACCGTCGGCCGCCCCGACACCCAGGCGGTCGAGGCCGCGGTCGCTGCCGGCGTCCCGGTCTCGACCATCGCCTTCGGCACCGACTACGGCACCCTCGACCTCGACGGGGAGCGGGTGCCGGTGCCGGTGGACCGCGCCACGCTCGAGCAGATCGCCGACGACACCGGCGGCAGCTACAGCGAGGCGGCCAGCGCCGCGGAGCTCGAGCAGGTCTACCAGGACCTCGGCAGCCAGATCGGCTACACCACCGAGCCCCGCGACGTCAGCTACTGGTTCGTCCGCGGCGGCGTGCTCGTCGCGCTGATCGGCGTCGTCCTCAGCCTGATCTGGACCAACCGCCTCCTGTGACACCGTCGCCCTACCGGGCGACACCGCGGCCAGGGTGCCGTCCCCCGTCGCGTGGAGCCGCTGCGTCGCGCCTGCGGACCCCTCCAGGGCCCACTCGGCGCGACATCCCCCTCCGTCAGCGGGAGGGGTCGAGGGAGAGCTTGCCGGTGGTGCGGCGGGCCAGCAGGTCCTGGTGGGCCTCACGGACGGCGCTCAGCGGATAGCGCCCCCCGGCGATCGGCCCCAGCGCGCCCTCGGCGACCAGCGGCAGCAGCTCGCTCATCGCGTCATCCATCATCTCCGGCCGGGCCATGCAGTGCGCCAGCCAGAACCCGATGACCGCACGGCTCCTCTGCAGAAGCGCGCCGGGCGCGACCGGGCGGGTCTCCTGGCGCGCCGCCATCCCGTAGGTGACCAGCCGGCCGAACGGGGCCAGCGCCGACAGTGCGCCGGCGAACACGTTGCCGCCGGTCATCTCCAGGACGACGTCGACCGGCTGGCCGCCGTTGGCCTCGCGCAGCGCGGCGGTGAAGGCCTTCGGGTCGTCGTCGGCCAGGGCGGGGTCGAGGGAGGCGTCGGCGCCGAGCTCCTCGGTCAACGCCCGCTTCTCCGGGCTGGAGGCCGTGGCGATCACCCGGCCGGCGCCCCACCGCCGCGCGAGCTGGACAGCCAGCGACCCCACGCCGCCGGCGCCGGCGACCACCACCACCGACTCACCTGCGGCCAGGTGGGCGCTGGTGCGCAGCAGGTGCCAGGCCGTGGCCCCCTGAAGGACGACGGCCAGCGCCTGCTCGTCGCTCACGCCGTCGGGCACCTGCCAGGTCAGCCGCGGATGTGCCACGACCTTCTCGGCATAGCCGCCGCCGTCGAGCAGGCCCACCACCCGCGGTCCGCCGCCGGCCGGCGTCCCGACGAACTCCGCGCCCGGGACCAGCGGCAGCTGCTGCGGGGACAGGTAGCTGTTCTCGATCTGGTGGGTGTCGGCGTAGTTGACGCCGGCAGCAGCGACGTCGAACAGCTGCTGGTCGGGGCCGGGCTCCGGATCGGGCAGGTCGACGACGTCGAGGACCTCGGGGCCGCCGAAGCGGGTGATCTGCACAGCGCGCATGACAGTGAGGCTATGGCGTGGCGTGGGGGGCTGCGGATCCGACGGTGCTCCCTGCCTGGGTGACGTGGGCGCCCCGCCTCCGCAGGGGATCGTCCACCTAGCGCGGCTCCGGGCCTTCGGGCAGTCGCAGTCCGTCGAAGACGAGCCGGGTGATGCTGTCGGCGACGGCCTCGTGATCGACGGGGCGGCCGCCGAGGCGCGCGACGGTCGTGTGGAACCACGCCGCCCCGAACACGGACTGGACGACGAGGTCGACGTCGAACTCGCGGTGCCGCCACGACGACAGGTTCAGTTCGACGACTCGACGGACCTGCGTGAGGAAGGGCGCTATTCGCTCGCTGAAGTAGCCGCTGGCCGTGTGTGCGTCACCGAAGAGCATCACCCCGAGCAGAGGGGCCATCTCCTCCATGCCGTGCAGGAGATCGGTGAGGTACTGGCGCGTCCGCTCGTACATCGCCTCCCCGGTCTCGTCGAAGTCCGGGGGTGGTGCCCCGGAGAGCTCCACCATCCGCGCCACGGTCTCCTCGAGAGGTGTGACGACGGCGGCCTCGAAGAGCTCCTCCTTGGACCGGAAGTGCTTGTAGACGAGCGCCTCGGTGACGTCCGCCGCTGCGGCGATGTCCCGGGTCCGCGCGCCGGCGAGGCCGCGCTCCACGAAGACGCTGCGCGCCGCGGCGACGATCTGCGACCGGCGTTCGTCGGCGGAGAGCCGCTGCCGGGGTGAGAGGTCGGGGGGCTCGCCATCCGGCTCCGCCGTCACGCGAGGTACCCGAGCCCGACGTCCATGCGAAGACCGTACCGGCCGAGTGCGCGCTGACGTGCCGGTCGTGGTTCCGACGGGACGGCGAGGGCCTTGACACGACATCGATCATTGACTAGTAAGTACCTACTAATCTAAGTGGGGGCAGCCGTGCTCGTCAGCGCTCGCGGGGTCCGTATCAACGCCATCGATCGAGGGGCTGGTGATCCCGTCGTCTTCCTGCACGGCATCGGGGGAGACGCCGGCAACTGGGCTCCCCAGCTGGAGGCGTTGGCGGCCACCCACCGGGTCGTGGCCCTCGACAGCCGCGGCTTCGGGCGGTCCGACCGCACCTACGGGCGGATGTCGCTTGCGGACTACGCGCGTGACGTCCTCGTGGTCATGACGGAGCTCGGCATCGGCCGTGCACCGATCGTCGGCCTGTCGATGGGCGGCATGATCGCGCAGACCGTCGCGCTGACCGCCCCCCAACGCGTCGCGAGCCTCGTCCTGGCCGACACCAGTTCCTCTGCAGATGCGGACATGAAGGCCGATCTGACCGCCTCCGGAGCGGCCGCGGTCGCTCACGGGATGCCGGCGGTGGCGACCGCGTTCATGCCCGCCACCTTCAGCCGGGCGGCCGTCGCGGAGAACCGTCGCTACGTCCGGGACTTCGAGGAGAACTTCTCCTCGACGGATCCGCTCACCTTCAACATCGGGCTGCAGGCCATCGCTGAGCTCGATCTCACCGACGAGCTGCACCGCATCGACGTTCCCACCCTCGTGCTGGTCGGCGACGAGGACGCACTGACCCCGCCGGAGCACTCCAAGACGATCGCCTCGACCGTTCCGGGCGCAGAACTCGTCGTCATCGACGACGCCGGCCACCTGTCGAACCTCGACCAGGCCGGCGCCTTCACCGAGCACCTCGTCCGCTTCCTCGACGCCGCCTGATCGCCACCCGCCGATCCACCTGGAGAGAAAGCATGTCCGCTGACACCAGCGCGCTCCCGTTCGTCGCACCCGTCGACAAGGACAGCCTGCGGCGCAAGTACGCAGAAGAGCGCGACAAGCGCCTGCGGCCGGACGGGCTCGACCAGTACGTCCGCCTGACAGGCCGGTTCGCTCATTTCGCCGAGGACCCCCACCAGCCGGTCGTCGAGCGCGAGCCGGTCACCGACCACGTCACCTTCGCGTTCATCGGTGGCGGCTTCGCGGGGCTCACCGCCGGGGCCCGCCTCAAGGAGGCCGGCATCGACGACATCCGCATCATCGACAAGGCGGGGGACTTCGGCGGTGCCTGGTATTGGAACCGGTACCCAGGCGTCATGTGTGACACCGCGTCGCTGATCTACATGCCGCTCCTGGAGGAGACCGGCTACGTCCCGACCGAGAAGTACGCCCACGGTCCGGAGATCCTCGAGCACTGCCGGCGGATCGGCCGGCACTACTCCCTGTACGAGAAGGCCCTGTTCCACACCGGGGTGACCGAGCTCGTCTGGGACGAGGATGCCGCACGCTGGATCATCAGCACCGACCGCGGCGATCGCTTCACCGCACAGTTCGCCGGGATGGGCATCGGGCCGCTCAACGTCCCAAAGCTCCCGGGCATCCCCGGCATGGACGAGTTCGCCGGTCACTCATTCCACTCGAGCCGGTGGGACTACGCCTACACCGGCGGCGATCCCGCGGGCGCCCCCATGGAGAAGCTGCGCGACAAGAAGGTGG
Organism: Geodermatophilus sp. TF02-6; assembly: GCF_003319115.1. GTDB lineage: Bacteria > Actinomycetota > Actinomycetes > Mycobacteriales > Geodermatophilaceae > Geodermatophilus. Next base: position 195,109 of record NZ_QOHF01000002.1, on the reverse strand, counting down.
CGATCATCGGCACGGGCGCCACCTCCCTCCAGTGCGTGCCCGCGCTCGCCCGGGACGCGCAGGAGCTGTACGTCATCCAGCGCACCCCGACCGCGGTTGACGTCCGCGGCAACGGGCCCATCGATCCTGAGTGGCACCGGTCGATCGCCACGCCGGGGTGGCAGAAGCGCTGGCTGGCGAACTTCACCCTGAACTGGGAGGGCTTCACCGGGCAGCCGCCGGCCGGCGTCGAGGTGGAGGACCTCGTCCAGGACGGTTGGACCGAGCTGGGCCGGCGCATGCGCGCGAACATCACCGCCATCCCTCCGGAGGAGTTCAGCGTCGAGCGGATGATGGCAGCGGTCGAGGAGGCGGACATCGCCAAGATGGAGCAGATCCGCGGCCGTGTCGACGACGTCGTCACCGACCCGGAGACGGCCGCGAAGCTCAAGCCCTGGTATCCGCAGCTGTGCAAGCGTCCGGGCTTCCACGATGAGTACCTGCAGGCCTTCAATCGGCACAACACCCACCTCATCGACACTGACGGCAAGGGCGTCGAGCGGCTCACCGAGCGGGGTGTGGTCGCGGGGGGCGTCGAGTACGAGGTGGACTGCGTGATCTACGCGTCGGGCTTCGAGTACGCCACCGACTACACCCAGCGCGCCGGCTTCGACGTGACCGGACGGGATGGCGTGACGCTGTCGAAGGCGTGGGCCGACGGCATGCGCACCCTGCACGGCATGCACGTCCACGGGCTTCCGAACCTGTTCATCGTGCAGCTGCTGCAGGGCGCCTTCCTGGGCTCCAACGTGCCGCACGGCTTCGCGGAGTCGGCCCAGACCATCGCCGCGATCGTCTGCCATGCCGTGGCCGAGGGCGCCCGGGCGGTGGAGGTGACGGACGAGGCTCAGACGGGGTGGGTCGAGATGCTCCTCCGGGACGGCGTGCCGTTCGGGAGGCCGGACTGCACGCCCGGCTACTACAACAACGAGGGCCAGGAGATCGGCCTTGCCGAACGCCTGAACGTCGGCTACCCGCTGGGCGCCACGGCCTTCTTCGGGATGATCGACGACTGGCGCACGTCCGGTGAGTTCGAGGGCCTGGCGTTCCGCTGATGTTCCGTCGGCGGGGCCGGCGACATCGAACCCCCGCCGACGTGCGTTCTGCTTTGGGCCGCGGGGGTGCGGCGGAGGACCCGGGACGTTCAGTAGCTGCGCGGCAGGCCCAGCACCTGCGTGCCGATGTGGGCGAGGACCAGTTCCTCGGCGACCGGGATGTTCTTGCCGATCCGCGCATCGCGGAACAGGCGTTCCACCGGGAACTCCTTGCTGTAGGCCATGCCACCGAAGACCTGGAACGCCCGGTCGGCCGCCTCCCACGCCACCTGGGCGCCGGTCAGCTTGGCCACGTTCGTCTCGGTGCCGCACGGCAGCCCCTGGTCGAACAGCCACGCCGCCTTGCAAGTCATCAAGCGGGCGAGCTCCGTCTCGGCCTCGATCTGGGCGAGCGGGAACTGGACCGCCTGGTTGGCCCCGATGGGCCGGCCGAAGACCCGTCGCTCCCGGGCGTAGTCGCACGCCACCCGTAGCAATGCCTCGGCCGATCCGACGCCTCCGGCGGCGGCCAGGATCCGTTCGGGGTTGAGGACGTCCCACAGCACCTCGAAGCCGCGGTCCACCTCGCCCAGCACCCGGGAGGCGGGCACGCGGACGTCGTCGAGCCAGACCTGGCTCGAGGTGACGACGTTGCCGCCCAGCTTGGGGATGGGCGTGTAGGTCAGCGTGCCGGCGGCGAGTGCCTCCGTCACGTCGACGAGGAACAGGGTGAAGCCGGAGGTGCGTGGCTGCGCCTCGGCGGCGGGCGTCGTCCGGGTGACGGCGATCATCCAGTCCGCGTTCTCGATCCCCGAGATCCACACCTTCTGCCCGTGCAGCAGGAAGTCGGAGCCGTCGCGCCGGGCGGCCGTCGTGATCTCGAGGGCGTCGCTGCCGGCGTCCGGCTCGGTGAGCGCCAGGCAGAACTGGACGTCGCCAGTGGCGACGCCGGGCAGGATCGCCTCCTGCTCCGCGGTGCCGTGCCGAGCCAGCGTCATCGCCCCGAAGCCGGGCGTGAGGATGTACAGGAAGATGCCAGCCGTACCGCCGGAGGCGGCGAGCGTCTCGCAGGCCACCGCGAGCTCCAGCATCCCCTGGCCACCCCCGCCGTACTCCTGCGGGACCGACGCCCGATCCATCCGCCGTCGGCCAGGTCGCGCCAGGCCTCGGCGGGGAAGCGGTGCTCGTCCTCGCACCGGGACCAGTACGCGTGGTCGTACCGGGCCCCGACGGCGCGCACTCCGTCGCGCACGACGAGGGCGGTGTCGGGCAGGGTGAAGTCCATGGGGGGTCTCCGGCCGGCCCGGGAGGGGTCCGTTCGTGTCCCAGCAATGGAATGCCGACCGTACGGCGATGCCGTACGCCGCGCGGCGCAACCACTGGAACAACCACGTCGAGCGGCACGGCTTCGCCGTACCGGACCGTCCGGCCTTCCGGTTCCAGGGCCGGACGACGACGTGGGCGCAGCTGGCCGAGCGCGTGCGGGCGCTGGCCGACGCGATGAGCCGCCGCGGCGTCTCCGCCGGTGACCGGGTGGCCGTCCTGACGGGGAACCGGCCGGAGTTCATGGAGACCGTGCTCGCCGCCAACCGGCTGGGGGCCATCGCCGTCCCGGTCAACTTCCGGCTCACCGGGCCCGAGGCGGCCTACATCCTGGAGAACTCCGGAGCACGACTGCTCGTCGTGGACGACGTCACCGCTGCCGTGGGCCGCGACGCGGTGACGCTCGCGTCCGAGCCGCTGCCGGTCGTGGTGGTCGACGGCCCGGGCTGGAGCGGCACCGAGCGGTACGAGTCGCTGATGACGGAGAGCGGTCCGCCCGCGGCACCGGTCGACGTCCCGGAGGACACCCCCGCACTGATCGTGTACACCTCCGGCACGACCGGGAGGCCGAAGGGCGCCGTCCTCACCCACCAGAACCTGCAGGGGCAGGCGCTGACGATCATCCGGGCCTTCCAGCTGACCGGCGAGGGCGAGGTCAACCTGGTGGCCGCCCCGATGTTCCACATCGGGGCGATCGGCTCGATCGTGCCGCTGATCCTCATCGGCGGAACGCTCGTCGTGCTGCCGAGTGGCGCCTTCGACGCAGGGCAGGTGCTCGGCCTCCTCGAGCGGGAGCGGATCACGAGCGTCTTCCTCGTGCCCACCCAGTGGCAGGCGCTGTGCACCGACCCGTCCGTGGCCGACCGGGACCTCTCCGCGCTGCACGTGACCTCGTGGGGCGCGGCCCCTGCCTCGGACACCTTGCTGCGCCGCATGGCCGAGGTGTTTCCCGGCGCGCTCAACGTGGCCGTGTTCGGGCAGACGGAGATGTCGCCGGTGACCTGCGTACTGGAGGGCAGGGACGCGCTGCGCAAGCTGGGATCGGTCGGCCGGCTGGTGCCCACGGTCGCGGCTCGGGTCGTGGACGGCGAGATGAACGACGTGCCCCCGGGCACGGTGGGCGAGATCGTCTACCGGGGTCCGACCCTGATGGCGGGCTACTGGCGCAACCCGGACGCCACGGCCGAGGCGTTCGCCGGCGGCTGGTTCCACTCCGGTGACCTGGTGCGGGTCGACGAGGAGGGCTTCGTCCACGTGGTGGACCGCGCCAAGGACATGATCATCTCCGGCGGCGAGAACGTGTACTGCGCCGAGGTGGAGAACGTCCTCGAGGGGCATCCCGCCATCCGGGAGGTCAGCGTGGTGGGCCGTCCCCATCCCAAGTGGGGCGAGACGCCGGTGGCCGTGGTCGCCCTGCACGATCCCGCGGCCTCCCTCGACATCGAGGAGCTGCGCTCCTGGGCCGCACGGTTCCTGGCCCGCTACAAGCTGCCCACCGACGTCATCCTGACCGATGCGCTGCCGCGCAACGCGTCGGGCAAGGTGGTCAAGGACCAGCTCCGCCAGCGGGTCGGCCAGGCACCGCCCGCCTGACACCGGCCCTTCCGCTCCGCCCGCGAGCAGGTGTGACCGGCGACCCTCGGCTAGGTTCGGCAGCCGACACAGGTGGTCGGCGCAGGGGAGTGGCGCAGTGGGGTCAGGTGGCAGATCGGTGCTCGTCACCGGCGGGAACCGGGGGATCGGGCTGGCCATCGCCCGCTCGTTCGCCGATCAGGGCGACCAGGTGGCGGTGACCCACCGCGGCAGCGGCGCCCCGGACGGGCTCTTCGGCGTGCAGTGCGACGTCACCGACGCAGCCGCCGTCGACGCGGCCTTCACCCGGATCGAGGAGCACCAGGGCCCGGTCGAGGTGCTGGTGAGCAACGCCGGCATCACCCGCGACGGTCTGCTCATGCGGATGAAGGAGGCCGACTTCACCGACGTCGTCGACGCCAACCTCACCGCCGCCTACCGGGTGGCCAAGCGGTCGGCGACGCGCATGGTGCGCAACCGGTGGGGCCGGATGGTGTTCGTCTCCTCGGTGGTGGGCCTCTCGGGCTCGGCCGGCCAGGCCAACTACGCCGCGAGCAAGGCCGGCCTGGTCGGGCTGGCCCGCTCGATCGCCCGGGAGCTGGGCAGCCGGGGCATCACGGCCAACGTGGTGGCCCCCGGCTTCGTGCAGACGGACATGACCGCGGCGCTGCCGGAGGAGCGGCAGCAGGAGATCCTCGGCCAGGTCCCGCTGGGCCGGTACGCCTCAGCGGAGGAGATCGCCGGCGTCGTGCGCTTCCTGGCCGGCGACGCGGCCGGCTACATCACCGGGGCGGTCGTCCCGGTCGACGGCGGACTGGGGATGGGGCACTGATGGGCACTTTCGGCTGGGGGGCTGTCCCCGTCATCCCGGGACTCGGGGTGGGGTACCGATGAGCGGCATCCTGGAGGGGAAGAACGTCCTGGTCACCGGCGTCCTCACCGAGGCGTCCATCGCCTACGCGACCGCCCGGATCGCGCAGGAGCAGGGCGCCACCGTCGTCCTTTCCAACTTCGGTCGTGCCCTGTCGCTGTGCCAGCGGATCGCCAAGCGGCTGCCGGCCGAGGCTCCGGTCGTCGAGCTCGACGTCACGGACACCGAGCACCTGGCGACGCTGGCCGACCGGCTGCGCGAGCACGTCGACGGCCTCGACGGCGTCGTCCACTCGATCGGCTTCGCCCCGCAGGAGGCGATGGGCGACGGCTTCCCCGGGGTCGCCTGGGAGCACGCGGCGACGGCGTTCCAGGTGTCGAGCTGGTCGATGGCCTCGCTCACCCAGGCCTGCCGCCCGCTGTTCGGCGACCGGGCCTCGGTCGTCGGCCTCACCTTCGACGCCAGCGTCGCGTGGCCGGTCTACGGCTGGATGGGCGCGGCCAAGGCGGCGCTGGAGTCCACCTCCCGCTACCTCGCTCGCGAGCTGGGCCCCGAGGGGATCCGGGTGAACCTGGTCGCGGCCGGCCCGCTGCGCAGCATGGCGATGCGGTCGATCCCGGGCAGCTCGCAGTTCGAGGAGGCGTGGGAGGCCCGCGCCCCGCTGGGCTGGTCGGTCACCGACACCGAACCGGCGGGCAAGGCCGTCGTCGCCCTGCTGTCGGACTGGTTCCCGGCCACCACCGGGGAGATCCTGCACGTGGACGGGGGCTTCCACGCGGTGGGGGTGTAGGGCCGTCGGGGTGTAGGGCCGCCGGCGTGTGACCCGCATCGTCCGGCGCCCGACCGCATCCGCCGCCGTCCTGGGGTAGAAGAGGAGGCGTGCCGCTCACGACCGACGTCGACATCACCCCCGCGGACCAGCGCCCCGACGAGGACCCCTCCCTGGCCGTCCGCAACAACGGCGGGACGCCGCCGTCCGCCGACCCGCCGCCGCCCGGACGCCGGGAGGCGCTGCTGGTCCTCGGCTTCGGTGGCCCCGAGGGCCCGGACGACGTCATGCCCTTCCTGGAGAACGTCACCCGGGGCCGCGGCATCCCGCGGGAGCGGCTGCTCGACGTCGCCGAGCACTACCGGCACCTCGGCGGGGTCAGCCCGATCAACGAGCAGAACCGGGCGCTGACCGCCGCGGTCGAGAAGGAGCTGGCAGCCGCCGGCACCGACGTGGCCGTCTACTGGGGCAACCGCAACTGGGCGCCCTACGTCGAGCACGTCTGGGCGCAGATGGCCGACGACGGCATCGAGCACGTCTACGTGTTCCCGACGTCCGGCTTCGCCTCCTGGTCGGGCTGCCGGCAGTACCACGAGGACGTCGCCCGGGCCCGCTCGGTGCTGACCGGGGTGGCGCCCGGCGGCGGGCCGACGGCGGAGAAGCTGCCGCACTACGGCGACCACCCCGGCTTCGTGCGGGCCAACGCCGACGCGCTCGCCGCCGCGCTGGCGTCCCTGCCCGAGGACGTCCGCGACACCGCTCGGCTGGTCGCCACCGCGCACAGCATCCCGGACGCGATGGCCGCCGTCGCCGGGCCATCGGGCGGGGCGTACCAGGAGGAGCTGCTGCGCTCGGCCCGGCTGGTGGTCGACGCGGTGGCGCCGGGCCGCGAGTTCGACCTGGTGTGGCAGTCGCGCAGCGGGCCGCCGTCCGTGCCGTGGCTGGAGCCGGACGTCAACGACCACCTGCGCGCGCTGGCCGCCGCGGGGGAGGCGGCGGTCGTGGTCTTCCCGATCGGGTTCGTCAGCGACCACGTCGAGGTGGTCTGGGACCTCGACACCGAGGCCAGGGAGACGGCCGAGGAACTCGGGCTGGCCTTCGTCCGGGCGGCGACCGCGGGGACGCACCCGGCGTTCGTGGCGATGGTCCGCGAGCTGCTCGAGGAGCGGCGGGCCGGGACGCCGCCCCGGTTGGGCACCAACTGCCCGGCCAGTTGCTGTTTCACGGCGCGGCCCCCTCGGCGGTGATCATCGGCGTCTGGCGGCCCGCCACGCCGAAGTGGGCAGCCACCCACCGATGATCACGACGGTGTCATCGCGGGACGGTGTCATCGCGGGACGGCGTTGTAGGCGGCGGTGGTCGCCTCGCGCACGGCCTCGGCCAGCGGGCGCAGGGCGTCGTCGCGGGCGGCCGCCTGGCGGTGGGTCACCGCACCGCCGGGCGCGTCGGAGAGCGCCAGGTCGAGCACCCTCGCCAGCCGCTGCGCCCGGGCCAGCAGCGACAGCGCCAGCGGGTCGGTGCCAGGCGGCATCCCCGGCACGTGCGCCGCCTGGGTCAGGCCGGCCAGCAGCGCCGGCACCTCGGGGTGCCAGCGCGCCAGGTCGAGCTCGGCCAGCGTGCGGGCCGCATCGGCGACGGCGAGGTCCAGGGCGCCCGACACCGCCCGCAGCGGGCCCTCGGCCGGCGGCGGCACGGGCGGGGCGCCGGTCAGGTCGAACGCGGTCCACTGCACCGCCTCCGGCCCCAGCGCCTCGGGCACCAGGGCCAGCGTCTCGCCGACGGCGGCCTGCTCGGCCTCCAGCGCCGCTTCGGTCAGGCCGGGCGCCCGCGGCAGCCCGCGCACGTCGCCGGGCACCGGCAGCACCAGCCGGACGCGGCGCTCGCCGGCGCTGCGCAGCGCGGAGAGGGCCCAGCCGAGCGGAACGGCCTCGTCGGTGCCGGGCAGGCCGGCCACCCGGTGCGCGGTGTCGACGAGCAGCGCGTCGAGGGCGTCGTCGTAGGAGGTGCGGCCGGTGAGCCAGGCGGTCGCCCAGACCGCGAACCGGCCGGCGGGGAGGTCGCGCACCCGGCGAGGTTATGTCGGGACGCCACCCGGCGTCCGCACCCCGTCCCGGGGACGCCGCGACCGATCAGCGCCCGGCCGGTTCTGGGAGGATCGGGTCGTGGACGCCTGGGTGCTGTGGCTCATCGCGTCGGGCCTGTTCGCCGCGGGGGAGACGGCCAGCGGCGACTTCGTCCTGCTGATGTTCGCCGGGGGCGCGCTGGGCGGCCTGGGCGTCGCCCTGCTCGGCGGCCCGGTCGTCCTGCAGCTGGTCGGCTTCATCGTCGTCTCCGCGGTGCTGCTGGCGCTGGTCCGCCCGGTGGCCAGGCGCCACCTCACCCAGCGCACCCCGCTGCAGCTCGACGGCGTCGCCGCGCTGATCGGCCGGACGGCGAGGGTGACCCAGCCGGTCGACGGGCACGGCGGGCGCATCCGCCTGGGCGCCGACGAGTGGAGCGCGCGCAGCCAGTACGGCGGCGAGACGTTCGCGGTGGGCTCGACCGTGCGGATCCTGCAGGTGGACGGCGCCACCGCCGTCGTCGGGGACGCCCTCGAGCTGGACTGACCCCGCGGGGTGATCCCGCGACGCGCCCCCACCGGGCGGCGCCCAGGGAGGGGGAGTATCGAGGGCGGACCCCGGAGAAGGGAGGCGTTCCCGTGACGCCCGCACTGATCGCCCTCATCGTGATCGCCCTGCTGGTGGTGGTCGTCGTCGCGAAGAGCGTGACGATCGTGCCGCAGGCGCAGGCCAAGGTCGTCGAGCGGCTGGGCCGCTACAGCCGCACGCTGTCGCCGGGCCTGTCCGTCCTCGTGCCGTTCATCGACCGGGTGCGGGCCACCATCGACCTGCGCGAGCAGGTGATCTCGTTCCCGCCGCAGCCGGTGATCACCGCCGACAACCTGCAGGTCGGCATCGACACCGTCGTCTACTTCCAGGTGACCGACCCGCGCCTGGCGGTGTACGGCATCGCGAACTACATCACCGGCATGGAGCAGCTGACCACCACGACGCTGCGCAACGTGGTCGGCGGGCTCAACCTCGAAGGGGCGCTGACCGGCCGCGACGGGATCAACAGCCAGCTGCGCGAGGTCCTCGACGGCACCACCGGCCCGTGGGGGCTGCGGGTGGCCCGGGTGGAGATCAAGGCCATCGACCCGCCGCCGTCCATCCAGGACTCGATGGAGAAGCAGATGCGCGCCGACCGCGACAAGCGCGCCATCATCCTGCAGGCCGAGGGCCAGCGGCAGTCGGCGATCACCACCGCCGAGGGGCAGAAGGCCGCGGCGATCCTGTCCGCGGAGGGCAACAAGCAGTCGGCGATCCTGGAGGCCGAGGCCGAGCGGCAGAGCCGGATCCTGCGGGCCGAGGGCGAGCGGGCGGCGCTGTTCCTGCGGGCGCAGGGCCAGGCCAAGTCGATCGAGACGGTGTTCCGGGCCATCCACGACGGCAAGCCCGACCAGGGGCTGCTGGCCTACCAGTACCTGCAGACGCTGCCGCAGATCGCCCAGGGCGACGCCAACAAGATGTGGATCGTCCCCAGCGAGTTCAGCAGGGCCCTCGAGGGGCTGGCCAAGCTCGGGGGTGCGGACGGCGACGGCCGCTCCTGGATGGACGTCGGCCCGTCGGGGAACGGCGCCGAGCCGACCGCGGAGATGGACACCAGCGGCTGGTTCGAGTCGCAGCTGCCGCCGGCCGCCGAGCAGCCCGAGGCGAGGATCGAGCTGACCAGCCTCGCCGACAGCGAGCCCGCCGTCCCCTCCCCGCAGATGCCGCCGACGACGTCCCTGGCGCACGCGGCGACCGAGGAGGTCGCCGCCCGCCCGACGCCGGCGGACGACGGCACCGAGCCGCCGCGGCCCTGACACCGAGTCGATCATGGACTTGTTGTCGGCGGCACGGCGCGACACGCCGCTGCGACCGGCAACAAGCCCATGATCAACTGCAACGGCGGGGGTGGCCATCCTGCAGGGTCCCACCGCGAGCCTGTGAGCGGCGGGGGCAGAGGCGGCCCTCTCCCGGGCACCGCCCCGAGCGTGCGAGGGGTGGGGAGGAGAGGGTCCTTTTCAGTCCTTGAGCAGGCCCTCGCGCAGCTTGGCCAGCGTCTGGCTGAGCAGCCGCGAGACGTGCATCTGCGAGATGCCGATGTCCGCCGCGATCTGCGACTGCGTCATGTTGCCGAAGAACCGCAGGATGAGGATGCGCCGCTCGCGGGCGGGGATGGTGGCCAGCAGCGGCTGCAGGGACTCGCGGTACTCCACGCCCTCCAGCGCGGCGTCCTCCTCGCCGAGGGTGGCCGCCAGGGTGGGGGAGTCGTCCTCGCCGGAGAGCCGCTCGTCGAGCGAGCTGCTGCGGTAGGCGTTGGCCACCGCCAGGCCCTCGAGGACCTCCGACCGCGGGATGCCCAGGTGCTCGGCCAGCTCGGACGGCGTCGGCGCGCGGCCGTTCTTCTGCGCCAGCTCGCCGACCGCGGCGTTGAGCGACAGGTGCAGCTCCTGCAGCCGCCGCGGTACCCGCACCGACCAGCCCTGGTCGCGGAAGTGCCGCTTGATCTCGCCGGTGATGGTCGGCACCGCGAAGGAGAGGAACTCCACCCCGCGGGTGGGGTCGAACCGGTCGATCGCCGCGATCAGGCCGAGCGTGCCCACCTGGAGCAGGTCGTCGAAGGGCTCGCCGCGGTTGCTGAACCGGCGGGCGAAGTGCCGCACCAGGGGCAGGTGCTCCTCGACGAGGATCTCCCGCAGCCGCTCCCGGCGCGGGTCATCCTTGTCCAGCGTGGCCAGCTCGGCGAACAGCGGCGCGGTGCGCTCGGCGCGACGCCGGTTGTCCGAGACGGGGATGGTCTCAGACTCGGCGCCGTCGTCCGGCGCCGGTACGGCCTCGCTGCGGGGGTCGGGCACCGCGACGCGCTGCTCCTCGGGCGCGACCTCTCCCTCCGTCCCTCCGGGGCCGGTCGGGGACTCGTCGTCGCGCAGGGTGTCCTCCTCGACGGTCGGGTGTTCCGCGGCTGCCGCCCCGGTCACCGCGCGACCGACACGTTCTGGCCCGTGCCACCGAGCATCTGGTCCGGGCGCTGTCCCGGGAGGTGCTTGTCCATGGAGATGACGGCGACCGGGCCGGTGCTGCCGTCCCCGGCCGGGACGGTCGCCTGCGTGGCGGTCCGGGCGTCGACGCTGTCGACCAGGGTCTGCAGCACCGCCCAGCCGAACCCGTCCCGGGGGACGTCGGTGCCCTCGGCCGTCGGCACCCAGGCGTCGATGTGCAGACCGGCGCGGCTGGTCTCGAACACCACCGTCAGCCGCCGGTCACCGGAGACGACCGCGGCCAGCGTCGCACAGGCCTCGTCGACGGCCAGTCGGAGGTCCTCGACCGCGTCCAGGTCGTAGTCCATCCGCATCGCCAGGTCACCGACCATGGCCCGCACGGCGGGCAGCTGGGTGGGCGTGGTGGGCACCCGCAGTTCCAGTCGTTCGGCGCGCCGCCGATCCTGGGCCTGGGCACCCCTCGAGTCCACCATCGGTCGTCCGCTCCTCGTCGTCGTGTCGCGCGCGCCGGGGATCCCGGCCGCACGGCCGGCACCCATCCTGCCCGAGGGCCGGTGCCCCTCGTACGGCACCCGCGTGCCTGCGCAACGATGCCGTCTACCCCTGCGGGCGGACCCGGCAAACCCCCCGGTCGCCGGGGTCTCGGCGCGGTTGCCGGGGGTGTGACCGTGGGGTTTGCTGGCCGCACATGAGCACCAGCCAGCACAGCCCGGCGCCGGGGTCGGGTCCCGTGGAGGACGCCGGCGGAGCCGCGCTGGTCGCGGCCATGGAGGCCGCTCCCGCCGCCATCTGGTGCCTGGCCGGCCCGGGCCTGGAGCCGGTGTGGGTCAACGCCCGCGCCCGCGCCCTCGGGACGGCGCGCGGGGACCTGCCGTCGGTCGACGGCCGCCACCTCACCGAGCTGGCCGACGTCGTCGCGCGCACCGGACGCCCGGAGACCGTCTGCGGTGTGCTGGGCTCCGACGGGCCGACGGCCACGGTGGTGCTGCAGCCGTTGCAGGTGGCCGGGCGGCCCGGGGTGCTGCTCCTCCTCGAGGCGGAGCGGGCCGGTGTCGAGCGGGGGACGGGGTCCGAGGCGCAGGCCCGCGTCGTCGAGCAGGTGCAGCACTCGCTGCTGCCGCCCGCCCTGCCGCTCCTGCCGGACGTGCGACTCTCCGGCAGCTACCACCGGGCGAGCTCGGTGCGGGCGGCCGGCGGCGACTGGTACGACGCCGTCCCGCTGGGGCGCGGCCGGCTGGCGCTGGTCGTCGGCGACGCCGTCGGCCACGGGGTGCCCGCCGCCGGGGCGATGAGCCGGCTGCGGGGTGCCATGCGGTCGGTCGCCCTGCGCGACCCGTCGCCGGTCGCCGTCGTCGCCGCGCTCGACGCCTTCGCCGGCCAGATGGAGGACGTCGAGGGCGCGTCGGTCTTCTACGCGGTCCTCGAGGCCGCCACCGGCCGGCTGACCTACGCCGCGGCCGGTCACCCCGCCCCGCTCGTCGTGCACCCCGACGGCAGCTCCTCGTTCCTCCCGCTGGCCCCGCGCCCGCCGCTGGGCAGCCTCCCCGGCGCACCGACGGTGGCCGCCACCGCCGAGCTGGAGCAGGGTGCGACCCTCGTGCTGTTCTCCGACGGGGCGGTCTCGGCCTCGGGTGCACCTCCGGTGGAGGGGCTGGCTCGGCTGGCCGACGCCGCCCGTGCGGTGCTGGCCGACCCGGGCCCCCTCGGCGGCGGCACGTCGTCGGGGCTGGCCGCGGCGATCGCCGCGCACCTGCTGACGCCCGGGGAGCAGGCCGACGACCTCGCCGTCCTCGTCGCGCACCGGTGCGCCGAGGGCACCGAGCCGCTGCACCTGGACCTGTCCGCCGTCCCCGCCTCGCTGCCGGCGGTGCGCCGCCGGCTCGGGGCCTGGCTGACCGCCCTGGGCATGGGCGAGCAGGACCGCGTCGGGGTGATGGTGGCGGCGGGGGAGGCCGCCGCCAACGCCGTCGAGCACGCCTACCGCGGTCTCGAGCCCGGCCGGGTGTCCGTGACCGCCACGGTCGACGTGGACGGGGTGCTCACCGTGACCGTGCGCGACGAGGGCCGGTGGCGGCCGCCGGACCGCGACCCCGGCGACCGGGGCCGCGGCCTGATGATCATGCGGCAGCTGGTGGACGGCGTGGTGCTCCAGGGGGAGCAGGGCACCACCGTCACCCTGAGCATGCGGCTGCGCCGCGGCCCCGACGAGGACGAGGAGCGCTCCGCGGGCGCCAGCGCGGCCGAGGTCGCCGTCGACCGGACCGGCGAGCGGCCGGTGGTGCGGGTCGCCGGCGCGGTGGACCCGGCGGGCGCCGAGCAGATGCGCATCCGGCTGCTGGAGGCCAGCCACGGCGGCACCGGCCGGGTCGAGCTGGACCTCACCGCGGTGACCCTGTTCAGCAGTGCGGCGGTGCGCGTCGTCCTCGCCGTGGCCCGGATCGCCGGCGACGAGGGCTGGGTGCTCCTGGTGCACGCGCCCGAGGGTGGAGTGACCCGGCACATCCTGGAGATCAGCGGGCTGGCGGGGCTGGTCGAGCTGCGCTGAGGGGGGAGGCCGCCGGGTCGACGGTTTGGACCCGTCCGGTCGTGCGCATCTTGATGGCGTGAGACTCCGCCGCAGTGACGTGCACGGCCCCGGGTGGCGACGCCGGCGCGCCGGTCGCGGGTTCGCCTACTACGACACCGACGGTTCGCTGATCAGGGACGAGCGGCTCGACCGCCTCCGCGCGCTGGCCATCCCGCCGGCGTGGAAGGACGTCTGGATCTGCCCGTGGCCCAACGGCCACATCCAGGCGACCGGTGTCGACGTCGCCGGACGCCGGCAGTACCGCTACCACGACGCGTGGCGGGCCAAGCGCGACGCCGAGAAGCACGAGCGGGTGCTGGAGATCGCCCGCCAGCTGCCCGACGTGCGCGACGCCGTCGTCGAGGCGATCCGCGGCCGGGGGCTGACCCGTGAGCGGGTCCTGGCCACCGCCGTCCGGCTGCTGGACCTCGGCGCCTTCCGCGTCGGCAGCGAGCAGTACGCCGAGGACAACGGCACCTACGGCCTGGCCACGCTGCGCCGCGACCACGTCCGGGTGCGCGGCGAGCGGGTGTTCTTCTCCTACACCGCCAAGGGCAGCATCGAGCGGGAGCTCGAGCTGACCGACAAGCCGACGGCGGACGTCGTCCGGGAGCTGCTCCAGCGGCCCGAGGACACCGGCGAGGACCTGCTCGGCTACTGGGTGGACGACCCGGCCGGCAACGGGCGGGTGTGGCACGACGTCACCAGCGCGGAGGTCAACGCCTACCTCAAGGAGATCAGCGGCGCGGAGATCACCGCCAAGGACTTCCGCACCTGGAGCGCCACGGTGCAGATGGCCGCCGAGCTCGCCGCGGCCGCGCGGCCGACGAGCCGCACGGCGCGCAAGCGGACGGTCAACGCCGCCTACAAGACGGTGTCCGAGCAGCTCGGCAACACCCCGGCCGTCTGCAAGGCCAGCTACGTCGACCCACGGGTGGTGGACCGCTTCGAGCACGGGGAGACCATCGCCGACGCACTGGCCGAGGCGCGGGGAGCCGAGGGGGACCGCGACGCGCAGCGCACGTTGGAGGCCGCCGTCTGCCGGCTCCTCGGCTAGGGGGCCCGGCACGGACGCGACGAGGCCCCGCCGGAGCGGGGCCTCGTCGTCGGTGCTGTGGCCACCTGCAGGGGTCCGCTGCCGGCCCCGTCCCGGCCCCGTCCGGAGGCTCGCGCCGAGCTTGCGAGGCGTGAGGGGACGGGGTCCTTCCACCGAGCCTGCGAGGGATGAGGAGGACGGGGTCCTCACACGGTGGGGGCAGGGGGTCCTTCTTCAGCGGGCGCTGCCGTCCACGATGGTGAACAGGTCGATCAGACCGGTGACCTCCAGCGGGCGGGTGACCGCACGGGTGGTGGCCACCAGCCGGAGGTCGACGTCGCGGGAGCGGGCCGACTTCTGCGTCTCCACCAGGACGGCCAGCCCGGCCGAACCGAGGAACTGGACCCCCGAGAGGTCGATGACCAGGCCCGTGGGCCGCTGCTCGAGCTGGGCGTCGAGCGACGACCGGAGCACCGGGGCGGTGAACGTGTCCACTTCACCGACGACCGTCACCGTGACCACGCCGTCCTCACCGGTGGAGGTCGAGAGCGTGATCACGTCGTCGAAGGGTGCCTCCGTGCCCTCGGTCGACACGTCGTACTGCCCCCCGGCAGGCAGGTCGGATGTGGTCACGGGCTGAGCTCCTCTCAACGGCAGTGCCCGGCGGCACGACCGCTCGGTGAATCTACCGCTGTGCGGACACCCGGCGTCGTGGCCCCGGACACGCACGTCGTCGTACGTGTCCGCGCCAGGTCTGCTCGCCCGGCGCGGCCGCGGCTGCCTGCTCAACCGCATTTACAACGTAGACAACCGAGATCGCGACCGCCAACCCGCCCCGGCGTGCACCACCGGCGGGTGACGCCGGGCGGGGTGGTTCGGCACGGTCCGGAGACGGCTCCTGGCCGCGGCGGGGAGGAGCGGGGCGGGGAGCCGTCCCCGACGAGCGGCCGGGTGGGCTCGGCCCGAGGACGGCCCCTGACCCGCTCAGTCGGTCAGGTGCACCGCCGCCTCCTCGGGACCCTCGCCGCCCGCCCGAGCCTCGAGGCTGGCCTCGACGTCGTCGGCGGTGCGGTCGGTGCCCGAGTCGGTGTTCGGGGTGGTGTCGTAGTCCTGCCCCAGCTGCCCGACCGGCTCGGCCGGGTCCTCGGCCGGGCGCACGTCGGGTTGCACGTCGGGCAGCTCGCGGTCGAGCCGGCCGCTGAGGGACTCGCCCTGTGACTGCTCGAAGGCGGTGGTGCCGAAGTCGACGCTGGCCCCGGGGTCGTCGCCCGGCAGGGGCGCGAACTGCGGGTCCTCCGCCCACATCATGGTGGGGGCGTCGTCCTGCGAGACCTCGGGGATCCCCTCGTCCTCGGGGAAGACGTCGCGGGCGGTCTGGCCCTCGGTGGGCTGCGTCATGGGTGTCTCCGTTCTGTGCGGGGTTCTGTGCGGGCCGGCCGGCGGGCGGCCGTGGACTGCTCCCTCGGCTACCCGCCGGCCCGGCGGCCATGCGTGGCACCGTCACCGCAGGTGCACCGACGGTGGCCGCATGGCCCCCGGGAAGCTGGGTAGCGCGGGTGCCATGGCTCTGGCAGACGAGGTGCAGCGGATCGGCGCGCCGGTCCGCCGGTGGATGCAGCACCAGAAGCGTGAGTACACGCGGGGGGAGCCGCGGCCCCTCGGCGGGGACCTCGGCGCGATGGGGGTGTACGTGAGCCTGGTCACAGCCGGGGCGGCGGCCGTGCACGCGTCGGGCAGGGAGCTCCCCGACCGGGTCCCGCTCGGGGACGCCGTGCTGCTGACCCTGGCCACCTTCCGGCTGGCCCGCCGGATCGCCAAGGACCCGGTGACCGCCCCCGTCCGGGCGCCGTTCACCGCCTTCCAGGGCCCCTCGGGGCACGCGGAGGTCGCCGAGGAGGTCCGCGAGCACGGCGGGGTCAAGCACGCGGTGGGGGAGCTGCTGACCTGCCCGTTCTGCCTGGCCCAGTGGGTGGGGACCGGCTTCGTGTTCGGCTACGTCACCGCGCCGAAGGCGACCCGCCTCGCCGCCCTGGCGATGGCCACGGTGGCCGGGTCCGACGTGCTGCAGTTCCTGTACGACGGGATCCAGAACGGCGCGTTCGGACTGCAGGCGACCGAAGGCGCAGAATGACCCCGTCGCGTCCCTCCCGCTGAGGGGTGCGGCGCGCGCCCGGGCCCCTCTTCCCCGTCCGGGCGTGTCCTCCCTACGGGGTGGGTCGGACGTCGGCCGTACGACCACCGGCCGCTGCCGTACCTATCCTGCGATCTTGACCGGTGGTCGGGTGGGTGCCCGGCCCGGGGAAGGGGCGGCATGCGGTCGGTCTGGCGCGGGGCGGTGTCCTTCGGCCTGGTCAGCATCGGCGTGAAGCTGTACGCGGCGACCGAGGACCACGACATCCGGTTCAACCAGGTGCACACCGCCGACGGCGGGCGGATCCGGTACCGGCGGGTCTGCTCGATCGACGGCGAGGAGGTCGAGTACGCCGAGATCGCCAAGGGCTACGAGCTGCCCGACGGCCAGTTGGTGGTCCTCACCGACGAGGACTTCGAGGACCTGCCGCTGGTCACCCGGCGGGAGATCGAGGTCCTGCAGTTCGTCGACGCCGACGAGATCGACCCGATCCACTTCGAGAAGACCTACTACCTCGAGCCGGACCCGGCGGCCACCCGTCCGTACGTGCTGCTGCGGGAGGCGCTGGAGAGCGCCGGCCGGGTCGCCATCACCAAGATCGCCGTCCGGCAGCGGGAGTCGCTGGCCGCGCTGCGGGTGCGTGACGGCGTCATGGTGCTGCACACCATGCGCTGGCCGGACGAGATCCGCCGGCCCGACTTCGCCTTCCTCGACGAGGACGTCGCCGTCCGGCCGCAGGAGCTGCAGATGGCCGAGGCGCTGATCGGGTCGATGACCGGCGGGTTCGACCCGTCGGAGTTCACCGACGGCTACCGTGCGGCCCTGGCCGCTCTCCTCGAGGCCAAGCAGAGCGGCGGGGAGGTGCATCCGCTGCCGCAGACCGCCGACTCCGGCGCCGCCGTCGTGGACCTGATGAGCGCCCTGCGCCGCAGCGTCGAGGCCGCCCGGGGGAGCGCCGCGGCCGAGGAGCCGCCCGTCCGCCGGGCACCGGCGGAGAAGCCCGCGCCGGCGAAGAAGCCCGCGCCGGCAGGAAAGGCAGCGCCGGCAGGGAAGGCAGCGCCGGCAGGGAAGGCAGCGCCGGTGGAGAAAGCGGGGGCGCGGCGGACGGCCGCGGTCGCCGACGAGAAGCCGGCCGCGAAGGCCCCCGCCCGCCGGACGGCTCGGAAAGCCACCGCTACCGAGCGGACGGCTGCCGCGACGAAGGCGACCGCCGACGGGCAGCCGGCCAAGCGCGCCCGCCGCACCGCCTGAGGTGCCGCCCATCCCGGGCGGCCGGGGGCGGGACCCGCTCACCCACCACCGCGCCCGACGCGGACCGACCCGCACCGCTGGACCGGTGCTGCCCGCCGACCGGCGCGGCCCGGTCCGCGGCGGCGACGCGGTCGTCGTCCACGGGGACGCCACCGCCCGCAGGCCCACGGAGAGGGTGCCCTGGTACCCGTGCCGCGGCGCGGTGTCCGTGGTGGAGGAGCGGTGAGCCGCCAGCGGGTGCGGGTGGACGGGCGGCAGCTGACCGTCTCCAACCTGGAGAAGGTCCTCTACCCGGGGATCTCCTTCACCAAGGCCCAGGTCATCGCCTACTACGTGCGGATCGCCCCGGTGCTGCTGCCGCACCTGTCCGGCCGGCCGGTGACCTTCACCCGCTGGCCCGACGGCGTGGAGGGCCCGGCGTTCTTCGAGAAGAACAGCGCCCGCCACGCGCCGGACTGGGTGCGCCGGGTCACCGTGCCCCGCCCCGGCAGCTCGCGCGGCCGGGAGACCCTCGACATGGTCCTCCTGGAGAGCGTCGCCGACCTGGCCTGGGCGGCCAACCTGGCCGCGCTGGAGTTGCACGTGCCCCAGTGGCGGGTGGGCAGCCGGCTGCAGCCGGCGCCGCCCGACCTGCTCGTGCTCGACCTGGACCCCGGTCCGGACGCCGGCATCCGCGAGTGCTGCCAGGTGGCCGCCCGGCTGCGCGAGCGGCTGCTCGACGACGGCCTCGACCCGGTGGTGAAGACGTCGGGGTCGAAGGGGGTGCAGGTGTACGCGCCGATCCGGGTGAGCGACCGCGAGCACCCCAGCCGGTACGCCAAGAGGCTGGCGCAGCAGCTCGCCGCCGAGACGCCCGACCGGGTGGTGTGGCGGATGGAGAAGGCGCTGCGGCCGGGCAAGGTGCTCGTCGACTGGAGCCAGAACAACCCGGCCAAGACGACGGTGGCGCCGTACTCGCTGCGCGCCCGGCCCGGCGCGACGGTGTCCACCCCGATCGGGTGGGACGAGGTCGAGGCGGTGCTGGACGGAGCCGACCCGGGCTCCCTGCGCTTTCGCACCGAGGAGGTCCTCGCCCGCGTCGAGGAGTACGGCGACCTGTTCGACGCCGCCGCGCCACGCGCCGTCCTGCCGCCGACGTGACGGGAGCTGCCCGGCACCGAGGCCTCCGGCCGTCCCGCTGTCCCGCCGTGGGTGTGTCGTTGTCTTGACTCAGTCAAGAGAACCGGGTTGGGTGGGCTCCGATGGAGACGACCTGGGAGGACCAGCTCCGGACGGCGGGACTGCGGGTCACGCGGCCCCGCCGGGCGGTGCTGCAGGTGCTCGCCGAGCGTCCGCACGCGGACGTCGACACGATCGTCACCGCCGCCCGCGTCCTGCACCCGTCGCTGTCGCCGCAGGCGGTCTACGGGGTGCTCGAGGCGCTCGTCGCCGGCGGGCTGGCCCGCCGGATCGAACCGGCGGGCGCACCCGCGCTCTTCGAGCTGCGGGTCGGTGACAACCACCACCACCTGGTCTGCCGTTCCTGCGGCGCGGTCGCCGACGTCGACTGCGCCGTGGGCGCGGCTGGCTGCCTGACGCCCTCGGACACGGCGGGCTTCGTCGTGGACGAGGCGGAGGTCGTCTTCTGGGGTCTGTGCCCGGCCTGCCGGGTACAGACGCCGCCGGAGACAGCCCGAGTGCCCGAGCACCACGATCGAGGAGGAGTACGAGCATGACCGACGTCGCATCGCAGGGCCCTGCCCCCAGCGAGGCGGGCCGTCCGGTCCTGACCAACCGTCAGGGCCACTCGGTCTACGACAACCAGAACCAGCGGACGGTGGGCGCGCGCGGCCCGGCGACCCTGGAGAACTACCAGTTCCTCGAGAAGATCAGCCACTTCGACCGGGAGCGGATCCCGGAGCGGGTGGTGCACGCCCGCGGTGTCACCGCCTACGGCTACTTCGAGGCCGACGGCACCGTAGGTGACGAGCCGATCAGCACGTACACCCGCGCCAAGATCTTCCAGGAGAAGGGCAAGCGGACCGACCTGGCCATCCGGTTCTCCACCGTCGCCGGCGGCCGGGACTCCTCCGAGGTCGCCCGCGACCCCCGCGGCTTCGCGGTGAAGTTCTACACCGAGGACGGCAACTGGGACCTCGTCGGCAACAACCTCGGCGTCTTCTTCATCCGCGACGCCATCAAGTTCCCCGACTTCATCCACTCCCAGAAGCCGGACCCGGTCACCTTCGAGGCCAGCGTCGCCGAGCGCGCCTTCGACTTCTTCAGCCAGACGCCCGAGTCGATGCACATGGTCACCCTGGTCTTCAGCCCGCGGGGCATCCCGGCCAGCTACCGGCACATGCAGGGCTTCGGCGTGAACACCTACAAGTGGGTCAACGACCAGGGTGAGACCGTCCTGGTCAAGTACCACTGGCTGCCCACGCAGGGCGTGAAGTCCTACACCGCGGCGGACGCCTCGGCGGTGCAGGCCCAGACCCTGGGCTCGCACACCAAGGACCTCCACGACTCGATCGAGCGCGGCGAGTACCCCCAGTGGGACCTGCACGTGCAGGTCATCAGCGACGACGAGCACCCGGAGCTGGACTTCGACCCGCTCGACGACACCAAGGTCTGGCCGGAGGAGGTCTTCCCGCTGCGCAAGGTCGGGACGATGACCCTCGACCGGATGCCGGAGAACTTCTTCGCCGAGAACGAGCAGATCGCCTTCGGCACCGGTGTGCTCGTCGACGGGCTGGACTTCTCCGACGACAAGATGCTGGTCGGCCGGACGTTCTCCTACTCCGACACCCAGCGCTACCGGGTCGGCCCGAACTACCTGCAGCTGCCGGTGAACTCGCCCAAGGCCCGGGTGGCCACCAACCAGCGCGACGGCCAGATGGCCTACGGCGTCGACCTCGGAGAGGGCCAGAACCCGCACGTCAACTACGAGCCGTCGATCCTGGGCGGCCTGCGGGAGGGCCAGTACCCGACCCACGACGAGCAGGGCCCGGTCATCACCGGCCGGCTGACCCGCAAGCGGATCCCGCGGACCAACGACTACGCGCAGGCCGGCGAGCGCTACCTGCTGTCGGAGCAGTGGGAGAAGGACGACCTGGTCACCAACCTGGTCGACGCGCTCAAGCAGTGCCGCCGCGAGATCCAGGAGCGGATGGTCTGGCACTTCTTCATGTGCGAGGACGAGTTCGGCCAGCGGGTCGGCGAGGGCCTGGGCATCACCGCGGACGACGTCCGCGGCCTGCCCCCGCTGCAGACGCAGACCCTCTCCGAGGAGGAGCAGCAGCGCGCCGCCAACCTCGGCAAGAACGGTCCGCGCGACGTGAGCGGCCACCAGATGACGCACTGCGTGCCCAACGAGCGGGTCGCCGCGGCGCAGAGCTGACGACCCAGCAGCACGGCCGGCGGGCCGCGACCGGGGACCCGGTCGCGGCCCGCCGGGCTCGGCTCACTCCCCGCCGCGGCGCTCCTGCTCGGCGAGGAACCGCTCGAACTCCGCGCCGATCTCCTCGCCGCTGGGCACCTCCCCGACGTCGCCGAGCAGGTCGCTGCCCTCGCGCACGGCGGTGAACTGGTCGTACTGCTGCTCCAGGGCGGCCACGACGGCGGCGTTCTCCGGCGAGCGGGCGATCTGCTCGTCGACCTCCGTGCGGTGGGCCTCGGCGGCCTCCTGCAGGGCCTGCGTCGGCAGGTGCAGCCCGGTCAGCCGGGACAGGTGCTCGACCAGCGTGAGCGACGCCGCCGGGAACGTCGCCTGCGCGAGGTAGTGCGGCACGTGCGCGGCCACGCCGAACGCGTCGACCCCGGCCTCGCCCATCCGCAGTTCCAGCAGCGCGGCGACGCTGCCGGGGATGCGCAGTTCCCCCCAGTAGACGGGGTAGTCCTCGATCAGCGTGCGCCGGGTTGCGTGCGCGGTCACGGTGACCGGCCGGGTGTGCGGTACCGGCATGGGGATCGCCTGCAGCGCCACCACGGAGGTGACGCCGAGCCGCTCCACCAGCCCGCCGACCGCGGCCACGAAGCGCTCCCAGGCGAAGTCCGGCTCGGCGCCGTGCAGCAGCAGGAACGGCTCCCCGGCGTCGTCCTCCACGGCGTGCAGCAGGATCTCCGGGGCGGTGAAGGACTCGTAGCGGTCGCCGTGGAAGGTCATCCGCGGCCGGTGCGCCCGGTAGTCGACCAGGCTGTCGACGTCGAACCGGGCGATCACCCGGTGCGGCAGGGCGGCCAGCAGGTGCGAGCCGGCCAGCGCCCCGGCGTGCGCGGCGTCGAACTCGCCGGCGAGGTCGTGCACGAGCACCAGTCCACGACGTCCGGCGGGCCCGGTGACCTGCGCCTCCCGGGCCAGGAACGGCTCGGCCTCGGGGAGGAGTTCGACGAGCTCCTCCGGTCGCTGCGCCACGGTGGTGCCTCCTCGCGGTACGGGTCTCCTCGGTGATCAGCTCCTGGCGCGGCGGTGGCATTCCCGGCCTCGCCCCGGGTGGGACGGCCGGTCAGGACTGCGGCCGGGGCGCATCGTCCGTGCGCTCCGTGTCGTCCGCGCGCTCCGCGCCGTCCTGCGCCTCGGAGCCGGGGGCCGGCGTCGGGACGCGCTCCCGGACGAGCGTGGCCCCCGCCTCGTCGCCGGTGACCTGCACCCGGGTGCCGTCGTCGTCGATCTCCGGATGCCGATCGTCGAGCTCGTCGCGGACGTACCGGTAGACGACGGCGATCAGGGCGGCCACGGGCACGCCGAGGAAGGCGCCGACGATGCCGAACAGGCTGCCCCCGGCGGTCACCGCGAGGATGACCACGGCGTTGTGCAGGTTCAGCCCGCGGCCCTGGATGATCGGCTGCAGGATGTTGCTCTCGAGCTGCTGCACGAGCAGGACGACACCCAGCACGATCAGCGCCGTCGTGAACCCGTTGAAGACCAGTGCGATGAGCACCGCCAGGGCGCCGGCGGTGACGGCGCCGATGATGGGGATGAAGGCAGCGAGGAAGGTGATGATGGAGAGGGGGAAGACCAGCGGGACGTCGAGGATCCACAGCCCCAGGCCGATGAAGAAGGCGTCGACGAACCCGACCAGGGCCTGCTGGCGGATGAACTCCGACAACATCTTCCACATCTTGTAGGACAGCGCCGTCACGTGCGGCGCCACCCGCTTGCCGGTCTGCGCGGCCAGCCACGGCAGAAAGCGGGGCCCGTCCTTGACGAAGAAGAAGGCCAGCACCAGCGCGAGGACGAGGTTGACCAGGAAACTCCCGATCGCCGTGGCGCCGGAGAGCGCGTAGCCGGCGATGGTCTGCGCGTTGTTCTGCACGGTGTCGATGACCGAGTTGACCGCCTGGCCGATCTGGTCCTGGCCGAGGTTGAGCGGCGGTCCGGTCGCCCAGTTCTGCAGGTCCTGCAGCGCGGCGACGACGCCGTCGGCCAGCGCGGGGGCTTGGTCGACGAACTGCGGGATGATCCACAGCATCACCCCCGCGATGACCGCCACGAAGCCGACCACCACCGTGAGCGCGGCCAGCGCCGGGGGGAACCGCAGCCGGCGGAGCAGCTTGGTGGGCGGCCAGAGCACGGTCGCGAACAGCATGCCCAGGACCACCGGGAGCACGATCACCCACAGCTGGCCGAGGACCCAGCCGATCAGCACCAGGGCGGCGGCGATGAGCAGCAGCTGGGCCGAGGCGGTCGCCCCCGCCCGGACGCCCTTGCGCAGCCGCGGCCCGCGCTCGGGAACGGGGGCCGGGGTGGCGGTGACGGCGGCGGTGGGCATGGCGGCGAAGTCCGGGGTGCGTCCGGTCTTCTCGGGGCGGTCGGGTTCCTCCGGGAGGCTGGTGGACGGGTCGTCCGACGCCGGGACGGCGCCGGACCCCGCCGATGCGGAGGAACGACCTGACGGGCGAGGCCTCATGCGCTCGGTCACCACACAGGGATGTCCGCTGCGCGCCGCTCGAAACGATCACGGCGGATCGACGTAGCGTCGGCGCATGCCGACGACCGCCTCCGCCGACCGCGTCGACCGGGCCGAGCCCGAGGAGCGTCCCCGTCCCCGGCGCGAGCGTCCCCGGCACGGGGCAGTCCCGCCCGAGGTCGTCGAGCGGCTCTGAGGCCCGCGCGGACCGGGCACGCGGATGCCGTTCGTGCTGGTCGTCGACGGGCGGGGCGGTCGTCGTGGCCCCGGCCGGGTCGACGACGTCCTGCGCCGGCTGGCCGACCGCGTCCCGTCGGTCGCTTCCTTCGCGTGGACGGCGCAGGACGAGCTGCAGGGCGTCCTGACCGACGCCGACGCCGTCGTGGACGTCGTCCTCGGCCTGGCGCGGGAGGACGCGGCGCGGGAGGGCCTGGCGCGGGAGGGCCTGGCGCGGGAGGGCACGGTGCGGGAGGCGGGCTGGAGCATCGGGGTGGGGGCCGGCGCGGTGCCGGACCCGCCCGAGGGCGCGCCGGCCGGCGCCGGGTCGGCGTTCCTCTGCGCCCGCCGTGCGCTCGACGCGGCCCGGCACCGCAGCACCCGGCTCGCCGTCCGCGGAGCCGTCCCGCCGGACGCCGCGGACGCCCAGGCGGTGCTGACCGCGCTGGCCGTCGTGGTGGCGCGTCGCAGCGGGCCGGCGTGGGAGGCGGTGGAGCTGGTCGGCGCGGGGCGCACCCAGGCCGGCGCCGCCGCGGCGCTGGGCATCTCCCGGCAGGCGGTCGGGCAGCGGCTGGCCGCCGGGCTGTGGGAGCTGGAGCGGGAGCTGCGGCCCACCGCCGCGCGCCTGCTCACCCGCGCGGCCGGGTGAGCGCGGCTGCTCCGCCCGGGCCGCCGTCGCGCGCGGTGATCACGGGACGGCGAGAATGGGCGTCGTCCGCCGTCGTCCGACCCCGGGAGGGCCTGTGCCCGAGCCGTCCGCACCAGGTGGGATCCGCAACGCCGAGCTGCTCGGCGTCTACACCAACGACCACCTGGCCTCCGCCACGGGCGGGATCGAGTTGGTCAGCCGGATGCTCGGCGAACACCGCGGCACGCCCTACGAGCGGCGGCTGGAGGAGCTGCTCGACGAGCTGCGCGAGGAGCGGACGGCGCTGTGCGGCACCATGGCGGCCCTGGGCCTGCCGGTGCGGCAGTACAAGCAGGCTGCCGTCTGGGTCGGCGAGAAGCTGTCGCGGGCCAAGCTCAACGGCCACCTGCTGACCCGCTCGCCGCTGTCGGACCTGGTCGAGGTCGAGTTCATCACCACCGCGGTGCTGGCCAAGCGGGCCGGGTTCGAGACGCTGCGCGCGCTGGCCGAGGTCGAGCCCCGCATCGACGGTGCGCTCTACGAGCGGCTGATCGCGCAGGCGGACGAGCAGCACCAGTGGCTGGCCGACGTCCGCCGCGAGGTCGCCGCCCGGGTCTTCGGCGGCCACCCCGGCCTGGCCGACGCCGCCGCGGACACCTGAGCCCGGTCGGCGGGCGGCGTCCCGGCGTGCCGGGTAGAACCGGGGCGTGTGCCACGACACCGACAGCCGCCCACCCGCCCCGCCGAGGAGCGGCGCCGTCGCCGAGCGCGGCACGCTGACCCTCACCTCCGCCGACGGGACCGACGTCGCCGCCGCCTGGGCCCTGCCCGAGGCCCCGGCCGGGGTGGGCGTGGTCGTGCTGCCCGACGTCCGCGGCCTGCACCCGTACTACGTGGCGCTGAGCGAGCGGTTCGCGCAGGCCGGCATCCCCGCCGTCGCGCTCGACTGGTTCGGTCGGACGGCGGAGCTGCCGGCGGGCGGGGCCCGCGACCGGGACTTCGACTGGCGGGCGCACGTCCCGCAGGTCACACCGGCCGGGGTGGACACCGACGTCGCCGCGGCGATCGGCCACCTGCGCGGACGCACCCGCCCGGACCTGCCGGTGGTGACCGTGGGCTTCTGCTTCGGCGGCAGCCACTCGTGGCGGCTGGCCGGCGGCGGCCTGGACCTGGCCGCCTGCGTCGGCTTCTACGGCAAGCCGGAGGTGGCCGGCGACGCCCCAGCCGTCCGCCCCACGCTCATGGTCATCGCCGGGGCGGACGCCGCGACACCCGTCGCCGAGCAGCTGGCGCTGGCCGAGCGGCTGCGCGCCGGGGGCGCCGAGGTGGAGACCGCCGTCTACGACGGCGCCCCGCACTCCTTCTTCGACCGCGCGTACGGCGACTGGGCTGCGGCCTGCGCCGACGTCTGGCGCCGGTTGCTGGCCCTCACCGACCGGGTCGCCCTCCGCTGACGGCGAGGTCGGTCATGGGGCGGGGTCCGCTGGAGGGTCCGGCCCGTCGACGCCCGCGAGGTCGAGCCGGCGCAGGACGTCGCGCGCCTGCACCGTGCGTTCGACGGTGGAGGGCAGCGTGTCGACGGCCGCGAGCAGGGCCCACAGGTAGGCCAGCGCCGCGAAGACGTCGCCCGGGCTGGGCGACCCGTCCCGGGTGAGCAGGACCAGGACCGCGACGGTCACGGCGACCGCGACGAGCTCGGTCGATCCCCAGGTGCGGGCCTCCGCGTCGGACAGGCGGACCCGCAGGTCGGCGACCCGGGTGAGGTGCGCGCCGAGCGCCCGTGGCCGGCGGCCGGCGATCACGTCGACCTCGTTCTCGGCCGCGTCGTTGAGCTCGGCGTCGATCCGCCCGGCACTGCGCGCGTAGCGCCAGTTGAGCACCCCGGCCACGGCGAGCAGGAGCACTGCCAGCCCGGCGGCGCGGGCCTCGTACACGCTGAGCAGGGCCAGCGAAGCGAGTGCGCCCACGACGGTGGTGAGCAGCCCGGGGACGTCGAACTCGAGGAAGTCGACCAGTTCCCGGGCCAGCGCGGCACGTCCGGCCAGCGTCGCGGTGGGGACGCCCCGGCCGCCCTGGGCCGCCACGAACTCGGTGACCGCCTCGGCGTACAGGCGGGTGAACAGCCGGGTGTCGTGGCGCTGGCGCACCACCCCGACCACCGTGTGGGCCAGCCACACCCCGACCAGGAGGAGGACCGCCGGTGGCCGGCCGTCGAGCAGCCCGTCGACGGCGATGCCCGTGGCCAGCGGGTAGAGCGTCTCGAAGCCCAGTTCCACCAGGGTGACGCCGTAGGTCAGCGCGATGCCCCGCTGCCGGCGGCGCACGACCGGTGGCCGGCGGCTGCGCCGCGGGACCCGGCCGGGCGATCGGGACGTCCTCGAGGTCATGGCCGGAGCCTGCGGCACGATCCGCCCTCCTGGGGCCGTCCGGCGCCCCGACCCCGCGCCGGCCACCTCCTAGGCTCGGCGGCGTGAGCGAGGAGCACAGCGGCGGCATCGACCCGGACGTCGTCGAACTGGCCGGGCGGGTGTTCGACCTGGCGCGCGGCGGCGCCACCGAGGAGCTGGCCGCCTACGTCGACGCCGGGGTGCCGGCCAACCTGACCAACCACAAGGGCGACACGCTGCTCATCCTGGCCGCCTACCACGGCCACCCGGACACCGTCGCGGCCCTGCTGGCCCGCGGCGCGGACCCCGGCCGGGTCAACGACCGCGGGCAGACGGCGCTGGCCGCCGCCGTCTTCAGGCAGTCCGAACCGACCGTCCGCTCCCTGCTCGCCGCGGGCGCCGACCCCGACGCCGGCGGGCCCACCGCCCGGGAGACGGCGGCGTTCTTCGACCTGCCGGCGATGACCGCGCTGCTGGACGGTGCGCGTCCGTGAAGCCGGCGGCCGGGCGTGCCAGGCTGCTGGCCTGGTACCGCGGTGCCGCCCGGGGGAGAGCGGAGTGCAGATGCCCGTCACCGACGACGACACCTCCGGTGGGCGCACGCCCGGCCGGGGCCGTGCCGCGGGCTGAGCCGGCGGGGCGGGGACGATGGTCGCGCAACCGGGTCTGCCGGACGCCGGAGCCGACGTGCCGGCCGCCGGCGCGACCGGACCGACCCCGGGCGCCGGCGCCACCGGGCTGACCGCGGCCGACGTCACGCAGGTGCAGGCCGCCGTCGTGCGGTCCCCGGAGGCCGTGCCGTCATCCGGGCCCGGGCAGGCGTCGACGGCACCGGTCGAGGAGACGGTGGGCCCGTCGACCGCCGGTCTGCCGCGCTGGCTGGTGCTGCTGGTCGGCGGGGCGACCGCGACCATCGCCATCGCCGGGGTCCGGTCGATCGCCTGGCTGGTCGGGCCGCTGCTGCTCGCCCTCGTCGTGGTCATCGCCCTCATGCCGGTGCAGCGCTTCCTGCAGCGGCACGGGTGGCCGCGGTGGGCCGGCGCCGCCGTGCTGCTCGTGCTCGTCTGGAGCGTCCTGCTGAGCTTCGTCGCCCTGCTGGTGGTCTCCATCGCCCAGTTCGCGGCGCTGCTGCCGCGCTACTCCGCCTCGGCCGAGGCGCTCCTCGCCTCGGTGGTCGACGACCTCAACGACCGCGGCATCGTCTCCGGTCAGCTCTCCGACCTCGTCGCCCGGCTGGACTACGGCCAGCTGGTGGGGGTGGCCACCGGCCTGCTGGCCCGGGTGAGCGACGCGGCTACCACGCTGGTGCTGCTGCTGTCGGCGCTGGTCTTCCTCGCCATCGAGTCCGGCGGGTTCGGCCGGCGGCTGGCGCTGGTCGCCGTCGACCGCCCGCACCTGCCGATCGCCCTGGGCCTGTTCGCCCGCGGCACCCGCAGCTACCTGTGGGTCAGCACGGTCTTCGGGGGGATCGTCGCGGTCGGCGACGCCATCGCGCTGGCGGTGATCGGCATCCCGCTGCCGGTGCTGTGGGGGCTGCTGGCGTTCATCACCAACTACGTGCCCAACCTCGGGTTCGTCCTCGGGCTGGTGCCGCCGGCGATCCTCGGGCTGCTCGACGGCGGGTGGACCGAGTTCTGGGTCGTCGTCGCCGTCTACGCGCTGCTCAACTTCGTGATCCAGACCCTGATCCAGCCCCGTTTCGTCGGCGACTCGGTGGGGTTGTCGATGACGGTCACCTTCGTCGCGCTGCTGTTCTGGGGCTGGGTGCTCGGCGCTCTCGGGGCGCTGCTGGCCATCCCGCTCACCCTGCTGCTCAAGGCGATGCTGGTCGACGTCGACCCGCGCGGGCACTGGCTGGACGCGCTGCTGCGCGAGGAACCGCGAGCACCCCGAACGAGCCGCGCCCGGCAGCGGGCGCACGCCCGCCGGGCGGCGATCGCCTCGGTGCGCGCACTGCACGTCCCGCGACCGCACCGGCGCCCTCCGGAGAGCTGAAACTGCAGGTCAGCACGGAATGTCGTACCCCCGGAGGACGTTGACACCACGTCGGGCACACCGCCCGGCGGTACGTCTACGGAGGTGGACATGAAGGGCGACCGTGTCGAGGTCGTGATCGACGCCGGTGGCAGCACGCGCACGTACGAGATCGAGGCCACCCGGGCCGGCCGGCGGGTGGACGTCAGCCACGGCCGCGGGCTGGTCGAGGTCACCGAGAGCACCCGAGGTGGGACGCCGGTCCGCACCGCCCGGTTCATGGCCGGCCGCGTCCTGGCCCTGGTGGAGCACCCGGCTCCCCGGCCGGGGCTGGACGACGACGCCGAGGTGACCCCCCTGCGCCAGTCCGCCTGAACAAGGACCCCCTGCCCCCCACCGCTCGCAGGCTCGCGGCGGGACCCTGCAGGGGGCCGAACTCGGGGCCGCCGAGGGAGCGGCCACGCCGATGACGGGGCAAGAGCTGGTCGTCATGGTGGGGATCCAGGGCAGCGGCAAGTCGACCTGGGTGCGCGAGCACCTGGCTGGCACGCACGCGGTGGTCAGCAAGGACCACTGGCGGGGCGCCCGCCGCCGCGAGGACCGGCAGCGGCGGGTGGTCGCCGAGCTGCTGGCTGCGGGGCGCAGCGTGGTCGTCGACAACACCAACCCCACGCCCGCCGACCGTGCGCCACTGGTCGCCGCGGCCCGGGCGGCCTGCGTCGGCGTCCGCGCGGTCTGGCTGGACACGCCCGTGGCGAGCTGCGTCGCCCGCAACGAGGCGCGGCAGGGGCGGGCACGCGTGCCCCTGGTGGGGCTGTACGGCACCGCTGGGCGGTTCGTCCCCCCGTCGGTGGGGGAGGGGTTCGGCCGGGTCGACGTGGTCGCACCCGGCTGACCCGGCACGCCGAGGGAGGTCGGCCGACGCCGTGCGGTAGACACGTCCCGCCGTCGTCCCTCGATCCTGTCGGAGGTCCGCCCGTGCTGGCCAGCATCGGTTACGCCGCCGCCTACACCGGGGTCGGCATCGCGCTGCTGACCCTCGGCTTCGTCGTCCTCGACCTGCTCACCCCCGGCCGCCTGGGTCGGCACATCCACGAACAGCGGTCGGTCAACGTCGGGATCGTGCTCGCGGCGGCGTTCCTCGGCCAGGGCCTGGTCATCTTCGCCGCCATCTGGACCAACGCCACCAGCGGCTTCGGGCATGCCCTGCTGTACACGGTGGTGTTCGGCGTGCTGGGCGTGGTCCTGCAGGCGGTCGCGTTCCTCGTGCTCGACCTGCTCACCCCGGGCCGGCTGGGCAGCCACGTCACCGAGGTGGGGTTCCACCCGGCCAGCCTGGTGCTCGCCGCGGCGCAGCTGTCCGTGGCCGCGGTCGTCGTCGCCAGCATCTGGCCGTGAGACACCGCCGGCACCCGGCCCCGACCTCGCCGTCCTCCCGATGTGGCACCCCGCCGGCGACCCGCCGGGCTACCGGTGAGTAGGTCGGGCGGTGCCCGGCCGTACCGTGTCCTGCAGCGCACCGGACGGCGCAGACACGAAGGGATCTCTTGATGAGCGAGTCGAACAGCACCGGCGCCCGCGTGGCCATCGTCACCGGCGCCGCGCGCGGCATCGGCGCGGCCACCGCCCTGCGGCTGGCGCGGGACGGGTTCGCCGTGGGCGTGCTCGACCTGGAGGAGTCGGCCGGCAAGGACACCGTGCAGGCGATCGAGGCCGCCGGCGGCCAGGCGATCGCCGTGGGCGCCGACGTCAGCGACGCCGAGCAGGTCGAGGCCGCGGTCGCCCGCGTCGTCGCCGAGCTGGGCCCGCCCACCGTGCTGGTCAACAACGCCGGCGTCACCCGCGACAACATGCTGTTCAAGATGACCGAGGCCGACTGGGACACGGTCGTGGACGTGCACCTGCGCGGCGCCTTCCTCATGGCCCGGGCGGTGCAGAAGCACATGATCGAGGCCGGGTGGGGCCGCATCGTCAGCCTGTCGAGCACCTCGGCGCTGGGCAACCGCGGACAGGCCAACTACGCGACGGCCAAGGCCGGCCTGCAGGGCTTCACCAAGACCCTGGCCATCGAGCTGGGCAAGTTCGGCATCACGGCCAACGCGGTCGCGCCCGGGTTCATCCAGACCGAGATGACCAAGGCGACCGCCGAGCGCATCGGCATCTCCTTCGAGGACTTCATCGCCGCGGCGTCCAAGGAGATCCCGGTCCAGCGGGTCGGGCAGCCCGAGGACATCGCGCACCTGGTGTCGTTCTTCGTCAGCGAGGGCGCCGGCTTCGTCAACGGGCAGGTCGTCTACGCCGCCGGAGGCCCGAAGGCCTGAAGAAGGACCCCCTGCCCCCGGCCACCCTGCAGGGAGAAGGACCCCCTCCTCCCCACCCCTCGCTCCGCTCGGGGCGGTGCCCGGGAGGGGGCCTGGCGCGAGCCTGCGAGCAGTGGGGGGCAGGGTGGCCCTTCTACCCGCAGGGGGCCGCCCGTCCTGCTCGCCCTTCGCAGGCTGAGGGCGGGGCGCGAGACGGGGCCGTCGCACGGATCCCGGCCGGGAGCGATCCCGGCCGGGCCCCGTCGCGTCCCGGCACCCCGTCCGCGGACGAGCACCGGGCATGGCAGAGCGTGCGGCAGCGTTGCACGGGCTGTGACACGTACTGCCCTCCGCCTGGCCCTCCTCGGTGACTCCCTCGCCCACGGCTCCGGTGCCGCCCGGCCGCAGGACGCCCTGGGACCCCGGCTGGCCGCGGCGCTGGAGGAGGCCGGGTACGCCGTCGACCTGCACGTCCTCGCCGTCCCCGGTGCGGTGTCCGCCGGGCTGGCCGCGCAGGTCCGCCGGGCCGCACCGCTCGAGGCCGACCTCGCCGTCGTCCTGGTCGGCGCCAACGACCTCACCCGGCTGGTGCCGCCCGCGCAGGCGGCCGCCGCGCTGGCTGCGGCCCTGCACCAGCTGCACGCGGCCGGCACCGACGTGGTCGTCGTCCCCGCGCCCGACATGTCGATGGTGCCGTGGGTGCCGCCGGCCCTCCGGCCCCTGGTGCAGTCCGCCTCCGCGCTGTTGCAGCGGGAGCAGGCCGCGGTCGCCCGCGCCGCCGGGGCGATGGTGGCGGAGGTGTCCGACGCCGTCGCCGTGACCTTCGGCGCCGACCCGGCGCTGTTCTCCGCCGACCGCTTCCACCCCTCGTCGGCCGGCTACGCGCACATCGCGCAGGCGCTGGTCCCGTTCGTCGTCGCCGCCGCCCACGCTCGCCGGGACGCCGCCGCCGCCTGACAGAGGACCCCGCTGCCCCCACCCCCCACCCCTCGCAGGCTCGCGCCCGCCCCCCTCCCGGGCACCGCCCCGAGCGGAGCGAGGGGTGGGGAGGAGGGGGTCCTTCCACCCGCAGCGAGGCCACCTGTCCTCCACCGCAGTTGATCATGGGGTTGTTGCGCATCGACACGCCGCTGTCAGCGTGTCCTCCGGCAACAACCCCATGATCGACTCGGGAGGGAGGGTGTCCGGGAGGGAGGGTGTCCGGGACGCCGAGGCGGAGAACGGCGTCAGGAGGTGTGGTGCACCTCCTGACGCCGGTGCACCGGGGTGGGGATCCCCTCGTAGCGGGCCTTGAGCTGCAGCGCCAGGTAGAGCGAGTAGTGCCGCGACTGGTGCAGGTTGCCGCCGTGGAACCACAGCCCCTCCTGCCGGGTGGGCCTCCACATGTTGCGCTGCTCGCCCTCCCACGGGCCGGGGTCCTTGGTGGTGTCCGAGCCCAGGCCCCACACCTTGCCGACCCGGTCGGCGACCTCCGGGGAGATGAGGTCGGCCGCCCAGCCGTTCATCGACCCGTAGCCGGTGGCGTAGACCACCAGGTCGGCGGGCAGCTCGGTGCCGTCGGCGAGGACGACGGCGTCCTCGGTGAGGTGGTCGACCTGCCCGTGCGCCAGCTTGACCTCGCCGTCGGCCACCAGGTCGGCGGCGCCCACGTCGATGTAGTAGCCCGAGCCGCGGCGCAGGTACTTCATGAACAGCCCCGAGCCGTCGTCGCCCCAGTCGAGCCAGAAGCCGGCCTGCTCCATGCGGCGGTAGAAGTCGGCGTCGCGCTCCCTCATCTGCTCGTACAGCGGGATCTGGAACTCGTGCATGATCCGGTAGGGGATGGAGGCGAAGACGAGGTCGGCCTTCTCCGTGGTGACCCCGTTGGCCACCGCCTGCTCGCTGTAGAGCGCACCCAGCCCGATCTCCATGAGGCTGTCGCTCCGGACGATGTGCGTCGACGTGCGCTGCACCATGGTCACGTCGGCGCCGACCTCCCACAGCGCCCCGCAGATGTCGAAGGCGGAGTTGTTGCTGCCGATGACGACGACCTGCTTGCCCTTATACTCGTCGGGGCCCGGGTGCGCCGAGGAGTGGTGCTGCTCGCCGCGGAAGACGTCCTGACCCGGCAGCCGGGGGACGTTCGGCTTCCCCGACATGCCGGTCGCCAGCACCAGCTGCTTCGGGCGCAGGGTGAGCGGCTGCCCGTCGCGCTCGACCTCGACGGTCCACTCCTGCGTCTGCTCGTCGTAGGACGCCGACCGGGCCACCGTGCTGCCCCAGTAGGGGATCTCCATGACGTTCACGTAGGACTCGAGCCAGTCGGCGATCTTGTCCTTGGGCGAGAACACCGGCCAGTTGTCCGGGAACTCGAGGTACGGGAGGTGGTCGTACCAGACCGGGTCGTGCAGGCAGAGGGACTTGTAGCGGCTGCGCCACTGGTCGCCGGGCCGCGCGTACTTGTCGATGACCAGGGCAGGGACGCCGAGGTGCCGCAGGCGGGCGCCCAGCGCGATGCCGCCCTGCCCGCCGCCGATGACGAGCACGTACGGCTGGGTGGTGACGCCGAGGGTGGCCTCCTCCTCCTCGCGCCGCTCCCGCCACGTCGTGCGGTCCCGGTTGACCCCGTGCTCGGCGCCCATCGGCCGGCGCGGCCCGCGCGGCTCCTCGTGGTCCGTGAGCTCGTACAGGGTGGTGAGCAGGGTCCAGGCCCTGGTCTCGCCGTCCTCCTCGACCAGCCGGACCAGCCCGCGGCCGCGGCCGACGCCGGTCTCGAAGGTCAGCCAGGCGGTGGTGACGCCGTCGGCCTCCTCCGCGGGCTCCTCGACGGCGAACGACCGCGGGTCGGTGGCCTCGAGGGTGTTCTCCAGCAGGTCGCGGACGCCGTCGCGGCCCTCGACCGTGGTGATGTTCCAGGTGAACGCAACGAGGTCGCGCCAGAAGCTCGTGGCGGCGAACAGGCCGGCCGCGCGGTCGACGTCGCGGGCGGTGAGGGCGTCCCCGAACACGGTTACCCAGGCCTCGGCCCGGGCGGCAGGGGAGTCCGCGGGTGCGGCGGGGCGTTCGGCGGTCTGGGTCACGGCAGGACCTCCGGCGTCGTCGGGGAGGGGGAGGGAGCCAGCACACCCGCCGGTCGGCCGGCTCGGGAGGCGTTGCAGGGGGTTGCACGGCACGTGGATCGTGGGGAGGGTCTCACCCGAGGAGCTGCCGATGTCCAGCGCCGTGCACAGCGCCCTGCCGCCGGGCGCCGACCCGCGGGTGCACACCCGCCTGCTCGAGCGGGTGCGCGCGGCGGCGCTCAGTGGCGGCACCCCGCCGGCGGCGCCGCGCCCGGTGATCGGGGCCTCCTGGCGGCGGGTCCGGTGCAGCGGGCTGGACCCCGCGGACGCCCCCGACGTCCCACCGCTGGACGGCGCGGAGCTGGAGCGCCGGCGGGCCGAGAGCGGGCTGGCGCCGCTGCTGCCGCTGCTGCGGGAGCGGCTGCTGCCGGTGGCGCGGGACGCCGGGCAGGTCCTGGTCGTCGTCGACGCCTCCTGCCGGGTGCTGTGGCGCGAGGGCGGGCCGCAGGTGTGCCGGCGGGCCGACCGGCTGGGCTTCGTCGAGGGCTCCTCCTGGGACGAGCCCACCGTCGGCACCAACGCCATCGGCACCAGCGTCGTGATCGGCGTGCCGCTGCAGGTGCACGCCGCCGAGCACTACGCCGAGGGGCACCAGCCCTGGACCTGCGCCGCCGCTCCGCTGCACTCCCCGGTCACCGGGCGGCTGCTGGGCGCGGTGGACCTCTCCGGCCCGGCCTCCACCGTGCACCCCAGCACGATCGCGCTGGTGGACGCCGTCGCCCGGCTGGCCGAGCTGGAGCTGCGCAGCGCGCACGCCCGCCAGGTGGAGCGGCTGCGGGTGCTCGCCGCGCCGCTGCTGGCCCGGCTGTCCGGGCCGGCGCTGGTCGTCGGCGCCGACGGGTGCACCGCGGCCGCCACCGGCCTGGCCGCACCCGACCGCGTCGCGCTGCCCGAGGAGGTGCGCCCGGGCCCGGTGTGGGTGCCGGCGCTGGGCCGCTGCACCGTCGAGCCCCTGCCCGGGGGTTGGCTGCTGCGCCCGACCGACCCGGAGGACGCCGACCGGCCGGTCGGCGTCCTGCTCGACCTGGCCGGTTCCCGGCCGCAGCTGCGGGTGACCGGCCCGAGCGGGACATGGACGGCGGCGCTGAGCCCGCGGCACGCGGAGATCCTGCTGGCCCTCGCCGAGCACCCCGCGGGCCGTTCGGCCGCCGAGCTGGCCGGGGACCTCTTCGGCGACCCGGCCCGGACGGTCACCGTGCGCGCCGAGGTGTCCCGGCTGCGGCGCACCCTCGGGTCGGTGGTGCTGGCCCAGCCCTACCGGATCGGCGAGGACATCGCGGTCGAGGTGCGGACGCCGGTGCCGGCCGCCCGGCTGCTGCCGGCGTCGACCGCACCGCTGGTCGAGCGCCTGCGGGGTGGCCGGTCCGGCCCCTCCCGGAGCTGATCATGGGGTTGTCGCCGGCGGCCGCGGCGTGTCGAGCCGTGTCGGCGACAACAACCCCATGATCGACTGCGAAGGGAGAGGCGGGATCGACCCCCGCTCGTCGGCCCGGGCGGCGGCGGTCGGTCAGCCGGCGGGGCTCACCAGAGGGTCAGCGACCGGCGGAAGATGCCGGCCACGTCGTCCTCGGTGACGTCCTTGGGGGCGGTGGCCAGCAGCCGCTGCTGCTTCATCGTGCCCTCGACCAGGGCGGGGATGTCGCCCTCGTCGTAGCCGACCGCGCCGATGCCGCCGGGGATGTCGATGTCGCGCATGAGCGCGGTGAGCACCGTCGGCAGGAACTCCGCGGGGTCGTCGGTCTGCTCGGCCCGCGGGTCCAGCAGCCGCGCGGCGCGCAGGTGCCGCTCGGGGTCGGCGTCGAAGGTGAACCGGAAGGCCTCCGGCGCGGTCAGGGCGACCGACATGCCGTGCGGGACCATCGGCTCGTCGGCGGGGTAGTCCTTGGGGTGGAAGTCCTGCACCCGCCCGGCGATCGGGTAGGCGTTGGCGTGCGGGATGTGCACGCCGGCGTTGCCGAACCCCATCCCGGCGAAGGTCGCGGCCATGGCCATCCGCCCGCGGGCCTCGGTGTCCTCGCCGTCGCGGACCGCGGTGCGGAAGGATCCGGCCAGCAGCGACAGCGCCTTCTCCGACCACATGTCGGCGATCGGGTTGGCGCCGCAGTAGGGCACCCGCTCCTCCGGCCGCT
The DNA here is from genome assembly GCF_003319115.1 of Geodermatophilus sp. TF02-6. Taxonomy (GTDB): domain Bacteria; phylum Actinomycetota; class Actinomycetes; order Mycobacteriales; family Geodermatophilaceae; genus Geodermatophilus. Next base: position 158,814 of record NZ_QOHF01000002.1, on the reverse strand, counting down.
TGCGCTCGAAGGTCGTGTACGGCCGGGCGGTGTAGCTCTCCAGCGCGTGGCAGAGGATGTCCATGCCCGAGGCCGCGGTCACCCCGGCCGGCTGGGTGCGGGTCAGCGCCGGGTCGATGACCGCCAGCGTGGGCCGCAGCCGGGCGTGGCTGATGCCGGTCTTCACCTTCTGCGCCAGCACGTCGAGCACGCAGATCGTGGTGCTCTCCGAGCCGGTGCCGGTCGTGGTCGGGACGGCGACCAGCGGGTGCAGCGGGTCGACCGGCGCCCGGCCCTCGCCGACCGGCTTGTTGACGTAGTCCATGAGCTCGCCGGGGTTGGTGGTGAGCAGGTTGACCGCCTTGGCGGTGTCGATGCTCGACCCGCCGCCCACGGCGACGATCGCGTCCCAGGGGCCGTGCTCGCGGGCCCAGTCGACCGCGGCCTGCAGGCTCTCGTCGGTGGGCTCGACGTGGGCGCCGTCGAAGACGTGCGCCTCGATGCCGAACCGGTCCATCTGGTCGGCCACCCGCTGCGGGTGACCGGTGGCGGCCACGCCGGGGTCGGTGACGACCAGCACCCGCCGCGCGCCGGTCTGGGCGAGGTCGTAGCCGATCTCGTCGGAGGCGCCGGTGCCGAACTTCAGGTGCGGCGCGCCGTAGGTGAAGACGCTCTCCGGGTGGGCGGGGGAGTGGAAGGCGGACACGGGTGCAGCCCCTCCTCGTTCGGCGCTGGACGGTCGGGTGCGGTCACCGGCGAGTCTGCTGCCGCCACGCGGCCGCAGTCCAGCGCAGCCGGACCCGCAGGGGAGGCGTGCCGGGACCGCGCGCTGGGAACACCAGCACCGTGACCTCTCCTGCTGCCGTGCCGCAGCGACCCCGGGTGCCGGTGCGCACCATCCTCGCCGTCATCGGCCTGCTGCTGGCCACCGCGCTGCTGGTCTACGTGGTGCTCGAGATCCGGCAGGTGCTGACCTGGATCGTGGTCGGCGCCTTCTTCGCCGTGGCGCTGTCCCCGGTCGTCGGGTGGGTGCAGCGGCGGCTGCTCGGCGGCCGGCGCCGCGCCCTGGCCACGTTCGGCGTCTTCCTGGTGGCCTTCCTCGTGCTGGCGGCGGTGATGGCCGCCTTCGCCGTCCCCCTGGTGCAGGAGGCGACCAGGCTCGCGACGCAGCTGCCCGACCAGATCGCGGCCGCCCAGGCCGGGCAGGGCCCGGTCGGAGGGCTGCTGGTGCGCACCCACGCGCTGCAGTGGATCCAGGACAACCAGGACCGGATCAGCTCCTTCGCCAGCAGCCTCACCGCACCGGCGGCCGGCGTCCTCTCCAGCGTGGCCACCGGCCTGGCCGGCCTGGTCACCGTCATCGTGCTGGCCTACCTCATGGTGCTGGAGGGCCCGAAGATCGTCGACGGCACGACCGCGCTGTTCGCCCCGGCCACCGCGGAGCGGATCCGCCGGGTCGGCGGCGACTGCGCCCGGTCGATCACCGGCTACATCTCGGGCAACCTGCTGATCAGCATCGTCTGCGGGACCCTCACCTTCGTCGTCCTGGAGGTCGCCGGCGTGCCCTACGCCGGGCTGATCGCGCTGTTCGTCGGCATCGCCGACCTCATCCCCCTGGTCGGCGCCACCATCGGCGGCGTCGTCGCGGTGCTGGCCGGCTTCCTGCACTCGGTCCCCGCCGGCATCGCCGTCCTGGTGTTCTTCGTGCTCTACCAGCAGCTGGAGAACCACCTGCTGCAGCCGCTGGTGTTCGCCCGCACCGTCAAGCTCAACCCGCTCACGGTGATCATCGCCATCCTGGTCGCCGTGGAGCTCATGGGCGTGCTCGGCGCGCTGCTGGCGATCCCGGTCGCCGGCATGATCCAGGTCGTCGTGCGCGACGTGTGGGACCACCGCCGCGGCCGGCCCAAGGAGGAGCCGACCGTGGGCGAGGACCGCACGCCCGCGCTGGACGCCGGCGAACGCGCCGTCCTGGAGCCCGAGGAGCGCCGGGCGCCCGCCTCCGGCTCCTCGGCGCGGCGCGGCTGACCGCCGCGCACCGCGGGGTTGCCGCGTGCGCGGGGCGTCCGGTGGGATCGAGACGCCCCCGGGCAGCCCAGGTCCGGGTCACCCCGACGAGGGAGGGCACTCCGCATGGACGTCATGACCACCGCCGCGCCGGAGACGGCCGGGCCGCTGACCCCCGCCGAACTCGACGCCGTCCACGCGTGGTGGCGGGCGGCGAACTACCTGTCGGTCGGCCAGATCTACCTGATGGGCAACCCCCTGCTGCGCGAACCGCTGCGGCCGGAGCACGTCAAGCCGCGGTTGCTCGGGCACTGGGGCACCACGCCGGGGCTGAACTTCGTCTACGCCCACCTCAACCGGGCCATCACCGCCCGGGACCTCGACGCCATGTACGTCATCGGCCCCGGGCACGGCGGGCCCGGTCTGGTGGCCGCGGCCTGGCTGGAGGGCACCTACTCCGAGGTCTACCCCGACGTGTCGCAGGACGCCGAGGGCATGCGCCGGCTGTTCACCCAGTTCTCCTTCCCCGGCGGCATCCCCAGCCACGTCGCGCCGGAGACCCCCGGCTCCATCCACGAGGGCGGCGAGCTCGGCTACGCCCTCTCGCACGCCTACGGCGCGGCCTTCGACAACCCCGACCTGGTGGTCGCCGCCGTCGTCGGGGACGGCGAGGCCGAGACCGGCCCGCTGGCCACCAGCTGGCACTCGAACAAGTTCCTCGACCCGGCCCGCGACGGCGCCGTCCTGCCGATCCTGCACCTCAACGGGTACAAGATCGCCAACCCCACGGTGCTGGCCCGCATCAGCCCCGAGGAGCTCACCGACCTCATGCGCGGCTACGGCTACACCCCCTACGTCGTCGAGGGCTCCGACCCCGCGGTCGTGCACCAGGAGTTCGCCGCGACGCTGGACCGCTGCCTGGACGAGATCGCCGACATCCAGCGGCGGGCCCGGGAGGACGGCGACCTGACGCGGCCGCACTGGCCGATGATCGTGCTGCGCACGCCCAAGGGCTGGACCGGCCCGAAGGAGGTCGACGGCGTCCCGGTCGAGGGCTCCTGGCGGTCGCACCAGGTGCCGTTCGCCAACGCCCGGGAGGACGACGACCACCGCCGGGTCCTCGAGGAGTGGCTGAAGAGCTACCGGCCGGAGGAGCTGTTCGACGCCGACGGTGCCCCGGTCGCCGGCGTCCGCGACCTGCACCCGGCCGGCCCCCGGCGGATGAGCGCCAACCCGCACGCCAACGGCGGGGTGCTGCTCAAGCCGCTGCGGATGCCGGACTTCCGCGACTACGCCGTCGAGGTCCCGGAGCCGGGCAGCGGCGCGGTCGAGGCCACCCGGGTGCTCGGCACGTTCCTGCGCGACGTCATGCGCCGCAACGCGACCCAGTTCCGGGTCTTCGCGCCCGACGAGAACAACTCCAACCGGCTGGGGGCGGTCCTGGAGGCCACCGACCGCACCTGGATGGCCGAGCTGCTGCCGACCGACGACCACCTCGCCCCGGACGGGCGGGTCATGGAGATCCTCTCGGAGCACACCTGCCAGGGCTGGCTGGAGGGGTACCTGCTCACCGGCCGGCACGGCTTCTTCTCCTGCTACGAGGCGTTCATCCACATCGTCGACTCGATGGTCAACCAGCACGCCAAGTGGCTGAAGACGACCAACGGGATCTCCTGGCGGCGGCCGATCGCGTCGTTGAACTACCTGCTCACCTCGCACGTGTGGCGGCAGGACCACAACGGCTTCTCCCACCAGGACCCGGGCTTCATCGACCACGTGGTCAACAAGAAGGCCGAGGTGATCCGGGTCTACCTGCCGCCGGACGCCAACACGCTGCTGTCGGTGGGCGACCACTGCCTGCGCAGCCGGCAGTACGTCAACGTCATCGTCGCCGGCAAGCAGCCGGCGCTGCAGTACCTCGGCATGGACGCCGCCATCGCCCACTGCACCAAGGGCATCGGCATCTGGGAGTGGGCCAGCAGCGACGCCGGCGCCGACCCCGACGTGGTCATGGCCTGCGCCGGCGACGTCCCGACGATGGAGACCCTGGCCGCGGTGGAGATCCTGCACGGGTACTTCCCCGACCTGCGCATCCGGGTGGTCAACGTCGTCGACCTGATGCGGCTGCAGGACGACCGCGAGCACCCGCACGGCCTGTCCGACGCCGACTTCGACTCCTACTTCACCACCGACCGGCCGGTGGTCTTCGCCTACCACGGCTACCCGTGGCTGATCCACCGGCTGACCTACCGGCGCGAGAACCACGCCAACATCCACGTCCGCGGGTACGTGGAGGAGGGGACCACCACCACGCCCTTCGACATGTGCGTGATGAACCGGATCGACCGCTTCCACCTGGCCGCCGACGTCATCGACCGGGTGCCGCGGCTGTCCCCGGCGGGCGGGCACGCCCGCGACCAGCTGCGCGACAAGGTCATCGAGCACCGGCAGTACGTGCGCACCCACGGCGAGGACCTGCCGGAGATCCGGGACTGGCAGTGGTCGGGGGCGGCCGGCCCGGTCGTCACCGGCAGCAACGAACCGCTGCACGAGCCCGAGGCCTGAAGAAGGACCCCCTCGCCCCCCGCCACTCGCCAGCTCGCGGCGGGACCCTGCGAGGGGGCCATCCTCAGGGTCGGTTCAGCTGTCGGTCGGCGGCTCGTCCTTGCCGGCTTCTTCGGCCGCGTCGGCCTCCTCCTTGGTCCGGTGCACCGCGCCGTCGGCGTGCTCCGGCGGGCCGTAGACGGTGTAGAGGACCAGCGGGTTGGGCCCGGTGTTGACGAAGTTGTGCTCGGTCCCCGCCGGGACGACGACCAGGTCGCCCTGCGCCACCTTCTTCTTGGCCCCGGCGATGCGCGCCTCCCCGGTGCCGCTGACGAAGGTGAGGATCTGGTCGATGTCCTCGTGGACCTCCTCGCCGATCTCGCCGTCCGGCGGGATGGTCATGACGACCAGCTGGGTGTTCTCGCCGGTCCACAGGACGCGGCGGAAGTCGGCGTACTTCTCGGCCTCGGTCGCGATGGTGTAGTGGATCACGGACGCCATCGGGTGCTCTCCTCTCGTCGGGCGGTGCGGGACGTGCGGCCGGGAGCCGGCAGGCCCTGGCGGACGACGGTCTCCCTGCCCGCCGCCGTGCACGGTTACTCGCGCCGCGGGGCGGGGTGATCACCTCCGGGTGAGCAGACTCACCACCCCGGCGCGGAAGAGACCCGCGTCCGGCGGTGTCGGTGTCGGGGTGATGCCGCCGACCGCTCCCCGTCCTCCGGCCCGCGCGTACACCGTCTGGCTGGTCGCGCTGGCCGCCTACGCGGTCGCCGTCTTCCACCGCGCCTCGCTCGGGGTGGCCGGGGTCGAGGCGCAGGAGCGGTTCGCCGCGAGCGCGTCGGCGGTCTCGTTGTTCGTCGTCCTGCAGCTGGTGGTCTACGCCGGCATGCAGGTGCCGGTCGGGGTGGCGCTGGACCGCTTCGGCTCCCGGCGGCTGATCCTGGCCGGGGCGCTGACCATGGCCGCCGGGCAGGCGGTGCTGGCGCTGGCCGGGGACGTGCCGACGGCGGTCGCCGCGCGCGTCCTGGTCGGCGCCGGCGACGCGATGACCTTCGTCAGCGTGCTGCGGGTCATCGGCTTCTGGTTCCCGGGGCCGACGGTGCCGATGATCACCCAGCTCACCGCCCAGATCGGCCAGGTCGGCCAGATCCTCGCCGCCTACCCGCTGGTGGCGCTGCTGCACGGCGCGTCCTGGGAGGTCACGTTCCTCGGCGCGGCCGCGGTCGGCGTCCTCGTCGCCGTCCTCGTGGTGGTCGGGCTGCGCGACGCCCCGGCCGGCACCGCGCCGGCTCCGCCCGCGGGGCTGGCGGACGTCCGGCGCAGCCTGGCGCTCACCTGGCGCGAGTCGGGCACCCGGATCGGGCTCTACACCCACCTGGTCACCCAGTTCTCCGGCACGGTCTTCACGCTGCTGTGGGGCTATCCGTTCCTCGTGGTCGGCGAGGGGCGCAGCCCGGCGACGGCCGCCGGCCTGCTCACCGTGCTGGTGGTCGTCGGGATGGGCGTCGGCCCGCTGCTCGGCCGGTTGTGCGGCCGCTGGCCGCTGCGCCGCTCGACGTTGGTGTTCACCGTCCTGGCCGCCACGGCCGGGATCTGGACCGTGGTCCTGCTCTGGCCCGGGCCGGCGCCGCTGCCGCTGCTGGTGCTGCTGGTGGTCGTCCTGGGCACCAATGGGCCCGGCTCGATGATCGGCTTCGACTTCGCCCGCACCTGGAACCCGGCCGAGCGGCAGGGCAGCGCCAGCGGCGTGGTCAACGTCGGCGGCTTCCTGGCCTCGCTGCTCACCGTCCTCGCTGTGGGCGCGGTGCTCGACCTGCTCACCCCGGGCCGGTCGACCGACTACTCGCTCGACGCCTTCCGCGCGGCGTTCGCCGTCCAGTACCTCTTCTGGGCGATCGGGCTCGTCGGCGTGCTGCGGCACCGCCGGCAGCTGCGTGCCCGGCTGGCGCGCGACGGCGTCGTGCTGGCGCCGCTGCACGTGGCCGTGAGCGCTCGGTTGCGCGGCGGCTCGGCGTACCGCTGACCACCCTCCCCTCACCGATCGTGATCGTTCCGGTACGGCGCGACGGACTACGCCGACCAGCCGGCGCGCCCCCGCGGTGGCGCGCCCGCGAAGCGCTTGCAAACCGGTTGGCCCGGGCATCCTTCGCACAGCTCAGCAGTGTCGCTCAGCAGGGCAAGAGCTGTTCGGGCGGCCGGCCGGTCGAGACCTGCGAGCACGGTCGCCCCTCGGGTCAGGAGGGAGACCCACGTGTTCCGACGCAGCGAGGTGGCGGCCCCCGACGGTTCCGGACCGGGCGACGGCCCGTCGTCCGTCGGCTCGCCCCGACGGCCCAACCTGGCCGGTGACCTCGACACCCTCCTCGAACCCCGCCCCCTGTTCCGCACCGCGCTGCGCGGCTACGACCGGCTCCAGGTGGACAACTACGTCTCCTGGGCCGAGGCCGAGCTCACGGCCACCCGGCGGGAGAACGACGACCTGCTCGCCCGGTACGGCACCGCGTCGGCGGAGCTGGAGATCTCCCGCCGGTTGCTGGCCACCTCGCCCGAGGGGCGCGAGCTGGTCCGGACCTCCGAGCGGGTCGGCGAGATCCTGCGCCTGGCCGCGGACGAGGCCGCGCAGCTGACCGAGGTCGGCGCCACCGAGGCCGAGCGCCTGCGCGGCGAGGCCCGGTCCGAGGCCGACACCCTGCTGCGGCGGGCGCGGGAGGTCGAGGGCACCGCGGTGGCCGAGGCGGAACGGCTGCGCGAGGAGGCCCAGCAGGTCCGCACGACGGCGGCCCAGGAGCTCGAGCAGGCCCGTGCCGAGGCCGACCGGCTGCTGACCGGGGCCGCGACCCAGCGCGACCGGCTCGCCGCCGAGGCCGCCGCCGAGCGGGAGCGCCTGGCCGCCGAGGCCGCCGCGCAGCGGTCCCGGGCGGCGGCCGAGGCGGCGCAGCGGCTGGCCGAGGAGGAGCAGCACGCCCTGGCCGAGCTGGCGCACACCCGGGCCACCCGGGTGGCCGCCGCGCAGGCCGAGGTCGAGGACCTGCAGCACCGGCGGGACGAGGCGCGCGCCGCGCTGCACCGGCTGACCGGCCAGCTCGACGACGCCCTCGGCGTGCTCTCCACCCTGCTCGTCGAGGAGGCCCGCCCCGGCCACGAGGACCCCGGTCGCGAGCAGCTCGCCTCCTGAGCCGGGCGCCGCGGCGCCCGGCTGCTGCCGCTCGCGGTGTCCTGGGGAGTGGCGGTGGTCCTCGCCGCGGTGGCGGTGTCCGTGTGGATCAGCGTCGGCGCCGCCCTCTCCGGCGGCGGTCTGCACCCCGAGGTGTTGCGCAGCGACCTGCGGTCGGTGACGCCGTTCACGGCCGTGCTCCTCGGCGTTCCGGCACTGCTCGCCCTCCTCGCGGGGCACACCGCCGCCCGGTCGACCCCGCCGGGGCAGCGCACGGCCTGGGGGTAGCGCCGGGGGGAGTCAGCCGCCCCGCAGCAGCTCCTCGAACGAGGGAACGGAGGCGAACGGGTCCACCGGCCGGCGCTGTGCCGGCCGGCCGGTGACCAGGTCGGCCAGCTCACCGGCCGCGCGCTCGACCCGCCGGGCCAGGGCCGGGTCGACGCCGTCGGCGCCGGCCCAGTCCTCCGGCGCGGCGAACACGCCGGTCGGGACGGGGACCGTCCGCAGGTGGGCGAACAGCGGCCGCATCGCGTGCTCGAGCACCAGCGAGTGCCGGGCGGTGCCGGCGGTGGCGCCCATGAGCACCGGCATGCCGGTGAGCGAGTCCTGGTCGAGGACGTCGACGAACGTCTTGAACAGGCCGCTGTAGGACGCCGAGAACACCGGGGTCACCGCGATCAGCCCGTCGGCGCCGACCACGGTGTCGATCGCGGCCCGCAACGTGTCGTTGGCGAACCCGGTGACCAGGTGGTCGGCCAGGTCGCGGGCGTGGGTGCGCAGCTCGACGACCTCGATGGTGGCGTCCTCGCCCCGCTCGCGCAGGGCGGAGACGGTCGCGGCGGCCAGCCGGTCGGCCAGCAGCCGGGTGGACGACGGTGTCGACAGCCCGGCGGTGACCACGGCGAGGGTCCGGGTGCTCATCGGACGACCGCCTCCCCGACGGCGGTCCGGTGGGCCGCCACGAGGGAGGTGTGGGTGGGCGCGTCGGGGACGTGCGCGGGCTTGGCTGCGGCGAACTCGCGGCGCAGCACCGGCACGACCTCCTCGCCCAGGATGTCCAGCTGCTCGAGCACGGTCTTCAGCGGCAGGCCGGCGTGGTCGACGAGGAACAGCTGCCGCTGGTAGTCGCCGACGTAGTCGCGGAAACCCAGGGTGCGCTCGATGACCTGCTGCGGGCTGCCCACGGTCAGCGGGGTCTGGGCGCTGAACTCCTCCAGCGAGGGGCCGTGGCCGTAGACCGGGGCGTTGTCGAAGTACAGCCGGAACTCGCGGACGGCGTCCTGCGAGTTCCGGCGCATGAACACCTGCCCGCCCAGGCCGACGATCGCCTGGTCGGCCGAGCCGTGGCCGTGGTGCTCGAAGCGGCGGCGGTAGAACTCCACCATCCGGGCGGTGTGCTCGGCCGGCCAGAAGATGTGGTTGGAGAAGAAGCCGTCGCCGTAGTAGGCGGCCTGCTCGGCGATCTGCGGGGAGCGGATCGAGCCGTGCCAGACGAACGGCGCCACGCCGTCCAGCGGGCGTGGGGTCGAGGTGAAGCCGGACAGCGGGGTGCGGAACCGGCCGGACCAGTCGACGACGTCCTCGTCCCACAGCCGGCGCAGCAGCGCGTAGTTCTCCACCGCCAGCGGGATGCCGTCGCGGATGTCCTGACCGAACCACGGGTAGACCGGGCCGGTGTTGCCGCGGCCCAGCATCAGGTCGACCCGGCCGCCGGCCAGGTGCTGCAGCATCGCGTAGTCCTCGGCGATCTTCACCGGGTCGTTGGTGGTGATCAGCGTGGTCGCCGTGGACAGCTGCAGCCGGGTGGTCTGCGCGGCGATGTAGGCCAGCGTGGTGGTCGGCGAGGAGGAGAAGAAGGGCGGGTTGTGGTGCTCGCCGAGGGCGAAGACGTCCAGCCCGACCTCCTCGGCCTTCTTCGCGATGGTGACCACCGCCTGGATCCGCTCCGCCTCGCTGGGCGTGCGGCCGGTGGTGGGGTCGGTCGTGATGTCGCTGACCGAGAAGACGCCGAACTGCATGTCCGCCTCCGGTTGTTGAGAGTACAACTACCTGCTCCAACCCCGCGGACCGCTCCGGTGTTCCCCCTGCGCTGCGAGGTGGCTCACGGGACGGGTGTGGCCACCGGGATTGTCACGGGCGGGTGACGGCACCTACGGTGGCCGGGTCCGGTCGGTCGCGCCGTCCCCACCCGGGGAGCCTGGCCGGACGCCGCCGAGTCGTGCCCGCACCGCGGGCGTGAGCCGGGGACCCACCGCAGTACCGGGGTGAATCCGCACCCCCGAGCGCCGCTCGGGGGTCCGGTAGGGCACCTTCCCGCCCGAACCCGTCAGCTAACTCGGTAGGCGGCCACGGAAGGAACGGAGAGCACCCGCATGCCCCGCCCACGGGCCCTCGCGGCTCGACGGGTTCCCCGGCCGCGCGCACCTCGCGCCTCCTCCCCGGCCCGCTGACCCGTCCCGACCGCGCCCGCCGGCCCGGCGCTCCCTCTCCCCGCGCCGCCGGCGACCTCCCCTAGACCGCCGCACCCTGGGCTGCCCTCCGCACGCGAGGGCCGACCCGTGCGCCCTCTCGCCCCGGAGCACCCACCCCCGATGGACGACCGCACCACGCAGCTCCCGGCCGCCCAGGCCGCCCCCACCACCGACACCCCGTCCCGCCGCCGCCTGCGGCTACCCGCACCCCGCCGCCGCCCGGCGATCCTGCTGGCCACCGCCGCCGCCGGCGCGGTCGTCGTGGCGGTGGTCGGCGGCCAGCCCGCCGTCGACGCCGAGACCCAGACGGTGACCGCCTCGATGGGCGTCGCCGAGCAGCTGGGCACCCCGTCCGCCCCCGCGGCTCCGGAGTCGGCCGCGGGGACGGCGATCCCCGACCTCACCCCGCTCGAGGAGCTCGCCGTCTCGCGCAGCGAGCGCGCGGCCGCCCAGGCCAGCGCGACCCAGGCCGCCGCGAACCAGGCCGAGCGCCAGGCCGCCGAGCGCGCGGCCGCCGAGCGGGCCGCCGCCGAGGCCGCGGCCGCCCAGGCCGCCGCGGAGCAGGCCGCCCGCGAGGCGGCCGAGCGCGCGGCCGCCGAGCAGGCCGCTCGCCAGGCCGCTCGCCAGGCCGCCGAGCGCGAGGCCGCGGAGGCCGCGGCTTCGCGGACCACGGCCTCGCCCGCGCCGCAGAACGGCAGCGGGTCGTCGTCCGCCGCGCCGAAGGGCTCCTACCAGGACTACGCGCTGGCCGAGGTCGGCGCCGAGCGGTTCGGCTGCCTGGAGAAGCTGTGGGGCAGGGAGAGCGACTGGGACCCCGACGCGCAGAACCCCTCCAGCACCGCCTACGGCATCCCGCAGTTCCTCGACTCCACCTGGAAGAGCACCGGGATCGCCAAGACCTCCGACGGGTACCGCCAGATCGACGCCGGGCTGATCTACATCGACAACACCTACGGCAGCCCGTGCGCGGCCTGGGCGCACTCGCAGGCCACGGGTTGGTACTGATCCATTCCCAGTAGCGGCTCCGTCGGCCTGTTGATCATGTGGTGCGGTCGTGCGCGTGGTGGAGCAGCGCCAGGGCGGCGGCGGTGATCGCGCCGATCCGCCACGGGCACAGGCTGACCCGGCGCAGCGCCTTGACAGTGGTCCCCGGCAGCGAGTTGCCGCGTTCGGCCGGCGCGCGGGTTGCCGCGCGCAGCAGGTTGACGGTGCGCTCATCGGCGGTCAGCCGGCGACCGGCAGCCTGCTCGATCGGCGTGGTCAGCGCCGCCCGTTATCCTCGTCGCCCCGATCGGCCAGCCCATCGAGGACGGCGATGACCTGCCCGTTGCCGCCGTGTGCGGCGTGCTTGCCCGACCACGACAGGTCCATCCGCCGCTCGGGCCGGTCAGCCCGCACCGTCGGCCCGGCGACCGAGCAGCGGTCGATGCCTTCGTGCAGATACCGGTAGGCCGTCGAGGAGCCGATCTCGTTGTCGGCGACCAGCTGGGCCAGCCGGGTGCCATCGAGAAACCAGCGCAGGACCAGGACCGCCTGCCGGTAGCAGCCCAGCGCCCGACGCCCTGCACGGGTGCGGCGTCGGCGCCGGCCAGCGGCGAGCAACGCCGACACGAACTGCACCGTCTCCTCGGCGACCCGGAGCACGGCGGTGTAGGTGAGGATCAGACACGCCCACGACCTGGGGTGGAGGAGACGATCCGTGAGAAGACCTCCCTCCTACCGAGGTCCTGCGTCATCTCCTGGCATCTGGCCGCCATCGGCGTGTTCCTGACCTGCGAATCCTCCGCTACGGGGAGAGGCTCACTGCCATCGTCCCCGCACAGGGCGCCAGCAAGTCCTCTCCTACTGCACGATCCTGACCAGCCAGCGGCTCGCCAGGGCGTTCCTGACGTGGCCCGCCACTCACCCGCCCGCCGACCTGACCGCCGACGAACGCGCGGGGACGGAAGCACTCTTCACGGCCGCGAACAAGGCGCTCGCCCAGGAATCCCGCCAGAGCGAAGCCGATCGCACGAGTCGAGGAGATCGCCACGGTCTTGGGCCGTGGCACGTCCCGGACTCTCCGGAAGGCTCGTCGGGCGATCCTCTTCACGGGCTCAGGTCCGCACCGTTCCCAACCCGAGCCGGTCCGCCGCCTCCATCAGTCGGTCGTCGAATGACGCCACTGTGGCCGACGTCTGCCGTGCGGTGAGGAGAACGCAGCAGTCGGGCATCCGCAGCCGGGTGCTCACGCGCAACTGGGCGAGGGCTGTCGCCGTCTCGTTCGGGAACGGGATCTCCTGGACCTCCAGGTCGGAGAGCCGGGACATGACCTCGTCCAGGCGATCCTCCCGCGTGGGAACGACCAAGATCTCGCTGAGCGTGAGTGGGTTGACAGCAAAGTCCTCGGACTCCAACTCGCGGGCCAGCAGCCCTTCGGCGCGGGCATGCTGGGCGTCGTCCGCATCCAGGTGTGCGATGAGCACGCTGGCGTCGAAGACGATCACTCGGGCCAGCCCTCCCGCACCCGCTCCAGGTAGTCCGGCCCATACAGCCCGGTGAACACGCCGTTGAGGCCGCGAAGCGCTGCGCGGCGTCGTTCAATCCGCTCCTGCGCGGCCTCCTGCGCGGCCCGGTGCCCCTCCAATGCCAGCCGAGCGACCAGCTGGGTGCGAGTGAGCCCCGGCCAACGAAGCGATGCCGCATCCAAGGCGACAGCGAGTTCGTCGGTCTCGGTCACCATGTGACGCGGGCGGGTTGTCGGCACCACCCGAGTGTGACACCGCCCCGACCCGTGCAACACCGCCTCCGGTCACAGCGGTCGACCTGTTGCAGGCCCTCGTCGGACGGGTGCGGCCACGCGTGTGCGCCGAACTCGTGACCTTCGGCCCGAGACCCGCCGATGACTGCCGCGCAAGCACGAGCAGCGAGAACGGACGGGCCACGATGACCGAGACGATGGACTTCGACATCAGCGTGTCGATGACGGACAGCGCTCCGGAGTACACGGGCCTCTCGTCCACGCCATCGCCGTACCGCGAAACCAGGCCACCTCGACCGCGGCGCTGTGCGGAAGCCCGCCGCACGATCGAGTGACGTGCCTGACGCTTCTGTGGACGGTCTCATGACGCCGCACCGGACCCCCTCCTCCCCACCGCTCGCAGGCTCGCGGCGGTGCCCTGCACGGGGCCGGCCCGCGACGGAGCCGGCGGTGCCCGGGACGGGGCCGGGTGGTGCACTGCCGGGCGTGCGAACCGTCCCCTCCGGCTTCGTCCGGGCCCACACCCAGGTCCGGCGGCCCTCCTCCGTCCCCGAGGTGCGGTTGCACGTCGCCGACGACGTCGTCGCCCTCTGGGAGGCGATGGAGGACGAGGGCGGCGCCGGTGAGGCGCCGCCCTTCTGGGCCGCGGCGTGGCCCGGCGGCCAGGCGCTGGCCCGCTTCGTGCTCGACCACCCCGAGGTGGTCGCCGGTCGGGCCGTGCTCGACCTCGGCTCCGGCAGCGGCCTGGTGGCGATCGCCGCCTGCCTGGCCGGGGCCCGGTCGGTGCTGGCCAGCGACGTCGACCCGTTCAGCCGGGCCGCGGTCGGCGTCAACGCCGGGCTCAACGGCGTCGACCGGGTGAGCGTGACCGGCGACGTCCTCGACCGCGACCCGGCCGGCGTCGACGTCGTCCTCGCCGGCGACGTCTGCTACGACCGGGAGATGACCGAGCGGGTGCTGCCCTTCCTGGAGCGGACCCGCGCCCGAGGGCGCGAGGTGTTCGTCGGCGACCCCGGCCGGCCCTACCTCCCCCGCGAGCGGCTGACCGCGGTCGCCGCCTACGACATCCCCGAGACCGAGGGCCCGGGGCTGCGGCGGACGACGGTGTGGCGGCTGCCCTGATCGGTAGGGTCGGCGGCCGTGGCCGCCCCGCTGTCCGCCGCCTCCGGTCCCGGACCCGCATCGAGCCGGAGCCGCCGGGCGCGCCGACCCTCGGGTGACGACCGCGAGCGCGCCATCCTGGCCACCGCCGAGCGGCTGCTCGAGCAGCGGCCGCTGGCGGAGATCTCCGTCGACGACCTGGCCCGCGGCGCCGGCATCTCCCGGCCGACCTTCTACTTCTACTTCGCCTCCAAGGACGCCGTCGTCCTCGCCCTGCTCGACCGGGTGGTGGCCGAGGCGCGGGCGCTGCGCGCCGAGGCGGTGAGGGGCAGCGCGCTGGGCGGCGACGTCCGGGAGAACTGGCGGGCGGCGCTGGGCGCGGTGCGCGACACCTTCCGCGCGCACCGGGCGCTCACCGCCGCGGCGACCCAGCTCCTGGCGCACAGCCCCGAGGTCCGGACGCTGTGGGCGCAGGTGATGGAGGGCTTCGTCACCGAGACCGCCGCGGCGATCGAGGCCGAGCGGGCCCGCGGCGCCGCCCCCGCCGGCCCGCCGGCGCGGGACCTGGCGGTGGTGCTCAACTGGATGAACGAGCGGGTCGTGCAGGTGACCCTGGCCGGCCAGCAGCCCGCCGTCGCGGAGGAGGACCTCATCGACGTCCTGCTCACCGTGTGGCTGCGCGCCATCTACGGCACCGACGACCCGACGGGGCGTTGACGCTCTCGACAGGGTGTCGACTACCGTGGGCAGCGTCACCGCGAGCCTGGGGGAGCCATGACCGCTGCCACCACCGTCGAGCACGTCGACGTCCTCATCGTGGGCGCCGGGCTGTCCGGCATCGGCGCCGCCTGTCACCTGCAGCGGGAGCGCCCCGGGACGAGCTGCGCGATCCTCGAGGCCCGCGACGCGATCGGCGGGACGTGGGACCTCTTCCGCTACCCGGGCGTCCGGTCGGACTCGGACATGTTCACCCTCGGGTACTCGTTCCGGCCGTGGACCCAGGCCCGCGCCATCGCCGACGGCGCGTCGATCCGCGAGTACATCCGGGAGACCGCCCGCGAGCACGACGTGGAGCGGCACATCCGGTTCGGCCACCGGGTCGTCGCCGCGGAGTGGTCGACCGAGGACGCCCGCTGGACGGTGACCGCCGAGCGGTCCGACACCGGCCAGACGGTGCGGCTGACCTGCTCCTGGCTGTCGGTCTGCTCGGGCTACTACCGCTACGACGGGGGCCACCGGCCGGCCTTCCCCGGCGAGGCGCGCTTCCGCGGCCGGATCGTGCACCCGCAGACCTGGCCCGAGGACCTGGACTGGGCCGGCAAGCGGGTCGTGGTCATCGGCAGCGGCGCCACCGCGGTGACCCTCGTGCCGAGCATGGCCGAGCGGGCCGCGCACGTGACGATGCTGCAGCGCACGCCCAGCTACGTGCTCGCCCTGCCCGGCCGCGACCGGCTCGCCGACGCGCTGCGCCGCCGGCTGCCGGCCCGGGCCGTCTACCCCCTGGTGCGGTGGAAGAACGTGCTGGTCTCCATGGCCTCCTACCAGTTCAGCCGGCGCCGCCCGGCGGCGATGAAGGCCTTCCTGCAGAAGGCGGCCCGCGCGCAGCTGCCCGCGGGCTTCGACGTGGCCACCCACTTCGACCCGCCGTACGACCCGTGGGACCAGCGGCTGTGCCTGGCGCCCGACGGCGACCTGTTCACCGCCGTCCGCGAGGGCCGGGCGTCCATCGTGACCGACCGGACCGCCTCGTTCACCGAGCACGGGATCGCGCTGGCGTCCGGCGCGGAGCTCCCGGCCGACGTCGTCGTCGCCGCCACCGGGCTGACCCTGCTGCCCCTCGGCGGGATGACCCTCACCGTGGACGGCGAGCCGGTGCACCTGTCCGAGCGGGTCTCCTACAAGGGGATGATGGTCTCCGGCGTCCCCAACCTGTCGATGACCATCGGCTACACCAACGCCTCCTGGACGCTCAAGGCCGACCTGGTCGCCCGCTACGTCTGCCGGCTGCTCGACCACATGGCGGCCTCCGGGTACGCCACCTGCACCCCGGTCGCGCCCCCCGAGGGCGGCACCGCCCCGTTCCTCGGGCTGACCTCCGGCTACGTGCAGCGCAGCCTGTCCGCGCTGCCGACGCAGGGCTCCCGCGCACCGTGGCGGCTACACCAGAACTACGTGCGCGACCTGCTCCTCATGCGCCGCGGCCCGCTGGAGGACGAGGGCGTCCGCTTCGCCCGCCGGCAGCCGGCCCGGGCCGCCGAGGAGGTCGCCGCAGCGTGAGCGAGCACGCGAGCCCACCGGGAGGCAGGGTCCGGCTCGCCCCGTACCGGTTCGCCGGGGGGACGGCGGTGGTGACCGGCGCGGCCGGCGGCATCGGCGCCGCCCTCGCGCACGGCCTGGCCCGACGCGGCAGCTCACTGGTGCTGCTCGACCGGGACGCCGACGGGCTGGCAGCGGTGGCGCAGGCCGTGCGGACGGCGCACCCCGCACTCGCCGTCACCACCCACGGAGTGGACCTGGCCGACGCCGCGGACACCCGGCGGGTCGCCGACGCGGTCGTCGCCGCGCACCCGGAGACCACCCTGCTGGTCAACAACGCCGGCATCGCCCTCGCCGGGCGGTTCGACCAGGTGACCCTCGAGGAGTTCGAGGAGGTCGTGGCGGTCAACTTCTCCGCCGTCGTCCGGCTCACGCACGCCCTGCTGCCCACGCTGAAGGCCCACCCGGGCGCGCACCTGGTCAACGTCTCCAGCCTCTTCGGGCTCATCGCCCCGGCCGGGCAGGCGGCGTACGCATCGAGCAAGTTCGCCGTCCGCGGGTTCACCGAGGCGCTGCGCTCCGAGCTGGCCGCGGACGGCGTCGGAGTCACCAGCGTGCACCCCGGCGGGATCCGCACCCGGATCGCCGAGAACGCCCGGGTCGGCTCCGGCGTCCCGGCGGAGGAGGCCGAGCGGGGCAAGCGCGACTTCGCCCGGCTGCTGACCATGGACCCGGCGAAGGCGGCCGAGGTGGTCCTCACCGCCGTGGAGCGGCGCCGGCCCCGGCAGCTGGTCGGCTGGAGCGCCGTCGTCCCCGACCTGCTGGCCCGGGTCGCGCCCGGCTCCCACGGCCGGGTGCTGGCCGCGCTGACCCGGCGGCGCCGGGGCTGAGCGGTGGGAGCGGTCCACGTCGGCACGTCCGGCTGGAGCTACGACCGCTGGGACGGCGTCCTCTACCCGCCCGGCACCCCGCCCCGCGACCGGCTGGCGCACTACGTGCAGCGCTTCGGCACCGTCGAGCGGGGCGCCAGCTTCTACCGCTGGCCCCGGACGGCGACCTCCGCCGGCTGGCGGCGCCGGCTGCCCCCGGGCTTCCAGCTGTCGGTCAAGGCGCCCCGCGGCCTGACCCACGCCAAGCGGCTGCACGCGCCGGAGACCTGGGTCGGCCGGCTCACCGAGTGCTGGCACGAGCTGGGCGAGAAGCGGGCGGTGCTGCTGGCGCAGCTGGTCCCCACCCAGGAGCGCGACGACGCCCGGCTCGACTCCTTCCTCGGCCTGCTGCCGGACTGGATGCGGGTCGCGGTCGAGTTCCGCCACCCCAGCTGGCACGACGAGGGCGTCTTCGCGCTGCTCGAGCGGCACGGCGCGGCCTACTGCGTCCGGTTCCGGCCGCGACGTGTACGCGTACTTCAACAACGACGGGCGCGGCCACGCCGTCCGCAACGCCGACACCCTGCGCGCGCTGCTCGGCTGCTGACGGCGGCGGACCGCCCGGGCGGCGAGCAGCCCGTACCCGGCGGCGTTCGGCACGAGCACCACCGTGTGGATGCCTGCCTGCACCGCCGGGCTGCCCACGTCCAGGCCGAGCGGGGCCAGCGCGTAGTGGCCCAGGAAGCCGCCGGTGTACGGCGCGGCGCCGGCGTGCTCGCGCAGCGCCAGCTCGAACTCGGTGAGCGGGCAGGGCGCCCCGGCGAGGTTCACGGCGAGGACCGCCGCGGCCACCGGGACGTGCACCAGCAGCAGCCGCGGCACCCGCAGCGCCAGCGGCGCGCCGGCCACCACGAGGACGACGGCGAGGCCGTGCACCACCGCGACGGCGTGCGCCCAGAACACGCCCCCAGCGTGGTACGCGATGAGGGCGCGCCGGGAGCCGGCGGACGGGACACTGGGGGCATGAGCGAGCACGACGACGGCGGCCGCGAACCGGGCTCCGGCAACCTGGTCAGCCGGTCGGTCGAGGAGTTCGTCAGCCAGTTGCGAGCCTTCACCGACCGCGCCCGCGGGCTGGCCAGCGGGGCCGCCGGTGCGGTGCCCTTCTCGCTGCCGCGGCTGCCCTCGCCGCCCGGGGCGCTGTCGGCGGCCCAGCTGCGGGCGATCGACCGGGCGGTGCGCGGCCAGCGCACGCAGATCCAGGCGATGACGGCCCAGCTGCAGGCCTTCGACGAGCAGCTGGCCGTCTTCGAGCGGATCCTCGACCCGCTGGTCGAGTGGAGCACCACCTGGGCGCGGCTGGAGGAGTCGGTGGGCGACTTCGTGCGCGGGACGCCGTCCGAGCGCTCCCAGCCGAAGCCGGCCGACCCCACCCTCTGACCGGTCCGGCTGCCCGACCGCGCGTTCAGCGGCGGTCGCGGCGCAGCGGGTGGTCGGGCGGCACCTCGACCAGCACGATCCGGACCCCGTCGGGGTCGGCCACCCACGCCTCGACCAGCCCCCACGGCTCGGTCCGCGGCTCGCGCAGCAGGCTCACCCCGGCCGCGCGCAGCCGCGCGTACTCGGCGGCGGCGTCGCGCACCTGCACCCACAGCGCCATCCCGCGCGGCGGCTGGTCGCCGCGGCCGGAGACCTCCAGCAGGCCGTTGCCGAGGAAGAACACCACCCCGGGGTGCTCCGGTGGGCCGAACTCCCGGTAGACCGCGAGCCCCAGGACGTCGCGGTAGAAGGCCTGCGACCGCGCGGGGTCGAGCGGCGTCACCAGCACCCGGCTGCTCAGCACGTCCACCCCGGCATCATCGGCAGGCGACCCATCCCAGGCGAGAGGAGAACGGCGATGGCCCAGCGCCGCGGAGGAGCCGTACCCGCCGCCGCCGACCCCCGGGCGCACCTGCGCGCGGACTGCGCCCGATGCGCGGGGCTGTGCTGCGTGGCGCCGGCCTTCGCCGCGTCGGCGGACTTCGCCATCGACAAGCCGGCCGGGCGGGCGTGCCCGCACCTGCAGCCCGACTCCCGCTGCGGCATCCACGCCGAGCTGCGCGAGCGCGGCTTTCCCGGCTGCACGGTGTTCGACTGCTTCGGTGCCGGCCAGCAGACGGTGCAGGTCACCTTCGGCGGGCGGGACTGGCGCGAGTCGCCCGAGCTGGCCGACCGGGTGTTCGCGGCGTTCGGCGTGCAGCGGCAGCTGCACGAGCTGCTCTGGTACCTCACCGAGGCGCTGGCCCTGCCGGCGGCCGCGCCGCTGCACCGGGAGCTCACCGCCGCCCGGGAGCGCACCGTGCGGCTCACCGCCGCCGGCGCCGACGAGCTGGCCGCCGTCGATCCCGCCGCCCTGCGCGCCGAGGCCGGGGCGCTGCTGGCGGAGGTCAGCGAGCGGGCGCGGGCCACCGTCCGCAGGCGGCCCCCTGCAGGGGCCCGCCGCGGCCCCGGCCTGGGCAGGCCCCGTCCAGAGGCTCGCCGCGGCCCCGTCCCGGGTCCCACCCTGAGCTCGCGAAGGGTGGGGAGGACGGGGTCCTTCCCCGGTGAGGAGGACGGGGCCCTTCAGCAGCGGGGCGCCGACCTGGTGGGCGCCGACCTGCGCCGCGCGGACCTGCGCGGGGTGAGCCTGCGCGGGGCCTACCTCATCGGCGCCGACCTGCGCGACGCGGACCTGCGCGCGGCCGACCTGCTGGGCGCCGACCTGCGGGCGGCGGACCTGCGCGGCGCCGACCTGTCCGGTGCGCTGTTCCTCACCCGCCCGCAGGTGGCCGCCGCCCGCGGGGACGCGGCCACCCGACTGCCGGCCGGCCTGGAGCACCCGGTGCACTGGGAGCGGCGGTGACCGAGGCGCTGCGCTGGCTCGACCGGCACCGGGGCGGCGCCGCGCCGGTCGACGTCCTGGCGTTCTTCGACCGGCTGCCCGCCGTCGGGCCGGACACCCTCGTCGGCCGCTGGCGGGGCACCGAGCTGCCCACCGGGTCCCGGCTGGACGGGCTGCTGCCGGCGTACCGCTGGTGGGGCAAGGAGGTGGTGGACGCCGAGACGGTGCACCCGCTGCTGTTCTGCGACCGGGCCGGCCGGCCCCGCCCGGTCGACCCCGCGCCGGCACCGCTGACCGTGCTGCGCCGGGCCCCGGCGCTGGCCCGCAGCCGGCCCGCCCGCGCCGCGTTCACCGTGGTCCGGCCGCTGCTGCGCACCCGCCGGCCCGGGGGCCGGCTGCGGCCGGTCGAGCACCGCGGCGTCGTCACCACGGCGCTGCTCTACGACCGGCTGCCGATCGTCGACGTCTTCCGGCAGGTCGACCCGGACGTGCTGCTCGGCCTCATGGACATGCGCGGCCTGCCCGAGCCGTTCGCCTTCGTGCTGGCGCGCGACCGGTGAGGCGCGTCGCCGCTCGATCGTCGCACCTGTAGCACAGGTTGCTACGGTGACGTCCGCGGTGGAGGTCATCGCGCAGCGGGAACTGCGCACGACGCGACGGTGATCGACGCCGTGGAGCCGGCTGGCCGACCTGCTGATCGCGGCCACCGCACACGCCCACGGACTGGACCTCTGCACCCGCAACGGCGATGACTTCGCAGAACGATGACTTCGCAGGACTCGACGATCTCGTCCGGGTCGTTCCCGTCTGGCGCACCCTGGCCGTGCGGCTGCGGTGCGTCAGAGGACGTCGTCCTCCGGCCGGCCCTTGTTCCCGGGCGCATGGCGGCGCAGGATCCCGGTGACCGTCCCGGAGACGGTGCCGAGCCGGGCGGTGGCCTGCCGCAGGGCGTGCACCAGCGGCAGCAGGTCGTCGGCGATGGTCCGCAGCGTGTCGGGCACCGTGTCGATCGCCGGGTCGTCCAGCACCCGGCCCACCCGCTCCAGCCCGGGCCGCAGCGCCCGCACCGGCTCCTCCAGCTCCTCGACCAGCCCCTCGAGGCGCTCGGCGGTGCGCTGTGCCGAGGTGATCGTCTCGGTCGCCACCCTGGTGGCGGCGATCAGCTCGCGGACGGCGCTGTTGAGGTCGGTGAGCGTCCGCGGCAGCTGCGCCAGCGCCTCGGTCTGCGCCTGCAGCTGCGCGAGCAGCTCGGACAGGCCGGGGATGCGCGGCATGCCCAGGCCGCGGAAGGGGTCCACGGGGAAACCGTGGGCGACCCGGGCCGTCCCCGCAACCGGCGGTGCGCTCACAGCGCCTTGATCTCACAGCGCCTTGATCTCAGAGCGCCTTGATGATGTCCTCGACCCGCTCGCGGGCGTCGCCGAAGAGCATCCGGGTGTTGTCCCGGAAGAACAGCGGGTTCTGCACCCCGGCGTAGCCGGTGTTCATCGACCGCTTGAAGACGACGACGTGCTCGGCCTCCCACACCTGCAGCACCGGCATGCCGGCGATCGGGCTGCCCGGGTCCTCGAGCGCGGCGGGGTTGACCGTGTCGTTGGCGCCGATCACCAGGACGACGTCGGTGCCGGCGAAGTCGTCGTTGATCTCGTCCATCTCCAGGACGACGTCGTAGGGCACCTTGGCCTCGGCCAGCAGCACGTTCATGTGGCCGGGCAGCCGGCCGGCGACCGGGTGGATGCCGAAGCGCACCTGCACGCCCTTGTCGGTGAGCTGGCGGGTCAGCTCGGCGACCGGGTACTGGGCATGCGCGACGGCCATGCCGTAGCCCGGCGTGATGACCACCGACCGGGCGGTGCGCAACAGGTCGGCGGCCTCCTCCGGGCTGATCTCGGTGTGCTCGCCGTCCGCGGTGCCCGCCGCCGTGCTGCCCTCGGTGCCGAACCCGCCGGCGATGACCGACAGGAACGAGCGGTTCATCGCCCGGCACATGATCCAGGAGAGGTAGGCGCCCGACGAACCGACCAGGGCACCGGTGATGATCAGCAGGTCGTTGTCGAGCAGGAAACCCGACGCCGCGGCCGCCCACCCGGAGTAGCTGTTGAGCATCGACACGACCACCGGCATGTCGCCACCGCCGATCGAGGCGACCAGGTGCCAGCCCAGGGCCAGGGCCAGCACCGTGACGACGGCGAGCACGCCGAGGTTCGGGGAGAGGACGAAGGCGACGGTGAGCGCGGCGAAGGCGACCAGCACACCGACGTTGAGCCAGTTGCGGCCGGGCAGCATGAGCGGGCTGCTCTTGATCCGCGCCGAGAGCTTGAGGAAGGCGACGATCGAGCCGGTGAAGGTCACCGCGCCGATGAACACCCCGATGACCACCTCGGCGGAGTGGATGCCGAGCAGGCCGGCGGGCACCTCGGTCTGGGCCGCGCCGGCCCGCTCCACCGACAGGTAGCCGTTCCAGCCGACGAGGACGGCGGCCAGGCCGACGAAGCTGTGCAGGACCGCGATCAGCTCCGGCATGCCGGTCATCTCGACCCGGCGGGCCCGCCACAGCCCGATGGCCCCACCGGCGGCCATGGCGACCACGATGAGCCCGACGGCAGCGGCCTCGAGGCTGCGGGCGGCCAGCCCGATGGTGGCGGCCAGCGCGATCGCCATGCCGGCGATGCCGTAGGCGTTGCCGGTCTTGGCGGTCTCGTGCCGGGACAGCCCGGCCAGGCTCAGCACGAACAGCAGACCGGCGACGATGTAGGCCGCGGCGGCGGCGGAGGCAGCGGTCACCGTCGTCAGCTCCTCGAGAACATGCCGAGCATGCGGCGGGTCACGGCGAACCCGCCGAAGACGTTGATGCTGGCCACCAGCACCGCGACCGTCGCCAGCACGGTCACCAGCGTGCTGGTGTGGCCGATCTGCAGCAGGGCGCCGACCAGGATGATCCCGGAGATCGCGTTGGTCACGCTCATCAGCGGGGTGTGCAGCGCGTGGTGCACCGACCCGATGACGTAGAAGCCGACGACGACCGCCAGGGCGAAGACGGTGAGGTTGCCGATCAGCTGGTTGGGCGAGAGGGCGGTCAGCAGGAACAGCAGCACGGCGGCGGCGCCGACCAGGGCGGAGGTGCGGACGGGGGAGCGCGCCGGCCTCGTCGCCGGCGCGGCGGCGGCCGGGCGCGGGGCGGGCGCGGCAGCCGGTGCCGCCGACACCTGCACCGGAGGAGGTGGCCACAGGACCTCGCCGTCCCGGACGACGGTCATCGACCGCTGCACGACGTCGTCGAGGTCGAGGACGAGCCGGCCGTCCTTGCCCGGGGTGAGCAGCTTGAGCAGGTTGACCAGGTTCGTGCCGAACAGCTGCGAGGCCTGGCCGGGCAGCCGGCCGGGCAGGTCGGTGTAGCCGACGATCGTGACCCCGCCCGGGGTGACCACCACCTCGTCGGGCACCGAGCCGGCCACGTTGCCGTCCTGCGCGGCCGCCATGTCCACGACCACGCTGCCCGGTCGCATGCTGGCCACCATCTCCTCGGTGATCAGCCGCGGCGCCGGGCGGCCGGGGATGAGCGCGGTGGTGATGACGATGTCGACGTCGCGGGCCTGCTCGGCGTACATCGCCGCGGCCCGCCGGTCGTAGTCCGCGGAGGTCACGCTCGCGTAGCCGGTGCCGCCGCCCTGCTGCTCCGTGCCGTCGGAAGGCGAGGCCGGGACGCCGACGTACTCCCCGCCCATCGAGGCGATCTGCTCGGCGACCTCGGGGCGGACGTCGGTGGCCCGCACGATCGCCCCGAGGCTGCTCGCCGCCCCGATCGCAGCCAGGCCGGCGACGCCCGCGCCGACGACGAGCACCTTCGCGGGGGGCACCTTGCCGGCGGCGGTCACCTGGCCGGTGAACAGCCGGCCGAAGGCGTGCGCAGCCTCGATCACCGCCCGGTAGCCGGCGATGTTGGCCATGGAGGACAGCACGTCCAGCGACTGCGCTCGGGAGATCCGCGGGACGGCGTCCATCGCCAGCGCGGTGACCCGCCGGTCGGCGAGGGTCTCCACGACGCCGGGGTCGAGGGCGGGCGCGAGCGTGCTCACCAGGACCGCGCCCCCGCGGAGTCGCCGGATCTCGCCGTCGGTCGGCTTGGCCACGTGCAGGACGACGTCGGCGCCCCAGGCCTCGTCGCCGCTGCCCACCCGCGCGCCGGCCTCGGCGTAGGCCTCGTCGGGGAAGCTGCTGGCCGCTCCGGCGCCCGACTCGACCACGACCCCGTAGCCGAGGGCGAGCAACTGGCGGACGGTGGCCGGGGTGGCCGCCACCCGCGTCTCGCCGGGGCGGGTCTCCCTGGGCACTCCGATGAGCACGGCGGCTCCGTTCTTCGGCGGTCGGACGCGGGGTCCCCGTATGATGCCGAACCCCGTGATCTGCACCACCACCCGGGCACCGGCTGTGCGGCGATCCACACACGAGGCGGCCGGCGTCCCGAGGGGACGCCGGCCGCTCGGCCCCCTGCAGGGCACCGGGGAAGGACCCCGTCCTCTCACCCCTCGCAAGCTCGGGATGAGCCTCGGGACGGGGCCAGCGGCGGGACCCTGCAAGGGGGCCAGGGTCCCGCCGCGAGCGTGCGAAGGGTGGGCAGGACGGGGTCCTTCAGCCGGTGTAGGGAGCGCCGAGCGGGTCGACCGTCTCGTAGCGGGTGACGGTGCGCGCGAGCCGGTCGGCCGCCCAGTCGCCGTCGCCGAGCAGGTGGTCGATCGCGGTGAGCCGGCTGGTGTGGTGGCCGACGGTGTACTCGGCGGTGACGCCGATGCCGCCGTGCAGCTGGATGGCCTCCTTGCCGATGTGCCGCCCGGCGCGGCTGGTCTGCAACCGGGCGCGGTCGGCCGCGGCGACGACGTCCCCGCCGGCGTCGGCGACCATGCTCGCCCACAGCGCGGTGCTGCGGGCCAGTTCCAGCGAGACGTACATGTCCGCGGCGCGGAAGGTCAGCGCCTGGAACCGGCTGAGGGTGACGCCGAACTGCCTGCGGGTCTTGAGGTACTCGGCGGTGGTCCGCAGCGCGGTGTCCATGACGCCGATCGCCTCGGCGGCGTAGGCGATCCGGGCGAGCGCCTGCGCCCGCTCGACGTCCGCCGTCCGGTCGCCGGCGTCCGCGCCGAGCACCTCGGCGGGGGTGCCGTCGAAGCGGACGTGCGCCGCCCGGCCGCCGTCGGAGGTGCGGTAGCCGGTGCGGGTCAGGCCCTCGGCGTCGCCGCGGACGAGGAACAGCGCCGTCCCGCCGTCGACGACGGCGGAGACCACCAGGACGTCGGCCCGAGCGCCGTTGGGGACGGGCTCCTTGGTCCCGGTCAACCGCCAGCCGTCGCCGTCCCTGTCGTTCGGTGACGGAGTGGCGGTGACGGCGGACGCCGACGGGCTCCACCGGGTGCCGGGCTCGGCGTGCGCGAACGCGGCGAGCGTCGTCCCCTCGGCGATGCCGGCCAGGACCTCGCTCTTCTGCTCGTCGGTGCCGACGGCGGCGACCAGCCCGCCGGCCAGCACGACCGCCTCGACGAACGGCTCGGGCGCGAGCACCCGGCCGATCTCCTCGGCCACGACCGCCACCTCGATCGGGCCGGCGCCCATGCCGCCGTGCTCCTCGGCGAAGGGCAGCCCGAGCAGGCCCATCTCGGCCATCCGGGCCCAGGTCTCCTCGTCGAACCCGGGGTCGGAGGCGGCGACCTTGCGGCGCTGCTCGCCGTCGCCGTAGGACCGCTCCAGCAGGCCGCGCACGGCCTCCCGGAGGTCGTTCTGCTCGCTGTCGAAGGTGAAGTCCACGGTTACCTCACAGCCCCAGGATCGTGCCGGCGATGATGGTGCGCTGCACCTCGTTGCTGCCTCCGTAGATGGAGACCTTGCGGTAGTTGAGGTACTCCGGCGTGGCCACCCGGGCCCACTCGGGGACCTCGGAGCCGCCGTCGGCGAACGAGGTGACCGAGAGCGGGCCGGCGATGTCGACGACCAGCTCGGTGGCGGCCTGCTGCAGCTCCGAGCCGCGCAGCTTGAGCACCGACGACGCCGGGTGCGGCCGGCCGTCGGCGGAGTGGGCGACCACGCGCAGCGCGGTGAGCTCCAGCGCGACCAGCTCGTTCTCCACCTCGGCGATGCGCGCGGCCATCCGCGGGTCCTCCGCCAGCGGGCGCCCCGCCACGGTGACCTCCTGGGCGTACCCCTTGGCCTGGGCCAGCAGCCGCTTGGTGAAGCCGATGCGCGCGATGCCCACCCGCTCGTTGCCGAGCAGGAACTTCGCGTAGTCCCAGCCGCGGTTCTCCTCGCCGACGAGGAACTCGCTCGGCACGCGCACGTCCTCGAAGAAGACCTCGTTGACCTCCCGGCTGCCGTCGATGAGCTCGATCGGGCGCAGCGTGACCCCGGGGGAGTCCATGGGGAAGACCAGCATCGAGATGCCGCGCTGTTTCTTCTCCGCGAGCGGGTCGGTGCGGACCAGGCAGAAGATCCAGTCGGCGTACTGGCCGAGCGTCGTCCAGGTCTTCTGGCCGTTGACCACCCAGTCGTCGCCGTCCCGGACGGCGGTGGTGCGCAGGGACGCCAGGTCGGAGCCGGCGTCGGGCTCGGAGAAGCCCTGGCACCACCAGATGTCGATGTTCGCCGTGGCGGGAAGGAACCGCTCCTTCTGCTCCTGGCTGCCGAAGGCCGCGAGCACCGGGCCGATCATGCTGGTGTTGAAGGCCAGCGGCTCGGGCACGCAGGCCAGCTGCATCTCCTCGCGCCAGATGTGCCGCTGCAGCGGCGTCCAGTCCCGGCCGCCCCACTCCACCGGCCAGTGCGGCACGGCCAGCCCGGCGGCGTTGAGGATGCGCTGGCTCCGGACGTAGTCGTCCCTGGACAGGTGCCGCCGGGCCGCGACCGTGTCGCGGATGTCCTGGGGTACCTCGGTGGTGAAGAACGTCCGCATCTCCTCCCGGAAGGCCGAAAGCTCCGGGGACAGCTGCAACCGCATCGGACCTCTCTCTCGACGGCTCCGTGGAGCGGCCGTCTCGCAGGTTGGGACCCCGACGATCCCACACTTGCTACCGGCCGGTAGATCTGCCCTCCCGGGCGTGCTCCGGCGTGCGCTGGGCACGGTCGGGGGCGTGTTCGACGTCGACTGGATGGGGCAGCTCACCCGGGACGTGCTGCGCGAGCGGCTGCCCGCCCTGATCGCCGAGGCCTGCGCGTGGAGCGTCGGCATCTCCGACCGGCCGCACGTGGAACGCCGCCGTGGCCGGCTGGTGGCGACCGGCGGCACCAACGGCGACCGGGTGGCCCGCGGACAGGCGCTGTCCGGCGAGGAGGACGGGCGGCTCGACCTCGGCGACGCCCGGCCGGGCAGCTTCCGCGACGTCCTCAACGCGGTGGACGCCGACGGGGTCGTGTACGCCGACCGGTTCGACCAGGAGGTGCTGGAACCGTTCGTGCTGGCCACCTGCGTGCTCGCCGCCGAGCGGGCCCGGGCCACCCGTCGCGCGGAGTGGGCCGAGCTGCTCGACGACCTGGGGGAGGACGGCCGCGACCTGGTCGGCGTGCTCCGCGCCGGGGAGTGGGAGGCGCCGCTGCGCACCGAGGCCGAGCACCTGGTGCTGGCCGCGCTGGCCGACGTCCCGCTGCTGGAGGTCGAGGCGGAGGGGCTGCCGCTGTCGCTGGTGCGGACGGCCGAGGCGCTGAACCGGGAGGCCGCACCGCCGCCGGCTCCGGCCGCTGCCGAGGACCCGGACGCGTCGGGCGCGGTCTTCCTCGCCCGGGCGGCGCTGTCGGCCGGGGGCCTGGAGCAGCCGGTGGCGCCGTCGGACGCCGACCGGCTGTTGCGCGCTCTGCTGGCCGAGGGGATCGAGCCCGAGGAGCTGCCCGGCGTGCTGCCGCACCTGCCGCTCGCACCGGGGACGGCGGAGGCCGTGCTGACCCTGCTCGACGCCGGCCGCTGAACCGCTCCTGCTCACCCGTCAGGGGGCACGATCGGTGCAACGGCGCGTGCCGAGCCCCGTGGGTCTGCCGGCCGGGACGCCGGCTCGCGCTGGTCGCCGTCGGCCGCCGCGCGTCAGCGGCCCGAGGACGCCGGTTCGGTCGTCGGCGCCGTCGGCGCTCGGGCCGGCAGCACCCAGGTGACGGCCGCGGTGAGCAGGCCGATGGCGCAGCCGATCAGCCCGATGACGGCGTAGCCGCCGGCGACCGGGTAGCCCGCACCGGGCGGGGTCGCCGCCTCGAGCACCGTGGCGGTCGTCGCGCTGCCGACCGCGAAGCCCACGTAGCGCAGCACCTGGTTGAGGCTCATGGCGCTGCCGGTCTCGCCGGCCGGCACCGCCGACACGACCAGCGCCGGCAGCGCCGCGAACGCGGCCCCGACCCCCAGGCCGGCGACCGTCATGACCACGCACAGCTGCCACAGGCCGCCGCCGGTGAGCGCGTACAGCGCGTGCGCCGCGGCGATGACGACCGCGCCGACCGGCACCACGGCGCGGATGCCGGCGCGGTCGGCCAGCAGCCGGGCCAGCCGGCCGGCCAGCACGCTGGCCACCGAGAAGGGCAGCAGCACCAGCCCGGCGACTCCGATCGACGCGCCCGCGCCGTAGCCGGTGGAGGTCGGCGTCTGGGCCAGCAGCGGGACCGACGAGAGGAGCAGGTAGTTGGCCAGCCCGACGAGCAGGGCCGCGCTGTGCGCGGTCCCCGCCGTCCGCCCGCGGGCCAGCCGGAGGTCCACCACGGGCGACGGCGTGCGCAGCGCCCAGGCCACCCAGGCGGCCAGGGCGGCGACGCACACCCCCGCCAGCAGGGCCAGCCGCGGTGAGGTCCAGCCGAGCACCTCGGCCTCGCTGAGCGCCAGCACGCCGGCGGCCAGGCCGGTGCCGAGCAGCAGGGCGCCGACGACGTCCAGCCGCCGGGCCGGCACCGCGGGGGAGGGCGGCAGCACGAGCGCGGCCGCGGCCAGGGCCGCGCCGCTGACCGCGGCGCCGGCCCAGAAGGCCGCGTGCACGCCGCCGGCTCCGGCGACCAGCCCGGCGAGCGGGTAGCCCACGCCGACGCCGGCGGCCACCATGATCGACAGGGCGGCCTGCGTCGCCCGGGCGCGCGGCCCGGGCAGCGCGTCGCGGGCGATCGCGATGGCCACCGGGGTCAGCCCCAGGCCGAGGCCCTGCAGGCCCCGCCCGGTGATCAGCCAGCCCAGGCCCAGCGGCAGGGCGGCCAGCACGCTGCCGGCGACCACCACTCCGAGCACGGTGAGGACGACGGCGCGCCGGCGCGGACCGTCGCCCAGCCGGCCCAGCACCGGCGTGGCGACCGCGCCGACGAGGAGGGTGACGGTCAGCGCCCACTGCGCGTCGGGCAGCGAGACGCCGTTCGCGGCGGCGATGGCCGGCACCAGCGGCGCACCCAGGCTGCTGATCGCGGCGACGACCACGCCCGTGGACAGCAGGACCGGGACCAGCGCCC
This sequence comes from Geodermatophilus sp. TF02-6, assembly GCF_003319115.1. Lineage (GTDB taxonomy): Bacteria > Actinomycetota > Actinomycetes > Mycobacteriales > Geodermatophilaceae > Geodermatophilus. Next base: position 129,389 of record NZ_QOHF01000002.1, on the reverse strand, counting down.
GCGACGCCGTCCTCCGCCGCGGGGCAGCGGGTCCGGTCACCGGTCGAGCGGCAGGCCGGTGTAGTTCTCCGCCAGCTCGCGGGCGGCGGTGTCGGACGAGCAGATCCGGCGCAGCTGGGACAGCTGCAGCTCGGCGTCGAAGTCGTCCCCGGAGCGGTGCAGCATCGAGGTCATGAACCAGGAGAAGTGGGTGCACCGCCACACCCGGGCCAGCGCGCGGTCGGAGTAGGAGTCGACCAGGTCGGTCTCCTTCTCCTGCAGCAGCCGCACCAGCGCCTGCGCCAGCAGGGTGACGTCGGCGACGGCGAGGTTGAGGCCCTTGGCGCCGGTCGGCGGGACGATGTGCGCGGCGTCCCCGGCCAGGAACAGCCGGCCGCGGCGCATCGGGGTGCTGACGAACGAGCGCATCGGCAGGATCGACTTCTCGGTCACCGCGCCCCGGTTGACCGACCAGCCCTCGTGCGCGAACCGGGTCTCCAACCCGTCCCAGATCCGCTCGTCGGACCAGTCCTCGATCTGCTCGGCCGGGTCGACCTGCAGGTACAGCCGCGACACCGACGGCGAGCGCATCGAGTACAGCGCGAAGCCCTCGGGGTGCCAGGCGTAGATCAGCTCGTCGGTCGCGGGGGCGGCGTCGGCCAGGATGCCCAGCCACGCGTAGGGGTAGGTGCGCTCCCGCACCCGCCCGCCGGCGGCCTGCACCACCGGCCGGGAGACCCCGTGGAAGCCGTCGGTGCCGGCCACGGCGTCGCACTCGAGCACCTGCGGGGTGCCGGACGCGTCGGTGAAGCGGATCCGCGGGGCGTCGCCGTCGACGTCCTCGAGGCGCACGTCGGAGACGCAGAACAGCAGCGGCGGGCCGCCGTCCAGCTGGGCGGCGATGAGGTCCTTGGTGACCTCGGTCTGCCCGTAGACCCACACGGTGCGGCCGCACAGCGACGGGAAGTCGAGCTTGTGCCGGGTGCCGGGGTACTGCAGGTGGATGCCGGAGTGCTCCAGCCCCTCGCGCTGCAGCCGCATCCCCACGCCGGCGGCGGTCAGGGTGTCGACGGTGGACTGCTCGAGGATGCCGGCGCGGATGCGGGCCTCGACGTACTCCCGCGACCGGTTCTCCAGGACGACCGAGTCGATCCCCGCCAGGGCGAGCAGCCGCGACAGGAGCAGGCCGGCCGGGCCGGCGCCGATGATCCCCACCTGTGTGCGCACCAGCAGAGTGTGACCGCCGGTACGCGCGGCTGGGAACCGCCGGCTCCCGCTCAGCGGAAGGACCGGCCCCGCGACAGCTCCCGCCCGACCCCCCGCGCCGCCACCTCCAGCACCGGCACCAGCCGGGTCGGGTCGCGCCGGTGGCTCGGGACGACGATGCCCAGGGCGGCGACGACGGCGGGCCCCCCGGGTCGCTCCGCGCGGATCGGGACGGCGACCGACAGGGTCCCCAGCGACATCTCCTCGGCGGTGCGCGCGTACCCGCGCCGGCGGACCTCGCCCAGCTCCCGGCGCAGCCGCGCGGGTTCGACGACGGTGTGCCGGGTCTCCCGGGTCAGCGTGCGCAGGACGGCGTCCACCACGTCCTCGGGTGCCGCGGCGAGCAACACCTTGCCGACCCCGGTGGCGTGCAGCGGCAGCCGGCTGCCCACCTGGCTGACCACCGGCACCGACTCGCGGCCGGAGATCCGCTCGACGTAGAGCGCCGAGCGCCCGTCCCGGACGGCGAGGTGCACGGTGTCCCGGGTCGCCGTGTGCACGTCCAGCAGGAACGGGGCGGCCACCTGCCGCAGCTCGAGCTGGACCGGGGCGAGCAGGCCGAGGTCCCAGAGCTTGCGGCCGATCTCGTAGCGCCCGTCGGGCCGCCGGTGCAGCGCCCCCCAGGCGGTCAGCTCGCCCAGGAGGCGGTGGGCGGTCGACAGCGGCGTCCCGGAACGCAGGGCGATCTCCGACAGCGACAGCCGGGGGGAGGTGCTGTCGAACGAGTCGAGCACCGCCAGCGCACGCGCGGTGACCGACCGTCCGGACGTCGCGCTGCCACCGGCCACCGCCGAGCCTCCTGCTGCCCGGGGACGGACGGGCGGCGCGGATGCTAGACCGCGGGTGCTCGACCGCGGGTGCTCGACATGGCCTCCCGTCCAGCGGAAGTCGGTGCTTGGGAGGTCCGGGGGTCGGCCGTACGGTCGGGACATGACCGGGACCACATCCGGGAGCCGGCTGCACCTGCCGCGCTACCGCCGCGAGGACCCCTCCCTGCGCACCCCCGTCGGCTACCCCGACTACAAGAGCACCGGGCTGCGGGCGCCGCTGCGCACCCCGGTCGACCTGCCGCAGCGGCTCACCGAGGTCACCGGTCCCCTGCTGGGCGAGGACCGGGTCACCGCGCTCGACGCCGACCTCACCAAGCGCAACGGCGGCGAGGCCATGGGGCAGCGGATCATCGTCCACGGCCGGGTGCTCGACAGCGACGGCCGGCCGGTACCGCACACGCTGGTGGAGATGTGGCAGGCCAACGCGCACGGCCGCTACCGGCACGTGGTCGACAACTGGCCGGCCCCGCTGGACCCGCACTTCGACGGCCTGGGCCGGGTGATGACCGGCGACCAGGGCCGTTACGAGTTCCTGACCATCAAGCCGGGCGCCTACCCGTGGCGCAACCACCACAACGCGTGGCGGCCGGCCCACATCCACTTCTCGCTGTTCGGCCGCGCCTTCACCCAGCGGCTGATCACCCAGATGTACTTCCCGGACGACCCGCTGTTCTTCCAGGACCCCATCTTCAACGCGATCCCGGAGGGCGCCCGCACGGCGGCGATCAGCCGGTTCGACTACGACCGCACGGTCGACCACTGGGCCCTGGCCTTCGAGTTCGACTTCGTGCTCCGCGGCAGGGACCAGACCCCCTTCGAGACCGACGACGACGGAGACGTGGCGTGACGACGGCGAGCCAGACCGCGAGCCAGACCGCGAGCGCGGCGGTGAGCGTGCAGAACCCCGACCTGGTCCTGACCCCGAGCGCGACCGCCGGCCCCTACCTGGCCATCGGACTGACCTGGGACAACGGTCACGGCGTCGTGCCGGTCGGGACGCCCGGGGGCTTCTGGATCCGCGGCATCGTCTTCGACGGCCTCGACGAGCCGGTCGCCGACGCCCTGGTGGAGACCTGGCAGGCCGACCCGAACGGGCGCTTCGACCACCCCGACGACCCGCGCGGGGCGCAGGAGTACCCGGACCTCACCGGCTTCGGCCGCTCGCAGACGGTCAACGGCGGCGAGTTCTCCTTCTACACCCTCAAGCCCGGCCGAGTGCCCGACGGCGAGGGCGGCCTGCAGGCGCCGCACATCGACGTCTCGGTGTTCGCCCGCGGCCTGCTCAACCGGCTGGTCACGCGGATCTACTTCGAGGACGAGGCCGAGGCCAACGCCGAGGACGTCGTCCTGAACTCGGTGCCCGAGGAGCGGCGCAGGACGCTGCTCGCCCGGCGGACCGAGGACGGCTACCGCTTCGATCTCAACCTGCAGGGGGACCCGGAGACGGTCTTCTTCAGCCTGTGACCCTGTTCGACGGGATCTTCGCCCGCGGCGGGGCGGCGGCCGCCGTCTCCGACGACGCCTGGTTCCGGGCGCTGCTCGACGTGGAGGTCGCCCTCGCCCGGGCAGCCGCACGGACCGGGCTGGTGCCGCGGACCGCCGCCGACGCGGTCACCGCCGCCTGCGCCGACCCCGGGCGGCTCGGCCTCGCCACCGTGGCGGCCCGGGCCGCCGACGCGGGCAACCCGGTGCCGCCGCTCGTACGGGTGCTGCAGGACGCGGTGGGGGAGCGCGACGCCGGAGCCGTGCACGTCGGCGCCACCAGCCAGGACGTGCTCGACACCGCCCTGGTGCTGCTGGCCCGGGGTGCGGTCGGGGCGGTCGACGCCGACCTGGCCACGGCCGCCGAGACGGCGGCGGACCTGGCCCGCGCGCACCGGGACGACGTCGTCATGGGCCGCACCCTGATGCAGCAGGCGCTGCCCACCACCTTCGGGCTCAAGGCCGCGACCTGGCTGGCCGGCCTGGACGGCGCCCGGCTGCGGCTGGCCGAGGTGGTCGCCTCCCTGCCGGTGCAGTACGGCGGCGCGGTGGGCACCCTGGCCGCGTCGTCCGGCCGCGGGGTCGCGGTGCGGGCCGCGCTGGCCGAGGAGCTGGGCCTGGCCACCACCGCCGTCCCGTGGCACACCGTGCGGCTGCCGGTCGCCGACCTGGCCGGGGCCCTGGGCGCCGCCGCCGGGGCGGTCGCCACCGTCGCGGTCGACGTCGTGCTGCTGGCCCAGTCCGAGGTGGCCGAGGTCGCCGAGGTCACCGAGGGCCGGGGCGGGAGCTCGGCGATGCCGCACAAGCGCAACCCGGTCGCGGCGATCTGCGCCCGCGCCTGCGCCCGGCGCGCACCCGGCCTGGTCGCCACCCTGCTCGCCGCGATGGAGCAGGAGCACGAGCGGGCCGCCGGGGCCTGGCACAGCGAGTGGCCCACGCTCACCGAGCTGCTCGCCACCGTCGGGTCGGCGGCGTCCTGGCTGGCCGAGAGCCTCTCCGGGCTGCGGCCCGACGTCGACCGCATGGCCGCGACCGCCGCCGCGGCCGACGAGGGTCCGCTGGCCGGCGCGCTCGCCGACGCGCTGACCCCCGGGACGGGCCGGGCAGCCGCCCACGACGCCGCGGCCGCCGCCGTCCGCGCGGCCCGCGACGCCGGCCGCCCGCTCGCCGAGCTGGTCGCCGCGCGCACCGACGTCGACCCGCGGGCCGTGCTGGCCGCCGCGCAGCCCGACACCGGCGAGGCCGGCGCCCAGGTCGACGCCGCCCTCGCCGAGCACGCCCGACTGACCGGAGGGGACACATGACCGCCGTCGAGGTCTCGTACACCGAGGACGGGCCGGGCGACGCGCCGGTCGTCGTCCTCTCCAACTCCCTCGGGGCCACCCGCCGCATGTGGGACCCCCAGGTGCCGGCCCTGGCCGAGCGCTACCGCGTGGTCACCTACGACACCCGCGGCCACGGGGACTCGCCGGCGCCCGAGGGGCCCTACACCCTCGACGACCTGGCCGACGACGTCGTCGCGCTGCTGGACCGGCTCGGCGTGCGGCGCGCGCACGTCGTCGGGCTGTCCCTGGGCGGGATGACCGCGATGCGGCTGGCCGCGCGCGAGCCCGACCGGGTCGACCGGCTCGCCGTCCTGTGCACCTCGGCGAAGACCGAGCCGCAGGGGTTCCTCGACCGGGCGGCCGCCGCCCGGTCCGACGGCACCGCCTCCATCGCGCCGGCCGTGGTGAGCCGCTGGCTGACGCCGCGGTACGCGGCCGAGCACCCCGACCTGGTGGCCCGGCTGGAGGCGATGGTCGCCGACGCGGACGACGAGGGCTACGCCTCCTGCGCCGAGGTGGTCGCGCACCTGGACCTGCGGGACGACCTCGGCCGCATCGCCGCGCCGACGCTGGTCGTCTCCGGGGCCGAGGACCCCGCGCTGCCCCCGGACCACCAGGAGGCGATCGCCGAGGGGATCGCCGGCGCCGAGCTGGTGTCGGTCAGCCCCGGCGCCCACCTGGCCAACCTCGAGTCGCCGCTGGAGGTCACCGGCGCGCTGCTCGCCCACCTCGACGAGGCAGGACCCGGCCGCATCGACACAGCGGCAGGTGACCACGCGTGACCGGGCCGGCCGACGACCAGGCCACCGACGACCAGGCCACCGACGACCAGGCCACCGACGACCAGGCCACCGACGACCAGGCGCGCCGCGAGGCCGGCATGCGCACCCGCCGGGAGGTGCTCGGCGACGCCTGGGTCGACCGCGCGGTGGCGAACACGACCCCGTTCACCGCGGACTTCCAGGACTTCATCACCCGGGTCGCCTGGGGCGACGTCTGGCAGCGACCCGGCCTGTCCCGCCGCGACCGCAGCCTGATGACCCTGTCGATCACCATCGCGCTGCGGCACTGGGACGAGTTCGCCCTCCACGTGCGCGCGGCGAAGAACAACGGCCTGACCGACGAGGAGATCGCCGAGGTGCTCCAGCACGCCGCCGTGTACGCCGGCGTGCCCGCGGCCAACCACGCCTTCAAGGTGGCCGGGCCGATCCTCGACGAGCTGCGCACAGGTGGCTCACAGGCCTGACCGACGCGCAGCGGAGTCCCACGGTGCAGGTTTCCCGTACTCCTGCACTCCACCACCACCGAGGAGAGAGATGGCACTGCTGGACGACGGCGCGTGGCAGGGCAAGGTCTGGACCGGGGCCTGGACCGACGGGTCGGGCGGCACCTACGACGCGGTGGAGCCGGCGACCGGCGACGTCATCGCCCCCGTGGGCCGCGCGACGCCGGAGGACGTGTCCGCCGCCGCCGAGCGGGCGGTGGAGGCCCAGCGGGCGTGGGCCGCGCTGCCGTTCGAGGAGCGCGCCCGGGTGCTGCGCCGCGCCGGCGAGGTGCTCGAGGCCAACGCCGAGGAGATCAGGGGCTGGCTGGCCAGGGAGTCCGGCGCGATCGGCCCGTTCGGCGACTTCCAGGTGCACACCAGCGCGGCCGAGTGCTACGAGGCCGCCGCGCTGCCGTCCCTGCCGTACGGGGAGCTGCTGCGCACGTCCGCGCCGCGGCTGTCGTTCGCCCGGCGGGTGCCGGCCGGCGTGGTGGGCGTGATCGCGCCGTTCAACGTGCCGACCATCCTGGCCATCCGCGCGGTCGCCCCGGCGTTGGCGCTGGGCAACGCGGTGGTCCTCAAGCCCGACCCACGCACCGCGATCTCCGGCGGAGCGGTCTTCGCCCGCGTCTTCGCCGAGGCCGGGCTGCCGGCCGGCGTGCTGCAGGTGCTGCCCGGCGGGGTCGACGTCGGCGAGGCGCTGGTGACCGCGCCGCCGGTGCGGGTGATCGCGTTCACCGGGTCGACCAGGGCCGGGCGCGCGGTCGGCGCCCTGGCCGGCCAGCACCTCAAGCGGGCGCACCTGGAGCTGGGCGGCAACTCCGCGCTGATCGTGCTGCCCGACGTGGACGTGACCGCCGCGGCCTCGGTCGGCGCGTTCGGCACGTTCTCCCACTCCGGGCAGATCTGCATGGCGACCTCGCGGCACCTGGTGCACGAGTCGATCGCCGAGGAGTACACCGCCGTCCTCACCGAGAAGGTGGGCGAGCTGCCGGTGGGCGACCCGTTCCGCGAGCAGGTCGCGCTCGGCCCGCTGATCGACGCGACCCAGCGCGACCGGGTGCACGGCCTGGTCACCGCCAGCGTCGAGGGCGGGGCGACGGTGCGCACCGGCGGCACCTACGAGGGCCTGTTCTACCGGCCCACCGTGCTCGCCGACGTGCCGGTCGAGGCCCCGGCCTACCGCGAGGAGGTCTTCGGCCCGGTCGCCCCGGTCACCCCGTTCTCCTCCCTCGACGAGGTCGTGCAGCTGGCCACGGGCACCGAGTACGGCCTGTCGCTGGGCATCCTCACCCGCGACGTCTACGCCGGCCTGCAGCTGGCCGAGCGGATCCCCTCGGGGCTGGTGCACATCAACGACCAGACGGTCAACGACGAGGCGGTGGCCCCCTTCGGCGGGGTGGGGGCGTCGGGCACCGGCTCCCGGCACGGCGGCCCGCAGGCCAACGTCGAGGCGTTCACCGAGACCCAGTGGGTGACGCTGCGCGGCGACCTGCCCGTCTACCCCTTCTGACGGTGTCAGCGGCGCAAGCGCAGGGTCTGGCCCGGGCGCAGCTGGCCGCAGCGGTCGACGTCGTCGTCGGCGACGTAGCCGATGACCGGGTAGCCGCCGGTGACCGGGGTGTCGGCGAGGACGAGCACCGGCTGTCCGGACGGCGGCACCTGCAGCGCGCCGCGCACCATCCCCTCGCTGGCCAGCTCCCCGGCCCGGACCCGCTGCAGGCCGACGCCGGCCAGCCGCAGCCCGATCCGGTTGCTCTCGGCGGTGACCGTCCACGGGGTACCGGTCAGCGCGGCCGCGGCGTCCGGGGTGAACCAGTCGGCGCGCGGTCCGGGCAGCACCCGCACGGTGACCTCGCCGCCGGGCGGGTCGGCGACCGGGACGAGGTCGACCCCCGGCATCGGCCCGGCGGCCGCGCCGACCGGCAGCACGTCCCCGGGACGCAGCACCGGCGGGCCGAGTCCGGAGAGCAGGTCGGTCGAACGCGAGCCGAGCACCGGTGCGACGGCGATGCCCCCGCGGACGGCGACGTAGGTGCGCAAGCCCGTGTCCGGCACGCCCAGCGCCAGCCGCGCGCCCGCGGCCAGCCGCACCGGGGCGTGGTGCGCCGGCGACCCCGGTCCGCGCGCCCCCGTGGTGGCCACGACCAGGTCGGCGTCGGCCCGCAGCACCAGCCCGCCCAGGGTGGCCTCGAGCACCGCCGCGTCCGGGTCGTTGCCGACGAGCCGGTTGGCCAGCCGGGCGGCGGCCCGGTCGCAGGCGCCCGAGCGGCCGACGCCGAGTGCCCCCAGCCCGGGGCGGCCGGCGTCCTGGACCGTGGTGAGCGGCCCGGCCGCCAGCACGGTGAGCGTGCGGCTCACGACGCGTCCACGAACCGCACCCGCACACCGGGTCGCAGCAGCGCCGCCGGGTCGCGGGAGAGGTCGAACACGGCGACGTCGGTGCGGCCGACCAGCTGCCAGCCGCCCGGCGACTCCCGCGGGTAGACGCCGCTGAACGGCCCGGCCAGGCCGACCGCCCCGGCCGGCACCCGGGTCCGCGGCGTCCGGCGGCGGGGGACGTCCCACGGCTCGCCGTCGGGGGTCAGGTAGCCGAAGCCGGGCGCGAAGCCGCAGAAGGCCACCGTCCACGCGGTCGCGGTGTGCCGCCGCACCACCTCGGCCGGCTCCACCCCGAGGGCGGCCGCGACGTCGGCGAGGTCCGCGCCGTCGTAGACCACCGGCAGCTCGACCCGCTCGCCGGGACCGCCGCGACCGGGCCGCGGCCGGGCCCGCCGCACCGCCTGCTCGACCGCGGCGGGCGAGGTCAGCGCCGGGTCGAGCACCAGCAGCACGGTCCGCGCCGCCGGGACGACGTCCACCACGCCGTCCACCGGCTCCTCGGTCAGCGCCGCGTACAGGCCGAGGACCTCCTCGAGGCCGTCGAGCTCGACCAGCAGCGCGGCCGACCCGCTGGGCAGGACCCGCATCAGGCGGCGAACGGGGCGAGGGCGACCCCGGCCCGGGTGAGCGCCGCCCGCACCCGCCGGGCGATCGCCACCGCGCCGGGGGTGTCGCCGTGCACGCACACCGACTCCGGCGCCAGTCGCAGCGAGCCGCCGTCGACGTCGCGGATCGGCTCCCCGGTGGCCATGGCGACGCAGCGGCGGGCGATCCGGTCGGGGTCGTGCAGCACCGCGCCGGGGCAGCGGCGGGGGACCAGCGTGCCCTCGGGGGTGTAGGCCCGGTCGGCGAACGCCTCGGCGACGACGGTCAGGCCGGCGTCGGCCGCCCGCCGCAGCCACGCCGACCCGGGCAGGCCCAGCACCGGCAGGGTGCGGTCGTACTCGACGACGGCGCGCACCACCGCGGCCGCCTGCTGCTCGTGCGCTCCGATCGCGTTGTAGAGCGCGCCGTGCGGCTTGACGTAGCGCACCCGGGAGCCGGCGACCCGGGCGAAGGCCTCCAGCGCGCCGAGCTGGTAGAGGACGTCGGCGGTCAGCTCGTCGGGCGCCACGTCGACGAACCGGCGGCCGAAGCCGGCCAGGTCGCGGTAGGAGACCTGGGCGCCGATCACCACCCCGGCCGCGGTGGCCCCGGCGCACACCCGGCGCATGATCGAGGGGTCGCCGGCGTGGAAGCCGCAGGCGACGTTGGCGCTGGTGATCACGCCGAGCAGCGCGTCGTCGTCCCCCAGCTGCCACTGGCCGAAGCCCTCGCCGAGGTCGGCGTTGAGGTCCACCCGGTCATGATGGGCCGCCCGGGCGGACGACGTCGTAGCGCACGCACACGAACTCGCCGTTGACCGCCTCCTCCGTGCGCGCCAGCTCGACCCGGCGGGGCAGCAGCGGTGCTCCGCCGCCGAGGGTGACCGGCGCGATGGAGACGACGACCTCGTCGAGCAGGCCGCCGTCGGCGAACTGGCCGGCGAGGTCGCCGCCGCCGACGACCCACACGTCGCGGTCCCCGGCGGCCGCGACCAGCTGCGCGTGCACCCCGGCGACGGCGTGGGGGGTGTCGGCCGCGGTGAACCGGATGTCCGCGCCGGGGTACCCGGTCAGCTCCCGGTGGGTGAACACCCACGTGGGCGCGGTGTAGGGCCATGCGTCCCGCTCGCCGTGCTCCTGCACCCACAGGTAGGTGGTGGCGCCCATCGCCAGCGCGCCGACCCGCTTCTCGAACGCCTCGTAGCCCATCGGGCCGGCGGGGTCCGACCGGCGGGAGAGCAGCCAGTCCAGCGAGTGGTCCTCGGTGGCGATGAAGCCGTCGAGGCTGGTCGCGGTGTAGTAGACGGTGCGGGTCACGGGTTCCTCCCTGTCATCGGTCCCCCTGTCATCGGTCCCTCTGTCATCGGTCTCTGCGGGTCAGCCAGTCGATCGGGTCCCCGGTGTCGACGGCCAGGCCGGCGTCCCGGAGCAGGTGGCGCGCCAGCAGTCGCCGGTGCGCGGAGAACGTGAGGACGTGCGCCACGACGCTGCCGAGGACGAACGTCTGCGGCGGCTCGCACAGCGCGTCGACCAGCCGGTCGCCCCAGGCGCCGCGGCGGTCGACGTCCCGCACGGCGGCCAGCCAGCGCGGCGCCACCGCGTCGTGCCGGTCCAGCAGGGCGACCGGGTCGTCGGCGCCACGAGCAGGGGAAGCGGCGCCCTCGATCGAGGCCACCCACACCTCCTTGGTCCACACCAGCGTGTCGAGGACGGCGGCCACCGACTCCTCCGGGCCGTCCCACGGCAGCACCGACCACCCGGGCACCCGGGTGCGGCGGTACTCGCCGTCCGGCAGCTGCCCGGCGGTCTCGAGCAGCGCGCGGGTGTCCTCGACGTCGTGGTGGACCAGCAGCGCGGTGACCTCGTCGGTGCCGCCGCGGCCGGCCTCCGCGGCGACCCACAGCGAGGTCGGCGGGTGGAAGTGGATGCCGTTGGGCGCCGGCAGCCAGTGCTCGTCGCGGGTGCGCCGGCAGCGGTCGTCCGCCGTCCCGGGAGAGCGGCCGTAGGCGCGGGCGAACGCCCGGGCGAACCCCTCGACCGACTCGTACCCGGCGGCGAAGGCGACCTCCGTGACGCTCGCCCCCGAGGACAGCTGCCACGCCGCCCGCTCCAGCAGCACCCGGCGGCGCAGCGCCACCGGCGGCTCCCCGGCGCCCCGGCCGACCTGCCGGGTGAAGTGCCAGGGGCTGGCGTGGGCGTCGCCGGCCATGTCGGTGAGCGTGCGGTTGTCCTCGTCGAGGACGGCGTCGATCAACTCGCGGAGGCGGTCCCGTCCGGGCAGGGGGTCGTCGGCCACGGAGCGATCCTGGCCGGGGACGGCGCCGCGGCGCCCGACCGTTCTTGCCCTGCTGTCCGCTCGCCGTGGGCGGGGTGTCGGGTCAGCATGGACCGCATGGCGTCCCCGGCCGAGCACCGCGCCCGGTACCGGGCCGGGCTGGCGGTGCCGACGTCCGGCGCGGCGCCCGGGTACGCCCAGGCCAACCTGGTCGTCGTCCCGCAGGACTGGGCGTTCGACGTGCTGCTGTTCGCCCAGCGCAACCCCCAGCCGGTGCCGCTGCTCGACGTCACCGACACCGGGTCCCACCGCACGGCGCTGGCGCCCGACGCCGACCTGCGCACCGACCTGCCGCGCTACCGGGTGTGGCGCGACGGGGACCTGGTGGACGAGCCGACCGAGGTCACCGACCTGTGGGCCGACGACCTGGTCGCCTTCCTCGTCGGCTGCAGCTTCACCTTCGAGGCGGCGCTGCTGGCGGGCGGCGTGCCGGTCCGCAACGTCGAGCAGGGACGCAACGTGGCGATGTACCGCACCAACCGGCCCTGCCGCCCGGCCGGCCGGCTGTCCGGGCCGCTGGTGGTGTCGATGCGGCCGGTCCCCGGCGAGCTGGTGACCACCGCCGTGCAGGTCACCGGCCGGATGCCGCAGGTGCACGGCGCGCCGGTGCACGTGGGCGCGCCGGCGTCCCTCGGCATCGCCGACCTCGACCGGCCCGACTTCGGGGACCCGGTCGAGCCCGCCGACGGCGACGTCCCGGTGTTCTGGGCCTGCGGCGTGACCCCGCAGGCGGCGCTCGCCGCCTCCCGGCCGCCGTTCGCCATCACCCACGCGCCGGGCCACATGCTCGTCACCGACGTCCCCGACAGCGCCTACCGCCGCCCCTGAGCCCCCCGAGGAGACCACCGTGCAGATCACCGCCGCCGTCGTCGAGGAGCGTCACGGACCGTTCGTCGTCCGGGACGTCGAGATCGACGACCCCGGGCCCGGCGACGTCCTGGTCCGGGTGGCCGCGACCGGCTTCTGCCACACCGACGGCATCGCCCGCGACGGCGACCTGCCCTTCCCGTTGCCCGGCGTGCTCGGGCACGAGGGCGCCGGCACCGTCGTCGCCGTGGGGGAGGGCGTGACCGGCGTCCGCGAGGGCCAGGACGTCGTCCTCGGCTGGCCCTGGTGCGGCTCCTGCGACAACTGCCTGGCCGGCCAGCCCCGCTACTGCCTGCGGCTGGGCGAGCTGATCGGCGCCGGGCACCGGCCGGGCGGCCCCTCGGCGCTGCGCACGACCGACGGCGCCCCGCTGGCCAGCCACTTCTTCGGCCAGTCCTCCTTCGCCACCTACGCGATGGCGACCGCCTCCTCGCTGGTGCCCGTCCCCGAGGGCCTGCCGGTGGAGCTCATGGGGCCGCTGGCCTGCGGCCTGGCCACCGGCGCCGGCGCGGTGTTCAACACCCTGCGCCCCGAGCCGGGCAGCTCGATCGTGGTCTACGGCGCCGGCACGGTCGGCCTGGCCGCGGTCATGGCCGCCCGCAACTCCGCGGCCACCCGGATCATCGCCGTCGACCGGCACGCCGGCCGGCTGCGGGTGGCCACCGACCTGGGCGCCACCGACACCGTCGACGCCACCGACACCGACCCGGTGCAGGCGGTCACCGACATCTGCGGCGGGCCCGCCGACGCGGCGCTGGACTGCACCGGGGTCGTCTCCGTCCTCCGCCAGGCCATCGACTCGGTCGGCATGCTGGGGACGGCGGTGCTCATCGGCGGCGCCCCCGCCGGCGCGGAGTTCAGCGCCGACCACATGAGCACCCTGTGGGGCAAACGGATCGTGGGCACCCTCGGCGGCAGCGGCCGCGGCCAGGTGCTCATCTCCTCCCTCATGGACCTCTTCGCCCAGGGCCGGTTCCCCTTCGACCGGCTGGTCGAGTACTTCCCCCTCGAGCACGTGCAGGACGCCGTCGAGGCCTCCTACAGCGGCGCCGTGGTCAAGCCGGTCCTGCGCATGCCGCATTGACCCGCGCGGCGGCTCGCACCGTTGCCGTCCAGCACGGGTCCCGCCTGCGGGAACACCCGCCGGCGGGTCGACGCCCACCTCACCGACGGCGCGACGGGCTCAGAGTCCCTGCTCCACCTCGCCGGTCCGGGGATCCCCTCTGGTCTCACCGCCCGACGGGCCCGACAGCCCGGTGCTGCGCCGGACCAGGCTCTTGTTCTTCTTGGCCAGGCGGTAGGCGTTGCCGATCCACACCGCGAGGACCAGCGCGACGACGACCACGGACACGACGATCCACACCCACACGGGCGCCACCCTCCCGTCGGGGCCGTCCGGCCCACCGGTTCTGGCGCTGCTCCCAGCGCAACGGTCCTCCGCTCCTACCCCGGAACGCGCGACGTACGCCCGTCGGGAGCGGACGACGCGGTCGAGGGCCGTGCGCGGTCCCGGGACCTCAGGTTGGGTGGTCGGGTGGTCCCCGACCAGGCAGACGTGCACCGCGAGCCCTCTCCGTCCCCGGGAGGCGCTGCAGGTCCACGGGGGACGTGTCCCTCCGCGCGGAGGGCATCGACGCCGACTCCCGGCCCACGTCGACTCCCGGCCCGCCTCGGGGCGCGGCGTCAGGTACCGGCTCCGGCCCGGGCGGCGGCGTCCGCCGCGCGCCGCACGAGGTCCTCGTAGACGTCCGGGTCATCGGCGTCGACCAGCGGGTACCCGGCGTCGGCCCAGTGCAGCGAGATGCCGGGGTTGTGCACGTCGGACCCGTCGGCCAGGAAGAAGTGCGGACTGCCTTGGACCTCGTCCACGTGCGCCCGGTAGTCGGCCATCATGGCGCCGCGGGCGCGCCCGTCGTCGAGCGCGGTGGCCAGCGCGTCGGCGTCGACGGAGTCGCAGCCGCGGGCCACGTCGACCACCTCGTGCAGCATGCTGATGCACCGGCTGTCGCGGAAGAACGCCACCCGCAGGGCCATGTCCAGCTGTTCGGCGGCCGCGGCCGACTGGGCCTTGGCCGCGTGCACCGCCTCGTCGGCCAGGAGCGCCGTCACCGGCCAGTCCGACGGCTGTCCCTGCCAGGGGGTCATGCCGAGGTCGGGCTCGAGGGGGCCGACCACCGGGATCTCGGCCTGGAGCATGCGCATCGGGAGGGCGAACCGGTTGATGTCCTCCAGCAGGTACAGCCGGTGGTCGACGCGCACCCGGTCGTCGAGGCCCAGCCGGGACCGTGCCGCGTAGAAGCGCTGGAACGCGACGGTGGACCACGCGCAGACCACGTCGGTGTACACGGCCACGGTCCCGGGAGCGACGTCGACTGCCATGGGGAGCCCTTACCCGCGGACCGGCCGGGTGTATGCCCTCGAGGACGAGCACCGTGTCGGCCGACCCGACCTCGGCCGGCCGGGCGCCGGACCAGGCGGTGGGGTGGATGACGCAGAGCACGACCGCCGCGTCGTCACCGACCTCCTCGGGCAGCTCCACCGGGTCGACGTCGGCGGAGGGCACCCGCGCGTTCGTCTGCGGGCTCCTCCACCGGGCCGGTGGTCTGCGGCCCGCCGGAGGAGCCCGCAGGATTGCCGCCGGCCGGAGCGGGGCAGGACGCGCGGGTGACGACGACGATCGGCCTGGTGGGAGCCGGGTTCATCGCGGGCCGGCACGTGGACGCGCTGACCGCCATCGACGGGGTGATCGTGGCCGGGGTCGCCGACCCGCGGACCGACCGCGCCGAGGTGCTCGCCGCCCGCTGCGGCGCCACTCCGTACGCCCGCTGGGAGCAGCTGCTGGACGCCGAGCAGCTCGACGCCCTCTACGTCTGCGTGCCGCCGCACGCCCACGGGCCGGTGGAGGAGGCCGCCGTCGACCGCGGCCTGCCGCTGTTCGTGGAGAAGCCCCTGGGCACCGACCTGGCTCCCGCCGAGCGGCTGGCCGACCGGATCGACGCCGCCGGCCTGCTCACCGCCGTCGGCTACCACTGGCGCTACCTCGACACGCTCGAGCGCGCCCGGGAGCTGCTGGCCGACCGCCCGGCCCGGATGGTGCTCGGCGCGTGGCTGGACCGGGCACCCCGGGTGGACTGGTGGGCGCGGCAGGCCGGCTCCGGCGGGCAGACGGTCGAGCAGGTCACCCACCTGTTCGACGTCGCCCGGGTGCTGGTCGGCGAGGTCGAGGGCGGCTGGGCCACCGGCTCCCGCTCGCCCGACGGGCCCGGCGACATCCTCGACGTGTGCACCGCCGCGCTGCGGTTCACCTCCGGCGCGGTCGGCTCGTTCAGCAACAGCTGCCTGCTGCCGCGCGGCCTGCGGATCGGTGTCGAGCTGGTCGCGCCCGGCCTGGGCCTGTGGCTGACCGAGCACCAGCTGGTGGTCACCGACGCCGACGGCGAGCGGACGATCGACCGGGGGGCCGACCCGTTCGAGGTCGAGGACCGCGCGTTCGTGGCGGCGGTCCGCGGCGAGGCCCACGACGTCCGCACCTCCTACCGCGAGGCGCTGGGCACCCACCGGCTGGCCGTCGCCGTGGCCACCGCGGCCGCCGACGGCGGAACGGTGCGGCTGTCCGAGGCTGCGTCACCGGCCGGCTCCGCCGGCGCGGGAGCGGACCGGTGAGCGCTGTGACCGGGCGGCCGGTGCGCACCATCGGGGTGGTCGCGCCGGGGCGGCCGGCGGTCGTCGACGACGTCGAGCCCGAGCCCGGGCCCGGGCAGGCGTGGGTGCGCACCGAGTGGAGCGGCATCAGCGCCGGCACCGAGGTGGCGATCGTCCGCGGCACCGACCCGCACCACCAGCTGCACTGGGACCCCGACCTGCGCTCGTTCGACGGCGACGGGCCGACGGCGGGCTACCCGGTGCGCGGGCTGGGCTACATGGAGGTCGGCCGGGTCACCGAGAGCCGCACCCCCGACCTCCCCGAGGGGATGCTGCTCGCCCTCGCCGTCGGCCACCGCACCGGGGCCTGCGTCGACCCCGCCACCCGGCCGGTGATCGGCGTGCCCGACGACCTCGACCCGCTGCTCGGCGTCTACCTCGCCCAGATGGGCCCGATCTGCGTCAACGGGCTGCTGCACGCCGCGGCCTCCCTCGCCGGGCCGGGTGCGGGCGTGGACGCCGGGGTGCGCGACCGGTGCGTGCTGGTCACCGGCGCCGGCGTGATCGGCCTGCTGACGGCGGTGCTCGCCGTGCGGCACGGCGCCGCCGACGTGGTGGTCGCCGAGCCCTCGGCCGAGCGGCGGGCGGTCGCCGAGGCGCTGGGGCTGGCCACGCTGGAGGACACCGCCGGCCCCGACCGGCCCGCCTGGCGGGCGGTCAAGGAGCGGTGGCGGCACGGGCCGGGGGACGCCGGCGCCGACGTCGTCCTGCAGTGCCGGGGGCACGACGCCGCGCTGGCCACCGCGCTCAAGGCGCTGCGGCCCCAGGGCACCGTCGTCGACCTGGGCTTCTACCAGGCCGGGGCCGAGGCGGTGCGCCTCGGCGAGGAGTTCCACCACAACGGCCTGGCGGTGGTCTGCGCGCAGATCAGCCGGGTGCCGCGCGGGATGGCCGGCGCCTGGCCGCGCGCTCGGCTCGCCGAGGTCACCCTCGACCTGCTGCGCGCGCGGGGGGACGACGTGCGCACCCACCTGGTCAGCGACGTCCTGCCGTTCGAGGAGGGGCCGCGGTTGCTGGCCGACCTGGCCGGCCGCCGGCTGGCCGCCCCGCCGCTGCAGGCGGTGCTGCGGTTCTCCGGGTCGTGAAGGTCCTGCTCGTCGGCAACCACTGGACGCAAGCGCCCGGCGGTGCCGAGACGGTGCTGGTGCTCACCGCCGACCTGCTGCGCGCCGCCGGGCACGAGGTGGTGCCCTTCGCCGTCGCCGAGGAGCGGACGCTGCCCACGCCGGTGCGCGACCGGCTGCCGGCCGCGGCCGGCGCGGGCGCGCGGACCCGCTTCGGGGAGGCGTGGGCGGGGACGTGGTCGCCGCGGGCCTACCGGGCGCTGGCCGGGGTGGTCGACCGGGTGCGCCCGGACGTCGCCCACGTGCACCACGTCTTCGAGCGGCTCACCGTCTCGGTGCTCGACGCGCTGCGCCGCGGCGGCGTGCCGACCGTGATGACGCTGCACGACTACAAGCCGGTCTGCCCGAACTTCCGCCTGTTCACCGACGGCGCGCCGTGCACCCGGTGTCTGTCCGGGCGGTACGCGAACGTCGTGCGGCACCGCTGCCTGGAGGGCTCGCGGTGGCGGTCGGTCGCGGCGGCCGCCGACGCCTACGCCTCCCGCGCCCGGGGCGTCTGGTCCCGCGTGGACCGGTTCGTCGCGCCGAGCGCGTTCCTGCGCGACCGGGTGGTGGACGGCGGGCTGCCGGCCGACCGGATCGACGTGCTGCCCAACCCGGTGGTCGCGGGGGCTGCTCCTCGGGCGGCGGCCGCCGAGCCGCCGTCGGTCCTCTACGCCTCCCGGCTGGTGGCGGAGAAGGGGGTGCACACCCTGCTGGACGCCGCGGCGCGGCTGCCGGCCGGGGTGCGGGTGCGGCTGGCCGGCTCGGGGCGGCTGGAGGCCGCGGTGCGGGCGCGGGTGGCGGCCGAGGGGCTGCCGGTCGACGTCCTGGGCCCGCTGCCGCCCGCGCGGGTGGTGTCGGAGCTGCGCGCGGCGGCGGTCGCCGTCCTGCCGGCGCTGTGGTGGGAGAACTGCCCGATGGCGGTGCTGGAGGCCGCGGCGCACGGGGTCCCGGTCGTGGCCTCGGCGGTGGGCGGCATCCCCGAGCTGGTCGACGACGGCCGCACCGGGCTGCTCGTCCCGCCGGGCGACGCGGACACGCTGGCCGGCGCGCTCACCCGGCTGGTGCGCGACCCCGGTGCGGCGACCCGGATGGGGCGCGCGGGGTGGGCGCGGGTCCGGGCGCGGCACGACCCGGCGGGCCACGTCGCCGCCCTCCTGGAGGTCTACCGGCGTGTCGGGGGTGTCCCGTGACGGCCGGGCTTGTCCCGACCGCGCGGCGGCGGGATCCTCCCAGGCATCGCCGCGGACGCCGGGGGCCGGCTCGCGCGGCGGCTCCGGAGGAGGGGCCGTCATGGGGTGGGCGATCGGCAGCGCCGTCGGGTTCGTGCTGCTCACGACGCTGGTCATCGGACTGGCGAGGAACAGCACCGCACGGTGGGAGCGGGACCGCTGCGCCACGCGGATCCCCGATCCACCACCCGAACCGGCGTCCCCGTCGGTCCGGCGCCGCACGGGGGTGGCCCACCGGGGGCCACGCACCGTCCGGCGGCTGCCGCGCCCGCACGTGCACCTGCCGCACCTCCCGCACCCGCACCTCCCGCACCCGCACCCACGTCTGCCGCACCTGCCCCGCCACCGGCAGCAGCCGGACCCGGCACTGCACGCCCAGGCCCCCGAGACCCCGACCGACGCCTCAGCCTCCTGACCGTCCGGCGTCCTGACCGTCCCGCCCGGCCGGGTCGCCGGCTGCCTCCTCCGCCCGACGGCGGGGCCCCGACGAGGGGTCAGGCCCCGGCCGTGGTGGGGTCGCCGGCGGTGCCGCCGTGCGCGGCCTCGGCTGCGCCGCCCCCGGCGCCCGAGGAGGGCGCCGGCTTCCCGCGGCTCCCGGCGGCCATCGTCAGCGCGGCGGTGGCGACGCCGGTCGCCAGAGCGGCCAGCGCCCAGGCCGGGCCCCGCCGCTCGATGCCGAGCGCACGGTCGAGGGAGAGGTCGCCGGGGCCGGTCTCGGCCAGCGCGGTGACCGCGCCGATGAGGACGGCGTTGTACTCCCACCCGCCGTTGGCCGCCCACGGCCCGTTGGGCCGGTGGACTTTCGTGATGGCGGTGGTCATCACGCCGGTCAGGGCCGCCGAGGCCAGCGGGGTGGCCAGCCCGGCGGCGAGCAGGCTGCCCCCGGCCGTCTCGGTGACGCCGGCGGCCAGCGCGTTGAGCTTGGCCGGGCGCATGTCGAGCGACTCCATCATCCCCTCGGTGCCGGCCCGGCCGGGGCCGCCGAACCAGCCGAACAGCTTCTGGGTGCCGTGTCCGATGAACAGGCCGCCGATCAACAGGCGTGCCCCGAGCCGTCCCACGCTCATCTGTCCCCTCCCGTCGCTCACCCCGTGCCTGGACCCCGGTTCCGGGGCCGGGGCTCGGGCAATCACACCAGCGTCCCGGCGCCTACGCCAGCGAGCCGAACAGCTCGACCAGCCGGTCGGCGTGCGCGTCGAAGGTGTGCTGCTCCCGCACCGCGAGCGCCGCCGTCCCACCGCGCCGCGCGGCCAGCTCCCCGGCGAGGACGCCGGCCACGTCGTCGGCGTCCCGGTAGAACAGGCCCGTCCCGTCCCGGCGCAGCACCCGCTCCACCGAGACGACCGACCCGGGGTTGGCCTGCTGCAGCACCGGCAGCCCGGCGGCCAGGTAGATCGGCAGCCGGGCGGGGGAGTTGAGGTCGTCCCAGCTGGCCCGCCGCAGGTCGCCGCCGTTGGCGCTGTCGAAGCGGTGCAGCCAGCCGGCGTCGTAGCGGGACAGCTCGCGCACCCAGTCCTCGGGCCCGACCGCCGGGTGCACGTGCACGAACCGCGGCGCCGCGGCCAGCGCCTCGGCCAGCCACCCGGTCCACGACCCCTTCGGCCCCGGCGCCCGCACCTGCCCGTACAGGTGGGTGTGCACGCCGCGGCGGGCCAGGTCGAGCACCCAGTCCAGGTCCAGCCCGGCCGGGCGGCCGGCGACGACGGTGTGCGGCTGCCCGTCCGCGTCGGACAGCTTCGGCGACAGCGGTCCGTCCAGCCAGTCGCGCTTGGGCAGGTCGCCGTCCAGGACGCCGAGCCGGTCGGGGTCGACCCGGCCGCGCAGCGCCAGGGCGAACCAGTCGCGCTCCTCCTCGGTGGCCAGCAGCACCGCGTCGGCGCCGCACACCAGGTCGGCCAGCAGCGGCCACTCGCCGCGCACGATGCTGCGCTGCGGAGCCTCCTTGTAGGTCCACACGAACGGCAGCTCGGGGAACGCCGAGCGCACCGCGTGCGCCAGCGGCACCGCCCGCCAGTTCAGCTGCGCCCACACCACGTCGGGGGCCAGCGCGCGCACCGGGTCGCGCCAGCGGTCGCGGTCGGCGCCGTCGACGAGGTCGGGCACGTGCCCGAACGGCAGCGGCCCCACGGTCGCGTCGCCCAGCCCGTCGGGAGTCCACAGCCCGGTGAGTCGGTGCCCCTGCTCGGCCAGCGCCAGCACCCGCTCGGGGTTGAACGCCAGCTCGCCGACCACGAGCACGCAGAGCCCGTCCGCCGCTCGCGGGTACTCCCGCGACCGGAACCGGGCGTAGCGGGCCACCTCGTCGACCGAGCCGCCGTCGGTGGAGGCGAAGCGCAGCGGCTCGCGCACCCGGTAGCGGCTGCGGAAGACGTTGAGCCCCCCGTCCAGGGACTCCCGGATGGCCGCCGAGCGCTGGCCGGGGTGGCGGGTCCAGGAGCAGGTGACCCGGCCGGTGTGCGCCGTCCGCCCGCGGGCGCGCACCCGGTCCCACATCAGCCGGGCCAGGTCGTCGGACTCGAGCTCGGCCCGCTCGGTCCACCGGTCGCCGGTGGCCCGGTGCGCCACCTGGACCAGCTGCTCGTAGCCGGTGCCCGAGGGCTCGGCCAGCCCGCTGGCGGCCAGCACGACGTCCGGGTCGGCCAGGCAGGCGAGCAGCGCGGCCAGGTGGTCGGGGGACCAGACGTCGTCGGCCGGCAGGTAGGCCACCAGGGGGGCGCCCAGTGCGTCGAGCCCGGTGTTGAGGGTCGCGCCCAGCCCGCGGTTGTCCGGCCAGCCCAGCAGCCGGACCCGCGGGTCGCCGAGCGCGGCCACGACGGCGGTCACGGCGTCCGGGTCGGGGGAGCCGTCGTCGAGCACCGCCGCCGTCCAGTCGCCGACCTGCTGCGCGAGCAGGCTCTCCAGCGCGCGGGGCAGGAACGCGGCCTGGTCGTGCACCGGGACGACGACGCCCACCCCGCTCGCGCGGTCGCCGCTCGTGCCGTTGCCGCTCACGCCACCGCCGCGCGGGCGGCGTCCCCCTCCCGCACGTGGGCGTAGACCGCGGCGACCCGCGCGGCCAGCTGCGGCCAGGCGTAGTCGGTGGCCCGGGCCCGGGCCCCGGCCGACAGCCGGGCCCGCAGGACGGCGTCGGCGGCCAGCCGGTCGAGCGCGGCGGCCAGCGCGCCGACGTCCCCGGGCGGCACGAGCAGCCCGGTCCCGCCGTCGCACACCACCTCCGGGATGCCGCCGACGTCGCTGGCGACCACCGGCAGCCCGGAGGCCATCGCCTCGGTCAGCACCGAGCCCATCTCCTCGTAGGCCGAGGGCAGCACCAGCACGTCGAGCGAGGCCAGCACGGCCGGGACGGCGGTGTGCTCGACGAACCCGGCGAGCGTGATCCGGTCGGCGTGCGGGCTGCCCGCCGCCAGCTGCCGCACCCGGTCGCGGTCGGGGCCGTCGCCGACCACCACCAGGTCGGCCGGCCGGCGCATCCGGCCGAAGGCCTCCACCAGCAGGTCGGCCCGCTTCTGCGGGGCCAGCCGGCCGACGTAGCCGATCCGCGGGCGGCCCGCGCCGGGGAAGACGTCGTCGTGGGACCCCGAGAACAGCGACGGGTCGAAGCCCGAGGGGATGGTGGCGATGCGCTCGGCCGGGACGCCGTCGTCGCGCAGCGCCGCCGCCGTCCGCCCGGTCAGGACGACGACCGCGTCGGCCCGGCGCAGCGCGGCCCGCTCGATCCGGCTCCCGAGCGCGCGCAGCAGCCGCGCCCGCGGGGACCGGCCGCGCAGCGTGTGCCCGACGCTGCAGTGCACGGTGACCACCAGCGGGCAGCGGTGCCGGCGGGCGGCCAGCCGGGCCAGCGGCAGGGTGGCGAGGTCCTCGCCCTGGTGGGCGTGCACGACGTCGACCGGCCGCACGGTGCGGTGCAGCGCCGTCCGCAGCGCGCCGAGCGCCCACAGCTGGCGCAGCCGGGAGACGGGCAGGCCGGTGCGGTGCACCCGCGCCGCCCGGCCCAGCCGGGTGGTGCCGCGCGGCCCGGCCAGCCGGGAGGTCACCACCGTCTGGGTGTGCCCCTGCGCGTCCAGGCAGCGGGTGAGGCTGGCGGTGTGGTTCTGCATGCCGCCGATCGGGTCGAAACGGGCGGCGCGGTGCTCCAGCTCCCCGTCCAGGGCACCCGCGCCCGCCGGCCGGGCAGCCGACGGCGGTTCGAAGACGCTGCACAGGCGCAGCACGTGCGTGCTCCCGGGCGGAGCGGGGAAGTGGGTCACCGGACCTCCTCGCTGATCGACCCGCCTCGCTGATCGACCCGCAGTAGAGCAGAGTCGTTACACCCACGCCTCGGTGGGGAAGAGGCCGCAGGTGAGCGCCCCCCTGACCGACCCGGCCGTGCGCCGGGTGGCCCTGGTCCGGCTGCGACTCGGCCTGGGGGACCTGCTCTGCTCGCTGCCGGCGCTGCGCCGGCTCCGGGCCGCGCGGCCCGACCTGCACGTCACCCTGGTCACCTGGCCGGAGGTGGCGCCGGTGGTGGCGCGCCTCGGCGAGGTCGACGAGCTGCTGCCCTTCCCCGGCGCCGACGACGTCCCCGACCGGCCGGCCGGCCGCGAGCCGGATCCGGCCGCTTGGGCGTCGTTCGTGGCCGCGGCCGCGCGGCGGCGCTTCGACCTGGCGCTGCAGGTGTACGGCGACCGGCCCGCGGCCAACCGGGTCACCGCCGCGCTGGGCGCGCGGCTGGTCGGCGGCTTCGCGCCCACCGGCTGGCAGCCGCCGGCCGGCACCGGGCACCTGCACCTGCGCTACCCGGTGCACCTGCACGAGGCCGAGCGGCACACCCGCCTCTTTGAGCACCTGGGGCTGCCCCCCGGCGGGCCGCCGGCGATGACCTTCCCGATCACCGCGGCGGACGAGGCCGAGCAGGCCGCCACGCTGGCCCGGCACGGGCTGGTGCCCGGCGGCTACGCCGTCCTGCACCCCGGCGCGTCGGCCCCGACCCGGCGCTGGCCGGTCGCGCGCTACGCCGCGGTGGGCGACGCGCTGGCCGCCGACGGGCTGGCCGTCGTGGTGACCGGCGTACCGGCCGAGCGGGACGCCGCCGCGGCGGTGGTCGCCGCGATGCGGGCCTCCGCGGTCGACCTCACCGGCGCGACCGGGCTCGGCGGGCTGGCCGCGCTGCTGCGCGACGCCGCCGTGCTGATCGGCAACGACACCGGCTCGGCGCACCTGGCCGCCGCCGTCGGCGCCCGCAGCGTCACCGTGTTCCTCCCCGGCGACCCGGTGCGCTGGGCCCACCCCGGCCGGCGGCACCGGGCGGTGGTGGCCGACGTCGCCTGCGCGCCCTGCCCGCACCTGGTCTGCCCGATCGACTTCCGCTGCGCGGACTCGGTGCGGCCGCAGGACGTGCTCGCCGCCGTCCGCGAGCTGGCCGGCGAGGACGCCGCGTGAAGCGGGTCTCCCTCGTCTGCGACTCGGAGAACTGGGGCGGCGCCGAGGTCTACCTGACCTCCCTGCTGCGCCGGGCGGGCGGGCTCGGCGCGACGGCGTCCCTGGTCTGCGCCGAGCCGCTCGCGCACCGCTTCGCGCCGGTCGTGCCGGCCGACCGGCTGGCCGCCGTCCCGCTGGCCCGGCACACCGCCGACGCGCCCGCGGTGCGCGCCGCGCTGGCGGCCCAGCGTCCCGACGTCGTCCTGGTCAACCTGGTCGACCCCGGCTCCAACGCCGCGGCCGTGGCCGCGGCGCTGGCGGTGGCCCCCACCGTCGGCGTACTGCACCTGGCCGGCGACACCGGCGCGGGGGAGCGGCGCCGCCGGCTGGCCGGGCTCTACGGCGCGATGGCCGCGGTGCTCACGCCGGCGTCCGGCGCCCGCGCCCAGCTGCTGGCCGACCTCGGGCTGCCGCCCGGCCGCGTGCACGTCGTCCCGAACGGCGTGGACCTGCCCGCCGACCCCGCCGGGCCGGCCGGGCGGGTGGTGCCCCGGGTGGGCGGGCTGGGCCGGCTGACCGAGCAGAAGGGCTTCGACGTGCTCGTCGAGGCGGTCCGGCGGCTCACCGACCGCGGAGCGGCCCTGGAGGTCGTGGTCGGGGGGGAGGGCCGCGACGCCGGGCGGCTGCGGGCCGCGGCGGCCGGGCTGCCGGTCACCTTCGCCGGCTTCGTCACCGACGTCCGCGGCTTCCTCGCCGGCCTGGACCTGTTCTGCCTGTCCTCCCGCCGGGAGGCGCTGCCCCTGGTGCTGCTCGAGGCCATGGCCGAGGGGCTGCCGTGCGTGGCCACCGACGTCGGGGACGTCGCCGCCGCGGTCGGCCCGCACGCCGTCGTCGTCCCGCCGGACGACCCGCAGGCGCTGACCGACGCGCTCGGCGGGCTGCTGGCCGACCCGGTCGCGCGCGCCGAGCTGGGCCGCCGCGCGCGCCGGCGCGCCGAGGCCGCGTTCGACGCCGACCTCATGGCCCGCCGCACCCTCGCCGTCCTCGCCCGCGCGGCGGGTGTGCCGCCGACGGGAGCGGGGAAGGCCCGGGAGGGGGCAGGCTGACGCGCGGGACCCCGCACCCGAGAGAGGACCACCCATGGCCACCACGTCCAGGAGCATCGCCACGATCAACCCGGCCACCGGCGAGACGCTCGCGACCTTCGAGCCGCTGTCGGAGGAGGAGCTCGAGGAGAGGATCGCCCGCGCGGCGGCGGCGTTCGCCGGCTACCGGCTGACCACCCCGCAGCAGCGGGCCGGCTGGCTGCGCGCCGCGGCCGACGTCCTCGACGAGGACGCCAAGGCCGTCGCCGAGCTCATGACCACCGAGATGGGCAAGACGCTGGCCTCGGCGCAGGCGGAGGCTGCCAAGTGCGCCAAGGCGCTGCGCTACTACGCCGAGCACGGCGAGGAGATGCTCCGGCCGCAGCCGGCCGACGCGGCCGCGGTGGGGGCGGTCGAGGCCTACGTCGTCCACCAGCCGCTGGGCGTCGTCCTGGCCGTCATGCCGTGGAACTTCCCGCTCTGGCAGGCCATGCGCTTCGCCGCGCCGGCGCTCATGGCCGGCAACGTCGGCCTGCTCAAGCACGCCAGCAACGTGCCGCAGACCGCGCTGTACCTGGAGGAGCTGTTCGGCAAGGCCGGCTTCCCCGACGACGTCTTCCAGACCCTGCTCATCGGGTCCGGCGCCGTCGAGCGGGTGCTGCGCGACGACCGGGTGGTCGCCGCGACGCTGACCGGCAGCAACGCCGCCGGGCAGGCGGTGGCGCGGGTCGCCGGCGACGCGCTGAAGAAGACCGTGCTCGAGCTCGGCGGGTCCGACCCGTTCATCGTCATGCCCTCGGCCGACCTGGCGCGGGCCGCCGACGTCGCGGTGACCGCGCGGTGCCAGAACAACGGGCAGAGCTGCATCGCGGCCAAGCGGTTCTTCGTGCACGCCGACGTCGCCGAGGAGTTCACCCGGCGCTTCGCCGACAAGCTGGCCGCTCTCACCGTCGGCGACCCGATGGCCGACGACACCCAGGTGGGCCCGCTGGCCAACGAGGCGGGCCTGGCCGACGTCGAGCGGTACGTGGCCGACGCCGTCGAGAAGGGCGCCACCGTGGTGACCGGCGGGCGGCGGGTCGACCGCCCCGGCTGGTTCTACGAGCCGACCCTGGTGACCGGGGTGACCCCGCAGATGGCGATGCACTCCGAGGAGGTGTTCGGCCCGGTCGCCGCGCTGTACACCGTCGCCGACCTCGACGAGGCGATCGGGCTGGCCAACGACCACGTCTACGGCCTCGGCGCCAACCTGTGGAGCGAGGACCAGGGCGAGCGGCTGCGGTTCATCCGCGACGTCGCGTCGGGCATGGCGTTCGTCAACGGCATGACCACCAGCTACCCGGAGCTGCCCTTCGGCGGGGTGAAGCAGAGCGGCTACGGCCGGGAGCTCACCGAGCTGGGCATGTACGAGTTCATGAACGCCAAGACCGTCTGGATCGGGGCGCCGGGCAGCGAGGCGAACGAGCGCAGCACCGCCGGCGCCGCCTCGGAGTGACGCCGCCGCTGCGTCGGCCCCCGGCGGCGGGCCCGGCGGCGCGACCGCCGGGCCCGCCGCCGGGCCCGCCGCCGGGCCCGCCGCCGGGCCCACCGCGGGGTCGGAACAGCGGGGCACGTCCCGCGGTTGCGGTCGGGCGTGACCCGCGTCGTCGAAGCGGCCGCCTACGGCGGCCCCGAGGTGCTCACCGTCGTCGAGGCGCCGGTGGGCGACCCCGGCCCGGGCCGGGCCCGGGTGGCCGTCCGCGCCGCCGGGGTCAACCCGGCGGACTGGAAGAGCTACACGGGCGCCTTCGGCGCCGATCCGGACCGGCTGCCGCTGCGCCCGGGGTACGAGGTGGCGGGGGTGGTGACCGCGGTCGGCCCGGACGCCGTCGGCCCGGCCGGCCCGCTGGCGGTCGGCGACGAGGTGATCGGGTTCCGGGTATCCGGCGGGTACGCCGCCGAGCTCGTCGTCCCCGCGTCGGCGCTGGTGCCCAAGCCGGCGCCGCTGGGCTGGGAGCCGGCCGCCGGGCTGATGCTGGCCGGGGCGACCGCGGTGCACGCGCTCACGGCCACCGGCGTCGGCGCGGGCGACACCGTGCTCGTGCACGGCGCGTCGGGCGGGGTCGGGCTGATGGCGGTCCAGCTGGCCGCCCTGCGCGGTGCCCGGGTGGTCGGCACGGTCGGTCCCGACAGCGCCGACCTGGTGCGCCGGTTCGGCGCCGAGCCGGTGCGCTACGGCGAGGGGCTGGCCGAGCGGGTCCGCGCGGTCGCCCCGGACGGTGTGGACGCGGCCGTGGACGCCGTCGGCACCGACGAGGCCGTCGACGTCTCCCTCGAGCTGGTGCCCGACCGGCAGCGCATCGCCACCGTCGTCGCGTTCGCCCGCGGCGCGGCCGAGGGCATCCGGCGCCTCGGCGGCGGGCCGGGCGCGGACCCGGGCACGCAGCTGCGGGACGCCGCCCGGACCGAGCTGGCCGAGCTCGCCGGCGCCGGCCGGCTGGAGGTCGTCGTCGCCGGCGCCTACCCGCTGGACGAGGTCGCCGCGGCGCACCGGCGCGGGATGGCCGGGCACACCCACGGCAAGCTGGTGCTGCTGCCCTGACCCGGGGGCGCCCTGACCCGGGGGCGCCCTGACCCGGGGGCCGAAGTGGCCACCAAGGCCCCTGCGCGAGCGGCCCTCGTGGCCCGGCCCCCGGCTCCCTCCAGGCTCACACCTCCTCGGCGGGGAAGGTGCGGCTCGGCGCCACGACCTCCTCCTGCGCCGCCACCAGCAGGATCTCCCGCGACCCGGCGTCCGCGGTGGCCTTGAGCAGGCCGTGCACCGAGGCCGCGGCCCGGCCGAGGGCGGTGCCGGCGTCGCGCGTGTCCAGCCAGGAGGCGAGGAACAGCGCGGCGATGGCGTCGCCGGCGCCGTTGACCGACAGGTCCAGCCGCGGGGTGCGCACCCGGAAGTGCCGGCCGCCCTCGGAGGCGAGCAGGTCGACGGCGTCCTCGGGGGTGTCGTCGGTGACCAGCGAGGTGGTGAGCACCACCCGCGGGCCGAGCTCCTGGACGGCGGCGACGGCCTGCTCGACGTCGGACAGCGACTTCGTCGTCGTGCCCGCGAGGAGGTCGAGCTCGAAGTGGTTGGGGGTGACCAGGTCGGCGGCGGGGACGGCGACCTCGCGCATGAACTCCGGGATGCCGGGCCGGACGAACACGCCGCGGCCGACGTCGCCGATGACCGGGTCGCAGCAGTAGACCGCCGCCGGGTTGGCCTCGCGCACCCGCTGCACGGTCGCCACGACGGCGTGCCCGATGTCGGCCGACCCCAGGTACCCGGACAGCACGGCGTCGCAGCCGCCCAGCACCCCGCGCTCGGCGATGCCCTGCACGACCTCCTCGATCGCCTGGCCGTCGAAGACCCGGCCGCGCCACTCGCCGTAGCCGGTGTGGTTGGAGAACTGCACGGTGTGCACCGGCCACACCTCGATGCCGAGGCGCTGCAGCGGGAAGACGGCGGAGGAGTTGCCCACGTGGCCGTAGGCGACGTGCGACTGGATGGAGAGGACGGCGACCATGGCCGTAACGGTGGCACAGCGCCCACGCCCCGCCGACGGCCAGGTCGAGCCCGGCCGGGCGGTGCGGGAGGGCCGAGCACCCGGCGGGCAGGATGACGGCATGACCCCCATGTCCTCCTCCGGTGTGGTCGGTGCAGCAGGCCGGGTCGGCGAGCCGGTCGAGGTGCGCACCGGCGACCTGCGGCTGGCCGGGCGGCCCCTGCCGGTCACCAGCCCGGCCCGCGTCTACGTCTGCGGGATCACCCCCTACGACGTCACCCACCTCGGGCACGCGGCGACGTTCGTGTGGGCCGACGTCCTGGGGGCGGTGCTGCGGACGGCCGGCGTCGAGGTGGTCGTCAGCCGCAACGTGACCGACGTCGACGACGTCCTCACCCGGGCCGCCGACGCCCGCGGCCGCCACTACGACGAGTTCGCGCTGAGCCAGGAGTTCGCCTTCGAGCAGGACATGCGCGCCCTGGGCGTCCGGCCCCCGACGCACGCACCGCGGGCCCGGCACCACATCGGTCACGTGCAGCAGCTCGCGGCGGCGCTGCTGCGGGCCGGCCGGGCCTACGTGCGCGAGGGGCACGTGTTCTTCCGCGGGGCGGGGGTCGTCGAGGCGGCCGGTCTGGACGCCGGCCGGGCGCGGGCGCTGGCCGCCGAGTTCGGCGATGCGCCCGAGGAGGACCCCGCCGACCCCCTGCGGGAGGACCCGTTCGACGTGCCGGTGTGGCGGCCGTCGGGCGAGCGCGACCCCGCCTGGCCCTCGCCCTGGGGGTGGGGCCGGCCGGGGTGGCACGCCGAGTGCGCGGCCATGGCGACGGCGACCCTCGGCCACGGCGTCGACGTCCTGGTCGGCGGCGCGGACCTGGCCTTCCCCCACCACGCCCACCAGGCGGCGATGGCCGAGGCCGCGTCCGGTGTGGGGCCGTTCGCGCGGGCGCGGGTGCACGTCGGCGCGGTGTCGCAGGACGGCGCCAGGATGGCCAAGTCGACCGGCAACCTGACCCTCGTCTCCGAGCTGCTGCGGGTGACCAGCGGACCGGTGCTGCGGCTGCTGGTGCTCGACCGCCCGTGGGCGCAGCCGTGGGAGTACCGGCCGTCGTCGATCGGGGGCGCGCAGGCCCGGCTGGACGCGCTGTTCTCCGCCGCCGGCCGCCCCGGCTCCTCGCCGGCGGCCGGCCGGGCGGTCGTCGACCGGCTGCTCGACGACCTGGACGTGCCCGGTGCGCTGGACGTCGCCATCGCCGAGGGCGGGGACGCCGCCCGCCGGGTGGTCCGGGTGCTCGCGCTGGGCTGACCGGCTCCGGCGACGAGTTCCGCCGCGCCGGTCGTCCCGGCCACCGTCGGACCGACCCCGGCAGGGTCCTCCGATCCCGCGCGCGGGCGACGACCCGGGTCCTAGCCTGGGCGCGACCGGTCCTCCGAGAGGAAGGTGACGGGTGAGCGACGACGTGCAGCGCCCCGAGATCCGGGTGTTCCTCCTCGACGACCACGAGGTGGTCCGCCGTGGCGTGGCCGACGTCCTGGAGAGCGACTCGCACATCCGGGTGGTGGGGGAGGCCAAGAACGCCGCCGAGGCCCTGGCCCGGGTGCCCGCCCTCAAGCCGGACGTCGCGGTGCTCGACGTCCGGCTGCCCGACGGGGACGGCGTCTCGGTCTGCCGGGAGCTGCGGTCGCGGATGCCCGAGCTCAAGGTCGTCATGCTGACCAGCTACAGCGACGACGAGGCGCTGTTCGAGGCGATCATGGCCGGCGCCTCGGGTTACCTGCTCAAGCAGATCCTCGGCTCGGACCTGGTCAGCGGCGTCCGTGCCGTCGCCGCCGGCGGCTCGCTGCTGGACCCGACGGCCGCGACCGCGGTGCTCGAGCGGCTGCGCCGGGCGGCGCAGCCGGCCGGCCCGCTGGCCAAGCTCAGCGAGCAGGAGCGCACCGTGCTCGAGCTGATCGGCGAGGGGCTCACCAACCGGCAGATCGGCGAGCGCATGTTCCTCGCGGAGAAGACGGTCAAGAACTACGTCTCCCACCTGCTCGCGAAGCTCGGCCTGGAGCGCCGCACCCAGGCCGCGGTGCTCGCCACCGAGCTGCGCGGCACGCCACCGGCCGGCCGGCCCGGCTGAACGTCAGGTGGCGGCCCCGTCCAGAGGCTCGCCGCGAGCGTGCGAGCGGTGAGGAGGACGGGGTCCTTCGTCAGCGCAGCGGCGCCCACCAGCGCAGCCGCGTCCCGCCCTCCGGCAGCGGCTGCACCGCCGCGCCGCCGCCGCGCCGGCGCGCGCGGTCCTCGACGTTGCGCAGCCCGCTGCGGGCGGCCCGCGGGTCGATGCCGCGGCCGTCGTCGGTGACCTCGAGCACCACCTCGTCGGCCACGTCGAGGGTCACCGTGACCGAGGCGGCGCCGGAGTGCCGGGCCGCGTTGCTCACCGCCTCGCGGGTGACGGCCTCCACGTCGGCGGCGAGGTCCCCGGTCACCAGGCTGTCGACGGCGCCGGACACCCGCACGGTGGGGTGCAGGTCACGTCCCAGCGTCTCGGTGACGATGTCGAGCACCCGCCGGCGCAGGCTGGTGCGCGGATCGGCGTCCTCGGCGGTGTGCAGGTCGAAGATGGTCGTCCGGATGTCGCGGACGGTCTCGTCGAGCTGGTGGACGACGGCCCGGATCCGGCGCTGGGCCTCGGCGTCGGGAAGCCGCGGCAGCACCGACTGCAGCCCCAGGCCCGCGGCGAACACCCGCTGGATGACGTGGTCGTGCAGGTCGCGGGCGATGCGGTCGCGGTCGGCGTAGACGTCGAGCTGGCGGGCCAGCCGCGCCCGGGCGGCCATGTCCAGCGCCGCGGCGATCTGGTCGGCGAAGGTGCCCACCAGCGGCTCGAGCGGGGCCGGGAACGCCGGCGCCCCGACCCGGCGGGCGGCGAGCAGCACGGCGTGCTCCGCGTGACTGCCGCGCAGCCGGACACCGATCCACGACCCCCAGGCGACGTCGCCGCCCGGACCCTCGAGGGCCAGCTCGCTGCTGTCGCCGGTCACCACGCGGTCGGCGCCCGCCACCGCCTCCAGCACCGGGTCGGCCTCCGGCCGCAGCCGGACGCCGACCGTCGGTGCCAGGCCCTCGCCGCTCTCCGCCCGGACCACGGAGACGCCGTCCCCGGGGCCGGACCCCTCGACCAGCCAGACGCCGTCGGCCTCGGTGAGCTCGGCGACCCGGGTGACCACCAGGCACAGCGCCTCGTCGATCGAGCCGCTGCTGAGCAGGCAGGCCCGGACGTCGGAGACCGCGGTCGTCCACCGCCGCCTCGCCTCGGCCTCCTCGTACAGGCGGGCGTTGTCGATGGCGATGCCGGCCGCGCCGGCCAGCGCGGTGAGCACCGCCTCGTCCTCGGCGGTGAACTCCCCGCTGCGCTTCTCGGTCAGGTACAGGTTGCCGAACACCTCGCCCCGCACCAGCACCGGGACGCCGAGGAAGGAGTGCATCTCGGGGTGGTGCGGCGGGAAGCCGACCGACGAGGTGTGCTGGCTCAGGTCGGGGATGCGCAGCGGGCGGGGCTCGGTGATCAGCTGGCCGAGCACGCCCTTGCCCTCGGGCAGCGACCCCATCCGGGCGGCGCGCTCCTCGTCGATGCCCACGTGGACGAACGCGGCCAGGCCGCCGCGGGCCGCGAGCACGCCCAGGGCTCCGTAGCGGGCGTCGACCAGGTCGACGGCGGCCTCGACGATCCGCCGCAGGGTGGACTCGAGGTCCAGGCCGGTCGCCACGCTGAGGAAGGCGTCGAGCAGGTGCTGCACGCGGGTCTGGCTGCGGGCCACCGTCGCCAGGCGCTCCTGGACCTCCTCGAGCAGCTCGGTCAACCGCATCCCGGCGAGGGCGGACTCCCGCGCGGGCCGCGCCGGCCCACCGGACGCCGGCGGCCGGGACGCAGCTGCCATGACGGTCGGACCTCCTCCCCGCCGAGACTCGCACGGCCCCGGTGGGAAGGGAAGCCGGGCAGGGTGTCGGTCAGCCGCTGCGCCCGGCCAGGCGGGCGACGCTCCCTGCCGGCTGCCGCGGGACCGTCCGCCAGCCGCGGACCAGCCCGAGGCCGACGCTGAGGTAGCGGCCCGGCCGGGTCGTCGGCGGCGGCCACGGCAGGGTGTCGAGGACGGCGATCTCGCCCGGGTCGGTGACCGAGCGGGAGAGCCCCACGACCGTCACCGTCCAGCCGGTGCGGGTGTCCTCGTCGAAGCAGTCGACCTCGAAGGCGACCACCGCCCCGCGGCGGCCCGGCAGCAGCCGGCTGCCCGCCCGCACCGGGATCACCACGCGGGAGCGGTGCAGCCGGAAGGAGACCGGCTGGATCGCCGGCATCGCATCCAACGTGTAGCCCAGCCGGCCGATGCGCACCGTGTCCAGCAGCCGCTCGCAGTCGGCGGCGGCCAGGACCTCGACCTCCCGGTCGTCATCGGTGGTGGGCACGGGGGTCCTCTCCGAGCTGCGCTGCTCCGGGGACGCGGGGGCGCCCCGCGGTGCGTCCACTGTCGGCGCGGGTCGCGTCGGCGGCGCAGGGACCTACGTCCCGAGCGGGGCGGACCACCGTCCCCGCACGGAGCACCGGCCGAGCACCGGCCGTGCACCGGCCGTGCACCGGCCGTGCACCGGCCGTGCACCGGCCGCTCAGGCCCGCGTCGTCCCGCCGCGGCCGTCGGCGACCGGGTGGCCGCGGCACCCGCCGGAGGACGTCGGGACGCCGACGAGCAGGGCCACCGAGCGCCGCCGCAGGTACGGGGCCAGCAGCACCACGACGCCCGCGGCGACGACGACCGCGGCCAGCGCCGTCCACAGGTCCCCGGCCCGTCGCCGGTACGCGGTGGCGGTCACGCGCCGAAGCGGTGCTCGAAGCGGGCCGACAGCAGCCAGCCGAGGACGGCGGGGACCCAGAACACCAGCAGCCGGAAGACGACCGCGGCGGCGCACGCGCTGGCCAGCGGCGCGCCCAGCGCGGTCAGCGCCAGGACGAGGGAGACCTCGGCGGCCCCCGGCGCGGCGGTCACCGGCAGCACCGACCACAGCAGGTGCAACCCCCCGTACACGGCCGCGGTGGCCAGCAGCGGTACCGAGCCGCCGACGGCGTGCACCGCGGCGGCCAGGGCGGCGCCCTCGAGGGCGACCCCGGCGGCCGACCAGCCCAGCTGCGCGCCCCGCCGCCGCGGGGTGCGGCGCGCCGAGGCCAGCCCGTCGCGCAGGACCCGGGTCACCTGGCGCCGCAGGTGCGGGGCGGTGTCGGCTCGGCGGGCCAGGCCCTGGCCGGCCAGCACCAGCGCCCACGCGCCCACGCCCAGGGCGACGGCGGGGACCAGCGCCTCCGGCGCCCGCCAGCCGGTCAGCCGGCCCTCCACCAGCGCCAGCACCAGGGTGCCGGCGGCGACGAGCACCGCGGCGACGATCGCGCCGGCGACGTAGCGGTCCACCGCCCGCCGCGCGCCCTCGGGGGACACCCCGGCGCGTTCGAGGAACCGCGCGGCCGACCGCCGCCAGCCCTCGCCGCCGTGCACCAGCGAGGCGCCCTCGGCCACCATCGTCGCCCCGTAGGTCCGGCCCAGGGACAGCCGGCGCTCGACGGTCAGCAGCGCCGCGGCCGCGTTCGCCGCGCGGGCCAGCACCGCCAGCACCAGCGCCGCCCCGAGCCAGCGCCAGCCGCCGCGTTCCACCGAGCCGAGGAACGCGGTCGCCCCGGCCAGCAGCGGCACCCCGACGAGCACCAGCCCCGCGCCGGCCGCCACGGCCAGCCGGGCGGGCACCCCCGGCGGGCCGTACTCGGGACGGTCGGGGTCGGGCAGGCCGAGCCGGTCGCGCACCGCGCGGCGCAGCAGGTCCAGCCGCGAGCGGTTCGCCCGCACCTCCGCCCGGGTCGCCGACGACAGGGCGAGCGGCACCAGCGCGGGCAGCGCCGCGGCGACCGCGTCGGCACCGAGGGCACCGACGGCGGAGCCGGCCACGACCGCCGGATCGGTGCGCAGCGCCAACGACGCCATCAGCTCGGCGACGTCACCGGCCAGCGCGTCGTCGTCCGCCCCGGTCTCGGCGTTGCCGAAGTCGACGACCCACGGCCGGCCGACGCCGTCGACCAGGACGCTGGCGGCCACCAGGTCGTGGTGCGCCACGCGGGCGGCGCGCAGCAGCGCCACCTGATCCCAGACCCGGCCGAGCAGCTCGGGGGTCAGCGCCTCGGGCGGGAGGTCGTCCAGCCCGCGGCCGGGCAGGAACTCCTGCACCACCACGGCGCCGCGCTCGGAGCCGCGGGCCAGCAGCACGCGCGGGGCGCACACCCCGCGCTCGCGGGCGGTCATCGCCGCGACCGCCTCGTGCTCGGCCTGCTGGCCCAGCGGCGCCACCGCGTCGGCGTCCTTGACGTCGCGCACCGCCAGCAGCCGCCACAGCCGGTAGAGCCAGTCCCGCTCGTACCGGTCGGGCTCGAGGAACTTGACGTACAGCCGCCGGCCCTCCCCGTCGACCGCCTCGAACGGGTGCGAGCTGCGCGCCCGCACCGCGGCCGGGCGCAGCTCGCGCACGGGCAGGCCGAGGCGGTCCAGCAGCCGCGCCACCCGGGCGGCCGGCACCTCGCGGCGGGGGACGCCGAACACCCAGTGCGCCAGCGAGCCGATCGCCCAGCCCAGCCCCAGCCCGCCGACGACGTCCAGCGGCAGGTGGGCCCCGACGTAGATGCGGGCCAGCCCGACCGTCCAGGCCAGCACCCACACCCCGCGCCGGCCGCGGCGGGTCAGGTACGGGACGGCGGCGGCCGCCATCGCCGCGGCGACCGCGGAGTGCCCGGACACGAAGCCCAGACCGGTGACCGGCCCCTCGGGGAAGTTCACCGCGACGGCGAACCCGGCCGGCCGGGGGCGCGCGACCACCTGCTTGACCAGGTCGGCGGCGACGTAGGCGAGCAGGCCGGACACCAGCAGGTCCCGGGCCAGGCGCACCCGCCTGGTCAGCGCGGCGACGCCCGCCAGCACGGGGACGGCGACCACGTTGCCCAGCTGCATGACCACCCAGACGACCGGGAAGAGGATCGCCGGCAGGTCGTTGACCAGCTGGAAGACGTCCCGCTCGAACGCCGACAGCTCGCTGCGCTGGGCGACGAGGACACCCAGGCCGAGGACGGCCAGACCCAGGACCGCCCGCACCAGGTCGACCGGGTGCCGCTGCACCGGCCGGGAGCCCGCGCGCACGGGACCCGGCCGCCGCAGCCGGGGCTCGGCGGGGGGCACGACGCGCGCGGTCATGCCCGCAGTCCACACCGCGGCGGCCCGCAGGGAGAGGGTCTTCCGCCTCCGGCCGGGCCGGAGGGCGCCGCGCGGTCAGGGCACGCGGCGGGTCCAGGTCGGCTCCACCGCGGCCCACTCGCGGGTCCAGCGGCGGTCGCGGCAGCGGCCGAGCAGCCAGCAGAGGGCGCCGTGGGCTGCGCCGAGGAGGGCCAGGAGGAGGGCCAGGACGCCGAGCCAGCCGAGCGTCACCAGGACGACGGTGCTGCGGGCGACCTCCCGGGAGGTCGTGGGCTCCTCGGCGAGCCGCCCGTCGCGACCGGCACCGAGGTCAGCACGAGCAGGGTCAGCAGCAGCCGCGCGGCGACCTCCACCCGGTCGCTGCCCCGCGCGAGCGCGCTGCGACCCGGGAGGAGGCCCAGGGTGAAGCGCCGGAGGGCCCGCAGCGGGGAGCTGTTCGGGGACGCGGGCACGGGAGGCCTCCCTCCGGTGGGAGCCGGACACCGGCGAGTGTCCTGCGCGCCGCGGCGCACCGACGCGGTCCGAAGGCGCTCCGGGGAGGGACTTGGGGCCCGGCCGGCTACAGCCAGCCCAGCACCGAGGCCCCGATGCCGACGTAGAGGACGCCGCCGGGCACCACGCCGACCAGGGTGGCCAGCGCGTGCGGCAGCCAGCGCACGCTGGACAGGCCGGCCGCGTAGCTGACGATCCAGAACGGCACCGGGCTCAGCCGGGCGGTGAGGACGGCGAGGAAGCCGCGGTCGCGGAAGAGCCGGTCGGCCCGCCCCAGCCGCCGTCCGGCGAGGCGGACGACGGCGTCGCGGCCCAGGGACCGCCCGACGGTGAACCCGCCCACCCCGCCGAGCCACCCGGCGACCACCGCCACCGCCAGCCCCGCGGGGAAGCCGGCCGCGGCGCCGAGCAGCAGCGACAGGGCCGTCCGCGGCACCGGCGTCATCAGCGCGCCGGACACCCCGAGGACGACGGCGGCCCAGCCGAGCGGCCCGGCGGCGTGCAG
This sequence comes from Geodermatophilus sp. TF02-6, assembly GCF_003319115.1. Lineage (GTDB taxonomy): Bacteria > Actinomycetota > Actinomycetes > Mycobacteriales > Geodermatophilaceae > Geodermatophilus. Next base: position 92,778 of record NZ_QOHF01000002.1, on the reverse strand, counting down.
CCAGCCGCGCAGCGACGGGACCTCCGGGCGGTCGACCGTCAGGGCCAGGACGACCGCCGCGGCGAGCAGCAGGCCGAGGACGCCGAGGCGCAGCCACGCCCTGGCAGGCTGGCCGGCGTGCTGGTCCGTGCCCTCGACCCGGCCGCCGACCTCGCCGTCGCCGCCGAGCTGCTGGCCGTGCAGAGCGCCGCCTACGCGGTCGAGGCGCGGCTCCTCGGGGACGACCGGATCCCCGCGCTGCACGAGGACCTCGACGGGCTCCGCGGCGCCGGGCTCGCCTGGCTCGGCGCCGTCGACGGCGACGGACGCCTGGCCGGCGCGCTGGCCTGGTCCGAGGACGGCGGCGTCCTCGACGTCGAGCGCCTGGTCGTCGCCCCCGCCCTCGCCCGGCGCGGCGTCGGGACGGCGCTGGTCCGGGCCCTGCTCGACCGGGCCGGGGAGCGGCCGGCCGTCGTCGCCACGGGGCGGGACAACGCCCCCGCCCGGGCGCTGTACGAGCGGCTCGGCTTCGTCCGCACCGGCGACCGGGAGGTGGCGCCCGGCCTCTGGGTCACGACCTACCGGCACGGGAGCTGAACTCCGGGGCTGCGGCGCACCCGCCCACGCTACGGCCGCCCGCGCTACCGCTGCCCACGCGACGGCCGCCCGTGCTACGGCCGCCCTCCCCGGCGGGCAGGGACGGACCGGTTGCCGGCGCTGGGAGGGTGCGGAGGTGACCACCGACCGCCTGCCCGCGGACTCCTCCCACGCCCAGCAGCTGGCCCACGCGATCGAGGCGGTCCGGTACCGCATGGGTCGCGCGGCCGCCGTCCCCGGCCCGAGGTCGCGGTGGCGCTCGACCCCCCATGCCACGCACCTGTCTGTGACCGACGGGGCAGGGCCGCTGGCACGACGTCGCCTGGAGCCGGCGACCCCTCGGCGACGCGGGGGACGACGACGCGGGGGACGACGACGCGGGGGACGATGACGCGGGGGACGATGACGTGCCGCCCGAGCCGCCGCGCTGAGGTCCGAACGCCGCGCTGAGGTCCGAACGCCGCGCTGAGGTCCGAGCCGCCGCGCTGAGGGAGGCTGCCGGCATGAGCCCCCTGGCCGAGCACGAGCAGCAGATGGTCGACCTCACCGCGCGGTTCGTCGACGAGCGGGTGCGCCCGCGGGTCGCCGAGTTCGAGGCCGAGGACCGCTACCCCGAGGAGTTCGTCGAGGAGATGAAGATCCTCGGCTGCTTCGGGCTGCTGGTGCCCGAGGAGCACGGCGGCGCCGACGTCAGCACCGCCTGCTTCGCCCGCGTCACCGAGGAGCTGGCCCGCGGCTGGATGAGCCTGGCCGGCGCGATCGGCGGGCACGCGGTGATCGCCCACCTGATCCGCACCTTCGGCACCGAGGCGCAGCGGTCGGCGTACCTGCCGCGGATGGCCGACGGCTCGCTGCGGGCCACGATGGCGCTCACCGAGCCCGGGGGCGGCAGCGACCTGCAGAGCATGCGCACCCACGCCGACCCCGACGGCGACGGCTACCTGGTCACCGGCAGCAAGACGTGGATCTCCAACGCCCGGCACGCCGGGCTGGTCGGCCTGCTCTGTCGCACCGACCGGGACGCGACCCCGCCGCACACCGGCATGGGCGTCCTGCTGGTCGAGCCGGCCGACGGGCTGACCGTGGGACCGAAGATCCCCAAGCTCGGCTACCGCGGCATCGAGGCGTGCGAGCTGGTCTTCGACCGGATGCCGGTACCGGCGTCCGCCCTGCTCGGCGGCGAGCCCGGTCGGGGCTGGGCGCAGATGATGCGCGGGCTGGAGGTCGGCCGCATCCAGGTCGCCGCCCGCGCGGTCGGCGTCGCGCAGGCCGCGCTGGCCGCGGCCACCCGCTACGCGCAGGAGCGGGAGTCCTTCGGCAAGCCCATCTGGCAGCACCAATCTGTCGGCAACCTGCTCGCCGACATGGCCACGAGGGTCTGCGCCGCCCGGCTGCTCACCGCCGACGCCGCGCAGCGCTTCGACAGCGGCGCGCGGGCGGACATGGAGGCGGGCATGGCCAAGCTGTTCGCCTCGGAGGCGGCGGTGCAGGTCGCGCTGGACGCCATGCGGGTGCACGGCGGCTACGGCTTCTCGAAGGAGTTCGAGGTCGAGCGGTACTACCGCGACGCGCCGCTGATGGTCCTCGGTGAGGGCACCAACGAGATCCAGCGCAGTGTCATCGCCGCGCAGTGGATCGCCCGACACCGGACCTGACAGCGGTCCGCCCGGTGGGTGGTACGTGCGTGCGTCTGGTGTGCAGGTCCCCGGCGCTCCCTCGAGGGCTGAGCCGCCGAACGAGCAGCAGTCGTCGGTCCCCCACGTCTGCTCGTGGCAGGGGGAACCGCACGTCGGCCTCGTCTGTCCACCACGCCCGTGGGCAGACCGCTTCGGGCGACCGGTCACGTCTCCGCGGCCGCCGCCGTGGAGACCTCGTCGTCCAGTTGGGGGGCGTCTCCGGCCGGGTCGGCAGCACGGCGACCGTGCCGCGCACCGGGTCGACCGTCGCGGTGGTGCCTGTCCCACCCGTCCAACCCCGGGGCCCCGGTGAGCCCCGCGTGGACAGCGCGTCCTGGAGGACAGATACTAGGACGTCCAACTAATTCGGCCCGGCGGCGTCCGCGGGGCCGGACGACCAGGGAGTGGCATGCCCGCCGAGCGGTCCGACCTGCACGTCCCCGTCCACCCGGTGCGATTCGTGACCGCGGCGAGCCTCTTCGACGGGCACGACGCCGCGATCAACGTGATGCGCCGGCTGCTGCAGAGCCAGGGCGCGGAGGTGGTGCACCTCGGGCACGACCGCAGCGTCGACACCGTCGTCCGGGCGGCGCTGGAGGAGGACGTGCAGGGGGTGGCGATCTCCTCCTACCAGGGCGGCCACGTCGAGTACTTCACCTACCTGGTGGAGCGGCTGGCCGAGGCCGGCGCCGGGCACGTGCAGGTGTTCGGCGGCGGCGGGGGCGTGATCGTCCCGGAGGAGATCGCCCTCCTCGCAACACGAGGAGTGCGCGTCTTCAGCCCCGAGGACGGCCAGCGCCTCGGCCTGCCCGGCATGATCAACGAGCTGATCCGCGCATGCGACGTCGACCTGACGGCCGAGGGTCCGGACGTCGACGCGCTCCTCACCGGCTCACCGGCCGCGCTGGCCCGGGCGATCACCGTGCTCGAGGCCGGCCGCTCGTCCGACCTGGCGGCGCGGGTGCGCGAGGCCGCGGCCGGGCGCGCCGTGCCGGTGCTCGGCATCACCGGCACCGGCGGCTCGGGCAAGTCCTCCCTGACCGACGAGTTGCTGCGCCGGCTGCGCACCGACCAGGAGGACAAGCTGCGGGTCGCGGTCCTGGCGATCGACCCCACCCGGCGCCGCGGCGGTGGCGCGCTGCTCGGCGACCGCATCCGGATGAACGCGCTGGAGACCGGGGAGGGCTCGCACACCTTCTTCCGCTCGCTGGCCACCCGCTCGGCCGGTGCGGAGACGCCTGCGCACCTGGACGACGTGCTGTGCGCGGTCCAGGCGGCCGGCTTCGACCTGGTGGTCGTCGAGACGCCGGGCATCGGGCAGGGCGACGCGGGCATCGTGCCGTTCAGCGATGTCGCGCTGTACGTGATGACGCCGGAGTTCGGCGCCGCGTCGCAGCTGGAGAAGATCGACATGCTCGACTTCGCCGACGTCGTCGCGATCAACAAGTACGAGCGGCGCGGCGCGGAGGACGCCCGCCGCGACGTCGCCCGGCAGCTGGTGCGCAACCGCGAGGCGTTCGGGCAGCCGTGGGAGGAGATGCCGGTCTTCGGCACCAGCGCCGCCCGGTTCAACGACGACGGCGTGACCGCGCTCTACCAGGACCTGCTCGGGCTGCTGGTCGAGAGAGGGCTGCCCGCGGGCGCCGGCGTCCTGCCGCGGGTCGACGTCCGGGCGTCCTCGGGGCTGACCAGCGTGGTGCCGTCGTCCCGGTCGCGGTACCTGGCCGAGATCGCCGAGGCGGTGCGCGGTCACCACGCGGCCACCGAGGAGCAGGCCGACGTCGTCCGCCGGCGCCAGCACCTGACCACGGCGGCCGAGGTGCTCGAGGGCGACGCCGCCGACGCCGCACGCGCCGCCGCCGAGGTCGCCGACGCGGAGCTGTTGCCCGAGGTGCGCGCCCTGCTCGACGAGTGGCCGGCGCGGGTGCAGGCCTACTCCGGCGACGAGTACGTCTACACGGTGCGCGGCCGGGAGATCCGCACGCCGCTGACCCGCCAGACGCTCTCGGGCACCGAGGTGCGCCGGGTCTCGTTGCCGCGCACGACCGACGAGGCCGAGCTGCTGCGCTTCCTGCGCCGGGAGAACCTGCCCGGCTCCTACCCGTTCACCGCCGGGGTCTTCCCGTTCAAGCGGTCCGGCGAGGCGCCGGCGCGGATGTTCGCCGGCGAGGGCGACGCCTTCCGCACCAACCGCCGGTTCAAGCTCCTCTCCGCCGGGAGTGAGGCGACCCGGCTGTCGACGGCGTTCGACTCGGTCACCCTCTACGGCCGCGACCCCGACCCGCGGCCGGACGTCTACGGCAAGGTCGGCACGTCCGGGGTCTCCATCGCCACCCTCGACGACATGCAGGTGCTCTACAGCGGCTTCGACCTCTGCGCGCCGACCACCTCGGTGTCGATGACGATCAACGGCCCGGCGCCGGCGGTCCTGGCGATGTTCCTCAACACCGCGATCGACCAGCGGCTCGCCGCGTTCCGCGCCGAGGAGGGCCGGGAGCCCGACACGGGAGAGGCCGAGGAGATCCGCGCCTGGGTGCTGGCCAACGTCCGGGGCACGGTGCAGGCCGACATCCTCAAGGAGGACCAGGGCCAGAACACCTGCATCTTCTCCACCGAGTTCGCGCTGCGCTGCATGGCCGACATCCAGCAGTGGTTCATCCAGCACCGGGTGCGCAACTTCTACTCGGTGTCGATCTCCGGCTACCACATCGCCGAGGCCGGGGCGAACCCGATCAGCCAGCTGGCGTTCACCCTGGCCAACGGCTTCACCTACGTGGAGTCCTACCTGGCCCGCGGCATGGCGATCGACGACTTCGCGCCCAACCTCTCCTTTTTCTTCTCCAACGGCATGGACGCCGAGTACTCGGTGATCGGCCGCGTCGCCCGCCGCATCTGGGCGATCGCGATGAGGGAGCGCTACGGGGCCGGCCCCCGGTCGCAGCAGCTGAAGTACCACGTGCAGACCTCGGGCCGCTCCCTGCACGCGCAGGAGATGGACTTCAACGACATCCGGACGACGCTGCAGGCCCTCTGCGCCGTCTACGACAACGCCAACAGCCTGCACACCAACGCCTACGACGAGGCGGTGACCACCCCGAGCGAGCACTCCGTCCGCCGGGCCCTGGCCATCCAGGTGATCATCGACCGCGAGTGGGGGCTGGCCGGCAACGAGAACCCGCTGCAGGGCTCGTTCGTGATCGAGGAGCTCACCGACCTGGTCGAGGAGGCGGTGCTGGCCGAGTTCGACCGGATCGCCGAGCGCGGCGGTGTGCTGGGCGCGATGGAGACCGGCTACCAGCGCGGGAAGATCCAGGACGAGTCGATGCTCTACGAGCACCGCAAGCACGACGGCAGCCTGCCGATCGTCGGGGTGAACACCTTCCTCGACCCGCGCTCGCGTTCCGAAGCGCCCAAGCCGATCGAGCTCGCCCGCGCCACGGAAGGGGAGAAGGAGTCGCAGCTGCAGCGGCTCGCGGACTTCTCCGCCCGCCACGCCGACGAGGCCCCGGCCGCGCTGGCCCGACTGCAGCAGGTGGCGATGGAGGGCGGCAACGTGTTCGCCGAGCTGATGGACGCCGTCCGGGTGTGTTCGCTCGGGCAGATCTCGGAGGCGTTCTTCGAGGTCGGCGGGCAGTACCGGCGCAACGTGTGAGAAAGGACCCCCGTGCCCCCCGAGAAGGACCCCGTCCCCCTCACCCCTCGCACGCTCGGGGTGAGCCTCCGGACGGGGCCGCCCGAGCTCGGCGCGGGCCCCTGCACGGGGGCCGTTCCATGGCGTCACCGGCCGTTCCAGCACGTCGCCAGGGACGACCTGGGGACGGCGGTCGAGCTGCCGCGCCCGCCGCGGCGGGTGGTGTCGCTGGTGCCCTCGCTGACCGAGGCGCTCGCGGCCACCGTGCCCGACCGGCTGGTCGGCGCCACCGACTGGTGCACGCACCCGGCCGACCTGGACGTCGCCCGGGTGCGGGGCACCAAGAACCCCGACCGGGCGGCCATCGCCGCCCTGGCGCCGGACCTGGTGGTCTGCAACCGGGAGGAGAACCGGAAGCTGGACGTCGAGCGGCTGCGGGCGGCCGGGGTGCCGGTGTGGGTCACCGTCGTCGAGTCGGTCGACCAGGCGCTGGCCTCGCTGCGGCGGCTGTTCGGCGAGGTGCTCGACGCGGGGGAGCCGGAGTGGCTGGCCGCGGCCGCGGCGGTGTGGGCCGAGCCCGCACCCGAGCCCGCACCGCGGACCGGGCTGCGGGTCGCCGTCCCGGTGTGGCGCGACCCGTGGATGGTGGTGGGCTCGCGGACGTTCACCGGCGACGTGCTGGCCCGGCTCGGGCTGGTCAACGTCTTCGCCGAGGCCGCCGACCGCTACCCCAGGGTGGACGTCGAGGAGATCGGCGCGGCCGGCCCGGACGTCGTCGTCCTCCCCGACGAGCCGTACGTCTTCACCGCCGACGACGGACCCGAGGCCTTCCCCGGCACCCGCTGCGCCCTGGTCTCCGGCCGCGACCTCACCTGGTACGGGCCGTCGCTGGGCCCCGCCCGTGCGCGGCTGCTGGCGGCGATCACCTCGGCGCCGCGTTGACGGCGCGTGTGCGCACCAGCAGCCTGTGGGGATGACGGTCCTGCCCCTCCCGACCCGCGGACGGTGGGTGTGGGACGCCCACGACAGGGGCCGCGCGGTCCGGGTGTCCACGCACGGCGAGGTCGGCCTGCTCAACCTCTCCGTGTGGCGGGACGAGACCTGCGTGGGCACGGTCAAGCTCCGGCCGGGCGAGGCCGCCGAGCTGGTGGCCGCCCTCACCGACGGCCTGGCGCAGCTGGCGGCCGAGGCGGGCCGGCCGTCCGCGTCCCCGGGAGCCGCCCGGCTGGCAGCTCTAGAGCAGCGGCTGGCGGAGGTGGAGTCCCGGCTGGCAGTGCCGGCCTGGCGGCGGGTGGCGGCCGACGCGGCCGCCCTGGCCGAGCGCCTCCGCCGCCGCGGCTGACCCGCGCGGCCACCCCTTCCCGGGCAGGCCGGCGACTCAGCGGGAGAGGTACCGGAGGACGGCTCGGACGCGGCGGTGGTCGTCCTCGCTGGGCGGGAGGCCGAGCTCGTCGTAGATGTGCGAGGCGTGTCCGACGACGGCCTTCTCGGTGATCGACAGCCGGCGGGCGATCGAGGCGTTGCTGCGACCCTCGGCCATCAGCGCGAGCACCTCGAGCTGGCGTGCGGTGAGCCGGTCGAGCGCGTCGTCGTCCCGGCGGGCGCGGGCGAGCATCAGGGCGACGACCTCCGGGTCCAGCACCGTGCCCCCGGCGCGGACTCGGTCGAGGTCGGCGCAGAAGGTGGGGATGTCGGCGATGCGCTGCTTGAGCAGGTACCCGATCCCGGAGGGCCGTTCGGCGAGCAGCTCCACGGCGTAGCCACGCTGGACGTGCTGGGAGAGGACGACGATCGCGATCCGCGGCCGGGTGCGGTGGATCTGCAACGCCGCGACCAGACCCTCGTCGGTGTGGGTGGGCGGCATCCGGATGTCGGTGACCACCAGGTCGGGGTCGCGCTCCTCGGTCTGACGGACGAGTTCCGCGGCGTCCGCGGCGGTGCCGACGACGTCGTGGCCGGCGTGCTCGAGGACGTGGGCGAGCCCCTGCCGCAGCAGGGCCTCGTCCTCGCCGATCACGATGCGCACGGCAGCTCCGCGACCAGGACCGTGCCACCGCCCACGGCGCTGCGCACCTGCAGCCGGCCGCCGAGGGTGTCGACCCGGTCGGCCACCCCGTGCAGTCCGGACCCGCTCGCGCTGGCGCCTCCGACCCCGTCGTCGTGCACCTCCACGACCAGCCGGCCGTCGGTGCTGGCCAGCCGCACCAGGAGGTGACGGGCCCGGGCGTGCTTGAGCGCGTTGGTCAACCCCTCCGCGACGACGAAGTAGGCGGTGCTCTCCACCGCCGGCGCCAACCGGTCGTCGATCGCCCCGAGGTCCAGCCGGGTCGGCACCGGCATCCGGTCGACCAGGTCCTCGGTGGCCGCCGCCAGCCCCCGTTCGATCAACGCGGCCGGCATGACCGCGTGCACCAGCCGGCGCAGCTCCGCGGCCGCGGCGTCGATGCCCACCCGCAGGGCGACGGCTGCCTCCCGTGTCCCGGCCGGCGCACCGGGGCCCTCGGCGACCTGTTGGGCGTCCATCGCCAGCAGCACCAGCCGCACCTGCAACCCGTCGTGCAGGTCGCGGGCGATCCGGCGCCGCTCCCGGTCACCGGCCTCGACGATGCGGGCGCGGGAGAGCCGCAGCGCGTCCTGGCTGGCCCGCAGCTCGGCGGTGAGCCGCTCCCGGTCGACGGCGATCGCGACGACCCGTCCGGCGGTGCGGACCAGCTCGGCGTCGGCGATCAGCGTGGCGTCGTAGACGATCGCACCGACGCGCCGCCCGGCCAGCTCGATCTCGACGGCCCGGCGTCCCGAGCCGGGTTCTGGCAGCTCGACCGGCACGCCGTCCGCCGCCACGTACCGGTCGTGCGCCCGGAAGACGAGCTGCAACGAGTCGTCGCCGAGGGTGCGGGCCAGCGCGTCGGACAGCGAGAGACGGGCGCCGCCGGAGGCGCCCAGCCACTCGGCCAGCTCCTCGATCTCCTTGGTGCGGGTGAACCCACCGCGCAGTACGCCCAGCGTGAACGCGACCGGGATCCCGGCCAGCACGGTCAGCTGGACGAGGGCCACCGTCTCGGGCCGCAGCCCGTACGCCGGCGCGATCCAGTTCGCGATGACCGACAGCGACGGCACCGCCAGGGTCCCGTACGCCGCCAGCGGGGCGAGCACCCGGCGCTGCGCCGGGGTGGCCCGGCGCAGCCGGGCGACCAGGATCCCCGCGGTCGCCAGCAGCACCACGCCGCCGGCCGCCTGCTGCACCCTCGCCCCGGTCGCCGCGAGGTCCGGCCGGTCGGCCACGACGAGCAGGTCGAACGGCGCCGGTGCTCCGGTGAACAGGTACAGCGGAGCCTGCAGGACGAGCGCCACGACGTACGCGGCGGCGACGACCACCCGGGACGCCGGAGTCAGCAGCCGCCCGGACGGGAACGCGAGCAGCAGGTGGATCACCACCGCCAGCGGCGCCGTGGCCAGCACGGTGCCGACCGCGATCAGGACCCGGTTCGGGACGTTGGCCAGGTCCGCCGCGAGCCAGGCGAACGCCCCGAGCAGGAGCACGGCACCGAACCGGTTCCTCGGCCGGCGCCACCAGGCCAGCAACCCGGCTCCGGCGTAGACCCACGCCACCACGACGAACAGCGCCAGCGCCGCCGGTGGACCGACGGGCGTCTCCAGCACCAGCGCCAGCTCGACCACGCCCAGGGCGAGCACCGCCACGCCGACCAGCACCAGCGCCGCGCCCAACGACGACCGCGCAGTGAGGCGCGCGATGCCCACGCCGAGATGGTGACAGCCCCGGCGCCCCGCTCCAAGGGACCTGGGTCGGGTTCGACCAGGCGACCCAACTCCCTTGTCCCCGGTCCGGGCGGCCACGAGCGTTGACGCCGCAGCGGGACACCCCCTGCCTGACGAACAGCACCGGGGAGCACCGCACCGAGGAGAGACACGATGGCCACCGCCGACACCCTTCCGCCCACCGGGGCCCTCCCCACCGTGCCCCCGATCCGGTGGTCGCTCACCCGGTTCCTGAGGCAGCGCGTCGCCGCCAGGCGCCGCCTCCCGACGACGGTGGCCCGTCCCGCCCTCCCCTGTCCCCGTCGCTTCGGGAACAGCTACCTCTGGCCCGACGGCACCTGGACCCACTGCGGCTGAGCCGAGCCGGAGCCGGGTCTCCCGGAGGGTGACCCGGCTCGGCGGACACCCCGGGGCAGGTCGGGGTCGGGTTCGCGCGATGGCGAGGTCCGCCCTGAGCGGGTCGTCCAGGGCGGACGTCGCGGAACGGGGTACTAGCGTGACCCCGTGCAGCCTGCCTCCGGCCCCCTGACCGGGATCCGCGTCGTCGAGCTGGCCGGGCTGGGTCCCGTCCCCTACGCCGGCATGCTCCTGGCCGAACTGGGCGCCGACGTCGTCCGCGTCGACCGGCCCGGCGGCGGCACCCTCCTGGTGGACCCGGAGCAGGAGGCGCTGCACCGCAGCCGCCCGTCGGTCGCCGTCGACCTGAAGACCCCGGCCGGCCGTGACGTCGTCCTCCGGCTGGCCGGGGCCGCCGACGTGCTCGTCGAGGGGCTGCGCCCCGGTGTCACCGAGCGGCTCGGCGTCGGCCCCGACGACGCCTGCACCCGCAACCCGCGGCTGGTCTACGCCCGGATGACCGGCTGGGGCCAGGACGGCCCGCTGGCCGCCCGCGCCGGCCACGACATCAACTACCTCGGCCTCACCGGCGCGCTGCACGCCATCGGGACGGCGGACAAGCCCGTCCCCCCGCTCAACACCGCCGCCGACTTCGGCGGCGGCTCGCTGTTCCTCGTCGTCGGCGTCCTCGCCGCGCTGGTCGAGCGGGCCACCAGCGGGCGGGGGCAGGTGGTCGACGCCGCCATGGTCGACGGCGCCAGCTCGCTGGTCACCATGGTGTACGGGCTGCTCGGCGCCGGGCTCTGGCAGGACCGCCGGGCGGTGAACCTGCTCGACGGCGGCGCCCCCTTCTACGACACCTACGCCTGCGCCGACGGGCGGCACGTGGCGGTCGGCGCGCTCGAGCCGCAGTTCCACGCCCAGCTGCTGGCCGGCCTCGGCATCGACGCCGACGAGCACGGCCGCCAGCACGACGTCGCCCGCTGGCCCGAGCAGCGGGCCCGGATCGCCGGCGTGTTCACCGCCCGCACCCGCGACGAGTGGACGGCGGTGTTCGAGGGCACCGACGCCTGCGTGACCCCTGTCCTCGGGCTCACCGAGGCCCCGACGCACCCGCACCTGGCCGCTCGCGGCACCTTCGTCGACCGCGACGGGCAACCCGAGCCGGCCCCGGCCCCGCGCTTCTCCCGCACCCCGGGCGCGGTGCGCGGCGCGCCGCGGGCCCCCGGCCAGGACACCCGCACGACCCTGGCAGCCTGGGGCTTCACCGAGGACGAGGTCACCGGGCTGCTCGAGCGCGGCGCGGTCGTCCAGACGGACTGAACCGGCACGGCACGGACAGCGACTCCCGGAGGAGGCCCGGTGGCGGACGAGGTACTGGTCGAGCGGCGCGACGGCGTCTGCGTCATCACCATCAACCGGCCGGGCGCGAAGAACGCCCTGGACCGCGCCGTGGCCGAGGGGGTGGCGGCGGCGGTGGACGAGCTCGACGCCTCCGACGAGCTGCGGGTCGGCGTCCTCACCGGCGCCGGAGGCACCTTCTCCGCCGGCATGGACCTCAAGGCGTTCCTCCGCGGGGAGACGCCGGCGATCGAGGGCCGCGGGTTGTGCGGCATCACCCAGGCCCCGCCCCGCAAGCCGCTGCTCGCCGCGGTCGAGGGCTGGGCGCTGGCCGGCGGGTTCGAGCTGGTGCTCGCCTGCGACCTGGTGGTGGCGGCCGAGACGGCCCGCTTCGGCGTCCCCGAGGTGAAGCGCTCGCTGGTCGCCGCCGGCGGTGGCGCGCTGCTGCTGCCCCGGCGGGTGCCCTACGCCGTCGCGCTGGAGATGCTGCTGACCGGTGACCCGCTCGACGCCCCCCGCGCGGCCGAGGTCGGGCTGGTCAACCGGCTGACCCCCGAGGGCGGCGCGCTGGACGGCGCGCTCGAGCTGGCCGCCCGGATCGCACCGAACGGCCCCCTGGCGCTGGCCGCCACCAAGGCCGTCGCCCGCGGCAGCGCCGACTGGACCTTCGCCGAGGGCTGGGCGCGCCAGGCCGAGATCACCGCCCCGGTGTTCGCCAGCGAGGACGCCCGCGAGGGTGCCGCCGCCTTCGCCGAGAAGCGCGCGCCGGTCTGGCGCGGCCGCTGAAGCAGAAGGACCCCCTGCCCCCGCCCCGAGCTCGGTGACAGACTGGAACGGCCCCTCTGCAGGGTCCCGCCCCGAGCCTGGTGACAGACTGGAACGGCCCCTCTGCAGGGTCCCGCTGCGAGCCTGGTGACGGACTGGAACGGCCCCTCTGCAGGGTCCCGCTGCGAGCTTGCGAGCGGCGGGGGGCAGAGGGGTCCTTTCTCAGTCGACGGCAACCCGGCCGGGCGGCAGCAGCGGCTCGCGCCGGAGCTCGGCGCGGGCCACCGAGCGCAGGTGCACCTCGTCCGGCCCGTCGAACAGCCGCATCGCCCGGTGCCAGCCGTACATGGCCGCCAGCGGGGTCACGTCGGTGACCCCGGCGCCGCCGTGCACCTGGATGGCCCGGTCGATGACGCGGGTGGCGGCCCGGGGGACGGCGACCTTGGCCATGGCCACCAGGTTCCGCGCGGCCTTGTTGCCCTGCGTGTCGATCACGTGGCAGGCGTGGTGGCACAGCAGCCGCGCCTGCTCGATCTCCAGCCGGGACTCGGCGACCTGCTGCTGGACGACGCCCTGCCCGGCCAGCGGCCCGCCGAAGGCCACCCGGTCGCGCGCCCGCGCCACCAGCAGCGCCAGCGCCCGCTCGGCGGCGCCGAGGGCGCGCATGCAGTGGTGGATGCGGCCGGGGCCGAGCCGGGCCTGGGCGGCGGCGAAACCGCCGCCCTCCTCCCCGAGCACGTTGGTCACCGGCACCCGGACGCCGTCGAAGCGCACCTGGGCGTGGCCGTGCTGGTCGTGGTGGCCCATCACCGGGTAGTCGCGGACCACGGTCACGCCCGGGGTGTCGCGCGGGACGATCACCATCGTCTGCTGCCGGTGGGTCGGCGCCGACGGGTCGGTCTTGCCCATGGTGATGAGCACGGCGCAGCGGGGATCCATCGCGCCGCTGCTCCACCACTTGCGGCCGGTGATGACGTACTCGTCGCCGTCGCGCTCGATGCGGGTGCCGATGTTGGTGGCGTCGCTGCTGGCGACGTCCGGCTCGGTCATCGCGAACGTCGAGCGGATCTGGCCGTCCAGCAGCGGCTCGAGCCACTCCTTCTTCTGCTGCTCGGTGCCCAGCAGGTGCAGCAGCTCCATGTTGCCGGTGTCCGGCGCGGCGCAGTTGATCGCCTCGGGGGCGAGGTCGAGGCTCCAGCCGGACAGCTCGGCGATCGGCGCGTACTCCAGCTGGGTCAACCCCGACTCGGCGGGCAGGAACAGGTTCCACAGGCCCCGCTCGCGGGCCTTCCGCTTGAGCTCCTCGACGACCGGGGGGACCTCGTGGCCGTCGGGGCCGGCCGCCCGGCGGTGCGCCAGGTAGTCGCCCTCGGCCGGCAGCACCTCCTCGCGCACGAAGGCGAGCATGGTGTCGTACAGCTCGCGGGCGCGGGCGGACGGTGCGGGCAGCTCGTAGTCCGTCATGGTGGCTCCTCCTCGACCGGGCCGGTGCTCCGCACCCGACGGTAGGGGGCCGCACCCGGTCCGCGCGCGGGGGTGGGCGCCACGGATGGGAGTGGGCAACTACCGTTCGGTGCACACGCCGCCCCGATGCCATCTTCGGCGGCCGCGGCGACGGGATGGGTGGGACGAGTGCCGACGACTCAGCGCGACCTCGTGGTGGTCGGCGCCTCCGCCGGTGGGGTGGAGGCGCTGCGCGACCTGCTCGGCGGGCTGCCGGCCGACCTGCCCGCCGCCGTCCTCGTGGTCCTGCACATGCCGTCCAACGGCCGCAGCTCGCTGCCCCGGATCCTCGACCGGGTCTGCGCGCTGCCGGTGCGGCCCGCCCGGGACGACGAACCGCTGCAGCCGGGCACGGTCACCGTCTGCGTCCCCGACCGGCACCTGCTGGTGACCGGGGACCGGGTCGCCCTGTCCCGCGGACCGCGGGAGAACGGGCACCGGCCGGCGGTCGACGTCCTCTTCCGGTCCGCCGCCCGGTCCGCCGGCCCGCGGGTGGTCGGCGTCGTCCTCTCCGGGGCGCTCGACGACGGCACGGCCGGCACGATCGCCATCCGCGCCCGCGGCGGCGTGGTCGTCGCGCAGGCCCCGGGCGACGCGATGTACCCCAGCATGCCGCTGCACGCCCTGGAGATCGGCCGGGCCGACCACGAGGCGCCGGTCGCCGAGATGCCGGCCCTGCTCAATCGGCTGCTGACCGAGAAGATCGACGTGGAGGACGCCCCGCCACCGTCGCAGCTCATGGAGACGGAGACCGCCATGGCGGAACTGGACGGCGACGCCTACGAGGACGACGACCGACCCGGTCGCCCGTCCGGCTTCGGCTGCCCCACCTGCCACGGCGCCCTGTTCGCCATCGAGGAGGGCGGCATGGAGCGCTACCGCTGCCGGGTGGGGCACGCCTGGTCGCCGGAGGCGCTGGCCGAGGAGCAGTCCCAGGCGCTGGAGGGGGCGCTGTGGATGGCGCTGCGCGGCCTGGAGGAGCGGGCCGCGCTCAGCATGCGCATGGGTCGGCGGGCGGAGGAGCACGGGAACCGGCACAGCGCCCTGCGGTTCCAGCGGCGGCACGACGAGGCCCAGCAGGCGGCGGCGCTGCTGCGCGGGCTGCTGCACCGGGGTGAGCTGAGCGCCGAGGCGCTGCCTGACGAGGTCGGCGAGGGCTGAGTCGTGGACGAGACGGCGCGGGAGGCGCAGGAACCGGGCGCGGAGACGCCCCAGCGGCCGCCCACCGACGGAGTGCCGTCCGGGGACGGCGCTCCCCGGGACGACGCTCCCCGGGACGACGCTCCCCGGGACGACGCTCCCCGGGACGACGCTCCCCGGGACGACGGCGCCGACGACGCGGCCGACACCGGTGACGACCTCGCCGCCGGGCTGGACCCCGACTTCGAGGCGCTGCTGGTCTACCTGCGCGAGCGGCGCGGCTTCGACTTCACCGGCTACAAGCGGCCCAGCCTGAGCCGGCGGGTGCGGCGGCGCATGGCCGAGGTCGGCATCGGCTCGGTGAGCGAGTACCAGGACCACCTGGAGGTCCACCCCGACGAGTTCGCCCCCTTGTTCAACACCATCCTCATCAACGTCACCAGCTTCTTCCGCGACCGGGCGGCCTGGGACCACCTGCGTGACCACCTGCTGCCCGAGCTGCTCGCCTCCGCCGGCCCGGTGATCCGCGTGTGGAGCGCCGGCTGCGCCTCGGGCCAGGAGGCGTACAGCCTGGCGATCCTGCTCACCGACGCGCTGGGCGCGGACGAGTTCCGCAGGCGGGTCAAGATCTACGCCACCGACGTCGACGAGGAGGCGCTGGCCCACGCCCGCCAGGCGCTCTACACCGAGCGCGAGCTCGAGGGGCTCACCCCGGCGCAGGTCGGCGAGTACTTCACGTCCGAGAACGGCCGGTACGTCTTCCGCAAGGACCTCCGCCGGTCGGTGATCTTCGGCCGGAACGACCTGGTGCAGGACGCACCGATCTCGCACATCGACCTGCTGCTGTGCCGCAACACCCTCATGTACTTCACGGCGGAGACGCAGGCACGGATCCTCGGCCGGCTGCACTACGCGCTCAAGCCGACCGGCCTGCTCTTCCTGGGCAAGGCCGAGATGCTGCTGGCGCACAACCAGCTGTTCGCCCCGGTCGACCTCACCCGGCGCTTCTTCCGCAAGCGGGACAGCGGATCGGTGCCCGACCGGCGGCTCGTCGTCCCCACGGCCCGGGTCGCGGCGGACGACGCCGACGAGGACCTCGCCCGGCTGCGGCACGAGGCGCTGCTGTCCGGCCCGGCCGCTCAGTTCGCCGTCGATGCCGACGGCCGGCTGGCGATGGCCAACCGCCAGGCCGAACGGCTGTTCGGGGTCGAGCAGCGCGACGTCGGCCGGCCGTTCCAGGACCTGGAGGTCTCCTACCGCCCGGTGGAGCTGCGGGCGTCGATCGCCGAGGCGGTGCAGACCCGCCGGCCGCTGTGGCTGCGCGGGGTCGAGCGGCGCCGACCGGGGCAGGAGCCGCAGCTGTTCGACGTCCAGGTGGTGTCCCTCTGGCGGGAGGACGGCGAGCTGCTCGGCACCGCGATCCTCTTCGACGACGTCACCCGTTACCGGCAGCTGCAGGGGGAGCTGGAGTTCGCCAACCGCCAGCTCGAGACGGCCTACGAGGAGCTACAGTCGGCCAACGAGGAGCTGGAGACCACCAACGAGGAGCTGCAGTCGACGGTCGAGGAGCTGGAGACCACCAACGAGGAGCTCCAGTCGACCAACGAGGAACTGGAGACGATGAACGAGGAGCTGCAGTCGATGAACGACGAGCTGAGCTCCACCAACGAGGAGTTGCGCGCCACCACCGACGAGGTGGGTGCGGTCAACCGGTTCATGAACGGGGTGCTCAGCAGCTTTCGGGCCGGCGTGGCCGTGGTGGACGCCGAGCTGCGGGTGCTGGTGTGGAACGCCGCCGCCGAGGACCTGTGGGGCCTGCGCCAGGACGAGGTGGCGGGCCGGCACCTGCTCAACCTGGACGTGGGCCTGCCGGTGTCGCGGCTGCAGGCGCTGCTGCGCCGCCAGGTCTCCGGCGAGGGGGACGGCCACGACACCCTCGAGCTCGACGCGGTCAACCGGCGCGGCCGCCCGGTGCGGGTGCGGGTCACGGTGACCACGTTCTCCGAGACGCCGGGGCAGCGCCACGGGGCCGTCGTCCTCATGGACCCGATCGCCTGAAGGACCCCGTCCTCCCCACCGTCACCTCGAGGCGGCGATCACCTCGTCGGCGTGCCCCTGGACCACCAGCTGGGCGAGGTCGCGCAGCTTGACGTTGAGCCGGTTGCTCAGCGTGATCAGTCGCGCGAAGGCGTCCTCCGCGTCGATGCCCAGCCGGGCCATGAGCACCCCCTTGGCCTGGTCGATGGTCGCCCGGGAGGTCAGCGCCTTCTCCAGGTTGACGGCGAGGTCGCGCAGCGACTCGCGCTCGGTCACGTTCTGCAGCACCCCGCCGACGGCGGCGGCGACCAGCTCGGCGATCCGCCGGCTGTCCGGACTGAAGGCGTCCACCTCCGTCGAGTACACGTTGAGCACGCCCACCGGCTGCTCCCCCTCGCGCAGCGGGATGGCCAGGACGCCGCGCACCGGGCCGTCCCCCGCCGTGCGGCGCAGCCGCGGCCAGCGCTCGTCGGCGGTGACGTCGGCCGTGAGCACGACGGTGCCGGTGAGGTGGGCTTCCCAGCACGGCCCCTCCTCGGCCTCCAGCTGCCGGCCGTCCGCCTCCTGGGCGACGGTGGAGTCGCTGCCAAGCTGCTGCGGATCGCGCGGCGAGCCGAGGGTGATGCTCACCGCGCCGGCCGCCGGGACGGCACTCTGCACGAGCACCGCCATCCGGGTGAGCAGCCGCTGCCGGTCCGCGTCGCCGATCGGTAGCCGGGACAGCTCGGCCAGCGCGGCCGCCAGCCCCAGGGAGTCGATCGCGGACAGCCCACCGCCCGGCTCCGCGGGCCGTCGCGGCGAGCCCTGCACGGTGCGGCCGGCGGGCACCATCACCCACTGCAGCCGGGTGTCGCCGGTCTGCCCGGCCGCCCGGTCGGCGAACCCGAACAGCTCGGCCGCCGCCTCGCCGTGCCGGCGACCGAGCAGGGTGACCTGCAGCCGCTGCTGCTCCGCCTCCCCTGTGGCCAGCGCCCGGACCGCGGAGCGGAACGCCGGCACGTCACCGGCTCGCAGGTAGACCGACAGCGGTTTGCCGCGCAGCCGGTGCAGCGGTACCTGCAGGTACGAGGCCAGCGCGGGGTTGGCGTCGACCAGCTTGCCGGCGCCGTCGCTCACGCACAGCGCGACGGGGACCAGTCCGGAGAGCTGGCTGCGCCACCGCCGCTCGGACTCGTACCGGGACAGCAGCGCCTCGATCTGCTCCTGCTGGACCCGCACCTCCTCCTCGGCGACCCGCAGCTCCTCGTGCGCGACCTCCAGGTCGGCCAGCGTGCTCAGCGCCTCTGCCGGCTGGAGAGAACGGAGGGCGGCGGCGTCGGGCTCCGGTGCCGGCGGGGGGACGGTGCTCAACGGGGTTCCCTCCTCACGCGTCGGGGGCGGGTGCGTCGTCCTGGGGGGCGGTGCCCTTCTGGGTGTCGGCGGTCGCCGCGGCGCGGTTCGCCGTCGCCTCGCGCCGGTGCTCGGCGGCGCGGCGACGGTGTTCGTCGGCGTTCCCCACCCCGCGCTCGGCCGCCCGCTCGTGGGCGGCGGCTGCGGCCTCGTGGCCCTCCGCGGCCCGCCGGTGGCCGGACACCGCCCGCTGCAGGGCGACCTCGGCGTGCGCGGCGGCCTCGGCGGCCCGCTGCTGGGCCTGCTGGAGGTCGTCGGCGGAGGAGCCGTGCTCTGCGCCCATGTGAGTGCGCCGCTCGGCCAGCTCGTGGGCGCGCTGGGCGGCCTCCGCGGCCCGCGCCGCCGCGCGGCCGCCCGGGGTCTCGGTCTCCACCCGTCCATCCTCCTCCTCGGCGGGGACTCGTTGCACGGACGTTGATACCCGGCGCAGGGATTCAGCGCACCGTGACCTCTCCACCGAGCCGGGGGAGCACCGCGGTGGTGAACAGGTCCACGATCCCGGCCCGGACACCTCCCTCGCCGACCGGGGAGAAGACCAGCGTCCCCGCGCCCGCGTCGGCGTACTCGCGGGCGCGGCCGGCCACCCGGTCGGGGTCGCCGTGCAGCAGGTAGCGGTCGGCCAGGGCGGAGAAGTCCTGCCCGTAGACGGCGCTGACCGTCTCGACCACCTGCTGCCGGGAGCGGGCCGGGTCCTCGTCCACGCCGCCCCAGCAGAACACCGCCCCGCGGACCGCCGCCGGGTCGCGGCCGGCGGCCTCGGCCGCCTCCCGCACCTGGGCGAGGCTCCCGGCCAGCTGCTCGGGCGTGTACATGTAGGGCATCCAGACGTCGCCGAACCGGCCGGCCCGGCGGATCGCCGCCGGTCGGCGCCCGCCCAGCCAGACCGGCGGGCCGCCGGGCTGCACGGCGCCCGGGTCGAGGGTCAGGCCGGGCACGCGGGTGAAGCGCCCGGTGAAGTCGACCGGGCCGCCGGCCCACAGGGCCCGCAGCAGCGCCAGCGCCTCGTCGGCGCGGGCGCCGCGCTCGGACACCTCCACCCCGGCGGCGACGAACTCCGCCGGGTGCTCGCCGCCCACACCGACGCCCAGGTCGAAGCGGCCGCCGCTGACCCGGTCGAGGGTGGTGGCCAGCTTCGCCGCCAGGGCCGCCGGGTAGAGCGGCAGGACGGTCAGCGAGCTCAGCAGCCGGATGCGGCTGGTCGCCCCGGCCGCGGCGGCGAGCGCCACGAAGCCGTTGCCCACCGGGCCGGAGAAGAACAGGTGCTCGCCGGTGGCCACGCCGGCGTAGCCGCGCTGCTCCGCGGCTCGAGCCTCCGCGGCGACGGCGGTCTGGTCGCTGCTCAGCGTGAGGACGACGCGCACCGCGGGTCCAGCCGTACGTCGAGGGTGGTCACGCTGCCTCCAGGGTCGGCCGGGTCGAGCCCCCATCCTGGGCCTGCCGCGGCGCCGGAGGACCCTCCCGCGTCGCCCTCCCCGCCATGAGTCAGGATGGAGCGGATACGGAGAGGGAGGAGGGGCGGACAGTGGGCAAGCACCGGGCACCTGAGGCGGACCCCACCGACTTCGACGCGGCGACCAGCGCGCTCGTCGACGTCAGCGGCGACTACGAGGTCGACACGGCGCACACCCGCATCGGCATCCGCGCCCGCCACGCCATGGTCACCACGGTGCGCGGTTCGTTCCCCGACTTCGCCGGGACGGCGCACCTGGACGTCGCCGACCCCGGGGCCAGCTCGGTGACCCTGCGCATCCGGACGGCGAGCATCGACACCGGCCAGGCCGACCGCGACGCCCACCTGCGCTCGGCGGACTTCCTCGACGTCGCGCGGTACCCGGAGATCGTCTTCGCCTCCACCTCCGTCGAGCAGGTCGAGGTCGACGTCTACACGGTCACCGGCGACCTCACCATCCGCGACGTGACCCGCCCGGTGTCGGTCGACTTCCTGCTCACCGGGTCGGCGCGGGACCCGTTCGGCAACCTGAGGGTCGGCTTCGAGGGCGCGCTGGCGATCAAGCGCAGCGACTGGGGCCTGACCTGGAACACCCCGCTGGACACCGGCGGCGTGCTGGTCAGCGACCGCATCCAGATCGAGTTCGACGTCTCCGCCGTCCGCCCCGCCTGAAGAAGGACCCCGTCCTCCCCACCCTTCGCAAGCTCAGGGCGGGACCCGGGACGGGGCCGCCCCTGCCACTCGCACGCTCGCGGCGGGACCCTGCAGGGAGGCTTCGGAGGGGGTCCTCGTTCAGGCCGGCCAGACGGCGAGCAGGGTGCGCACGCCGGTGACCAGGGCCAGCGGCTGGTCGAGCATCGGGTGGTGGCCGGCCTCGGGCAGGGCGACCACGGGCAGCCCGTCGGGCACCAGCGCGGCCATCTCGGCGGCCATCTGCGCGGTGACCAGGCCCTGCTCGCAGCGGAACAGCGCGGCCGGCGCGGCCAGGTCGGGCAGCAGCTGGCGCACCGGCGGCCGGCTGTCGAGGAAACCGGGGTCGAACTTCCACGTCCACCCGCCCTCGACCGGCCGCAGCGAGCCGCGGGCGACGTGCTCGCGGACGTAGGGCAGGTAGACCTCCTGCGCCGGCAGGGTGCGGAAGCGGGCCACCGCCGTCCCGACGTCCGGGTACACGCGGTGGACGCGCGGCCGCTCGAGCAGCGTCTGCTCCTCGGGTGGCTGCCGGTCCAGCGGCGAGTCGATGACGGCGACCCCGGCGACGTCGTCGCCGTGCTCGACGCCGGCGGTCAGCGCCACCCAGCCGCCCATGCTGTGGCCGATCACCACCGGCCGGCGCAGGCCCTCGGCCGCCGCGACGGCCAGCACCTCGCGGGCCCACTGCCGCATGTCGTAGGAGCCGCGCCAACCGCTGTCGCCGTGGCCGCTGAGGTCGAGCGCCACGACGCGGTGGGTGTCCAGCAGCGGCGCCACGTGGTCCCACCAGCCGGAGTGCGCGGCGCCGCCGTGCACCAGCACCAGCCCGGGCCGGTCGGTTCCACCCCACGCCCGGTAGTGGACGCGCACGCCGTCGACCTCGACGTCCCGGTGTGCGGGAGTGGTGGCGATCGCGCGGGTGAACCAGGTCGGCAGGGGTTCGGCGGCTCCGGGGCGGGACATCGCTGCAGCTCCTCGGGGACGGCAGCCCCGGGGTGGGGCAGACGCCCCGGACGTTACGCAGCGCCGCCCGGCGGCCGAGCCGGTGGCCCCGTCCGGACAGAGCGCGCTCGCCACCCGCAGCAGGTCGACCGGAGCGCGGCGGGTGAGCCTCACGGCGCGCCCACGGGCGCGGTCCGCGGGGCGGCCGGGGGCGGCGGCCCACCGCCGACCCACCACCGGCGCACCGCCGGCACCCACCGGACCGTCCCGGCCCGACCCCTGGACACCGTCGGTGCGGCCACCGGTGCACCGGCACCTGCACCTGGACGTGGACGTGGACGGGGCGACGGCGCACAGCCGGGCGCGCCTCGGGATCGCTCCGGAGGAGACCGTCGGACGGGGCGAGGGAATCTCGACGCCGCCGTCCGGGTTCGCCCCGACCGAGCACGATGCACCTGCCCGCAGCACCGGAGGAGCCCGCATGCCGATTGTCGTCACCGGAGCCACCGGCCAGCTCGGCCGGCTGGTCGTGGAGGAGCTGCTCGCCCGCGACGTCGCCCCGGGTGAGGTCGTCGCCGGCGGCCGCAGGGTGGGCGAGCTGGCCGACCTGGCCGGGCGCGGGGTGCGCACCGCCCGGGTCGACTACGACGACCCCGCCACGCTGGACGCCGTCCTCTCCGCCGGCGACACCCTGCTGCTGGTGTCCGGCAGCCAGCCCGGCGCCCGGGTGGCGCAGCACCGGGCGGTGGTGGATGCCGCCGTCCGGGCCGGGGTGGGCCGCGTCGCCTACACCAGCATCCTGCGCGCCGACGAGACGCCGCTGCCCCTCGCGCCCGACCACCGGGCGACCGAGGAGATGCTCCGCGACAGCGGGCTGCCGTACACGCTGCTGCGCAACGGCTGGTACACCGAGAACTACCTGCCCACCCTGCAGCAGGCTCGCCGGACCGGCGAGCTGGTGTCCAGCGCCGGCGACGGCCGGGTCGCCAGCGCCACCCGCCGCGACTACGCCGCCGCCACCGCCGCCGTCCTGGCCGCCGACGGCCACGAGGGCGCGGTCCACGAGCTCTCCGGGGACACCGCGTGGGGCTTCGACGAGCTCGCCGCCGCGATCGGGGAGCTGGTCGGCCGCCAGGTGATCCACCGGCGGCTCTCGCCCGAGGAGCACCTGGCGACGCTGCGGGAGGGCGGCCTCGACGAGGGCACCGCCGGGTTCGTCGTCGCGCTGGACGCCGGTATCCGCGACGGCGCGCTGGCGCTGACCACCGGAGACCTCTCCCGGCTGGCCGGCCGCCCGACCACGCCGCTGGTCGAGGGACTGCGCCCGTACGCCTGAGCGTCCCCGTCCTCCCCGGACGGGCCGCCGTCCCCTCGCCGCGCACCGCCGCCGGCGTGGAGAAGCCGTCGCCCCGGGCGGCGGGTGCGGCATGCTCGGCGGGCCCCGTGTCCTCGAGCTGGAGGGACCCATGTCGATCCTGCCCGGGTTCGCCGCCGCGCTGGCCGGTGGCGGCATCGAGGTCGTCGACCTCACCGCCCCCCTGTCGGCCGAGACGCCGGTGATCGCGCTGCCGCCGCAGTTCGCGCAGACCGCGCGCTTCGAGCTGCACGAGCTCTCCCGGTACGACGATCGCGGCCCGGCCTGGTACTGGAACGACTTCCGCACCGGCGAGCACACCGGCACGCACTTCGACGCGCCCAACCACTGGGTGACCGGCAGGGACGGCGACGACGTGGCCTCGGTGCCGGCGCGCCGGCTGATCGCCCCGGCCGCCGTCCTCGACCTCTCCGCCGAGGCCGCCGCCGACCCGGACTTCCTGCTCGAGGTCGACCACGTGCGGGCCTGGGAGGCCGAGCACGGCCCGCTGCCCGACGGCGGCTGGCTGCTCTACCGCACCGGCTGGGACGTGCGCAGCTCCTCCCAGGAGGAGTTCCTCAACGCCGACGCGGCCGGGCCGCACACGCCCGGGATCTCGTCGGGGTGCGCCCGCTGGCTGGCCGAGGAGGCGCCGGTCGTCGGCCTCGGCGTCGAGACCGTCGGCACCGACGCCGGCGCGGCGCACTCCTTCGACCCGCCGTTCCCGTGCCACGCCGCGCTCATGGGCAGCGGCAAGTACGGGCTCACCCAGCTGCAGAACCTGGCGCTGCTGCCGCCCACCGGGGCGCTGCTCGTCGCCGCGCCGCTGCCGATCGTGTCCGGCTCGGGCTCCCCGGCGCGGGTGCTGGCCCTCGTCGAGCGGTGAACGTCCGCACCACGGTCGCCGAGGCGGTCGGCGCGGCGCTGGTCGGCTGCGGCGTCGACACGGTGGTCGGCGTCGTCGGCTCGGGCAACTTCGCCGTCACGACCGCGATGGTGGCCGCCGGGGCCCGCTTCGTCGCCGCCCGCCACGAGGGCGGCGCCGCGACGATGGCCGACGCCCGCGCGCGGATGAGCGGCCGGCCGACCGCGCTGAGCCTCCACCAGGGGTGCGGGCTGACCAACGCGCTCACCGGGGTCACCGAGGCGGCCAAGAGCCGCACGCCGCTGGTGGTGCTGGCCGCCGAGGCCACCTCGCCGCGGTCGAACTTCGCCGTCGACCAGGACGCGCTGGCCGCCGCGGTGGGCGCGGTGCCGATGCGGGTCACCTCCGCCGGCGACGCGCTGGGCCAGGTGGCCGCCGCGGTCGGCACCGCCGTCCACGGCCGGCGCACCGTGCTGCTCAACCTGCCGCTGGACGTGCAGGCCCAGGAGCTGCCGCTGCCGGCCGGGCCGCCCCAGGTGCCGGCGCCGCCCGGTCCGGCGCCGGACGCCGAGCAGGTGGCGCGGCTGGTGCACGCGCTGCGGCGGGCCCGGCGCCCGGTGTTCGTGGCCGGCCGGGGCGCCCGCGGCCCGGGCTGCCGGGCGGCGCTGGAGGCGCTGGCCGAGCGGTGCGGCGCGCTGCTGGCCACCTCCGCGGTCGCCCGGGGCCTGTTCGCCGGCAGCCCGTGGTCGCTGGACGTCTCCGGCGGGTTCGCCTCCCCGCTGGCCGCCGAGCTGGTCTCCGCCGCGGACCTGGTCGTCGGCTGGGGCTGCGCGCTCAACGCGTGGACGACGCGGCACGGCCGGCTGATCGGCGAGGACGCCCTCGTCGTGCAGGTCGACGACGACCCCGCGGCGCTGGGCGCGAACCGCCCGATCGGCCTCGGCGTGGTCGGCAACGTGCGGCGGACCGCGCAGGCCGCGGCCGCCGCGTTGGGGGAGGGGATCGGCCCCGGCTACCGGACGGCGCAGGTGCGGACGGCGATCGCGGCGCGGGGGCGCTGGCGGGACGTGCCGTTCACCCCGGCCGGCGGGCCGGACCGGATCGACCCCCGCACGCTCACCATCGCGCTGGACGACCTGCTGCCGGCCGAGCGGGTCGTCGCCGTCGACTCGGGCAACTTCATGGGCTACCCGAGCGCGTTCCTCGGCGTCCCCGACGAGTTCGGCTTCTGCCTCACCCAGGCGTTCCAGTCGGTCGGGCTGGGCCTGGCGTCGGCCATCGGCGCCGCGCTGGCCCGGCCCGACCGGCTGCCGGTCGCCGCGCTCGGCGACGGCGGGGCGCTGATGGGTGCAGCCGAGTTCGAGACGGTCGTGCGGCTGGGCCTGCCGATGGTGGTCGTGGTCTACGACGACGCGGCCTACGGCGCCGAGGTGCACCACTTCGGCCCGGACGGGCACCCGCTGGACACCGTGCGCTTCCCGGAGACCGACTTCGCCGCCATCGCCCGCGGGTACGGTTACGCGGCGGTGACCGTGCGGGCGGTCGACGACCTGGCCGCCGTCGCCGACTGGGTGGCCGGCCCGCGCACCGCGCCGCTGCTCGTCGACGCCAAGGTGGCCGCCGAGGAGCCGTCGTGGTGGCTCGAGGAGGCGTTCCGCGGCCACTGACGGGCTCGTGCGCACCGCCGGGAGCGCCGGCGACCGGGCACTCCGGGCCACGCTCCCCGGGCGTGACGGCCTCGTCCTCCGCACGCCCGCTGCTCAGCGGCGCGCCGGGTCGGCGCCGGCCCGGCGCGGCTCCGCGGTGTCGCCCGCCACGGTCCCCGCGGCGGGACGGCGGGGCAGCGCCAGCGCCGCGAGCAGGCCGAGGCCGAACACCGCCGCGCTGAGCCCGAAGGCCACCTGGTAGGAGCCGACGTCGGTGAGCCAGCCGGCCGCCAGCGGCCCGGCGATCGCGCCCAGGTCCGACGCCATCTGGAACACCGCGACCAGCCGGCCCCCGCGGGCCGGGCTGACGTCCCCGACGAGCGCGGCCGGCACGCTGGACAGCAGCGAGGCGGCCAGGCCGGTGAGCGCCATCGACAGCAGGAAGACGCCGAGCGCCGGGGGGAGCGCCAGCAGCGCCGTCGACGCCGTCGCCAACGCGGTCCCCAGCACCAGCGCGGGCCGCCGTCCCCAGGCGTCGGCGAGCCGGCCGGCGCGCAGCAGCGCCAGGGCCTGCGCCAGGGAGCCGGCCAGCAGCCCGGCGCCGGCCCAGGCGACGCCGCGGCCGAGGTCCTCGGTGACGTAGAGGGGGACCAGGGAGTTGCGGACCCCGAACAGCACCCAGCCGACCCCGAGGTTGACCACCAGCGCCGTGACGTAGCGCCGGGAGCGCAGGGCGGTGCGCAGCGGCACCGGGTCGGCCGCGGGGGCGGGAGCGGCGGGGCCGACGGTCCCCGGGGCGGGACGGAGGAACAGCAGGGCGACCGCGCCGGCCACCAGCAGGGACTCCGCGTAGAGCAGGAACGGCAGGCGCGGGGACAGCTCGGCCAGCAGGCCGCCGACCGCCGGCCCGGCGATGCCGCCGAGGATGAAGCCGCCCTGGTAGGTCGCGGCCGCCCGGGCCCGGTGCTCCGGCGGCGCGACCCGCAGCAGCAGCGACAGCGCCGCCACGGTGAACATGGCGCTGCCCACGCCGCCGGCGGCGCGCAGGCCGAGGAAGAGCGGGAACGAGCCGGCCAGGCCGGCCAGCCCGGTGGTGACCGCGACGGTGCCCAGCCCGGTGGCCAGCACCGTCCGCTCGCCGAGGCGCTCCACCAGCGAGCCGCCGCCGAAGGCGGAGACGAACCGGAAGAAGGCGAAGGCGCTCACCGCCAGCCCCACGGCCGTGGTGCCGACGCCGAAGGAGCGGGCGAACAGCGGGATGGCCGGGGCCACGACGCCGAACCCCAGGGCGACCACGAAGGCCACCACGGACAGGACCCCGACCTCCCGTGGCAGCCGCTCGGGAGGTCGGGACCGGGTTCGCAGTCGCACGGGCAGCGATGCTCGCACGGCCCGGGAATCCCTGCGCTCCGGGTGCGCGGACCGTTGCGGGTCGTCACCATGGGTGCCCGGACCGCCCGGGTCCGCCGCACCGCCGCCGAGCCGAGGAGGCCACCGTGATCGAGCGACCGCCGCAGCGCGAGCCGGTACCGGGCAGCCCCGGCGCTCCGGCGCCGGTCGCGACGACCGGCCGGTCGGTGCTGGTCCTCGACCCTCACGCGGACGCCGCGGCCACGGTGCGGCAGGTCGCCGGGCTCTCCGACGTCGCCGACTCCCGCGACTTCGAACCCGCGGACGTCGACGCGCTGGGACTGCGGCAGGCCGAGGCGGTCGTCTTCCCCGAGCTGGGGCTGGCCGTGGCCGGCCTCGACCCGGACCAGGTGGCGGCCGCGGGGTCGGTGGTGACGGTGACCCCGGAGCTGGTGCACCACGTCCTGCCGGAGATCCCGGCCGGCTACCTCGCCGGCTACCGGGACGCGGTCACCGACCTGACCGGGCGGCTGCTCGACCAGATCGGGGACGGGCAGGCGCCCGGCGGGCCGGCGTACAGCGACACCCCGCAGTACACCTGGGGGCTGCAGGCCACCGGGGTCGTCGGCTCCCCGCGGTCGGGTCGGGGGATCCGGGTCGCCGTCCTCGACACCGGCTTCGACGCCACGCACCCCGACTTCGCCGGCCGGGCGGTCACCGCGACGTCGTTCGTGCCGGGGGAGTCCCCGCAGGACGGGTACGGGCACGGGACGCACTGCGTCGGCACCGCCTGCGGGCCCCGGACGCCGGCGGGGACCCGTCGCTACGGCATCGCGTACGAGGCCGAGGTCTTCGTCGGCAAGGTGCTCGGCGACGAGGGCTCGGGCACCGACGCGCAGATCCTCGCCGGGATCGCCTGGGCGCTGCGCAACGGTTGCGCGGTCGTCTCCATGTCGCTGGGCGCGGACACCCCCGAGCCCAGCCCCGCCTACACCGCCGCGGGCCGCCGGGCACTCGGCCAGGGGACGCTCGTCGTGGCCGCGGCGGGCAACAACGCCGACCGGCGCCAGGGCGACGTGGGGTTCGTCGGCGCGCCGGCGAACAGCCCGCACGTGCTCGCCGTCGGCGCCCTGCAGCAGGACCTCGAGGTGGCCTGGTTCTCCGCCCGCAGCACCGACACCCCCGGCGGGCAGGTCGACCTGGCCGCGCCCGGCATCGACGTGTACTCCTCCTGGCCGATGCCCACCCGGTACAACACGATCAGCGGCACCAGCATGGCCACGCCGCACGTCGCCGGGCTGGCCGCGCTGTGGGCCGAGGAGACCGGCCTGCGCGGGCGGGACCTGTGGTGGGCGCTCACCCAGGCGGGCCGGCGGCTGACCGCGCCGTCGGCGGACGTCGGGGCGGGGCTGCTCACCGCGCCGCAGTGAACCGGCCGGCGGGGGTCCGCGGCGGCGCTACGGTGCGGGGATGACCGCTGTCATCGTCACCGTGGACGACGCCCACCGGACCCAGGTGGACACGGTCGCCCAGGAGCTGCGCGAGCGCGGGCTGCGCGTCGACCAGGTGCTCGACGAGATCGGCGTGATCTCCGGTCGGATGCCCACGGGTCGGCCGCTGGCCGCGCTGCAGGTGGACGGGGTGAGCTCGGTGGAGGAGGCCGGCCGCGTGCAGCTGCCCCCGCCGGACGCGCCGGTCCAGTGACGCTCACCCCTCCCCGGCGGCGGTGTCGGCGGCGAGGCCGGCGTGCTGCTCGCGCAGGTCGCGCTTGAGGATCTTGCCGCTGGGGTTCTTGGGCAGGGCGTCGGCCAGGACGACGTACTTGGGCTGCTTGAAGCCGGCCAGCCGTTCCCGGGTGTGGGCGCGCACGTCCGCAGCCGTCAGGTCCGCCCCCGTCTTGGGGACGACGACGGCGGTGACCGCCTCCACCCAGTACGGGTGGCTGATCCCGAAGACGGCGACCTCCGCCACGCCGTCCAGCGCGTAGATCGCCTCCTCGACCTCCCGGCTGGCGACGTTCTCCCCGCCGGTCTTGATCATGTCCTTCTTGCGGTCGACGACCGTGAGGTAGCCGTCCTCGGTCATCACCCCGAGGTCGCCGGAGTGGAACCAGCCGCCGCGGAACGCCTCCGCGGTCTTGTCCGGGTCGTCGTGGTAGCCCAGCGCCGCGTGCGGGCTGCGGTGGACGATCTCGCCGACCTGCCCGGGCGGGACCGGGCGGTCGTCGTCGTCGACGAGCACCGTCTCCACGTTGAGCGCCGCGCGGCCGGCCGAGCCGGCCCGTTCCAGCTGCTCGGACGGGCGCAGGATCGTCGCCAGCGGGCTCATCTCGGTCTGCCCGTAGAAGTTCCACAGGGCGACGTCGGGCAGCCGGCGGGCCAGTTCCCGCAGCACCTCGACCGGCATGGGGGAGGCGCCGTAGTAGCCCTTGCGCAGGCTGGAGAGGTCGGTGGTGTCGAAGGCGGGGTGCCGCAGCAGCGAGATCCACACCGTCGGCGGGCAGAAGAGCTTGGTCACCCGCTCCCGCTCGATCGCGGCCAGGATCGCCGCGGGGTCCGGGCCGGGCAGGATGATGCTGGTCGCGCCCAGGTAGACGTCGACGGAGAAGAAACAGTCCAGCTGGGCGCAGTGGTACATCGGCAGCGCGTGCACCTCGACGTCGTCGGCGCCCATCCCCCCGTCGACGGTGCAGCTGACGTACTGGGTGACCAGCGAGCGGCTGGACAGCACCACGCCCTTGGGGCGCGACTCCGTGCCGGAGGTGTACATCAGCCGCAGCGGGTCGTCGTCGGCCACCGCGATGTCGGGCGCGCCGTCGTCCCCGGTGCGCCACCACGGGTCGACGTCCTCCCACCCGGCGGTCGGCGCGGCCCCGGACGACGGGATCCACCCGCGCACGCCGTCCGTCAGCCCGGCGGTGGCCAGCGCCTTCTCCGCGGTGGGTGCCAGGGCGTCCTCGGCGACGATCCCGCGGGCCCCGGAGTGCCCGAGGATGTAGGCGATCTCGTCCGGGCCGAGCATGAAGTTGACCGGTACGAGCACGACGCCGAGCTTGGCGGTGGCGAACGCGAGCACCGCGAACTGCCAGCAGTTGTGCGACAGCAGGGCCAGCCGGTCGCCCTTGCCCAGCCCCCGTTCGGCCAGGGCGTGCGCGGTGCGGTTGACCGCCGCGTCGAACTCCGCGTACGTGACCCGCAGGTCGCCGGCGACGACGGCCGGCTTGTCGGGGTGGCGGCGGGCGGTGCGGTGCAGCAGGTCGCCGACGGAGTGCTGCCGGGCGCGGGCGACCGCGGCGGTGGGGGCGGAGGTGGGGTCGGCAGCCATGGGAACGGACCTCTCGCGGACGGCGGGTCGGGGCCGTCAGCCTGCCCTGCGGTGGGGTGCCACGGTACGGCTCGGCGCACGGCCGACCGGTCGGGCCACCGGCTGTGAGCCGACACACCGGCGGTTCCCACCCTGTCGTCATGTCGTCATGACGTATGTTCGGTGGGGACCCGGCCCGCGACTCGAGGGGGACAGCCGGTGCGCATCGGCATCCTGACCGGCGGGGGCGACTGCCCCGGCCTCAACGCCGTCATCCGCTCCGTCGTCCGCACCGCGGCGACCCACCACGGCAGCGAGGTGATCGGCTTCCGCGACGGCTGGCGCGGCCTGCTCGAGGACCGGACGACGCCGCTGGACGTCCCCGCCGTCGACGGCCTGCTGACCCGCGGGGGGACGACGCTGGGCTCGGCCCGCGTTCAGCCTGCGAAGCTGCACGCGGGGCTGGGCCGGATGACGGGTGTGCTGGCCGCGCACGACGTCGACGTGCTCATCCCGATCGGCGGCGAGGGCACGCTGACCGCCGCCCACCTGCTCTCGCAGGCCGGCGTCCCGGTCGTCGGCATCCCGAAGACGATCGACAACGACATCGACTGCACCGACCTGACCCTCGGCTTCGACACCGCGGTCAGCATCGCCACCGACCTGATCGACCGGCTGCACACCACCGCCGAGTCGCACCAGCGGGTGCTGCTGGTCGAGGTCATGGGCCGGCACGCCGGGTGGATCGCCCTGCACGCCGGCCTGGCCTCCGGCGCGCACATCACCCTGGTACCCGAGGAGCCGTTCGACGTCGCCGAGGTGGCCAAGATCGTCGAGGACCGCTTCGCCCGCGGGGACTCGCACGTCATCGGGGTGGTCGCCGAGGGGGCGCACCCGCTGCCCGACACGATGAGCGTCCGCGACGGCGGCGTGGACGAGTTCGGCCACAAGCGGTTCACCGGCGTCGCCCAGCAGCTGGGTGAGGAGCTGGAGCGGCGCACCGGCAAGGAGGTGCGCACCACCGTCCTCGGTCACGTGCAGCGCGGCGGCACCCCGACGTCGTTCGACCGGGTGCTGGCCACCCGCTTCGGCCTGCACGCGACGATCGCCGCGCACGAGGGCCGGCACGGGCAGATGGTCGCGCTGCGCGGCACCGAGATCGAGCTGGTGCCGCTGGCGCAGGCGGTCGCCCGGCTGAAGACGGTGACGCCCTCCCGGCTGGCCGAGACCGGCGCCTTCACCGGCTGACGCAGCGAGGCATCCCTCCCCGCGGACACGCGCCGCCTACGAGGGCGGTCGCTCCCCGTGCAGGCGGGCGACGTAGCGGTCGGCGGAGCGGCGGACGGTGGCCGCGCCGTCGTCGACGACGATGCGTCCCCACCAGCCGCCGTAGACGCGGTCGAAGCCGAACCGTTCGACGCGGCGGGCGATGTCGAGGACGGTGTGCTCGTCCAGGGGGATGAGGTTGGGAAAGCTCCACATGAAGCTGACCCACTCGCGGTCCTGGACCACGGTGATGGTGTCGCCGGTGAGCAGCGCGCCGCGGCCGTCCGCGCCGGCCGGCCAGTGCAGCACGGCCGCGCCGTCGAAGTGACCGCCGATGCGGGCCAGCGTCAGGCCGGGGACGGGCTCGACGTCGTCGTCGAACAGCTCGATCCGCGGCGAGGGCCGCTGGACCCACTGCCGGTCGGCGCGCGGAACGAGCACTCGAGCGTCGAAGGCGTCGGCGAACTCGACGTGGGCGGCGTAGAAGTGCGGGTGGGACGTGCAGATCGCGTCGATGCCGCCGAGATCGGCGATCCGGCGCCGGGCGTCGTCGTCGAGCAGGGAGATGCAGTCCCACAGGACGTTGCCGTGCGGAGTGCGGACGAGCAGCGCGCGCTGGCCGATCGCGAAGCTGGGCTGGACGCCGATCCCGACGAGGTCGGGTTCTTCCTCGCGCACCTCGACGCTGTGATCCCGGGCGAGGTCGGCCATGGTGGTCCACTGCTGGCCGTTCCAGCCGACGTACTGCCGTTCGTCCTCGCAGATCGGGCAGCGTTCCGGTGCGCGTTCGGTGTCGGGGTACTGGACGCCACAGGTGACGCAGATCCAGGCGGGCACCGCGGTTCTCCTCTGCCTCCGTCGACTCTGCCTCCGTCGACGACCCACCGCCACCGTGGGCGCCGGCCGACGTTCCGTCACCCGGGACACACCTGGTCTCGCCGATGCCCGGGAAGTGCAGGCCTGGGCCGAACGCCTGGGCGCGATCCGGTCGCGGGTCGGATCGGCGCGGTCGTCGTCGCGGCGTCGACCCGAACCGTCCGAGGTCTCGTCTCCGAGTTGGAGCTGACTCCGGACGACGACGGCGTGCCGACCACCTGCGTCGTCGACTCCGACCTGCACACGTTCCCCGAGGATGCGTTCCGCCGGTGGGTCACCAGCCTGTCGGCGGCACGGATGCAGCATGCGTGTCGTGTGCTCGCTGCGGCCACGGGATGCTGACCCGACCTGGCCGCCGCCTGCCCGCGGAACTGTGCAACAGCCCTACCGATAGCAGTAGGAGTCGGAGGACGCGTCCCCGCCCTGCAGCCGGACCTGGTGCGGCCGCAGCCCGCGCCAGTCGTCGCCGTGCGGGAAGAACCGCTCGTCGAGGGTCATCCCGCCGGCCTGCGGATCGGTGTCGATCTTCGCCATCCACGAACCGCAGCCGGCGGGGAAGAACTGGTCGTCCCAGGCGCCGTAGAGCGAGTTGGTCAGGTACACCCGCCGTCCGTCGCGGCTGATCTCCACCATCTGCGGCCCGCCGGCCAGCGGCTCGTCCGGCGCGGCCGGGTGCGGGGTCCTCCGGACGACGCCGCCCAGGTGCACCGAGCCGACCTCGCGCGGGTGCGCGGGGTCGGTGACGTCGAACTGCTTGAGCTCGCCGATGCCCCAGCAGGACACGTACAGCATCCGGTCGTCGACCGACAGGTCGATGTCGGTGACCAGCGGCGGCACCGCGGCGAAGGGCTGCAGCGCCGGCGGGAGGTCGGCGGGGTCGGCCGGCTCGGCGGGGATGGTGATGACCTTCTCGGCCCGCCACTCGTCGCCGTCGCGGAACCAGCGCCACACCGACGCCGACAGGTCGGCGGTGGAGACGACGACGCCGGCGAAGCCCCAGGTGGCGTCCGGATCGTGGGAGGGCCGCAGCTCCAGCACCATCTGGTGCTCGGCGCCGAGGTCGACCGTCTGCCGGAGCCGGCCCTCCGCCAGGTCCCAGAAGTGCAGCCGGTGGCCGTACCGGTTGGCCAGCAGCTGCTCGGGCACCAGCCCGTCCTCGATCATGTCCGGCGTGCCCCACTCGCTGGAGACCAGCGTGTTCTGGTTGAGGTGCCACCAGGCGTCGTAGGCCAGGTACTGGTCCCCACGGTCGGTCTCCCACGCCCGCAGCACGTCGAAGGTGGCGTGGTCGAGCAGCGCGATCCCGCCGGGTCCGTCCCCGTCCGCCGTCCCGCCCAGGCAGGTGAGGAAGACGCCGTCCGGGCCGCAGTGCAGGGTGTGCGGGCGCGAGTAGCCGGCCTTCTCGGCCAGCTCCGCGGCCTCGATGGTCTTGTGCAGCACCGGGTTGCGCGGGTCGGGCTGGGTGTCGTAGACGTGGATCCGGGAGCTGCGCAGGCCGGGCAGCAGCAGGTAGCGCCGCTGCAGGCTGTCGTCCCCCATGTCGTGGCCCTCGTGCTTGAGGGCGCTGGAGCAGGCGTTCCAGCCGAAGTGGTGCAGCTCGTCGCCGATCGTGGGCAGCTCCGCCCAGCCGACCACGGTCCCGTAGCCGGCCGAGGCCGGGTCGACGTCGACGACGGCCAGGGCGTCGGGTCGCTCGGCGGCGCGGTCGAAGGCGACCACGTAGGCCAGCTGCTCGGTCGGGGCGGCGATCGCCTCGGCCGCGCTGCGGTAGAAGGTCGGGTCGGTGGTCGTCGGCGAGCTCATGGCGGACCTCCAGCGCATGCGGGGACCCTGACCCTCCCGCGCAACGCGCTCCGGGGGAAGACCTCTGGGCTCTGCCGTCCCTCACCGGCAGGTCGACCCACAGCAGCCCTCGCACGCGGGTTGCTTCCTCGAGAACGGCTCGGAAGTCCCCCTCACGCGCTGCGTCCGATGAACAGGTACTCCTTCACGTTGCGGCGCGTCGCAGCTCCATGTGTGCCGAAGCTGTACTTGTGATCCACTTCTCGCACTTCGACGTCGTCTTTCACGCGCTTGAGCAACTCCAGTATGCGAGCGGCGTCAGGTACGGCATTCGATGAGTACGAGAGGACGATCGTCCCCGAACTGGCGAATCGCTCGAAGGTGCGCTGCAGCGCGTCCTCGATCGTCCTCTTGTAGGCAAAAGGCGTGAAACGCTTGGCCAGCTTCTTCGTCTTCGTGTTCTCCATGATGGTCGAGCCGCGCCAGTAGTTGCTGAGGCCCTCGAGGAAGTGATAGCGCTTGATGTAGTCGTTGTCATCGGAGGGCGGCGCATACGGTGGGTCCAGGTACACCAGGTCGTAGGGGCCGGCGTCGATCTCGAACACCTCGCCTTGTGAGGCCCGGCTGACCCGTCCGTTGTCGAACACCACGGCGTTGTACTCGGCGGCGCGCTCCCGGAAGTGCCGGCGCAGTGACAGCTCGAGGTCCCGACGGCCATCGACATAGCGGTTGGCGTCCGTGAACGTGAAGACCCCCCGCGGCTGGCGCCTGGCGGCGGACAGCACGAGTGCGGAGATGGCCAGGTCCTTCTCGGCGCCTTCCAGGCGGTCGATGTGAGACCAGGCCGAGTCGAGGAAACGACGATCCTGCTCGGTGAAGTACAACCCCTCGAAAGTCGTGCTGATGAAGTCGCGGTCATCGGCGGAGGGGCCGCAGATGGTCTCGATGGCCTCCTCGCTCAGGATGACGTCACTGTTGACCGTCGTCGCACGGGCGATCACGGAGGGGAAGTTGAGGTAGTCGCTGCTCGTGACCGAACAACCCTGGCACTTGAGCAGGTAGCTCACGACACCGGAGCCCGAAAAGGGATCAGCAGCCGTCTCGCCGCCTACTTCGGCGAAGACGTCAGCCAGATGGGGCACCAAGCGGTACTTCGACCCCATGTACCTCAACCGCGGGAACGTCGCTGCTCGGGTCATCACATCGGGGGCGATGAGGGCAGCCGGTCGTTCCGGAAGAGCGGTCACGCCCGGAGTCTGACCGATGGCAGTGACGGAACCGGGCACCTGTGGTCCGGCGCGGCGGTGCGCCGGCCCCTGTGCCGAACGA
Source organism: Geodermatophilus sp. TF02-6 (assembly GCF_003319115.1). Lineage (GTDB taxonomy): Bacteria > Actinomycetota > Actinomycetes > Mycobacteriales > Geodermatophilaceae > Geodermatophilus. The sequence continues at coordinate 57,751 of NZ_QOHF01000002.1, read as the reverse complement.
CCACCCCGCCGCATCACCTGACGGTGGTCGAACGTGCCCACACGAGCCGGTCGCTCGGTGTGGGTCGCCCGGGTCATCAGCCTCCGGGCGCAGCGCGGCCAGCTGAGGAGATGCGCGACCACCGCGGAGAGGTACGACCCGTCGGGGAGGGCCGAGCTCCTCGACCTGCCGGGCCGGCGGCCGGTGGGTAGCGTCCGGGTCCTCTGGTGGCGACGACAGGAGACCCGGTGCCCGAGACCACGATCCCCGGTGCGGCCAGTGCACCGCAGCTGCGTGCCCACCTCGCCGTCCCGCCGTTGGGGGAGGGGCCGTGGCCGGGCGTGGTGGTGGTCCACGAGGCGTTCGGGCTGACCGACGACACCCGCCAGCAGGCCGACCGGCTGGCCGCGGCCGGCTACCTCGCCGTCGCCCCGGACCTGTTCACCGCCGGCGGGGCCCTGCGGTGCCTGCGGCGCACCTTCCGCGACCTGCTGCGCCAGGAGGGCCCGGCCTTCGGCGACCTGGAGGCCACCCGCCGCTGGCTGGCCGAGCGGCCGGACTGCACCGGGCAGGTCGGCGTCATCGGCTTCTGCATGGGCGGCGGCTTCGCCCTCCTGGCCGCTCCGCGCGGCTTCGACGCCGCGGCGCCCAACTACGGGGTCGTGCCGAAGAACGCCGAGGAGGTGCTTGCCGGCGCGTGCCCGGTCGTCGCCAGTTTCGGCGCCCGGGACCGCGGGCTGCGGGGGGCGGCACAGCGGCTGGAGGGCGTGCTCACCCGGCACGGCGTGCCGCACGACGTCCACGAGTACCCCGACGCCGGTCACTCGTTCATGAACCGGCACAACAGCGGGCCACTGGCCGTCGTGGAGCGGATCGGCGGGCTGAGCTACCACCATCCCTCGGCCGAGGACGCCTGGACGCGGATCCTGCGCTTCTTCGACACCCACCTGCGGGAAGGACCCCGTCCTCCCCACCCTTCGCAGGCTCAGGGCGGCCCCCGGGACGGAGCCGTGGACGGCAGCGCCTAGGTGGTCCGGGCCTGGCGCCGCCGGCGGTGGGCGGCCATGCGCACCGGCGCGTCGGCGCTGCCGTAGCCGTCGTAGCCGCCCAGGCGCTGCACCACCTCGAAGAACACCCGGTCACCGAGGACCTCGGTGGCCAGGTGCAGGTAGCCGCCGGCCGCGTCCTCCTCGTACATGAGCCCGTGCTCGCGGATCGCGGCCACCAGGTCCGCGGGGAGGTCGAAGCGGGACACCAGGTCGTCGGCGTAGTTGGCCGGCAGCGGCAGCAGCGGCGCGCCGGCTTTCCGCAGCCGCCGCGCCGTCGCAACCAGGTCGGCGGTGGCGAACGCGACGTACTGCGGCTCGGGGACCCCCGGTGCCCAGCCGCCGCGGCGCAGCGCGGCGGCGGACAGCGCCAGGCGCACCGCCCGGCCGGGGTCGGTGACCGCGCGGGTGCGCACCAGCCCGAAGGGGGCGGCTAGCTCGGTGACCTCCTGCGGCTCCAGGCCCAGCACCGCACGGTAGAACGACCCGGCCTCGTCGAAGGAGTCGAACGGCTGGGTGAGGCCGACGTGGTCGACGCCGGTGATCCCGGCGCCCGGCCCGGCCTGCGCCCCGGTGGGCAGGAAGTCGGCCGGCCAGCCGTCGGGGACGGTGCGGGCGAAGAAGACCTGGGTTCTGTCGGGGGCGGCGACGGCGGACAGCTCGGCCTCCGCCGTACCCCGGGTGCGGGGGAGGACCGGGGCGCTCATCGCCTCGGCGCGGGCGGCCGAGCGCCCCGGGTCGCTGCTCTCCAGGCCCAGGGCGGCCACCGAGGCGATGCCGGCCACCGAGGCGATGCCGGCCACCGAGGCCACGCCGGCCGCGGCCGGCCGGACGACGGAGGCGTTGACCAGCACCCGCGCCCGGCCCTGCTCCCACAGCTGCACCGGCTTGGAGCGGTGCTGGCCGGTGTGCGCGAAGCCCAGCTGCTCGAGGACGGCGGCCACCCGCGGCCCGGAGACGCCGTCCACGCCGAGCTCGGTGAACGACCACCCGGACAGCGCCGGCGCGGCCGGGGGCAGCGGGAGCCCGGCGTCCGGGCAGCGCAGCGCGAGCGCCTCGGCCAGCCACTGCAGCGAGCGCATCGCGTCGACCGCCGTCCGGGCCGGGTCGGACTGCCGGTAGACGTCGTTGAAGACCTCGAGCGAGAGCGGCCCGGCGTAGCCGGTGGCGAACACCGCGGCGACGAAGCCGGGCAGGTCGAAGGCGCCCTGCCCCGGGAAGAGGCGGTGGTGGCGGCTCCACTGCAGCACGTCCATCCGCAGCTGCGGCGCGTCGGCCAGCTGGAGGAAGAACAGCTCCTCGCCGGGCACCTCGGCGAAGCCGGCCGGGTCCCCGCCGCGGGAGAGCACGTGGAAGCTGTCCAGGCACAGCCCGAGGGCGGGGGAGCCGACCCGGCGGACGGCGTCCCAGCTGCGCTCCCAGGTGGAGACGTGCCGGCCCCAGGCCAGCGCCTCGTAGGCGATCCGCAGGCCGCGCTCGCCGGCGGAGGCGGCGGCGGTGGCCAGCTGCTCGGCGAGCAGGTCGGCGTCGGCGACGGCGTCGGGCGCGACCGACGAGCAGACCAGCACGGTGTCCGCGCCGAGGGCCGCCATCACGTCGAACTTGGCGGCCAGCCGGCGCAGGTTGCGCGCGAAGCGTTCCGGGTCGGTGGAGTCCAGGTCGCGGAAGGGCTGGTAGAGGTCGATCGCCAGGCCGAGGTCGGCGCAGCGGGCGGCCAGCTCGGCCGGCGACCACGGGGAGGCGACCAGGTCGGGTTCGAACACCTCGACGCCGTCGAACCCGGCGGCCGCCGCCGCGGCGAGCTTGTCCTCGAGCGTGCCGGACAGGCAGACCGTGGCGATCGAGCGGCGACCCCGTCCCGTGGCCCCCTGCCGGGTCCCTGGCCCCGTCTCGGGTCCCGCCCCGAGCTTGCGAGGGGTGGGGAAGACGGGGTCCTTCTCCGAGGGGCGGGGAGGACGAGCGGCCCCCTGCAGGGTCCCGCCGCGAGCTTGCGAGTGGCGGGGGGCAGGGGGTCCTTTGTCAGCCGATCCGGACATCGGAGCCGGTTGCCGCGACCAGCGTGGTGAAGTGCGCCAGCATCCGCTCGGCGTCGGGCTCCACGCCGGTGAACAGCCGGAAGGCGTCCACGGCCTGGAAGACCGCCATGCCGCCGCCGTCGAGCACCCGGCAGCCGAGCGCTCGCGCGGTGCGCACCAGCTCGGTCCGCAGCGGCCGGTAGACGATGTCGGCGACCCACAGGTCCGGGCGCAGCAGCCCGGCCGGCAGCGGCAGCCCCGGGTGGGCGGCCATGCCGGTGGGGGTGGCGTGCACCAGCCCGTCGGCCTCGCCCACCGGGACGGTCAGCGCCGCGAGGTCGCCGGCGGCGGCGCGCCCGGCGCCGAAGCGCGCGCGCAGCGACGCGGCCAGCCGGCCCGCGCGCGAGGCGTCCACGTCGACCACGGTCAGCCGGTGGGTGCCGAGGGTGAGCAGCGCGTGGGCGACCCCGGCGCCGGCCCCGCCGGCCCCGAGCAGCACGACCCGGCCGAGGGCGGCGTCGGGCAGCCCCCGGTCGAAGGCCCGGGCGAAGCCGGACCAGTCGGTGTTGTGGCCGACCGCCCGTCCCTCGCGCAGGACGACGGTGTTCACCGCGCCGAGGGCCTCGGCGTCGGGGGAGAGCTCGTCGAGGTGGCGCAGCACCACCTGCTTGCACGGGTGGGTGACGTTGAGCCCGTCGTAGCCGGCCAGCCGGGCCGCGGTGAGGACCTCGCCGACGGCGGTGGCCGGCAGCCCCAGCCGGTCGAGGTCGAGCCGGCGGTACAGGTAGCGGATGCCCAGCTCGTCGGCCTCCCGCTCGTGCAGCAGCGGGGTGAGCGAGGGACCGATGCCGCAGCCGACCAGGCCGGCCAGGAAGCTCGGTGAGCCGGACGTCATGGGCCGTCTCCTCCCCATGTACCAGTTGGTGAGTTGTTACAGGGGACCACATCGGCCCGGCGGGCGCCAGTCCGGGCTGAGCCCGGGGCGGCCCTACGCTGCTCGCAGGTCCCCGTCCAGGCTGGAGGAAGCCGTGACCGCGCGTCCGTCCGAGGGGGTGGAGCCTGCCGCCACCCCGCCGTCAGGTGGGCCCGTGCGGGTGCGCGACGCCGACCGCACACGGGCGGAGATCCTCGAGGTCGCCACCGCGGAGTTCGCCGACCGGGGCTACGCCGGGGCCCGGGTCAACGAGATCGCCGACAAGCTGAGCACCACCAAGCGGATGATCTACTACTACTTCGGCGGCAAGGAGCAGCTCTACGTCGCCGTCCTGGAGCAGGCCTACAACCGCATCCGCGGCCTGGAGCAGCAGGTCGACGTGGAGCACCTCGACCCGGTCGAGGCGATCCGCGAGCTCGCCGGCCTGACCTTCGACCACCACGAGGCGCACCCGGAGTTCATCCGCCTGGTCAGCATCGAGAACATCCACCGTGCCGAGCACATCACCCGCTCCGAGGTGCTCTCCGGGCTGGCCACCCCCGCCCTCGACGTCCTCGGCCGGATCCTGGAGCGGGGCCGGGACGCCGGGGTGTTCCGGGACGACGTCGACGCCCTCGACGTGCACCAGGTGATCAGCGCCTTCTGCGTCTTCCGGACGGCGAACCGGCACACGTTCGGCGCCATCTTCGGCCGCGACGTGCTAGACCCGGCCCGCCGCGAGCACCAGCGGCGGATGCTCGGCGACCTCGTGGTCGACTGGCTGACCGTGCGCTGAGGTGTCCTGCACGGCCCGCGCCGCAGGCTTGACACGGTGACGGCGGTCACCTCACCATTTGGTACGTAACCAAACGGTACATAGCCGCTCGCGCCCTCCACCGAGGGCAGGGCGGTACGGGGGCCGGGGATCCCGGCCGCTGTCCACTGCACCGCCGTCCCGAAGAAGGGCCCTCACCGCCCTCCGGCACGACGAGATCGCTGCCGCCGCGCCCCGCAGGAGACCGACATGAGCACGACCACCGCCTCGGGCGGGACCACGCACGTGCACACACCGCGCAAGGCCGCCGTCGCCAGCTTCGTCGGCAGCATGCTCGAGTACTACGACTTCTTCATCTACGGAGCGGCCGCCGGGCTGGTCTTCCCGGAGGTGTTCTTCCCGGAGAGCGACCCGTCCACGGGCACGCTGCTGTCCCTGGCCACCTTCGGCGTCGCCTACGTCGCCCGGCCCCTGGGCGCGGTCGTCATCGGCCACTTCGGCGACAAGGTCGGCCGCAAGCGCATGCTCGTGCTCACCTTGCTGATGATGGGGGCCTCGACGTTCCTCATCGGCGCGCTGCCGTCCTACGGCGCGATCGGGGTGGCCGCCCCGGTGCTGCTGGTCCTGCTGCGCATCCTGCAGGGGCTCTCGGCCGCCGGCGAGCAGAGCGGCGCCAACTCGATGACGCTGGAGCACGCCCCCGAAGGCCGGCGGGGGTTCTTCACCAGCTTCACCCTCGAGGGCACGCAGGCGGGCCTGATCCTGGCCAACGTGGTCTTCCTCCTGGTCGCCCTGCTGCCCGAGGACCAGTTGCTGTCCTGGGGCTGGCGGATCCCGTTCTTCCTGTCCGCGCTGGTCGTCGCCGTCGGCTACTGGGTGCGCCGCTCCCTGCCCGAGACGCCGGAGTTCGAGCGGGTCGAGGACGAGCACACCGTCGCCAAGCTCCCCGTCGCCGTCCTGTTCCGCGACCACTGGGCCGCGGTGCTGCGGGTGGTCCTGTGCGCCCTGGTCTCGGTGGTCAGCACGATCATCGGCACCTGGTCGCTCGCCCACGGCACCAACGTGGTGGGGCTGGAGCGTTCGACCCTGCTGTGGATGGTGATCCTGTCCAACGTGGTCGCGCTCGGCGTGCTGCCGCTGTGGGCGATGCTGTCCGACCGGATCGGCCGCCGTCCGGTGTTCGCCTTCGGGGCGCTGGGCTCGGCCGTGGCGGCGTTCCCCTTCCTGTGGGCGCTGCAGCACGGCAACGTCGCGCTGGTCTTCGTGTTCGGCATCGGCCTGTCCGGTGTCCTGTACTCGGCGGCCAACGGCGTGTGGCCCTCCCTCTACGGGGAGATGTTCGACACCCGGGTCCGGTACTCCGGCATGGCCATCGGCACCCAGATCGGCTTCGCCCTCGGCGGGTTCTCGCCGGTGATCGCCGCCGCGATCGTCGGCGGGGGCCCCGACGGCTGGTGGCCGGTCGCGTTCCTGACCGCCGGCGCCGCCGCCGTCGCCGGGCTGTGCGCCCTCACCGCGCGGGAGACCGCGCACGTGCCGCTGGAGCAGCTCGGCCGCACGGACGCCACCCCGCGCGACCGGCAGCTGGTCGGCGCCTGAGAAAGGACCCCGCTGCTCCCCACCCCTCGTCGAAGGACCCCCTGCCCCCCGCCACTCGCAAGCTCGCGCCGGGACCCTGCAGGGGGCCAGCGGGACCCTGCAGCGGGGCCGGGCGCCGGCTCTCCGGCCGGGGCCCGCGGCCGTCCCCCGAGGAGGCGTGCTCGTGTCCGTGCGGGTCGAGACCACCGCCGGCCCCGTCGTCGGCCGGTCGGCGGACGGCGTCCGCAGCTGGCGCGGCGTCCCGTACGCCCGTGCCGAGCGGTTCGGCCCGGCGCGGCCGGTGGCGTCCTGGGTCGAGCCCCTCGACGCCACGCGGCGGGGGCCGGTCGGCGTGCAGCACCTGCCGAGCGGGGACCTGACCGGCGTCGAGGAGTGCCTGACCCTCGACGTGTACGCCCCGGCGGAGGCCGACGCCCCGCTGCCGGTGCTGTTCTGGGTGCACGGCGGCGCGTTCCAGACCGGCGCCGCCGCCGACTACGACGGGTCGGCGCTCGCCGCGACCGGCCCGGCCGTCGTGGTCGCGGTCTCCTACCGGCTGGGCCCGCTCGGGTTCCTGCAGCTGGGCACGGCCGACGACCCCGAGCCCAGCCCGGCGGTGACCGACCTGCTCGCCGCCCTCGACTGGGTGCGGCGGGAGGTCGCCGGCTTCGGCGGGGACCCCGACCGGTTCGCCCTCGCCGGCCAGTCCGCCGGCGCCAGCCTGGTCTGCGCGCTGCTCGCCACGCCGGCGGGGCGGCGGGCCCGCGCGGCGGTCGCCTTCTCGATCGGCGGGCTCCCCGAGGAGCCGGCCGCGGCCGTGGACGTCGCGGCCCGGGTGCTGGCCCGCCTGGGCGTGGACCGCACCGACCGGGCGCGGCTGGGCGAGCTGCCGGTCGCGGCGGTGCTGGCCGCGGCGCGGGAGGTGGCGGGACGGAGCCGGCGCGAGCGGCTCGGCGGCGTGCTGTTCGGCCCGGTCGTCGACGGCGCCGTCCTGCCCGAGCGGCCGGTGGACGCCGTCGCCCGCGGCGATCTGCGGGCGACTCCCCTGTGGCTGGGCTCCTGCCGCGACGAGATGGCGCTGTTCCTGCAGGGCGGCGCGGACGGCGCGGCCGCGGTGGCGCACAGGCGGGTCGGGGCCGCGGAGTTCGGCCGGCTGCTCGGCGTCTACACGCGGACGGCGCGGCCGGGGGAGGACCCGCTGCAGGCGCTGCTCACCGACGAGATGTGGGTGCGCCCGGCCTGGCAGCTGGCCGAGGCGCAGGCGGCGGCCGGTGGGCGGGTGTGGCTGAGCCGCTTCGACCACGCGCCGTCCCTGCCGCCGTTCGACCGGCTCGGCCCCACCCACGGCGCGGACAACGCCTGCCTGTGGGCGCACCCGCCGCGGTTCGTCGAGCGGCCGCTGCTGGCCCGCCCGGCCGCGGGCATGGACCCGGCCGACCTGGCGGTCACCGCGGCGCTGCACGGGTCGGTGCTGTCCGTGGTGCGCGGCGGGACGCCGGCCGCCGGCGTCCTCGACCGGTGGCGGCCCTACCAGCCGGGCTCGCGCTGCGTCGCGCTCCTCGACGCGGCGCCCCGGCTGGTCGCCGACCCGGACGCCGAGCGCCGCCGCGCCTGGGCGGGCTGACCCGGTCGGGGATCAGTGCAGGCGGGTCCGCCAGTCGGCGGGCACCCGGCCGCGCGGACCGGGCGCCGGCTGGTCGCTCGGGTGGTGCCCGGGCGGGGCGAGCTCGGGGCCGTCGACGACGCCTTCGCGGGTGAAGTCCCAGAACCACCTCTCGCCGGGCTCGAAGCTCCGGATGACCGGGTGCCCGGCCTCGGCCGCGTGCCGGCGGGCGTGTCGCGACGGCGAGGAGTCGCAGCAGCCCACGTGCCCGCACTGGGCGCAGCGGCGCAGGTGGAACCACCACCCGCCGCTCACCTCGCACTCCACGCAGCCGGTGCCGCTGGGCGGCACCGACGGGTCGATCCCGACGCTGGTCACGGCGTCCCCCGTTCAATCGTCGGGGCGGTGTCCGTCCACGGTAGGGACGGCGGACCACGACCGGAACCCGCCCGCGGCCGGGCACACTGGATCGGCATGCAGACGGTCAGCCTCACCGAGGACGACTTCGCCGCCACGGTGGACGCCGGTGGCATCGTGCTGGTCGACTTCCGGACCGCGCGGTCGGGCTCGAGCCGGGCCTTCGCCGCGGTGTTCGACGCCGCCGCGCACCGGCACTCCGACCTGGTCTTCGCCGCCGTCGACACCGAGGCCGAGCCCGGCCTGGCGGCGGCGGTCGGCGTGCGGCGCTCACCGACGCTCATGGTGTTCCGGGACGGCGTGCCGGTGTTCGCCGAGCCGGGCTGGTTGCCGGCGGACTCGGTGGACCTGCTCATCGCCACCGTCCGGGAGCTGGACATGACCGCCGTGCGCGAGCAGTACCCCGGTCCGGTCTGAGGCCGCGACCGGGCCGGCCGAGGCTGTCGCGGGGTCGCCGCGGCGGTCTAGCGTGGACGGCACGGGGCAGCGTCGGTCCCCGCGCCCGGCAGCGCCACCGTCCACCGCACCCGCCCTCCCGACGTGCGGGAGGCGCCGGACAGGAGGCCGCCATGGGCAAACCCGCCATGCTCAGCGTGGACGACGACCCGGCCGTCTCGCGCGCCGTCGCCCGCGACCTGCGCCGCCGCTACGGCGAGGAGTTCCGCGTGCTGCGGGCCGCCTCCGGCGCCGAGGCGCTGGACGCGCTGCGCGAGCTCAAGCTGCGCGGCGACCCGGTGGCGGTGCTGCTCGCCGACCACCGGATGCCGGAGATGGACGGCATCGAGTTCCTCGAACAGGCCATGGACCTCTTCCCGCGGGCCCGCCGCGCGCTGCTCACCGCCTACGCCGACACCGACGCCGCCATCTCCGCGATCAACCTCGTCGACGTCGACGCCTACCTGCTCAAGCCGTGGGACCCGCCGGAGGAGAAGCTCTACCCGGTCGTCGACGGCATGCTCGACGCCTGGCGGGACACCCCGGACCCGGAGGTGGTCGGCGTCAAGCTGGTCGGCCACCGCTGGTCGGCGCCGTCCTTCCGCGCCCGCGACCTGCTGGCCCGCAACGCCGTCCCCTACCGGTGGTTCAGCGTCGACGAGCCGGAGGGGCAGCGGATCCTCGCCGCCGCGGGCGCCGGGCCGGACGACGTCCCGGTGGTCGTCACCGCCGACGCGCAGGTGCTCCGGCACCCCAGCGAGGCCGAGCTGGCCGCGGTCGCCGGCCTCGCCGTCGACCCGCGCGAGACCTTCTACGACCTGGTCGTCGTCGGCGGCGGACCGGCCGGGCTGGGGGCCGCCGTGTACGGCGCGTCGGAGGGGCTGCGCACGGTGCTGGTCGAGCGGGAGGCCACCGGCGGGCAGGCCGGGCAGAGCAGCCGGATCGAGAACTACCTGGGCTTCCCCGACGGCGTCTCCGGCGGCCAGCTGGCCGACCGGGCCCGCCGCCAGGCGGTCCGGTTCGGGACCGAGCTGCTGCTGGCCCGCGACGTGGTCGCCCTCGAGGCGCACGGGCCCAAGCGGGTGCTGCACCTCGACGACGGCCGCCGGATCGCCGCGCACGCCGTCGTCCTCGCCACCGGCGTCTCCTACCGCAGCCTCGGCGTCGACGGCGTCGACGAGCTGACCGGGCGCGGCGTCTACTACGGCTCGGCGCTGACCGAGGCCGCCGAGTGCGCCGATCGCGACGTGTACATCGTCGGCGGGGCCAACTCCGCCGGGCAGGCGGCGGTGTTCTTCGCCCAGCACGCCCGCTCGGTGTGCCTGCTGGTGCGCGGGCCGTCGCTGGAGGCGTCGATGTCGGCCTACCTCATCGAGCAGATCGCCGGCATCCCGTCGATCCGCGTGCGCACCTGCACCACGGTGGCCGGCGCGCAGGGCGACGGGCACCTGGAGGCGATCACCGTCGAGGACGCGCGGACCAGCGAGCGCGAGACGCTGCCGGCCAGCCACCTGTTCGTCTTCATCGGCGGCGCGCCGCGCACCGACTGGCTCGACGGGGCCGTCGTCCGGGACGAGCGCGGCTTCATCCCCACCGGCCCCGCGCTGCTGCACGAGGGACGCCGGCCCCGCGGCTGGACGCTCGACCGCGACCCGTACTTCCTCGAGACCAGCCTCCCCGGCGTCTTCGTCGCCGGCGACGTGCGCGCTGAGTCGGTCAAGCGGGTGGCCTCCGCCGTCGGCGAGGGCGCCATGGCCGTGACCCTCGTGCACCGGTACCTGGAGGAGAGATGACGACGGCGACCCGGCTCCCGCCCGCCGAACTGCGCGAGCTGTTCCTCTTCGCCGACCTCGACGACGAGCAGCTGGACTGGGTGGCCGCGCACGGCGACGTGGTCGCCTACCCGGCCGGCTCCGCGGTGTCGGTGGAGGGCGAGCCCGCCCGCTGCTTCTCCGTCCTGCTGGAGGGGACGTTGAGCATGGTCCGCCTGGCGGCCGGCAGCGAGGTGGAGACCGTGCGGACGTCGCACCGCGGCGTCTACTCCGGCGCGGTGCAGTTCTACTTCGGCGACCGGCTCCCGCAGACCTACCCGGCGACGGTGCGCGCGGTGACCGACTGCCGGTTCCTCCAGCTGCCCGCCGCGGAGTTCGCCACCGTGTTCCGCCGGTGGTACCCCATGGCCGTCCACCTGCTGGAGGGGCTGTTCCTCGGCCAGCGCAACGCCGCGGAGCTGATCGGCCAGCGGGAGCGGCTGCTGGCCCTGGGCAAGCTGACCGCCGGCCTCACCCACGAGCTGAACAACCCGGCCGCGGCCGCGTCCCGCGCCGCCGCCGAGCTGCGCGACCGGTTCGCCGGCATGCGGCACAAGCTGGCCCTGCTCTCGGAGGGCCGGCTCGACGGAGGGGTGCTGCGGGCGCTCACCGGGCTGCAGGAGGAGCTGGTCGCCCGGGCGGGGCGGGCCGGCGAGCTGTCCGCCCTGGAGCGCGCCGACCGCGAGGACGAGCTGGGCGACTGGCTCGACGAGCACGACGTCGGCGGGGCCTGGGAGCTGGCCGCGGTCTTCACGACCGCCGGCCTCGGCCCCGACGACCTCGACCGGGTGGCCGACGCCGTCGAGCCCACCGCGCTCGAGCCGGCGCTGCGCTGGCTGGCCTACACCGTGGAGACCGAGTCGCTGGTCACCGAGGTCATCGACAGCACCGGCCGCATCTCCGGCCTGGTCGAGGCCGCCCGGCAGTACTCGCAGCTGGACCGGGCCCCGCACCAGCCGACCGACCTGCACGCCGGGCTGGACGCCACCCTCGTCATGCTCAGCGCCAAGACCCCGCCCGGGGTGAGCGTGGTCAAGGACTACGACCGGTCGCTGCCCCTCGTCCCGGCCTACGCCGGCGAGCTCAACCAGGTGTGGACCAACCTCGTCGTGAACGCGTTCGACGCGATGGCGGGGGAGGGGACGCTCACCCTGCGCACCGCGCGCGACGGCGACCGTGCGCTGGTGGAGGTCGCCGACACCGGGCCCGGCATCCCCGAGGAGCTGCGGCAGCGGGTGTTCGAGCCGTTCTTCACCACCAAGCCGGTCGGCCAGGGCACCGGGCTGGGTCTCGACGTCTCCTGGCGGATCGTGGTCACCCGGCACGGCGGCGACCTCCGGGTGGTCTCGCGGCCGGGGGACACCCGCTTCCAGGTGCGGCTGCCGCTGACCGAGCCGTCACCCCCGAGCTGAGAAAGGACCCCCTGCCCCCCACCGGTGAAGGACCCCGTCCCCCTCACGCCTCGCACGCTCGGCGCGAGCCTCCGGACGGGGCCGCGGCGGGACCCTGCAGAGGGCCGGCGGGTCTTCTGGCAACAACCCCGTGATCAACTCCACGGAGGGAGGTGACGCACCAAGCCGGCGCGGGGACGGCGGCCCCGCCGTCCGCGGCGCAGAATCGAGGGCACGGAGGGCGCACCCGGGCGCCTCCACGGCTTCCCGGAGGCGCCCGTGACGACCCGGCACGACCTGGACCAGCTGGACCGCACCGGCCACTCCGAGGGCTCCGGTCGCAGGCAGGACCCGGCCGGGCCGGACCCGAGGCGCTGGCGGGCGCTGTCGGTGACGTTGGTCGTCGGCTTCATGAGCCTGCTCGACGTCAGCATCGTCTCGGTGGCGCTGCCGTCGATGCAGCAGGACCTGGCGGCGTCCCCGGCCTCGGTCCAGTGGGTCGTCTCCGGGTACGCGCTGACCTTCGCGCTCGCGCTCGTCCCCGCCGGGCGGCTCGGTGACGCCCTCGGCCGGCGCCGGATGTTCCTCGTCGGGCTCCTGGCTTTCGTGCTGTGCAGCGCGGGGGCCGGCGCGGCACCGACCGTGGGGTGGCTGGTCGCCGCCCGGCTGGCGCAGGGGCTGGCCGCGGGCTGCCTGGCGCCGCAGAACTCCGGCCTGATCCAGCAGCTGTTCCGCGGCGGGGAGCGCGGGCGGGCGTTCGGGTTGTTCGGCGCCACGGTCGGCATCTCCACCGCGGTCGGGCCGGTCGTCGGCGGGCTCATCCTCCGGCTGGCCGAGGGGCCGGGTGGCTGGCGGTGGATCTTCTACGTCAACGTCCCGATCGGCGTGGTCGCCTTCGTGCTGGCCTGGCGGCTGCTGCCCCGCGGCGGCACCGGCCGGCGCGGAGGTCTCGACGTCGGCGGGGTGCTGCTCCTCGGCGCCGGGGCGCTGGCCGTGCTCTACCCGTTGGTGCAGGCCGAGTCCGGCGGGCTCACCCGGCTGTGGTGGCTGTTCCCGGTCGGGGTGCTGGTGCTGGCCGGGTTCGTCGCCTGGGAGCGGCGGGTGGTCCGCCGCGGTGGCGAGCCGGTCTTCGACCCCCGGCTGGTCACCGAGACCCGCGGCTACGCGATCGGCGCCGCGCTGGCCACCGTGTACTTCGTCGGCTTCAGCGGCGTGTGGCTGGTGTTCGCGCTGTTCTTCCAGACCGGCCTGGGCTACTCGCCGCTGCAGTCGGGCCTGGCGGTGACGCCGTTCGCCCTGGGCTCGGCGACGGCGGCGGTGGTGGCGGGACGGCTGGTCGAGCGGTACGGCCGGGCCCTGACGGTGTTCGGGCTGGCCGCGGTCATGGCCGGCCTGGGTGCGACCGCCGTCGTCCTGCTGCTGGTCCCCGCCGGGACGGCCGGCTGGGCCGTCGCGCCGGCCCTGCTCGTCGGCGGCATCGGCGGCGGCTTCGTCATCTCCCCGAACGTCACGATGACCCTGAGCAACGTGCCGGTCCGGATGGCCGGGGCGGCCGGGGGCGGGCTGCAGACGGCGCAGCGCTTCGGCGCCGCGATCGGCACCGCGGCCCTGCCCGGCCTCTTCTACGTCGTCCTCGCCGACACCGACCGCGACTTCCCCACCGCGGCCGCGGCCGGGCTCGCCGTGGCGGTGGCCGGAGCCGGGGCGGCGCTCGTCCTCGCCGTCGTCGACCTCCGGCGGGACCGACCTCCCGATCACGACGAGGTCGACGAACACGACCACCGGCGCGCCGCCCACTTCTGACCCCGCCTCGTCCGACGTCTGGCCGACGGCGACCCGTCCGACCGGTGGGTCGGCATGTCGACACGTCGACGTCCCGGGAAGTGTCGGCCGGTCGCCTAGCGTGGGTGGCGATGCCCGAGGCGCCACGCACCCCGTCCCCGTCGACCACCGAGCTGCCGCCCGTCCCGCCCACCGGCGCGACCCCCGCCGGCGCCACCTCCGGAACCGGTGGGCACCACGCCACCGGTCCCACCCCGGTCGGCGCGCCACCGGCGCCTCCGCAGACGGCCGAGGCGCCGCCGGCCGGGATCGCCCCGACCGCCCGGGCGGGGTCCGCCGAGGGGCACCAGCCGACCGGACCGGTGCCGAGCCGGTCCCGGGTCGGCCCCCGCCGGCCGAGCCCGCTCACCCGGATGGGCCCGTGGGCGCCGGTCGCCGGCGCGGTGGCCGGGCTGCTGGCCGGCCTGGTCGTCACGCTCCTGCTGGGTGGGGTCGCCGAGGCGTTCTCCGAGCGCCTGTCGCTGGTCTTCCTCACCGTCGGGCTGGCCATGCTCGGCGCCTCCGGCGCGCTCCTGGCCGACGAGGTGCGACTGGTGCGCCGCGGCGCCCGGGAGGCCGGTGTCCGCCCGGCCTGGGTCGAGGCGACGGCCAACCTCGTCAACGGCCTCACCCCCGCCCGGCTGCTGCTGCTGGCCAGCGCGTTCGTCCTCTTCCTCGCCGCGTACGTCAGCTGAGACGCACCCCGGCACCTGTGCGGCGGCTGGACGAGCTGGCAGCCGGCTGGGCACCGCGCGGGCGCCGCGCGGCGTCCGGGCCCTCAGCCGTAGGCCTGCACCGCCAAGTGCGCCGCCAGCCCCAGCCCGGCGACGGCGATGACCCGGCGCAGCGCGGCCTGGGGGGCGCGGCGCACCACCGGCGGACCCAGCCGGCCGCCGACGAACAACCCGACGGCCAGCGGCAGCGCCGCCGACCAGGCGACCGGGGTCAGCACCACGAACGCTGCGGCCGCGACAGCGTTGGCCAGGCCGAGCACCAGGTTCTTCAGCGCGTTGCCCCGGGCCAGCCCCTCGCCGGTGACCAGCAGGAACAGCGCCAGCATCATGACCCCCGCCGCGGCGCCGAAGTAGCCGCCGTACACGGCGATGGCGGAGGTGGCCAGGGGCAGCCACCACGGGTCCCGGTGCGACGGGTGCGCCCGTGCGCCGGCCGCGGCCAGGTCACGGGGCGGCCGCTGCACCAGCAGCGCGACCGAGGCGCCGGCGATCATCCAGGGCACGATCCGCTCGAAGGCACCCGACGGCGTGAGCAGCAGCAGCGCGGCGCCGGCCGCGCCGCCGAGCAGCGCCCCGGCCGACAGCCGCAGCAGCCGGCGGCCCTGCCCCGAGAGCTCCGGCCGCGAGGCGCTCACCGAGCCCACGCTGTTGAGCACCAGCGCCACGGTGTTGGTCACGTTGGCCGTGACCGGGGGGATGCCGGAGGCCAGGAGGGCGGGGTAGCTGATCAGCGACGCGAGCCCGGCGATGCTGCCGGTCAGCCCCGCGCCGACACCTGCTGCGACCAGGAGGAGGAACTGCAGCGGCGTCACCCGGCGCCGTCTTCGTGGACGGGCGCGGCCGGCAGGTCCTGGGGCGTGAGCCGCCCGGTCACGATGTCCTCGGCGATGTCGTCCACCACGCGGCCCGAGGCCAGCGCGGCGGCCTGCATGGTGGCGATCGCGTCGGGGCCGTCGAGGTCGAAGGCGATGCCGACCAGCCCCATGGCCTGCCAGACCTGCGCGCGACGCCGCGCGTCCGGCCCGTCCAGCCAGCCGCTGCCGTCGTCGGGGAACTCCGGCCCGGTCACGGTCACCGCCAGCTCGTGGGTGGTGCAGCTGGCCA
This sequence comes from Geodermatophilus sp. TF02-6, assembly GCF_003319115.1. Classification (GTDB taxonomy): domain Bacteria; phylum Actinomycetota; class Actinomycetes; order Mycobacteriales; family Geodermatophilaceae; genus Geodermatophilus. The sequence continues at coordinate 42,129 of NZ_QOHF01000002.1, read as the reverse complement.
CGGCCTCGACCTCGGCGCGGTCCAGGAGCACCAGCGCGGCGGGGTCGCGCACGTAGAGGTCGAGGACCACCAGCGGCCCCATCGGCGGCGGCAGGGGCACCGACAGCACGGCCCGGAACGGGGTGTCGGTGAGCAGCGAGGCCCACAGCCCGGGCCAGTTGCGCTCGATGTCGTCCGGGTCGAAGGCGATCGTCGCGCCGTCGTCGTAGGCCCGCAGGCAGGGGCCGTCGCCCAGGGTGAACTGCAGGCGCTCGGCGTACCCGGTGACCTCGTCGCTCGCGCCGATCGGCGTCCGCAGCGCGCCGACGTGCAGGCTCAGCCCGGCGCCGTCCACGGTCAGGGCGAGGGCGCAGGCCCGCGCCAGGCGGGAGGGCAGCAACCCCGCGCCGGTCAGCTCGGGCGGAGAGGTCCCGAGCGCGTGGTCGAACCGTTCGGCTGCTCGCCTCGTCGTCATGGCCCCAGCTTGCTCCCCGGCGCGCACGGCATCGACCCCGGACCGCGGCCCATGTCACCGGGTGAGCAGGACGCCGACCGCGACGCAGCCGAGCACCACGATCGCGGCCCGGAGGACCCCCGACGGCAGCCGCCGGCCCGACCGCGCGCCGACGTACCCGCCGAGCAGCGAACCCGCCGCGACCAGCCCGGCGGCCCGCCAGTCGACACGGTCGCCGGCCACGACGACGTACGCGCCGGCGGCCACCGCGTTGACCGCCAGCGTCAGCACGTTCTTCAGCGCGTTGAGCCGCTGCAGCGACTCGCGCAGCAGCAGGCCGAAGACGCCGACCTGCAGCACGCCCTGGCTGGCCGCGAAGTAGCCGCCGTAGCTGCCGGTCGCGTACGCGCCGGCGACCAGCCCGGCCCACCGGCCCGGACCGATCCGCGCCGGCGGGGCGGTGGCCGGCCGCCGCCGGGCCAGCTCCCGCTGCAGCACCGGCTGGACGGCGACCAGCACCACCGCCAGCCCGACCAGGACCGGCACGACCACCTCGAAGGCCCGAGCGGGCAGGTGCAGCAGCAGGAAGGAGCCGGTGATCGCGCCCAGCACCGACGCCGGCAGCAGCCGCAGCAGCAGCCCGCGCTGACCGGACAGCTCCCGCCGGTAGCCGAACGCGCCCGCGAGGTTGCCCGGCACCAGGCCGAGGGAGTTGCTGATCGTCGCGGTCACCGGCGGCAGCCCCACGGCCAGCAGCACCGGGAAGGTGACCAGCGTGCCCGAGCCGACGACGGCGTTGATGCCGCCGGCGGCCAGCCCCGCCGCGGCGACCGCGAGCACCTCCCACCCGGTCACGCGGTCACTCCCCGCCCCGTCACGCGGTCACTCCCCGCCCCGTCTCGTCGATCATGGGCTCGTTGCCGGCGTCCACGGCGCGTCCTCCCGTGTCGTCGACGACAACCCCATGATCAACTCCGAGGGAGTGCGGGGTCCTTCCACGGTGGGAGCAGGGGGTCCTCCGATCAGTCTCTCCGGCCCGCGTCGACCACGCGCAGGACGACGTGCCCCTCCTCGTCGGAGGCAGCGAGGTCGACCTCGACGTCGAAGCCCCAGTCGTGGTCGCCGGCCGGGTCGTCGAGGATCTGCCGCACCCGCCAGACGCCGGGGGTGCCCCGGTCCCAGACGAGCAGCGCCGGGCCGCGGGCGTCGGCACCCGTGTCCAGCGACCCGTGCTCGGCGAAGTAGGCCTGCACGACCTCGCCCCAACGGTCGGCGTCCCAGCCGGAGGCGCGGTCGAGCTCGCCGAGGTCGTACCAGCGCCGGCGGGCGAACAGCTCCACGCGGCGGAACAGCGCGTTGCGCACCATCGCGGTGAACGCCCGCTCGTTGCCGGTGAGCGGTCGCGGCCGCACCGGGACGGCGACCGGCTCGTCCAGCGGCTGGTCGGGCGAGGTCAGCTGCTCCCACTCGTCGAGCAGCGAGGAGTCCACCTGCCGCACCAGCTCGCCGAGCCACTCGACGAGGTCGGTGACCTCCTCGGTGCGCGCGGCGGCGGGGACGCCGGAGCGCAGCGCCTTGTAGGCGTCGGACAGGTAGCGCAGCACCGCCCCCTCGGCGCGGGTCAGCCCGTAGGCGTTCACCAGCTCGCGGAAGGTGTAGGCGTTCTCCCACAGCTCCCGGACGACGGACTTCGGCGACAGCTGCGCGTCGGCCGCCCACGGGTTGCTGCGCACGTACACCTCGAACGCGTGCGACAGCAGCTCCTCCAGCGGCTTCGGGTAGCCCACCTGCTCGAGCAGCTCCATGCGCTCCTCGTACTCGATGCCCTCGGCCTTCATCTGGGCGACCGCCTCGGCCCTGGCCTTGGAGAGCTGGGCGGTCAGGACCTGCCGCGGGTCGTCGAGGGTGGCCTCGACGACGCTCACCACGTCGAGGGCGTGGGTGTCGCTCGCCGGGTCGAGCAGCTCGATGGCGGCCAGCGCGAAGGTCGACAGCGGCTGGTTGAGCGCGAAGTCCGGCGGCAGGTCGACGGTCAGCCGGTAGCGGCGGCCGTCGGGCTCGGGCTCCTCGAGCCGTTGCAGGACGCCGGCCTGCAGCAGCGACCGGGCGATGCCGATCGCCTCCCGGATGTGCGCGAGCTGCCGCCTGCGCGGTTCGTGGTTGTCGGTGAGCAGCCGCCGCATGGCGACGAACGGGTCGCCGGGGCGGTCGACGACGTCGAGCACCATCGCCGTCGTCACCCGGAAGTGGCTGGTCAGCGGCTCGGGGTCGGCGGCGACCAGCCGGTCCATGGTCGCCCTGGACCAGGGCACCATGCCCTCGGGCGCCTTCTTGCGCACCAGCTTGCGCCGCTTCCTCGGGTCGTCGGCGACCTTGGCGAACTGCCGGAGGTTCTCCACCTCGTGCTCCGGCGCCTGGACGACGACGGTGCCGGCGGTGTCGAAGCCCGCGCGCCCGGCCCGCCCGGCGATCTGGTGGAACTCGCGGGCGGACAGCAGGCGGGTGCGGGTGCCGTCGTACTTGGACAGCGCGGAGAACACGACGGTGCGGATCGGCACGTTGATGCCGACGCCGAGGGTGTCGGTGCCGCAGATGACCTTGAGCAGGCCGGCCTGGGCCAGCTGCTCCACCAGCCGCCGGTACTTGGGCAGCATCCCGGCGTGGTGCACGCCGATTCCGTGGCGCACCAGCCGCGACAGCGTGGCGCCGAACGCCGAGGTGAACCGGAAGCCGCCGATCACCTCGGCGATCGCGGCCTTCTCCTCGCGCGTGCACACGTTGACGCTCATCAGCGCCTGGGCGCGCTCCAGCGCCGAGGCCTGGGTGAAGTGCACGACGTAGACCGGCGCCTGCCGGGTGTCCAGCAGCTCCTGGATCGTCTCGTGCACCGGCGTCGTCGCGTAGTAGTGGTGCAGCGGCACCGGGCGCTCGGCGGAGGCCACCAGGGCGGTGGGCCGGCCGGTGCGGCGGGTGAGGTCCTCGCGCAGCCACGTCGTGTCGCCGAGGGTGGCGCTCATCAGCAGGAACTGCGCCTTCGGCAGCTCCAGCAGCGGCACCTGCCACGCCCAGCCGCGGTCGGGGTCGCCGTAGAAGTGGAACTCGTCCATGACCACCAGGCCGACGTCGGCGTCCGCCCCCTCCCGCAGCGCGATGTTGGCCAGCACCTCGGCGGTGCACGCGATGATCGGCGCATCCCGGTTGACCGCGGCGTCGCCGGTGAGCATGCCGACGTTCTCCGCGCCGAAGACGCCGCAGAGGGCGAAGAACTTCTCGCTGACCAGCGCCTTGATCGGCGCGGTGTACCAGCTGCGCCGTCCGGCCGCCAGCGCGGCGTACTGCGCGCCGGTGGCCACCAGCGACTTGCCCGACCCGGTCGGCGTGGCCAGGACGACGTTGGCGCCGCTGACCAGCTCGATCAGCGCCTCCTCCTGCGCCGGGTACAGCACGGTGCCGTTCGCCTCGGCCCAGGCGGCGAAGGTGGTGAACAGCTCATCGGGGTCGGCGCCCCGAGCGCGCAGGGCGGTGAGGTCGGTGGAGTCGTCGAGCAGAGGAGGGGCGATCGCGGTCATCGTGGACAACAGCGTGCCGGACGCCGTTCTGCTTCCCCGTGAGGCGGTTCGGCTCGGCTCCGCTGAGGTCAGCCGGCTCGGCCCCGCCGAGGTCAGCCGGCGGCCGGGCCGAGCACGCGGTCCAGCTGGTGGCGCAGCACCCGTAGGGCGTCGTCCGCGCCGCGCTGCCGGCCCAGCACGCCGGCGGTGAGGCCGTTGACCAGCGCCAGCAGCAGCACCACCTCGGTGCGGGCGTCGAGGTCCTGCGGTGCGTCGCCCTCGGCCTGGGCCCGCTGCAGCCGCGCGGTCAGCCAGCCCTCCAGGGCGGCCGGGTGGTCCCGGCCGCCCGCGCCCAGCGCCGGGTCGGTGAGGGCGACGGCGTAGTAGGCGGCCCAGGCCAGGGAGTCGGCCCGGCTGCCGTCGTCGCTGGGCAGGATGCTGCCCAGCACGACCTCGAAGACGGTCCGCACCGGTAGCCCGGCGCCCGCGGTGGCCGCCCGTTCCCGCACCCGGCGGTCGAGCCGGCCGGCCAGCTCGGCCAGCCCCGCGGTGAGCAGGGTGGCCTTGTCGGTGAAGTAGTACTGGACCACGCGCAGCGACACCCCGGCCTCCGCCGCGACCTCCCGCATCGTTCCCGCCTGCAGGCCGCGGGTGGCGGCGATCCGCAGCAGGGCGGCGGTCAGCTCGGCACGGCGCTGGCCGTGGTCGACCTGCCGGGGCACGGCGCCTCCCTCGTCGGCTGCGTCGGTGCGCCGTCCATCCTGTCGGGTGCGCAGGCCCCGGGTCTCAGCCGCCGTCGCCGAGCACGCGGGCGACGACCAGCTCCGGCGCCTCGAGGGGAAGCGCGTGGCCGGTGTCCGGGACCACCTCCACCGACCAGGACGGCGCCACCCGGGCCACCCGCTCGGCGACCGCGGCGGAGTCGTGCAGCGTGCTGCGGGCCCCGAGCAGCAGCCGGGTGGGCACCTGCACCGCGGCGAGCTCCGCGTCGGTCAGCACCGGCGGGGTCGGCAGCCGGCGCCGGAAGCCGCGGCCGGCTACCCCCAGCGCGAGCAGCTCGGCCTCGAGCAGGGTGCCGTTGACCAGCCGGCGGGCCGCCCGGCGGCGCAGCGCGGCCGGCAGCAGGGCCGCCAGGCCGCCGAGCACCACCCAGCGGAGGAACTGCCGGTCCAGGGAGGCGAACCCGGCCGGGTCGACCAGCGTCAGCGCGGCGATCCGGCTCTCGACGTCCCGCCGCTGGGCGACCAGCGCCGCCCACCCGCCGAACGACGACCCCACCAGGTGGGCCCGCCGCGCCCCGACCGCGGCGAGCACCTCCAGCAGCCAGCGGGCGACGTCGTCCCCGTCGGCGATCGGCGCCGCCGCCTCCGACCGCCCCGGCTCGCCCAGCGGGTCGACCGCGAGCACCGGCCGCCGCTCGGCCAGCGGGCCCACGTGCCGGTACCAGGACAGCGCGTTGCCGCCGGCACCCGCGAGCAGCACCACGGGGTCGTCGCCGCCCGGGCCGGCGCGGTACACGCGCACGGTGCCGAGCGAGGTCGGCACGTCCTGGGCGTCCACGGGCACCGGCCAGAGCCGGTCGACGGCCCGGTCGTAGGCGGCGAGCAGGCGCCGCCGGGCGCGGTCGCCGGAGAAGCCGGAGAAGGCCGAGGGCCGGTCGATGGTGGTCACGGGTCCTCCCCGGCGGAGGCGGGCTGCGGGGTGGGACGACCCTCCACAGGCTCGGATACAACCGTATCCACACGTGTGTCGTCAAGGCCGCCGGCCCGGGTTCCACCCGGCATCGACCGGGGTAGGCGGAGGGCCACGCAGCACCGCACGGCCGTCCCGACGGCGGCCGCGGGCGCGAGCAGAGCGCCCGGGTGCTGCCGCCGACGAGCAGAGAGGTGGACGACCCGTGTCCGAACCCCGTCCCGAGTCGCAGCCCGCCCAGTCCCAGGAGGTCCCCGGCACGCTCGGGGAGATGACCCCCAAGCCCGACCACGGTGAGCAGAGCTACCGCGGCTCGGGGAAGCTCACCGGCAAGGCGGCGGTCATCACCGGCGGCGACAGCGGCATCGGCCGCGCCGTCGCGATCGCCTTCGCCCGCGAGGGCGCCGACGTCCTCATCGCCTACCTCAACGAGCACGAGGACGCCAAGGACACCGCCAAGTACGTCGAGCAGGCCGGCCGCAAGTGCGTGCTGGTCGCCGGCGACCTGTCCGACAAGGCGCACGCGCACACGGTCATCCCCAAGGCGGTCGAGGAGTTCGGCCGGGTCGACGTCCTGGTCAACAACGCCGCGTTCCAGATGAACCACGAGTCGCTGGACGAGGTCTCCGACGAGGAGTGGGACCACACCCTGGCGACCAACCTGACCGCGATGTTCGTCCTGTGCAAGGACGCCGTCCCGCACATGCCGGAGGGCGGCTCGATCATCAACTCGTCGTCGGTGAACTCCGACATGCCCAGCCCCACGCTGGCGCCCTACGCGATGACCAAGGCCGGCATCGCCAACTTCACCGCCAGCCTCGCCCAGCTGTTGGCCGAGAAGGGCATCCGGGCCAACAGCGTCGCCCCGGGCCCGGTGTGGACGCCGCTGATCCCCTCCACCATGCCCGAGGAGAAGGTGGAGAGCTTCGGCCAGCAGGTCCCGCTGGGCCGCGCCGCCCAGCCGGCCGAGCTGGCGCCGGTGTACGTGCTGCTGGCCAGCGACGAGGCGTCCTACGTCTCCGGCGCCCGCATCGCGGTCACCGGCGGCAACCCCATCCTCTGAGGACCCCGGGATGATCAGCTGAGCTCACCTCTCTGCGTCCTGGCTCACCGTGGCGCGTCCTGGCTCACCGTCGACGGTGAGCCAGGACGCGCGACGACCAGCCGGGCTGATCATCCGAGCGCGGCGGCGATCCCGGCGATGTGGGCCGGGCGCACCCGGCAGCAGCCACCGACCAGGCGGGCACCCGCGGCCACCCACGGCGGGACGGCGTCCGGCGCCACCCCCGGGACGCCGGTCCAGCGGCGGGCCGCGGCGTCCCAGCCCTCGCCGCTGTTGGGGTAGGCCACCAGCGGCGTGTCCGCCGACGCCGCGACCGCCAGCGACGGCCCGACCGCGGACGGCGCGGTGCAGTTCACCCCGACCGCGACCACCGCGTCGACGCCGGCGGCCAGGGCGAACACCGCCTCGGCCCGCTCGCCGCGGCGGGTGCGGACGACGCCGTCGTCGTCCACCACCGTGGTCAGCGAGAGCCACACCGGCACGCCCAGTGCGTCGGCCTCGGCCACGAGCGCCTCGGCCTCCACTGCTGCGGGCACGGTCTCGCAGGCCAGGACGTCGGCGCCGGCCGCGGCCAACAGCTGCATCCGGGGCCGGTGGAAGGCGCGCAGCTCGGCGACCGACATCCGGGCGCAGTAGTCCCCGGTGTACTCCGAGCCGTCGGCCAGCACCGCCCCGTACGGCCCGACCGACCCGGCCACCCACGCACCTGGCGCCCCACGGCGGGCCAGCTGCACGGAGGAGGCGATGAGCCGGCGCGCCTCCGCGGCGCCCACGCCTGCCGCGGCGAACCCCTCGACCGAGGCCTGGTAGCTGGCCGTGGTCACCACCTGCGCACCGGCGGCGGCGAAGGCGGCGTGCGCGGCCACGACCGCCTCCGGGGGGTCGCGCAGCAGCCGTGCCGACCACAGCGCCGAGGACAGGTCGTGCCCCTGCACCTCGAGCTCGGTGGCCAGGCCGCCGTCGAGGAGGACCGGCCCGGCGGCCAGTGCCGCGGAGAGGGGAGTGTCCGGCACGGCCCCGATCGTCCTCCGCCGACCGGGCGCCGGTCGCTCGGCCTGCGGCAGCCGCCGGGTGCCCGGAGGATCGTCCGCATGGTCTTCGTCTGGATCAGCGGCTGGAGCCCGCGCCGGCGCCGGCGCGGCCCGTGGCGCGGCACCGGCTACGGCTACGGCCGCCGCTACGGGTACGGCTTCGGCCCGCCGCCGGGCTACGGACGGCGCTACCGCGGCGGGTACGACCGTGATTCCTCGTGCCTGCGCAACCTGCTGTTCCTCAACACCGGCTGCTGCCTGGCCAACGCGATCGGCTGCGGCGTCGACGGGCTGTTCCTGGTGCCCATGACGGCCCGCCACGTGCACGCCGCCGGCACCGGGCGGGGCGGCACGCCGCTCCGGGACCGGCTGGTCGCCGCCGTCCGCGTCTACCAGCGCGAGGTCAGCCCGCGGCGTCCGCCGTGCTGCCGCTTCGAGCCCACCTGCTCGGCCTACGCCGTCGAGGCGCTCGAGCGGCACGGCGCCGGCCGCGGCGGCTGGCTCACGCTGCGCCGGCTGACCCGCTGCCGGCCCGGCGCGGCCGGCGGCGCCGACCCTGTGCCGGCCGCGGCCTGACCGCCGGACCGGGCACCGTGCCGACCGCCGACGACGCCACCGGGGACCTGCCGGTCACCAGGTCGCTCGTCGTGCCGGCGGCCGCGCTGGGTTGGCGGTTCTCCCGCTCCTCCGGCCCCGGCGGGCAGGGCGTCAACACCGCCGACTCGCGGGTGGAGCTCTCCGTCACCCCGCTGGAGCTGCCCGGCCTCACCGACGCCCAGCGGCAGCGGCTGGCCCAGCGCCTGGCCGGCCGGCTGGTGGACGGCGTCCTGACCGTGACCGCGAGCGAGCACCGCCAGCAGCTGCGCAACCGGCAGGCCGCCCGCGAGCGGCTGGCCGCCGTCCTGCGCGCTGCGCTGGCCCCGCCGCCTGCTGCGCGCCGGCGCACGAAGCCCACGCGCGGGTCGCAGGAGCGGCGCATCCAAGCCAAGAAGCAGCGCGGCGAGCTCAAGCGCTCCCGCCGCCGCTGGGACTGACTCCTCCTCCCGGGAGGGTCGTGCTCTGCCCACCACGGTGGGCAGAGCACGACCCTCCCGGAGGACAGACGGGCCGCGTCAGGCGCCCGCCGCTCCGGCCCGCCGGCGCACCAGGAAGGCCCGCTCGGCAGCGTTGCCGGCCAGGGCGATCGCCGCGTCGTAGGCGGCCGTCGCCTCGGCGTGGCGGCCCAGCCGACGCAGCAGGTCGGCCCGGACGGCGGGCAGCAGGTGGGAGCGCGGCAGGTCGAGCCGTTCGACGAGCGCCAGCGCCGCCGCCGGCCCGTCGACCTCGGCCACCGCGACCGCCCGGTTGAGCGCCACCACCGGCGTGGGCGGCAGCAGGTCGTAGAGTGCGAGCACCTGCCGCCGGTCGGTCGGGGGGTCGCTGTGCACGGCCTGGATCGCCGCCTGCACCTGGTACGGCCCGGGTGCGCCCCGGCGCAGGCAGCGGCGCACCAGCTGCTGCCCCTCGGCGACCAACGCGGCGTCCCACAGCCGGCGGTCCTGCTCGGGCAGCGGCACCAGGTCGCCGTCCGGTGCGACCCGGGCGGCGCGGCGGGAGTCGACCAGCAGCACCAGCGCGAGCAGGCCTACCACCTCCGGCTCGTCGGGCATCAGCTCGGCCAGCTCCCGGCCGAGGCGGATCGCCTCCGCGGACAGGTCGGTGCGCAGCAGCCGCTCGCCGGAGCTGGCCGTGTGCCCCTCGGTGGAGACCAGGTAGACGACGGCGAGGACGGCGGAGAGCCGGTCGGGCAGGTCGGCCTCGGCCGGCACCCGGTAGGGGATGCGCGCGGCGCGGATCTTGGCCTTGGCCCGCACCAGCCGCTGGGCCATCGTCGCCTCGGGCACGAGGAACGCGTGCGCGATCTCGGCCGTGGTGAGCCCGCCGACCAGCCGCAGGGTCAGCGCGACCCGGGTGGCCGGGGCCAGGGCGGGGTGGCAGCAGGTGAACAGCAGGCGCAGCCGGTCGTCGCGCACGGCGCCCTCCTCGGGCGGCGGTCCGGGGTCGGACAGGAGGGCCGTGTCGTGCAGCAGCGCCGGGTACAGGAGGAGCATGGCGCGGTGCCGGTCGGCCCGGGTGGACTCGCGGCGCAGCCGGTCGATCGCCCGGTTGCGGGCGGTGGTGACGATCCACCCGGCCGGGCTGGGCGGCACGCCGTCGACCGGCCAGCGCCGCACCGCGGTGAGGAAGGCCTCCTGCACCGCCTCCTCGGCGGCGTCGATGTCGCCGAGGAGGCGGGTCAGGACGGCGACCGCCCGCCCGTAGGACTCGCGGAAGACCGCTTCCACGTCGGGCACGCAGACGCCGGGCACGGTCAGGAGCGCTCCCGGAACGGCCGCACCTCGATGGGCAGTGTGCTGGCCAGGGCCGTCCGCCGGCCCCACGCGAGGGCGGCGTCGAGGTCCGGGACGTCGACGATCGTGAACCCGCCGAGGTGTTCCTCGGCCTCGACGTAGGGCCCGTCGGTCACCAGGACGTCGCCGTCCGCCGGTCGCAGGACGGTCGACGCGTCGGGGTCGTGCAGGCCACCGGCGAACACCCAGGCGCCGGCGGCCTGCATCTCCTCGCGCAGCGCGTCGAGGTCGGCCATCACCTGCTGCAACACCGCCGGCTCCGGAGCCGGGCCGACGGGCTGGTGCATCGCGAGCAGGTACAGGGCCATCTGGTCCTCCTCGGTCCCTCGTCGCCGGCACCGTGCCGACTCACCCTCTGGACGAACGGGCCGGCTCCGGATCGACACCGTCAACCCTGAGGCCGTCGCACCAGCAGCCAGAGCGGCAGCTCGCCGTCCGCGGTGTGCATCGCCTGCTCGACCTCGAAGCCGACCTGCCGCAGGAACCGGACCCCGGCCCAGGAGTACACGGCCGTCGCGGCGAGCCGACCCGCGGCGTCGCAGCGGTCGAGCACCGGCTGCAGCAGGGCACTGCCGTAGCCCCGCCGTCGGCTGCTGGGCCGGGTGCCCAGGTGGGCCAGCCACCAGTGCGGCTCGGCCGGGCGGGCGGCGTCCACCAGCTCCCGGGTGCGGCGGACGGCGTCCCAGCGCGACCCGGCGATGTGGGGCAGCTCCCGGGCCAGCGCGGCGCGCACGTCGTCCGGCAGCGGGTGGGTGCCCGGCTCACCGGGCGGGGCCTGCCAGGTGGCGACCGCCGTGACGTCCTCGGTGACCCAGCCGGTGCCGGTGGACACCGCCCGGTGCCCGGCGTCGAGCTCGGCCAGCCGGGTGAGCCGCTGGGTGCGGCCGTCCTCGGGCAGCGCCCAGCGGGCCCACCGTGACGAGGTGAGGGCGAGGGTGAGCGTCGCGGCGATCCGCGGCACGTCGCGCTGCTCGGCCGGGCGCACCGAGGGAGCCCCGAGGTGCACCGTCACGACCCGGTCGCTCACCCGATGAGCTCATGGGGGTCTTCGTCGGCCCCTCCCGGGCACCGCCGGCCCCCTGCCGTGTCCCGCCGCCGGCCCTCCTTCAGGGCCCCGCCGTGAGCCTGCGAACGGTGGGGGGCAGGAGGGCCCTTCGTCAGCCGAGCGCCTTCCGGACGGCGGCGGCGAGGTCGGACACCAGCGGGTCGAAGGCCTGGCTGCACGCGCCGCTGAGCCAGAAGATGCCGTGGATCTGGCCCTCGTAGCGCTTGAGCTCGACCTGGCCGCCGGCCTGTTCGAGGGCCTTGGCGTAGCGCTCGCCGTCGTCGTGCAGCGGGTCGAACTCCGCGACGGCGACGAAGGCCGGCGGCAGCCCCGAGAGGTCGTCGGCCCGCAGGGGAGAGGCGTAGGGCTCCGCGCGGCGCGACTCGTCCGGCACGTAGTGGTCGCGGAACCAGCGCATCGAGCGGGCCGTCAGCAGGTAGCCCTCGGCGTTCTGCCCGTAGGAGTCGGTCTCGAAGCTCGCGACGTCGGTCACCGGGTAGATCAGCGCCTGGAAGGCCAGCTGCGGGCCGCCGCGGTCGCGGGCCATCAGGGCGACGACGGCGGCGAGGTTGCCCCCGGCGCTGTCGCCGGCCACGACGATCCCGGCCGGCTCGGTGCCCAGCTCGGCCTCGTGCTCGGCCACCCACTGCGTCACCGCGTAGCAGTCCTCGGGCGCTGCCGGGTAGGCCGACTCGGGCGCCAGGCGGTACTGCGCCGCGACGACGACGCAGCCGGCGGCGTCGGCCAGCGCCCGGCAGGGGGAGTCGACGATCTCGATGGTGCCGATGACCCAGCCGCCGCCGTGGAAGTAGACGAGCACGCCCCGCGGCGAGCCGGTGGGCGTGTAGACGCGGACCGGCAGGTTGCCGGCGGGACCGGGGACGGTGAGGTCGCGGACGGAGGCCATCTCGGGCGCCGGGGCCTGCATGTCCTTGAAGGCCGCCGCCAGGTCGCGCGCCTGGGACACCGACAGGTCGGCGAAGTCCGGGGTGCCCTGCGCCTCCATGGCGGCGAGCAGCTCGGCGGTCTGCGGGTGCACGGGCACGAGGTCCTCCTGACGTCGGCGTCTCGACGTGCGTAACGTAGGTCACACCCGGCGGTGCGGTCCAACGGCAGCGGCACCGGGGCCGTGAGCCGCCCGGTGCACGACGTCGACCTGGTCGTCGAGGTCTGAAGAACCGCCCTCCCGCGCCTCGTAGGAGGGCCCCGCGTCCGCCGTGATCATGGGGTTGTGGCCGCCCTCCGCGGCGCGTCCGTGCGTGTCGCGTGCCACAACCCCATGATCGACTCCGGAGGGGACCCCATGATCGACTCCGGAGGGGGTCCACCGGCCGCAGATCGGCGGACGGCGGTCAGCGCCGCGGCCGGGCGCGGACGTGCATCCGCTCGCCCTGCGGGCCGAACAGGGTGAGCACCTCGGCCGGCTCGGGCCCCGGGTTGCCGAACCAGTGCGGGGTGCGGGTGTCGAACTCGGCCACCTCCCCGGGGCCGAGCAGCAGGTCGTGCTCGGCCAGCACCAGCCGCAGCCGGCCGGAGAGCACGTAGAGCCAGTCGTACCCCTCGTGCGCCTGCTGCGCCGGCTCCCCACCCGGCCAGCCCGGCGGGTAGACCTGCTTGAACGCCTGCACACCGCCCGGCCGGCGGGTCAGGGGCAACGAGGTGACGCCGTGGTGGGTCACCGGGCGCGGGTGGATGCGCGGATCGCCGGTGGGCGGTGCGCCGACCAGCTCGTCCAGCGGCACCCGGTGCGCCCGGGCCAGGGGCAGGAGCAGCTCCAGCGTGGGACGCCGCTGCCCCGACTCCAGCCGGGACAGCGTGCTCACCGAGATGCCGGTCGTCTCCGACAGGGAGGCCAGCGTCGCGCCGCGCTGGCGGCGCAGCGTACGCAGCCGCGGGCCGACCGCGGCGAGGACGGGCTCGACGGGTTCGTCCGGCACACCCGACACCTTGCCATTCTGGCAAGGAGCTTTGCCAGGCGCGGTCCATCCGGTGCACGGTGCCCGGCATGGACGAGAACTACGACGTAGTGGTGGTGGGCGGCGGCGCCGCCGGGCTGAGCGGGGCGCTGGCCCTGGCCCGGTCGCGCCGCTCGGTGCTGGTCGTCGACGCGGGCGAGCCGCGCAACGCACCGGCCGGGCACGTGCACGACTACCTGACGCGGGACGGGACGCCGCCGGCCGAGCTCGCCGCGCTCGGCCGGGCCGAGGTGACCGGGTACGGCGCGCAGGTCCGCCCCGGGCGGGTGACCGGGCTCCGGCGGCGTGACGACGGCTTCGCGGTGGAGCTGGCCGACGGCGACCACGTGCACGCGCGCCGGCTGCTGGTCGCGACCGGCGCCGTCGACGAGCTGCCCGACGTCCCCGGGCTCGGCGAGCGGTGGGGGCGCGACGTGCTGCACTGCCCCTACTGCCACGGCTGGGAGGTGCGCGACCGCCGCATCGCCGTCCTGGCGACGACGCCGTTCGCCGTCCACCAGGCGCTGCTGTTCCGGCAGCTCTCGGACGACGTGACGCTGTTGCGCTGCACCGGCCCGGCCCCGAGCGCCGAGGAGGCCGAGCAGCTGGCCGCCCGGGGGATCGCCGTGGTGGACGGCCGGGTCGTGGCGCTGGAGGTGGTCGACGACCGGCTCGCCGGCGTCCGGCTGGCGGACGGGCGGGTCCGGGCCTGCGAGGCGCTGGTCGTCTCCCCGGTGGTGCACGCCCGCGCCGACCTCCTCGCCCCGCTCGGCCTGGTCCCGGAGCCGGTGCTGATGGGCGGGCAGCTGCTGGGCACCGCGGTCCCCGCCGACCCGACCGGTGCCACCGCCGTCCCCGGGGTCTGGGTCGCCGGCAACGTCACCGGTCCGAGCGTCCAGGTCGTCGGCTCCGCGGCCGCGGGTCTGACGGCGGCCGCGCGGATCAACGCCGACCTGGTCGCCGAGGACGCCGGCCGCGCCGTCGCCGCGCACCGGCACGCCGACGGGGAGGTCGTGCACGACCAGGCGTGGTGGGACGAGCGCTACCGCTCGGCGCCGCAGCTGTTCAGCGGCTCCGCCAACGCGGTGCTCGTCGCCGAGGTGGCCGACCTCTCGCCGGGCCGGGCGCTCGACGCCGGAGCCGGCGAGGGCGGCGACGCGCTCTGGCTGGCCGAGCGCGGCTGGCAGGTCACCGCGCTCGACCTCTCACCCGTGGCGCTCGGTCGCGGTGCCCGCGCCGCGGAGCAGCGGGGACTGGCCGAGCGGATCGAGTGGCGGCAGGCCGACCTCACCGCCGAGCCGCCTCCCGCGACCGCCTACGACCTGGTGACCAGCTCCTTCCTGCACCCGGCGGCGGGTGTCCGCGAGGAGGTGCTGGCCGGGCTGGCCGCCGCCGTCGTCCCGGGCGGGACGCTGCTCGTGGTCGCCCACGACCCGAGCGACCTGGCGCGGGGGATCCGCGAGCACGCGCGGCCCGAGTACTTCGCGCCGGCCGAGGAGCTGGCCCGGCTGCTCGACCCGGCGGAGTGGGAGGTGCAGGTCGCCGAGGCCCGGCTGCGGACGGCGCGCGGGCACGAGGGAGACGTCCAGGAGGTGGCCGACGCGGTGCTGCGGGCTCGCCGCCGGCCGTTCACGGGTGCATCCGGGCGCCCTTGACCACCTTGTCGACGACGTTCTTCGGCCCGTGCAGCGCGACCCCCACGAGGTCGAGGGCGGGCCCCGCCACCGCGGCCACCGCCGCCCGGTTGTCGGCGTCGCCGCCGGTGGCGAACAGGTCGGCCGTGAACAGCGCCAGCGGCAACCCCCGCTCGAGGGCACGGGTCCGGGCCCGCTGCAGCACCTCGCCGGTGCCGGTGAGCACGAGCACCGGCTGGCGGAACATCGCCAGGTAGCCGGTGCCGTCGGCGTCCTGGTACGGCCGGCCGATCAGCTCGGACACGGCCGCGGCGACGGCACCGGCGAGGAAGGCGGTGACGTTGAGCTCCTGCCACGGCAGCAGGTCGTCCCGCAGCACGACGGCGATCTTGGTCGGCCAGGGGGGTCCGGGCTCGTCGGTGCCCGGGGAGGTGGCGGGCGCGGTGGCGGTGTCCATGCGGGTCAGCGTCCGGCTCCTCCGGCGCCGCGGTCTTGTACGTTCCTGACCCCCGTACGCCCGGGAGTCGCGTACGCCGGGGGTCGCGTACGCCGGGCCTCGTACGCTCGGGGCATGGCGGCTCGTGCCGACGTCGTGGCCCAGGTGACGGCATGGCGCCCGGACGTCCCGGGCCTGACCGAGGTCCTCCACGCCCGCTTCGCCGACCACGCCTACCCGTCGCACACCCACGACTGCTGGACCCTGCTGCTCGTCGACGACGGCGCCGTCCGCTACGACCTGGACCGGCACGCCCACGGCGCCTCCCGCGCGGAGGTGACGCTGCTGCCGCCCGGCGTGCCGCACGACGGCCGCGCGCACTCGCCGGGCGGGTTCTGCAAGCGGGTGCTCTACCTGGACGCACCGACGCTGGGCGAGGACCGGATCGGCCGGGCCGTCGACCGGCCCGCGATCGACGACGGCGTCCTGCGCGCCCGCATCTCCGCCCTGCACGCTGCGCTGCGCCCGGGCCGCGACCGGCTGGAGGCGCAGAGCCGGCTGACCTTCGTGCTGCAGCGCCTCGGTCAGCACCTGGACCGGATGGTGGCGCCGGCCCCGCCGGTGCGCGACGACGCCGTCGCCGACCGGCTGCGCGAGCTGATCGACGCCCGGCTGACCGAGGGGGTCGACCTGAACCAGGCCGCGGCCGCCCTGGGGGTGCACCCGACGCACGCGGTGCGGGCCTTCACCCGGCGGCACGGGCTGGCGCCGCACCGCTACCTCACCGGTCGACGCGTCGACCGCGCCCGGCGGCTGCTGCTGGACGGGATGCCGGCGGCGCAGGTGGCCCCGGCGGTCGGCTTCTACGACCAGGCGCACCTGACCCGGCACTTCCGCCGGATGCTCGCGACGACGCCGGCGGCCTACGCCCGCAGCCGGACGCGCTAGCCCGCAGCCGACCGCGCTAGGCGGACGGCGACAGCTCGGCCAGGGCCGCGGCGACGTCGTCGTCCAGCACGAACCCGAGTGCCATCAGCCGGTGCACCAGCACGCCGCGGCGGGTCAGCCGCAGGTCGGCCGGACGCAGCCGGGGGAGGGCGGCGCCACCCGGCCGCGGCTGCGCCGGGGGCGGGTCGAGCAGCCCGGCCCGCTGCAGGTCGGCGACGTCCTCGCGGGCGCCCCACGCCGTCCAGCCGCGCGGGTCGTCGACCAGCGGGGTCATCGGCAGCGGCGCGCGCTCGCGCCGGCCGACCGCGGCCAGCAGGACCAGCTGCCGCCACGGCAGGCCGGCGGCCAGTCGCAGCGCCCGGTCGACCAGCGCGGCGTCCAGGTCGGGGGAGACCGCCACCTCGGCCAGCAGGTAGCCCAGGTGCCGCACCCGCCGCTCGTCCACCGCGGCGCGGGCCGCGGCGACCACGGCCTCGGTGACCTCGTCGGCCGCCGAGCGGCCCCCCGCGCGCGGGACGAAGAAGCCGTCGTCGCGGATCCGCCGGCCGCCGCCGGAGAGGGTGGCGCTGTGCTCGACGGCGAAGGCGAGGACGGCGCCGGCGCGGGCCCGTTCGCGCGACAGCGGGAGCGCGGCGGCCTCGTCGGCGGCCGTCCCCAGGCAGCGGGCCAGCGGATCGTCCAGGCGCACCGCCGGCGTCGGGCCCGCGGAGCCGGGGAACACCACCGCCGCCGCGGCCCGGCTCATGGAGCCGGCGACGGCGGCGCCGGCCTCCAGCAGCGAGCGGCCCGCTGCCGCGGAGTCCTCGGTCGTGGTCACCCTCCGATCCTCTCCGGTTCGACGAGCCCGTGCACGCGGCTGCGCGCGGGCCTCACCACGGCGGGTCGGCGGCGGTGAGCACGACGGCTGGCCACGGCCGGGGTCGAGCACCCGCGGCGGATCCTGGCCGTCCACATCCCGCTGATCGTCGCCGCCGCCGCCGGTGCGGCCCTGCTCATGGACGACCCGACCACGGCACGCAACCAGCCGCGGACCATGCGCGAGGCGACCCGCGAGCCGCACACCCACACCAAGTCGTCCCTCCACATCGGTGCCTTCGGCTCGTTCATCGGGTTCGGCTCCGCCTTCGGCCAAGTGCTGCAGATCCAGTTCGCCGACGACTTCGCGACCCCGCTGGCCGCGGCCCCGCTGACCTGGCTGGGCCCGCTGCTCGGCTCGCTGATCCGCCCGCTCGGCGGCTCGCTGGCCGACAGTCGTTCCCCACCACCGGCAGCGGGGACGGCGCCTACCTGGCGTTCATCGCCTTCTCCGTCGTCTGCCCGGTCGTCACCTGGGCGGTCCACCTGCGCCTACAGGCCCGCATGGCCGGGGTGTGGGAAAGGACCCCCCGCCCTCACCGCTCGCGAGCTCGCGGCGGGACCCTGCAGGGACCGCCGGGGCCCGGGACGTGGCCGGCGGTGCCCGGGAGGAGGCCGCCTCCTCGCTCGTGATCATGGGGTTGTTGCTGGTGCCGACGGCGTGTCGACGCGTGTCGCCGGCAACAACCCCATGATCAGCTCCGGAAGGCCGGAAGGCCGGAAGGCCGGAAGGCCGGAAGGCCGGAAGAGGGAGGGAGCCTGGAGGTCTCAGATCTCGAGGCGGTAGCCGCGCTCGACGACGGTCTCCACCAGCGGGGCACCGAGCGCGGCGCGCAGCCGGGTCACCGCCATCTCCACCGCGTGCCCGTCGCCGCCGCCGGGCAGCACCGTCACCAGCTCGGCCCGGGACAGCACGGTGCCCGGCCGGACGGCCAGCGCCCGCAGCACCGCCATCGGGTCGGGCGCGAGCTCCACCGGCCGGCCGTCGACCAGCACGGCGTACCCGCGCACCTGGACGTCGTGGTCGCCGACGCGCAGCACCGGGTCGCGCTCGGGCAGCCGGGCGACCACCTCGCGGGCCAGCGCCCCCAGCCGGGACCGTTCCGGCTGCACCGACGCGACGCCGGCCGCGGTCAGCGGCCCGGCGGTCACCGGCCCGACCGCGAACGGCAGCACGCCGTCGGTCAGCGCGGCCACCAGCTCCGCCCGCTGGCCCAGCTCGTCGGCGACCGCCAGCAGGCTCGCCGCCGCCGGGGCGCTGGTGAACGTCACCGCGTCCACCGCGCGGGCGGCGATCGTGCCGACCAGCCGGCGCACCGGGGCGACGTCCTCGGGCAGCGCCCACCGGTAGACCGGCACGGGGAGCACCTCGGCGCCGGCCTCCCGCAGGGCGTCGACGAAGTCCGGCAGCGGGTCGCCGTGCAGCTGGACGGCGATCCGCCGTCCCGCGAGCGGGCCCTCGGCGCCGGCCAGCAGGTGCTCGAGCACCTCGGCCGAGGACTCCGACGGCGGCGACCACGCGTCGACCAGCCCGCCGCCGCGGATCGCGCCGCGCGCCTTGGGGCCGCGGGCCAGCACCCGGGCGCCGCGCAGGTGGTCGACCAGCGGCAGGTCCCAGGCGTCGGCGGCCTCCAGCCACCCGCGGAAGCCCACCCCCGTCGTGGCGACTACGAGGTCCACCGGCTGCGCCAGGACGGCGCGGGTCGCGGCGACCAGCTCGGCGTCGTCGGCCAGCGGCACGATGCGGATCGCCGGCGCGTAGACCACCCGTGCGCCGCGCCGGGCCAGCAGGACGCCGAGCTCCTCGCGGCGTCGGGCCGCGGTCACCGCGACGGTGTAGCCGGCCAGGGGCAGCGGCGGCGCCTCGTCGCCGGGCTCGGCCTCGGGCAGGACGTCGGTCACGGTTCCCCCTCGTCGAACGCGCATCCACGACTCGTCGCGGTGCTCCCATGGTGCGTCCTGCTCGTCGCGGGGATGTGCCGGGCCGGGCGTCGAGCGCGTCACAGGGCCCTCAGGACAGGGCCCTCAGGACAGGGCCCTCAGGGCCGCGGGTCGCGCACCCAACGGGCCAGCAGCACGCTGGCGTCGTCCTGCAGCAGCCCGTGCTGGTGCTCGAGGACGGCGTGCACGAGCCGGCGCGCGGTCTCCGGCGGCGGCTGGCCGGCGGCGACCTGGCGGCTGAGCAGGTCGACCAGCCGGTCCTCGCCGAACCAGGCGCCGGCCGCGTCCCGGGCCTCGGTGACCCCGTCGGTGTGCAGGGCCAGCCAGTCGCCGGGCTGCAGGGCCTCCTCGGCCACGGTGAGCGCCCCGTCGCCCAGCCCGAACGGGACCCGTCGCCCACCGGCGAGCCGCTTGACCACCTTCCCACCGCGCAGCAGGTGCGGCCCCGGGTGGCCCGCGCTGACGTAGCGCAGCCGGCCGCTGCCCACGTCGAGCTCGGCGAGGACGCCGGTGACGAACGCGCTGCCCGGGAAGGCGTCGGCCACCACCTCGTCGATGGCCCGCGCCTGGTCGTCGATGCCCCGGCCGTCGCGCCGGGCGCTGCGGTAGGCCGCCAGGGCCGCCGCGGCCAGCAGCCCGGCCGGCAACCCGTGGCCCATCGCGTCGAAGACGGCCAGGGAGACGCTGCGCTCGGACAGCGAGTAGTCGAAGGCGTCCCCGCCCGCCTCGTAGGCCGGCTCCAGCAGCCCGGCCAGCTCGAAGGCGTCGCTGGCGGCGGTCAGCGGCGGCAGCTGCTGCCACAGCAGCTCGGCCGACGGCGTGGGCGGCCGGTTGCGGCGGGCCCGCTCGAGCCCGTCGCCGTACTGCGCCATGGTGACGACGAGGGAGCCGACCATCGCCGCCAGCCAGCCACACTCCTGCCGCAGCGCCGGGTCGTACAGCTCGACCGTCGAACCGACCCGCACCTCGAGCACGCCCACCCGCTCGGTGCCGTCGAGCAGTGGCAACCACAGCCGGGGCACGCCGCCGGCCTCCGAGGGCAGGGGGCGCACCGTCTGGAACACCCGGCCGGGCAGGGAGCCGTCGATCGGCAGCGACTCCCCGGACCGGCCGCCCGCCGGGCACAGCGCCCACAGCCGGCGCTGCTCGTGGTCGGCCACGTGCACGTCGACTCCCACGCCCATGGCCGCGCCGGCCTCGGCCGCCAGGGCGGCCAGCCGGTCCGGCGGCGCCGAGTGGGCGGCCTGCACCAGGTGCAGCAGCGCGGCGAACGGCCCGCTGACCGGCGGGCGCCGGCGGATCGGGGTGCTGTAGGGCACCCGCCGCTGCGTGAACAGCTCGTCGAGGCGCTCGTTGAGGGTGTGCGCCAGCACGTCGGCCTCCGCGGACGCCAGCGGGATGAGCCCCTGCAGGTGGCCGTCGACCTCGAGGAGGTCGGCGTTGCCGCCCAGCGCGAAGAACCGCGTCCAGACCTGCTCCAGCGTCAGGTCGGCGACCTCGAGGGCCGACCGCAGCGCCCGGCGCTGCTCCTCCTCGGGCGGGACCTGCCCGGGTCTGGTCATCATCGACGCCGGCGGACGGCGGAGTCGACCACCGCCCGGGCCACCTCGGGCAGCGTCCCGGCCTTCTCACCCGAGCGGGCCAGCAGCATGGTGAAGGCGACGTCCTCGGGGACGCCGTGCCTGGCCATGAGCACGCCCTTGGCCGTGCTGACCACGTCCCGGGTCGCGACGGCCTGCCGCAGGCCCTCGCTGAGCCGCCGCGCCCGGTCACGGGTCTGCACGTTGGCGACGAGGATCGCCGCCTGCGCGGAGCACAGGACCAGCCGCCGCTCGGCGGGCTCCTCGAAGGTCCCCGGCCGCTCGGCGTAGACCTTCAGGGCGCCCAGCGAGCTGTCGCCGGCCATCAGCGGTGCGCTCATCGCGGCGCGCAGCCCGAGCGGCGTGACCGCGGCCGCCCAGCGCGGCCAGCGCCGGTCGGTGGCCAGGTCGTCGATGCGGACCAGTTCACGGCCCGCCGCTGCCGCCAGGCACGGCCCCTCGTCGAGCTCGTACTGCAGCGCGTCGGCGCGTTCGGTCCGGGCGTCGGTGGACCCGGAGCTGCGCCGGCCGCGCTCGTCGACGATCGACACCCCCGCGCCCACCGCCCCGGGGACGGTGTCCAGCGCCAGCGAACTCACCAGCCCGAGCGCCGTGGCAACCGTCTCCTCGGACAGCAGCAGGCCCGCCATGCGGGCGAACACAGCCGACAGCTCGTCGGCCAGGGGGAGGTCGCGGGGACGGTCACTGCTTGCAGGGTCGGAGCGCACGCGCACCCCTCGGTGGTCGGCCGCACGCCCCGCCGGTGCTGGACGGAGGACACAGCGCTCTTCCAGGGTAACGCCCCCCGCGGGTGTGGACCGGCCGGTCGTCGGCACGGTGGCGGCCGTCCCACCTGGGACCATGGAGCCGTGCCGACGCCCGCTCCGCCCGCCGTCTCCGCCGTCCCCCGCCGGTGGCGGTCCCTGTGCGCCGTGCTCGCCGTCGTGGTGGCCGCCGTCCTGACCTACGTGGGGGTGTCGCTGCCGGACAACGTCACCGGTGTCGCCCGCTACACCGTGGCCGACCAGGTCGCCGTGGTCGGGCTGGGCCTGGTCCTCGGCGGCGGGCTGCTGGCCCTCGGACGGCCCCGGGTGGACGCCGACGCCACCGGCATCCGGGTGCGCAACCTGCTCGGGCAGCGCGAGCTGCCCTGGACGGCGGTGCGGGCCGTCCGCTTCGACAAGCGGTTCCGGTGGGCCACCGTGCTGACGACCGACGACGATGAGTTCGCGCTGCTGGCCGTGCAGGGCGCCGACGGGGACCGGGCGGTGGACGCCGTGGAGGGCCTGCGCGCGCTGCTGGCGGCCAGTCGGGCGCAGCCGCCGGCGACCCGGGGATGAGCAGGGACCCCCGTGCCCCCGCGCTCCGGCCCCGTCCGGGGACCCTGCACGGGGGCCGGGCGAGCGGAATGTCCGGACGGCCCGCGGCGCTGTAGCATGTACGCGCCTCCCCGCTACACCGAGGCGCGCGAACCACGCAGGCGGCCTGCGCCCCAGGCCGCCGACCAAGAGGAGCCCGCTCCCACCTGCCGCCGCCCCGGCGTCCAGGTCCCCGGATCGCGGAGCCCGGCCACCGGCCGGTCCCCGCGGCGTGCACGAGCCTCCTGGCTCGGCGCACCGGCGAGTGGGCCCCGTGAGCAGCAGCTCGCGGGGCCCTCTGCTCGTCGGGGTCCGGGTGGACGAGCGAGCCCTCCCGTGCAAGAGCAGAGGAGAGGCCATCACCGAGCCCCGCATCAACGACCGTATCCGCGTCCCCGAGGTCCGCCTGGTCGGCCCCGAGGGCGAGCAGGTCGGCATCGTGCCGATCGGCGAGGCGCTGCGCCTGGCCCAGGACTCCGAGCTCGACCTCGTCGAGGTCGCTCCCATGGCCCGGCCTCCGGTCGCCAAGCTCATGGACTACGGGAAGTTCAAGTACGAGTCCGCCCAGAAGGCCCGCGAGGCCCGGCGGAACCAGGCGATGACCGTCATCAAGGAGATGCGGCTGCGCCTGAAGATCGACCCGCACGACTACGAGACCAAGAAGGGCCACGTCGAGCGCTTCCTCAGGAGCGGCGACAAGGTCAAGATCACCGTGATGTTCCGCGGCCGCGAGCAGTCCCGGCCGGAGCTGGGCTACCGGCTGCTGCAGCGGCTGGCCGCCGACGTCGCCGAGCTCGGCGTCGTGGAGTCCAACCCCAAGCAGGACGGCCGCAACATGGTCATGGTGATCGCCCCGCACCGCAACCAGCAGGCGCAGCAGTCGCAGCAGGGCCGCCGGCAGGCGAGGGGCGAGCAGTCGGCCTCGGAGCAGGCGCCCCGCGCCTGAAGAAGGGCCCTCTTGCCCCCCGCCACTCGGAGAAGGACCCCGTCCTCCTCACCGTTCGCAGGCTCACGGCGAGCCTCTGGACGGGGCCGGGACCCTGCAGGAGGGCCGCACGACCGCACCACCGAGGCGCACCGGCGCCGTCGGGGCAGCCGCGTGCTGCTCCCGGCGCCGACGGCGCCGATCACAGACGAACGAGGACACCGAGGACATGCCGAAGCAGAAGACCCACAAGGGCACCGCGAAGCGGATCCGCGTGACGGGCAGCGGGAAGCTCATGCACGAGCAGGCCAACAACCAGCACAAGTTCGAGCACAAGTCCTCGCGCCGCAAGCGCCGGCTGGACCAGGACCAGGTCCTGTCCCCGGCCGACACCCGCAACATGAAGAAGCTGCTGGGCCTCTGAGCGCCCCCGGTAACGAGAAGACAGGAGCCCTTCAGTGGCACGCGTGAAGCGGGCGGTCAACGCCCAGAAGAAGCGCCGGACGACCCTCGAGGCCGCCAGCGGGTACCGGGGCCAGAGGTCGCGCCTGTACCGCAAGGCCAAGGAGCAGGTCCTGCACTCGGCCACCTACCAGTACCGCGACCGCAAGGTCCGCAAGGGTGACTTCCGCAAGCTGTGGATCACCCGGATCAACGCCGCGGCCCGCCAGAACGACATGACCTACAACCGGTTCGTGCAGGGCCTCAAGCTCGCCGGCATCGAGCTCGACCGGCGTGTCCTCGCCGAGCTGGCGGTCAACGAGCCGGCCGCCTTCACCGCCCTGGTGGAGACCGCGCGCGCCGCCGTCGCCGCCGCCCCGGCCGGCGGCGCCACCGGCAGCGCCGCCGCCTGAAGTCACGCCCCTCCCGACGCCGTCGGCGTCCGGTCCCTCGGGCCGGCGCCGGCGGCGTCGGCGTGTCCGGGGACCACGTCCGCCGCGGAGGAGGGAACGCGTGACCGAGCCGCTCACCGAGCGGTCGGGGCGGGTGGCGGCCGCGCGCCGGCTCACCCGCCGGGCCGAGCGGGACGCCGCCGGGCTGTTCCTCGCCGAGGGCCGGCAGGCCGTGGCCGAGGCGCTGGCCGACCCGGCCCGGGTGCGCGAGGTCTTCGTGACCGACGCGGCCGCCGCCGCGCACCGCGACCTGCTGGCCGCGACGCCGGTGCCGGTCCGGCGGGTCACCGAGAGGGCGGCGGCCTCGCTGTCGGAGACGGTCACCCCGCAGGGGCTGGTCGCCGTCTGCGCGCTGCGGGACGTGCCGGCCGAGCGGCTGACCGCCGACCCGCCCCGGCTGGCCGTCGCCCTCGCCGAGCTGGCCGACCCCGGCAACGCCGGCACGGTGCTGCGCACCGCCGACGCCTGCGGTGCCGGCGCGGTGGTCTTCGGCGCCGGGTCGGCCGACCCCTACGGCGGCAAGGCGGTGCGCGCCAGCGCGGGCAGCCTCTTCCACGTCGACGTCGTCCGCGGGACGGCGCTGGCCGGCCTCCTGCCGCGGCTGCGGGACGCCGGCGCCACCGTGCTCGCCGCGGACGGCGGGGGAGAGACGACCCTGCCCGAGGTGACCGACCGCCTCACCGGCCGGGTCGTCTGGCTGTTCGGCAACGAGGCCCGCGGCGTGCCGGCGCAGCTGGCCGCGCTGGCCGACGCGCGGGTGCGCATCCCCATGCGCGGCCGGGCCGAGAGCCTCAACCTGGCCGCCGCCGCGGCGATCTGCCTCTACACCACCCAGCTGGCCCAGTAGGAGGCCCCCCGCCCCCACCGTGACAGGACCCCGTCCTCCCCCCCTCGCTCGGGCGGGACCCGGGACGGGGCCGGCGGCGGGGCCCTGCAGGGGGTGGCGGACGGGGGCCGCCTCCGGGCACTCCGACCGGT
Source organism: Geodermatophilus sp. TF02-6 (assembly GCF_003319115.1). GTDB lineage: Bacteria > Actinomycetota > Actinomycetes > Mycobacteriales > Geodermatophilaceae > Geodermatophilus. The sequence continues at coordinate 17,424 of NZ_QOHF01000002.1, read as the reverse complement.
GATCATCGGCGGCTGGCCGCCGCCTGCCGGCGTGTCGCCCAGCCACTCGCCGATGATCACGGCCTGGGTGCCGGGCGCTCAGGGGCGTCGGCCGCGGCGCCGTCCGCCGGGAGCCCGGTCAGCGCCACCAGGAACTCGTCCCCGCCCAGGCCCTCGTCCCGGGCCCGAGCGTTCCACAGCGCGGTCTCGACCTGCTCGGCCAGCCGGCGCCGGTTGGGCAGCCCGGTGAGCGGGTCGGTGTCGGCCAGCTCCTCGATGCGGGCCAGCGCGGCGCGGGTGCGGTCGCGCTCCTGCACCAGCGCGCGCTCAGCCGCCACGCGCGAGGTCACGTCCACCTGGACGCCGATGTAGTGGGTGACCGTCCCGTCGTGCCCGCGGACCGGCGCCAGGTGCAGCTCGTTCCACCACGGCGTCCGCTCGGCGCCGCGGTGGTTGAGCACGGTGACCCGGCACTCCTCCCCGGCCGCGACGGTGCGGCGGATCGCGGCGGTCGCCGCGGGGTCGGTGTCGGTCCCCTGCAGGAACCGGCAGTTGCGGCCCAGCAGCTGCTCGCGCGGGAGACCGGCCAGCCTCTCGAACGCCGGGTTGACGTAGACCAGCGGCTGGTCGGGCAGCCGCACGTCGACGATCGTCACACCGCTGGGGGTCGCGGCCAGCGCACCGGTCAGCAGCGTGTCGCCGGGCGAGGCGACGAGCGCGCCGGCGCTGCGCGGCTCGGTGGACGGGACGGGCGCGGGGGGCTGCTGCGGCGCGTGCGGCAGTTCCTCGGACCTCGGGGCGACCCGCGCCAGCAGCGCGGCGGTGGCCCGGACGACGGTGTCGCGAGCGCGCGGGCCATCCGCAGGTGGACGGCGTCCTCGATGCCCTCGGCCAGCACGACCGCGCCGGTGCGCTCGGCGTGCGCGTTGACCGCGTTCATGATCCCGGCGATCACCGGGCCGGGCCGCTCCTGCACCAGCCGCAGGTCCAGCTTGACCACGTCCGGACGCAGCAGCGGCATGAACGCCAGCGACATCGGCTCGGCGCCGACGTCGTCCACCGCCACGGCCCAGCCGACGGCACGCACCCGCTCGACGGTGCGCAGCAGCTCGGCCGGGCGGGTGGCCAGCGCCCGCTCGGTGATCTCCAGGACCACCCGCCACCCGCCCGGTGCGGCCTGCGCGATGGCCAACAGGTCCTCCATCGGCGCCCGGTCGAGCACCTCGGGCTCGACGTTGACGAACAGGGTCAGCGGCGCCTCCAGGCCCTGCTCGAGGGCGCCGCGCAGGGCCGCGGAGCGGCAGGCGGCGTCCAGCTCGGCGAGGCGGCCGGCCTCGCGGGCGGCGGCGAAGAGCGCGTCGGGCCGCTCCAGCGGGCCCTGCGGTCCGCGGGCCAGCGCCTCGTAGGCGACCACCCGGCGGCTGTCGAGCTCGACGATGGGCTGGAAGACGCTGCGCACGGTGCCGTGCCGGAGGACGTCGTCGATCGTCGTGGACGGCGCGCTCGAGGAGGTTGCCACGGGGAGGTCATCGGCCGCGACCAGGGGGGTGCTGAGCCGGACCGGCGCATCTCCCCCTCCGGGAGGAGCCCGGGCCGCCGGCACCGCGACCACGGGCGGCGAGGGGGCGGGCCGGCGGGGGGATGAGGACGACCGGGGGAACGTCGAAACCCGGGCGCGGGGCTTCGCGGGTGGCGGGCAGAATGGCCTCCCGTGTCCGGCGCCAACGACCCCTACGACCCCAAACAGGTCGCCGCCCTCTCCGCCGAGGCCCTCGACACCGCGGTGACCGAGGCGCGGAAGGCCTTCGCCGAGGCGATCGACCTCGAGGTGCTGGCCGCCGTCCGCCCGGCCCACCTGGGCGACCGCGCGCCGGTGCTGCTGGCCCGTCGCGAGCTCGGCGCGCTGCCGCCGGCCGCCCGGGCCGACGCCGGCAAGCGGGTCAACGCCGCCCGCGCCGCGGTCACGTCGGCGTACGAGGAACGCCTGGCCGAGCTGGAGGCCGAGCGCGACGCGCGTGTCCTGGCCGAGGAGCGGGTCGACGTCACCCTGCCCTGGGACCGCCTCCCCCGCGGCGCCCGGCACCCGCTGACCACGCTCACCGACCGGATCGCCGACGTCTTCGTGGGCATGGGCTACGAGGTCGCCGACGGCCCCGAGCTCGAGGCCGAGTGGCTCAACTTCGACGCGCTCAACATCGGCCGCGACCACCCGGCGCGCACGATGATGGACACCTTCTTCGTCGCGGGTGGGCCGGGTCAGGACGAGGACTCCGGCCTGGTGCTGCGCACGCACACCAGCCCGGTGCAGGCCCGGACCATGCTGGCGCGCACCCCGCCGATCTACGTCGTCGCCCCCGGCCGGGTGTACCGCACCGACGAGCTGGACGCGACGCACACCCCGGTCTTCCACCAGGTCGAGGGGCTGGCCGTCGACCGCGGGCTGACCATGGCGCACCTGCGCGGCACGCTGGACCACCTGGCGCGGGCGCTGTTCGGCGCCGACGCGGTCACCCGCTGGCGGCCGTCGTACTTCCCGTTCACCGAGCCGTCGGCGGAGTTCGACGTCTGGTTCCCCGAGCACCGCGACGGGCCGCGCTGGGTGGAGTGGGGCGGCTGCGGGATGGTCAACCCGCGGGTGCTCGTCGCCTGCGGCGTCGACCCCGAGGAGTACCGCGGGTTCGCCTTCGGCGTGGGCATCGAGCGCGCCCTGCAGTTCCGCTCCGGGGTCGGCGACATGCGCGACATCGTCGAGGGCGACGTCCGGTTCACGCGAGCGTTCGGGGTAGACCAGTGACCGACCGTCACGATGGGAAGGCAGAGTAGTGAGGGTCCCCGTCGGCTGGCTGGCCGAGTACGTCGACCTGCCGTCCGGGACGACGGTGGAGCAGCTCGACGCCACCTTCGTCCGGCTCGGCCTGGAGGTGGAGAAGGTCCACCGGCCCGAGGAGGTCACCGGTCCGCTCGTCGTCGGCCGGGTGCTGGAGGTCGAGGAGCTGACCGGTTTCAAGAAGCCGATCCGCTTCTGCCGGGTCGACGTCGGGGAGCAGGCCCCCCGGGGCATCGTCTGCGGCGCCCGCAACTTCGCCGTCGGCGACGCCGTGGTGGTGGCCCTGCCCGGCGCGGTGCTGCCCGGCGGGTTCACGATCGCCTCGAGGAAGACCTACGACCGCATCTCCGACGGGATGATCTGCTCGGCCCGCGAGCTGGGCATCGGCGAGGACCACACCGGGATCCTGGTCCTGGCGGACGGCGCGGCCGGCAGCGCCCCGGCGCCGGGCACCCCGGCCGGCCCGGTGGTGGGTCTCGACGACGTCGTCGTCGAGCTGGCCATCACCCCCGACCGCGGCTACTGCCTGTCCATGCGCGGCATCGCCCGTGAGATCGGCACCGGCCTGGGCGTGACCTGGCGCGACCCGGGCGCGCTCCCGGTGCCGTCCTGGTCGGGGGAGCCGGCGTGGGAGGTCGCCGTCGCCGACCCCGACCGCTGCGACCGGTTCTCGATGATCGCGCTGGAGGACCTGGACCCGACCGCGCCGACGCCGTGGGGGATGCGCCGGCGGCTGGCCGAGTCCGGCGTCCGGAGCGTCTCGCTGGCCGTCGACGTCACCAACTACGTGATGCTCGAGCTCGGCCAGCCGATGCACGCCTTCGACCGCGACCGGGTCAGCGGGCCGATCGTCGTCCGCCGGGCGCGCGAGGGGGAGCGGCTGACCACCCTGGACGGGGTGGACCGCGTCCTGGACGCCGACGACCTGCTGATCACCGACGACTCCGGCCCGATCGGGCTGGCCGCGGTGATGGGAGGCGCATCGACCGAGATCGGCGACGACACGGTGGACGTGCTGCTGGAGGCGGCGCACTGGGAGCCGACCGGGGTGGCCCGCACCGCGCGCCGGCACCGGCTGCCCAGCGAGGCGGCCAAGCGTTTCGAGCGCGGTGTCGACCCGGAGATGACGACGGCCGCGCTGGTCCGCGCCGCCGAGCTGCTGGCCGAGCACGGCGGTGCGCGCGTCGTCGGCGCCCCGGTGGACGTCGACACCCGCGGGCCGCGCCCGACCATCCCGCTCGACCCCGCGCTGCCCGGCCGCGTGGCCGGGGTGCCGTACCCGCCGGCGCGGGTCACCGAGCTGCTGGCCGCGGTCGGCTGCGCCGTGGACGGCGCCACGGACGACGGCGCCACGGACGACGGCGCCACGGAAGACAGCGGGGGCGGCCTCCTCACCGTGACCCCGCCGTCTTGGCGCCCGGACCTCACCGACCCGGCCGACCTGGTCGAGGAGGTCGTCCGGCTGGCCGGTTACGACGACGTCCCCTCGGTGCTGCCCACCGCCCCGCCCGGACGCGGGCTGACCGAGGCCCAGCGCCGCCGCCGGGCGATCGGCCGCACGCTGGCCGAGGTCGGCTACGTCGAGGCGCCGTCCTACCCCTTCGTCGGGCCGGCGGCGCTGGACGCGCTGGGCCTGGCCGAGGACGACGAGCGGCGGCAGGTCGTCGTCGTCCGCAACCCGCTGTCGGAGGAGGAGCCGGCGCTGCGCACCACGCTGCTGCCCGGGCTGCTGGCCACGCTGGCCCGCAACCTCTCCCGCGGCCAGCGCGACCTCGCCCTGTTCGAGCACGGCGCGGTCTTCCCCGGCGGAGTGCGTCGGCCGGCTCCGCTGCCCGGCGTGGACCGGCGTCCGGACGACGAGACGATCGCCGCGCTGCTGGGCGCGGTCCCGGCCCAGCCCTGGCACGTGGCCGTGGCGCTGGCCGGCAACCGCGAGCCGCGCGGCTGGTGGGGCCCGGGCCGGCCGGCGGTCTGGGCGGACGCGGTGCAGGCCGCCCGCCGGGTGGCCGAGGCAGCCGGCGTCGAGCTGACCGTGCGGGCGGGGGAGTGCGCACCGTGGCACCCGGGCCGCTGCGCCGAGCTGCTGGTCGGTGACGGAGCCGGGGGCCATCGCACCGTGGGCTTCGCCGGCGAGCTGCACCCGCGGGTGTGCGCGGCGCTGGCCCTGCCGGCCCGCACCTCGGTGATGGAGCTCGACGTCGACGCGCTCCCGCCGGCGCCCGTGCCGGTCGGCCCGCACATCTCGACCTTCCCGCCGGTGCTGGTCGACGTCGCGCTCGTGGTCCGCGACGAGGTGCCCGCCGCCGAGGTGGACGCCGCGCTGCGCGCCGGCGCAGGACAGCTGCTGGAGTCGCTGCGGCTGTTCGACCTCTACACCGGCCCGCCGGTGCCGGCCGGGTCGCGCTCGCTGGCCTACGCGCTCACCCTGCGGGCCCCGGACCGGACGCTGACCAGCGAGGAGGCCACCGCCGTCCGCGACGCCGCGGTCGCCGCCGCGGCCCAGCGGACGGGCGCGCAGCTCCGTGCCTGAGGAAGGACCCCTGCCCCCTGCGGCCCCGTTCCGTGGCCTCCTCCTGCCTGGTCGGGTCGTTCCCTGCGCGCCGGCGCCGACGACCCCGCCGTCCTGCGCGAGACCACCCCGGGCGACGCCGCTCGCCGGCTGCGCCTGCGCCCCCACGGCGAGGACGACCCGCTCGCCTGAGCTCAGCCGGCGCGGTCCGGGTCACGGTCGCCGGACGGGGCGGACGTCCGGCTCGCGTCCCTCCGCGGTGGGTGACCAACAGTGGTCGGTCATGCCGTCGACGGTGCGGCGAGCGGCTCCAGGTCACACGCCGCCGCGAAGCCCTGCGACTCGATGCCGAACGCGGTGTTGGTGCGGGTGTAGAGGTTCGCCAGCCCGATGAACGCGGTCAGCTCCACCAGCGCGGGTGCGCCGAGCTGCTCGAGCAGCCGCGCGGACATCTCGTCGGTCACCGTCGGCGGGGTCCGGCTCATCGCCTCGGCGTACTCCATGACCTCGCGCTCCAGCGGCGTGAACACGTCCGATCCGCGCCAGCGCGGCACCTCGCGGGCCTTGGTCAGGTCGAGCCCCTCGTTGTGGGCGTGGAAGTAGCCGAGGTCCAGGCAGAAGCTGCAGCCGACCAGGCTGGCCACCGCCATGTGGGCGAACGACTTCAGGTCCTCGTCGCACTGGTCCCACTTCTGTGCCCTGCGACCGACGCTGAAGCTGAAGTCCAGCACCTTCCGGTTGTGCCACGCCACCTCGACCGGCTCGGGCACGCCGCCGAACACCCTGCGGGACACCCGCTTGACCACCGCGCCGTAGACGCCGGTCAGCTCCGCCTTCGGGATCCTGGTACTGCTGGCCATGACTCCTCCTCCGGTCACTCGCTCTCGGCATGGAGACACCGGCCAGGAGTCGGGTGTGACACGCGAGCCGGACGTCCTCGCCGGCCGCGGCTGGAGGAGACCGGTACTCCGAGTGCGCACAGGCGACCTGGACGTCCGGATGACGACGCCCTGGATGAGCAGCCATGCACGATGGTGTATCGTCATGCACCATGAGTGGGGCGCGGACGTGGACGGTCGGGGTCACCGGCGCCACCGGCTACGCGGGGGGCGAGGTGTGCCGGCTGCTGGCCGGGCACCCGCACCTGCGGCTGGCCGGGGTGCACGCCAACTCGAGCGCCGGCCGACGCCTGGGTGAGCTGCAGCCCCACCTGCTGCCCTGTGCCGACCTCGAGGTCCAGCCGAGCGACGCCGACTCGCTCACGGGCTACGACGTCGTGGTCCTGGCCCTGCCGCACGGGGAGTCCGCCGCGGTGGCCGCGCAGCTGCCCGAGGACACCCTCGTCATCGACTGCGGCGCCGACCACCGGCTGAACGACCCCGCGGCCTGGGCGCGGTGGTACGGCTCCGAGCACGCCGGCTCCTGGCCCTACGGCCTGCCCGAGCTGCCCGGCCAGCGCGAACAGCTGGCCGGCGCCCGCCGGATCGCCGTCCCCGGCTGCTACCCGACCTCGGTGGCCCTGGCGATGGCCCCGGCGCTGGCCGCCGGCCTGGTCGAGCCCGACGTCGTCGTGGTCGCCGCTTCCGGCACCTCTGGGGCCGGCAAGTCGCCCAAGCCGCACCTGCTCGGCAGCGAGGTCATGGGCTCGGCGAGCGCCTACGGCGTGGGCGGGGTGCACCGGCACACCCCGGAGATGGTGCAGACCCTCTCGCAGGCGGCCGGGACGCCGGTGGGCGTCAGCTTCACCCCGACCCTGGTGCCGATGAGCCGGGGCATCCTCGCCACCTGCTCGGCGCCGCTGACCGCCGGCGCCGACGCGGCCGCCCTGCGGACGGCGTACGACAAGGCCTACGACCAGGAGCCGTTCGTGCACCTGCTGCCCGAGGGCCGGTGGCCGACGACGGCGCAGGTGCTCGGCGCCAACACCGTCGCGCTGCAGCTGGCGGTCGACCCCGACGCCGGCCGGCTGGTCGTGGTCGCCGCGGTCGACAACCTGACCAAGGGCACCGCGGGCGCGGCGGTCCAGTGTGCCAACCTCGCCCTCGGCCTGCCCGAGACCACCGGCCTGCCTCTCGTCGGGGTGGCGCCGTGAACCCACCCCACGACGACGCTCCGCTGGCACTCCACGTCCCCGCGGAGGCCCCGGTATGAGCGTGACCGCACCGCAGGGGTTCCGGGCCGCGGGCGTCGCCGCGGGGCTCAAGAGCACCGGCGCGCAGGACGTCGCCCTGGTGGTCAACGACGGCCCGGACGACGCCGCGGCGGGGGTCTTCACCACCAACCGCTTCCCGGCCGCGCCGGTGCAGTGGAGCCGGCAGGTCCTGACCACCGGGCGGGTGAGGGCGGTCGTCCTCAACTCCGGCGGCGCCAACGCCTGCACCGGGCCCGAGGGCTTCGGCGACACCCACGCCACCGCCGAGCACGTCGCCGGCGAGCTCGGCATCGGCGCGGTCGACGTCGCGGTCGCCTCCACCGGGCTGATCGGCGTCCGGCTGCCGATGGAGGAGCTCACCGCCGGGGTCACCGCCGCCGCCAAGGGGTTGTCCGAGGACGGCGGCCGGGACGCCGCGCTGGCGATCATGACCACCGACAGCGTGCCCAAGACGACGGTGCAGGCCCGCGGCGGTCCGGACGGCGGCTGGACCGTCGGCGGCATGGCCAAGGGCGCCGGCATGCTCGCCCCCAGCCTGGCCACGATGCTCGTCGTCCTCACCACCGACGCCGCGGTCCCGGCCGACGTGCTGCAGACGGCCCTGCAGCATGCGACCAGCGTCAGCTTCGAGCGGGTCGACTCCGACGGCTGCCTGTCGACCAACGACACGGTCATCGCGATGGCCAACGGCGCCAGCGGGGTCACCCCCAGCGCCGAGGACGTCGCCGAGGCGCTCACCGCCGCCTGCACCGACCTGGCCGCGCAGCTGCTCGCCGACGCCGAGGGATCCACCAAGGACGTCGCGATCACCGTCCGGGGCGCTGCCAGCGTCGCTGACGCCCTGACCGCCGGCCGCGCCTGCGCCCGCAACAACCTGCTCAAGACCGCGCTGTTCGGCAACGACCCCAACTGGGGCCGGGTGCTCGCCGCGATCGGCACCACCGACGCCGCGTTCGAGCCCGACCGGGTGGACGTCGCCATCAACGGCGTCACCGTCTGCCGGGGTGGCGCGATCGGCGACCCCCGCGAGCTGGTCGACCTCACCGGCCGCGCGGTCGCCATCGACGTCGACCTGGGAGCCGGCGGCGAACAGGCGACGATCTGGACCAACGACCTGTCCGTCGCCTACGTGCACGAGAACTCGGCATACTCCACATGAGCACGGCGTACTCCACATGAGCACCGACCGGACCGGCGAGCCCGAACCGCACGTGAGCACGGTGCACGACGCGGCCGCCCAGGACCCCACCCCGCCCGACGTCCGCGTCGACGAGGCGTCGCCGGCGGTGCCCGCCTCCCGGCGGCGCATCGGCACCACCCGGGTGATGCGCACCTACGACCCGGAGGGCGACGCGCGCAAGGTCGCCGTCCTCACCGGGGCGCTGCCGTGGCTCAAGGAGTTCCACGGCAACGTCGTGGTGGTCAAGTACGGCGGCCACGCGATGGTCGACGAGGAGTGCCGCCGGGCCTTCGCCGAGGACATGGTGTTCCTGCGGACCTGCGGCATCCTGCCGGTCGTCGTCCACGGCGGCGGTCCGCAGATCACCGGGATGCTGACCCGGCTGGGCATCGCCAGCGAGTTCCGCGGCGGCCTGCGGGTGACCACCGAGGAGACCATCGAGGTCGTCCGCATGGTGCTCACCGGCCAGGTGACCCCCGAGGTGGTCGGGCTGATCAACCAGCACGGCCCGCTGGCGGTGGGACTGTCCGGTGAGGACGGCGGGCTGTTCACCGCCGAGCGCACCACGGCCGTGGTGGACGGCGAAGCGGTCGACGTCGGCCTGGTCGGCGACGTGGTCGCCGTCGACCCCACGCCGGTGACCGCGCTGCTCGAGGCCGGCCACATCCCGGTCATCGCCACCGTCGCCCCCGACCGGGACGGCGTGGTGCACAACGTCAACGCCGACACCGCGGCCGCCGCGGTCGCCGTGGCGCTCGGCGCGGTCAAGCTCGTCGTCCTCACCGACGTGGAGGGCCTCTACGCCGACTGGCCCGACCGCGACTCGCTGGTGCAGCAGATCGACGCCGCCGAGCTGGCCGAGATCCTGCCCGACCTGGACGCGGGGATGGTGCCGAAGATGGCCGCCTGCCTGCGGGCGGTCAACGGCGGGGTCACGCGGGCGACCGTCGTCGACGGCCGCACCCCGCACGCCCTGCTGCTGGAGATGTTCACCACCGAGGGCACCGGGACGATGGTCGTCCCGGCCCCACCGACCGAGGAGGCGACGGCGTGAGCGCTGGTCCGACGCGCACGGAGGAGCTGGCCGCCCGCTGGTCGGCGGTGATGATGAACAACTACAAGGCCCCGCCGGTGGCGCTGGCCCGCGGCGAGGGGGCGACCGTGTGGGACGTCGACGGCCGCGAGTACACCGACCTGCTCGGCGGCATCGCCACGACCATCCTCGGCCACGCCCACCCCCGGGTGGTCGAGGCGGTCACCCGGCAGGCGCAGACCCTCGGGCACGTCTCCAACCTGGCGATGCACGAGCCCGGCGTGCTGCTCGCCGAGCGGCTGTTGGAGCTGGCCGGCCGGCCCGGGCGGGTCTTCTTCTGCAACTCCGGCGCGGAGGCCAACGAGGCCGCCTTCAAGATCAGCCGGCTGACCGGCCGGCCCGAGGTGGTCACCGCCGAGGGCTCCTTCCACGGCCGGACCATGGGCGCGCTCGCCCTCACCGGCCAGCGGGCGAAGGCCGCATCTTTCGAACCCCTCCCCGGCGGCGTCCGGAACGTCCCCTACGGCGACCCCGCGGCTCTGGCCGGGACCGTCTCCGAGCAGACGGCGATGGTGCTGCTCGAGCCGGTGCTCGGCGAGGGCGGCGTGCTGCCCGCCCCGCCCAGCTACCTGGCTGCGGCCGCGGCAGCAGCCGGGGAGGCCGGCGCGCTGTTCGCCGTCGACGAGGTGCAGACCGGCACCGGCCGCACCGGGCACTGGTTCGCGCACCAGGCCGACGGCCTCCAGCCCGACCTGGTCACCGTGGCCAAGGCACTCGGTGGCGGCCTGCCGCTCGGCGCGACGCTGGCTTTCGGCGAGGCGGCCGAGCTGATGCAGGCCGGCATGCACGGCTCCACCTTCGGCGGCAACCCGATCGCCGCCGCGGCCGCGCTCGCCGTCCTCGACACGATCCGCGACGAGGGGCTGCTGGAGCGGGCCAAGGAGCTCGAACACCGGTTCACCGCCGGCATCGAGGGCCTGGGCCACCCCGGGGTCAGCGGGGTCCGCGGGCGGGGGGCGCTGCTCGGCGTCGTCCTCGCCGCGCCGGTCGCCGCCGCGCTGGAGGCGGCGCTGCGGGAGGCCGGCTTCCTCACCAACGCCGTCGCCCCCGACGTGCTGCGGCTGGCCCCGTCGCTGGTGGTCACCGACGCGCAGGTCGACGCCTTCGTCGCCGCCCTCCCGGCGGCCCTCGACACCGTCCTGGAGGACCAGTGACCCGGCACCTCCTGCGGGACGACGACCTCGGCCCCGCCGAGCAGGCCGAGGTGCTGGCGCTGGCCGCCGAGCTCAAACGCACCCGGCACACCGACGCCGCGCCCACCCCGCTGCGCGCCCCGAACGGGGTGCCGCGGACGGTGGCGGTGCTGTTCGACAAGCCCTCCACCCGCACCCGGGTCAGCTTCTCCGTGGGTGTGGCCGAGCTCGGCGGTCACCCGCTGGTGATCGACGCCACCACCAGCCAGCTCGGCCGCGGCGAGCCGGTCGAGGACACCACCCGCGTGCTCGACCGGCAGGCCGCCGCGATCGTCTGGCGCACCTTCGGCCAGGACCGCCTCGAGGCGATGGCCGCGGTCAGCCGGGTGCCGGTGGTCAACGCGCTCACCGACGGGTTCCACCCGTGCCAGGTCCTGGCCGACCTGCAGACGGTGCTCGAGCGGCGCGGCCGGCTGGCCGGGCTGACCCTGACCTACCTCGGCGACGGCGCCAACAACATGGCGCACTCCTACCTGCTCGGCGGCGCCACCGCCGGCATGCACGTGCGGATCGGCTCGCCGGAGTCCTTCCAGCCGTCCAAGGAGGTGCTCGAGCGGGCCGAGGAGATCGCCGCGGGAACCGGGGGTTCGGTGCGCTGGATAGACGACGCGGCGGCCGCCGTCGACGGCGCCGACGTCCTGGCCACCGACACCTGGGCGTCCATGGGGCAGGAGGACGAGGTCGACGCCCGGATCGCGCCGTTCCTGCCCTATGCGGTGGACGACGCCGCGCTGGGCCGCGCCGCCGCCGATGCCGTCGTCCTGCACTGCCTGCCCGCCTACCGCGGCAAGGAGATCGCCGCGTCGGTGATCGACTCACCCGCCAGCGCGGTCTGGGACGAGGCCGAGAACCGGCTGCACGCCCAGAAGGCTCTGCTCTCCTGGCTCCTGGAGCGATCCGGGTGACGTCCGCGCTGACCCGCTCGGCGCGGCAGGCCCGCATCGCCGAGCTCATCGCCGCCCGACCGGTGACCTCGCAGACCCACCTGGCCGCGCTGCTGGCCGAGTCCGGCATCGAGGTCACCCAGGCCACGCTCTCGCGCGACCTGGAGGAGCTGGGCGCGGTCAAGCTGCGCGGCTCCGACGGCGCCCCGGCGTCCTACGTGCTCCCCCCGGAGAACGCCCCGCTGCGCCCGGCCCAGGCCGCGCCCGCCCGGCTGACCCGGCTGCTGGCCGACCTGCTGACCTCTGCCTCGGGCAGCGCCAACCTCGCCGTCCTGCGCACGCCCCCTGGTGCCGCGCAGTTCCTCGCCTCCGCCCTGGACAAGGTCGGCCTCCCCGACGTCCTGGGCACGATCGCGGGGGACGACACTCTGCTCGTCGTCTCCCGCGCGCCCGACGGCGGCCCGGCACTGGCCGACCGCCTGCGTGCGCTCGCCGAGCGCGCACCCTCCCTCAGCGACAACACCGACGTGGAAGAGAGCGAACCGTGACCGAACGTGTCGTCCTGGCCTACTCCGGAGGCCTCGACACCTCCGTGGCCATCGGCTGGATCGCCGAGGAGACCGGCGCCGAGGTGATCGCCGTCGCCGGCGACGTCGGCCAGGGCGGCGAGGACATGGAGGTCATCCGCCGGCGCGCCCTCGACTGCGGCGCCGTCGAGTCGATCGTCGCCGACGTGCGCGACGAGTTCGCCGACGACTTCTGCCTCCCCGCGCTGCAGGCCAACGCCCTCTACATGGACCGCTACCCGCTGGTCTCCGCGCTGTCCCGGCCGCTGATCGTCAAGCACCTCGTCGCCGCCGCGAAGCAGCACGGCGCCTCGACGGTCGCCCACGGCTGCACCGGCAAGGGCAACGACCAGGTGCGCTTCGAGGTCGGAATCGGCGCCCTCGCCCCGGACCTGTCGGTGCTCGCCCCGGTCCGCGACTCGGGCATGACCCGCGACAAGGCGATCGCCTTCGCCGAGGAGAAGGGCCTGCCGATCGCGACCACCAAGAAGTCGCCGTACTCGATCGACCAGAACGTGTGGGGCCGCGCGGTCGAGACCGGCTTCCTCGAGGACATCTGGAACGGGCCGATCGAGGACGTCTACGAGTACACCCAGGACCCGTCGGTCGCGCGGGAGCCCGACGAGGTCGTCATCGGCTTCACCGCCGGCGTGCCGACGACGATCGACGGCCGGCCGGTCACCGTGCTGCAGGCCATCGAGGAGCTCAACACCCGCGCCGGCGCCCAGGGGGTCGGGCGGCTGGACATGGTCGAGGACCGGCTGGTCGGCATCAAGAGCCGCGAGGTCTACGAGGCCCCCGGCGCGATCGCGCTGATCACCGCCCACTCCGAGCTCGAGGCGGTCACCGTCGAGCGCGACCTGGCCCGGTTCAAGCGCACGGTCGGGCAGCGCTGGGCCGAGCTGGTCTACGACGGCCTGTGGTTCTCCCCGCTGAAGAAGGCCCTCGACGCGTTCGTCGCCGAGTCGCAGCAGCAGGTCACCGGCGAGATCCGGATGACCCTCTCCGGCGGCCGGGCGGTGGTCACCGGACGGCGCAGCGACGCCTCGCTCTACGACTTCAACCTCGCCACCTACGACACCGGCGACACGTTCGACCAGGGGCTGGCCAAGGGCTTCGTCCAGCTGTGGGGGATGCCGTCGAAGTTGGCAGCGGCCCGCGACCAGCGGCTCGGTCAGTGACCGCAGCCAGCCGGACCCGGCTGTGGGGCGGCCGCTTCGGCGGCGGCCCGTCGGACGCCCTGACCGCGCTGTCCCGGTCCACCGCCTTCGACTGGCGGCTGGCGCCCTTCGACCTGGCGGGCTCCCGGGCGCACGCCCGGGTGCTGAACCGGGCCGGGCTGCTCACCGACGACGAGCTCGCGCGGATGCTCGGCGCCCTGCGGGAGCTCTCGGCCGAGGTCGCCGCCGGCGCCTTCACCCCGCTCGAGAGCGACGAGGACGTGCACGAGGCGCTCGAGCGCGGCCTGACCGAGAAGCTCGGCACCCTCGGCGGCAAGCTGCGCGCCGGCCGCAGCCGCAACGACCAGATCGCCACGGACCTGCGGCTCTACCTGCGCCACAACGTCCGGGCTCTGGTCGGCGAGCTCTCCTCCCTGGAGTTCGCGGTGCTCGGTCTGGCCGAGCGGTACGCCGACGTCGCCGCCCCGGGCATGACCCACCTGCAGCACGCCCAGCCGGTGCTCGTCGCCCACCAGCTGCTGGCCCACGCCCACGCGTTCGCGCGCGACGTCGACCGGCTGCGCGACTGGGACCGGCGGACGGCGGTCAGCCCCTACGGCTCCGGCGCCCTGGCCGGCTCCTCGCTGCCGCTGGACCCGGACGCCGTCGCCGCCGAGCTCGGCTTCGACCGGGCCTCGGACAACTCCATCGACGGGGTCAGCGACCGCGACTTCGCCGCAGAGTTCTGCTTCGCCGCGGCGCTGATCGGCGTCCACCTGTCCCGGCTGGGCGAGGAGGTCGTGCTCTGGACGTCGACCGAGTTCGGCTGGGCCCGGCTCGACGACGCCTGGGCCACCGGGTCGTCGATCATGCCGCAGAAGAAGAACCCCGACGTCGCCGAGCTGGCCCGCGGCAAGTCCGGTCGGTTCGTCGGCAACCTGACCGGGCTGCTGACCACGCTCAAGGGCCTGCCGCTGGCCTACGACCGCGACCTGCAGGAGGACAAGGAGCCGGTCTTCGACTCCGCGGAGCAGCTGCTGCTCCTGCTGCCCGCGGTCACCGGGATGGTCGGCACGCTCACCCTGCGCCCGGAGGTGCTGGAGGCGGCCGCGCCGCAGGGCTTCGCCCTGGCCACCGACGTCGCCGAGTGGCTGGTCCGCCAGGGTGTGCCGTTCCGGTCGGCCCACGAGATCGCAGGCGCCATGGTGGCCTTCTGCGAGGAGGCCGGGCTCGAGCTCGACGGGCTCGACGACGACCAGCTCGCCGGCATCGACGAGCGGCTCACCCTGGAGGTCCGGTCGGTGCTCTCCGTGCCGGGCGCGCTGGCGGCCCGCTCGACCCGCGGGGGGACGGCGCCCGCGCGCGTGGCCGAGCAGTTCGCCGCCCTGGAGGCGCTGGCCACCGAGCACGCGGACTGGGCGACGTCCTCACCCGTGGCGGCCGCGCTCTGAGCACCCCGGCGCCCGGGCCGCCCGGGCCGCTCCTGACCCCGGAGGAGCTGCTCGGGCCGGCCGACGCCGTCGCGCCGGCACTGCTCGGCTGCTGGGTGGTGACCGACCGGCCCGAGGGCGAGGTGGCGGTGCGGCTCACCGAGGTCGAGGCGTATTCCGGCGACGGCACGGACCCGGCCGCCCACTCCCACCGCGGGCCCACCCCGCGCGCGGCGATCATGTTCGGCCCGCCCGGCCGGCTCTACGTCTACTTCAGCTACGGCGTGCACTGGTGCGCCAACGTCGTCGTCGGGCCGGAGGGGCACGGCTCGGCGGTGCTGCTGCGAGCGGGGGACGTCGTCGTGGGGGAGGAGCTGGCCCGCGCTCGCCGTCCCGCCGCCCGCTCGGCCCGGGACCTCGCCCGCGGACCGGCCCGGCTCACCCAGGCGCTGGCCGTGGGCCCCGGCGACAGGGGCGCCGACCTGCTGTCGCCGACGAGCTCGGTCCGGCTGCACCGGGGACCGGCGCCGTCGGCGGTGTCCGCCGGTCCCCGGGTCGGGATCACCCGGGCGACGGAGCTTCCGTGGCGGTTCTGGGAGACCGGTGCGGCCTCGGTGAGCGTGTTCCGTCCGGGGAGCACGCGACGGCGCCGCGGCGCCGGGCAGGATGGGGTTCCGTGACCGACGTGATCGACGAGCTGCACCGCCGCGGGCTGATCGCCCAGAGCACCGACGAGGACGCCCTGCGCAAGCACCTCGGCGAGGGGCCAGTCACCTACTACTGCGGGTTCGACCCGACCGCGCCGAGCCTGCACGTCGGGCACCTGCTGCAGTTCATGGTGCTGCGGGCCCTGCAGCGGGCCGGCCACCAGCCGATCGTGCTCGTCGGCGGGGCGACCGGCCTCGTCGGCGATCCACGGCCCGCGTCGGAGCGGCAGCTCAACGACAAGGACACCGTGGCCGACTGGGTCGACCGGATCCGCCGCCGGGTGGCGCCGTTCCTCGACCTGCCGGCCGAGCGGGACGGGCTGCGGACCCCGATCTACGTGGACAACCTCGACTGGACGGCGCCGCTGTCGGCCATCGACTTCCTGCGCGACCTCGGCAAGCACTTCCGGGTCAACCGGATGCTGGCCAAGGAGGCGGTGTCGGCCCGGCTCAACTCCGATGCGGGCATCAGCTACACCGAGTTCAGCTACCAGATCCTGCAGGCCAACGACTTCCTCGAGCTGCACGGCCGGCACGGCTGCACGCTGCAGAGCGGCGGGTCCGACCAGTGGGGCAACATCACCGCCGGCGTCGACCTGGTCCGGCGGACCGAGGGCGCCACCGTGCACGCGCTGGCGACCCCGCTGGTCACCACCGCCGACGGGAGGAAGATCGGCAAGACAGAGGGCGCGACCGTGTGGCTCGACCCCGAGCTCACCAGCCCCTACGCGTTCTTCCAGTACTGGCTCAACCTCGATGACGTCGACGCCCGGACCTGGCTGCCGCTGTTCTCCGAGCGGACGGGCGAGGAGATCACCGCGCTGATCGCGGAGTCGGTCGAACGGCCAGCCGCCAGGGCGCCGCAGCGGGCGCTGGCCGAGGAGCTGACCCGACTCGTGCACGGCCCCGACGAGCTGCGCCGGGCGGAGGCCGCCGGGCGGGCGCTGTTCGGGCGCGAGGACCTGCGCTCGCTGGACGCCCCGAGTCTGGCGGCCGCCCTGCAGGAGGCCGGTTCGGTGACGGTCGAAGGGGAGACCCCGACCCTCGCCGCGCTGTTCCAACGGTCCGGTCTGGTCAGCAGCCTGTCCGAGGCGCGCCGCACGGTGAAGGAGGGCGGGGCGTACCTCAACAACGAGCGGGTCACGGACGCCGACGCCGTGCCCGCCGAGGCCGACTGGCTGCCCGGCGGGTGGCTGGTGCTGCGGCGCGGCAAGCGGGTCGTGGCGGGGGTGCGACGCCGGCCGAGGTGAGCAGATGGCGCCCGGACGAGGACGTCGCGACCGGGTGTCCCTCGCGTTGCACAGCGGTGTCGGGCGTCACCACTCGGCTCGTTTGACACGGCCTCCGGGGGCACGTAGCTTTCTCTGTGCGCCGCGCGGGCCGAGAGGTCAACCGGGGAGCTCCCTGAGGGAGCCCACCGGCCGCGGGGTAGGGTAGGACATCCCACCAACGACGAAGCCCGCGAGGGTGGAGTTGTTGTGTGTCCGTTCCTTGAGAACTCAACAGCGTGCCGAAAGTCAGTGCCATGGTTTGTGACCCCGTTGTGGGGTTGTGTGGGTTGGCTGATCTCGGGGGTGTGTTGTTTCGGGGTCGGTCAGGTCGGGTGTCGAGCTTTTACAGCATCTTTGGAGAGTTTGATCCTGGCTCAGGACGAACGCTGGCGGCGTGCTTAACACATGCAAGTCGAACGGGGTTCACCGCTTCGGTGGTGGGCTTGAGTGGCGAACGGGTGAGTAACACGTGG
>NZ_QOHF01000028.1 GCF_003319115.1 Geodermatophilus sp. TF02-6 | reverse complement strand
CTTGAGCAGAACCGATCCTCTCGCAGGACCCCGCGCCTATGCAGTGACACTCCCTTCAGCCCGCCGACCTGCACATCCTCGGGCCGGAGAATGGCTCACACGCCAATCCGTTGAGAAAACCTCAGTCAGCGGCGTGACGTGTGGACTCCAGAGGGTGGCGTTCTGCCCGACGGGTCGGTCATTCTGCGCAAGGATGCCCGCGCGCCGTTCGAGTTCGAGATCATGGATGGGTTCGCCGCCTTCCCGCTCAACCTCGGAGTGCGTCTTGGCGATCCTCATCCGCCGGACTGGTGGATGGACGAGATCGGCAGCGAGCGTGTGAGCCGAGCCGGACAGGTGAGCATCGTGGAGTCTCTGCGGTCGCAGAAGCAGTAGCCGCAGGTCACCCGATGATTGCCTCGGCTCGGGTCCGCAGCTGAGTGCCGATCCTGGTGACGGGCTCCGGCGAATGGCCTGGTCAACGGTCGAGCAGTCGCTCAGCGGCGCCGAGGCGCCTAGTGACGGAGGCGGGTTGTCCACACGTTGACTGCCTGCGCTGATAGGCCCTAACGTCTAGCGACGTGTTCGTGCGCACCTCGACCCGCCGAAACTCGGCCGGGACACCCGTGCGCTACCTGCAGCTGGTGCACAACCGGTGGGACCCGGTGGCCGGCGCGTCCAAGATGCAGGTGCTGCACTCATTCGGTCGGGAAGACCAACTCGACCGGGCTGGGATCGAGCGGCTGATCGCCTCGCTGAGCAAGCTGCTCGACCCCGCCGCCGCGCTGCAGGCGACCGTGGGCGCGACAGCGCCGGAGCTGGCCTTCGTCTCCTCCCGCGCACTCGGCGCGACCTGGGCGCTGGACGGGGTGTGGCGCTCCCTCGGCCTGGATGGGCTGTTGACCCGGCTGCTGGCCGATACCCGCCGCAGTGAGCGGGTCGAGCGGGTGCTCTTCGGGCTGGTCGCCGCGCGGGCCATCGAGCCGGCGTCCAAGCTGGCGACCGCCGCGTGGTTGACCCGCCGCACGCACATCGCCGGCCTCACCGACTCCGCCGACTCCACCGCCGGGGCCGGTGGGGAGGTCAGCGACGATGAGTGCTACCGGGCGATGGACTGGCTGATCGACGCTGCGCCGCAGGTCGAGCGGGAGGTGTTCTGGTCGGTCGCCTCGCTGCTCGATCTCGAGGTCGACCTGCTGTTCTTCGACACCACCAGCAGCTACTTCGAAATCGACGACGCCGATGAACCGGTGCTGCGCGACGAGCGCGGCCACCGCCTGCCCGACCCCCAGCCCGATGCGCAGGCTGCTGCCGATGGCGACGACAGCGCCGCCGGCGAGCCAAACGCCACCAACCAAGACACCAGCGAGGACAGCCGTGCCGGGTTCCGGACCTGGGGCAAGTCCAAGGACTTCCGCGGCGACCTGCCCCAGATCGTCATCGGCATGGCCGTCACCCGCACCGGCATCCCGGTGCGGGTGTGGTGCTGGCCGGGCAACGCCACCGACTCCGCGCTCATCCGCCAAGCCCGCGCCGATCTGCGGGAGTGGACCCTGGCCCGGATCGTGTGGGTCGGTGACCGCGGGTTCACCTCCGCGGCTAACCGCCGCGAGCTGCGCGCCGGCGGGCACGGCTACATCCTCGGCGAGCGCCTGCGCTCGGGCTCGGCCGAGGCCACGGCGGCGCTGGCCCGGCCGGGCCGCTATCAGCACGTGGCGGACAACCTGCAGGTCAAAGAGGTGCGCATCGCCGATGACGAGCGGTTCGTCGTCTGCTTCAACCCCGAGGCCGCCACCCGCGACGCCGCCGTGCGCGCGGTCCTGGTCGACAAGCTGAGCGGACTGATCGCCGGCTCCGACACCCTCTCGGCCACCAAGCGGGCCGAGCTGGCCGGGCGGATCAGCATGATGCCCGGGCCGGCCCGCTACCTGCGCCGCACTCCCGCCGGGCTGCTGCGGGTGGACAAGGCCAAGGTGGCCGCCGAAGCCCGCCTGGATGGCAAGTACCTGCTGCGCTGCTCGGATCCCGCGATGAGCGCCGAGGACATCGCGCTGGGCTACAAGCAGCTGGTCGCCGTCGAACGCGGCTGGCGAGACCTCAAGACCCACCTGGAGCTGCGCCCAGTCTACCACCGCCTGGAGTTCCGCATCCGCGCCCACGTGCTGCTGTGCTGGCTGGCCTTGCTGCTGGTGCGCATCGTCGAGACCGGCACCGGGCGCACCTGGGCCGCGGTGCGCGAGGACCTCAACGACCTGCATGTGGGTGTCTTCTGCGGCCCGGCCGGCATCTTCACCCAGACCAGCGAGCCCACTCCCGCGGTCAAGACCGTGCTCGCCGCGCTCGAGGTCGCCCCGCCCAAGAAGATCTTGCACCTCAGCCCAGCCACCACCTCCGCCGCAGGCGAGCCCGAGCAGCCGCCGACCTGACCGCCTACCTGGGCGTTCTCTGAACGCCTAGTGACACGCCCCGTCACCCCCAGGACGGGCATCCACGCACGTCAACCCGGCAGTTCACGTCATCAGCCGCGAACGCTGCTGCGGAACCCGAGGCGTGATGCAGCCAAGTGGCGGGTGCACCGCTCCTGTCCCGAGCTCCGGTCTCCCGATCCGGGGGTGGACGTCCCGCACGCCGGGGGCGGTGCCGGCCGCGTCCTCCTGGAGGTGAGGCGTCGGCCGGTGGCCGACGGTCAGCGGGAGCGGCGCCCGGCGGACAGGACGAGGCCCAGGACGCACAGGACAGCGACGGCCCACCCGCTGACGACGTAGAGATCGCCCTGGTGGACGCCGTGGGTCGTGGTCAACCGCACGAGGACCGGCCCCTCCTCGAAGTACCGGCCGGTCAGCAGGAGGAGGGCGAACGCCGACAGCACCCCTGCGACGACGAGCGCGAGCAGCCACCGGAGCACGAGCCGACGGTAGTCACGTCCCGGCCCGGACACGAACACCGGCCCGGACACGAACACCGGTCCGGACCGTCCTCCCGCGGCCACCGGCGCCACCGAGGGACGTCGTCCTGCTGCACCGCGTCTCCGTGCCGGTTCGCCGACGACCGCCTACGCTCTTTCCGCCTGCCTTTCCGCGCGGGTCCTGTCGTCGATGCGCGCTGTGGAGGGCGGATGCCGCCGGTCGAGCTGTCGTGGGGTGCGGCGACCGCGGTCGGCCAGCGGGAGGACAACCAGGACAGGTACCTCGCCGAGCTCCCGGTCTTCGCCGTCGCCGACGGGATGGGCGGCCACGCCGGCGGCGCGGCCGCGGCGCAGGCGGTCGTCGAGGCGTTGGGCTCGCTGACCGGCGGGGGGACGACGACCGTGGCGGCGATCCGCTCGGCCCTGCAGCGGGCGGACGGCGAGATCCGCACCTTCACCGGGCCGGACAGGGCCGGCGCCGGGACGACGGTCGCCGGCGTCGCTCTGGTCGACGAGGGCGACGGGCCGCAGTGGGCGGTGTTCCACATCGGGGACTCGCGGGTGTACCGCTGGCACGACGGCGAGCTCGAGCCGCTGACGACCGACCACTCGGTGGTGCAGGAGCTCCTCGACGCCGGTTACATCTCCGACGCGAGCGTCGCCACGCACCCGCAGCGGCACATCATCACCCGCGCGCTCGGTGTCGGCCCGCGCAGCGAGCCGGACGTCACGCTGCGCCCCGTCGTGCCGGGGGAGCGCTTCCTCGCCTGCTCCGACGGCCTGACCGGCGTCCTCGACGACGACCGCATCGCCGAGTTGATGGCCACGGACGCCGTTCCCGACGACCATGCCTCCCGTCTGGCTGACGAGGCGGTCGCACGAGGCGCCCAGGACAACGTGACCGTCGTCGACGTGGAGGTCCGCGGCTCCGTCGGGTAGCCGGTGCACACGTGGAACGCGGCCGAGCACCGGGAGCCAGAGCGCCTCCTCACCGGCGAGGCCGACCTCCGGCAGGCGGTAGACGAGGCGGACGTCGTCGTCCTCCTGCAGGCCCACCGCGAGTACCTCGGGGGCACGCTGGACGGCGTCCGGGTGTTCGACACCCGTGGCGTGCTGACCGGTGACACGGTGGACCGGTTGTAGACCTCGCGCGCGTCGCGTCAGTGAGTCGGTCGTCCCCGCTCACGGGGTCAGCGCGACGGAGGTACCGACCCTCCGCGGTGCCAGGCGGCGCTCCCGTGGGCAGGTATGGCTTCCCCTTCCGGCCAGCGACCTCGGCGTTCCAGTCCCCGCAGCCATGGTGCCACGGCGCGGTCAACCGCCGGGTCGGACACTGGAGCCGTGTCCCGGCACTGGCCGCCCGAGTCGGTCTTCACCGTGCTCCTCGTCTGCACCGGCAACATCTGCCGGTCGGCGCTCGCCGAGCGCCTCGGGCGGGCGTACCTGGCGGAGACACTCGGTGCGGACGCCGACCAGGTCCGGGTGACGAGCGCCGGTGTCCGGGCCGTGGCCGGCTCGACCATGCACCCGGACAGTGCCCTCGTCCTGCGCAGCCTCGGCGGCGACCCGGACGGCTTCGTGGCCCGTCAGCTCGCCGACGACATGGCCATCGACGCCGACCTGACGCTCACCATGACCCGCCAGCACCAGCGCGACGTGCTCCGCGGCGCCCCACGCGCACTGGCCCGCACCTTCACCCTGCGCGAGGCCGCGGGCCTCGTCGAACTGGTGGGGGAGGACGTCGACGTCGCCGGCAACGGGCTCGCCGAGCGCGCCCGCAGTCTCGTCGAGCAGCTCGCCGCCGCGAGGTCCCACCGCCGGAGCAGTCTGGAGGACGACATCCGCGACCCGATCGGGATGCCGGCCGAGGTGCACGCAGAGGCCGGCGACGCGGTGGCCGCCGCGCTCATCCCCGTCCTGGCCCGCATCGCCGCGCTGCGCCCGGCCGACGTCCGGACCTGAGCCGCTCGTGCGCGTCAGGGCACCTGTGTGGGCAGCGCGGTCCACGCTGCCACGGCCCCAGACAGGGCGTGCGACGGTGCAGTGATCCGTGGCCGCGGGAGGACGACGTCCGGGATGACCGCCGGAACCGCAGCAGCGCGTTCGTCGTCCGATGCGGCGACGAGATCCGTCCAGGCTCGACGGGTGCTGTCCGGCGGCAGGAGGACCGCTCGCGCGAACCGGTCGAGTCGCCTCACCGCGGGACATCCGGGAGGGCCTCGTCGCCGAACTCGGCGGCGTTCGCGCCGAGCGAGTCGGTGTCCAGGTACTCCCACATCCGGGCGGCGGCGCTCTGATCCAGGTACACGACGCTGGCCGCCCCTTCCGTGCCCGTGCCCAGCACCGGGGCGGTGAAGAAGTCCACCGTCTCCGGCGTCACCCCGCGCAGCGAGTAGGCCAGCGACAGCAGGGTGGCGTTGTCCAGACTCTCGTCGACCGCCACCGCGTCGGTGACCGTGAGCAGCGCCGAGTCGAGGCGCCCAGGGTCGGTGGAGGTGTGGGCGCCGAACAGCTTGCCGAACACCGCCTGCAGGTACTGCTGCTGGCGCCGCACCCGGTCGAAGTCGCCGCCGGGCAGGCCGTGGCGCTGGCCGAGGTACCAGCGCGCCTGGTCGCCGTCCAGGTGGTTGACGCCCGCGGAAAAGGTGTACGGGCCGTTGCTCGTCGTCTCGGCGACGACGACGTCCACGCCGCCGAGGTCGTCGGTCACCTGGACGAGGCCCTCGAAGTCGATGGCGGCGTAGTGGTCGATGCGGACGCCGGTCAGCTGCTCGACGGTCTGCACGAGCAGGGTCGGCCCGCCGTAGGCGTACGCCGCGTTGATCTTGTCCTTGCCGTGCCCGGGGACGTCGACCCAGCTGTCCCGGGGGATGGAGACGACCTGCGCGTGCTGCCGGTCGCCGCTGAAGCGGGCGATCATGACGGCATCGGCGCGCCCGCCCGCGGCGATCCCCTCGTCGGCGGTGGCGCGGGTGTCCGAGCCCATCAGCAGGAAGGTCACCGGGGCCTCGCCGGCGCCCTGCGCGGGGGAGGCGGGTGCCGGCCGGGAGCTCTCGTCCAGGTCGGCGAAGACGTCGCCGACCCGGTCGATGTTGCCGCCGTAGCGGCTGGTCAGGTACCAGAACCCGCCGCCGACGAGCAGCGCGAGGACCAGACCGAGCGCGCCCAGGACGACCAGCAGGCGCCGCAGGCCCCGGCGGCGGCGCGGCTCGGGGTCCGTCGGGTCCTCGTCCTCCCCGGGGAGGAGGTCGCCGTCGCCGGGAGCCTCGGGAGCGTCCCCGGGGTCGGGCAGCCCGATGCGCTGCGAGTCGTCGTTCACCGCTCTCCCGTCCGCGTGGACTCGTCGAGGCTACGACGATGGGGGCCGCCGGCCCGGGGCGCCGGCGCCACGCCGGAGTGCGCGCCGATCAGGGACAGGTGTGGCGCAGGGGCCGCCCAGCCGCACCCGGTCGCGGGTGCAGGCCGCCACGGCGAGCAGGTGCCGAGCGTCGAGCCTCGCTGCGGCTCCCGGATCGCACCGTGCAGCAATCCGGTCCTGCAACGGACCGTTCCACCTATCCTCCGTCCGTCAGCGCCCGGGGTCCGCGGTGAGCACCGCCGTCTCGAGCTCCATCACGGGGGAGGTGGAGGATGGACCCGGACCTGGCGCCGAGGTCCCGGTGCGGCGCACCCGGCCTCACCGAAGGCCGTCCCTCCGCCACCGCACCCCACCCCAGCAAGGGTCACCGCGGTCCGGTCCACCTCCACGAGCAGCCCCCGGCGCTGGGCACGTCCTCTCCCCGCTCCGGTCGGACGTACGGTCGGTACCAGGTCGAGCTGCTGTCCCGAGGGGACGTGGGTGCCGTCCTGCCCGAGTGGCGCGGCCTGCACCGGCGCCTCGGCGGCTGGTCGCCGTTCACCGACCCCGACTACCAGATGGTGTGGTGCGACCGGTTCGTCGACGACGGCGACGAGCGCATCCTCGCCGTCCGGCACGCCGACACCCGGGAGCTCGTCGCGGTCGTGCCGCTGTTCCTCGCCACGGTGGGCGGCCGCGGGATGCGGGGCAGGGTGCTCGCGCTCTTCGGCGCCTTCCGGGAACCACTGCTGCTGGAGCTGCCCGAGCTGCTGGTGCAGCCGGAGCACGCGCGAGCGGCGTTGGTCACCGTCGTCGCGTGGCTCGCCGAGCACCGCGAGTGGGACTGGGTGGAGCTGACCCTGGGGGAGGAGCAGCCGTGGCCGGTGTCGCGTTGGCTCGCCGACGCCGGCCTCGACCCGGCGATCCTCGTGCACAAGTCGGTGCTCCCGAGCGTGGTCCTGGACCTGCCGGACACCGGGGACCTCCCCCCGCTGGGCCGCAACCTGCGCGAGAGCCTGCGGCGCAGTCGCAACCGTACGAAGGGGCCGGCCGGTGAGTGGCGGGTGGACGAGGTCGGCCCCGAGCACCCGTGCTGGGACGAGGCCGTCGCGGACCTCCGACGCCTGCACCGCGCCCGCGCCGGGATGACGGGCGTCATCGCCCATCCGGACGTGTTCCGCGGGACGTCGCAGGGGGAGTTCCTCGCTGCACTCGCCGGCACCCCGGCTGCCACGCTGCCGCGCGTGCACCGCCTGCTGAGAGACGACGTCGCCGTCGCAGCCCTGCTGGTCTTCCACTCGGTGACCCGGACCTGGTTGAGCGTCTCGGGCGTCTCGCCCGACGCCTGGCACGTCGGTGGCGTGACCCGCCTGCAGTGGGAGGCCGTCCAGGACGCGGTGCGCCGTCGGCAGACGAGCGTCGTCTTCTCGACGGGCGTGGACGCCGCCAAGCAGCGCTGGAGCCCGACCGTCCGGGTCAGTCACTCCTTCGCGGTGGTCAACCCGCGCCGGGGCTCGAGGCTCACCTTCACCCTCTACTGGCTCGCCCGCAGCCTGAGGCACCTGCGCCGCCACACCGTCCACCATCCCCACCGCGAACGCGCGGAGCCCGCCACGCCCTGAGCGAGGCAGACCGCTCAGGTGAGCGTCGCGGACACCCGGGCGGCCAGCTCTCCGATCCGGTCCTGGTCCAGCAGGTCGAAGTGTCCGCCGGGCACCTCGAGGACCAGCAGGTTCGGAGCCGCGCGACGCCACGCGCCGAGGGTGTTGCCCACCACCGGCAGTCGCTGGCGGGCCAGGTAGTAGGTGACCGCCGCGTCACAGCGGGACAGCCGGTGGCCGTTGAAGACGGGCCAGGTCCGGGCCACGACCTGCTCCTCCGGGGAGACCGACCCCGATCGCCGCAGGTCCAGGCGCGCCCGCACGACGGCGGGGCCGCGCCTCGACAGCAGCACCCGCAGCTTGCGCGCCGTCGACGCCGCCTTCTGCGCCACGACCTCGCCCGGGGTGAGCGACGCCCGGGGAGGCCGCACGTCGAGCAGGCCGAGATAGGCGACCGTCTCCCCGGCCTCGCGCAACCGGGCCGCCACCTCGTAGGCCACCAGCCCACCGAACGAGTACCCGAGCAGCCGGTAAGGGCCGCGCGGCCGGGCCGTCCGGAGCAGCGAGAGCGTGTCCTCGACCACCTCGGCGACGGCCCGGCGCGCGCCGCCGGCGTCGACGACCGGCGGGACCAGACCGTGCACCGGCCGCTCGGTGGTGAGGCTCTCGACCAGCCGGTGGTAGCTGTGCAGCTGGCCGTACAGGTCGGCCACCACGTGCACCGGCGCCCCGACGCCCGGACGCAGCAGCGGCACGCGCACTACCCCGGCGACCCGCCCGGCCCCGACGGCGGTGGCCAGCCCCCGCAGCGTCGGGCGGGCGGCGAAGGCGCTCATCGGGACGTCCACACCCAGCTCCAGCGACACACGGCGCAGCAGCCGCACCGACTGGCGCGACGTCCCTCCCAGGTCCGACAGGTCGTCGTCGGGACCGGCCTCGCCCAGACCCAGGACCTCGCACCAGATCCGGGCCAGTCGATCCAGGGTCACGGCGTCCGTCACCGGCCCGGCGGGCGGGAGGCCTGCGGGGCTCGGCTGCTCGTCGTCGGCTCCGCCGCTCGCGGCTGCCACGGCGGCCCGGATCGTCTCCAGGATCCCGGGGTTGCGCAGCGCTCGGGCGTTGGGGACGGCGACTCCGTTGAGCGCGTCCCGGGCGGCCGTCTCCGACCGCTTGCCGTTGTGCGTGTGCGGCAGTTCCGGGACCGCCACCACCAGCGACGGGACGTGTGCTGCCGAGGCCTCGGTCCGCAGGGTGCGGCGGATCGTCCGGTCCAGGTCGCCGTCCAGGACCGATCCGGGCCGCAGGACCACGAGCAGGACCATCCGCGAGCTGCCGGGGACGTGCGGGTCGCGCTGCTCCACGGCCATGGCATCGGCCACCTGGGGCACACCCCGCAGCGCGGAGTAGACCTCGGTCGGGCCGACGCGGATGCCGTTGACGTTGAGGACGCCGTCCGAGCGCCCGTGCAGCCGCGCCGTCCCGTCGACGTCGAAGTCGACGAGGTCCCCGTGGGTCCACATGCCGGGGTGCTCGGCGAAGTAGGTGGCGTGGAAGCGCGAGCCGTCCGGGTCGCGGAGGAAGCCGACCGGCCGTGACGGGAAGGGCCGGCGGCAGACCAGGTCCCCCACCCGGCCGACGAGTTCCCGGCCGGACCCGTCGACCGCGGCCACATCCAGCCCCAGGCTGCGCGCCTGACAGCGGCCGCGGCGCACCGCCGTCTCCGGGGAGCCCAGCACGAAGCAGCCGATGATGTCGGTGCCGCCGGAGATCGACTGCACCGGTACCGGGCCGACCGCACCCCCCACCCAGTCGAACTGCCAGTCGTGCAGCACCGCGCCGGTGCTCATGACCGTCCGCAACCGGGACAGGTCGACGTCCTCCACCGGCCGGTACCCCGCGTCCTGGCACAGTTGCAGGTGGGCGGGGCTCGTGCCGAACACCGTGACCCCGTGGTCGCCCACCAGGCGCCACAGGGTCTCCGCCCCGGCCACCGGCCCGTCGAAGACGACGACGTGGGCGCCGGCGGCAAGTGCCGACAGCTGCCAGTGCCACATCATCCAGGCCGTCGTCGTGTGGAAGTACAGGGTGTCGCCGGGGCGCAGGTCGCCGTGGAGGCGGTGCTCCTTGAGGTGTTCCAGCAGCGTTCCGCCGACCCCGTGGACGATCGCCTTCGGTCGACCGGTCGTCCCCGACGAGAACATCACGAACAGCGGGTCGTCGAACGGCACCCGCGGCCACTGGGCCGTCGCGTCCTGCCCGTGTGCCTCGACGACCCCGACCAGCGGTGCCATCGGCACCGGTCGGTCCTCCGGGAGCGGCTCCCCGTCGAGCAGCAGGACCCGTCGCAGGGTCGGCAGGCCCCGGACGAGGCGGGCGACCACGTCGGGGGGTGTCCCGGTGCGGTCGACCACCAGCAGCACGGGGTCGACCTGCTCGAACCGGTCGAGCAGCGCCGGGGCGCCCATGTCGGGTGCCGCGGTCGACAGGGTCGCGCCCAGTGCGGTCACGGCCAACGCCGCGACGGCGGCCAGCGCGGTGTTCGGCGACACCAGGACGACTCGGTCGCCCACGGTGAGGCCTCCGGCGGCCAGCGCCGTCGCAGTGCGCTCCACCGCCTCCCGCAGCGCCCGACGGCTGAACACCTCGCGGGGTCGGTCGGCGTGGACCGCGGTCAGCGCCGGCGCATCGTCGTCCACGCCGGGCAGCCGGCGCAGGAGGACCTCCGCGTGGTTGAGCCGCAGGTCCGGGAAGAACCGAGCGGTCTCCACCTGGTCCCCGAGCAGCACCCGGTCCGCCGAGCCGGACCACGGGACACCGCTCCAGTCCAGCAGTGCCCGCCAGAAGACCTCCGGTTGCTGGACGGAGAAGGCGTGCAGGTCTGCCGGCCCGGAGAGGTCGAGGCCGGTCCGCCGGCTGCACAGCGCCCGGAAGTCGGCCAGCTGCGCGACGGTGCCCGTCGCGGTCGAGGGGAGGGGACGCCCCGTGGTGGTCACGGCACCCCGGTTCCGCGGCCTCGACGTGCGCACGGCATCCGTCGCTCCTCCGTCGACGCGCCGTCGCGCCCGTCGCCCACCAGGTCAGGGGCTCCTCTGCCCACCTCCGCATGGTCACACCTCGGCAGGGCCGGAACGGGAGCTACTCACGCGTAGGTTTCGCGACGACGGCAGCCTCCCCGTCCCGGTGGCCTCCCGACCGCCGACCCGGGACGGCGGTGGACCGGTTCGGTCGAGGTCGGGGGGCATAGGGTCCCCTGCCTCCGCTGCACTGACGTTCCTCCGAGGGAGGCCCGATGGACTGGATCTCGATGCGACGGCGGGTGGCGCGGACCAGGTTGGCGCCCGCGGTGGCCCTACCCGTCCGAGCGGCCTCGGTGGCCGGCTACGACGCGCAGCTCCTCGCCAGGTCGGCCCGGTGGCTCGCCCGGTCACGTGAGCACACCAACTACACCTACGACCTGACCGACCGGAACCTCGGACACCTGGCCTGGTGGGTCTCGGTGGTCACGGACACCCCGGTCGCCGAGGCGCGGGCCCACATCGCCGAGGCCCGAGAGGACGGCGACCTGCGCGAGCACGTGCGGGAGGCGACCCTGCGCAGCAGCCGGCGCGGTCTCGCCGACCCGACGGCGCGGCTCGGTCGGCGGTTGGGGTGGTACGCGATCGCCCGTGCCGTCAAGCCCGACCGGATCGTGGAGACCGGCACCGACAAGGGGCTCGGCTCGGTCCTCCTCGCGTCGGCTCTGCTCCGCAACGGTCGTGGGAGGCTCACCACGGTCGACGTGAACCCCGACAGCGGTTACCTGATCGCCGGCAGGTACGCCGAGGTCGTGGACCGGGTCGTCGGGGACTCGGTCGCCGTTCTGGGTTCCTCGGCCGAGCCCGTCGACGTGTTCCTCCACGACAGCCTGCACACGTGGGAGTACGAGACCGCCGAGTTGGCGGCGGTGGACCCGCGACTGAGCCGGCGGGCGGTGGTCCTGTCGGACAACTCGCACGTGACCGACGCCCTGAGCGCCTGGGCCGAGAAGACCGGTCGGCAGTTCCTGTTCTTCCGCGAGGAGCCCGCGGACCACTGGTACCCGGGGGACGGGATCGGCGCGGCGTCGTGGCCGAGGAACGACCCGCCGTCGCGCTGACCGCTCCGCGGCTCCGCAGCAGGGCACCTCGGGCGCCGGCGGCAGCGCGCGACCGTGACCGCAGCGCGCACCGATGCGGACACCTTGCGCAGTGCCCGCCGTCGAGACGGGACTGTCGGTGTGTCCGCGGTGCCGCAGCGTCGCGTTCCGCGAGCGATCCCGGGCCGGGGGAGACGAAAGTCACCCACGGCGGCCTCGGCGCTCCTAGGGTCCGCATCTCGTCTCGACGGAGCAGACGCAGGAGGCGACGAGATGGCACGAATCCTCGTGACGGGTGCGGGTGGCTTCATCGGAGGTGCCCTGGCAGCAGCGCTGGCCGAAGAGGGTCACACGCTCCGGTGCGTCGACCGCAAGCCGGTGGACGAGTGGTACCAGGTGCAGCCGGGCGCGGAGAACGTGGTGGCCGACCTGCAGGGCATCGAGGCCTGTCGCGCGGCGGTGCGCGGCACGGAGCAGGTCTACAACCTCGCCGCGGACATGGGCGGCATGGGGTTCATCGAGAACAACAAGGCCCTGTGCATGCTCTCCGTGCTCACCAGCACGCACATGCTCGTGGCGGCTCGGGACGAGGGCGTCGAACGCTTCTTCTACTCCTCCTCCGCCTGCGTCTACGCCGCGGACAAGCAGACCGACGTCGACGTCACCGCCCTGCGCGAGGAGGACGCCTACCCCGCCATGGCCGAGGACGGCTACGGGTGGGAGAAGCTGTTCACCGAGCGCATGTGCCGCCACTTCTACGAGGACTTCGGCCTCGAGACGCGCGTCGCGCGGTACCACAACGTCTACGGGCCCCACGGCACGTTCGAAGGCGGTCGGGAGAAGGCGCCGGCCGCGCTCGCCCGCAAGATCGCCGTGGCGGCCCTCACCGGCGAGGACGTCATCGAGGTCTGGGGTGACGGTGAGCAGACGCGCAGCTTCATGTACATCGACGACTGCGTCCGCGGAACCCGGATGATCGCCGACGGGCCCTACGGCTCGCCGGTGAACCTGGGCTCCAGCGAACTGGTGTCGATCAACCAGATGGTGTCGGTGCTCGAGGAGATCGCCGGGGTCCGGGTGAGGCGCCGCCACGACCTCAGCGCTCCGCAGGGGGTCCGCGGCCGCAACAGCGACAACACCCTCATCCTGGAGCGGTACGGGTGGGAGCCCACGACGTCCCTCCGCGCCGGGCTGGAGTCGACGTACCGCTGGATCCACGACCAGGTGGCCGCCCGCCAGCGGCCGGTCGTCGGCGCGGTCCGCTGACGCGTTCCCGGTGATCGACCGCGACGACCGGGCGGAGCCGGGACCGGAGGGTGGGCAGACGGGGTGACCGAGCCGGTGTGGGTCGTCACGGGTGGGTCGGGCTTCATCGGCACCAACCTCGTGGGAGCACTGCTGGCGCAGGGACGCAGCGTCCTCAACCTCGACCGACGCGAGCCGAGGGTCGACAGCCAGCTCTCGTCGTGGCGGCGGTGCGACCTCCTCGCCGAGGGCGCTGCCGAGGCCGCGCTCGCCGATCTCCCGGCCTACGTGCTGGTCCACCTGGCGGCACGGACGGACACGCGGTCGCGCAGCGTCGAGGACTACGCGGACAACCACGTGGCCACGGCCCGCCTGCTCGACGCGGTGCACGGCACCCGGATCGTCCACGCGATCATCACCTCGACGCAGTACGTCATCAGACCGGGCGTCCTCGTCGAGGACCTGCAGCGGTACGACCCCCACACGGCGTACGGCGCCAGCAAGGTCCTCGTCGAGCGCCTGGTGCGCAGCCGGGGGGACGCCCTCCCGTGGACGATCATCCGTCCCACGAACGTGTGGGGGCCGTGGCACCCGACGTTCCCCACGGAGCTGTGGCGCTACGTGGCCGAGGGCCTGTACCGGAACCCGCGTCAGGGCCCCGTGCACCGGGCCTACGGATGGGTGGGCACCGTGGTCGAGCAGGTGGAGGGCCTGGTGGCCCGGCGGGATCGGGCCCTGGGAGGGACGTACTACGTCGGTGACCCGCCCGTCCCCATGCAGGACTGGGTGGACGAGTTCTCCCTGGCCCTGCGGGGGACGCCGGCCCGGGACGCCCCCCGGGAGCTGTTCGTCGCGGCGGCCAAGGTCGGCGACGTGCTGGCCAGGCTGGGGGTGAGGGCGCCGATGACCACGTCCCGGTGGCGGAGCATGACCACCAGCGACCTGGTCCCCATGCAACCGACCTTCGACCTGCTGGGCCTGCCGTCCGTCGACTGGCGCGACGGTGTGCGGGAGACCGTCGAGTGGCTGCGGTGGTTCGACGGTGCCGAGCAGCGGGCCTGACCGTTCCCGTCCGGTCGTGGTGCTCCTCGACCCCGCGGGGGACCGCTACGGAGCCAGCAGGTTCACCGCCGCGCTGGCCGAGGAGGTGGCGCGGCAGGGCGCCTGTGCCGAGATCTGGGTCCCGTTCGACCACGGTATCGGCACGCTGGTGCGTTCTCCGTCGGTCAGCGTGCGCATCGCACCGGTGCCGGTCCTCCGGCGGGGCGACTGGCGGGGGGCGCGCCGAGCCGCGGCCACGGCCACCAGGATGGCGGCCGACGCGCTCAGGGTGGTCCGCCTGGTCCGGGCGATGCGCGACCGGGTCGCCGTCGTGCACGCCGTGACCCTGGCCAGCGTGGCCGGCCCGCTGGTGGCGAGGACGGCCGGTGTCCCCCTGCACTGGAGCGTGCACGAGACCGTGCGCAGCGCCCGCGAGCGCGACGTCTTCCGCGTTCTGCTCGCCGGGGCGGACCGGCTCTACGCCTGCTCGTCGTACGTCGCCGGGCAGTTCCCGACGCTCCCGATGACGGTGGCGCACACGGGCACCCACCTGGTCGACGGTGAGCTCCCGGCGTCGAGCGAGCCGATGAGCACTGGTGCGGCCCCGTGCGTCGTCTGCGTCGGGCGGGTCAACCACTGGAAGGGGCAGGACGTCCTCCTGGAGGCGCTCGCGGCCCTGGCGGCAGGAGGGGTCTCCTTCACCTGCCGCCTGGTCGGCAGCGCGTTCCCGGGTGATGAGCACCTCGTCGCCCGGTTGCACGAGCAGGTCGCGGCTGCGGGGTTGACCGACCGGGTCTGCTTCGACGGGGAGGTGGACGACGCCCGCGAGGCGATGGCCTCGGCGGACGTCGTGGTGGTCCCCTCCAAGGTCCCCGAACCCTTCGGCAAGGTGGTCGTCGAGGCCATGGCCGTGGGCCGACCGGTCGTCGCGACGACCCCCGGCGGGCCGGCCGAGGTCATCCGCTCCGGAGTCGACGGCGTGTTGGTCCCGACGGGCGACGTCCCCGCCCTCACGGCGGCGCTCCGGGACCTGCTCCAGGACCCGGCGGCCGCTCGTCGGCTCGGCCGAGCGGCCGCCGAGCGGGCGCGGCTGTTCTCCGAGGCGGCGGCCGTGCGCGCGGTCGCCGCCGACCTGCTGACGAGCAGGGGTCCGGGATAGCTCAGGCGGGGATGCCGCCCGCGCCCGTGGACGGTGGTGGAGCGCCCGGCCTCCGGTGCTCCTGCGGGTCGGTGTGCTCCGCTGCGGACCGGCCGACCCGCTCGCGGTGCAGGCCGGCCGGAGGGGCCTTGCGCGGCCGCACGGCCGGGAGGGGGAGGCGCAGGTCCGGCAGCACCTGCTCGCGTCTGCGGAGAGCGTGCAGCAGCCGGGCCACCCGGTCCAGGGGCGTCGGGGGCTCGACCCCGTACCCGTAGGAGGCCGTCTCGGGCCGACCCGGGATCACGGTGAGGATCACCCCCATGAGGCGACCACCCACCCGCTCGATGGTGGTCGCGCTCCGCCGCAGCTGCTCGCCGGTGACCTCGCCCCACCGGGCGCAGAGCAGCACCCCGTCGACCAGGCCGGCCAGGGCGGCCGCGTCCGTCACCGGGAGGAGGGGTGGGGCGTCGATGAGGACGACGTCCCGGTCGGCCGCGAGCTGCCGGAGGACCTCGGCCATGGCGACGGAGGAGAGCAGCTCGCTGGGGTTGGGCGGGATGGGCCCGCCGGTGAGGACCTGCACGGCGCCCCCGTCCAGCGACTGCAGGACCTGCGGCAACGGTGCCGCCCCGATGAGGACCGTGGTCAGGCCGGTGCCACCGGGGAGGCCCAGGTGGTCGTCGAGCCGTGGCCTGCGGAGGTCGCCGTCGACCACGGTGACCGCGTTGCCCGACTCCGCCAGGACCGTCGCGAGGTTGACCGTGACCGTCGTCTTGCCCTCACCCGGCACCGAACTGGTCACCAGGATCGACCGCGGTGGATCGTCCACGTCGAGGAAGTTGAGGTTCGTCCGCAGGTGGCGGAACGCCTCCGCGGTCAGCGTCGTGCTGCGTGGGGGCAGCAGCTGCCTCCGGGCCAGCCCGTCGTCCTTGGGGACGTGGCCCACGACGGGCGCCCCGCCGGCGGCGCTCGAGGCGGTGGCGTCGTCCTTCACGGTCGTGTCCAGGCGGTACCGGAGGACGGCGACGACCGCGGCCAGCAGCAGGCCCACGGCGGCTCCGACGGCGGTGTTGACGGCCAGCCGGGGCGAGCTCGGCGCGTCGGGCAGCACCGGTGCTCCGATGACGTCGACCCGCACCGGGGAGACGTTCGTCCCCGGAGGTGTCTCCAGGGACTGCACGAAGCTCTGGAAGTTCTGGTCGACCGACTGCACCTCGGCGAGCGCGCGCTGCGCGGACGGCGCGGTGACACTGACGTCGAGGACGGTCGTCTCGGGCTGGAGCGAGACGTCGATCCGGGCGAGGAGGTCCTCCGGCTCCTCGTCCAGCGACAGGTCGCGGATGACGGCGGAGGCGAGGTCCCGGCTGGTGAGCACCGCTTCGTAGGAGGCGATCCGCTGTGCGGCGAACTGGCCGGCCTGCGCCGCTGTCGCCGGGTCACCCGTCACCCTGCTCGACACGAGCAGCTGGCTGTTCGCCGTGTACTGCTCGGGCAGCAGCGCGCTCACCACGCCGGCGACACACCCGCCGAGCAGGAGACCGAGGACCAGCAGGACACCGCTGGCGCGGACGGCACGCGCGTAGTCACGGATGTCCACGTCGCCTCCTTCCCGCTTCCCGGCGCCGTCCGCGAGAGCATGAGGGCTCCGGGCCGTCTGGTCCACCACGAACGGCGCGGCTGGCTGCTCTCCCGGCCCGGGGACCCGCGTCAGGTCACGGGCTCGGCTGCCGGGGATCCGGTGGGGGATCCGGTGTCGGAGAGGTCGGCGCGCCCACGCGGTCACCGGTCCCGCGGCGGAGGAGGTCGGCGCTGGTCACGCCGGCGAACCTCAGCAGCCCGATCGTGTACCGCCGCCAGAGTCGGGACGGCTCCGACAGCAGGCGGAAGAGCCATTCGAGGGTGAGGCGCTGGACCCAGACGGGCGCCTCGGGGCGGGTTCCGGCCAGGAAGTCGAAGGCCGCACCCACCGCGATGGCCGGCCGCCTCACCGTGGCGGCCAGTCGAGCGGCCTCGACGTCCTGACGAGGTGTTCCCAACCCGACCCAGACGATGTCGGCACCGCTGTGCCGGATGCGCGCGTCCTGGGCGGCGACCTCCGCCGCCGTGAGCGGACGGAAGGGAGGGGAGTCTGCTCCCGCGATCCGCGCACCCGGGAAACGGACGCTGATCACCCGCTGCAGGGCGTCGAGGGTCTGGGGGGTCCCCCCCAGCAGGTAGTGGCTGACGGGCGTGTCCTGGCTCTCGTCGAGGACCCGCGCGAAGAGCCCCGGTCCGCGCACGTGGCGGGGGGCGGTCCGACAGCCGGAGCGGCGGCTCAGCCAGCCCAGGAGCCAGGCCACCGGTCTGCCGTCGGCCAGGTTCACGCCGGGGCTGCGCAACAGGTCCGCGTACGCCCCACCGTCGCGCATCAGCGAGATGGTGTGGGTGTTGACCAGTCGCCAGGGGACCGCCGCCGGCGGCCGGTCCGCGGCCAGGAGCGTGCGGCACGCCTCGCCCTGGTCCCAGTGCGGGAACGGCATCCCGACCAGCGTCGTCGTGGTGGTCTCGTCTCCCACGTGTCCCCCTCCCGCCGGAGAGCCCCCGCTGTGCCCGTCCTCGAGCCCTGGGTGGACGAGGACCCGATGTGACGAGGACCCGATGTGACGAGGACCCGATGGACGAGGACCCAATGTATGGATCGGCCGCCGCCGTCAGGGCAGGATGCGTCCCGCCTCCTCGCCGAGGAGGTCCAGCGGGGCCCGTCAGCCGCGCCTGTCCCGCTGCCCGCCCAGAGCGGAGGTCGTCGATGCCCCCCGGTGATCCGGGCTCCCTCTCGATCGTCACGCCGACCTACCAGAGCGGACCCTTCCTCGGCCGCGCGCTCGCCAGCGTCCGGGGCCGAGGCGTGCAGCACGTCGTGATGGACGGCGGTTCCTCGGACGGCACGGTCGCCCTGCTCGAGGCCGAACCGGCCGTCACCTGGCGGTCGGAGCCGGACCGGGGGCAGTCCCACGCGCTCAACAAGGCGCTCACCGAGGCCACCGGCACCTGGATCGGCTGGCTCAACGCCGACGAGTTCTACCTACCGGGCGTCCTGGAGTGGGTCCAGGAGCGGCTGCGGGCCGATGACGTCGACGTGCTGTTCGGCGACTTCGCCGAGGTCGACACCGAGGGTCGGCTGCTGCGCCTGGTGACCAACCACCGCTACTCCCCGTCGATCCTGCGCCGGGTCAACTGCTACCTGCCCACGTGCGCCACCTTCATCCGCCGCGAGTCCCTGGTGCGCGTCGGCGGCCTGCGGGAGGACCTGCGCACGATCATGGACTGGGACCTGTGGCTCCGCCTGGACCGGGCCGGTGCCCGGTTCGGCTACGAACCGGTCGTGTTCGCCGGGTTCACCCGGCACCCCGGGCAGGTGACCGAGCGGCTCGCGGAGCGCTCCCGGCAGGAGAAGGCCTGCATGCGGGCCGACTTCGGCATCGTCAACCCGCTCTGGCGCCACCACCTCTCCCGCGCCCACCGGGTGGCGCTGAAGACGGTCAACGGCAGCTATCGGCGTCAACTGCGGGCGCAGGGGCTGCGCGGTACGCCGCTGGGCTCGGTCGGTGACCCGCTGCGGGTCGCGGCAGCGGCCCGCCTCAACCCGCAGGTGCCGGTCGCGCCGGAGGACGCCGGGTGACAGCGCTGTCGGCAGCGGGGTGACCGCGCCAAGGGAGCGGAGCTGATGCGGCAGGGCGCCGTGCCGGCGCCGTGGGCCGGAGGTGCCCTGTGGCGGGTGTCGTGCGGACTGTCGGACCAGGCAGCCGCCAGCCTGACGACCCTCTGCCTGTCCATCGGCGTCCTGCGCGGTGGCGCCGCGGGAGCCGTGGACTTCGCCGTCGTCTTCCTGATCCACACGCTCGCGGTCGGGCTCAGCCGCAGCCTCACCAGTGAGCCGGTGGCGCAGGAGCTGCCCGGCACGTCCCTGGACCGGGTTCGGGCGCGGGTTCGTGCCGCATCGGTCACCGGCCTGGGGTTCGGCGTGGTCTCAGCGCTCGTCTCGGCCGTCTTCGTGCGCCCGGAGACCTCGGTCGGGCTGTGCAGCCTGGCCTTCACCGTGCTGGTCGTGCCCACGGACTCGATCCGTTCGATGTGGACCGGCGCCGGACGCGCCCCCCGGGCCGCACCGATCAGCACCGCCCAACTCCTCGCCGCCGCCGCCGGCCTGGTCATCGCGGTGCTGGGGGGCTCGCCGGCGTGGGGTCTGGTCCTGACGGCAGCGGTCAGCCTCGTCGCCGTCGTCCTCTCGCTGGGCAGAGGTCCCCGGCCCGGCAGGAGCGAGCTGCGCCCGGCGCACTGGTACTACGCAGCCGAGTGGTTCCTGACCTCCGGACTGGCGCAGTCCACCGGCCTCGTCGTGGCGGCGTTCGGCCTCCCCCTGATCCCGCTCCTGCTGCGGGCCCAGGGAGTCGTCTTCGGTCCCGTCACGACGCTGACCACCGCGGTGGCGCTCCTCGTGCTGCCGGAGCTGGTGGCGCACCGGAGCCGGTGGTCGAGCCTCGTGCCGGCGGCGCTGGGCATCTCCGCACTGCTCGTCGTGCTGTCGGCGGGGTACGCGATCGCGGTGGGGCTCCTGCCGGCCTCGGTGCTGCGCGCGGCCCTGGGCGGCACGGCGCCCGCCTTCGCCACGGTCCTGCTGCCGTGTGCGGTCTCCCTGGTGACGGCGTGCGTGCTCTGGGGGCCGATGATCGCCCTCCGTGCTCTGGGCGCGGCGCGCGCCTCCCTGGTGGCCCGCATCGTGATCGGCGTCCTGAGCTTCGCGCTGCCTCTCGCGGGCGCGCTGCTCGCCGGTGTGCAGGGCTTCTTCTGGAGCACTGCCGTGGCCTCCGTGCTCTCGGGGGTGTGCGCGGTCGCGGTGCTGCAGTGGGTCGAGTCGCGGAAGGGGCGTCGGGTCGCGCCCCGGGCGGTGGACGTCGCATCCGGGACCGTGCCGTGACCGCCGGGCGCTCGGGGCTCGACACGGTCACCGGTTCCCTGCCGCCGGCCGGACAGGCGGGACGGCGCGGCCGGCGGAGCCGGCGGACCGCGGTCCTCGTCACCGCGTGTTCGGCATCGCTGGCCGGCGGTGCGGTCGCCGTCCCGTCCGCTCGGCCGGCGGCGCTCGGCGTGGTCGTCGCGCTGGCCGCGATCCCGTTCGCGCGACGGCTCGTCGAGGGTGCCGCCTGGTGCCTGCCACCGTTGGTCGGCGTCACCTTCCTGCTCGCCGACACGTCCGGTCGCTCGCTGGCGACCGGCCCCGTCCGGTACCTCGCCACGGTGGTGGTCCTCGCGACCATCCTGGCCGTCGGCGTCCGGCGGGACGCCCGCAGCGCGGCGTTGCGGTCGGTGGCCGCAGTGCTGGTCGTCTACGGCATCCTCGGCACCCTCTACGGTCGGCTGGTCCTCGGCACGGTCGACGGGGCGTTGCCGCTCATCGGCCCGATGGTGATCGCCTGCCTCCCACCGGTCAGGAACTGGTCCGCCACGGCGTGCTGGCGCTCCGGGCTCCGCGTCCTGAGCGTGGCGTGCAGCCTCTTCGCGGTGGGTTCGGGGCTCTCCCGGCTCGGTGTCCTGCCCGCGGCGCAGATCGACGTGCTCAACCACGAGAAGGCGTACCTCGTCGTGCTGGGCGTCACCGCTGCACTCGCCGCCCGGGACCGCGTGCTCGTGCCGCTGTCCCTGGCCGCGACGGTGTTCGCGTTCGTGACCTACTCGGCGGCCACGTACCTGGTCGCTGCGGCAGCCGCGGCGGGCACGGTCGCCCTCGCCGGCTGGGCTCCCGGGCTCGTCTGCCGGGTCGGCCTGGCCGCGGCCGTGGCGATCGGCACGGTGATCGCCGTCCTCCACGTCGACGAGCTGATCGGGGTCTTCGACGAGTACTTCCGGCTGGTCGGCAAGACCGACAACGGCGCCACCCGCGAGGCCCTGTACCGGACCGCCCTGGGCCGGCTGCACGATCCGGTCCTGTCCGACCTCTTCACCCGCGAGACCACGGTGGTGGGCAAGCTCGCCGGGACCGACGTCGTCGTCCCGGTGCACAACGACTACCTGGCCGTCACCCTCGGCGGGGGTGTCGTGGCATCCGCCCTGCTGTTGGGCGTCTTCCTGCTGGCCAACGGTCTGGCGCTGCGCACCGTGCGCGGGCCCGCCGGCGTGTGGCAGCGCCGCACCGTGGTCGTGCTGCTGGCGGCGGTCAACGGGGCCGCGGTGAGCGCCTTCGCCAACCCGGTGTTCATGAACCCCGGCGCCAGCGCGGTCACGTTCGCGGTCCTCGCCGCCCTCGTGGCGGCCTGCCGACCGGAGTCACCCGCACCGGAGGACCGGGGTGACGCTGCCGCCCGGGTGCGGACCCTCACGAGTCGCGCGGGAGGACGGGAGCGCCGGGACCCTGCAGGAGGACGGGGGTCATCGTGACGTCGACAGAGCGTCCCGCGTCGATGGCGCGGGTCGTCCCCTCGACGGTGCGGTAGGTGGTGTACGGCTCGGGGACGTCCCAGGAGGTGACCCGCGACGGGTCGTCGGTCGCGGCCCACACGACGAGCCCTCGGTAGCCGCCGCTGCGGGTGAGCTGGCACTGGTACACGCCGCGGTGTGCCACACAGGGGTGGAGGGTCGCGCCGGTCAGCCAGTCGTGCACCTGCTGGTAGGCGACACCGGGTTCTTGGAGCTGCTGCGTCGTGGCGTTGAACAGCATCCCCCACTGCGGCTGCCCGTCGTAGCCGTCCCAGAGGTACCAGAAGGAGCGGGCGATCCCGCTCGAGGCGCTGAGGACGAGGTGCCTGGCCAGCCAGGCCGACTGCAGGTCCTGGGTGACGCCGAACGGCGAGCTCGCGGTACCCCAGCTGTGCTCGGTGTCCCAGAGGGGCCTGCCGGCGAGGTGGGGGTGGCGGGCGAGGACGCCTCGGATGTCGTCGACCAGCGGGACGAGGGCTTCCGGTTCGGCGGGGAGGTAGCCGTGGAACGCGACGACGTCGGTCACCGTCACTCCGCCGGACCCGAGGTAGGCGTCCAGCCACCGATGGGCGTGCGTCCCCTGTGGGGACGGCGAGAGGACGACGTTCCGCGGGTCCGCCCCCTTGATGATCGGATACGCGGTCCGGGCCATCTCGACCATGTGCCTCGTGGTCCCGCTCCAGAAGTTCTCCGCGTTCGGTTCGTTCCAGAGCTCCCAGTACCGCACGAGGCCCGCGTACCGCGTGGTGATGGCCGTGACGAACGCCCGCCACGAGGCCTCGGTGGGCGCGTAGCACGACCCAGCGCCGTAGGCGCACCCCGTGCCCAGGGGATCGGTCGACGCCCATCCCGGGGTGTCGCCGAACGTGTACACGACGTCGATCCCCCGCCGAGCTGCCTCGGCGACGACGGTGTCGAGGTCGGCCCAGTCGTAGACCCCCGGAGCAGGGTTCAGCGCAGCCCACGTGACGGACGGGTACTGGCCCCACACACGCAGGGTCGCGAAGCTGGCCGTCGGCCATGCTTGGAGGCTGACCGACGAGGTGTGCATCCCGAAGAACGTCGGGGACACGACGACCCCGTCGTCGGGACGGGGCGTCCGATCGACCCTGCCGGCCGTGTACCAGGCCACGTACCAGGCCACGGTCACGGCCAGGAGGCCGGCGACGACCGCGACGACCAGCCACCGACGTGCACCGGGGGATCGGACACGGAGGGCCATGCAGTCTCCCGGGAGGGCTCGGTGACGCGGCCGGTCGACGAGCTCGACCACCGGCATGGTGGGGCTCGACCGCGTCGGATTCCACAGGTTGGCGAGCGGTGCCGGTGCGGCTCCGCCTCGGCCGCCGCGACCGGCGCCCCTCGCATCGACCCGCCTCGTCGACCCGCCTCGTCGTCCTCCCTCGTCGGCCCGCTGCGGAGCGCCGATCGGCATGCCGTCGGTGACCCTGCGTCGACCTCCGGCCCCTCCCTGACACCCGTCCCCTACAGAGGGTCACCGCGATCGGGCGCGAATTCCATGACTGTGACTACCCATCGTGAGGCAGCGCCGAGTTGCTCCGCGACAGGGATTGCAGGTGGTTGACCCACGGTGAGCGGCGATCGAAGGTCCCACCGCCGGAAGGGTCACTCGCCGACGCTCCGGCCAGTCGGTTCCCGGCGAGTGAGGCCGTTTCGGGGGTGTGACCGTGAGAGCCAGCGCCGAGATCCGGGCGCACGGTGGGGATCTGTCGCCGCGGCTCGCTGCTGCGCAGACCGGTGGAGGGCGTCGTCCCGGTTCCCGCCGTACCGGCGGGGTGGGAGAGGGCCCCCAGAGCGGTCCTGGTTGAGCCCTGGTACCCGGGGGTCCGGAGCACCACGGGTGCGCCGGGACAGTCCGCACCACGCCGGGCCACGGCCTGTGCCCGGCTCTCCCACGCTCTGCACCGCTCACCGGCCCGCGCTCCGACAGGGCGCGGGTGCACGCCGAGGAACTGCCGCAATGAGGCACGACATGATCACCCACGCCGTCACCGGCTCCCCGCCCCGGCGGCCCACAGGTGCCGCACCCACGGGTGGGCACGCCGACCGCCACCACCGGTCGTGCTCCGGTCGCCGCCCCGGGGTCCGCCCCCGGCTCGTCCGCGACGGGGACGACTGAGATGAGCGACACCTTCGAGGAGCGGCTGTACGACGTCCTGACCATGAGGACCGGCTACTCACCTCACCTCGTGGCCGCGGACGACGACCTCGGCGTCCGGCGTCTGGCGCAACTGCGCCCCGTGCCGCCATCGGTCAGGCCGCCGGCGATCGCCGGAGCGGCGGACCCCGCGCCCGGTCGGCCGGTCTACGACCCCTACGGCGCCCGGCGACGGCGCTCACCGGAATGGCTGATCAACTACACCGCCGCTCTCGTCATGGGGGACGTCATCGCCGCCGTGGCGGCGGCCTGCCTCACCGTCGCGCTCACCGGCCCGGTGTCGGTGCGTGGCCAGTGGCTCGCTGCCGCGGGTGCGCTGGCCTGGCCGGTGTTGCTCATGCTCCTGGGCACCTTCGCCGAACGGCGGCACGGGACCGGCGCCGACGAGTACCGCCGGGTCGG
Source organism: Geodermatophilus sp. TF02-6 (assembly GCF_003319115.1). Classification (GTDB taxonomy): domain Bacteria; phylum Actinomycetota; class Actinomycetes; order Mycobacteriales; family Geodermatophilaceae; genus Geodermatophilus. The sequence goes on along the minus strand of NZ_QOHF01000028.1, from coordinate 29,204 downwards.
CATCGCAGGGGTCATCGCGACCGCGGTCGCCGCCTACGCCGCGCACTTCCCCGCCCTCGCCGGGGTGCACGACCTCCTGCTCCTCGGGGTCCCGACGGCGACCGTGCTCACCCTGGTCAGCCGAGTCCTGAGCAGGTGGCGCCTGCACGCCGCACGGCGGCGCGGGCACATGACCAAACAGGTGGTGCTGGTCGGTCGCGACGTCGCCGTCCTCGACCTCGTCCGGCGACTGCGCCGCGACCCCACGGCCGGCCTGCAGGTGCTCGGCGCGTGCGTGCCCCGGCCGGGTGACGCCACCGACCTCCGGCACCACGGCATCCCGGTGCTCGGTGGCCTCCACGAGGTGATGCGCGTCCTGGACGACGTCCACGCCGATGCGGTGGTGGTGGCGTCGGCCAGCGAGACGGCCGGCCGCTACCTGCGCGAGCTGGCATGGCAGCTGGAGGGGACCAACATCGAACTCCTCGCCAGTCCGGGGCTGATCGAGGTGGCCCCCAACCGGCTCCAGATCCGACCGACGATCAGCCTCCCGCTCCTGCACGTGAGAGAACCCAGGTTCCGAGGTCACCGGCACCTCGTGAAGACCGCACTGGACCGGCTGGCTGCGACGGTGTTGCTCCTGCTCGGTGCTCCGCTGTTCCTGGCGCTGGTGGTGGCCATCCGGGTCACCAGCCGCGGACCGGCCTTCTACCGGCAGCGCCGCATCGGCAAGCGCGGCAGACCCTTCGACATGCTGAAGTTCCGGAGCATGGTCGTCGATGCGGAGAGCGCGCTCGACAGCCTGCTGGTGTTCAACGAGGGCAACGCCGTGCTGTTCAAGATGCGCCGTGACCCGCGGGTGACCGCGGTGGGCCGGTTTCTGCGACGGTACTCGCTCGACGAGCTCCCACAGTTGATCAACATCCTCAAGGGCGACATGTCCTTCGTCGGCCCACGGCCCGCCCTGGCGCGGGAGGTGACCCGGTACGGGGCGGACATGCAACGCCGGCTGCTGGTCAAACCTGGTCTCACCGGGCTGTGGCAGGTCAGCGGGCGCTCCAACCTGAGCTGGGACGAGGCCGTCGAGCTCGACATCCGGTACGTCGAGAACTGGTCGCTCGGCCTCGACCTCGTCATCCTCCTGCGGACGGTCCGGGCGGTCCTGCGCAGTCATGGCGCGTACTGATGCGTGCCGCTCCCGTCGGCCGGCGGCGCCTGGCCCTGATCGGTCACCTGCACTGGTTCCGCTGGGCGGGCGAGGACCCGTTCAGCAACGCGAGCTGCTACGCCTGCCGCTGCGGCGTCGTCCGCCCGGGCCTCTGAGCCGGCCCGTCCGGCGGTAGAGGCCTCGGTCGAGGGCGACGGCGACCTCGGAGTCGCTGTTCTCACCGGGTCGTCGGAGCCGAGTCCGGACCAGCGGGCCGTCGCGGAGGACCGACGTCCGCCGCGCCACCTCGCCCGTGGCCGAGGACGACGTCGCCGGTGGGGACCACGTCGCCGGTGGGGACGACGTCGCCGGTGGGGCTACGGCAGCCGGCGAGCCCCATCGGGGGAGCCGGGTGGAGAGCGGCTGCGCCGAACCCCTACCGTCCGAGGTCGACCTGTCCCGTCGTCGTGGAGCTGCCGTGGAGATCTCCGTCGTCGGTTGTGGGTATCTCGGTGCGGTGCACGCGGCGGCGATGACCGAACTGGGTCACGAGGTGGTCGGCGTCGACGTGGACGAGGCGAAGGTCGCCGCGTTGAGCGGTGCGCGAGCGCCGTTCTACGAGCCGGGTTTCGAGGCCCTCCTGCAGCGCACCCTGGCCACGGGGCGGTTGCGGTTCACCACCGACGTGACCGAGGCGGCCGGGGCGCAGGTGCACTTCGTGTGCGTCGGGACGCCGCAGAAGTACGGCGAGTACGCCGCCGACCTGCGCTACGTCGAGGCCGCGGTGGAGTCCCTGCTGGGGGTGCTCGAGCCCGGGGAGCTGGTGGTGGGCAAGTCGACGGTGCCGGTGGGCACCGCCGCCCGGCTGGCCGAGCTGGTGGGGGAGAAGGTGCCCGGCGCGCTGCTGGCGTGGAACCCGGAGTTCCTGCGGGAGGGGTTCGCCGTCCAGGACACCCTGTGCCCCGACCGGCTGGTCTACGGCCTGCCCGCCGGCCCGGACGCCGTGACCGCACAGCGGCTGCTGGACGAGGTGTACGCGCCCGTCGTGGCCCGCGGCACGCCGAAGGTGGTCACCGACCACGCCACCGCCGAGATGGTCAAGACGGCGGCCAACTCCTTCCTGGCCACCAAGATCTCCTTCATCAATGCCATGGCCGAGCTGTGCGAGGCCACCGGCGCGGACGTCGTGCTGCTGGCCGATGCGATCGGTCACGACGAGCGGATCGGCCGGCGCTTCCTCAACGCCGGGCTGGGCTTCGGCGGTGGCTGCCTGCCCAAGGACATCCGCGCCTTCATGGCCCGCGCCGGCGAACTCGGGGCCGACCAGGCCCTGACGTTCCTCAAGGAGGTGGATGCGATCAACATGCGCCGGCGCACCCGCATGGTGGAGCTGGCCCGCGAGGTCTGCGACGGGTCGCTGCTGGGCCGGCGGATCGCGGTGCTGGGGGCGGCGTTCAAGCCCGACAGCGACGACATCCGCGACAGCCCGGCGCTCAACGTGGCCGCGCAGCTGCAGCTGCAGGGTGCGGTGGTGCGGGTCACCGACCCCGCGGCGGTCGCCAACGCACGCCGGTCGTGGCCGCAGCTGGACTACGCCGACACGCCGGAGGAGGCCGCGGCCGGTGCCGACGCCGTCCTGCTGCTCACCGAGTGGAGCCAGTACCGAGCCCTCGACCCGCACGCCTTCGGCCGGGTCGTGGCGCAGAAGCGGGTGCTCGACGGGCGCAACGCCCTCGACCGGGACGGCTGGACCGCCGCCGGCTGGACCTACCGGGCGCTGGGCCGCCGCGCCGGCTGACCTCCGTTGGTCAGAGCCCCTGCACCGCCCGCGGCGCAGCCGTCCACGTCACCCGAGCGGCCGGGTCACCTCCGACGCCGCGCGCCGCCGTCCGATCCGCAGCACAGCCACGGCCGCGGCCCCCGCCAGGGCGGCGAGGTAGGCAGAGTAGGGCACGAGGACCCCGGTGGTGGCCGCAGGCCAGAACAGAGGGACGCCCGGCCCCGTGGCGAGGTCGCGGCCGAGGTGCAGCACGACCCCGAGCGCCAGCCCGGACAGCGGCAGGCGCCACCGGGGAGCAAGGCGGGAGAAGAGCAAGAGGACCAGCACGGAGGTCAGGGAGTGGGTCCCGGGCCGGCCGAGGCCCGCGCCGACGCCCCACAGGTAGAGGGGGATGTGGTCGAGGTCGATGGCGACGGCGCCCAGCAGCGCCCACGGGACGAGGATCCGCAGGCGGTTGGGCGGGAGCGCCGCGAGGAACAACCCGGCGGTCAGCAGATGCGCCGACTCGTCCAGCGCCCCCTCGACCGCCAGCGGCCAGGGGCGGGTGGCGAGGACGGCGTCGATCGCTGGGACCGCGGCCAGGGCGGCGAGGACCAGCAGCACACGGACGGCCGGCTGCCTGCTCCAGCGGTCGAGACGTCGTCCGACGGCGACGGAATGCGGAACGATCGGGTCCTCCGGGACGACGTGTGCTGACGGACGGCTCCGTCACCCATGATGCCCGCCCTCCCGAGAACGCCGCGGTCCTCAATGAGACGAGCCCTGCAGCGCCGCATCCAGGCAGGCCGCCAGCTCGCCGGTGTGCTCGCCGCTGAGCAGGACGTGGTGCGAGCCGGGGACGTCGAGCACCTCGAGGTTCGGGGCCTGCCGGCGCCAGAGGTGGAGCAGGTTGGCGATCACCGGCACCCGGAACCGGGCCCGGAAGTAGGTGACCGGCCCGTCGTAGGGCCCCCACTCGTAGGTGTTGAACACCCGGTAGGCGGCCGCGAACGTCCGGGCCTCCTCGTCCGGCGGCGCGACGTCGCGTCCGAAGCGACGTCGCAGCACACCGACGACGGTGTCCTCGACCATCCCGGGCACCAGCAGCGCGATCCACCAGGCGAGGGTGCGCAGCGCTCGATGGGTCCGGGAGAGCCGGCGGAACGGGGGCTCGGTGTCCAGCAGGCCGAGGAACGTCACCGAGCGGCCGGCCGCGGTGAGCTGCCGCGCCATCTCGTAGGCTACCAGACCACCGAAGGAGTACCCGGCCAGGCGGATGTCACCGTCGGGCACCGTCTCCTGGACCGTGGCCACCAGCGCCGTGGCGATGTCCACGATGGTGACGCCTTCGCGGGCAGCGATCTCCGGGTCCGACGTCAGGCCGTAGACCGGCGCCGGGGTCTGCAGGGCGTCGACCAGCGAGCGGTAGATGTCGACGTCGCCGAGGTAGCCGTGCACCAGGAACAGCGGGGCCACCCCTGGCCGGCCGGGACGGAGCACCTCGACCGGCGAGGTCTGCGTGGCTCCGGCCGCCACCGCGCCGGTGACCCCCTTGATCGACGGGTCGACGAGGAAGTCCTCCAGCAGCAGCGGCCGGTGCAGCTCCATGCGCAGCCGCCGCATCAGCGTCATCGTCTGGCGCGAGGTACCGCCGGCGTCGAAGAAGTCGACGTCGTCGGGCACGGGCGCTCCGAGTGCCTCGGCGAACACTCGGGAGACGACGGCGTGCACGTCGTCGCCCTCCTCCGGGGGTACGGCGGCCCCCTCGGCGTGCCGCACGGCGGCCGCGGCGATCGACTCGAGGGATCCGGGGTTCTTCAGCGCCGCCACGTTGCGGACCGCTTCGCCGTCGAGCACGGCGCGCGCGGCGCTCTCCGAACGCTTGCCGTTGTGCGTCAGCGGGATCTCGTCGACCGCCAGGATCAGCGAGGGCACGTGGGCCGGCGACCCCTCCCTGCGCAGCGTGGCCCGGATCCGCCGGCTCAGCTCGTCGTCGAGCTCGACGCTCTTCTGCAGCACGACCAGCAGGGCCAGGCGGCTGCTGCCGGGCGCGGCCGGATCGCGGGTCTCGACCGCGATCGCGTCGGCCACCCCCGGCACCGTGCGCACGATGGTGTAGATCTCCGATGGACCGATCCGGATGCCGTTGATGTTCAGGACGCCGTCCGAGCGGCCATACAGCCGGGAGGAGCCGTCCGGGTCGATCTCGATGCGGTCGCCGTGCGTCCACGTGCCGGGGTGCCGGGCGAAGTAGGCGACCCGGAACCGCTCGCCGTCAGGGTCCTGCAGGAAGCGGACGGGGCGGGAGGGGAACGGGTTGCGGCAGACCAGCTCGCCGACCTCGCCGAGGACCGGTCGCCCCTCGTCGTCCAGGGCGGCCACGTCGAGGCCCAGGCTGATCGACTGACACCGCCCCGGCCGCACCGGGACCTCCGGGTGGCCGAGCACGAAGCAGCCGACGATGTCGGTGCCCCCGGAGACGGACTGGACCGGCACCGGCGCCACGTGCTCGCCGACCCAGGCGAACTGCCAGTCGTGCAGCACCGCGCCGGTGGACAGGACGGCCCGGACCGCGCTCAGGTTGACGGCGTCCTTCGGCGAGTAGCCCTCGTCCTGGCACAGCTGCAGGTAGGCCGGGCTGGTGCCGAAGACGGTGACCCCGTGCCGGGCCACGAGGTGCCACAGCGTCTCCGGCCCGGTGACCGGGCCGTCGTAGACGACGACGTGCGCGCCGACGGAGAGCGCCGACAGCTGCCAGTTCCACATCATCCAGGCCGTGGTGGTGTGGAAGTAGAGCGTGTCACCCGGGCGGAGGTCGCCGTGCAGCCGGTGCTCCTTGACATGCTCCAGCAGCGAGCCGCCCGCCCCGTGCACCATCGCCTTCGGGGGCCCGGTCGTCCCGGACGAGAACAGCACCCACAGCGGAGCGTCGAACGGCTGCCGCGGCCACTCCGGCCCGGGGTCGTCGGCGGGCACGGCCGCGACCAGGTCGGCCAGGCGGGACACCTCGAAGCCCGGCAGCGCCGGCAGCGGCAGGTCGTCGAGCAACAGCACCCGCCGGACGGTGGGTAGGCCCGCCAGCAGCTCGGCCAGCTTCTCGTCGGCGGCCCGGCCGTCGCCACCCATACCCGCACGGTCGATGACCGCGGTGGCCGCACCGACCTGGCCGAACCGGCCGAGCAGCGTGCTGACGCCCATGTCCGGGGTGGCGGTGGACAGCGCCGCTCCGAGCCCGGCCACGGCGAGCGCGGCGACGGCGACCCGGGCGTTGTTGGCCGCGACCGCGGCCACCGTGTCCCCGGCCCGGACGCCTGCCGTGGCCAGGGCCCGCGAGGTCCGGCGGACCGCCTGGCGCAGCTCTGCCCGGGTGAGCCGCTCGACCGAGCCGTCGCCGTGCACGGAGGTCAGCGCCGGCGCGGCGTCGTCGACGCCGGGCAGCGGGCGGAGCAGGTTCTCGGCGTAGTTGAGCCGGACGTCCGGGAAGAAGCGGGCGGCCCACACGTCGTCGCTGGTACTGACCGTCTGCGCCGAGCCCTCCCAGGCCAGGTCCGACCAGTCGAGGAAGGTGCGCCAGAAGTCCCGGTACGCGGCCACCGACCAGGCGTGCAGCGCGGGCGCGGTGGTGAGCCGGCGACCGGCCAGCGCTTCGCAGCGGCCCCGGAAGTCGGCGATCTGGGGCGGCTGCTCCTTGCCCGGAGGCCCGCCCCGGGCGGCGTCGAGCATGGTCATCCACAACCTCCAGGCGACAGCGCGACGGGATCGACGAGGTCCGGGTCGACCGGGACCCCGGCGGCCAGGCTCGCCACGTAGCCGGACGGGACCGGGACCGGCGACAGGTGGAGCGCACCAATCCACCCACGTTCCGTTACCGGTGTCACGACGTCAACGGGTGGCCGGCGGACACCGGTTCCGCGCGCCTTGAGCACGGCCTCCTTCTGCGTCCGCGCCCGCGTGACCACGGCGGGTCGCTCGCCGGCGGACAGCCCGGCGATCCGCGCGAGTTCCTCGTCGGCCAGCCAGCCCTCGCCAGCGGCGGCGCGGACGTCCTCGTCCCGGTGGTGCTGCACGTCGACGCCGACGGGGCAGCCGCGGGTCACCGCCAGCAGCGCGACGTCGCCGCTGGCCGAGCAGGAGAAGCGCAGCCGGTCGCCGGGGAGGAAGGGCCGGCCCCCGTCGGTCCGCAACGGCACGTCGGCCGGCGCCGTCCCCAGGACGCCGCCGAGCACACGGCGCAGGCCGGCGCGGACGAGGATGCGGCGTCTGCGCACGGCCGGCACGCCCTGGTCAGCGCGCGCTCGTTCGGCGTCACTGAGGCAGGCGGCCTCGGCCGCCAGGTCCCACCGCCGGTCGGACAGGTCGAGGGACCGCAGGAGCACCGGCGCGGCCGCGGCGCCGCGGGAGGACGCCGTGCCCGCACCATGCCACCGCTGAACCAGCATCACGCTCCGTACACATAATGTTCCGCCCAGCCCGTGGAACGGCCGAGCCGGCCTCCGATCCCAGTGTGCCAAGTGCGGTGGCCATCCTCCCCGGTGTCACCCAGAGTGACATCCCCTGAAGGAAGGAGGTACCCGCAGGGCGCCGGCGGACGACCCCGCCCGACGGATGTGGACCGGGGGCTGCGGCAGCGCCGTCGAGGCGTCCGGCCCGTGTGTCGGAACACTCTGCACACGGTCGGGTGAGGCCAGCCTCGCCTCCGCCGATCCGGGCGGTTAGCGTCGGAGGGCCCAGTCACGAGGACGAAACGGTGTACATGACTGCCTCTGCGTCCGGTCGGACCTCCACGTTCGGCTCCCCGGCGAGCGCCGGCACGATCGCGCCTGCGTTCGCCGCGGTGGTGGCCGAGCGGGGCGGAGCCACGGCGATCAGCGCACCCGGCGTCGCCCTCTCCTACCGAGAGCTGGGCGCTCGTGCAGCGGCCGGCGCCCGCCGCCTGGCCGACCTCGTGCCGCCGGGTGCCGCGTCCGACGCCCCCGTCGCCGTTCTCGCGACGCCGGCGCCGGACCTGGTCGTCGCCATGGTCGCCGTCGTGCTCACCGGTCGACCGCTCGTCGTCCTCGATGCGCAGCTGCCCGCGGGCCGGCTCCAGCAGATCCAGGACATGGCCGGCGCCGTACTGTGCGTGGTCGAGGGCCGGCTCGCCGAGCGGGCTGCGGAGGTCCGCGGGTTCGCAGCACATGCCGACCTGGACGCCGTCGTCGCCCCGGCCGCTCCGGACGACGGCGCACCCGTCCCCGCACACGCGGTGCAACCGGGCAGCGCGGCGACGATCGTCTTCACCTCCGGATCGACCGGCCGGCCGAAGGGCGTCGTCCACAGCCACGGGATGATCGTCACGGAGGCGGCCATCTCCGCGCGGCACATGGGCCTGGCCGCGGGGCAGCGGCTGGCGCTGGTCCTGCCGCCGTCCTTCTCCCTCGGCGAGCACGCGGTTTTCGGGGCCCTGCTCAGCGGAGCCAGCCTGCACGTGTACGACCCGCGCGATCGCGGCCTGCGCGGCCTGCCGGCGTGGCTGCGCGAGGAACGGGTCTCCGTCCTGTCCCTGACGCCGTCGCTGCTGCGCGCCCTGAGCGGGAACATGTCCCCGGGGCGGCCGTTGGAGGACCTGCGGCTGGCCGTCACCGCGGGGGAGGCGCTGCAGGGGCGGGACGTGCAGGCCGCCCGCGAGCGGCTCGGCGCGGTCACCGTCGTCAACCACCTCGGCTCGTCCGAGACCGGTCAGCTGACCTTCGGACCCCTGACCCCCACCGACCCGGTCCCCCAGGGCGTCGTGCCCGCCGGACGCGTGGTGCCGGAGAAGGAGGTCCGGGTGCTCGGGGAGGACGGCCTCCCGGTCGGCACCGGGGAGGTCGGCACCTTGCAGGCGCTGGGGGTGCACCTCGGCTGCTACCTGGAGGGCCGGTCGGACGGTCCGTTCGGCCGTGCCGACGACGGCCGGTCGACCTTCCGCATGGGCGACCGCGGACGCCTCGACGAGTCTGGTGTGCTGTACCAGCTGGGGCGCACCGACGACGCGGTGAAGGTCAACGGCTACCTCGTGGAACCGGCCGAGGTCGAGGCCGCGCTGCGCACCCTGGAGGGAGTGGCGGACGCCGCCGTCGTCGCCGTGGACGACGGCGCCGCCACCGGCACCGTCCTCGTCGGCTACGTCGCCCCGAGCGCCGAGCAGCGCACCCCGTCACCGGCCCGGCTGCGCCGCGGCCTGGCCGCGCTGCTGCCCAGCTGGATGGTCCCGGCGGAGCTGGTGATGCTGCCCGAGCTCCCGCGCAACGAGCGGGGCAAGGTCGACCGCGCAGCACTGCCCGCCCCGACCCGGCTCGAGTCCGCACCCCCCCAGGGGCACTGGGAGCGGGTGGTCGCAGGGCTGTTCGAGTCGGTGCTGCACCGCGCCGGCGTCGGCCGGGACGAGACGTTCACGGCGCTGGGCGGTGACTCGCTCGGCGTCGAGGAGTTGCTCACCCGCCTCGCCGAGGACCACGGGGTCGTGCTGACCTCCGCGCACGTCGCCGAGCGTCCGACCGTGCGCGAGCTCGCCGCGCTCGTGGCCCAGCAGGCGTCCAGCGCGGACGGCGGGGCGCGGACCGCGCCACGGCGGCGGCACGGCAGCGTGGTCGTCCTCCGGGAGACCGGTTCCCAGCCTCCGGTGCTGTGCTTCGCCGGCGCCGGCGCGGGCGGGCAGGTGTTCCTCCCCCTGGCCGAGGCCCTCGGCGACGACCAGCCCGTGTACGCCTTCCAGCCGCACGGCCTCGAGGACTGGACCGTTCCCGACCTCACCATCGGCATGGCGACGCGCCGGCACCTGCGCCGGCTCCGCGAGATCCAGCCGCACGGGCCCTACCGGCTGGTGGGGCACTCGATGGGTGGCCTGGTCGCCCTGCAGGTGGCCCGGCGGCTGGCCGAGGTCGGCGAGCAGGTCGCCTCGGTGACGCTGGTCGACACCGTCCTCCCGCAGGGCCTGGTCGACCGGGCGTGGTGTCCCGCCGCGGCCGGAGGTGGTGGCCGTCCGGCCGTCGCGCCACTGCCCGGGGACGACAGGTATGGTCCCCCACCGACCAGGCGGGAGCTGTGGCGGCGGCGCGCCCTGGCGGCCCTGGCGGGGGCGCTGCCGCCGTCGGCCGCGCGCACCGAGGGCCTGCTGGAGCTGGGGGTCCGCATCTCGCTGGTGCACCGCCCGGAACCCTATGACGGCCGGGTGACCGTGTACGTCAGCCACCTCAACGACGCAAGCCTGGTGGTCTGGCGTCAGCTGCTGACCGGTCAGGTCACCCTGGTGACCCTGGAGGGGGAGCACAACTCGCTGCTGCGTCCGCCATTCGTGTACGAGATCGCCCGCAGTATGGCCACCGGAACCCCTCCCCCCCAATACGGGTGATCTTCGCCACCTGTCGGCCGTTCTCCCAGAGAACACACAGCCGGTGTCGGGACGCTGTACCCGTGATCGGTGGACGGCTGCGACTCGGCTCGTGCGCCAGCGGGGTGGAGCAGTTGTTCACCGATCGCCGTGTACGAGACCTTGATCCCTTCGTCCCCATCCACCAAGTCGACACCGATGACGACCGGTAGGGCGACGTCGTCCCCCGTCCGCTTGACGCCGGACTCCGAAGCACCCTGGAGGTCATCCGTGCCGAGCCTTTCGCCGGCCCCCGCCGCCCTGCCCGTGGTCGACCCCCCGACGGCTGCGCACGCACCGACGGTGTCGGTGGTCATCGCCTGCTACACCGAAGCCCGCTGGGACGGGCTCACCGCGGCCGTCCGCTCCGCGCTCGACCAGGAACGTCCGCCGCTCGAGGTCATCGTGGCGGTCGACCACGCTCCGGCCTTGCTGAGGCGGATCGAGCAGGAGCTCCCCGACGTGCGAGCGGTGGCCAACACGGCCTCGCGCGGTGCGTCCGGCACCCGCAACGCGGGGGCCGCGGTGGCGCGCGGGGACGTCGTCGCCTTCCTCGACGACGACACCCGCGCCTCGAGGACCTGGCTGGCCAACTTGGTGCGTGGCCTCCAGGAGGTGCCCCAGGCGATCGGCGTCGGCGGCCGGGTCGGCGCAGGCTGGCCCGACGGCGCGGCGCCGCGGTGGTTCCCGCCGGAGTTTCTGTGGGCGGTGGGGGTGACCTACGAGGGGATGCCACGCAGCCGCAGCGAGGTGCGCAACGTCTGGAGCGAGAACATGGCCGTGTGGCGCGGCGAGTTCGCCCGTGTCGGCGGCTTCCGCGACGGCTTCGGCAAGGTGGACTCCAGCTCCCGTCCCGAGGACACCGAGTTCTGCATCCGGATCACCGGCGCAACCCGCCGTGCGTGGCTGTACGTCCCCGACGCCGAGATCGTCCACGACCTGCCCGCCGACCGGGCCACCTGGTCGTTCTTCGTGCGGCGCTGCTACGCGGAGGGCCGGGGCAAGGCCGAGATGGTCGCGCTGGACGGTGGCGTCGGGCTCCGGGACGAGCGCAGCCACGTGCTGGTCGTCGTCCCGCGGGGTGTGTGTCGGGACGTCGGTCGGCTGCTCGCCGGTGACGTGTGGGGACCGGTGCGGGCGGTCGCCGCGGGCGTCGGACTGCTCGCCGCGGCCTGGGGCTACCTCGCCGCGCGGGCAGCCGCGGCTGTGCGTCGCGGCTGACGGCACCCCGAGCGGGCCGGTCGTCGACCGCCGGCCCGATCAGGCCGGGGCGTAGACGGTCACCCAGTCGACCTGCATGGACGTCGTGGCCGGATTTCCCACGCCGCAGCCGAAGTTCCCGCCGCTGCCCTGGCAGCCGCCCGGCTGGGTCTGGATCGCCAGGTGCATCGGCTCGGCCGGGACCCCCGGGTGCTGCGACGCCGCCCAGGGCTGCCCGTCGAGGGTGTAGACGACCCGCCCCGGGGACCACTCCACGCCCATCGTGTGCCACTGGGTGAGGTCGGTGCGGACCTGCTCCCCGACCATCGCGTTGTCGCTGCCGTAGTGCAGGGTCGCGGTGGTGCCGCTGCGGTTGCCGCCGGCGTCCTCGGCGAAGTCGATCTCCGGCGGCCAGGACGGGCCGTCCGGCCAGAGCAGCGCGGCGTACTTGATCTCGTCGCTGGCGTCGATCCGGAAGCGCATCTCCCACTTGCCGTAGGTCTGGCTGACGGTGCTGGCCAACCCGCCGCTGACCCACTGGCCGTTCTGCAGGCCGTTCCGCAGGTTCAGGTAGCCGCCGCCCACCTGTACCTGGGAGGGCGACCACGTGCCGTACGGTGAGCCGCCGGGCTGCCCGGAGTACGGGCGCCACCGGGCTCCGAGGGAGGAGCCGGTGAAGTCGTCCGAGAAGACCTGCCGCCACCCCGCGAGGTCGCCCGTGGGGGCCGTACCGGCCCCGCCGGTCGCCGTCGCCGTCGAGGGTGCCGCGGACGACGTGGCCGTCGGGGTCGACCGCGGGGTCGAGGTCGTGGCGGCGGGCGGCGCGGCGGTCGTGGGCGGCGTGGTCGTCTTGGGAGCCGTGGTGGTCCGGGGCGACGAGCTGGTTGGGGCCGGGGGCGACGACTGCGTGGGCCGGGACGTGGTCGGGGTCGTCGGTGCGGCCGTGGTCGAGGGTGCGGACGGCCGGGCGGAGGACGTGGCGGCGGTGCCTGGCGCCGAGATCTGTCCCGGCAGGGCGGTCCGCCACCAGGAGGCGTCCTGGACCCCCGGATCGGCCGACGCGGAGGTCGGTACATCCCGCACCAGACCGGCGAGACCGCAGGCCGCGGTGACCGACGTGGCCAGCGCGGTGAGCCGGAACAACCGTCGCTCTCTTACTTTTCGGGGTTGATTGACTACTCGGTGTGAAGGCATGGGAGGCAGTAAACCTGTCGACACGGGGCGGCCCAAGGGTTCGTCCCCGTGTGCACCAGCAGGCGCCCGCGTCCCGGGCGCCCCGGTCGTCACACGATTCCGCGGAGGACCGACGCTCGCCCGGGGTGCCGGACGACGCCACCGGCCGTCGCGGCGCACCACCTATCAGCGGCGTGTCTGAACGCGAGTCGTTCACTCATGGTGAGCGGTTGGATACGTTGGATTCCAGTCAGGCGGGGTGACGTCGCGTCCCCTCCGGCCCCGGACGAGAAAGTGGTGCGGCATGTTCGGCTCGTGGTGTAGGACGTCGCCGTGTCAGGGGCACGGTTCCTCGGGTGGGGCCGCGGGGGGCGGGCGCCCCGGTGGGACCCGATGACCGTCGCCGACCCGCAGACCCCGACCCGCCCGGAGGCCGGCCGACCCCAACCTCCCGCGGCCCGGACCAGGCTGTGCCGCTGCGGGCACGTGCGCACGGCCCATGAGCACTACCGCAGGGGCACTGACTGCGCCCTCTGCGACTGCGGCCGCTACCGCGGGCGGTTCACCCTCCTCAGGTGAGGGCGAGCGCTGACACCCCCCGGCACCCGCCCGGCTGTGAGCAGGGGCACTCCCCGGATCCGGTGGTTCCCGTCGCATCGGCAGGCGGGCCCGACCAGGGCGGTTACCCTCGGGAGACCATGTCCTCGTGCAGCCCGGCAGACCCGACGCCTCCGCGGTCTGCGGGTCTGCGTCGGTTCGACCGGGGCGGTTGGATCCCCCGGGTCGTCGCCTCGGTCGTCCTCCTGCTGACGGCGGCCTCCTGCACCAGCGACACCACGGTGAGCACTCCCGAGGGGCCGAGCGGCACCGCGGAGCCCACGGTGCCGAGCGCCGCGGGCCGGTTCGGATGGCAGCAGTGGGGTGGGGACGAGTTCAACACGTCCCACCTGGACACCTCGAAGTGGCGGCTGTACGGGGGCACCGGGGCCAACGGCGTCGGCGTGCGCAGCCCGCAGTCGGTGTGGCTCCACGAGGGCTCGTTGGTCATCACCGCCCGCGGCGACGTCTCTGGCGGCCTGGCCTGGCACGCCCAGCCGGCCACCACCTACGGCAGGTGGGAGTTCCGGGCCCGCGTCGAACCCGGCACCGGCTACGCGCCGGCCATCCTGCTCTGGCCGGACTCGGACAACTGGCCGGTCGACGGCGAGATCGACGTCATGGAGATCATCGCCGGGGACCGGCAGACCAACCACACGACCGTGCACTACGGCGCAGACGACCAGCGCGACGAGGGGATCGTCACCGGCGACTTCACGCAGTGGCACACCTACGCCGTGGACTGGCAGCCCGACAGCATCACCGTCTACCTCGACGGCGACCAGATCTACTCGACCACCAACCCCGCCGCCATCCCGCACGGCCCCATGCACCTCGCCATCCAGCTCGACGTGGGACCCCAGGGCACGTGGATCCCCGCTCCGGACGAGACCACCCCGGACGCGGTGAGCCTCTACGTGGACTGGGTGCGCATGTACCACTGAGCGCCGTGAGCTCCGCCCCCGAGCAAGCCGGCGCACCGCTGCCCGGCCGGCGTCCCACACTCGCGTGGCGTGCGGCCACGGTCGCCGGTGTGCTCCTCGGGCTCGCCGCGGTCGTCGGCGCGGTGGCGCACGTCTACCCCTCGGGCAGCAACCGGCTGGTCGCCCTCAGCGCCTTCTCCTCCCACCTCCTGGCGCTCAGTCCGCTGGCCGCCGTCCTGCTGGCGCTGGCGCGCCGGCGGGTGGCCGCCGGGCTGGCCACGGTGCTCACCGCGGGAGCCGTCGCCGTCCTGCTGCCGACCTACGTGGGGAGCCCGACGCACGCCGGCGGGCGGCCGCTCACCGTGCTGACGGCGAACGTGGAGCTCGGCGAGGCCGACCCGGCCGGGGTGGTCGCGGCCGCCCGAGGCTCCGGTGCCGACGTCGTGCTGCTCCAGGAGCTCACGCCCTCGCTGCGCACCCGGCTCACCGCTGCCGGCCTCGACCAGCTCCTCCCGCACAGCGTCGAGGAGGCCCTGCCGGGAGCCGACGGCGTCGGGTTGTGGAGTCGCCACCCCCTCGTCGACGAGCAGCACCACGACGGGCTGACGTTCGCCGCGGTCTCCGCGCGCCTGGACACAGGCGACGGGCAGCCCGGCCCGACCGTGCTCACGGTGCACGCGGCCGGTCCGTGGCCGCAGTCGGCCGACGACTGGGTCCGCGACATGGCCAAGCTGCCGGGCCTGCTCGACCAGCTGGCGGCTCAGGCCGACGAGCACGGCTCTCCCGTGCTGGTCGGCGGCGACTTCAACGCCACCTGGGGCAACGTGCAGTTCCGCACGCTGCTGCAGAACGGCTACCGGGACGCCGCCGAGCAGTTCGGCGCGCCCTGGACCGCGACCTTCCCGTCCGGCTATGCCATCCCGCCGCTCATCGGCATCGACCACGTGCTCGTCCGGAAGGCCGGGGTCGACGACCTGCGCACCGTCGAGATCCCCGGCTCCGACCACCGCGGCCTGCTCGTCCGGGTGGGGCTCCCGGCCGGCTGAACCGGCGACAGCAGCACCGGCGGCCGCCCGCCAGCCTCTGGGTACCGGTTCAGCCGGCGACGGCCTCCGGGCGTCGATGGGCCGGGTGATCGACGCGGACCACCTCCGCCGGGTTGCCCACGGCCACGCCCCACTCCGGGACGTCGCGCAGCACCAGCGCCAACGCCGCCACCCGGGCGTGCGAGCCGACGTGCAGGCCGCCGACCACGACGCAACCGGCGCCGAACTCGACGCCGTCCCCGGCGCTGGCCACGCCCTTCTCCGTGCCGTCCCGGCGCACGATGTTGCCGATGGTCACGTGCTGGCGCAGCACGCAGTCGGCGCCCAGCCGCACGCCGGGGTTGAGCACGATGCCGTGGGGATGGTAGATCCGCAGCCGCGGCCCCACCTCCAGGGCGGGCGGCAGCTCGACCCCGATGAACAGCGACGTGAACAGCGAGTAGAAGGCGGCGAACGCCCGGCCGGCCAGACCCCAGCTCCGGGCGGCCCACTGGGCAGCCCGGAACCACAGCAGCACCAGCCGGGAGTCCAGGTACCCGGCGTTGACCGCCCAGTCCTGGGTCACCCAGCGCAGGAAGCTGCCGCGCGGCCCCGCGGTGCTCACTGCGCCGTCCCGACGTACTGGAAGATCACCGCGTCGGCGGTGCGGTGCACCGTCGTCCACCCGGGAGCCGTGGCCAGGGTCTGCTCGAGCGCCTGCAGCGAGCCGTCCGGGAGCAGACCGTAGTACCGGGCGTACTCGATCATCCCGGTGCTGATCACCAGATAGGGCCGGTCGCCCTGGGTGGCCATGAAGTCGTCGACCGCGGCCAGCTGCGATGCGTCGAACATCCGCCCGCCCAGCCCGGCGTAGGTGATCAGGTCCGGGTCACCGCCGGACGAGGGGATCCCAAAGGCGTTGTAGTTGCCCGCGAGCCGGCCCGGCCCGTTCTGCGCGCCGACGACGAGCATGCGGCCCTCCTCGGCGTTGGCGTAGAACCACTGCATGGCCTGTACCTCCTCGTCGGAGAAGGTCGACCAGGACAGGGTGCCGTGCAGGCCCTGGACGCTGGCCAGCGTGGCGAGGGTGAGGAACAGCGCGAGGACGGGCATCACCAGCCGCCGCCAGCGCAGCCGCAGCGCCGCTTGGGCGATGAGGAACGCGGTGAACGGCAGGGAAAAGAGGTACACGCGGTAGATCGCCTCACCGCCGTAGCTCTGCCCCACCAAGATGAGGAAGGGGGCGAACGCGAATGCCGCCGCCAGCAGCACTCGGCCGGGGTTGCGCCAGGAAGCCACCACGGCCAGCGCCCCGAGCAGCCAGATGGCCAGCGCCAGCATCGAGGAGATCTGGCTGGTGAACTGCTGGCCCCTCGTGCCGGTCGTCGTCGTCACGACGCCCCCGGCGTTCTCCCAGAACTTCAGGCTGTCCAGCAGGCCGTAGGCGCTGTTGATGAACTCCAGCCGCGGAGCCAGGTAGGCCCCGGCGATGACCAGCATGCCCACAACCGCCCAGCGCGGCCGGACCAGGCCGAGCACCGTGGCCAGGGCCACCGCCGCGACCAGCATGTACGGCGACAGCTGGTGGGCGATGGTGATGGCGAGGAAGAGCAGGTACAGCGCCACCAGCGCGGCGCCCCGGGTCCAGCGGGTCGTCCGCGGGACGTCCTCCGCGCCGCGGACCGACCACGCCTTGAGCCGGCGCAGCAGCCTCGGCCCGCGTCGCCACTGCGTCGGAGTGCGCCGCAGCCAGGCGACGACGACCAGGAAGCAGCCCAGGCTGAGCTGGAAGGCGAAGGCCTGCGGCGAGAGGTAGGCGGTGCCCACCCACAGGCCGGCGTGGAAGAGGAAGACGGTGAGGAACGCGACCCGCCGGTCACCGGACAGGTGCCGGACGATCGCGAAGATCGGCAGGCAGGCCAGCAGGCTGAAGAACACCGGCGCCCACGCGGCCAGCGTGAGGGTGCTGACCCCGGTGAGGTGCCCCAGCGCTGCTACTGCGGTGAACAAGGCCGGCCACTGCTGGTAGATGTCGCGCGGGTCGGTGACCCCCTGGCCCTCGCGGAACCACTCGACGACGCCGATGTGCTTGTACGTCCACGCGTACTCCGGCGTGTTGTACAAGATCGGCACCGAGGCGTCGAGGATCAGCACCAGGCCGACGATGCCGGCCGCCAGCACCGACGAGCGCCGCTGGTCAGCCAGCTCCACGACGAACCCGGCGCACAGCAGCGCCACCCCGACGAAGAACAGCGGGCCGACCAGGCCCAGCAGCCCGTAGTCGGAGCGCTCCGCGGGGTCGACCTGCGCCAGGCCGACCGCCCACGCGGCCAGGCCGGCCAGCACGAGCAGCGGTGCGCTCCAGCGGCGGAGGAGCGGGACCTGGGGTGCGCCCGTTCCCACGGCCAGGCGTCGCGGCGGCGCCTCCCGGACGGTGTCCACCACGGCGACCTCCTCGGACAGCGTTCGGGTCACCGGGCCACCCGCCGGGTGCGCAGCTCCGCCCAGCCGCAGGACAGGACCGTGCCGGCGGCGAGGACCAGCAGCAGGGCGGTCGGCGCCCAGTGGTTCACCCAGGCGAGGACGGCCGTGCCGACGGCCCACACCGCCAGGGACAGCACGTTGGTCAGCGCCCACGACGTCGACATGCCGCACACGGGAACGTGCGCCATGACCGCCGCCCCGGGGCCGGCGCAGACGAAGGCCAGCACGGTCACCAGCCGCAGCCAGGACGGGGCGTCGAGCAGCACGGCCGCGGCCGACAGCGCCGCGGTGACCAGGCCGGTCCAGGCGATCAGCGAGCGGGTGAACCGGTCGCTACGGTCGCCGACGAGCAGGGGGGTGCGGTCCGCGAGGGCCGCCTGGGTCGTGCTCATGCCGAGGTCCTCCGTCGTCGCGGTGCCGACTGCTCCGCCTCGCGGATGCGGCGGGCGGGGACACCGGCGTACACACCTCCGGGCGCGCAGTCGGCCGTGACCACCGCGCCGGCGGCGACGATCACGTCGTCGCCGATGGTGACGCCGGGCAGGATCATGGCGCGCGCCCCGATCCAGACCCGGTGCCCGATCCGCACGGGCAGGCCGGATGCCTCCTGCCGCCACCCACCACCGGGCGCGCGGTGATCGGAGGTGATGACCAGGGCCTCCATGCCGATCGCGCAGTCGTCGCCGATCTCCACCGGCGCCACCGCCTCCAGGTAGCAGCCGAGGTTGAGGTAGGTGCGCTCCCCGATGCGCACGTTGCGCGGGTCGCCCTCGACCCGCAGCAGGGCGCTGACGGCGTAGGAGTCGACCGCCATGCCGCCGGCGCGGTAGAGGGTGCGGCGCAGCACCTTCGGCACGGCGAAGGAGGCGGCGATGCGGTTGAACCAGAGGTTGCGGACGAAGGTCAGCGCGTCGAGGCGCAGCGACTCCAGCAGGAGGTGCAGCGACGCCGACGGCGACCGCTCGGCCGGCCGGTCCGGCGACGGGGCCGGATGGATCACGAGGTGCTCCCTGGGGACGGAGAGGAGGCCGGGGGCTGCACGACGGGCTGGGGGAGGCCGGCGCCGGAGGTCAACTCCCGGTAGAAGCGCAGCGCGGTGGGCAGGACGACGAGCACGGTGACCGCCTCGCACACGAGGTAGAGCAGCGCCAAGCCATCGATGCCGAAGGCGGTCAGGCTCAGCGCGGCGGTGCCGAGGAACACCGCGGCCTTGACCGCGAGCGAGCAGACCAGCGGGCCCAGCTTCTTGCGGGCGACGCTGAGCGCGGTGAAGAGGATGAACGCGGCGCTGAACGGGAACGACAGGGCGATCAGGCGCAGCGCCGTCGTCCCCTCGGCGGCGTAGCCGGAGCCCAGCAGCTGCAGGATCACCGGCGCACCGAGCGCCACCACAGCGCAGGCGCCCAGGCTGACCAGCGTGGTGAGGCGGACCGAGCGCCGGATCAGCCGGTGGAACGTGCGGCCGTCGGCGGCGTACTCGACGACGAAGGCCATGGCGATGTTCCACACCAGGGTGCCGAAGGAGACGCCGACGAACCAGGGGATGTAGAAGTAGGCCGCCGCCTCGCTTCCGAGCCGCGACGAGACCAGCACCGGCGGGAGCAGGGAGACGCAGCTGGCCAGCGCGCTGGCTGCGTAGTCACCGGCCACGAAGCCCCTGATCGACCGCCAGCGCAGGTCGGCCGAGGAGGTCGACCCGGCCGCGTGCCGCGGCACCAGCCGGCGGAACACGAACCAGTTCACCACGGCGATCGCCACGACGGTGGGCGCGACCAGTGCCGCTAGTGCGCCCCACCGCGTCGAGACCAGGGCCAACCCGACGAGCAGGACGACGCGCAGCAGACCGGCGAGCAGGTTCTCCAACGGCACCCACACCGCCGCTCCCAGGGCGGTCAGCGCGCCGTCCTGGACCAGGAAGATCGCGTAGCAGACGGTCGCCCCGAGGAAGATCAGGGGGACGAACCACTCGTCGCCGAGGATGTCCCCGGCGAAGCCGAGCACGATGAACCCGGAGGTGACCACGAGGCCGGTGCCGACGGCCAGACCGTACGCGCGGGCGATGAAGCCCCCGGTCGCCCGACCGGCCTGGGGGACGAAGCGGAGCAGGACGCTGACGATGTTCAGCTGGGCCAGCCCGGCGAGGAAGGTGATCGCCGACAACGCCGACGACGCCTGGCCCACGGCCGACGGCGGCAGCAGGCGCGCGGCGACGATCCAGAAGACGATGCCGAGCACGCCGGTGAACACCGTGGAGGCCATGAGCGCCAAGGCGTTGAACTCCATGGCCCGGCGCTTGGGCGGCGTCGCGGTGGCGGTCACGAGCGGTCCCTCCGACGAGTGCGCAGGTAGGCGCGCGGTCCGGCGAGCATGCCGCGGACCCGCAGCCGGCTCAGCTCCGGCGGCAGGCCCTCCAGCAGGGTGGTCACGCCAGGGTCCCGCCGACCGAGCCGGCTGCGCAGGACCGTGAGCGCCGCGTACACCAGCCCGACGAGGTGACGCGGGTCGCGGGCCACCAGCGCGGTCAGCAGCGCGGTGAACCCGGTTCCGTACCCCGACATCTGCCGGGCGAGCTCGGCGTCGCTGCGCCGGTGCACGTGGCTGGTCACCGCGGCAGGTTCGTAGCCCAGCGACCGCCCGGCGGACAGCATGCGGACGACCATGTCGACGTCCTCCCCGCCGTGGCTGGGGGTCCCGGTGCCGAGCGCCTCGTCGAAGGGCCCCTGGGCGCGCAGGGCCGCGGTGCGGAAGGCCATGTTGGCCCCCATGAAGGTCCCCAGCTGGTACAGCGAGTACGAGCGAACGACGCGGCCGGCCCGCCGGACCAGCACCCGGTACCGGGCGGGGTGCCAGGTGTCGGCATGGGGACGCTCCAGGGCGTAGGTCTCCGGCAGCAGGGGCTTGTCCGTGCCGCCGCTGTGCCGCTCGAAGACCTCCTGCGCCGGGGTCTGGAGTTCGCTCGGCAGCACGAGGCCGCCGGCGCCGTCCACTTCTGGCTCGGTGACGAATCGCTCGGCCAGGGCGCGGGTCCACCCGCGGTCGACCTGGACGTCGTCGTCGGTGAAGGCCACGATCTCGCCCGCGGCCTCGGCCACCCCGCGGTTGCGGGCCGCGGAGATGCCGGGCACCGGCTGGCGCAGCAGACGCACGCCCGGGCGGGCCAGCTCGGGGATGGCGGCACCGGCCTGCTCCGAGCTGTCCTCCCGGCGGTTGTCGACCACGAGTACCTCTACCGGCGGGTGCTCCTGCCGCAGCAGGGCGTCCAGGCAGCGGGCCAGGCCCTCCGGCCGCTCGAGCACGGTGGGGATGACCACGGAGACGCCGGGCAGCGCGCTGGTCGGCACCCGCGGGGGAGCCTGCGGCGCCTCCGGCACCCGGCGCAGGGCTACCTCGCGGGTGGCGCGGTCGAGGGCCTCCGCAATCGGCAGGGTCAGCAGCGCGACCGGGCGGGCGGGCCGCCACGTGACGAACAGGACGGCGCCGTAGCGCGCCGCGTCGTCGGGGGTCAGGCCGAGATCGGCGGGCGGGTCGTCGAGGTCCCAGTGGACGACCTGGGTCGGCCGCCACGCGGCGTCCGCGGCGGCCGCGGCGGGGGGCGCGTCGGCCGTCCGGGCTGCCCGCTGGTGCAGTCGGCGCTGCCGCAGGTAGGCGCCGGGCCCCTGGGTCATGCCGGCCCGGTTGGCCGAGAGCAGCTCGGCGGGGAAGTCGTCGGCCAGGCCCGACACGCGCAGGCTCGACGAGCTCGTCAGGTCGCGCAGCGCCCGGCCGGCGAGCCGCGCCAGCTGCCCGAGGACCAGCGGGGAGTCGGCGACGAGCGAGGTGTAGAAGGCGGTCAGGCCGGTGCCGTAGCCCTCCATCTGCCGGCGCAGGCCGGCCAGGTCGCGCCGGTGGAAGTGGCGGGTGACCGCACTCGGGCGGTACAGCGTCGCGCCACCGCCGCGCAGCAGGTCAGTGAAGGCCCGGGTGTCCTCGGCGCCGTGCGTCAGCGTGCCCGCCCCGAGCGCCTCGTCGAAGCCCCCGATCGCGTACAGCGAGGCGGTCCGGAACGCCATGTTGGCGCCCACCCCGAACGGTGGTAGCGGATACAGGGGGTTCTGCCGGTCGTCGCTGCCGCGGCCGAAGTCGGCCGGGGTGAACCCGCGGCCCTTGCTGTGCCCCCCGAACTGCTCGAACCACAGCTGGGCGCGAGTGGCGAGCTCGGCGGGGACGACCAGGCCGGAGACGGCGTCGGCGCCCGGCCGCTCAGCCATCGCACGGGTCAGTTCGGACAACCACATCGGGTCGGCGACCTCGTCGTCGTCGATCCAGGCGACGACGTCGCCTTCTAGCGGCTCCCGCAGCGCTCGGTTCCGTGCCCGGGACAGCCCGGGGCGCGGCTCGACGACGTAACGGATGTCCAGCCGCCCGGTGAAGGAGTCGACGACGTCCTTCGTGGTCGAGGTGGCCGGCGCGTTGTCGACCACCCACACCGCGAAGTCCGGGTGGTCCTGTGCGGTGAGGCTCTCCAGGCACGCGGCGAGCGCCTCGGGGCGCTCTCGGGTGCACAGCACGACGCTGGCCCGGCTGGCCGTCGCCAGGTGGCGCGCGTGCCGCTCGGCGAAGCCCTCGGCCCGCGCCCGCCGGCGGCGCACCTCCTCGCCCCAGCGGGCGTCCAGCAGCCGCTGCAGCTCGTCGACGGCCAGCCCCTCTACCGGGAGCGGCACGACCTGCCAGCCCAGCGGCTCGCCGTCGAGGCGGACGAGCAGCCACGCCTCGTTGGCGGTGGTGCCGTCGGCAGCCGTGCGGGACACCGGAGCGATCGGTCCGGACAGCTCGACGTCGAGCACATGCGCCACAGCCTCGCGCACCGACGTGGTGACGTTCTCCACGGCGGTCATGTCAGGTCATCGACTCCATCTCTCCGGCCTGAGCTCGGGGCACAGTGAACTCAGGTCCACTCACGGTGCAGGACGTGCACGGCCGCCCGGCGGGTCAGCCGCCACGCGGGTGCGACGACGCGCTTGAGCCGCGGCGCCAGGCCGGGCTCCCCTCTGCGGAGGAGCTCCTCGAAGGCGTCTCCGGTGACGCCCGGCCGAACGTGCAGACGAGGAACACGGTACGGACCGTCCGAGGACGTGGCGATCCTCCGGCCCACGATGCACCCGTTGGAGTAACCCGCGGCGGCCACCATCCGTTCCACCCGGCGGCTGGAATATCCGTGGGGGTAGCAGAAGGAGCGCACGGGCAGGGCCAGGGCGTCCTCGATCGCGGACCTGCTGTCGACGATCTCCGACCGGAGCTCGTCGGCCGGCAGCACGTCCATCGTCCGGTGGTTGACCGAGTGGCTGCCGATCTCAACGCCGGCGGCGGCGACCTCGGCCAGCTGGGACCAGCTCAGCCGGGAACCGTGGGGGTCCTCGGGTGCCAGGCGCAGGCCGACGTCCCCGGTGGGCACGTACATGGTGGCCCGTGCGCCCACCCGGGTGAGCACCTCGACGGCGTTCAGGAAGTCGAGCAGCCCGTCGTCGAAGGTGACGCCGACGACGCGCGCGGCCGGGTCGGCGGCGCGCAGCGCGAGGGCCTCGGTCAGGCCCATCAGCTGCCAGCCGTCCTCGGCCAGCTGGGTCAGCTGCTCCTCGAGCTTGGCCACCGGCACCTTGTGCTGGTCGGGTACGGTCGGCGCCGTCGCCGGCACGGAGTGGTACATGAGGACCGGCATCCGCCAGCGGGCACGCCGGACCGCGCTCCCGCCGGTGGTCCTCGCGGATCCGACCGCCGTCACGCCTCCACCCCCACCTTCTGCACCTGCGGTCCGGGCGCGGCCGGCGCGGACAGGTCGATCAGGGGCAGGGAGCGGACGGCCTCCTCGACGTCGCGGCGCCGCTCGCCGGCCCGCACCGGCCGCACCGCCGCGGCGAGGTAACCGAGCGCGGCCGCGCCGACGCCGAGGACGGTCGCCCCCGTCCGCGCCAGGCCGCCCAGGTCGCCGCGCGCGGCCACGACCAGGTTGCGCAGCAGCCCGCGGGTGAGGACGGCACGCACGAAGGCGGCCTCCTCGTCGAGGACCTTACCGCCAGTGGCCGACCGCGACGCCATCACCCGCTTGCCCGTCCCCTCCAGCCAGTTCCTGCGCAGGAAGAAGCGGAACGTGCGGCGCTCGGGCGGGACGTCGTGTGAGATGACCGCCCCCGGCACGAAGCGCCACCGTGCGCCCGTGCCCACGTGGGCGTTCATCCGCAGGCAGAGCTCGGTGTCCTCGGGCTGGGAGGCGTGTCCCACCTTGCCGAACTCGTTGGCGAACCCGCCCACCTGGAGGAACAGGTCGCGGCGCACGGCCATGTTCCCGCCCCAGACATTGCGCACATCGGTGTCGTCCGGCCGGGGCGCCGTGCCACCCACGGTCCAGGAGAACTCCTCGGGAAACCAGTGCGGCGCCCCGCCCGGCCAGCGGGCCTCGACCGCGCCACCGAGACCCACGGCGAACGGTGCGCGCCGGTGGGCGCGGACCAGGTTCTCGACCCAGTCGGGTTCGGCGACCTCGTCGTCGTCCATGAACACGAGGAGGTCGCTGCCGGCGACGAGCGCGCCCGTGTTGCGGCCACCGGAGGCCCCCCGGGCGAACCGGTTTGGCACGACCCGGGCCCGGTGGCCCACCGCCCGCCGGAGTCGGTCCAGCAGGACGTCATCGTGGTCGACGACCACGATCACGTCACAGGGGTGGGTCTGCTCCAGCACCGACCGGACGGCTCGCGTGATCTCCTCCCACCGCTCCTCGGTGAAGCAGGGGATGACGACCGACACCGAGGTCATGCCACATCACCTCGAGGCTCTGCCATGCCGATGCGCGAGACCGCCATCAACTCGGCCAGCGTGTCGAGGTCGCGGGAACCCTCGACGCGGTCCGCCATGTGCTCGACGTCGGCAGCCGACGACACGGTCGCGCCCAGCGCGCGAGCCCTCGTCCGGTCGACCGGCGCGGCACGGCCGATGCCGTTCGCCCGCTCGACCACCAGCGCCCACAGCACCCGGAAGCCGTCGCGCCAGGTGTTGAGATTGCTCTGCCCGTGGATGCGCGGGAACTCGAAGCTCGGTACCTCGATGATCACGAGCTTCCCCTTGGCCACCCGGGTGTTGATGATCGTCTCGATCTCGAACCCGTCACCCCACAGCTTGCCGTTCCGGCCGACGTCGGACGCGTCGAGCTCGAGGACCGGCAGGCAGTGCGCCCAGAAGGCGTTGTAGCCGTAGCACAGGTCGCTGTAGGATGTGCCGAACAACACGTTGGCCGCGCGGTTGAGCCAGCGGTTGCCCCAGGCGCGGGTGCGGGTGATGTCGCTGCTCCCGCCGCCCCGGCTGAACCGGGTGCCCTTCGCAAAGTCGGCGCCACCGGTCAGCGCGGCGACGAAGCGCGGGATCTCCCGCGGGTCGGCGGACCCGTCGGCGTCGAGCATGACGAGGATGTCGCCGGTCGCGGCGGCGAAGCCGCATGCCATGGCGTTGCCCTTGCCCCGACGGTTCTGCTCGACGACGACGACGTCGGGGCGGAGGGAATGGGCCATGTCGACCGTTCCGTCGACGCTGTGCCCGTCGACGACGATCACCTCGTGCAGATCCTCGGGCAGCAGGCCGAAGACGTGCGGGAGGTTCTTGGCCTCGTTGTACGTCGGGATGATGACGCTGATCCGGGGGCTGCTGGTCCGGTGGGTCATCGTCTGGGTCATCGTCGTGGTGCCCTGCTGTGGGCGCATGCCGGTCCTCTCGTTGCGGGAGACGGGTCCGGTTTCGCCATTGCTCGCCGTCGGGCATGCGGCGACCAGGTCGCCCGACGGGTCTTCGCTACCCGTGTTGCTGATTGCTGTGTCGGTCTCCGTGCCGGCGTACCGGCACGCGGCGCTCAGGACTTGGACTCTCGCGTCACGATGAGGCCCCCGTACCAACCGGTCGTGCACCACGGGGATCAGCCATTGTCACCCGGGCGCGACACCCAGTGTCACGCAGGGTTGCGGTCGTGTCCACGAAAGCCCCTGGCTCGTCATGTGATCGGGTGAACCCCGGCTCCTGCGGTGACCCACGGCCACCACGTCCATCCGGAGTCGATCAGGGGCTCGCGGGGTCAGTCGGGGCGCGCACCGGGCTCGTCCGAGCCGGTGACGGCGTGGGCGACCCATGGGTCGATCAGCCGCACGCGTTGGTCGGCCAGCGCACGGCCGGCCGACGAGGGCAGGACTGCGTCGTCGACCGACAAACCACCCGCGTGGTGGCCGCTCACGTTCGGGCAGCTGTTCGTCCCCGACCCCCCTGGGGGCGCAGGCGGCGCCGGGAGTGCCGGAGGCGCCGGAGGTGCCGGCGCGGGCTCGGGCGCAGCCGGTGGAGCGACCGGTCGCCCGTGCGCAGGCGAGGACTCCCCGGACGACGGCTGCACGGACGTCCGGTGCGCAGCAGCTCGCGCGCCCTTGCTGAGCATGGTCTGGACCTGCTTCGCGGAGTCGGCCAGTGACCCGGCCGCGCTCCGGACGCAGTCGAGCACCATCGGGTGCGGAGCGATCACGACGGCCGGTGTCACCGAGGTCACGGTGGCCGTGCCGGGAGTGGCCGTGCCCGGGGTGGCCTTGTCGGCAGGGGCCTTCTCGGCAGTGGCCTTGTCGGTCGCGGTCCGCGCGGGGGACGTGGGAGGAGTGACCTTGTGCGTGGTGGCCTTGTCCGTGATGGCCTTGTCCGAGCCTGTGGACGGCTTCGTGGTTGCCTCGGACGTGGCCGACGGCGCTGCGCCGGAGGTCATCGAGCAGGGGACGGCAGGATGGGAGGCCGACGTGGCGGTCGCGGCCGACGTCGTGCTCGCGGTGCTTCCGGTGGAGGCCGGCGTCGTGCCGCCCTTCGGCGCGCCGGCCGCCGAGGTGGCCGTGGCGGTGCCGGCGCCGGTGACCGTGGTGGTGCCGCTGGCCGTGGCGCCGTCCCGGGTCCGGGAGGTCGTGCCGATCTGAGCCGGGACCGGGCAGTGCTCGGGCGTGATCGCCGCGGTACCCGAGGGGGCGGGAGCCGGCGCGGGTGTCCCCACCGAGGGCGCCGAGGCCGCGCTCGTGGTCTTCGTCCCGTTCGGCACCGCTGCGGTGCTCGGGGTCGCGGGAGCGGAGCGGACGGTCGGCTCCGTCCGCACCGGAGGTGCAGAGGCGCGGTCGGGGCCGGCGGTGTTCGGGATCGAGGCCTTCGGTGTCCCGGCGCCGGCGGGCACCTCAGGGGCCGCGGAGCTCGTGGAGTCCTGCGCGGTCCCCGCGACGGATCCGCCGGTGGCCGTCTCCTCGTCTGCGGTGCTCGCCGAGGGCGCCGCGGAGGCCTTCGGGGTGTCGTTCTGCGCGTCGACACCTGAGACTGCCTCGTCCGTCGGCTGGACCGTCGGCGGAGCGGGAACGGCGGACGACGGCGCGGGAGCGGTTGGCGCAGAGTCACTGGCGGACTCCGCATCGGTGACTGCGGCGGGCGAGGAATCGGCCTCCGGGGTCGACTCGGCGGTGCTGGCGGTGGTCGCCTCCGCGACGACGGGCTCGTCAGCGCCCGTGCCCGGCATCTCGGTGCTCGACGCGCCGGACGGTGGACTCTCGACCGTGTCCGCGTGGGCCGAGCCGCTCACCAGGACCAGTACCGCCCAAGCAGTGAACAGGAAGAGGACGCAGAGCAGCGCACGCACGAGCCACAGCCGCCCGCCCCGGTCGGGTGACGTGTCCGCCACCCATGTCCCCAGGAGGGAGGCGCGCTCCGACGCCGTCCTGTTGACCACGCTCACCCTTCGTGTCGGCTGCCGCCGGAGCGGGACCCTTGCTTCGTCGCCGACTGTGGTCGGAGTCCGTGGTGAGATCAACCCGATCGACTGAGACTTGACGCACCATCGCGGCACGCCGAACGACCGCTGCGCAGAGTGATCGAGAACATGCACCTGTCGCCGTTCAATGCAGTTGATCCCGGGACGGCCGACGGTCACTAAACGTAACCGCCGAGCCGCCGGCCCGAGCCTCGACCGCGGCATGGACAGGGCGCCGGGTGCGGTCCCACCCACTTCCAGCACGCCGTCGTCCCGGGTGCGCTTGGGAATGCGCTGTCCGTGGTCGATGCTGCTCCGCGTGACCTGGCTGGTGACCGGCGGAGCCGGCTACATCGGTGCGCACGTGACCGCGGCCATGCGGCAGGCGGGTGACGAGGTGGTCGTGGTGGACGACCTCTCGACCGGTGATCGGGCCCGAATCCCGGGCGTACCTCTGGTCGTCGGCAGCGTCCTCGACGGCCCCCTGCTGCGCCGCACGATCCGCGAGCACGGGGTCTGCGGCGTCGTGCACGTCGCGGCGAAGAAGCGGGTCGAGGAGTCGGTTCGGCGGCCGCTGTTCTACTACCGGGAGAACGTCGAAGGCCTGCGCGTGCTGCTCGAGGAGGCCCTCGCCGCGGGCGTCGGTTTCCTGGTCTTCTCCTCAAGCGCCGCCGTCTATGGCATGCCGGACATCGACCTCGTCCGCGAGGACACCGAGTGCCGGCCGGTCAACCCGTATGGGACGACGAAGCTGATCGGCGAGCGGATGATCGAGCAGGTCGCGGCGGTGACCGGCCTGCGGCACGCGACCCTGCGCTACTTCAACGTCGCCGGCACGGCGGATCCCGCACTCGCCGACCGCGGCGTCTCCAATCTCGTCCCCATGGTGTTCGACCGGCTCCAGCAGGGGCTGCCGCCGGTCGTCTTCGGGGACCGGTACCCGACACCGGACGGCTCCTGCGTCCGGGACTTCGTCCACGTCGCCGACGTCGCCTCGGCCCACGTCGCCGCCGCGCGGGCGCTGGCCGATGGCCGGGCGAGCGCGCTGACGGCGAACGTCGGCCGCGGGGAGGGGGTGTCGGTCCGGGAGATGGTGGAGGTGATCCGCACGGTCACCGGCACGGCCGGGGAGGCATGGGCCGAACCGATCGTCGCCCCACCCCGGTCTGGCGACCCACCCCGGGTGGTGGCCAGCGCCGACGCCATCCGCGCGGGGCTTGGGTGGGAGGCGCGCCACGACGTACGAGCCATGGTGTCCTCGGCGTGGGCCGGCTGGACGGCGAGCAGGGACCCGGCGGCCTGAGGCAGCTTGCCGTTTCGGCCGCGACGGTGCCCACACCTTTGGGGCTTCTCACCCGCACCGCCGCCACCATCGCCGCACACACCTTGCTGCGCGTGCACCTCACCGACCTCGGTGTTGCACAGGCCAACCCACATAACGCGCCTCAGGTGGCTGCCCTGCAGATGGCTCGTGCGGACGACGAGCAGAACGCCGAGGAAGGCGTCGCCACGGTGGGCGAGCAGGTACCGCCAGGTCTGGCCACGCTCGAGTGCGGTCTCGAGGAAGGCGGCCACCCAGGCGTGGGACAGCATCGGCGACCGCTCCGGCGCCGCCAGCGCCAGCCGGTCTCAGCTTGTCGTTTAACCTCCCGGCCCCCCGGGAGTTGCACTGCTGGGATTCGGGGTTGGCGTGAAGGCGGCCACCGCGTGATCCTTCGGAGTTGCGAAGCTTCGAAGATCGGCGGTGGCCGTGATGGA